>CAVTPG010000001.1:0-246066 GCA_963736595.1 uncultured Alphaproteobacteria bacterium
ATGTTTGCAGGTGTGACCTTTATGTTCTTCATCATCAACGCGGTGCTGATGGTGGAATTGTTCCTCTTGTTTTAAAGCCGGTGTATTGGCGGCGGTCTATCGTCACCTTGGCAATCATGCGAAAGTCGGAGTCGGCTACAATTTCACTGATTTCTCGGATGATCTGACCGATCTGGATTACGACCACCGCGGATTTTTCATCAATCTTATCGGCAAGTATTGATTTTAAGACGCCAGCTTGTGCTAACGGAGCCGGGGAAAGCGAGCTTCAGCAAACATAGGGCGATCAGACATGGTATCTCTCGATCTGTCCCGGTTGGGCACGGAACTTGAACAGCGCAGTCTTGCGCTGAATGACAAACCTATCCGCCCGAATGCGCGTTACGTTCTGGTCTGGCTGCAACAAACACTCCGCGGCCACGATCACCCTACGATCGATGCAGGAGTAACGTTGGCTAACCAGCTTGGCCTGCCGGTTCTCGTTTATCATGGCATTCGCGCAGATTATCCACACGCCTCGGATCGGCTGCATCGGTTTCTCTTCGGGGCTAGCCGCGCAATGGCGCAAACCCTTGCTAAACGAGGCATTGCCAGCGCGCATTATGTGGAGCGCCCCGGCCATAAGGAAAAGGGTCTGGTGTACCGGCTGGCGGAGAATGCTGCCGTAGTCGTGGCCGATCAGCACGTAACATTCGTCGGGCAGATTCAGGCCAAGAGCTTTGCTGCTAAGGCTGATCTCTGCCGTCATCGCGACGGATGCCACGCGGCTGATCCCGTTTAAGGCGCTGCCATCCAAAGGCCTGCACGCTACCAAAGCGTTCCGCGCGGCGCACACGCCTTTGCGGCAAGAGTGGCTGGAGGCAAGAGCAGAGGTCGAACCGGCGCATTCTGCTTATAAAGGGGAATTGCCATTTGCATCATTGCCGATCGCTTCGATGAGTGACCGCGATCTTGATCAACTTGTTTCCGAATGTTCCATCGATCACAGTCTGCCCTCGTCTGCCGAGCATCCCGCCGATCTGCAAGAAGTGACGCGGCGACTGGAAAATCTGACGCTCCACGTTGCACCGAACTATCGCCGTGACCGGAACAATCCTGCGCTGGAAAATGGATCGTCGCAGCTGTCGCCATATCTCCACTTCGGCATGACCTCGCCGTGGGAAGTGATGCGCGCAGGAGAGGCGGCGGAAATCGCGCCATCGACACGATGGAAATTCAACGACGAACTTTTGACATGGCGCGAATGGTCACACTGGCGGATGCAGATACGGCCCGAATTCACCGATTACGATAGCTTGCCAAATGCAGCGCGGGCGACGCTGGACGCGCACCGCGACGATCCGCGCGAACTGGTGGACGAGGGCAAGCTCTGGCGCGGGGAAAGTCCGGACGAGACGTGGAATGCGGCGCAAAAGCAGTGGTTGCTCACCGGCTGGATGCACAACAATTTGCGAATGTACTGGTCCAAACAATTGCTGCGTTGGACGGTCTCGCCGGAGCGGGCTTGGTACCTTGCTTGCGCCATGAATGACCGCCTCAGTCTGGATGGTCGCGATCCGGCAACATATGTCTCGATGCGCTGGGCCTTTGGGGAAGCGCGGCCCGGTTATCGCGAAATACCGATCTACGGGAAAGTCGCTCCCAAAAGCGACAGTGCGATCCGCAAAAGGGCCGGCATGACCAAATGGATATCTGATTGGGCGGGCAAACCGCCAATCGATCTTGTCATACGCACCCTCTGAATGGCTGTTGGTTATGTAGAGTGCTGACAGACTTTTCGTTTGCTTATCGTTTTTGCGGGAAAACTACGCGAGCTTATAAAATCCTGCGCAGACAGAGATTACGCGGTTGTTGGCTTATAACGACAAGCAAAGTCAGGCGCTCTCCCGTGTTTTACCTTATCTCTCTCGTGTCCGACCAATTTGACTGGCGTTTCCATTTTTGAAGCACGCAGAGCGGGATATGCACATTTGCAGTTCAGCCGATCCCGTCTGAATGCAAGTGGCGCCGTTTCTGGCGCTTCACATATCGGCTTAAAGCATTGGCCAGACTCAATGTCAGCCTTTGCTAAGCTCGCGATGGCGACCTTCCTAGCAAACGGAGCGCCTGCAATCGACCAAGAAGGCTTCAAAAATATACGTCTTGCCAATCAAAACCTAGTAGCTGCCTGTCTCAACGCCTGAGCTTTGCGGACCGGAAATATTGCTGCTAGGTCGAACTTGCACTCCAAAGCCACAAACTATGCGTTTAAAAAGAAGAAAATCGCTTATTGCGAGGAGTAGTCATCGGAATCTCTCATTTTTTCTTTCTGAAATTCTTCCCGGCCGGTGATATCGGCTAAAAAACAGATTTTCGAATGAATGAGAATTATTTTCGCGAGGTTGGGATTTCAGCACGTCACGACACTATGAGCGAAATCGCGCAAACTTATTAGCTAAAGGATTAATGCGATGGGTAGTTTATGGCTCATCGCTGCTGTATTTCGCGCATGAGAAGCGGCTGTGGTGCGGGTGACTGGACTCGAACCAGCACGATCAATGATCAGGGGATTTTAAGTCCCCGGCGTCTACCATTCCGCCACACCCGCATAAGGGTCTCTATGCGGCGCAGAGCGATAGCCAACCACATCAGGCGGAGCAAGCCGCCAGTTCGGCAAATCACTTTATCGCAGATGACGGCGAAGGCGGACGCACGGGTTTCCTCACTCAGTCGAAGCGCGGAAAACTTAAAACGTCAGTCGTTCAGCAGGCGGCGCACTTCCTTGCCGGGCTTGAAGAACGGCACGCGTTTCGCCGCCACATCGACCGCTTCGCCAGTGCGCGGGTTGCGCCCTTGCCGCGCATCGCGATCGCGGGTGGAAAATGCTCCAAAGCCGCGCAATTCCACGCGGCCCCCTTCGGCCAGTTGCCGGGTAATTTCATCGAAGAAAAGGTCCACCACCTGCTCGATCTCATCACTGCGCAATTCGGGATTACCCTTGGACAACGCTTGTAACAATTCGGATCGTATCATCGGTTTCTCCAGCACTGCGCGACACACCGCAGCGTTTGTAAATGGGCCTGTCAGATGCAGTTTTGCCCGTGACGTGAACTGCTCCGGCGACCGCGTGGCGCAGACCTTATGCGGCCTTGCGCGCTTATTCTGCGATCACTTAACATACTATATAAATATACCGCAAGCAGCCTGCGGTTCCGAATTTGCGGATTTTGGTATGTGATTGTTGTCAGATGAACGCTCAGCGCTTCACGCAAGTTCCAGCAATTCGGCGGGCGACAGGCCAAGCCGTTCGATCCGCGCCTTTATGGCGGGCCACTCGCTGGCGAGAAACTCCTGGCGTTCGACCGCATACAGCTTTTGCGCCGCACCCTTGACCACATACATTCCCACGCCGCGCTGCACCGCGACCAGTCCATCGGTCTGAAATTGCTGGTAAGCCTTGGCCACGGTCAGCGGATTGGCCCCCTGTTCCGCCGCCAGCGCGCGCACGGATGGCAGCATCTCGCCTTCCTTATAGTCGCCATCGATAATCGCAGCAGCGATCAGATCGCGGAGCTTGAGATAGACGGGGCGGCTCGACTGGGTCATCAGATGTCCTTGGTGCAGCAACAAACGGGAATTACAGCGAACGGGTGATTGCAGCGCAGGGAGGCTCGCCTGCGCGCGAAAATGTAAAGTGCATCAGTGCCATAACACACCGTAGCGCGTCAAGTTCCACGCCGCTTCCTTCTGGCACAAGCAGCACTTGTGAAGATCGGCGCAAGTTTTGCCCGTTTTACAGGAAACTATCGCTTCACAAGCGCAAAACAGGCGCTAGTGTGACGCGCCAATAGCCGGGACACGGCAGGGACGATTTTTGAGGGAGGGTCGAGGCCCATGACATTCGAACTTATTCTATTTTGGGGCGCGGTAATCGTCCTTGGCGCTTTCCTGTTGGGCGGGGTGGGTATCACCATGTCCGACGGCGACGAGGCGTTCGGTCACCCCAAGGGTTTGTTCGTCTTGTTCCTCGCGGAAATGTGGGAGCGGTTTTCCTATTACGGGATGCGCGCGCTTCTGATTTTCTACCTCGTGCAGCACTGGATGTTTTCAGACAGTGAAGCCTCGGTCGTTTATGGCGCGTATACCGCGCTCGTTTACATTACGCCCGTGGTCGGCGGTTACCTGGCCGACCGTTATCTGGGCCAGCGCAAGGCAGTTCTGTTCGGCGCGGTTTTGCTGACATTCGGCCACTTCTTCATGGCCTTTGAGGGATCGGGCGGACAAGACGATCCGATCATCAACGTATTCTGGCTGGCACTGGCGCTGATTATCGTTGGCTCAGGTTTCCTGAAAGCCAATATTTCCGTGATCGTCGGACAGCTTTACCCGCGGACCGATGTGCGCCGCGATGCCGGTTACACGATCTTCTATATGGGCATCAACGTTGGCGCCGCGACCGCGTCCATTATCTGCGGTTATCTGGGCCAGACATATGGCTGGCAATATGGTTTCGGCCTGGCCGGTTTCGGAATGCTGATCGGCCTCATCTTCTTCGTGTTGGGCAAGCCGTTGCTGAAGGGCAAAGGCGAGGCCAAAAATCCAGCGGCACTTAAAGAGTCGGTTATGGGCCTGCCGCGCGAGTGGTCGATTTACGGCCTTGGCTTGCTGATGGTGCTGTTGTGCTGGGCTGCGGTCCAGTTTCAGGAGCTGGTCGGCTATGTCCTTGGCGGATTTGGCGGCGCTCTGGTTCTGTACGTTTTGTATATCGCCGTTGCGAAACTGCCATCCGAGGAGCGCGACCGGATTTTCGCAGCGATGTTCCTGATCCTGACGTCGATTATTTTCTGGGCCTTGTTCGAGCAAGCCGGTTCCTCGCTCAATCTGTTCACCGACCGTCACGTTGACCGTCAGGGCGTCGAGGCTTCGATGTTCCAGTCGATCAACGCGATTTACATCATCCTGCTCGCGCCGCTCTTCGCGATGTTGTGGCAGGGGCTGGGTCGGAAGGGACTGGAGCCGAGTACGCCGCTGAAATTCGGCTTGGCCATTATCCAGGTGGGCCTCGGCTTTCTGGTGCTGGTATGGGGTTCGCAAAGTGTCGGACTGAACGTGCCGACGCCGGTGATCTTCATCTTCCTGATCTATCTGCTGCATACGACCGGCGAACTCTGCCTGTCGCCTGTCGGCCTGAGCGCGATGAATCGTCTGGCTCCGGCGCATATGGCGTCGCTGATCATGGGTACGTGGTTCTTTGCTTCGGCAACCGGTAATTTTGCTGCGGGCTTGATTGCCTCGGCAACCGGCGCGGAAGGCGTTGGCGAAACGGCGGGCAAAGCGACTGTGCTGGAAGTCTATTCCACCGTCGGCTGGACCGCAGTCGGGGTCGGCGTCGGCGTCATGGTCATCAGCCCGCTGATCAAGAAGCTGATGCATCTCGATACGCTGGTCGATGACACCGTGGGCGACGATCTGGAAGGCTTGTCGCAAGCTGGTATCGAAGCGCAAGAGGGTGGCATCCACCCTGCGACACGCACGTAATCAATAGGGGAATTCGGACAATGCGCTATCGTGCCTTAACCTTACTGGGAGGCGCGATGGCGCTTTCCGCCTGCGCCACCACCGGCGATGATGCAGCCAAAACGCCGCGTTCGGCCAACGCCATCGAAGCGTCCGACGGGGTGCCATACGCCTCGACCTATCGCGCTTATCCCGGCACGCCGACCGCATTGGTCGGAGCGACCATCTATGACGGCACAGGCGGCGTCATAGAAAATGGAGTGGTATTCTTTTCAGGCGGCAAAATCCAATCGGTCGGTGGCGCTGACACGCCAATCCCGGCAGACATTGCAGTGTTCGACGGCACGGGCAAATTCGTCACGCCCGGTATCATCGACATCCACTCGCATCTGGGCAATTACCCCACCCCCTCGGTCGATGCGCATTCCGATGGCAACGAGGCAACCGACCCCTCCACCCCCGATGTCTGGGCCGAACATTCCGTCTGGCCGCAAGACCCCGGTTTCAGCCGCGCAATGGCCAATGGCGGGATTACCGCGCTGCAAATCCTGCCCGGTTCGGCCAATCTGGTCGGAGGTCGCTCCGTCACACTAAAGAACGTGCCGGCACGCACGGTACAGGGCATGAAGTTCCCTGATGCGCCTTACGGCATGAAGATGGCGTGCGGCGAAAACCCCAAGCGCGTTTATGGCGGACGCGGGCGCAAACCCTCCACCCGCATGGGCAATTTCGCCGTCAACCGGCAAACCTGGCTCGATGCGCGCGAATATGCCGATGGCGACCGCGAGAAGCGCGATCTGGCCAAAGAGACATTGTCCGGCGTTCTGGATGGCGACATCCTCGTTCACAACCATTGCTATCGCGCCGACGAAATGGCGCTGGTCATGGATATGGCCAAGGAAATGGGCTATAAAGTCAGCGCCTTTCACCACGCCGTCGAAAGCTACAAGATCGGCGATCTGCTGCGTGAAAACGATGTGTGCAGCGCGATCTGGGCCGACTGGTACGGCTTTAAAATGGAATCCTATGACGGTATTCCCGAAAACGCTGCCTTGCTGCAACAGGCGGGCGCGTGCGTCATCATCCACTCCGACGATGCCAACGGGATCCAGCGGCTGAATCAGGAAGCAGCCAAAGCGCAAGCTGACGGGCGGCGCATGGGCATCACCATTCCCGATGGCGAAGTGATCCGCTGGATTACGCTGAACGCGGCCAAAGCGATGGGCATCGACGATATGACCGGCAGCCTGGAGGCGGGCAAAATGGCCGATGTCGTGCTGTGGAATGGCGACCCGCTCTCGGTCTATTCGCGGCCGGAAAAGGTCTGGATCGATGGCGCGCTGATGTTCGATGCGCTGGATCGCAAATTGCGTCCGGTCAGCGATTTCGAGCTTGGCCAGCCCGGTGAAGGAGACGTGAAATGAGCATTCGCATGACCGGCTTTACCGCAAGCCTTACCGCCATCGCCGCGCTCGCTCTTCCCTTCGCCGCCTCGGCGCAGGATGTCGCGATCACCAACGCCACCGTTGCGATCGGTGATGGCTCTGAACCCATCGAAGGCGCCACTGTTGTCGTGCGGGCAGGCAAAGTGGTTGCCGCCGGGACGGGCGTATCCGTGCCCGCAGGCATGGCGACAATGGATGGCACGGGAAGCTGGGTCACGCCCGGCATCTTCACCTCGCTGACCGATCTGGGCCTCTATGACGTGGCAGCGGTGGGCGACAGCAACGATCTGCGCGCGCGCAATGCCCGCTTCGATGCGGCGCTGGATGTCGCACCGGCAGTCAATTACGCCTCGCAGCACATTGCCATCAGCCGCGCTGGCGGCGTTACCCGCGCCACCGTCGCACCAACCGCCGGACGCGCGATCTTTGCCGGTCAAGGCGCATTGATCGACCTTGGCGCGGACCCGGATGCCGTGACGCAAAGCAAAGCATTCCAGATGGTCGTGCTCGGTGAAACCGGCGCGCAAATCGCCGGGGGCAGCCGCCTTGCTGCCTATGTCGAATTCGCCAACGCCTTGAAAGAAGCCAGCGATGCCGCCGCCGGAAAGCGGGCCGCCGACGATGCACTGCTGACGCGCGCCGATGCCGAAGCGCTGGGCGATGTCATCAGCGGCCAGCAAAAGCTGTATATCCATGTCGAGCGCGCCTCCGATATCAGCGCCGTGCTGGATCTGAAACGCGAATATCCGCGGTTGGACATGGTGTTGGTCGGGGTGAGCGAAGGCTGGATCGTGGCCGACGAACTGGCGCGATCGGGCGTTCCGGTGATCGCCGATGGCTTGGATGACTTACCCGCCAGCTTTGAACAGCTTGGCGCGACGCAGAGCAATATCGGGCGCATGGTCGCTGCTGGCGTAACCGTCGCGATGGGCAATCTGGCGGGCGGAACCGACGGGCATCCGCGCACCGCCACGCAATATGCGGGCAATCTCGTCGCTTTGTCGAAAGTGCCGGGCGCCAGCGGGCTTTCCTGGGGTCAGGCCTTGGCCACAATCACTTCGATTCCAGCAAAAGTCGCAGGGATGGATGGGCAGTATGGCGTTTTGAAACCGGGAGCAGCGGGCGATGTCGTCATTTGGGACGGCGACCCGCTGGAATTGTCCTCAGCGCCCGTGCGGGTGTTCATCGACGGGGTGGAGCAACCGCTGGACAATCACCAGACGCGCCTGCGCGACCGCTATCGCGACCTTGATGAAAGCGAGCGGCCCAAGGCTTACGATTGGTAAGCGACGGCATGGGGGCGCGGGCTTTGGCGGATGCAATTCCGCGCCCGCCGACAACTTCGCCCTAACGCCCGTTGAAATCCGGTGCGCGTTTCTCGATCAGCGCTGCAACGCCTTCCGCATGGTCGTCCGTCTGATGCATCAGCGCTTGCGCATTGGCCGCCAGTTCCAGCGCCGTGTCATAGGAAACGGAACGCCCTTGCCGCATCAAGTTCTTGGCAGAGCGCAGGGCGTGGGGCGGCATCGCTGCGACTTTCACCGCCAAGGCCTGCGCGTCTTGCATTAAGTCGTCTGGTGCAACCGCGCGGGACACCAAGCCCCACTCCACTGCGGTTTCAGCGTCGATCACATCGCCAGTATAGAACAACTCCGCCGCGCGCGCTTCGCCAATAATGCGTGGCAAAATCCACGTTCCGCCATCGCCGGGGATCAGGCCCAGCTTCAGGAAGGTCACGCCGAACTTCGCCTTGCTGGACGCGATGCGCATATCGGCAAGGCACGCCAGATCACAGCCCAGCCCGATGGCCGGACCGTTGACCGCTGCGATCAGTGGCACGCGCAGGCCATACAAAGCGCGCAAAACTTTGTGGATGTTGTTGCGATAACCGTCCGCAATTTCCGGCCCGGTCCCGCCGAATGCGCCGGTCTTGTCACGCATCGCTTTGATGTCGCCACCGGCGGAGAACGCTTTGCCCGCTCCGGTTAAAATAACGCAGCGGACTTGCATATCGGCATTGATGGCATCGCAGGCGCGCGCAAATGTATCACCGTCACCGGCCAGCCCCAGCGCGTTCATCGATTCCGCCCGGTCCAGCGTCAGCGTGGTGATATGATCGGCGTTATCGATACGTAGCAATTTATGTTCCTTTGCGTTCCGGCGCTGGCCGCAGTGTTGCCTCGGCCCATTGCGGCGGCGCGTCGCCCTCGTCAAACAGATGCTGCGTGGACCATGCGCCCATCGCCTTATAGACCGGCTCCAGCGCGATGCCCGCAGGCGTCAAAACATACCGTGCACGCTTGGCATCAGGCGGGTCGCGTCTGGCCAGACCCGCATCCAGCAGCATGGCAAGGCGCGATGACAGTGCAGCGCGGCTGATCGGCAGGCGCTCCATAAAATCTTCGAATGTCTCGCAGCCCATAAACATCTCGCGCAGGATCAGAATAATCCACCGGTCGCCCAGCACGCGCGAGGCGCGACCGATCGGGCACGGAGAGCGGGAAGGTTCGTAGCGGCGCATGATCTGCTTATCAGACTTGCAGCGCGATCACACAAGTGCCATTACGTCTGCTTTACAGACTATAAGGCAATGCCCATGCATGATCGTTTCCAATCTCCTGAAGACTCTCTTGCCTACATGAAGCGGATTGCTGTGGCGCAATCCGGCTTTTCCAACTGGTTGGCGGTCGAGCCGCTCAAAGTCTGGAACGGGGAATCCGAACTGTTATTGCGCGTACGCGATGAAATGACGCAGCATCACGGCTTTGCGCACGGCGCGATTGTCGGGTTGATGGCGGATAATGCCTGTGCGTGGGCGGCGGCCAGCGTGGTCGGCGATGTCGTGACCGGCTCTTACTCGCTGAATTTTCTGGCCCCTGCAACCGGAACGACGCTGCGCGCGAAAGGCACAGTTATCAAAGCGGGCAAGCGTCAGGTGGTGGTGCGCGCCGATGTCTGGAGCGAAGGCGGGGAGCACGGCGACAAGCTGGTCGCAACGGCGCTCGCCACGATCATCCCGACCGGCCAGCCGAGCGGCTAAAAGTTAAGCTCGCGCCTCTTCAACGCGCTCGCTGCCAATGGCGCTGCTATGCCGCAGCATCACGCCTTTGCAATCGGGGCGGTTGAGCGCGAGAATAGTGACGTCATCGCCAGCTTTGATCATTAAAAGCAACATTGGATGTCGGGTATCGGCTTTTGCTAAATTGGCCGCATGATCAAACTAACACCTGACGTCACCGCAACTGCAACCTCGCCCCTCGGCGTGCTGTCACTCCACGCCCACGGATCGTCGGGTGTAACTCTCAGTGTAGATCAGACCGAGGCTCCCGATTTGCCTGTTGGAATGGCTGTAGATAGCGTGATGTTGTTCAGCGTTGGCATTGCAACGCCAGTCACCCACAAAGCGCCCTTGCTTTTGGCTGTGGCTCTTGAGCACGAGGGCGATGCAGAGACCGGAGAGTGCGTTGGAAAGCATGTCATTCCGCACCGATGAAGTCGTGTTACAGGTGGCGGTGCACATGACACGTGAATGGCTGGCCTCAAAGGGGATCGTCGCCGAGCATGTGGCCTTCAAAGCGCAAGGGTTCAGCCAAAGCTATTTTAGAGTCCGCTGCCGGAACTACGCTCTACGTTAGCGTGGCTTGGCGGATCCGAGATCGCGCGGCAACGGTCCCGATACAACCGTTGGGCGCGAGCAACGGGCGGAGCGCTTCGATGCCATGAAGCCGCTGTCCTGCCTCGCTCTGCCTGACCGATGACAATACCGCCCCCAAACTATCGAGGCACAGTTTAAACGCGCCTTTAAAATGCTGCGCACCAGACGCCGCGAAGTCAGTAGTCGCATTTTCGATCATCGGCTGCGGCTTAAGCACCGGAACCTAACTCTGCGCACGTCCGCAATTGGGTCGTAAAAAGACGCCGAAGCGCCAAGCCTCAAGCCCGCGCTTCTTCAACGCGCTCGCTGCCATTGGCGCTGTTATGTCGCAGCGCGGACAGCACCGTATCGACGATCTGCGGCGCGTTGAGGCGCGCCTCGTCATATTGCTGGTCCGGGGCGCCGTGGTCCTGAAACGCATCGGGCAGGCGCATCGTGCGCACTTTCAAGCCCGCCTCATCGAGCAGCCCGCTATCGCTCGCATAAGTCAGCACGTGCGCGCCCAGCCCGCCGATGGACGCTTCCTCGATCGTCACCACGACTTCGTGGCTGCGCATCAGGCGCTCGATCAATTCGGTGTCCAATGGCTTGGCAAAGCGCATATCGGCAACGGTCGTGGACAGGCCTTTGGCCTCAAGCTGATCGGCGGCTTTCAGCGATTCTGCAAGGCGTGTGCCCAGCGATAGCAGAGCCACTTTGCTGCCCGCGCCTTCCTTGGCGCGAACGATCCGGCCCTTGCCGATTTCCAATTGCTCCAGCTGCTCGGGGATTTCGACACCCGTGCCCCCGCCGCGTGGATAACGGAACGCAATCGGTCCGCTGTCATGCAACGCCGCCGTATATGTCATATGCGCCAGCTCCGCCTCGTCCGCCGCCGCCATGACGACGAAATTGGGCAAAGTCGCGAGATAGGTCACATCGAAGCTGCCCGCATGAGTCGCGCCATCCGCTCCGACCAGTCCCGCGCGGTCGATGGCAAAGCGCACCGGCAAATTCTGGATCGCGACATCATGGACGACTTGGTCGTAAGCGCGTTGCAGGAAGGTGGAGTAAATCGCAGCAAAGGGACGCATTCCCTGCGCGGCCAGACCGGCGGCGAAGGTCACACCATGTTGTTCGGCAATGCCGACATCAAAGGTGCGCGTCGGATGCGCCTTGGCAAATTTATCGACGCCCGTACCGCTCGGCATGGCAGCGGTAATCGCGCAGATGCGGGTGTCGGTTTCGGCCAGTTTTGCCAGCGTTTCACCAAAGACGTTCTGATAAGCGGGCGGGCCATCGGCGCTTTTGGCTTTCTCGCCAGTGACGACATCGAATTTCGGCACGCCGTGATATTTGTCGGCAGATTCTTCGGCTGGACCGTAGCCCTTGCCCTTTTTGGTCACGACATGGATCAGGACCGGACCTTCTTCAGCATCGCGGACATTTTCCAGCACCGGGATCAAGTGATCGAGGTTATGCCCGTCGATCGGGCCGACATAGTAAAAGCCCAATTCTTCGAACAAGGTGCCGCCGGTTACCATGCCGCGCGTGAATTCCTCGGCCTTGCCAACCGCACTATGCACTTTGCGCGACAGTTTTTTGGCGAACCGTGAGGCGAGGCTGCGAAGGCCCATATACTCGCTGGAGGATACCATTCGCGCCAGATACGCGCTGAGGCCGCCCACCGGCGGTGCGATGGACATATCATTATCGTTCAGGATCACGATCAGGCGATTGCCCGCGTGTTCCGCATTGTTCATCGCTTCGTAAGCCATGCCCGCGCTCATCGCGCCGTCACCGATTACCGCGATGGCTTTGCCAGGCTTGTCGTTCAGCTTGTTTGCGATGGCAAAGCCCAGCCCTGCCGAAATCGAGGTTGAGCTGTGCGCCGCGCCGAACGGATCATATTCGCTCTCGCTGCGCTTCGTAAAGCCGGACAGGCCGCCGCCCTGGCGCAGTGTGCGGATGCGATCCCGCCGTCCGGTCAGGATTTTGTGCGGATAGGCCTGATGTCCGACATCGAAGATCAGCTTATCATCCGGTGTGTTGAACACGTAATGGATGGCTGCAGTCAGCTCGACCACGCCCAGACCCGACCCCAAATGCCCGCCGGTCGAACCCACGGCATCGATCATTTCCGCCCGTAATTCGTCGGACAATTGCCGCAATTGGCTCTGGTCGAGCTTGCGCAGATCGTGGGGATTATCGACAGTGTCGAGGAGCGGTGTGTCCGGTCGTTTGGTCATGGCAAACCGGCATAGCCAACCCGTTTGATATTGTCGATGAACGAGTGAAACTTACGCAATGCAAATCATTTGCGTCGTTACGGCATTGCTGCTGGCGCAATGTCTGCGAGGTGCGACAGGCTCAGGCGCACTCACCGCAAATCCCGCGCAATTCCACCACCGGCCTGACACTGGAAAAGCCTTGCTTCCGCCCATTCGCCCTAAGCGCAGAAGTAATACTGTCATCGTCGAAATGACTGGCCGATCCGCACTCGTCGCAGATCAGGAAGATACAGTCGTGGCGGCATCCCGGATGCGTGTTAACGAGATAAGCGTTGGCGGATTCGATCCGGTTGGCAAGATTGGTCCGCACGAACAGGTCGAGAATGCGATAGACGCTGTTGGGCGCAACGCGCTTGCCGCGCGTCTTGGACAGATTGTCGGCAATGTCATAGGCGGAGGCGGGGCGTTCATGCTGCGCCAGTTCCTCGAACACGGATTGCCGCATTCCGGTCCATTGCTCGCCCGCTTCGATCAGGCTGCCTTTGGCCGCGTCGATCAGATCGCTGCCGGAATGTTCGGTGTGGGGATGTGCGCTCATGCCTTATCCATAAGCCGCGCGCGCCTTGCGTTCAAGGCGAGCCGGTATGGTGAGGTTTACATCAGTGCGCGCGAAAGGGATCAGTCGCGCAGGAATTTTGCCCGGAATTGCTCGGGATACATCACTTTCAGCGCAGCGACTTTCGGTTTGTCCCACCGCCGGATATACGGATGCGTCGGGTTCAGCACCATGAAGTTTTGATGATAGCCTTCGGCCTTGTAGAATTTCTTGTAAGGCTCGACCTTGGTGACGATTGGCCTGCCCCAGACGCCCGACGCCTCCATCTGCTTGAGATAAGACGCAGCGACAATGCGCTGCTCCTTCGACATCGGCACCAGTGCGGCGCGATATTGCGTGCCGCGATCCGGTCCCTGCCGGTTTTTCAGCGTCGGGTCGGCCCCGACCGAGAAGAAGATCTGCAACAATTCGTCATAGCGTACGACGGTGGGATCGTAAGTGATCCGCACGGCCTCGGCATGGCCTGTATCGCCGCGATTGGTGCGCTTGTAAGTGGCGGTATCCGCCGAACCGCCATGATAGCCGGACACGGCGCTATGCACGCCCTTCGTATGGCTGAAGATCGCCTCGATGCCCCAGAAACATCCACCCGCGAACACAGCGGTTTTCAGGCCATAGCCCTCTTTCGCCTGACGTTCGGCTACGGGTGCCTCGACCGGCTTTTCCAAAGCAAACGCGGCTTGCTCGCACCCTGTCAGGGCCAGCGAGGCGCCGACAAGTCCAAGCAACATTGTGCGGGTCATGGAAGGATTGTCGCCAGTGCCTGAACGATCGACGCGCCTTGAAAGCCGAAATCGCCCGATGCCAGCACGACGATGCCGCCGATCAAAAAGCCGATTGCAAAATTGCGGGTCAGGTCGGAGCTGAGGATGCTCATGGCGTTACTTTCTGGGCGTTTATGGTTGTTGTGGTCGAATTGAAGATGCGTGTTTAGCATTCATCCTCTTTCGAGATGGTGAACGCCTCGTTTAGGTTGTGTTCGGTATATTGGGTTCGGTATCTTGGGTTCGTTACATTGGCTGTGATGTCGCTCACACCCGCGTCTATTGGGCGCTCAAACATATTACGCCTGAAACGCGCAAAAGGTTACAGCCGCGCCAAACGCGCCGATAAAGTGCAGGCTTTAGTGAGCCGTTTAGTGGCGGAAGTGGCGAATTTTCGTGAACACCATCGCCAGTCCGGCCTCGTTCGCTGCGGCAATGACCTCGTCATCGCGGATCGAGCCGCCCGGTTGGATCACGGCAGTCGCGCCCGCTTCGGCAGCGGATAGCAACCCGTCGGCAAACGGGAAGAATGCATCGGAGGCAACCGCGCTGCCTTTTGTGCGCGGCGCATCCCAGCCATAGCTTTCCGCCGCTTCCCGCGCTTTGATCGCCGCAATCCGCGCACTGTCACGGCGGTTCATCTGACCCGCTCCAATGCCCGCAGTAGCGCCATCCTTGGCATAGACGATGGCATTGGATTTAACGTGCCGCGCCACGGTCCAGGCGAACAGGCAGTCCTGCAATTCCTGTGCAGTGGGTTCCCGCTCGGTCACGACTTGCAAATCATCCAGCGTGATGGCGGCATTGTCGCGCGTTTGCAGCAGCATCCCGCCCGCAATCGTCTTCATATTGAACCCCGCGCGGCGCGGATCGGGCATTTCGCCGCTAATCAGCAAACGCAGGTTCTTTTTGGCCGCAAAAAACTCGCGCGCCTCATCGGTAACAGCGGGAGCGATCACGACTTCGGTAAAGATTTTCGTGATGGCTTGCGCCGTTGCCCCGTCCAGTTCGGTATTCACGGCAACGATCCCGCCAAAGGCCGATACGCTGTCGCACGCCAGCGCCGCTTCCCATGCCGCCAGCAAAGTGGGCGCTTGCGCAACTCCGCATGGATTGGCGTGCTTCACGATAACGACCGCCGGATCTTCGCCGGTAAATTCCGCGACCAGTTCCAGCGCCGCATCGGCATCGTTGTAATTGTTATAGGACAGCGCCTTGCCCTGCACTTGGGTCGCTTGCGGCACGCCATACGAACCGATGGTTTGTGGCAGATACACGGCGGCTTCCTGATGCGGGTTTTCGCCATAACGCAGCACGGCTTCGCGCTCGAACGACAATGGCAAATGCTCGACAAACGAAGTCGCCTGCAAGGCTTCTGCGCCCAGCGGATTGGTGAACGCATCGCCAAAGGCGAACCAGTTGGCGATTGCCGCGTCATAAGTCGCCGTGCGCGCATAGGCTTTGCCCGCCATGCGGATGCGAAACGCTTCATCCGTGCCGCCATCATGCGCGTCCAACTCGCTCATCAGCTCGCCGTAATCGGCCGGATCGGTGAGGATCGTCACGAATTTGTGGTTCTTGGCAGCCGAACGCACCATGCTCGGCCCGCCAATGTCGATATTTTCGATTACTTCTGCGCGAGCCGCGCCGCGCGCCACCGTCTGCTCGAACGGATAGAGGTTTACCACCACCAGATCGATGGCGCCGATCCCGTGGCTGTCCATCGCCGCGACATGGTCGGCATTGTCGCGCACGGCCAGCAATCCGCCATGCACGTTGGGATGCAATGTCTTGACCCGCCCATCCATCATTTCGGGAAAGCCGGTGATGTCGGATACGTCTTTCACATCGAGGCCCGCTTCGCGCAGAGCCTTGGCCGTCCCGCCAGTCGAAACCAATTCGACCCCGCGCGCCGATAATGCCTTGCCCAGTTCCGCCAAGCCCGACTTGTCCGATACCGACAGCAGCGCCCGCTTGATTGTCACATTGTCCAAGAAACTATCCCATTTTCTTCAGCAGCCAGGGGAAGCGACCCCCGCCGCGCGAGATCAACCCGCTGATCACCAATTGCTGCGTTGGATGCGGCTTGCCCTGACCATCGACCCACAGACTTTCTTCCAGCTGCAATTCGCCATCATCGGCATCGCCAGCCAGCCGCATCTGCCAATAGGAACCATCTGGCAGTGCCAGCCCCGCGCCCTTGCCATCATCGGACAAGCCGGCTTCGATACCCTTTGCCAGATGGAAGCGGATCGCAAAGCCGATCTTGCCGCGCTTGCCCTTTTTGCCCGATGGCAGCAGCACATCCTCGCCGCGCAATTCCTCGCCATCGTCGCGCAGCATCAGGATGCGTTTATGCTGCAAACCATAGCGTGAATTATAGCCGTCATGGCTGGCTTCCAGCTTGGTCGCGCCAATTTCGCCCTGACGGATCGTGCCGCGCGCAATATCGACTTCGCCGACGCCTTTGCCGATTTGCCCCTTAATGAGGATCGCGGTGGAATTGGCATCGTCCAGCGTCAGGGTGGAATGCGCAGCCGTCGCGCGCAGCCCCTGCTCGATCCGTATCGGCGTCAGCCCGCCTGCACATTCGGCGCCGCCGCAATTCACGATAATGCGGCTGGCTCCGTGCGAAAATTCCAGCGCCAGCGTGGATGCGCACCCGAACCGCGCGTGACGCATCAATGGCGGGGGCGCAGCATCGAATTGCAGCACGGCCTTGCGCGCGGTGACCAGTTGATAGCCCCATTGCCGCATATCCTTGCCGGGACGGGCGCGAACGCCGCTGGCATCGATCAACGCCGCCACGCGGTCGGCCGATACTGCGGGCGCACCTTGCCAGCTGCCCAGCCCGCCATCGCCATGCCGCAAAGTCAGCAGGGGCGGCACGAGCAGCGCCATCATCGCTTCCAGCGCGCGCGGCACAGTCTGATTGACCGCTTCATAAATTGCCCGCAAATCGATCAGCAGCGCAATCGCATCCATTTGCGCCAGCGGACTGCGTGACAAAACGCCGCCATCTTCACTGGCCAGATCGCCCAGCGCCTTAATGAGGCCCGCTTCGCCGAACAATCGGCGCGCCTTGCCATCACCCATCAGCAATCCAGCCGACGTGATCGCAGTCCATCCGGCCAGCGTGCCAAGCTGATCGTCAGCCGATTTCACATTCCGGTCGAGCCAGCGAGCGGTATCTTCCATCGCAGTCAGCAGCCGGTCGCGCTCCCGCTCTTTCGCTCCGGTCAGCAGGATATGCGCAAAGACCAGCCAGTTCGTGAGGCGGCGTCCGGCATTTTCAACCGTCCATGCCGAGCCTTTGCCTTGCCCGCGATTGGCATCGAGCCACTTTTTCAGCACGCGCTGCGCCGGGGCTGCGCATTGCTCACACGCGGCGCTGCTCGACAAATCGCGCAACCAGGTAAAGCCATGCACGGCGCGCTGGAATGGCGGGGTCAGGCGCGAAGACGACTGCATCGAGACCTGGCTGATCGGCGCTTTCAATCCGGACACCAGAAAATGCCCGGCGCGCAAGGCAACCCCTGCCGCGCGGTCACCGGCGAGCGGGGTCTGCACGGTCGCCAGCAGCCGGGGCTTGGCGGCTTTACGAAATGGCGCAGACAGGATTTGCCCCGGTACGCCCATGCCGTATGCCAACCGCGTCAGGGCCTCCAGAGGATTGGCGGCTGGCGCGCGGAAATCGGAAATCGTCAGCGACTGCGCCGGGTCCAGCGGCGCGACTTCTTCCATCATCATGCGCGGCGGTTCGCCCGGCTCTTTCAGCATCAGATCATGCGTGGCGGAGGATTTTGTGGATGGCTGGATCGTGCGCGCGCCAGCCCGATTGCCGGAACGGCGGCCTGTGCCCAGCGGCAACGCAGTCTGGATCGGCTTTTCACGCACGTCGCGCGCGTCAGGCTCGGCTGCGCCATTGGGTTCAAGGGCAGTTTCCGCAGCAGCTTCGCCGCCACGAGACGGCTTCAAATTCACTTCTCTTGGCAAAACCGTTTCGTGTGACTGATCGGCTTTATCGCCCATTACTGCCCCTTCAAGCCCGCAATATTGGCGGCATATTGCTCTGGCCCGCCCTTGAAAGTCGCCGACCCTGCGACCAGCACATCAGCGCCAGCAGCCACGCATTGTCGCGCGGTTTGCGCATTCACGCCGCCATCGACTTCCAGCCGGATATCGCGACCCGACTTGTCGATCCGCTCACGAATGGCAGCAACTTTAGCAAGCTGGCTTTCAATAAAGCTCTGTCCGCCGAAACCGGGGTTAACGCTCATCACCAACACCAGATCGATTTCCTCGATCAAGTAATCCAGCGTGTCGATCGGCGTTGCTGGATTGAAGACGATCCCGGCCTGCTTGCCCAACCCCTTGATCGCCTGCACCGTGCGGTGAATATGCGGCCCAGCTTCAGGGTGAACGGTGATAATATCCGCTCCGGCTTCGGCAAAATCCTCCAGATACTGATCCACCGGCGCAATCATCAGATGCACGTCGAACGGCTTGGCTGTATGCGGGCGCAGCGCCTTGATGACCGCCGGACCGATGGTGATGTTCGGCACGAAATGCCCATCCATCACATCGATATGGATCCAGTCGGCCCCGGCCTCGTCGATGGCGCGCACTTCCTCGCCCAGACGAGCAAAATCGGCGGACAGGATCGAGGGTGAAATAAGCGGTGCGGGCATAATCTGACGGTTGGTGTTCACAATCTGGCTGTTCGTTATACCAGCGCGCGCGGGATATAAAGCCACGCAGCGGTCCCAAAGCGGGATTAGTCAGCCTTTTCCACACTGGTCATCATTTGCAGGCCCGATCAGAGGCTTGTAGTGCCTGCATCAGGTGATTGCCGAAGCGCGCAAGCTGCCCTACATTTCGCGCATGACATTATGGCGCAAATGCACCGACGCGTTCATCGCGACCGAAGTGGATGACGAACTGATCCTGCTCGATCTGGCGGGCGGCGAATTGTTTTCGCTAAGCGGAACGGGTCGCGCCATCTGGGATGCGGTGGACGGATCGCGCGATACCGGGGCCATCGGCAAGGAAGTCGCCGCGCAATTCGACGCTACGCTGCAAGTGATCGAAGCGGAAACCGCCGCGTTTCTGGGCGAATTGCAAGCTACTGGCCTGATCGCATGAACTGCATGGGCCGGAGCACAAAGCAGTGCGCAAACTTGCTCCTGTCTGCGGAACCCGCTACTCGGTTTGCACGTTAGAAAGAGTAACCATGCCCCACACGCACAACACATCATCCGCCGACGAAAGCTCAACCAAAGCGAGCCGCAACTGGCAAACGCCGGAATTGCGCCGCCTCGGCACGGTGCGCGATATCGCGCAACCCGGCGCAGCTTTCGATCAGGGCAATAGCGGCAAGGGCGTTGCTGTCGCCAGCTAAGCTGCACCCGGTGCTGTCACGATGATCGGCGCCTCCATTTCACTATCACAGGCATCACCACAGACACCGCGCTGGTTCGCGCCTGACCGGATCGCTGCATCGCTTGGGCTGTTTGCAGGCGCACCAGCCGCTTCATTTCACACAGGGTCCGCGCAATTCTGGCAACTTGCGGAGCCGCGCTTGTCTGCGCGCGAAAAAGCGCGCGAGAACGCACGCGCATGGCGACCCTATAAGGGCGACGATGGCACAAGCGTTCTACTCGATGGCACGATCGACAACATTGACGAGCTTTCCGCCACACTGTCACTGCCCGCAAATACTCAGCCAGAAGCCTTATACCATGCAGCGATCGGGCGATGGGGCCGCGAGGCAGACCGCCACATCATCGGGCAATATACCAGCATAACAACGTCTGGCGATGGCGTGATGCGCCTGTCGCGCTCGCCTTGGAACGGGCCTTCGCTGTTCTGGATGGTGCAGGACGGCGTGCGGATGGCAGCGTCCATTCCGCGCCCGTTTTTCGCCGCCGGTTTTCAGAAAGCTTTGAAGCCAAACCAGCTTGCCGAAAGCCTGTACTGGATCGAGAACCAGCAGGGCGGTTACTGGTATGAGGGGCTGAATTATGTCAGCCACGGCACGCTGGTCGAGATTGCCCCCGATGGCACGGCGCACACGCATCGCTGGTATGATCCGCATGACATTCCGCGCATCCGGCTGGCTTCCGACGAAGCCTATGTGGAGCAAGCCAATGCGCTGCTCGAAGAGGCGGTGCGCGCTGCCCTGAAGCCTGCGCGCAAGCCCGGTATGATGCTGTCAGGTGGCCTTGATTCCGCTATCGTCGCCGATGAAATCCTGCGGCAGATGCCGGAGGACCGCTCGCTGCACAGCTTTACGTTCGTGCCGCGCGCGGACTTTACCGATAGCGCCGCGCCCGGCGCATTTACCGACGACCGCCCGCTGGTGGAGCAATTCGCGCAAACGCATCCGCGCCTCACTCCGCATTTCTCCGACAATGCCGCTTATGATTTTGATGGCCTGTACGATAAATTCTTGGCTGCAAGCGACATCGGTCGCCCCGCTGCCGCCATCTCCGCCGCCTATCACGGTCCGGCGATGGCTGCGGCAGAAGAGGGCTGCGACTGGTTGTTTCACGCGGGCATGGGCAACAATGCATTCAGCCAGGACGGACGCTGGGCCTATGTCGAATTTGCCCGCACCGGACGCTGGCGCGAATTGTGGCGCATGGCGCGCGACCATCCCGGCGACACCCGCCCAATGTGGCGGCGCATTCTGGCGCGCTCCATATTGCCGCAGTTCCCGGCCGGTTGGCGTGGAGCAGCCCGCCGCCTCGTGCATGGCCGCGCAGAGCCACTAAACGCGCAAATTTCGCTGATAAAACCAGAGGCGCGCGCCGATTTGCGGCTTGACGAACTATCGCGGCAAACAGGCGACGGACGCAGTGGCGAATGGTTTCGCTCGCGCCGTGATTGGCTGAATTTCATCTGGCGTTCGCACGATCTGGGCGCGGAGCAGCATCACGCCGCCACGCAGGTCTATGGCATCAAAATGCGCGATGTGACCGCTTATCGCCCGCTGATCGAGTTTTGCGCCGGATTGCCAACCGAACAATTCGTGCGCGGCGGGGTGCAGCGTTTCCTCGCGCGGCGCATGGCACAGGGGCGAATGCCGGATGCACAGGCCGCCAATACCGACTATGGACAGCACAATGTCGATTGGCATCTGCGCATGACCAACCGCTTGCCCGAATTGCGCGAAGAAATGCAGCGGATTGCCGACGATCCCGATCTGGCCCCGCTGATCGATTCGCAAGCCGGGCTGAATATGCTCGATAATTGGCCCACCGAAACGCCGCGTGATCCCGCTCATGTCAAACGCCACTTTCACGCCCTTACCGGAGCCGTGTTGGCCGCGCGTTTCTGGCGTTTTGCCAAGGGATCGAACCATTAGCCACGCCCGCGACTGAACGGGCAATTCACCCGCAATTCATAGCTCTTGGCGTAGAAGTTCAGCCATATTCGGGTGGTTTATGCCGCCGGAAATACGGGGTTTAAGACATGATTACGGGTAAAAAACTTGGCACCGCAGGGGGCGCCGCGATGGTGATGGCCGGATTGCTGCTCGCAGCACCGCCTTCCCTTGCGCAAGCCACATCGGGCAGCGATTATCGCAACACGATCAGCAGCAATCGCGCTGCCTGTGCGCCGGGCAATGGCACCGGCACGATGGTCACGATCACGAATATTTCGGGCAGCAAAGGCATCCTGCGCGTGCAGGCTTATCGCGGCGTGGCAAGCGACTGGCTGCAAAAAGGCAAGTGGCTCAACCGGATCGAAGTGCCTGCGCGAAGCGGCACGATGCGCATGTGTATGCCGCTGCCCGGTCCCGGCAGTTATGGCATCGCGGTGCGCCACGATCTCAACGGCAATGGCAAAACCGATCTGCGCGAAGATGGCGGCGGAATGTCGAACAATCCCAGCATCAACGTCTTCAATCTGGGCAAGCCCAGCTATACCAAGACACGCTTCGATGTCGGCAAAAATCCGAACAGCATCACGATTCAAATGCGTTATATGTAAGCGTCACCGGCGTTTGCCCTGCCATAGCGCCCACAACACTTGCGGCGCGGCGAGCAACGGATATTTGCGCCGCCACGGCGTGACTTCCAGCGCAATGCCCGTATGCCGCTCGATCTTCCACGCGGCATAATCGGCCGCCCCGTCGAAGGTGGTGGAAGCCTTGGCCAGCCGCGCAATGTTCAGCGCTTTGCCCAGCCTTTGCCGCTTGCCCCACCAGCTGAGCCAGCGCTTGCGCCGTTCTGCATTCAGGTGCGGGCATAGCAATCCGCCATTATCCTGAAACGCGATACCTTGCGCGGTCCATCCCAGCGGCAGCAACCCGTCGAAATGTTCGCGATTGACGCTGAGGATCGAATCTTCGCGGCCTGCTTTCTCGACTCGAAATTCTGCTTTGTAGGTCGCTTGAAACAAGGCGCGCCAGAACTCTTCGGCACGTCCGCAATCCGGGCCCAAGGCCGCCGCCAGACCGCTCGCCGTTTGCGCGGCATCGGCAATGGCTTGCATCACGCTTTGCCGCGCCGCATCATCCTTGTGCCAGACAAGCGCGCTGGGTTGGACGAACCGCGCCCAGATGGTCGTATCGCGGGTATCGCCCCGCGCCGCCTCGGCAAATTTCGCCAGCGACATAGTCGCAATTTTCGCGCGCAGCATATCGTTCTCATAAGGCGTTTCGCGATAGCTGATACGCGGCCAGATCCGCTCCTGCTGCTCGCCCGGCAACAGCACATAAAAGTCCAGCACCCCTTCGCGTGATCCGGTGCGCAAATTCGACCCGTAAAACAGGACAGCGAGCGCGCCCGCCTCCTCGCCCAAATTCTGCGCCAGCATCGCTACTGCCGGATCGACGTCGCGCGATAATTGCGCCTCGACACGCGCAACCAAAGCATCGTCGGATATGTCGCGCGTCACCGCTGCGCAGCAAGCTGGAAAATCAGCGGTGGGCCTTGCTCCACACAGTAAGCGCCCGCCGGAAATATCTCGCCATCCAGAATGAATTCATCGTCCAGCTTGATGTCGAACCCCGCCGCATCGACGCGGTGATAGCCCCATCGGCTGAGCCAATCCGGCTCCCAACCGCGCAGCAGTGCAGGCATCATTGCCCAGATGGCGCGGCGTGGCCGGTCGATCGCCGCCAGCTTCAGCCCGTCGCGCGGCCGTCCGAACACGGTCAGGCCCATCGGCATTGTGCGCAAAGTCGTGGCCAGCATGATGCTGCGCCGCGCCGTCTCGCCATGTCCGCTATGCGGCATCGGCACGTGATCGGGATGCAGGCGAATATCAATCCCAAGCCCGCGCCGCCACGGATTGCGATTGCTCCCGAAAATCGTCTGCAACGCGCCCCAGATCGCGGTCAGTCCCACGGCCAGCCCGCCAAATGCGCCCAGCCTGTGAGCATCCTGCGCCGCGCGTACGCCGGTGGTGAAGGAGCCTGCGCCCATGATAAAACCGGCGACGGGTCGCGCTTCGCTATTCTGCGCGCGAATCACGAGGGCGCGGCGCGTCGTCACGGGCGACTTGTCATAGACTGCCAGCGCATCGATCAAGCTCCAGTCGCGCGGAATCTGCAAATCCTCGGTCAGCGCGTTCGTTTTACCGCGCGGCAACACGGCCAGCCGGGGCCAGCTGTCGCCAAACACAGACACTCCCGCCGTCAGCACATCGCGCACTGTCCCATCGCCGCCATTGACGATCAGATAGTCGATCCCGCTTCGGGCAAAATCGGCCAGCACCGGGGTAATTTCATCGCGTCCGCGCGGTGTCACCAAAGCGACATTGTCATATTGCGCAACTGCGCGCGTGATATCGCCCGAGCGCGTGACATTGCCGTGGCTGCGCGGGTTGGAAATGATGCCGACGCGCGGCTGGCCAGCGCCAATCTCGGCCCAATAAGTAACGGGTTCGATGCTGTGTGCGCCAGCGTCAGGAACCCGCCCGGCAATCCCTGTCGGGCTGGCTGGATGCACCGGCTGGCCCTGATGGCCGTCTATGTCCCTGATACGATCCATACGCATTGTTTCGCCGACACTGTGGTGCACCCGACTGGATTCGAACCAGTGACCTCTGCCTTCGGAGGGCAGCGCTCTATCCAGCTGAGCTACGGGTGCGAAAGTGTGCGGAAACGGCCCTAGCAAGCCTTCGTAAAGCGCGCCAGCCTCTAATCGCGCCCGTGCCGGCTGCAAACTCTTAGCGGTTTGGAAAGTATCTTGGCCTAATCGCAATGACCATCATGCACGCAATATCGTACAACCTCGGTGAACCGGCAGCGCAGGATACCAGCGCACCGCTCGATCAGTCCGCGCTGGTCCAACACTGGAACACAGTGCGCGAAGCGGCCCTGTTGATTGCCGAATTTGGCGCTATACCGGATGAGCATTTGCGTGAGGTCATCGCGGACACTCCGGATTTTTGCGCACTTGTGGCGCGGCCTCATTACAACGCCGTGTGTTACGCCATCGGCGATATTGCGGCGGCCTTGCAACCCGGCCTGCGCGCCTTGTCGGGCGCTGCCGAAGCAGGCGGAGACACGACCATCCCTGCGCGCATTTTGTGGGTCGAGCTGGCCCGCGCTCACGCCGACATCATTCGTTTATGCGAGCGCCATTTGTAGACGCGTCGACAAGGGCAATGTGACAAATCACGGTTGACGAAGTTCCCATTTTGTTCCAGCTAAAGCGGCATGACTGCAAAAGCTGCCATCGCTCTTAGTTCTGATTCGCAAGACCTTACCGAAAGCGGCGCGGCGGCAAAGATCGTCGATCCTACAATTTGCGATGCCCTTGCCGTGGCGCGGGGGATCAAGCGCCTGTTTGCGCGCAACGGTATCTGGTGCATCCCGGAAATGCCGCTGCGTAACAATCGCCGGGCTGATCTGATGGGGATTGACGACAAAGGGCGCGTCGTCATCGTCGAAATCAAAGTGCAGCGCGGCGATTTGATGGGCGATCATAAATGGCCCGATTACCTCGATCATTGCGACCGTTTCTATTGGGGAATTGCCCCGCATTTGGACCGCGCCGTGCTGGAAACCGACGGGTTTATGCCAGAACGCTGCGGCGTCATCGTCGGCGATGCTTATGATGCGGAGATCGTGCGTCCGGCCCCATCCAGCCCGCTGGCCGCCGCGCGGCGCAAAGTCGAAGTCGAGCGCCTTGCCCGCACGGCCATGCGCCGTTTGTGCTTTGCCGAAGACGATGAGTGCATGAAATGGGGCGCAGGCGAGTAATGCGCCGCCGCTAACGCATTGCTACAAAATCTGCGCAACACCCGCCGAACATCGCGCGGCGGCGAACCCCGACTTATACCGACGCAGCAAATCTGTTTCGCAGATGCAACGCCAAACGCCGCGTATGCAACAGTGGTGGGATTTTCATCGTAATGAAAGCCCCGGCGCGGTAGGAACGCTGCAATGATCTGGGGTATTATCCTTTCCGCACTGGCCATGAGCGCCATCGTCGCCGTGCGCTATGGCGTCACCAGCGGGCTGTTTGCCTGGCTGACGGAGCGGCGTATGCCCGGACGCCATGCCGCGCTGAAACCACAAGTGACGCGCGAAATCGGCTGGTCGCTGGCCTCGGCTTTGATTTACGGCATTCCGGCGGGCATCGTGGCGTGGGGCTGGCAAAATCTGGGCTGGACGCAAATTTATCAGGACTGGACCGTTTTCCCGTGGTGGTATGCGCCGCTGTCGCTCGTCGCTTATCTGTTCCTCCACGATACATGGTTTTACTGGACGCACCGCGCGATGCACGATCCGCGCCTGTTCAAGCGGATGCACGCGGTTCACCATGCCAGCCGACCGCCGACGGCCTGGGCTGCGATGAGCTTTCATCCTTCGGAAGCGGTCACCGGAGCGATCATCATTCCGCTGCTGGTGTTTCTTATCCCGATCCATATCGGCGTGCTGGGCATCGTGTTGCTGGTCATGACGATCATGGGCGTGACCAATCACATGGGCTGGGAAATGTTTCCCAAGCGACTGGTTCATTCCACGTTCGGCGGATGGCTGATAACTGCCAGCCATCATCAACGGCACCATGAACACTATCTTTGCAATTACGGCTTATACTTCCGGTTCTGGGATCGCTTATGCGGAACGGACAAGGGGCTGTCCGGCAATATTTAAGGACGGAGTGAATTTGAATGGCTAAGAAATTGGCTTTGACGCTGGCGCTGGCCGCCACTTCGCTGACCTTGCTGTCGGCGGCGACTGCGCCTGTCACGCCGAGCGGTGTGCACGTATCGATCACCGATCTGCGCTCTGACAAAGGCGTGGTGCGGGCGTGTCTGACGGCAAGGCCAGCGGCGTTCCCAAAATGTAGCAAAGACCCCAATTCGCTGAAAATGGTCGTCGAAGCTGATGGCGACGCGAATTTCTGGTTCAAGGATGTCGCGCCGGGACGCTATGCCATCGCCGTGCTGCATGATGAAAATGGCAACGGTAAAGCAGACCGCGCAATCACGATGATCCCGAAAGAGGGCTTTGGTTTTTCACGCGATGCCAAGGTGCGCTTTGGCCCGCCGAAATTCGACGAAGCGGCATTCGATGTGGCCAAGGGCGCGCAGGAAATGCCGATTCGGATGCGCTATATTCTGTAAGTGAAGTCCGCTTTTGTTTGCGCGGGACGATTTCACCGCACCGAATAAAAGCGCAGGGCCGATCGCTAAACCGGCCCCGCCTTTAAGCATCTTACGTCAAATCATTCCGAAGCGGTTTTCGGTGCTTTTGGATTGACTTTCGACGTGGCGAAATCGGTAAAGGCGCGGTCTCCTTCATAGCCATCATCCAGCAGTTTTTGCAGCATTTTCGAGCCTTTGTCGTCGCCCAATTCCTTGGCATAGGCGTTGGCCGTGCCGTAGCCCGAAATGGCGTAGTGGGTGATCCGCTGAAACTGCGCGATCGCGGCGGCATCGCGCAGGATTTCTTCTGAATAGTCGGAGTGGAGAACGTGCTTTTTCGCTTCTTCGCACAGCCCTTCCATGCCTTTGCAATGTTTGCCGGAGGCCTTTTCGTCATGCAGGCCGGCAATCTTTTCCAGCTCTTCATTGTTGGCTTCGATTTCCTTGACCGCTTGCTCGAACTTCTTTTGCAAATCCTTGTGCTCGATCTTGCGGCCGAACATTCCGGTGGCTTCGGCGGCTTGTTTGTTGGCCGAATGGATGTCCTTGATTTCGTGGAGGTAGAGATCTTTCAGTGATTTCGTCTTCGACATAATGAGTGCCTTTCAAATGCGTGGGCGCAACGCCGCGCCGACTTCTGCTTAGAATAGCGGATGGCACGAGTTGGAGTTCCCGACGGTCAATCCGGGCATGACGAGGCCAAACCGGGGTGAAGCGCGGCCAAACAGGCTGTCATAAAATGGGTCCAAATAAACAGCATGATTAAGAATATGTTTACCATGCTCTTGCACAACGTCTCTCAAGCACACGATTTTTGGGGGCATCAGCCACATGGATACGCTTCGCGGCCAATTCGACAATGACGATCTGCTTCGGGATTTACCGGACGAACTAATATCGGATTTGCAGGATGAAGGCCTGCTCGGGGACGATTTCGCCGAAGCGCCGCCGTCGCCCGTCGGTCAGGACGAGCGCCGGATGCAGGTGCGCGCCTATAATCATTGGGCTGGATTGCTGGGCGATCACAGCTTTCCCGCGATCGAAGACTTAGACCCCAACAATCTGGAAGATTTCGGCCCTTATAGCGTGCTGCTGGATTTCACCGCCGGTATCGAGAATCCTGGCGTACAGTATCTGGGCGCAAAGCTGGCTGAGGAATGCGGCACGGATGTCGCCATCAAAAACCTTGAAGACGTGCCAAGCCTGTCGCTGCTCAGCCGGATTACCGACCATTATATGCAGATAATGGCCAATCAGGCCCCGATCGGCTTCGAAGCGGAATTCGTCAATCAACGCGATGCGACCGTGATGTATCGCGGCATTTTGCTGCCCTATTCCAGCGACGATGAAACCATCGATTTCATCTATGGCGTCATCAACTGGAAAGAAATGGCGGACGATGAAACAGCAGATGAATTGCTGCTGGAAATCGGTCAGGCGCTGGGCGTCGATGATGGCGATGACAGCGACGATTCCGATGATGAGGAAGTGCTCGACCTTGGCTTGATCGGGGTCGTAACTGGCGATCACAATCACAATCACGAGGACGGCGACGGCGCCGAGAGCGGCCTTGCAATGCCGGAGCCGGCCTTTGGTCATGCCCTTAACAATGCCTCACACGACAATGCCTCACATGACGAGGCTTCCGAATTCGATGACAGCGATCTGGAAGTGGGCGATGATATTGACGGCCACGAGCGCGATGGCAGCGACGAAACTACCGTATTCGTGCAGCCTGACTTCGGTGATGACGATGTCGATGAAGATGGCGAGGAAATCATTGCCAACGACGACGCTCTGCCCAGCTTGATGGGGATCAGCATCGACAAAGCCGCAGGCGAAGGCAAAGTCGCGATCAGCTTCTCCGACCCAGCACCCGCAGATTATGGCGATGCGCAAGATAGCGACGCCGCTGATGAAGTGGTTGCCGATACGCCATCCGACTTCAACACATTTTACAATGATACAGCCTATAGCGAGTCAGCCAATGACAGTGCGGACAGCGCGGATAGTGCCTCATCGGAATTGCCTGATCTGCTGACTTCGGCAGACAATGAGCCACGCGAATATACTGAAGCTGGCCCAGAATTTGGCGCAAGTTACGATGACGTGCCGCCCGCAGGATTTGCCCCAGAAGAAGTC
The DNA here is from genome assembly GCA_963736595.1 of uncultured Alphaproteobacteria bacterium. Classification (GTDB taxonomy): domain Bacteria; phylum Pseudomonadota; class Alphaproteobacteria; order Sphingomonadales; family Sphingomonadaceae; genus Parapontixanthobacter. The sequence goes on from CAVTPG010000001.1 coordinate 28,944, forward strand.
CCTGTTCCGGCAATGACCGAAGCAGCGGATGACGCAGAACCCGAAGGCCTGCACGAATGCCTCGCCGTGGCGCGCGAAGTGGCTTACACCGCCCGCAACAGCGAAGATCGCAGTCGCGCCGCGCTGTATGACGCGGTCAGCCGCGCTTATGATGTCTCGATCGAAGCGTCTCAGGCCCCGGAAGAATTTGCCGAATTGCTCGAAGATAACGGCATGAGCGTGCAAGATCGCGCGCCGATGACGCCGGTGGTTAAGCTGGTATTCGGCGCAGATTACGACAAAACGCGCATCACCGAATATGCAACCGTTCTGGCCCACGCCAGCCGCGTCGGCGTCGAGCGGGGCGGATTGACCGACCTCTTGGCCGGCACTGATGGCGGCCTCAAGCAAATCGTCAAGACCGAGCGCAAATTGCGCCGCGAAGAAAAAGGCGAAACGGTGGTGGAGCGGACCGAACCGCGCGCCGCAATCGCCAATAAACTGCGCGCGATGCCACCGCAATCGCTGGCCGATTTGCCGATCGACGGTGCGGAATTCGCGCTGGTCTTGGTGCGCCGGACCGAAGAAGGCGAGCTGGTCGTTCTGGGCGAAGTGCCGCAGGATGTCCCGCTGGTCGAACGCGCCGCGCGCAAACTCATCGGATAAGTACAGCCAATCGGGCCAATCCGGCGCCCAAGAATTTGCCATCATGCGCGCCCGCTTGTAGCGCGCACGTCATGGAATTTTTTCTGGGCGATCCCGTTCGCGTTCAACCCTATTTCGGCTATCGCAATACCGGGCGGCTGCGCATTTCGGTGCGCGCTTTGCGGCAAAAACGTCGCAGCTTCGTCAAGTCCGGGCGGTGGCAGGCCATGCGCACCATGCTGTCGCAATTTGCCTCCCGCGAAGCGATGGAATTGCCGGTCACGCTGGAGCTGGATCATGGCGGCACAGTCACTCGGCACAGCGGAGTAACCGACAAGGAAGGCTTCATCCATTTCGATGTGGCGCTCGATCCGATCGCGCCTTTGCCTGACCAGACTTGCTGGGAATCGGTGGTGCTGCGCTGGTCCAATCGTGAGGGTGAGCAGGAGGCGACGGGTCAAGTGCTGGTCCCCGGCAAACACGCCAAACTGGGCGTTATATCCGACATCGACGACACGATTATCGAGACCGGCATCACCGGAAATCTGCGGGCCGTGGCAAAGAATTGGCGGCGGGTGCTGGCGCAAATGCCGGACGAGCGCCTGCTGGTTCCGGGCGCGGACATCTTCTATCAAGCGATGGGCGGCGGTGATATTCTGCCCGTGGGAACCGCTCATGCTGGTGAACGGCACAGCGCCACGAAAAACCCGTTTTTCTATGTCTCCTCAAGCCCCTGGAACCTGTTTTCCTACCTCGTTGCATTCCAGAAAGGGCGCGGATTACCGCTCGGCCCGATTGCTTTGCGCGACTGGGGTTTAAACTCTGCAACCTTCGGATCATCCAGCCACGGCGCGCACAAGCTGGCCGCGATGGACACGATCCTCGGCACTTTTCCCGATATGCAATTCGCGCTGATGGGCGATGATACGCAAGGCGATCTGGTGGCGTTCGGCAAGATGGTCGCGAGCCATCCGGGCCGCATTCGTGCGGTTCTGATCCGGAAGGCAGGCGAGGCAATGAGCCCGGAAGAACTGGAAGCCAAGGCCATCATCCGCGCAGCCGATGTGCCATTATGGCTTGGCGATGATTACAGCACGGGCCATGCTTTTCTCGAAGAAATCGGCTTGGCTGGCGATGCACAGGCCGAGGAACTGGCCAAAACCATCGAGACCAAAGGGCAGGCTTCGCCAGCGATTGCGGGACTGGAAACCAGCGCGCAAAAAGTGGCCACAAGCGCACCTAACGGGTCCACAAGACCACCGAGCGAGGGATAATCGTGAGCAAGAGTACCAAACGCATTATGTGGATCATCGGAATTATCGCCGCCATCATTCTGGCCGCATTTCTCGCTTTGCAAATTGCCATCGCGCGCAATGGGCCAGCGGTCTTGAACACCGCCGATCGGCTGATGGGAGGCGACCGGAATGTGGAGCGAGTGGCTTATGCCAGTCTGGGCGAATCGCCCGAGCAATCCATCGCCGTCTATCGCGACCCCGCCGTCACCAAGCCTTTGCCGGTCATCCTGTTCATACACGGCGGCGGCTGGCACGAAGGCAGTCCCGACGATTACACTTTTGCCGCGCGCGGACTGGTGCCGGAAGGCTTCGTCGTGGGCTTGGTCGGATACCGCCTTTATCCCGACAGCCGCTTCCCCGATATGCTGGAGGACACTGCCGATGCCGTGGAGTGGGCCGTGCAGAACATCGCCAAATATGGCGGCGATCCCGATTCGATTTACATCGCGGGCCACTCCGCCGGAGCGTATAATGCGGTGATGGCCGCCGTCGATCCGCAATGGCTGGGCCGCAAGGGTTTAGCCCCGGACACGATCAAAGGCGCGATCGGCTTGGCCGGACCCTATGATTTCTATCCATTCGACAGCGATTCCACCGTGAACAGCTTTGGCGATGCTGCCGATCCGCAAACAACGCAGCCGGTCAATTTCATCGACCGCGATGCACCGCCCCTGTTGCTGATGACGGGCGAGCAGGACACCTCGGTAAAGCCGCGCAACACGCGCATCATGGCGGAGAAAGTGCGCGAAGCAGGCGGGCGCGTCACCACCGCATTCTATGACGATATGGATCATGCGCGGATCGTCGTCGTGCTGGCCAGCCCGTTTCGCAAGGATCGCCGCGTCATCGATGACATCACCGCCTTTATCGCCGAAACGCAAAGCGCCGCGAAAGCCGCCCCGCGAGTAGAACCGGAAACCCGCCCGAACGCGCAATAACTTCAGTTCCGGTTCAGGCAAAAACCCGCTACTCTGCGCTTATGCCTCATCCATCGGTCCGCTTCCCCGTCATATTGCTCGCGCGCATGGCCGCGTTCATCGCCATTTTCGCATGGAGCGCGCAGCCGGTGCTGGCGCAATCCATCCTGCGCGATGCCGAGACGGAGCAATTGCTCAATGACATGGCCGCACCTCTGGTCGAAGCGGCCGGGCTGGAGCCGGGCAATGTCGATATCGTCCTCATCAACGACCCCTCGATCAACGCATTCGTCGCGGGCGGTCAGGCGATCTACATCCATAGCGGGCTGATCGATGCCGCCGATACGGCGAACGAAGTGCAGGGCGTGATCGCGCACGAGCTGGGCCATATTACCGGCGGGCATATCAACCGCTTCAGCGAGGGCGTGGGCAATGCGACCAACATTACGCTGCTATCGTTTTTGCTGGGCGCTGCCGCAGTGGCGGCGGGTGGCGGCGGTGAAGCCGTGTCCGGCATTCTGGCCGCAGGACAGCGCGCCGCGATGGGCAGTTTCCTAGCGTTCAGCCGCGTTCAGGAAGCCAGCGCCGATGCGGCGGGCGTGGAATATCTTTCCAAAGCGGGGCTGTCGGGACGCGGTTCGCTGTCATTTTTTGGCAAGCTGCAAAATCAGGAATTTCGCCGCGGTATCCCGCGCAATGCCGAAACCGAATTTGTCCGCACGCACCCCTTGTCGAGCCAGCGGATTTCCCGACTGCGCGAGGATTACACGCGCGATCCGGCTTGGGACGCACCCGATGACGTTGTCATTCAAACGCGGTTTGAGCGCGTAAAGGCGAAGCTGTCGGGCTATCTCTCGACGCCCGAACGCACTTTGCTCGACTACCCCGAAACCGATCAAAGCGTGGCTGCGCGCTATGCCCGCGCATATGCCTATCACAAGAATGCGTTGATGGATCAGGCGCTCGCCGAAACTGCGTCGCTGATCGAATCCGATCCCAGCGATCCGTTTTTTCTGGAGTTGAAAGGTCAGGTTCTGCTGGAATCGGGTCGCCCGGATCAGGCACTGGCCCCGTTGCGCAAGGCGACCGAATTGACCGGCAATCATCCGCTGATCGGCTCGATTTTCGGCCATGCGCTGATCGCGACGGAAAATCGCGAGAATTTCGAAGAGGCCGAGCGGGTTTTGCGCGCTGCGGTTGGCCGTGACCGGATGAACCCGTTTGCCTGGTATCAGCTTGGCATTGTCTATGCCGCTCGCGGGGACGAACCGCGCGCCTTGTTGGCAAGCGCGGAACAGCAAGTTTTGCGGCGCGATTATATGTCCGCATTGCGCAGTGCACAGGGCGCAGAAGCACGATTGCCGATTGAAACGCCGGACTGGCTTCGCGCGCAGGATATCGTCATGCAGGCGCGGGCCGAACTGGAACGTCTGCGCGATCGCTGATCCTCGGATTTAAAGGGAATTACACCACAATCATGCGGCAATATCTTATCATGACAGTGATCGCCTTGCTGGCCGGATTTGCCGGAGCCGCAGCGTGGTCGCTTAGCGGGCTGAGCCACACGAACACCCGCGAATACCTTGTCGCAAACCCTGACATTCTGCCGGAAATGGCCGATGCTTACCAAGCCTCGCAAATGGCCGAGCGGCTGGGCGCAGTCGAAGAGCAGGTGACGACGCCGTTTGCAGGCGCAGTGCTGGGCAACCCCGAAGGCAGCAAAACACTGGTGAAATTCACCGACTATGCGTGTGGTTTTTGCAAATCGAGCATTCCCGATATCGACCGGCTGATTGCGGAAGATCCGGAGTTGCGGGTGGTCGTGCGCGAATATCCGATCTTCGAAGGCAGCGATCTGGCCGGACGCATGGCCTTGGCCGCAGCACGACAAGGCAAATACAGCGAGTTTTACCACGCGATGTTCGATGCCGGATCGACCGATAACGCCGCCATTCAATCGGCAGCGCTCGCGGCGGGCCTCGACATGGAGCAGGCGCAAGTCTTTGCCGCATCCGATGAAGCTGCCAGCGAATTGGCGCAAAACATCGGCTACGCTCGCGATCTGGGTTTTGGCGGAACGCCAAGCTGGGTCGTCAACGGCCAAGCGTTCGAGGGCGCAGTCGGCTATGACAAGCTGAAAGCAGCGGTCGATAGCCCGCGCGACAGCTGATGCGCTGGCGTGCAGCGGCGCTACTGGCTGCGGCGGCTGCGGCTGGCCTGATGGTTCCGGTAAGCGCGGCGCAGGCGCAGACTGATCCGGCGAAAACCTCCAAAATTTCAGGGCAGATGGCTGCGTGGCAAGAGCGCGAGGCGCGGTTGTTCCACATTGGTTGGCGATTGGTCACGGGCAATGCGGATTATTGTCAGAACAGCGGTCCGGCCATCGGCATTTTGCTGCATGACGCGGCGACTTATAGTGATCCCGATGGAGTGAGAACGGCGTTGGGCTTGCAGGGCGACATCGCGGTGCAAGCGGTCGCGCCCGGCTCGCCTGCGGACATTGCCGGTATGCGCACAAACGATACGCTCGATTCGGTCAACGAAGTCATGGTTGGCGAGCAGTTCCCCGTATCCGATCCGCTATGGCAGCGGCTGACCGATATACGCGCAGCGATGGCGGCAGAATTGGCCTTGAGCGCGCCCGCCATGTTCGGCTGGATTAGCCCGGATGGCAGCCCGACATGGCATGGCGATCACTCCGGTTATGGCGTGCGAAACGCACTTTGAGCTGACCAAGGGCAAACGCGCCTTGGCCGATGGAGCGCGCGTCATTCTGGGCTATGACTTCCCCGGCTTTGCCTATGACGACCCTGAGCTGGCCGCTGCCATCGCGCATGAGCTGGCACACAATCTGCTCGGCCATCGCAAATGGCTGGATGGCGCAGGGCGCAGCCAAAGCAACGTACGCGCGGGCGAGAAAGAGGCGGACCGGCTGATGCCGTGGCTGCTCGCCAATGCGGGCTATCCGCCGCAAGCCGCCGCCGATTTCATGGCGAAATGGGGGCCGCGCCACGGTGGCGGCCTGTTTCGCAAGCGGACGCATGATGGCTGGGACGAGCGGGTGACGTTTATCGACGCCGAGATCGCGTTAATCAAACCGCTAATGGCAAAAAATGGCAAAGCCGACTGGCTGTGGCATTTCACGCGCGAGAATGCGCCCGATATTTCGCCCGCAACACTGCCGACACCCTAAGCCGCTTCGGCATTCTCTGCCGCTTTGGCGTAGATCGAGTTCAACGGCCGCGCCATCACCCTGCGCACCATCGGTTCGAAAAATTCCAGCCGCTCGCTTTTGTAATCGGGATCGAACGCCGCCTGATCGTATTTCTCGCAGAATTCCGCGCAGGCATCGAAATGCTCGTGGTCGCGGAATTGCTCGCGCATATCCTTGTCCATGCCGAGGAAATGAAAGTAGTAATAGCCCTGAAACGCGCCGTGGTTCTGGCAAATCCAGTGCAATTCCTCGCTGACAAACGGCTTTAAAATCGAAGCGGCGACTTCGGGATGATTATACGTGCCGAGCGTATCGCCGATGTCATGCAGCAGGGCCATCACCACATACGGCTCGTCCCGCCCGTCGCGATGTGCGCGCGTCGCGGTTTGCAAACTATGTTCCAGCCGGCACACCGGAAACCCGCCGAAATCCCCGTCCAGCAGGCGCAAATGATCGAGGATGCGGTCGGGCAAATCCTTGGCAAACGCCATGTATTGCGCGCCGATCTTGGCCCAGTCCTCTTGCGTCCCGGTTTTCATCTCGCGGAAAGCGGCGCGACTGTGCGCACCCTCCATCATATCATGCGCAATTGCAGCATCGGGCGCAGCATCTGGCATCTGTTTATCGCTCATGGCTCTCTCCTCGCACGCACAATTGATCGAAGCGTCTGGCGCGCCCTAACATAATTACGCTAAAGGATACAGGCGATGGCTGTCCTGTCGATCAAACCCACGCGGTTCTTTGCCAATAAGAACCGGGCGTTCTGGAACCTCCAGCTTATCGGATGGGGCGGCGCGTTCGTGCTGCGTTCGGCGTCGGCGCTGGCGGGCGGGCAGGACTTCTATTTCCTGATCGTTATCATGATCGAGATGATAACCGGCTTTTCAATCAGTCTGGTCCTGTCGGTTATCTATCGCCAGCTTTTGCATAGAAAGCCCCTGATTGCCTGGGGGTTCAGCGGGCTGGCGCTTGGCTTGGCGGTTTTGATCTTTGCCTTTATCGATAGCTGGGCGATCACGTTATACCGGCCCAATTCCGAAGGGGCATTTGGACCGCTCCTGATCGGCATTTTCTTTTTCGACCTAACCTTGCTGGGCGCATGGTCGGCGCTGTATTATGCAATCAATTTTTATCTTCAGATCGAGCAGCAGGCCGACCGGATGCTGCGACTGGAAGCACAGGCAGCCAGCGCGCAATTGGATATGCTGCGCTATCAGCTAAACCCGCATTTCCTGTTCAATACGCTGAATTCGATCAGCACACTGGTCCTTTTAAAACAGACCGAGCCAGCGAATGCCATGCTGACAAGGCTCTCCTCGTTCCTGCGTCATACGTTGATTACTCAGCCCAGTGGCAAGGTGACGCTGGCGCAGGAGATCGAGACGCTGAAACTCTATCTCGATATCGAGCGGATGCGGTTCGAAGAGCGTTTGCGCACTTCATTTCGAGTGCAACATGAGGCGGCGCTGGCTTGCCTGCCCTCGCTCCTGCTGCAACCGCTGGTCGAAAACGCCATCAAATATGCCGTCTCAACGCAGGAAGAAGGCGCCAAGATCAGCCTGGTCGCACAGCGCATCGGCGACCGCTTGCGAGTTGCCGTCAGCGACACCGGACCCGGTATGCGTGAAGAGCATCAATGGGCCACTGCGCGCGGCGCACCGGCACGCGGGGGCGCTCGTCCCGTTTCTACGGGCGTTGGTCTTGCAAACATACGCAACCGTCTTGCTCAGGCTTACGGCGAAGAGCACACGTTTGAAATACGCACTCCCACCGATGGCGGCTTTATGGTCGTGATCGAAATACCCTATGAGGTGGACGAGACGGAACCAGCCCGACCGGCACAAGAGCGGCCACGCGCGATCGCGCCGAAACCCTCTTTGGCGACGAGCATTGATTCCCTGTCGAACGCCCGCAAAACTGGAAGCTGACCCCATGACTATCCGCACACTCCTTGTCGATGACGAAAAACTGGCGATCCAGGGTTTGCAGCTTCGTCTGGAGCCGCACACGGATATCGAGATTATCGGCACCTGCGCCAATGGCCGCGAAGCGATCCGCGCGATCAAAACGCAGAAGCCCGATCTCGTCTTTCTCGACATCCAAATGCCCGGTTTCGACGGGTTCAGCGTCGTTCAGGGCGTCATGGAGCTGGAACCGCCGCTATTTGTGTTCGTCACCGCATTCGAGGAACACGCAATTCGCGCGTTCGAAGCCAATGCGGTCAATTATCTGATGAAGCCCGTCGATGAGGACAAGCTGGCCGACACGATCGAGCGAGTGCGTCACCGGATCGCTGAAAAACGCTCTGCCGAAGAAGCGGAGAAGCTGAAAAACGTGCTGGCCGATGTTGCGCCCGATGCAGCGGAGGAATTTACCGAGCAGTCAGCCGAAAGCAACGATCGCTTCGAAAAGCTCATCAATGTAAAGGATCGCGGGCAGATTTTCCGCGTCGAAGTCGGCTCGATCGAACATATCGAGGCGGCGGGCGATTATATGTGCATTTATACCGGCGACAATTCGCTGATCCTGCGCGAAACGATGAAGGATCTGGAGCGGCGGCTGGACCCGCGCACATTCCAGCGCGTGCATCGCTCCACCATCGTCAATCTGGATCAGGTGCGGCAGGTGAAACCACACACCAATGGCGAATGTTTTCTGGTGCTGGATAGCGGGGCGGAAGTGAAAGTATCGCGCAGCTATCGTGATGTGGTCGCCCGCTTCGTGCATTAAGGTTTAATCCTCAAACGTCGGGCGCGGGCCATGCGGGTGCGCGCGTTCGCATCTGCGCAATTCTGTCCGTGAGCGGGCTTCTGACAAAACTCAATCGTTGACCTCTCTGCCCGTCATTGCGAGGAGCGTAGCGAGGAAGCAATCCAGTCGCGGCTTTGCATAAAAGCTGGCGGATTATGGGATTGCCGCGCGACAATACGTCGCTCGCAATAACGATGGAGACAGGCTTGCCGTTCGAAATACCCGGCTTCAACCTCGACAGGTTCGTGCGCGACACTTTGGCCGAGGATCTGGGCGTTGGCCTGCCCGGCGGCGGGCATGATGTCACTTCGGAAAGCGTCATCCCGGCAGACGCGCGCTTCTCCGGCGTCATGGACAGCCGCGATGCCATCGTGGTGGCCGGAATGCCGATTGCCGAGGCATTTTTCCGCGCGCTCGATCCGGCGGTAGAGATCAAAGCGCTCGTCAGCGATGGCGAGCAGGTCGCGGCAGGCACCGATTTGATGCGCCTTGCCGGAAATGCGCGCGCCTTGCTGACGGCGGAACGCAGCGCGCTTAATACCATGCAGCATCTGTCGGGCATCGCCACGATGGCGCGGCAATATGTCGATGCGATGCGCGAGGGCGGCGCGAATGCCGATTGCACTCTGCTCGATACGCGCAAGACGATCCCCGGAATGCGGCATTTGGAGAAATACGCCACGCGTATGGGCGGCGCGAGCAATCACCGCATGGGCTTGTGGGATGCGGCGATGATCAAGGATAATCACGTTGCGGTTGCGGGCGATGTCGGCACAGCCGTCGCGCGCGCACGGGAAGCCGGCGTGCCGAAGATTATTTGCGAAGTGGACCGCTTGGATCAGATCGAACCGGCCCTGTCCGCCGGAGCCGATCATTTGCTGCTCGATAATATGGAGCCCGATATGCTGCGCGAGGCGGTGGCACTGGTCGCGGGACGCGTGCCGACTGAAGCATCGGGCGGCATCAACCTCGACACGATCAAGGCGAAAGCGGCGTCCGGCGTCGATTTCGTGTCCGTCGGGCGGTTGACACAAAGCGCCCCTGCCGCCGATATCGGGCTGGACTTTCAGATCATATGAAGCGCCTTGCGGGGAGTATTTTGGCAGCGACAGTGGTTCTGTTGCCAGTTCCCGCCATCGCGCAAGCCTATCAATGCAAGGTGCCGTCGCGGGTAACCGTGCCCGCTATCCCACGCGGAGGTGAGCCGCGCGCGATGCAAGTCACCGGCTATACGCTGGCGCTGTCTTGGTCGCCAGAGTTCTGCAAAGACCGCGAAGCCAATGCATCGCAGCGGTTTCAATGTTCGGGCCGCAGCGGTTATTTCGGCTTTGTCGTGCATGGTTTGTGGCCGGAGGGGCCGGGCAATCGCTGGCCGCAATGGTGTCCGACTCCGCGCGCGCCCTTGCCGACGACCGCACGCAAGAATTTGTGCATGATGCCCTCGTCCGGCTTGATTGCGCGGCAATGGGCGAAGCACGGCGCGTGTATGACGCAGAAGCCCGAAACGTATTTCAATGTGACGCGCATCTTGTGGGATTCGCTGAAGCTGCCCGATTTCGACACTCTGTCGCATAAGCGCGATTTGAACGCTGGCGATATTCGTGAGGTGTTCGTGTCGGCAAACGATGGCTGGCGCGCCGATGCGGTGGGCGTGAAGCTCAATTCGCGCGGGTGGCTCCAAGAAATGCGGCTGTGTTATGACAAACGCTTTCGTCCAGCGAAATGCGATTCCAGGCGGTTCGGCGCACAGGACAAAGTGCGCGTGAAAATCTGGCGGGGATTGTAGCGCTCCTTTCTCTTACGGTATTTCTCTTTGCAAATGCTTCAGAGAGGCAGCCAATGGCCAGCGGGCGGTCGCTCTTGCGGCTCTCAAGCGAGCGGAAAACGCAGGTAGTCAACACACGCATCATCTTTTTTGCTCAAAAAACCCTTTCAGCAATTCGGCGGCTTCGGCCTCCCCCATGCCGCTGTAAATTTGCGGGCGATGCAGGGCTTGCTCCAACACTTGTGCGCCGTGTTCCACCGCGCCGCCTTTCGGATCGCTCGCCGCGTAATACAGCCGCGCAATCCGCGCATGGGCGATGGCTCCGGCGCACATCGCGCACGGCTCCAGCGTGACCCACAAATCGCAGCCTTCCAGCCGCTCGTTACCCAGCGCCTTGGCCGCCGCCCGAATAGCCACAATTTCCGCATGAGCGGTCGGGTCATGGGCTTCGCGCGGTGCATTGCGCCCCTCGCCGATAACCACGCCATCACGCGTGACCACGGCGCCAACCGGAACCTCGTCCGCTTGCACCGCTTCACGCGCCAGTTCCAGCGCGCGCATCATCGGTTTGGGAAGGGTCCATTTTGCCATCGCTTATCGGCGCTAAAGCAGCTAGGGAGGGTCCGCAACGGCGCACATTGTCTTGACGAGTCGCAATGCGGCAGTTAAGCGCGCGCCTTTCCCGATCACCCGGCATCAAGCCGAATCAATTTCGAAGACGAGAGCATCAATGGCGCGTATTTGCGAACTTACTGGCAAGGGTCGTTTGACCGGCAACAATGTCAGCCACGCCAACAACCGCACAAAGCGTGTGTTTCTGCCGAATTTGCAGAACGTCACGCTGTTGAGCGAAAAGCTGGACCGGGGCATCAAGTTCCGCGTGTCCACTCATGCTTTGCGCTCGGTCGAGCATAATGGCGGCCTTGATAATTGGCTGCGCAAGACGAAGGATGAGAAACTTTCATCCAACGCCCGCAAAATTAAGCGCGAGCTGCTGAAAGCGGAAAAGGCTGAACAAGCGGCCTGATCGCTTAACGAAAACGAACAAGTGAGAGCGTGGGAAGCGATTCCCGCGCTCTTCTTTTATGCGCCTGCCGCAAGCCGCAATTTGTAAAGTAATGTGCGCTGCGTGCGGTTGAAATTATCGTCCGAGATCAGCCAGATGATGCGCGTGCCATCGGCCAGTGCTTCCACCGCCACCCCTTCGAAATTCTCATTTGGCAGCGGCGACTTGATCACCGCGAGCAAATCGCCTTCCCACACCGCGCCCGCTTTGATCTCCCGCGTGTCCGCAATCATCAATGCGCCGAAAAAGCGCGGCGGATAAGCCAGCTCGAACCGTCGTAAAACGATAAGCGCGCGATGCTCGTCCAGCATGGTCATATCGACCGGGCGGTAATGTTCAGGGCTGCGAAAAGTGAAGCGCACCGGCTCGCCGCCATCGAACGGGTCCGTCGGGTACAGCAGCGCGTCATGCTCGCGCGCCTCCCCGAACAACCCAAAACCCCATGCGCGATTGCTTTCAGCGATAATCACGAAGCGCCCATCCGAAAGTCGCGTCATCGCTTCCGGCCCGGAATTTACACTCCAATCCTGCATCGCCTCGGGCCGCATCCGCGCGGTCTGCCTTAGCGCATCGTCATATTTTTCCAGCGCATTGTGCCGCTCGTAAGCGCCCCAGATCGTACCAGTTGCCGGATCGCGCGTGAGTGCCTCCAGATCGGCGTCGCGCTTGTCCTGCATCGGGCCGATGACAAATTGGCGAAGATTGTCTGCTGTGACGGAAAGGCTTTTGCCCACTTCGGGCTGCGGCAATGTCAGCAGAAATCCGGCGTCGCTCCCGGCCAGCAAACGGCCATCGCCTAAGATCGTCAGGGCTGAATAGCCGCCAAAGCGGTCATTATCGCTTTTCAGCGCCCAAATGCCCTCGACCGTAAACGGACCGAGCTTTCGCTCGGAAATTGCGATCGGCAAGCCCCGAACACTCGCTTCGATATTGGGTATATGCGTCGGTGCGCGGATGAATGTGCCGGGCGCAAGGCCGATGGCCACCGCGAGAATCAGAAACAGGCGGCGGTTACGCACGAATTACAAACGGTTACTAAGGCGCGTGATCAATCCATCGGGCCGGTGAACAGTAGCGGATCGAGCCGCGCATCGTTCCATTTCAGGCCCCAATGCAAATGCGGGCCGGTGGCGCGCCCGCTCGACCCGATATTGCCGATATGCTGACCCTGTCGCACCCGCTGCCCCTCTTCCACGACGATGCGGCTGGCGTGCAGGAATGCGCTGTTCAGCCCTTGGCCGTGATCGATAATGATGAGCTTGCCTTCCAGACTGAAATCATCGGCGGCCAGCACCACGACGCCATCGGCAGGTGCGACGAATGGTGCGCCGCTGCCGCCGGTCGCGATATCGATCCCGCTATGATAGCTGCCCGGCTCTCCGCGATAGATGCGCTGCGATCCGAAGCGTCCGGAAATGCGCCCCTTTGCGGGCCAGATGAAATCCTGCCGCCACCCTTCTGCTCCACTATCGACTTTGCGCGAGGCGACGATGCGCGCCAGTTCCGGGCGGCGACGTTGCATGAAGGTTTCGCTGGCTCCACCGGCGCGGCGCGCGACATTCACCCGTTCGATATTCCACTGACGCGGAGATACTGCAACTGGGCTTTCCAGCACGGAGCCGTCCGCACGCATCGCAGTCAGCGTCACGGCATCGCCGGCATCGCGGTCGAACGCGGCAAAGAAACGCCCGTCATCGTCCAGCGCCAGTTCCTGATCGCCCAGCCGCGCAGTGCGCGTGCCCGCAGGTGCCTGCCCCCTGATCCAGCCGCCTTGCGTTAAAGCGCCATCGAAGACGAACGTGGTCGGGCCGATCGGCTCCGGTTCAGGTTCTGGCCCCGGTTCTGGCGCAGGCGGAGTAGCAGCGACTTCGACCGCTTGCACAATCTCTGTTTGGGTTGCGGCAGTGTCCTGGCGCGCCTCGTTCTGCGCTTCGGGCGACGGGACGCAAGCGACAGCCAACACGCTCGACAAAGCCACCAATACCCGGCGCATCATTCGCCGTCCGTCAGGCGCTGTGTGGCAAGCTGCGCCGTGGCATAAGGCTCCTGATGATCGACGCTCCAATACCGCAATTCATCCAGCGGGATCGCCACGCCCGACATCGCGCAATACACATGATTGCCCGCGCGCAGCACGCGAAAGCCGTTGGGACCGTATTGGAGCTTGGCTCCGTCATCGCTGGAAGACATCAACATGGGAAACTCTCTAGCAAAAGGAGATTAACCGAACAAATCCTGCTGGCTTGTTTTCGTAGCAGATTGCGCCGGTTTTTTCTTGGCGGGCTTGCGGGCAGGTCGCGCATCGGCATCGGGATGGGTCGGCAATACACCATCCTTGAACTCGATATTCAGCACCTGCGCCTTGGCCGCAACCGCTTTTGTCGCCAGCAGGGTGCCGGCATCATCGCGCACCAGCACGAAGCCGCGCTGTAGCGGCGCTTTGGGATCGAGCGAGGCAAAAACACGCACCTGATTGCTGAGCAACTCACCCTTTCGCGCCACTCGCTGCTCGATCAGACTAGGCTGCAACCGCGCATGGGTGAGCTTGGCCTGCGCCGCGTCAAACCGCTGACGCAGCAGTGGCAGTGACAGCCGCGATGCCGTCTGCGTCACCCGTTCGCGGGCATGGGCAGCCCGATCCTGCAACCCGCGACGCAGGCGTTCGCTCATATCGTCGAGCGATTGCATTTGCGGTTGCAGCAGCGTGTCGATCTTGGGAATACGTTCGGCGCGCGCCGCCAGTCGCTCGCGGCCCAGCGTAATCGGGCGCATGGCCAGCCGCTTTTGCCGGTGAGCCAGATCCTCGATAAAAGCGGCCAGATCCGCGCGCACCGGAACCGCCATTTCCGCCGCTGCCGTTGGCGTTGGTGCCCGGCGATCCGCCGCATAATCGGCCAGCGTCGTGTCGGTTTCATGGCCCACCGCGCTGATCGTGGGGATCGGACACTCCGCAATCGCGCGCACGACCGGCTCTTCGTTAAAGGCCCACAAATCCTCGATCGAACCGCCACCGCGCGCCACGATCAGCAGGTCCGGCCGCTGCAATGCGCCGCTCTTGGGAAGCGCGCCAAAGCCGCGGATCGCTTGCGCGATTTGCTCGGCTGCACCCTTACCCTGCACCAGCACCGGCCACACCAGCACTTCGCTCGGAAAACGGTCGGCGAGGCGATGCAGGATATCGCGAATGACCGCGCCGGTCGGTGACGTCACGACCCCGATCCGCCTTGGAAGATAAGGCAGCTCCTGCTTACGGGAGGCGGCGAACAACCCCTCCGCTTCCAGCCGCAGCTTCGTTTTTTCCAGCAATGCCAGCAGCGCGCCTTCACCTGCCAGCTCCATCGTGTCGATTACGATCTGATACTTTGAGCGGCCCGGATAAGTCGTCAGTTTGCCGCTGGCGATAACCTCCAAGCCATCCTCGGCCTGAAATGCCAAGCGCCCCGCATTTCCGCGCCACATGACCCCGTCGATGACCGCTTTTTCATCCTTCAGCGCGCAATACATATGGCCCGAGGCCGCGCGTTTGACGCCCGACAATTCCCCGCGCAGCCGGACATGGCCGAATTGATCCTCCACCGTGCGTTTCAGCGCGTTGGAAATCTCGGTAATGGAATAGGCTTGCGCGTTGTCGCCCGCGCTTTCGCGCGCTACCAGACCGCTGTCATTCCCGGATTGCGAAGGTGTGCCCATGAATATCCTGTTACTCGGCGGCGGCGGACGCGAACACGCGCTGTGCTGGAAGCTAATGCAATCACGATTGCTGTCCGGTGACGCAGATACGCTGTTTGTCAGCCCCGGCAACCCCGGAATGGCGGATGAGGGCGCGCAATGCATCGCGCTGGATGTGAGCAATCATGGCGCAGTGGTGCGGTTTTGCGCGGAAAACGCAGTCGAGTTCGTGGTGATCGGGCCGGAAGCGCCGCTGGTCGATGGGCTGGCCGACAGTTTGCGGGGCGCTGAAATTGCCGTTTTCGGACCTTCGGCGAAAGCCGCGCAATTGGAGGGCAGCAAGGGCTTCACCAAGGATTTGTGCAAGCGGGCGGGCATTCCGACGGCAGGCTATGTGCGCACCGATAGCCTTGATAAAGCTTTGTCAGCACTCGATAATTTTGCCGCACCTTACGTGCTAAAAGCCGACGGACTGGCTGCTGGCAAGGGTGTTGTCATAGCGGAAACGCGCGGGGAGGCGGAAGATGCGCTGGCCGATATGTTCGACGGCAAATTTGGATCGGCGGGCGCAGAAGTCGTCATCGAAGAATTTATGACGGGTGAGGAAGCCAGCTTTTTTGCGCTAAGTGACGGAAAAACCATCGTTTCTTTGGCCAGTGCGCAAGATCACAAACGAGTTGGCGAAGGCGACACGGGACCAAATACTGGCGGAATGGGCGCTTATTCGCCCGCGCCAATCCTGACAAAAGCGTTAGAAAACAAGGTGATGGAAGAAATCATCCATCCGACTGTCGAAGCGCTAGCCAGCGACGGAATGCCTTATTCGGGCGTGCTGTTTGCCGGGCTGATGCTGACTGATGAAGGCCCGCAACTTATTGAATATAATGCGAGATTTGGCGATCCCGAATGCCAGGTCATCATGTCGCGACTGGACAGCGATCTGGGCGAATTGCTGCTGGCTTGCGCAGAAGGGCGATTGGCGGAGGCAGCGCCGCCGGAACTTAGCGAAGATACTGTAATCACAGTGGTAATGGCCGCAAATGGCTATCCTGACACGCCTGAAAAAGGCGGCGTCATAACCGGCCTCAAGGATGTCGAGGCGGGTCATAAGGGCGTCAAAGTGTTCCACGCGGGCACAAAGCGGGCCGAAAACGGTGACCTGCTGGCAAATGGCGGGCGGGTGCTGAATGTTACCGCGCGCGGAGCCAATGTGACCGAAGCGCAAGCCGCCGTTTATGCCGCCGTCGATGCCATCCATTTCCCAACAGGATTTTGCCGCCGCGACATTGGCCAACGTGAAGTGGATCGCGAAGCCGGATAAGATCAGCCGGCTAGCTTGGTCAATTTGTCGATCCGGTATTTCTCGCCCATAATTGGAGGCGCGATGTGCCAAGCGGCCATATCCAACTGCGCCATAAAATGCCCTGCGGCGGCATTGCCATCCAATGGCAAATCATTTTCGCCCGTCCAGTTGACCAGCACGCACGTCCCGCCCGGCATCAAGTCACGCGCAGCCAAATTCGCGCATTCGGCAATTTCCTCGGCATCGAGAAAATACAGCACTTCGGAAAACAGGATCAAATCGTAGGCGCCCTGCGGCCAGCCAGCCGGAACTTCGCGGCGCAAGAACTCCGCTATGTCCCCATGTCGCGCCTTGGCCAAATCGAGCGCCCGCTGCGAGACATCCACTGACGTCAGCCGCTCGCAATGCGGCGACAACATCGCAGTAAATGTGCCGACCGAGCACCCGAGATCGAGCGCATGGCGAAACTTCGACTCAGCGCGCGAACACCCCAAGCACCTCCAAAGTCGCGGCAAACTTCGCCTGCTCGTAATCGCTAGTGCGCGTCTTCCACGGATCGGGATCGCGCCGATATAAATTCTCGAATGTTTCGCGGCGATTGTCGGACGGTTTCATCGCACTGCGCCACTATCGCTGCGGATGAAAATCTCCGGCGTTTCCAGCATATGCGCGGTTATCGCATCGGGCATCTGAAAGCCTTCGGGATCGTCTGCAATCAGGTCGGTCGTTTGCGAGAGATAGGCCTTGGCCGCTGCGCGTTTTCTCGTCCGCGCGGCCTCGTCCTCGAACTGGAACAACTGACTCGCAGGCGGCATCGTGCGCGATCCAAACCGCCCCCAGAATGCATAGGACCAGAGCGGAACAGACATCTCGCGCGCCAGCATCGTGGCTGCATCGCTGGTCATTTCATGGTCGCAATGCGGATCGCCGCGCCAGCTTGTCCAGATCGTGCTGGGCGCAAACTTGGCCGCAAAATCACGTGCAACCTCTGCGATTTCGCGCGGGCTTTTGTCCGCCTCCGCCCCATCGCTAAGCCCAAGCTGGCAAACGGAAGCATCGCCCGCGCCCAGCGCGCCCAACGCTTGCGCAAATTCCTGAGCGCGCAATGCGGCCAACCGTTTTTTGGGGTAAGTCGGCGAATTGCGGTGCGAGGCATCGCCGTTCGTGACCAGCACGATGCCAACCGAAATGCCGCGAGCGCAAGCCGCCGCCAGTGCCATCCCGCAACCGAATGTCTCGTCATCGGGGTGCGGCGAAAAGATCAGCAAACGCTCTCCCGCCAGCTCGTCGATCCCGATAAACGGTGCTTGCTCGGCCAAATCGAGCAACGCGCCAGCCGCTGTCGTGACCGTCATAAAGCCGTCGCGTCCCCTGCCACCTGAAGCAATCCGGTGGTCGCGCGGTCCAGCTTTCCATCGAGGTCAGCCTGCCGCAAGAACAGGCCAAGATCGCGGCGGATGCGTCCGGCTCGCGAAGCCTCTGCATGGGCAGCGGTCCCCAAGGCGCGGTCGGCCACGGTCATCGCCGCGACACAGGCGCGCTCCGTCGCTTCGCGTGCAAGCAAGGCATAAGCAGCGGCATTTTGTGCGTCGCCCTGCCCTGATTCGACTCGATGCGCGGCCTGCGTGATCCACAGACGCGCAGTTTCGCAGTGCAATGACAATTCAGCGAGGCGCACACGCTGATGCGGGTCGCTTGTATGTCCGCGCTTTTCGGACATGGCAAAAACCTCGTCGCGCAAGGCCTCGATCGCGCCGCAATGCACCGCGCAATAGCGCCACACGCCGCCTTCGAACCACGGTTCGGTCAAATATTCGCCGGGCTTGCCGAGAGCCTGCGCGGGAACGCCCTCGAAGTCGTAAGCGCCCGATTGTGTAGCGCGCATTCCGCTAACGTTCCACGTGGAAGCATCGCCGCGCGCCGCGTCATTGCACGGGGCAATGGTCAGTTGGATTGCATCGCCGCCAGCTGACACAACAGCGTAGTCGATCATGCCGATACCGGATGCAAAATTTTTGCCACCTTGCAGGTTCTGGCCGTCGAAACTGACGGGTTTTGCGCCATCCGCGCCCCATACGCCCAGCCACGCGCCATCGCGGACACGCACGGCAATATCTTCCAACAATGATGCTTCAGCATAAAGGATCAGCAGTTTGACTGCATTCAAATGCCCTTCGTACAATCGTCCGACGGATAAATTTGCGCGGCCCAGCATCCTTAAGAACTCAAGCACTGCGTCAATATTTTCGACTCCATGCGCCCAGCCGCGCCCGCCCAATTCGACCGGCAACACCGCTGCGCCATAACCATCATCGCTCAGCCGATTCAGCTCTGCATTAAGGTCGGCATCATGCGTGTCGGTTCGCGGCGCTCGCTTGATCAGCCACGCTTCCAACGCGGCCAAATCACCCAACTCGCACACGCCACTTTCAGCGGCACCTGCCCTTGGTCCATTCTCTTCCATCGGGTCGCTATACATGAGACTTGGCGGCGCGAATATCCTTGAGATACTGCCGTGCGCGAGCAATTTCCGGGATCGCCTGAGCGGTACGCAGAGGCTTATAGCCCGGCATCTTTTCAGGGATAATCGTCATGCCCGGTTGCGCCTTGGCATGGTGCGCGCAAGCGATGAGGTGGGCCAGCGTCGTCAATTGCCCATCGATGAACGGATTGGGATCGGCGGCGCGTGCGCGCAGGCAATCGGCCATGCCCTGCTTGGTGCGACTGACCAGCCGGCACGAGGTCGTGACCAACATGGTACTGTCATGCGCAATCGAGCGCCCCTGCCGCTGAAACAGGGTGTGCATCGCGCGATCTTCGCTTGTCATCAGTGTCGGCAAGCCGCCGCTTTGACGGTAGGAATCGCTGCGGATCGCCAAATTAGCGCCGGAGCCTTTGTTCAAAAATCCATGCGTCGCAGGTCCGGTAATTTTGTGCCAGATTTCGGTCAGCAATGCGGCCAAAATGCCCTCGACCGCGCCGCAGATCGACACGCTGTCGGGCAATGCGGCCAGCTCCGCCGGATCGACCGTGACTTTGCCGCACACCATTTCGGTTTCGCGCAATCCGGCGATGGCGCAGGCGACCCAGTCTTCGGCCACCAGCGTATCGGCATCGGTCGAAAGCAGGTACTCGACGCCCGGTAAAGTAGCGGCCAGATCGAGGCACAAACGCCGTGCAAAACCGATATGGGCGATGGCCGGGTCAAGCGCGACATCCGCTACAACCCAGTCGAGCAAGACAGCCTCGGCGCGCAACCTCTCCTCCGCCAGCGCGAAGGTCGCATCGCTTGTATTGTTAACCAAAATGACGAGGCAGGTGCGTTCTTGTGCGTGGGCTGCCGAAACGAGTGCCGCGTCAATGGTGCGGGTGATGCACGCCGCTTCATCGTGGGCGGGGATGCAGATGGCCGCAGCATTTGCCTGGGTGAGCGAAGATGCCACCTGCCGGACAACGCCCTGCCCGTTATATGGTTCGCGCGATAACAAATTGCTCAGCGATACGCGCGCAATATCGTCCAGCTTGCCAACCAACTCTCCGGCCAGCAGGGTCCGCAGCGCAGCAGTCGTCTGTTCTCCAAGCATAATGGATTAACGCACGAGACAATCTTCCGGCGCGCGGGAAAACATTTATTAATCTGCCGCCAGCGGCCTCATTCAGAGAGCGCGCAAATCCTCGATAATATCGTTGGTCCACTCGGCCACATTGTCATCGCGCACGCCCGCATTCAGCTTTTCCCAGCGCTCCTTGCGCTCGGCCAGCGGCATATCCAGCGCCGTCCGAATGCCGTGAGCGATGTCGTCGGCGCTATGCGGATTGACCAGCACCGCCTCCTGCATCTGGCTCGCAGCCCCCGCAAAGCGCGACAGGATCAGCACACCGGGGTTCTCAGGGTCTTGCGCGGCGACATATTCCTTGGCCACCAGATTCATCCCGTCGCGCAACGGCGTGACCAGTCCGATTTTCGACGCGCGATAAATGCCGAACAGCTCGGCCATGGAATGCCCCTGATTGACGTAGCGGATCGGGACCATATTCACGCGCGAGCGCGCGCCGTTGATTTGCCCGGTCTTCTGCTCCAGCGTGGCGCGAATATCCTTGTAAGAACCAATATCCTCGCGGCTGGGCGGAGCAATCTGGATATAGACAAGGTCGCGAACATTTTCAGGATAGCGGTCGAAAAACCGCCCAATTCCGTCGAGGCGTTCGGGCAGGCCTTTGGAATAATCCAGCCGGTCCACCCCGATCATCGAGGTCCGCCGCCGGGTGCTGGACACAACGCTTTGCTCCGCATCGCGCGCTTCCTGCGTCTCGCCCTGCGCCATGAAGTGATCGTAATCGATGCCGATGGGATAAGCCCGCGCAATGGTTGTGCGGCCATCGATGGAGACCCGCCCGGTCGCCTCGTCCACATCCGCGCCCAATTCCTTGCGGCAGAAATGCAGGAAGCTTTCCAGCCACTCACCACATTGAAACCCGACCAGATCATATTCCAGCAGCGTGCGCACCAGCCGTTCGTAATGCGGCAGCGATACCAGCAGCCGCGTCGGTGGCCACGGAATGTGCAGGAAAAAAGCAATCTTGTTTTTAAAGCCGCGCGCCCGCAACCGCTCACCCATCGGGATGAAGTGATAATCATGGACCCAGATCAAATCATCCGGCTGAATCAGTTCAGCGGCAGCGCTGGCAAATGTCTCATTGACCCGCTCGTAACCGCGCCCGAATTCGCGTTCATATTCGGTGAGGTCGATCCGGTAGTGAAACAGCGGCCACAGCGTCGAATTGGCGTAACCGTTGTAATATTCTTCAACATCTTGCGGGGCAAGGTCGATGGTGGCGGTGGTCACACCGTTGCTGGTCTGTATCTCCGGTTCCAGCGCGGGATCGTCGGTTTCCTTGCCCGACCAGCCGAACCATAATCCGTCATGCTTTTCCAGCGCCGCCTGCAATGCGCCCGCCAGCCCGCCTTGCGCGCCAGCCGCGCCGCGCGCCTTGGGGACCGCGACCCGATTGGATATGACGACAAGACGGCTCACACCAAACCAACCGCATTCATCGGATCGCGTTCCAGCTTTTGGACAGCAGCCCAGCGCAGTTGATGATGCCCACCAGCGAATAAGTCTGCGGGAAATTGCCCCACAATTCGCCGGTTTTAAAGTCGAGATCTTCCGATAGCAGCCCGGATCCGGTGCGGTGAGCCAGCATCGCCTCGAACAGCTTGCGCGCTTCCTCGTCGCGGCCGACCAGATGCAGCGCCTCGATCAACCAGAACGTGCAGATGTTAAAGGCGGTTTCCGGCGCACCGAAATCGTCTTCTGCGGCATAACGCAGCATATGTTCGCCGCGCCGCAGCTCTTCCTCGATACGCGCAAACGTGGCGAGGAATTTGGGATCGCTTGGCTCGATAAATCGCAATTCGACCAGTTGCAGCAGGCTGGCATCGAGGTAATCACTTTCGTAGGACGCGGTGTAATGGCCGCCCCCTTGTTCCGGGCCGCCATTTTCCTTCCAAGCATCCTGCTCGATGCGCGCGCGGATCGTCGCTGCACGCTCGCGCCAGAATTCGCTGCGATCCGGCTTCTCCAGTCGGTCGGCGACTTTGGCCAGCCGGTCGCACGCGGCCCAGCTCATCACGGCGGAATAGGTGTGGACCTCCTGCCGGGTGCGAAATTCCCACAGACCCGCATCCGGCTGATCGTGCATCGCCCAGGCCATTTCCCCGACTTGCTCAAGGCTCGCAAAATCGCCTTCATCGGCCATGCGCAGCAAGCGCTTGTCGAAAAACGCCTGCGCCGTTGGCAGAACGATCTGCCCGTAACAATCGTGCTGAATTTGCTTGTAGGCGGCATTGCCAACCCGCACCGGACCCATGCCGCGATACCCTGCCAGATTATCGGCCACACCCTCGTCCAGCTCGGCATCGCCCATCACCGAATACAGCGGCTGGATCTGTCCGCCCGCCGCCTGATCGACGATATTGCGCAGGTATGCGAGGTACTTCTCCATCACATCCAGCGCGCCGAGGCGATTTAATGCCTGCACCGTGTAATAGGAATCCCTGATCCAGCAGTAGCGATAATCCCAATTGCGCTCCGATCCCGGCGCTTCGGGAATGGAAGTGGTCAACGCAGCGACAATCGCGCCCGTCTCTTCATATTGGCACAATTTCAGCGTGATCGCGCAGCGGATGACTTCGTCTTGCCATTCCAGCGGCGTCGCTAGCCCGCGCACCCAAACTTTCCAATATTGCCGCGTCAATTCCAGCATCCGGCGAAGTTCGGAGCGGACATTGCCGGAAAACGGTTCGTCCGGACCAAGGAAGAAATGCTGATCGGCTTCGACACGATAGCTGCGCCCGTCCAGCACATAGCCGACCGGCGCATCGGTGGAGAGGCGCATGGTCTGTCCGCCGACAAGATAGCGGATATGGTTCGTGCCATTGGTCGTTTCCGCCGGATGCGCGCCGTAATCATGCATCGGTTTCAGAATGACGCGCATTCGCGGCGCACCGGCAATCGGGCGCACGATCCGCGTGATGGCAACCGGGCGATACATCCGCCCCGATCGCTCGAAACGAGGGCAAAAATCGCGAAGTTCGACTGCGCTGCCATCCTCTGCGGTCAGCGTCGTGACAAGGATTGCCGTATTGCGCTCATAATGCTGCGTGGCGCTCACCTGCCCCTCCAGCACGAAGCGCCAGACGCCGGTATCCTGACTGTCGCCATTCAGCAGGGCGCAAAACACCGGATCGCCATCGACGCGCGGGATGCAGCCCCAGACGATGCCGCCTGCCTGATCGATCAGGCTGCTGATCTGGCAATTGCCGATCGGCCAGAGTTCGAGATTTTGCTGCGGCATTGGCATCAATTCATATCCCATTCGAGCCAGCGATGCACGGCGGCTGGTCCATCGAGGCTGTATTGCGCTTGTGTGTCTTTGCGAGGCCCGACGCAAATGCCGAAGCCGCCAGCCGCGCGCGCTGCGGCAAAGCCATCTTCGTCAGTTACATCGTCGCCGATAAAGACCGGCAACGCGCCCTTGAAAGGCGCGCTGTCCAGCAATGTTGCGACCGCGCCGCCCTTATCCGCGCCGCGATGAACCAGTTCGACCACGCATTTGCCGCGCTTTATGGCTAAATCGTGCGTGTTGGCCAGACTTTGCATGAAAGCGACCACGCCTCGCTTCTGCTGCCGGATTGGCGCGGTAATGCAGGGCGCCGCCGTGATCCTTGCGCTCCTGCGACACGCCATCATGTGTGTCGGCAAAGTCGGACAAAGCCGTGATAATCGCAGATGCAAGCGATTGCGGCGCATTCCCTGCCACGCTCCCATCCGCCAACCGGATATGCGCGCCATGCGACCCGGCTTGCGCAATCGGCAACGCGCCCAGATGCTGCGCCAGATTACCCAAGGCCCGCCCGCTGACCAGCGCCAGCCGCCCGCTCAGCTTGTTATGCAAAGCACGCAGAGCATCGGCCAGCCCGTCTGGCACATGGATGTCATCCGGTCCGGCGGCAATTGCCACCAGCGTCCCGTCGAAATCCAGAAACAGCGCCACTGGTCCGCGCGCCAGCAATTCTTGCAGCGGAGGCGGCTCAGGCAAGTGTGCGGACACGGGCGCGGAGGGCAGATCGTCGGAAATCATGCACGCCCCTTGCCCAAACATGGCCCGGTGAGCGAGTCCGTTTCTCGCATCGCTGCTAAAATATGCGCAAAAATCCGAATGTTGCCCCGTATTTCTTCCACACAGATGCTAACGACTCGCAACAAGGGGTTTACCGTTGAAAGCAACGCGCGACAGGCTTAGGTAAATCGGAACAATCCCGTCCGATTTAGACTCAAGGCCGCTTATGCGCTTGTCCAATTTTGCCGATTACGCCATCGTTACGATGTGTGCTGCTGCCCGTCATTGCGGCGGCGGCAAGACATCGGCGGGCGAATTGGCGCGGGAAACCGACTTGCCCGTACCGACTGTGCAAAAGCTGGTGAGCAAGCTGACGGCGGCGGGTTTGCTGCGCTCCGAACGCGGGGCAAAGGGCGGTTTGCAACTGGCGCGCCCGGCGGCAGCGATCAATCTGGCGGACATTATCGAAGCGGTCGAGGGGCCGATTGCGCTGACCGCCTGCGTCGATGATGCCAAAGCCGATTGCAATTTGCATCACAGTTGCAACGTCAAGCCGCACTGGCCGATCGTCAATGCGACCCTGCGCGGGGCGCTGGCCGATATATCCCTGATTACGCTGACACAAGCAGAGCCGATGCAGATGTCGGCCCGGAAAGAACTGGCATGAGCGATAATTTAACCCTGCACGATCAGCTGGAAACCGATCAACCCCAGACTGATCAGCCGGAAACGGATCAGGACGCGCGCGATGCGGCGGCCAAAGCTGCCGATTACGAGCATGGCTGGTCATCCGACATCGAGCAGGAATTTGCGCCCAAGGGCCTGAATGAAGACACGGTGCGCTTTATTTCGGCCAAGAAGGGCGAGCCGCAATGGATGCTCGACTGGCGATTGAAAGCCTTCCGCCTGTGGCTGGAAATGGAAGAGCCGGACTGGGCGAAAATCGGCTATCCCAAAATCGATTATCAGGATGCGTATTATTACGCCGAACCCAAGCTGAAACCCAAGCTGGATTCGCTCGACGACCTCGATCCCGAAATCAAGCGCGTCTATGACAAGCTGGGCATTCCGATTGCCGAACAGGAAGTGCTGGCCGGCGTCGAAGGCGCACGCAAAGTTGCGGTCGATGCAGTCTTCGACAGTGTGTCGGTTGCGACCACCTTCCGCGCGGAGCTGGAGAGAGCGGGCGTCATTTTCCGCAGCATATCCGAGGCGATCAAGGAATATCCCGACCTTGTGAAAAAGTGGCTCGGCAAAGTCGTGCCGCAACGCGACAATTACTTCGCGACATTGAACAGCGCGGTCTTTTCCGATGGCACCTTCGTGTACATCCCGGAAGGCGTGCGTTGCCCGATGGAGCTATCCACTTACTTCCGCATCAATGCGGAGAATACCGGCCAATTCGAACGCACGCTGATCGTCGCCGAAAAAGGCAGCCATGTCAGCTACCTCGAAGGCTGCACTGCGCCGATGCGCGATGAAAACCAACTGCACGCCGCCGTGGTGGAACTGGTCGCGATGGACGATGCCGAAATCAAATATTCCACCGTGCAGAACTGGTATCCCGGCGACGCCGAAGGCAAAGGCGGCATCTACAATTTCGTGACCAAGCGGGCGCTGTGTCAGGGTGCGCGGTCAAAGGTGAGCTGGACGCAAGTGGAAACCGGCAGCGCAGTGACCTGGAAATACCCGTCCTGCGTGCTGAATGGCGAGGACAGCGTCGGCGAATTTTACTCGGTCGCAGTGACCAACAATTATCAGCAGGCCGATACCGGCACCAAGATGATCCACAATGGCAAGGGCACCCGCTCAACGATTATTTCCAAGGGCATCAGTGCGGGCCATTCCGACAACACCTATCGCGGGCTGGTGCGCGTCGGGCCGAATGCTGACAATGTGCGCAATTTCACGCAATGCGACAGCCTGTTGCTTGGCTCGCTCAGCGGCGCGCATACTGTGCCCTATATCGAGGTAAAGAACCCCAGCGCACAGATCGAGCATGAAGCAACGACTTCCAAGATTTCCGATGATCAGCTGTTTTACGCGATGCAGCGCGGGCTGGACGAGGAAGAGGCGGTGGCCCTGATCGTGAACGGCTTTGCCAAGGACGTGCTGAAAACGTTGCCGATGGAATTTGCAGTCGAAGCGCAGAAACTGCTGGCGATCAGCCTTGAAGGGAGCGTGGGGTGATGACCGAGCCCTAATCCGACAAGCGCACATCTGGTCCAAGCTGGGTGACATTAATAGTCGCTATAACGGTATATGGCCTCTTCATCGGCTTCTTGGCTGAAACTGGTCAACGAGAACTGGCATCGATTTCATGACCCCTTGCCTGCTTGGCTGGATGGTATTTCTTGTTCCGCGAACGCACTGAGCAGAAAAAAATGACTGAGCGCAAAACCCTCTCGCTTGGCACGGGCGAAACCGAAAAAGCCAATAAAACCGCCGGATGGAACATTTCCGAAGCGCGCAAGGACGTCCTGCACGACCGTGCGCGGTATAATCGCCGCAATCCATCCGAGGCTGAAACGCGGCTATGGTCGATCCTGAAAGACAAGGGCATCGGCAATTTCGCGTTCACCCGCCAAGTTGTCATGGGCAGTTCGCTTGTCGATTTTGCTTGCCGCTCGCGCTGGCTGGTCGTTGAGATCAGCGGCGAAACCGAAGCCGAGCGCACGATCGAGGAACTCTCCGACCGCAAGCTGGCCCAAGTCGGGGTGCGCGTGATGCGCTACACGCCTGAACAAGTCATGGGCGACCTCGACCCGATCAAGGCGGAGATTTTCGAAGAACTGCAAAAGCCGTTCGACAAGCCGAAGCGCCGCGACCCGCGCGAAGCCAGAAACGAAGAGCGCAATGACGGGCAACAGGAATCGGCGACACGCCGCGAATTTCACCGTCAAGGCAGCATCCGATAGCCATTTTGCTGCGAACCCGAATTCAAGAGAAATATAAAAATGCTGAAAATCGACAATCTGCACACCAAAGTCGGTGATACCGAGATCCTGAAAGGCCTGTCGCTCGCCATCAATCCGGGCGAGGTTCATGCGATCATGGGGCCGAATGGCGCGGGCAAATCCACCCTTTCTTATGCAGTTGGCGGGCGTCCGGGTTATGACGTCACGCAAGGCTCCATTATGTTCAACGGGCAGGATTTGCTGTCGCTTGAACCGCATGAGCGCGCGGCGGCGGGCCTGTTTCTGGGCTTTCAATATCCGGTCGAAATTCCCGGTATCTCCAATGTGCAGTTTCTGCGCGAAGCCGCCAATTCGCAGCGCAAAGCGCGCGGACAAGACCCGCTGTCAGGCGCGGAATTCCTGAAGCTGGCGCGGGAAAAGGCGGCCTTGTTGAAGCTCGACATGGATATGCTCAAACGGCAAGTGAATGTCGGCTTTTCCGGCGGCGAGAAAAAGCGCGCCGAGATGGTGCAGATGGGCATTCTCGACCCGAAGCTGGCGATTCTCGACGAGACGGATAGCGGCCTCGATATCGATGCGTTGCGCGTAGTCGGCGACGGGATCAACGCGATCATGCGTGCACCCGATAAATCCGTCCTGCTGATCACGCATTATCAACGGCTGCTCGATTACGTGAAGCCCGATTATGTGCATATTTTAAGCGCGGGCCGGATCGTTAAAACGGGCGGCGCGGACCTTGCGATGCAGCTTGAAGAACATGGCTATGACGAGGTTATGGCGCAGGGAATAGCGGCGTGATGATGCTGAGTGCTTTGATGCTGGCGGCGCAAGCTGCGGCTCCGGTAGCGAAGCCGGAAAAGCCGATCCTCGACCGCTATTACCAGTGCCTCGTCGATCAGGCGATCCATCTGGAAAAATCGCGTGAGCGGGCCGATGTGGTGGCGCGCGCAGTGGTTCATCGCTGCCGCGAAATGTTTGCCGAAGCGGCCACCGTTTTGCGGACGGAAAAGGCGGCGGCTGCCCGCCAATCTGGCCTAAATCCCGATGATGCCGCCGGTTTTGCCGAGCGTTTCCGCGCCTATTCACAGGATTATGCGCTGGTCATTGTGGTCAACATTCGCGCAAGCGAGAACGACTGATGGAAGCCATATTCCTCCCCACCGCCAAGGACGAAGCCTGGCGCTATTCCGACATCGATGCGCTGAAGGGCATGGATTTCGGCACTTTCGACAACTGGCGCGACATCGACGTTCCGGCGGGCGAGACATTCCGCGAATGCTTTATCGTGGCCGATAGCGATGGGACCGAACTGCGCCGTTTGCGGATCAAGATCGGCGCGGGCGCGCGGTGCGAGATTTTTGCGGTGAATGCTGGCGGACATTTCAGCCGGGTGGAGATCGTCGCGATGCTGGGCCGGGGCGCACATTTCGAGCTTGGCGGGGTGACACTGGGCGGCAGCGATACGACTCGCGAATTTGCCGTGCGGGTGGCGCATGAGGAACCCGAAGCGACTTCCAACCAGACGATCCGCAGCGTCCATTGGGGCCGCGGAACGGGCAATTTCCTAGGGCGGATCGATGTCGTGCGCGATGCGCAGAAAACCGATGCGGCGCAAAGTTTCAAAGGTTTGCTGCTGGAAAAGGGAGCGAGCGCCAACGCCGTCCCGCAGCTTGAGATTTATGCCGACGATGTGAAATGCGCGCATGGCGCGACCGTGGGCCAGATGGACGAAATGGCGCGCTATTACATGGCGGCGCGCGGAATTTCGCCTGATTTGTCGCGCAAATTGCTGGTCCGCGCGTTCCTGGCCGATGCATTTGTCGCGCTGGACGACGAGGCGGAGCGCGAGCGGTTGATGGGCGCGGCAATCGCCAAGCTGGAGAAGCATTTGTGAACGAGATGGCCACTGTCACGCGCGCGCCGGATGTGCGGGGCGACTTCCCCGGCTTGCTGACGGCCGATGGCCAGCCGTGGCATTATCTCGACACAGCGGCGACTGCGCAAAAACCACGCGCCGTGATCGATGCGATGGCGCGGGCGTTGGGCGAGGATTACGCGACCGTGCATCGCGGCGTGTATTCGCGCTCGGCTGATATGACGCTGGCTTATGAAGCGGCGCGGCGACGGGTTGCAAAATTCATCGGCGCGGGCAGCGAAAACGAGATTGTGTTTGTGCGCGGGGCGACCGAGGGCATTAATCTGATTGCGCAAAGTTGGGGCCCTGCGAACTTGCAGCCGGGCGACCGGATCATGCTAAGCCAGCTGGAACATCACTCCAATATCGTGCCGTGGCAGATGATTGCGCAGAAAACGGGCGCGCAGATCGATGTCTGTCCGATTACCGATGACGGGTTGATCGATCTGGATGCGCTGGAATCGCTGCTGACAACGGATCACAAGATCGTCGCGCTGGCTCATGTGTCCAATGTGCTGGGGTCGGTGCTGGGCGCGAAACGTGCAGCGAAGCTCGCGCATAATGTCGGGGCGAAGCTGCTGCTGGATGGGTGCCAGTCCGCGCCGCGTATGCGCCTTGATATGGCCGAGCTGGATTGCGATTTCTTCGTGTTTTCCGGCCACAAACTGTACGGCCCCACCGGCATCGGCGTGTTGTGGGCGCGCGAGGAATTGCTGGATGCCATGCCGCCTTATCAGGGTGGCGGATCGATGATCGAGCAAGTTACGTTCGAGCGCTCCACTTATGCCCCTGCGCCGCAGCGGTTCGAAGCCGGAACGCCAATGA
Organism: uncultured Alphaproteobacteria bacterium; assembly: GCA_963736595.1. Taxonomy (GTDB): domain Bacteria; phylum Pseudomonadota; class Alphaproteobacteria; order Sphingomonadales; family Sphingomonadaceae; genus Parapontixanthobacter. The sequence goes on from CAVTPG010000001.1 coordinate 58,829, forward strand.
TTACCGAGGCTATCGCGCTTCACGCAGCCATCGATTACGTCGAGCAGGTCGCGGGCGAGGCTGGCATGGAAGGCCTGTTCGCGCATGAAAGCGCGCTGGCGGCAAAGACGCGCGATGCGTTACGCGGCATCAATTCCGTGCGCTTGTTGGGACCGGAAAAATCGGCGGGAATCGTCTCTTTCGTGATGGAGGGGGTTCATCCGCACGATCTCGGCACCATATTGGATGAAGAGAACGTTGCGATCCGCGCCGGCCACCATTGCGCGCAGCCATTGATGGCGCATCTCGGCGTACCGGCCACCGCGCGCGCCAGTTTCGGCCTGTATAGCGACGAAGCCGACATCGACGCTTTAATGCGCGGGATCGAGCGCACAATGAAGATTTTCGCCTGAGAAATGAACTCAAGGATTTGGGTTCTGAGGAAGACAAGATGACCGAAGGACAGGACAAGGAATTTATCGCCGCACCGGCTCCGAACGAGCAGGTGATCGGCGTCGCCCAGACCGCGCCGGAAAAACCGAAGCGCGCGCGGGTCTCCGATGCGCCATTGGACGAGGTGGAAACTGCGCCTGAAAAACTGGAGCGCAAGCGCGATTATCTCGAAGGTTTCCTCGCGCAAAAGCCAAAGCAAGTTCCGGCAGGTGATCCGGGCGGCGAATTGCACGATGCAGTAATTGCGGCCTTGAAAGAAATCTACGATCCCGAAATCCCGGTCAACATCTACGATCTTGGCCTGATTTATGGCGTCGAGGTCGATGACGAGGCCGATGTCACTGTCAACATGACGCTCACCACGCCCAATTGCCCGGTCGCCGAAACCATGCCGGGCGAAGTCGAATTGCGCGCCGCATCGGTGCCAGGCGTGCGCGATGCCGAGGTGGTTCTGGTGTGGGATCCGCCGTGGGATCCCGCGAAAATGAGCGACGAAGCGCGCCTTGAACTGGGGATGCTGTGATGGCCGAAGTCAAAACCAAAACCCGCAAAGTCCCTGCCGCCGTCATCCTGACTAACGGCGCAGAGCAGCGCGTGGCCGATCTGATGGCGCGCGCGCCGGACGATGCCATCGGGGTGAAGCTATCCACGCCGCGCAGAGGTTGCTCCGGCCTCGCCTATTCGGTCGATTACGTCAGTGAAGAGGCGAAATTCGACGAGAAAATCGAAACGCCGGGCGGTGTCTTCTACATCGACGGCGCAAGCGTATTGTATCTTGTCGGCAGCATAATGGACTGGCGCGAGGACGATTTTACCGCTGGCTTCGTGTTTGAAAACCCCAATGCCAAAGGCGCGTGTGGCTGCGGCGAAGTCTTTCATGGTCTGACCAGATCGGCCTAGGCCTAACGTTAGTTCCGCCGCAAAGCCGCCACACAGCTTGCGCGATCCACTGCCGCGCCATCACGCGCACGGCGCGATTCGACATGAGTGGCAACCGCCTGCGCATTCGGGCGAAGCGGGTAAAGATACACATCCAGCACGCACGGCTCACCCGTAAATTGCAGCTTTACTGCATCGCCTTCCGGTGTGGTCAGGCGCGGACGCCCGAACAGACGCTGTAATGCACCGGCATCGCGGCCGATCACATCTTCCAGTCCCGCAACACGTTGAACGACCGGCGGAATGAACCCGACGGAGGGCGGAGCGGGATCGGTGCGCGGGACGTTTTGCTGCACGGGAGGCGCAGGTGCAGGGCGCACGGGCGCATCGGCAGACGGCGCGACACAGGCGCTGACACTCAAAGCGGCGGCCACGGCCAGAACTGCGGGAAAAACGGCTCATTTACGGTAAACTCCACGATGGACCAGATGGGTTGCGCTGGCCGCGCCGATGATCGGGGCAAGGAAATTGACGAACGGAATGGATAGCAGGGCGACGGTGGTGGCTCCCAGTAAAAAGCGCGCGAGTTTGCCGATCGGCGCGCGATCTTCCGCATAGTCGGGATGGCGCAGCCACACCATATCCTGTAGCTCGCGGCCCAGCAAAATCGCGTTGACCAGCCCGAATAATACGGCGGGTCCGATGGCCGTGAACAGCAGCGCCAGAGCTACCGGCAAGGCCAGCAAATTGGCGAGCAACGCGCGGACCGTGCCACGCAGCGAATTGCGCAATTCGCGCCGGAATGGCAACGCGCGCATCAAGCCTGCTTGCCCCGGATAATGTTTCGCCTCGACCGCGCGCACGACTTCATCGGCAAAGAACTGCATCACGGCCAGCGCCACGATGCGGAACAGCAACCATCCGCCGATCAGGGTCAGCAATACCGCAAACAAGGCGCCGATCTCGCCTGCCACCGGGTTGTCATAAGTCGCCAATGCGCTTTGCAACCATGCATAAAGAACCGAACCAAGAGCGAGGAATATCGCCAAGGTCAGCGTGACCACTTTTGCCAGCACGGCCAGAATGCGGCGGTCGCCAAGCTGGCCGAATGACAGGGTAAGGGCGCGGATGATCTCGGACATTGCCGCAAGCGATGCTGTGCATGGGCGAACCCGTCAAGAGCTTCTCGATCGCGGGATGGCGCATACACGCGGCACACACTCGCGCGCTCCTGCTTCGTCGCAAACCCCGATGCTGAAACGGGGCTTGGCCCATGACGCGCAACAAGCTAACGCAGCCAAGCAATTTTCCAACAATCCGGCTTTACTGGAGTCTCCATGCCCGAACCCCGTTACGACGTAATCGCCATCGGCAACGCTATCGTCGATGTCATGGCCCCTTGCGAGGACGCCCTGATCGAAGAGCTTGGCCTCAATCGCGGCGGCATGACGCTGGTCGATACGCCGCGCGCCAAAGAACTGTACGATGCGATGGGTCCGGCCAAGGAAATCTCCGGCGGTTCGGCGGCCAATACGCTGGCCGGGATGGCCTCGCTGGGCGCGCAATGCGCATTTATCGGGCAAGTAGCGGACGATCAGTTGGGCGAAGTGTTCGCGCACGACATTCGCGCGGCCGGAATCGATTTCGACACGGCTGCACGGGCAGGCGACCCGCCTACCGCACGCTGCCTCATCTTCGTGACGCCCGATGGCGAGCGCACGATGAATACGTTTCTTGGCGCATCGCAATTCCTGCCCGCCGAGGCGTTGAGCGAAGACGCGATCCGCTCCGCCGCCGTGCTGTATCTCGAAGGGTATTTGTGGGACCCCGAAGAACCGCGCAGTGCCATGCGCCGCGCCATTACGGTCGCACGCGACGCAGGCCGCAAGGTCGCGTTCACCGCCAGCGAGAGCTTTGTTATCGAGCGCCACGGCGATGATTTCCGCAACTTAATCGAAGAGGGGCAAATCGACATTCTGTTCGTCAATGAAGGCGAATTGGCCACGCTGACCGGCGAAGCGGAATTTGAAGGCGGGCTGGATGCCTTGAAAGACAAGGTGTCGGTGCTGGTCGCGACCCGCGGACCCGATGGCGCCGTTGCAATTGCCAATGGCGAGCGCGCAGAAATTGCCGCCGAACCCGTTGCCAAAGTCGTTGATACGACCGGGGCGGGCGATTTGTTCGCCGCCGGGTTCCTCACTGGCCATGTGCGCGGCGAGACGCTCGATACATCGCTAAGAATGGGCGCGATTGCGGCTGCGGAAGTTATTTCGCATTTCGGCGCACGTCCCGAAGCCGATTTGCAGAAGCTGGTGGCGGATCGCCTGGACTAAACCAGACCACCCGCCAGTAATTTCCGGCGGCGCGGGTTTATCCGCCCGCCATCATCAGTTTCTTGCGGATATACGAATCCACATTCTCTTCCATGATCGACAGCGGGACCGGCCCGCTGGTCAGGATCACGTCATGGAATTCGCGGATGTCGTATTGTCCGCCAAGCGATGTCTTGGCCCGCTCGCGCAGTTCCATGATTTTCAGCTTGCCGATCATGTAAGCCGTCGCTTGTCCGGGATAGACGACATACCGCTCAATCGCCTTGCGCACATCGCCGTCGGGATTGGGCGTGTTGTCGGTGAGATATTGCATCGCCGTTTCGCGGCTCCAGCGCTTGTGGTGCAGGCCGGTATCCACGACCAGCCGTGCCGCACGCCATAGCTCCATGCCCAACCGCCCGAAATCGGAATACGGATCGGTGTAAAAACCCATATCCTTGCCCAATTCCTCGGAATACAGGCCCCAGCCTTCGGAGTATGCCGTCACTCCGCCAAACCGGCGGAATGCGGGCAAATCGCCAAGGTCGGTCTGGATCGCAAGCTGCAAATGGTGGCCGGGCAACGCCTCGTGATAAGCCAGCGCTTCCAGCTCGTTCTTGCTCATATCTTTCAAATTATAAAGGTTCACGTAGTACGTGCCGGGCCGCGATCCATCGGGCGCAGGGCGCTGATAAAACGCTTTGCCTGCCGATTGTTCGCGGAACGCCTCCACGGGTTTGATGACGAAGGGCGATGTCGGCAAAACGCCGAAATATTCGGGCAGCTTCTTTTCCAGCCGGTCGATAACTGCACGCGCATCACGCAGATAGTCTTCGCGATTGTCGTAGTAAAAGCGGTCGTCGGTCCGCGTGTACTGGAAGAAATCCTGCAAGCTGCCGTCGAATTCCACCTGCTCCATAATAGCGCGCATCTGCCCATGAATGCGCTCCACTTCGCGCAGGCCGATATTGTGGATTTCATCGGGCGACAATTCGGTCGTGGTATAGCTGTTCAGCAGCGCCTGATAATATTCGGCCCCTTCGGGATACCGCCAGATGCCATCGTCGGTCGGGGCCATCGCCTGCTGCCGCTTCATTTCGGCAAGGAGGCGCTGATAAGCGGGACGGGTTTGGGCGTTCCACACGGCAACGCTGCCAGCCATCAACGTCGCTTTGCGCGAATCATCGATATCGAGTTCGCTGACCTTGCCGCGAAAATCACTGAGTATTGCGTTGTCATCGCCCGCTTCGAGCAGGTTTTCGACATCGGAAATCACATACGGATAGACCCAGTCGGGTGGCATGACGCCGCCATCTGCCTGTGCTTTGGATTCGGCGACCAGCGTATCGAGCACATCGGCCAGCCCGGAAATCCGTTCGAGGTAGTCGGTGGCTTGCGCCTCATTCGACACCGAATGGATGTTGATGAGGAACGCGGGCAACTGGCTTTGCGCCCCGCGCATCTGATCGAAAGCGGTGTCGTATTTGCGGAACTTGTGCAGCGAGGCGGATCGCTTCGCCATCGCATCGAACAGGCGATAGGATAGCGCATCATTCGGGCTTAGCGATGCCAGATCATACGTGTCGCGCATCATCTGCGCGGTTTTCTGCGTCAGCGCCTCCGACGCGACTTCGCCCGCATCGCTGAAATCGCCCCACTGGTCGTAATCTTCATCGCGAATGCCGCGATAGGATTTGGAAAGCGGGGACATCGCCAACTGCGCCGCATCATAATCGGCAAACAGGGCGTTGATGTCGCTCGCCACTTGCTCTGTTTGCGTGTCCATCCCTTGCGTCATTTGCGTCCCCGTGGCTGCCGGTTCCGAGGCGCTGGCCACATCGCTTTGATAGCCCGAACACGCGGCAAGCGAAGTTCCGGCAAGGGCAGCAACGATAATCGTGCGGGTAGAGCGCATAGACAAGTTCTCCGGGTAAGGTTGTGATTTGTCCCGATAGTGCCTTGATTGCGCGTCCAATGCCAGTGCTTTGCTAAGTAAGTGGATTTGGTGGATGCAGTAACGAAGCTGCGCAAAGAAAAAGGCGGCACCTCAATCAAGAGAATGCCGCCTGTATAAGGATGAGAGCTTTTGGTGTTAACGCCGCCAGCTCCCGGGTCGCAGTTCGTCCCACCGCTGATTTCCCATATGAAATGCCGGGGCGCGACGCGGTTAACCACAATCTGACGGGCCTGTGTCGTTTTGATACGTGCGCTTAGCCGAGTGCTAACTTCTGGAAATCGCTCGACTTGAAGGGCTGCCCGATTAAAGCCTTCCGCCATGCTGTTCGATTTAGCCAAGCCGCTGCTCTTTGCGCTCGATCCCGAACGCGCACACCGGCTGGTCATTCGCGGGCTGTCGGCAGCACCGGCTTTGCCGCAAGCCAAGTCCAGCAAGCTGGCTATCCGTGTGGCAGGCCTTGATTTTCCCAATCCGGTGGGCGTGGCGGCAGGCTTCGACAAGGATGCCGAAGTGCCGGATGCAGTGCTGGGGCTGGGGTTCGGCTTTACCGAAGTCGGCTCGATCACGCCGCTGCCGCAAGCGGGCAATCCGAAACCGCGCCTGTTCCGGTTGGTCGAGGATCGCGCGGTGATTAACCGCATGGGATTTAACAATAGCGGGGCGCAGATTGCGCTGGCGCGGTTGGAGCGGCGCAAGGCGAAAGGCGGCATCGTCGGCATCAATATCGGTGCCAACAAAGATTCAGCGGACCGCATTGCCGACTACGCGAAAATGACTGCGATCATGGCCCCGCTTGCCTCTTATCTGGCGGTCAATATTTCCAGCCCGAACACGCCCGGACTACGCGCTTTGCAGGATGAGGGCGCGTTGAACGCGTTACTGGCCGCCGTGTTGAACGCGCGGGAACAGGCAGACCATGCAAAGTCTGGCCGCGCACCGCCCATCTTCCTCAAAGTCGCGCCCGATCTGGAGCCGGCCGATATCGACGACATTGCGCGCATCGCGCTGGATACGAAGCTGGACGGGCTGATCGTCAGCAACACCACGATTTCGCGCCCCGTGCTTGCGTCATCGCAAGCCAGCGAAGTCGGCGGGCTGTCCGGTGCGCCCTTGCGCGACCTCGCCTTGCAGCGCATTCGCGACTTTTACGCGGCCACAGGCGGCGCATTGCCGCTGATCGGTGTGGGCGGCATCGGCAATGCAGAGGACGCATGGGCGCGGATCAGGGCAGGGGCCAGTCTGGTGCAGATTTACAGCGCGCTGGTCTATCAAGGGCCGGGTCTGGCGCGGCGGATTACACGCGGGCTGGAAGCATTGATGAAGCGCGATGGATTTGCCAGTATTGAAGAAGCGGTCGGGACGGAGTAGCGCTCTTGCCTATGAACAACCGCATTTCCCTTACGCTCGCCCTTCCCTTCGCGCTTCCCTTCGCATTGGCCGGGTGCGCCGCGCCGTTGCAACAAGCCACCGCACCACAAACGCCGCAAAGCGTTGCCGTCGATCGCACCGGCTCTGTCAGTGCCGCCGATCCGCGTGCGCAAGCTGCCGGTGATGCGATCCTTGCACAGGGCGGCAGCGCCACCGATGCTGCGATTGCAGTCATGCTGGCGCTTACCGTGGTCGAGCCGCAATCCAGCGGCATTGGCGGCGGCGGGTTCCTGATCCGCGGCACCGCGGATGGCGACGTGCTGGCCTATGACGGGCGCGAAACGGCCCCTGCTGGCGCGGACCCGCAATGGTTCTTCGATGAGCAGGGCGAGCGGCAATCCTATCGCGATGTCGTGTTAAGCGGGTTGAGCGTCGGCGTGCCGGGCAATCTGGCAATGGTGGCGAAGGCCCACGCGGCACATGGCAAATTACCGTGGGACGCTTTGTTTGCCCCGGCGATTGCGCTGGCTCGCGACGGGTTCCTCGTCAATCGCCGCCTCCACCAGTCACTTGATGGACAGATCGAGCGCGCCGGCCTGACCGATTTCGGGCGGGAGCTCTATTACACCGCTGAAGGCGCGCCAAAGCCGGTCGGCAGCCGTATCGTCAATGCCGAACTGGCCGAGACGCTGGAGCGGGTTGCCGAACTCGGCCCCAGCCATTTTTACCTCGGTCAATATGCCGACAAGCTGGCCGCGACAGTGCAGGTCGCCACGCCGCGTGGTGGAGGCATGACCCGCGAAGATGTCGCAAATTACGAAGCCAAATCGCGCCCGCCGGTGTGCGGTTCTTACCGCGACTACACGATTTGCGGGATGGGTCCGCCGTCATCGGGCGGCATCGCAGTGTTGCAGATATTGGGCCAGCTGGAGCGGTTCAACCTGTCCGCAATGGGCGCAGAAAACCCCGCCACTTGGCATCTGTTTCTGGAATCGCAGCGGCTCGCTTATGCCGACCGCGAGCTTTACATCGGGGATAGCGATTTCGTCTCCGTCCCCGTCGCCGGTTTGATCGAGCCGGCATATATCGCGCGGCGCAGTGCCCTGATCTCTGCCGATAAAGCGATCACCGACCTCACCGCCGGAACGCCGGATGGCGCACCGCTCGCAAGGGCTGACGGCGACGAACCGCCCGAGAACGGAACCTCGCATTTCGCAGTCGTCGATGCGCAAGGCACAATGGTCAGCTATACCTCCACCATCGAAGGCGCGTTCGGATCGGGCCTCACCTATGGCGGGTTTTTCCTCAATAACGAGCTGACCGATTTCAGCTTCACGCCTGAACGTGACGGCAAGCCGGTGGCCAATCGCGTCGAAGGCGGCAAGCGCCCGCGCAGCTCGATGGCGCCCACCATCGTCTACGACCCTGAAGGCGCGCCCGTGCTGGCAATCGGAGCGGCGGGCGGCGGCACGATCCCCGTGCAAACAGCGCGCAGCATTATCGGCGTAATCGATTTTGGCATGACGCTGGAGCAGGCCCTGGGTTGCCACTCATCATGGCTTATGGGGAGCGCGTTCTGGTCGAGGAAGGCACTTGGCTTGCGGGTGAGATCGACGCCTTTACCGCGCTGGGCCACGGCGAAATTCTGGCTCGCTCACCGCCTCTGAAAGCAGGCGGCGTTCACTGGAACGGAACACGCTGGGTCGCGGTCCGCGATCCGCGCCTCGACAATCTTTTGGAGACGACCGAATAAAGCGCACTTGCCGCCGCCACGGCGCAGCATTACAAAAAAGTCAGCCGACCATTCAAGATCGGTAAAACGGGAGAGCGCCTCACATGGTTCTCGAAGAGATCGAAACGGCCGGAAATCTGGTCGAGCTATTCCTGAAACGTGCCGATGCGCGCGCGGATAAGCCGTTCCTTGGTGCAAAGCATGGCGGGGAATGGCAGACGCAAAGCTGGGGCGAAGTCGCGGACAAGGTGTGCCTGCTGGCGGAAAACCTGCGCAAAATCGGGCTGGAAGATGGCGACCGCGTGGCGTTGGTCAGCGAAAACCGCCCGGAATGGTGCATTGCCGACCTCGCCATCATGGCCGCAGGCTGCATCACCGTGCCAACTTACATCACCAATACCGAGCGCGATCACGTCCACATCCTCGACAATTCAGGCGCGCGGGCCGTCATCGTATCGACCGAGAAACTGTTGCAGCCTCTACACGCCGCCTTGCAAGCCAGCGGAGTGGCCGAACACGTTATCGGCATCGAGGATTTGCACCGCAAGCAGGCAAGCGGCTTTGAATATCACAGCTGGGACGATCTGGTCGCGGGCGATGCCGCCGCAGCGCGCGAAGCCGTGAATGCGCGAATTGCCAATATCAAGCGCTCCGACACGGCGTGCATCATCTACACCAGCGGCACGGGCGGCGCACCGCGCGGCGTCATGCAGCATCACGGGGCGATCCTGTGCAATGTCGCGGGCGCAGCCGATGTGCTGATTTCGGATTTCGGCGTCCATGACGAACGCTTCCTCTCCTTCCTGCCGCTCTCCCACGCATACGAGCATTCGGGTGGGCAATTCCTGCCGATCGGGGTCGGCGCGGAAATCTTCTATTCGCAGGGGCTGGATAAGCTCGCCAGCAATATCGAGGAAGTGCGCCCCACATTGATGGTCGTCGTGCCGCGCCTGTTCGAGGTGTTGCGCACGCGGATCATGAAGCAAATTTCCAAGCAGGGCAAAGTCGCGAATTATATGATGGAGCGCGCGCTGGAAATGGGCGCTCGCAAAGCGCAGGGGCGGTCGAGATTGCGCGACAGGCCAATGGAATTCCTCGTCGATAAGACATTGCGCCCGAAAATCCGCGACAAGTTTGGCGGGCGGGTGAAAGCGATGGTTTCAGGCGGTGCGCCGCTGAACCCCGATGTCGGCGTATTTTTCGACGCGATGGGCCTCACCGTCCTGCAAGGATACGGGCAAACCGAAGCCGGACCCGTCATCAGTTGCAATCGCCCACGCGCAGGCATCGCGATGGACACCGTCGGCCCGCCGCTAAAAGGCGTCGAAGTCAAAATCGCCGAGGATGGTGAAATCTTGTGCCGCGGCGAGCTGGTCATGAACGGCTATTGGAACAATGCCGCCGAAACCCGCCGCACAATCAAAAACGAGTGGCTCCACACTGGCGATATCGGCCATATCGACGATCAGGGGCGGATCGTCATCACCGACCGCAAGAAAGACATGATCGTCAATGACAAGGGCGACAATGTCGCTCCGCAAAAGCTGGAGGGTATGCTGACTTTGCAGCCTGAGCTGGCGCAGGCGATGGTCGTTGGCGACAAGCGGCCTTACGTGGTTGGCCTGATCGTGCCGGACGCCGAATGGCAGGTCGAATGGTGCCGCGCGCAGGGCAAGAAATTCGATTGCAAGGATTTGCAGGATTTGCCTGAATTCAAGACCGCCGTGCGTAAGGCCGTGGATCGGGTCAATCAGGACTTATCAGTGACCGAGAAAATCCGCCAATTTACGTTCGCCGACGAGCCGTTTTCGATCGAGAATGAGGAAATGACGCCCAGCATGAAGATCCGCCGGCACAAGATCAAAGAACGCTATCAGGATCGACTCGACGGACTGTATCGTAGCTAGCGACAGGTTGGGGCAATGTCGCGATCGCGCTGCAATTAATGTCGCATTGGAAGCGAAAGCGCGGGCGGATTAATCACGGGATAAGTGTTAAAAACGCTCAACGGATTAAACCGGAGCTGTGGCGGGCGGCATAAAGTCTGGCCCGCAAAAGAAAAGTGCGGACGACCCATCAAGGCCATCCGCACCATTATCTAAGTCTTATGCAGACTGCAGGTTCGTCGCGGAAGTTTTGCCGCGCTGATCCGTTTCCAACTCGTAAGAAACCTTCTGGTCCTTTTCGAGCGTACGCATGCCAGCTTTTTCAACAGCTGAAATGTGCACAAATGCGTCGTCACCGCCGCCTTCTGGTGCGATGAAGCCATAGCCTTTGTCGGCATTGAAGAATTTTACAGTTCCGGTAGTCATGAGGATATCCTTTATCCTGTGTATGACGGGCCTACACCAACAGCGGCGTGACCCGGCTCTTGAAGGCTAGAACAGGACAAGGAGTAAGCAAGTTATTCGATATCCGTCGCACGCGACGTAAGCGGACCCTATATAGCAGGTCTTTTGCAGATTACATCAATTGAATCGCCAGAGCGTGCATTTTCGCCAAATAAGGGCGGCTCAGACGGCACTGCGAAGATTGCGATTTGGCCCGAATCGCTCGCGGGTAAGGCGGCTTACGCGGCCTCTAATGCAACGTGTTCGGGGTAGAAATTGGGCGCACGATCGGACCAGCCCGGTGCAGTCGCGGCCGCTTCGCTCAAGGATTGCAGCAAGCCTTTGCGCCGATCCGGGCGGATTTGCGGCAGTGCGGCGGCGGCGCAAAACGCACTGGGCAGCCACGGACGAATCGCCGGCCCCATCAGCCGCTCGTACAAAAAGCGCAGCGCAGAAAAGCTCTCGATCCGCTCTTGCGACAGATCAAATGCGGCCAGCCGGATAAGTTTGCTCATCATCGTTTCCAGCGCGGCGGTTGAAACATCATCGGGTATTTCAACGCGCAGGTTTTTCAGCTCCTGATACACGACATACTGGCGGCGGATCGCGGCGTTTTCCGCCGCATCGCGCGCCCACAGCTTGAACGCATCGCTGCGCGCCAGACCGATATCGAGGCTGCGGCGGATATAACGCTGCTCGGCGGCAGTGAAGCCTGCAAACTCGCGCATCTCGCCGATCATAACCGAAGCCGTCCGTGCCGTCGTCATCGTAAATACCTTCCTGTCCTTACAGGCAAGGTTCTCGCGCAAGATGGTTAACAGGCCGTAATGATGGAGCGATATATTTGCCTGCGAGGATTTTGCGCCCGATAATTCAGCGCGCGTCAGGCTCGCTTAAGTGGCGCTAAATCAGCCCCGCCAACGGACTGCTGGGATCGGCATATTTGCGCGTTGGCATCCGGCCCGCAAGATAAGCATCGCGCCCGGCCTCAACCGCCAGTTTCATCGCGCGCGCCATGCGGATCGGGTCTTTCGCCTCGGCAATTGCGGTGTTCATGAGCACGCCGTCACAGCCCAGTTCCATCGCCACCGCCGCATCGCTGGCCGTTCCGACTCCGGCATCGACCAGCACCGGCACTTTTGCGCCCTCCACGATCAGGCGGATCATCACGCGATTCTGAATGCCCAGGCCCGACCCGATCGGCGCGCCCAATGGCATGATCGCGACTGCGCCCGCTTGCTCAAGCTGCTGCGCCGCGATCGGATCATCGGCACAATATACCATCGGATGAAAGCCCTCTTTTGCCAGAACTTCAGTCGCTTTCAGCGTCTCGCGCATATCGGGATACAGCGTGCGCGCCTCGCCCAGCACTTCCAGTTTTACCAAATCCCAGCCGCCTGCCTCGCGCGCCAGCCGCAATGTGCGAATCGCATCGTCGGCATTGAAGCATCCGGCGGTGTTGGGCAGATACGTAACTTGCTGCGGGTCGATGAAGTCGGTCAGCATCGGCGCCTTGGGGTCGGTCACATTGACGCGGCGCACGGCGACGGTAACGATCTCTGCCCCGCTGGCTTTGAGTGCCGCAGCGTTTTCGGCGAAGTCCTTATACTTGCCGGTCCCGACGATCAGGCGCGACGTGAAAGTGTGGCCCGCAACTTCCCAAGTGTCCGCAGCTTCACTCTGGCCACCACCGCCCTGACCGCCGCCCTGACCACCGCCAACGAAATGCACGATTTCCAGCGTATCGCCATCGGACAGGGTCAGCGAGGCCAACTCGCTGCGCGGGGCAATCTCGCGATTATGCTCGACCGCGACTTTCGCAGGTTCCAGCTCCAGCTCTCGCACAAGGTCCGCGATCGTAACGGCGGAAGTGCGGCGGGTTTCGCCATTGACGGTAAGGTTTAGAATTGCAGCCATAGGGCAGCGAAATAGCGACTAATGATTGTGCCGCAAGTTCAGTATGTGGCCAAGCGAGACCAGCGACACGCCGATCAGCGTGAAAACCGCCTCGTGAAAGCCGTGCGGCACGGCCAATGCGCCGCCCATAAAGGTAAGGCCGCTCATGGCGATTACGAATGGCAAGGGCTTGCGATGCTGCAACGCGCCCCACCCGATGGCGACCGCTGCAATGACTAGCGCCACGACCAGTCCGGCCCGATGCCAGATCGGATTAAGCAGGAAATGGCCACCGATTCCCAAACCCGAAACGATCAAAATCGTCGCCAGACAATGCGCCGCGCACAGTCCGGAGACGATAACGCCCGCGCGATCCAGTCGGCGGCGTAGAGCGGGAATCAGAAAAGCCATAATGCAAGGCTCATATATGATACACAATAACATTTCACAAGAGAGATCGTGTCACTTGCAGATTTGCGGCGCTGATGTGGCTTAATTTGCAACACGCGCGGGCTTGCGAAATGGCGCGCTACATCGCACTAGAGCCGGATTATGGCGACACTCTCCGATCCCTCCCCTGCCTTAAGCGCGCGCAGCACCGATACAAATCCGGCGGCGCTGGTCGTATGGTTGTTCGTGGTGGCGGCGCTCGTGGTGCTGATGGTCTCGGTCGGGGGAATTACCCGGCTGACCGAATCGGGCCTGTCGATCACCGAATGGAAGCCGATCACTGGCGCCATCCCGCCCTTGAGCGAGGCCGATTGGCAAGCCGAATTCGACCTTTACAAGCAAATTCCAGAATATCGGCAAGTGACCGGACCGGCAGGCATGGATCTGGCCGCGTTCAAGTTCATTTACTTCTGGGAATGGGCGCACCGCTTTTTAGGGCGGATCATCGGGCTGGCCTTTGCGCTGCCGCTGGCCTGGTTCTGGATCAAGCAGGCGATCCCCGCCGGATATAAGCCGCGCCTTCTGGCATTGTTGGCGCTGGGCGCGCTGCAAGGGGCCTTCGGCTGGTTCATGGTGCGCAGCGGATTGTCGGGCGAGATGACCGATGTGAGCCATTTCTGGCTGTCGATCCATTTGCTGACCGCGCTGTTTACCTTGGCGGCATTAGTGTGGACGGCGCTTGATCTGAGGCAATTGGCGGATAATCGCCGCGCACAACCCGCTCGGATCACCAAGCTGACATTCTGGGTCGGGTTGATCGTGTTTGTTCAATTGCTGCTGGGCGCATGGGTGGCGGGCCTTAACGCGGGACACGCATCGGATAGCTGGCCGCTGATGCAGGACCGCTTCATTCCCGAATACGATACCTCGCGCGGATTGTTTTATGCGATAACGCACGATCCGTTCCTGCTGCATTTCCTGCATCGCTGGTGGGCGTGGGCGGCAGTGATCGCGCTCGTCATTTTTGCGCGTAAGGTAAAGCCGCTCGATCGCGCGGCCTCCATTGCCATTCATTCCGCATTTGGCACGATGGTCCTGCTCGGCATTGCGACCGTCGTCACAGGCGTCGCCTTGTGGCTGGCGGTCGCGCATCAGTTGAATGGCGCGCTGCTGGTCGCGATCATCGCATGGGGCGCGCATTTGCTGGGCCGGGAACAATCGAACGGCGGGATCGAAGCAATGGAAAGCGCGACCGCTTAGCCCAAGTCAGCTGAGGCGGTATTATTTTACCTCTCCTGTAAGCCGCGCTTAGTCTTGACTTGCGAGCCGTTTACGACCAGATGCGCGCCAGCTTTGCCGCTTGTGGGGAATCGAATTTCACACAAGGTCCGGCAAATCCTATCCGATACGTATTTAAGAGAGACATGAGCCCATGAAGGCTATCAGCAAGATGACGCGGTCGATCAAACCGGCCGAAGTCGAGAAAAAATGGCACATCATCGATGCCGAAAACCTGGTCGTTGGCCGCGTTGCTGCGATCATCGCCAGCATCCTGCGCGGTAAGCACAAGCCCAGCTACACCCCGCACGTCGATTGCGGCGATCATGTGATCGTCATCAACGCTGGCAAGGTGAAGTTTACCGGCAAGAAAATGACCGACAAGATCTATTACAAGCACACCGGTTATCCCGGCGGCATCAAGGAAACGACTCCGGAGAAGGTGCTGGAAGGCCGCTTCCCCGAGCGTGTGCTGGAAAAGGCTGTGCAGCGGATGATCCCGCGCGGGCCACTGGGTCGCGATCAGATGCGCGCCCTGCACCTGTTTAACGGCACAGAGCACCCATATGGCGGACAGGATCCGCAAGTGCTCGACGTTGCCTCGATGAACCGCAAGAACAAGGTCTCTGCATAATGGCCGACGAAAAGAACACCGAAACACCTGCCGCTGATCCGAAGGCAGAAGAAACAAAAGCGCCCGCTAAGAAAGCGGCGCCCAAGAAGAAAGCTGCTCCGAAAAAGGATGCAGAACCCAAAGCCGACGAAGCGAAACCTGCCAAGGAAACAAAAGCCAAGGCGGCTCCTGCCAAGGATGCCAAAGCCGAGGATGCCAAAGACGCCAAGCCGGCGGCCAAGGCAGACGAGAAGCCCGAAGCGAAAGCTGACGCTCCCAAGGAAGACGCGCCTGCTGCGCCAAAGGCCGAAGCACCGAAGGCTGAAGAAAAGCCCGAGACGAAGACTGTCTCCGATCTTGGCGATCTGAAAGACATCGCGGGCGATACGCCGGATGCCGATGCAGCAGCGATTGCCAAAACGCCGTCCATGCCATTGCGTGAGCAAATACTGGATGCGCAAGGCCGCGCCTATGCAACCGGCCGCCGGAAAGATGCCACAGCGCGCGTCTGGATCAAGCCTGGTAAAGGCACGATCACGATTAATGGCCGCGAGCAGGAAACCTATTTCGCGCGTCCGACTTTGCGTCTGGTCATCAACCAGCCGTTCGGCATTACCGAGCGCGAAGGCCAGTATGACGTGATCGCCACTGTGCGCGGCGGCGGATTGTCGGGCCAGGCCGGTGCGGTCAAGCACGGCATCAGTCAGGCACTGACGCGGTTCGAACCGGAATTGCGCGCCACGGTTAAAGCTGCCGGGTTCCTGACTCGCGACAGCCGTGTGGTCGAGCGTAAGAAATACGGTCGCGCCAAAGCCCGTAAGAGCTTCCAGTTCTCCAAGCGTTAATCCGCTTTACCGAACTACAAATAACGAAAGGGCGGTTCTTCGGAGCCGCCCTTTTTCTGTGCGCGCCCTGTTCATACGCGCCCTATTCATGCGCACACTATTTATGCGCGCGCTGCTTTTACGCGAAGCCTAACCGCGACACCTCTATCCGCTATGCACCGTCACTCGCGCCCGAACACCCGCTGTTCGACCGACAGGCCATCGCCCGCGCTATAGCGCAGCACATTATAGCCCGGCTCCGCCCCGCGCAGCCGCGTCGATAGCGTCCCTGCCCCGATCATCCGCACGGCCCTGTTGCCTGCTGCGCGGTTCAGATCGAACGGCACATGGACATGGCCGCTGGCAATGGCATCCGCACCCGCCTCGGCCAAAGCTGCGTATGCCGCATCGCCGCCGATCGTCGGGTTCTTCGAATCCGGATCATCGGGCAGCAACGGGTGGTGGCACGTCACGATTTTGTAACGCGGATCGTCCGCCAGCGCGCGCAATTGCGCCACCGTCTCCGCCAGCGCCTCCTTGCGCACATAGCCATCGGACCACGGAAAACGCGGCTGCGCCCGCACTGTCGTTTTCAGCGAAATCACGATCAGATCGGCCAATTCCAGACGCGCGCCCACTGCATCCGCCAGCGCGCCATACCTTTTATAGGGCTGCGTAAACCGCTCCCACAAATTGTAATACGGCATATCGTGATTGCCCGGCTCCAGCACGACCGGCACGTCCAGCGCGGCAAAAAAATCCCGCGCCATCGCGAATTGCTCATGCGTCGCGCGCTGCGTGAGATCACCCGTGCATAGCAACGCATCGGGCCGCTCTTCGCGAACGGCTTGCTTAAACCACGCCAGCGCCGCTTTATGCTCGACCCCGAAGTGAATGTCGCTGACGTGGAACAGGCGGTGTCCGGTCATGTCAGCGACGCTCACCCATTATTCCACACGACCAGCATCAGGGTCAGCCCGTTCAGCATCGCATAGATGCCGTAAGCGATCCCTGCGCCCAGATAACCATTATGCGTCAGCGCCATCGCCGATACGAGCAGGATAAATTCCAGCGCCATGCTGCCTCGCCCGCCATGCGCGCGCAGCACTTCCGGCACATATTGCAAAGCGGGATGATCGCTTTCCAAAAATGCCTTGAGAATTGCAAAATTACCAATTCCCAGCAGAAAAAGTGCTATAATTGCCATCGATCAGCGTCTTACCTTATCTTTGGTCGGTTTGTGTTGGTCGTTCATCCGATAATCTCGCTTGTCCATCCATTTGGCGTTCCGCTGATCGACCAGTTACTGCATCACATTGGCATGAGCGTAACTTCCTTAAAGTGCAAAACGCAAAAGCACATGAGTTTTCGGCCAGATCCCCGTGGCGGAAAACCATAAGCACATGGAGGAATATATGAAAGCCGCTCTATCCCTGATCGTCCTGCCCCTGATCGCCGCAACCACCCTTGGCGTATCCACGGCAGCCAGTGCCGCACCTGAAAAGGCGCCACAGATGAAGGTCTATTATGACGACCTCAACCTGACGTCGAAAAAGGGTCAGGACGCTTTTAAACTTCGTCTGCGCCAAGCCGCGAAGAAAGGTGTGGCGTCAATGATAGTCAGATCGGATCACGCCGGGAAATCGCGAACCTCGCACTTGTTATAGCGAGGCAATTACGAACGCGATGCAACGGCACGCTGCAGTAGTCGCCGACAACCAGTTGGGCGGCTGAGTCCCCAGCCGTTCTGCGGAGCCTCGGCCGGTTCAGTCCCCCGGTCGAGGCTCATTTTTTATCAAGCTAAGTTTCGCGCACGACATTTACGCGCGATCGCAACGCGCTGACCCGGACAGCAATTAGCGCCCCGCCATCGCCTTTACCTTGGGCAGATATGTCCGCCCGATGCGTAGCGCCTCACCCTCTTCCAGTTCCGCCGACCACACGCCCAGCCCGTCATGGCGCAGGCCGCGTATGCGGTCTTTGCGCAAAATCGTGGAGCGGTGAATGCGGATAAATTGCGCCGGGTCCAGCCGGTCTTCGAGGCCCGCAATAGTTTTTAGCAGCAAGTACGAGCGATCGCCGACGTGCAGCCGCACATAATCGCGCTCGGCATCGATCCGGCTGACGGCACTGGTCTCGATCCGGATTAGCTCGCTGCGATGCGGAATCCACAATTCCTCCAGCCATCCGCTGGTGCTGGTATTGCCCGAACCGCGTCGATCGAGCGCGCGGCGGATAGCGCGTTCCAGCCGCTCCGCCTTGACCGGCTTCAGGACGTAATCGACTGCATCCAGATCGAACGCATCCACCGCATATTCGTCATGCGCGGTCACGAACACCACCGCTGGCCGCTCTGCCTGTTTCGACAATTTCCGCGCGACCGACAAACCATCGACTTCGGGCATAGTCATGTCGAGCAGGATGAGATCGGGCTTCAGCGCCTCCACCAGCCGCAGGGCCGCCGCGCCATCGCTGGCCGTGCCGACCACCGATAAATCGGCGATTTTCGAGCAGATGACTTGCATCCGCTCGACCGCCAAAGGCTCGTCATCCACGATCAGCGTGCGCAGCGTGGCGTCGGAGGTTTCCATCTCAGGCATGGCGCACCAGCGGGATCCTGACTTCCGTTTCATACCCGTCCAGCGTCGGGCCGGAAGTCACGCTGGCCCGCTGTCCAAAGCGCGCGGCAAGCCGGTCGCGGACATTGGCAAGGCCAATGCCGAAGCCATTGCTATGATCGGCGCCGGGGAAGCTCTCTTCCTGTTCGGGCCGCGCTTTCCCTGACGCACCGTGTTTCCTTCCGTCATCGGAGACGGTGACCACCAGCCGGTCGAATTCCTCGCGCGCGGCGATGGTAATGGTGGTGGGGCTGGTGTTCGCTGCGACTGCATATTTGACCGAGTTTTCGACCAGAGGCTGCAAGATCATGCCCGGTATCTTCAAGCTCCGCCAGTTCTTCCGGCAGCTCGAACTGCATTTTCAATCGCTTGGGAAAGCGCACGGTTTCCACTTCAAGATAGTGCCGCTGCAAATCGAATTCCTCGTAGAGCGGCACATCCATCGTCGGATCTTCGGCCAGCGAATGGCGATAGAAATTGGCGATGGCCTGGATCATTTCCTCCGCATCATCGGTCTTTCCGGTCATCACGAGGGCGGACAGGGAATTCAGCGTATTGAACAGGAAGTGCGGATTGACCTGATAGCGCAGGGATCGCAGCTCTGCGGCCTTGGCAGCGCGGCGAAATTCCCCTTCGCGCCGTTCTGCAGCCTTGGCCTGCGCTCCGGCCAGCAACGCCAGATACAGCGATGCCCAGGTCAGCAGCAGGAAATAGCGGCTTAGCGCGGCATCAATGATCGGCCTCCAGCGCTCAAAGCCTTCCGGCGCCTTTTCCAGTGTCAAAGTGATGGGCGGCGGGGCGGCGCGTTTGCCTTGCTCATCGCGATATTGCCATGCGCGATTGGGTTGCGGCACATCGAGCAGCAGATTGCCCGCCTCGTCACGGCGCAAATTGACACCGCGATCCTCGGCATATTTCTGCTGAAATTTCTCCTGCACTTCGGCGAAAACGAACTGGTTGATTTGTGCGATCATCGTAGCTGCGGGCAGCGCGACCAGCAAAGCCATGACAATCTTGATCCATAGCGCGCGGTTATCGACCAGCCGCACGATCAGCCACATGGCGAAGGTGATTGCCATGCCCGCCACGCATACGATTGCCCGCCGCGCGATCAGATCGGCATCCAATGGCAAATCCATTAAAGTGCCGCGCACGCTGATCAGGATGAAATAACACGCCCACAACCCGACGATCGAAGTCAGCACGACTTTCAACGGCACACGCTCAGGCGCATCGTTTGGCAGAGGGTCGATCACAGCTTTGTTCATATGGCAGACAGCTTTAGCGCAAATAGGTCCTACAAAGCCAATGCGGCGGTCGAGCCTTCAATGCGCTTCGTCGAGAGCGCTGTGTGGGGACGCTTTGCGCCGCTCGACACCCTTGTGGGCCGTTTAGGCGCGCTTGTGGCGCTTTGCGCACCGATCTTGTGCAACATGGGATTTGTCAGGAAATTGGCAGCAAGCCCTCTTCCGCGATGCGTTTGCGCCATTGTGCAGGCGCTATCGTGTGCACATTGTTACCCCGCGCATCGACCGCAACGGTGACGGGCATATTTTCGACCGTAAATTCATAGATCGCTTCCATACCAAGGTCTTCGAAAGCCACGACTTCTGCGCCCTTGATAGCTCTGCTGACAAGATACGCTGCGCCGCCTGTTGCCATCAGATAGGCGGTTTTGAACCGGCTGATGACTTCAACCGCATCGGCTCCGCGTTCGGCTTTTCCGATCATCGCCAGCAGTCCCAGATCCATCATCATGCCGGTGAATTTGTCCATTCTGGTCGCGGTGGTCGGTCCGGCTGGACCCACGACTTCGTCCATCACCGGATCGACCGGCCCGACATAATAAATCGCGCGGCCCTTGAAATTGACTGGCATCTCCTCGCCCCGCTCCAGCATATCCTTGATCCGTATATGCGCGGCATCGCGGCCCGTCAGCATCTTGCCCGACAGCAAAATGCGGTCGCCAATTTCCCAGCTAGCGACCTCTTCCGGCGTTAAATTGTCGAGATCGACGCGGCGCGCTTCGGCATCCGGCTGCCAGTTTACATCGGGCCATTGGTCGAGATCGGGCTGCGGCAAATAGGCCGGGCCGGACCCATCGAGCGTGATGTGCGCATGGCGAGTCGCTGCGCAATTCGGGATCATCGCAACCGGCTTTCCTGCGGCATGGCACGGCCAGTCGAGAATTTTGACGTCCAGCACGGTCGATAGTCCGCCTAGTCCCTGCGCGCCGACACCCATCGCATTTACTGCATCGAAAATCTCGATCCGCAGCTTTTCGATGTCGTTTTGCGGGCCGCGCTGACGCAATTGCCCCATATCGATCGGGTCCATCAGCGATTGCTTGGCGAGCTTCATGCAATGCTCTGCCGTGCCGCCAATCCCGATGCCCAGCATTCCCGGCGGGCACCAGCCTGCACCCATCGACGGGATTTGCTCCACCACCCACTCGACGATATTATCGGACGGGTTCATCATCTTGAATTTGCTCTTGTTTTCGCTGCCCCCACCCTTTGCCGCCACGTCGATGTCGATCCGGTCGCCCGGCACCATTTCAACCGATAAAACGCAAGGCGTGTTGTCGCGCGTGTTGCGGCGCGTGAAAGCGGGGTCGGCCAGAATGCTCGCGCGCAGCTTGTTATCGGAGTTGGTGTAAGCCTGCCGAACGCCCTCATCCACGACCTCTTGCAAGGGGCGGATCGAATCGAGACGACAATGCTGACCCCAGCGGATGAACACATTGACGATGCCGGTGTCCTGACAAATCGGGCGATGCCCTTCGGCACACATCCGGCTGTTGGTCAGGATTTGCGCAATCGCGTCCTTGGCAGCCGGCCCCTGCTCCGCCTCATAAGCTTTGCCGAGCGCCTGAATATAATCCATCGGATGATAGTAGCTGATGAATTGCAGCGCATCGGCCACCGTCTCGATCAGGTCGTCTTCGCGAATGACCGTCATCGGCCTGCCAGTCATGTCGTTCATCGAGTCATCCTTTTCTTCAGCCGATCGGGCATATGCGCGTGGCGGCGCAAGCGCCACTGTCCTAGCTATATTTTCGACGCTCCGTCAAAGCCCTTGGCCGCAACATGGCTTGCGTTTAAAGAAAGATTGACGAGCTGTCTTATATGTTTAATACACCTGTTGAGTTTCAAGGCTGATATCATGACTGTTGCTACTGCCGACACGGCGCGCATTATCGATTTTCAAGGCGCACGGCGCGCCATGATCGCAAGCCAACTGCGCACAAGCGGGATCAGCGATGGCGCGGTAATTTCGCGTATGCGCATGGTGCCGCGCGAGGATTTTGTGCCGGAACAGGCCCGCGCGCTTGCCTATATCGATCGCGCCATTCCGATCGGCGATGGCCGTTCACTGGCCAGCCCACTATTTCATGGCCTGATGTTGCAGGATGCCAAGCCGACACTGGCCGATGATGTGCTGATCGTGGATGGCGGAAGCGGCTATTTGCCTGCTCTGGTCGAGCCGTTGGTAAAGTCGATGAAGGTGATCTCCGCAGACGACGCATTGAAAGCGGCGCGTTCGAAAACCCGCTACACATTGTTGCTGGTCGATGGAGCCGTGCAGCAATTGCCGCCGACGCTAATCAAGCGGCTGGCCGATGAAGCGCGGATCGTAACCGGCTTGTCCGACGACGGCGTGACGCGCATCGTCAGTGGCCGCAAAGTGGGCGACCAAGTGGCGCTGATGCCGCTGCTCGACCTCGGGATCCCGGCGCTGCCGCAATTCGATGCCAAATCGGAATGGAAGTTCTGATGATACGCCGGGGCGGGAAATCGACATTGGCAGCAGGCGTCGCCCTCGCCGGTCTTATGGCCGCTATAGCAACTCCGGCACAGGCCGACACGCTGCGAGAGGCGCTGGCGCAAGCCTATGTCAACAACCCGACCTTGCTTGCTGCTCGTGCGCAGCAACGCGCTACGGATGAGAATGTCGTTATCCAAAAGGCCGACGGCCTGCCGGACGTGCGCAACACCACGACTTACACCGAATTTTTGCGGCAATCGCCCAACAGCTTTACCGCGCCAGAGCGCAATCTGAATTCCAGCGTAAATTTAAGCGTGCCGATTTATTCGGGTGGCGCCGTCAAGAATGGCATCAAAGCCGCCAAAGAGCGTGTCGAGGCTGGTCGAGCCGATCTGCGCGGCACTGAAAGCGCGCTATTCTCGCAAGTCGTGGCCGCTTACATGGACGTGTTGCGCAACGAGGCCTTGTTCGACCTCTCCGCCAATCAGGTGCAGGTGCTTTCAGTCAATGTGCAGGCCACCAGCGACCGGTTTGAAATCGGCGATCTGACGCGCACCGATATCGCGCAATCGCAATCGCGTCTTTCTCAGGCGGAGGCCGATCTGGAATCCGCTGCCGCCAATCTGATCGGCGCGCGCGAAACCTATATCCGGCTGGTCGGTGAAGCACCTGACGATTTGCAGCCCCCGCCCCCTTTGCCCAATTTGCCCAATGATGCCGGCGATGCCGTCGCAACCGCGCTGGCCAGCAATCCCGATCTTATCGCCGCGCGCGAGCGCGTTCAGGCGGCGGGTTATGACATCGAAGTGGCCGGATCGAGCCGATTGCCGACTATCGGCCTGTTTGCCAACGGCACATACAGCAACTTTTTCGATACTCTGGGCGGAGCGATTGCCGCCGACCTTATTCAGGAAGAGACAACGGCGCGCGCCGGAGTGCAGCTCACGATCCCCCTTTTTCAAGGCGGTCGTCCTGCTGCCTTGCGCCGTCAGGCACAGGCCCGCGCATTGGCGCAATATGAGCAGGCAATCGCGGTTGAGCGCGACGTCATTGCGCAAACCCGCTCGGCATGGTCCAGTCTGCTGGCGGCGAACGCCATTATCGAAAGCAGTCAGGAAGCGGTTGCCGCAGCCGAACTCAGCCTTGAAGGTGTGCGCGCGGAAAATTCCATCGGCAATCGCACGGTATTGGATGTGCTGGACGCCGAGCAAGAACTGCTATCGACGCGGGTGCAACTCGTAACCGCGCGCCGCAATGCGTATGTGGCGGGCTTCTCGCTCCTTGCCGCAATGGGCAAGGCCGAGGCGCGCGATCTGGCGCTGGAAGAAGCCGGGCCACTCTACGATCCGATCACAAATTACGAGCGTGTCGATGACAAGTTTTTCGACTGGGACAATGATCCCGACCCAGAGGCGCAGGGCACGCGCACGGTCGATATTCCGGCGCCTTCGGTGCTGATCGGCCCACCCGAAGAATTTTAAGCTGGTCCAAATCGCGACATTAAAGATTAATTCGGTTTGATATTAAGCCCAAATCAACCATAATTGGCCGCAACAACAGGCAGTAGCGAATTTAAAGGGCACTCCATGCACCAGCCGGGCGAACCATCCGTCGAGGAAATTCTCGACTCGATCAAGAAAGTCATCGCGCGCGACACCCGTTCCGCCGGCAATGCTATCCTCGACACACTGGATACCGATCCGGTTGATCGCGAGGAAGCGGACGAAGTGCTGGAGCTGGCCGAGGACGAGATTATTCCCGGCATCGCCGAATTTGGCGTCGATAACGAAGAATCGCTGATCGACGCGCATGATTTTGACGAGGAAGAGGAATTCGGGCCGTGGCACGATGCCGAAGATGGCTCGCTCAGCGACAATGGCGCAGAATACAATGGCGCAGAAAATGCCACGCATGAAGATGAGGCGCTGACCAATTCCGCCGTGCGCAGTTCCTTGCAGGACAATTTCGCAGCCTTGGCGATGCTGTCCGAACCATCCGCCGCGCCGCAGATTGTGCGATCAGGCGAGACATCGCTTGAAGGCCTGACGCGCGAATTGCTGCGTCCGATGCTGGCCGAATGGCTGGATGCGAACTTGCCCGGCATGGTGGAAAAGCTGGTGAAGGCTGAAATCGCCCGCATCGCCGGAAAACGCGGCTGACGCTTGCGAGCCGCTGGCATATAGCTGGCAATCCACGCGTCTGATTTCGCACAGAAAGTCTTGGCGCGCGGGCAGCGATCCGTTACGCCGCCCCGCATGAGAAAAATTTACGGGTTCGCCTCTTCGCTGATTTTTGCCGCTGCTGCGCCTGCCTTTGCGCAAGCAACCGCGCCGGATAATGCCATTGCGCCGATGAGCGCACGCGATTTGGTGGCGATGCCGCGCGTCGGCTCTCCGATTGTCGCCAATGACGGCGATCAGATTATCTACACGGTGACGACGACGGATCGCGAAAGCCTTGAGCGAACCACGGCGATTTATTGGCGGCGCTTGAGCGATTTGGCCGCCGCACCCGTCGAGCTGAACCTTAACGGCGATGCTTTCGATATGGCATTCGCATCGGACGGGCATCTCTATTTTCTCTCGACCCGCGCAGATGACGGTGACGCCTCGGAAGGCGCGCGATTGTGGCGC
Organism: uncultured Alphaproteobacteria bacterium; assembly: GCA_963736595.1. GTDB lineage: Bacteria > Pseudomonadota > Alphaproteobacteria > Sphingomonadales > Sphingomonadaceae > Parapontixanthobacter. The sequence continues at coordinate 83,859 of CAVTPG010000001.1, forward strand.
ACCAGACTGGACGATGGCAAATTGTCCGACCCGCAGCGCGTCACCGATTTCGCTACCGGCATCAGCGGATATGCCGTCTCGCCCAATGCCAAACACTTGGCCGTATGGGGCGAGATCGCGCGTGGCTGCGCAACATTCGGATGTGACGGCGATGGCACAGCGCATTTGCCCGGACCGGGAACGGGCCGACTTTACGATGCCGAGGACGGGTTTTACCGCCACTGGGACGACTGGACGAGCCCCGGCACTTACAGCCGCATCTTCGCTTTCGATCTGGTCGATGGCATGGCCTCGGGCGACGGTCAGGCGCTCGACACGCCAAAATCCGGCATTGCGTTCACCGGCAACACCCCGACCAAGCCTTTCGGCGGCGGCGAGGACATCGCCTGGAGCGCTGACAGCCAAGAGATTTATTTCACCGCACGAGCAAGCGACAAGGCCGAGCCGACCACCACCAATACCGATATTTTCGTCGCCAATGTCGCCAAAGCCTCGCTGACGAACCTGACCGACGACAATGAAGCAGTCGATACGCTGCCCGTACCCTCGCCCGATGGCCGCCATCTCGCTTATCTTGCAATGGAGCGCCCGGATTACGAATCCGACCGGCTCGTCATTCATGTGCGCGATCTTCGCACCGGACAGGTCCGCGCGCTGACCGACAGCTTCGATCGCAGTTTCGGCTCGCTCAGCTGGACCCCCGACAGCCGCTATATCATCGCCACCGCGCAGGACGTATTGGACACGCCCGCGTTCCGCATCGACGCGCAAACCGGCGCGGTCGAGCGGCTGGACCTGATGGCAGGCAATGAAGCGCATATCGGCGGCATCACCCCGCTCGCAGGCAATCACCTGCTCTTCACCAACGATTCGATCGGCGCCCCACGCGAAATTTTCTATTCCGAGAACTATTCGCAAGCGCTGCCCGTAACGAATGCGGCGGCCAAGCAAGTCGGGCAGCTAGCGTCCGTTGTCACCACCCGCTTCAATTTCCCCGGCGCGAATGGCGATACTGTGTGGGGCCAGATTACCAAGCTGGAAGATCATGACGGCCCGATGCCCGCGATCTTGTATGTGCATGGCGGCCCGCAAGGCTCGTTCAACGATGGCTGGTCCAGCCGCTGGAACCCGCGCGTCGTCGCAAGTCAGGGCTATGCCGTCATCTCTGTCGATTTCCACGGCAGCACCGGATACGGGCAAGCCTTCACCGATGCGATCAATGGCGATTGGGGCGGAAAACCGCTGGAAGATTTGCAGCTTGGCCTGGCTGCGGCGCTAGCGCAGGATGACGAGATCGACGGCACCCGCACTTGCGCCATGGGCGCGTCATATGGCGGCTACATGATGAACTGGATCGCCGGAAAGTGGCCGGATCGCTTCAATTGCCTCGTCCAGCATGACGGGCTGTTCGATATGCGCAGCTTTTATTACACGACCGAAGAATTGTGGTTTCCGCGCTGGGATTTTGGCGGATCATACGCTGAGCAATCGGAATTGTACGAGAAATGGAACCCGGTCAATCACGTCGATCAATGGCAAACGCCGATGCTGGTCATAACCGGCGAGAAGGATTTCCGTGTTCCCTATACGCAGGGGCTGGCCTCGTTTACCGCCTTGCAAGAGCGCGACATTCCGGCGCAATTGTTGGTGTTCCCCGATGAAAACCATTGGGTGCTGAAACCGAAAAACTCGCTGCAATGGCACAATACGGTGTTCGCATGGCTTGACCGCTGGCTTGCCAAAGAAAGCGATGCCGAGTGAGCAAAGACAGTCTGGTTAAAGCCCGGCGTGCATATCAGAAAATCGGCGCACCCGATGCTTCGCGGCATATCTTCCTTTGTTCAGTCTCGGACAAGCAGAAATGCTGTTCGCGCAAAGACGGCGAGCAAAGCTGGAAATTTCTGAAATCACGGCTGAAAGAATTGGGCCTTGCCAATCCTAAGAACGAGCTGCCGAATGTGGCGCGGACCAAAGCGGATTGTCTGCAAATCTGCGCGCATGGGCCGATCGCAGTCGTCTGGCCCGATAACGTCTGGTACCATTCCTGTATGCCGGATGTGCTGGAGCAAATCATTCAGCAGCACTTGATCGGCGGGCAAGTCGTGGACGAATTTCAGCTTATCGCGCCGGACTAAACGTCACTTTTTCCAGTGATCGGTGTCGTCATTCATCAAATCTTCGACCGCATCATCGTGCCCTGTGCCATTGGACAGGAACACCAGTCCCATCAGCGCGCCGGTCAACAGCATGGTGAAGGTGATCGCCAGCCCGACCGCAATGTAGAAATGGGCTGAAACCGGGTCACCGCCTTTGTAAATTAGCGCAAACGCGATGCCCATAACACCCATCGCCAGCAGGAACATCAGGCGCATCAGACGCCGGTATCTCGCCCAGGCAAATGCCGCGTTTTCAGGATCTTCCAGAGGCGATTTCATGACCATGTCCCACCACATGGGCTTCGCATCGGCATCTTGCAATCCTTACCGAATTGGCAATTATTGGCGACTCATGGCATAATCGCCCGATAAAAGGAGGATTGCCGATGGAAGTTTCGCAACTTACTGCCAATCGCGATGTCAGCGACGTGGTGTGCTGCTCACCCGATATGTCGGTAATCGACGCAGTTTCCCTGCTGTCTGAAAAGCGGATCGGCGCGCTCCCCGTGCTGGAAAACGGCACTGTGGTCGGCATCTTATCAGAACGCGACGTGATTTATCGGTTGGCGCAGGAAGGCAAAGGCCTGATCGACACCACTGTTGGCGCGATTATGTCGGCCCCGCCGATCACGGTCGAGCTGCATTCGAAAATCGACGATGCGCTGGCTTTGATGACGCGGCGGCGCATTCGCCACCTGCCGGTGATGGATCAGGGGGCCATGTGCGGATTTATCTCGATCGGCGATCTGGTGAAAAGCCGCTATGCCGAAGTCGAGCATGAAGCGGCGGCGATGCGCCAATATATTCAGACCGGCTAGGGCGTTCAGGCAAGTTAGGCGGCCAAATTGCGGGTTTGTCTTGGAAGTCGGCGTACGACGCCCTAGATTGTAGCTATGCCCACGCCCCTCACGCTTAGCCCTGCTGCCGCCAAACGCATCCGCATGATTGCCGAGAAGCAATCCAGCCCTGCGATCCTGCGCCTATCGGTGGAAGGCGGCGGCTGTTCCGGATTTCAGTACAAGTTCGATCTGGCCAAGACGCCCGATGGCGACGATTCGGTAAGCGAAACCGATGGCGTGCGGCTGGTCGTCGATCCGGTCAGCCTCGATCTGGTCGCAGGCAGCACGGTCGATTTCGTCGAATCGCTGGGCGGAGCGGCGTTCAAGGTCGAAAATCCGCAAGCAGCGGCCGGTTGCGGTTGCGGATCCAGCTTCGGCATCTAAGCCCGCGCGGGTTTTATCGGCGGTTCTGACTGACGGTTCTTACTGAAGGTTCTGGCTGGCGGTTCTGGCTGGCCAAGCGTCATGCGGCGGCATACAACACCGCCCATGAAGATTGCGACGTTCAACATCAACGGCATCAAAGCCCGCCTGCCTCGTTTGATCGAATGGCTGGAGGAGACGCGGCCAACGGTCGCCTGTCTTCAGGAAATCAAGACGCAGGACGAAGGCTTTCCCGTCGAAGCGTTTGAAAAGATTGGCTATCACGCAATCTGGCATGGGCAAAAGAGCTTTAACGGCGTCGCAATTCTGGCCGATGGCGTAAAGCCGGAAGAAACGCAGCGCGGCCTGCCTGGTGATGATAGCGACGAGCAATCACGCTATCTCGAGGCGGATGTAAATGGTGTGCGTGTGGCCTCGATCTACTTGCCCAATGGCAACCCCCTGCCCGGCCCGAAATTCGACTACAAACTAGCGTGGATGGAGCGCTTGCACGCTCACGCCAAAACCTTGTGGGATGCCGAGATACCCACCGCACTGACCGGCGATTACAATGTGATCCCGGAAGACAAGGATGTGTGGTCGCCCAAGGCGATGGCAGACGACGCACTGATGCAGCCGCAATCGCGCGATGCTTATTTTCGGATGCTGAACGATGGCTGGGTCGATGCGATCGACACGCTCAATCCGCGCGGCGGCATCTGGACTTTCTGGGATTATCAAGCGGGCGCGTGGCAGCGCGATCATGGCTTTCGGATCGACCATCTGCTGCTGTCGCCCGAATTATCCGACCGGATGAGCGCGGCGGGCGTCGATAAGGAATATCGCGGGCGCGAAAAATCGAGCGATCACACGCCTGTCTGGGTCGAATTGGCCGAGTAAACGCCCGCCAACGCAAAAACGCGCCCCGCATTTTGGCAGGACGCGCTCTGTGTTTCGAGAACCGACTTAACGGTAAAAGATGTGCGTGTTGATCGTGGCGCGCGCGGTTTTGCGCTTGGCCCAGCTTGGTCGCACATATTTCGCGTGGAAATACAGACTGTCTGCCGCTTCGCTGTCCCACAATCCATTGTGCGCGATGCGTGCGATGGCTTTGGCGCGATGCCAGGCTTTCGAGCCTGTCTTGATGCGCGGCATTGAGCCGCCGCGAACGAATGAGAATTGCGAACGCTGATATACGACGCCGCAATAATCGGATGGAAACTGGCGGCTTTCGGCGCGGTTGATGATGACTTGGCCCACCGCAAGCTGACCGGACAATGGCTCACCGCGCGATTCAAAATAGATGGCGCCCGCAAGGCATTGCATATCTTCGGATAGCGATCCGTCGACGGAGGTTTCCGCAACCAGCTCATGAAGCGAGTTGGCATTGGCTTCCGGTTCGGGAGCGACTTCTGCAACAGGCAGATCCTGAACGATCTCTTTTTCAACGAACACCGGAACCACTTCAGGTGTTTCGGTGGAATCCGTGTTAGCTTGCATCGCTTCGGCATAGCCGGTTTGCAAAACTTCATCCTGCGCCAGCGCGCTGGAACTTTCCGCATAAGCAATCGTAAACACAGATGTAGCGGCTATCGCTGCCGCACTAAAAGAGAACGTTTTTCGCTTCATGTAACCGTCATTTTAAGCGGTGAACGAGCCCGACGCAGGTTATGAGCGGTGCACACCGATGAGGCCGTGCGTCAAATCCGTTCAGTTACGACCTGCCGGTCGCCCCCCGTCTACGCGCCGATGCAGAGCAGCCCGAAAGCCGCTGCACATTGCCTGCGTGTGTTGGAAGAGCGCTTAATTTAGGCGGGAGGGCCTAATAGTCAACTCGGTTAACCCTGCGCGCCATGAAGGATTGCGGGTCATCGATTTCGACTTCCACGATCCATAAATCGCTGTCCTGAGACTGCCGACGTGCCAGATATTCGGAAAATTCCAGCGGGTTATCAGGGTCTTGTAGCTTGGCTTCGGAAAACAGGCGCGGACCATCGAGATTGGGCATCCGCTCCCACAGCATGACATTTTTGCCACGCGTCATGGTCAGCACAAGGATCGTCCCGGCGTCCTTTTCGCCGCGCGCAACGATCGTCCCGAATCCGCCATCAGCCTGCGCTTGCCGCAGTATTGCGCCAGTTTCTATGTGAGCTGGAAGGCGCGGATGAGTCATGAAACGCGGCTTTATCCCGAAAATAGTTTCAAATGCGACCAACTGCATGGTGCTTGCGGTAAGTTGTGCAACGCAGCAAATTCAACTGGTAAACTCATGCCCGATAACCGTCCAGACTCGATAAAGCGATGCGTGAGCGCATGAACGTTCCAGTACCGCGACCGATCTCGTCACCTTGCGCATCGACCAGCCGACTCTCCGCGACCAGCACACGGCGTCGCCCGCTGACCCAGCGGCCTTCGGCGATGACACGGCCCAATCGGACGGGCTTGGTGAAGTGTAGATTGAACGAAGTTGTCAGCAAAAACCTGTCCGTCGCCAGCGTGTTTGCGGCATAAAAAGCCGCATCGTCCAGCATCTTGAAGTAAATCGTGCCATGCGCTGCGCCCGCCGCGTGATAGACATCTTCGGTGATGTCGAAAGTGATCTTCGCCAGCGCCCTCTCCGATTATGGAAAGCTCGGACGAAAATGACCGGTTGATTGGGGCGGAGCGGTAAAGCCCTTCCAGCGAACGGTGATGCGACGCTGCGCCATCCGCGCCGCTATCGCGCGCTTCGACGCCCGACTGGCCCGGATCAGGCCGCGTCACGGTCCGACACATTGGTCAAAAGCGCATAGATTGCATCGGGGCTGTCGGCGCTTCGCAGCAAGCGCAATGTTTCCTCGTCGCGCATCATGCGGGAGATTGCCGCCAGTGCATGAAGATGCGTGACGCCGCAATCCGACGGTGACAACAGGCCGAATGCGATGTCGATCGGGCGGCCATCGGCAGCTGCATATTCGACCGGTTCGGCCAACCTCACGACGGCGGCAACAGGGCGCTGCAAACCATCGATGCGCGCATGGGGCAGCGCAACCTTGCGGCCAAATCCCGTGCTGCCCAATGCTTCGCGCTCACCCAAGGCTTCTTCGACGACATCGCGGTCGAGCCGGTAAGCGCCGGCAAACACTTCGGCGAGCGTTTGCAGAACCGCCGGTTTTTCAGCAGCATCGGCAAACATCACGGCAGCGGGGAGTAATTTGAAAGTCGCGTTCATAAATCTTCTGTTGTTCAATTTCGCTTGCGGCGCGCAGGCTAGGCGCACGCGGTTTGCATCCGTAAAGACCGCCGGAAAGTGGCCCAGCGAGTCTCGTATTACAAATATCTGCTCGCTCAGGCGGACCTTAACAGGCGCAATGTTAACGCTGTCCTTAGCGGCCACCCTAGCCCGTTAAAAGCTGTGTTAGCGCGGCTCGACCCAGCCCACCGATCCGTCGCCGCGGCGATAAACCATATTATGCCGACCCGTTCCAGCATTTTTGAAAAACAGCGCGCCGGTATCGCGCAAGTCCAGCATCATCACAGCATCGGCCACACTGGCTTCCGGTATGTCAGCCGTCGTTTCCGCAACAATCAATGGCGCGTCTTCGCCGACCTCGTGCTCTTCGGCCTCCGGTTCGGCTGCGGCGAAGATAGTGTAAGCCGCCTCTTCTTCCTTCAGCGCATGAGCGGATTGGCTGTGCCGATCAGTGAGGCGACGCTTGTACCGGCGAAGCTGCTTCTCGATTTTTCCAACGGCCTGATCAGCGGCCTGATGTGCGTCTTGCGCTTCTCCGTGTGCTTTCAGGATCAACCCTTGCGTAACGTGGGTCATAATGTCGCAGCTGAATGCTCCGGCGGGCGCTTTACCGAATGTCACATTGGATGAAATCGCGCGATTGAAGTGCTTCTCCACTACTCCGGCCAAGCGATCCCCGACATGATCCTGCAAAGCAGCACCGGTTTCGACCTGATGGCCCGACACGCGAATATCCATTAACGACATCTCCTTCGTTGGGGTTTGATGAGTCACGCTATCCTAAGCCTGAAAGGGCTGATTTGACGAGTCATATCTTGCGCAACTTGCGCGATGAACAACACAGCCTGACGCTGGCAGCAGTCTTTATCAGCGATTCCAGAGCGGCGCTTTGATCGTTTCCAGAAAGGCAGCGTGGGCCGCCAGTTCGTCCGCGCTGGCGCTGTGTGGTCGTGGCTCGCGGCGCTGCCGGTTGGCTGGGCGCAACCCGGCGTTTCCGCCACTCGTATCCGCGTTGCCATCGCCATCCAGCTCCGCCGCCAGTTCCAACCCGATCTGCCGCCCGCCGGTCAGCTCGATATAGACCTGCGCCAGCAATTCCGCATCTAGCAGCGCGCCATGCTTCACCCGATGGCTGCGGTCGATGCCGTAGCGCGTGCATAGCGCATCCAGCGACAATTTCGCGCCGGGGTGCTTGCGCCGCGCGATGGCGACCGTGTCCACCATCCGGTCCAGCGAAACAGGCTGTAATCCGCACAGCTCCAGCTCGTTATTGAGAAAGCCGAAATCGAAGCTGGCATTGTGCGCGACAAGGGGTGCATCACCCAGAAAATCGAGCAATTCCTGCGCAATATCCTTGAACAGGGATTTGTCCGACAGGAAATTTGCGGACAAGCCATGCACCGCCTCTGCGCCCGCCGGCATATCGCGTTCCGGATTGTAATAGGTGTGATAAGTCTCGCCGGTCGGCACGCGCCCGATCATCTCGACACAGCCCATTTCCACCATCCGGTCGCCTGTTTTCGGGTCGAGGCCTGTTGTTTCGGTATCGAAGACGATTTCACGCATGGCTATCTATCGCGGGCATATTTGGTGCTGGCAAGGGTCAGCGGCGACTAATCTGCGGCGGTTTTTTTGCGAAGATGCTCGATCAAATCGCGCACGGCGGTTTCGGTCCGGTCCAGCGTGGTTCCGGTATCGATCACATGATCCGCGCGTGCGCGCTTCTCCGCATCGGGCGTTTGCAAGCCTAAAATATGCGCAAATTTGTCGGGCGTCATGCCGGGGCGGGCGAGCACTCGTTCGCGCTGAACATCAGCCGGAGCGGACACGACGACGATTGTATCGACCCTTTCGTGGCCGCCTTTCTCGAACAACAGCGGGATGTCGAACACGACCAGCGGCGCATGGCCATGTTCGATTAAAAACTCCTGCCTGCGTATGGCGACGGCGGGATGCACGATGGCTTCAAGGCGGGCAAGGGCGGCAGGGTCGGCAAACACCTGCTCACCCAAAGCCTCCCGGTTGACGCCATCGGGTCCGGTCGATCCGGGGAAGGCCTGCTCGATTGCCGCCACCAGACTGCCGTCCGGCCCTTGCATCGCGCGCACTTCGGCATCGGCATCGAACACCGGCACGCCCGCACGCTCGAACATCGCGGCAACGGTCGATTTGCCCATCCCGATAGAGCCAGTGAGGCCGATGATGGCGAGTTTGCTCATGGCGTCAGCAGCTCGCGCAATTCGGCATCATATTGGCGTGGTGCCGCTTGGCCAAAAAACAGCTCAAAGGCGTGAGCGGCTTGTCCGATCAGCATCGCCAAACCGTCTATCGCGGCGAAGTCGTTGGCGCGGGCCGTTTTTAGAAAGTCGGTTTGCACGGGATCGGTCACGATGTCGTAAAAGATGCTGCCGGGCGGAGCATGGCTTATATCGAAAGCCAGATTGCTGTGTCCGCGCATCCCCAGCGGGCTGGCATTGATGACAAGATCCAGACAGCCCTCACGGTCGTCGAAGGCGAAATCGGTCGCTTCGCCAAAATGCGACAATGGCGGGGTGTGATGCTCGCCAGCGGGTGCAAGATCGTCCAGCAGTGCGCGCGCTTTTGCTGGATCGCGGCCCGCCAGCACAAGAGTGAAACCATGTTCTTGCAGCGCATAAGTGATGGCTCGCGCCGCGCCGCCAGTCCCGATAATTCGCGCCATGCGCCACAGATGGTCAGTCGCCAGCAGATCGCGCAGCGGCTCAAGAAATCCGGCAGCGTCAGTGTTGTGGCCAGTCAACCCACCATCTGGCGCGCGTGTGACCGTGTTGACCGCGCCGATTGCCCGCGCCTCATCCGACAAATGATCGAGCAACGGGATAATCGCTTGTTTATGCGGCATGGTGACGTTGCAACCGCGCCAGTTCTGATCGCTGCGCCGATCGGCAAAATAGGCGGCAAGACTGTCTGACGTCACGCTCTCCGCGCGATATTCTGCCTCTTGACCCAACTTTTTCAGCCAGAAATTGTGAATTGCGGGCGATTTGGATTGCGCAATCGGGTCGCCAATCACTTCGGCATAAGGCCCGCTCATATCAACAAATCACTCGCACCCGCGTCATGTTCGCGCAGGGCAGCCATTACCTGCAACAATGGCATTCCGAGGATTGCGAATTGGTCGCCCTCCATCGCTTCGAACAGATGCACGCCGCGCCCCTCGATCCGGAATACGCCAACGCAATGGCCGACTTCGGGCCACTCCGCATCGAGATAGGCGGCGATAAATGGCTCGCTAAGTTGGCGAACATGAAGGCGCGCGAGATCGTGACCGACCCACACCACTTTCCCATCGCGCACCAGCGCAGCCGCACTGTGCAAATGCATTTCCTTACCGGAAAAGAACCGCAAGTGCTCAGCAGCCTGCTCGCGGCTATCGGGTTTATCGAACCGCTGCCCATCGACGACGACCAGTGAATCGCTTCCTAGTACCAGCTTCGCCGGATGCTCGCGTGATACCGCCGCCGCCTTGGCCGAGCTCAGCGCTAGCGCCACTTCCGCTGGTTCGGCGTCGGTCATTTCGGCTTCCAGCGCGCGTTCATCCACCTGCGCAGGGATCGCCTCAAAGCAGATGCCAGCCGCTGTCAGCATCGCTTGCCGCGACGCACTTTTGGACGCCAGGATCAGGCTCATGCGGGACCGCCCACCGATTCTTTTTCGGCCAGTTCACGCTCATTATACAGCTTGATAATTGCCGCCGCCGTCTCCTCGATAGAGCGCCGGGTTACATCGATGATCGGCCATCCACGATCAGCAAAAATGCGGCGGGCAAACACCACTTCCTCGCGGACCCGGTCCTGATCGGCATAAGCGGTCTGGTTCTTTTCGTTCAACGCAAGTAACCGATTGCGCCTGATTTGCACCAATCGTTCAGGTGTGCTGGTCAACCCGACGACCAGCGGATTTTTCAACCCATACAGCATATCGGGCGGCGGACTTTCGACGACCAGCGGGATATTGGCGACCTTGTACCCGCGATTGGCCAGATAAATACTGGTCGGTGTTTTTGAAGAGCGGGACACGCCTGCCAGCAGAATATCCGCCTGCTCCCAATCCTCATGCAAAATCCCGTCATCATGCGCGATCGTAAATTGAATTGCTTCGACCCGCTCGAAATAGGCCTTGTCCATAATATGCTGACGGCCCGGCTTGCTGTGTTGCGCTTCCTGGCCGAGTTTGGCTTCCAACGCAGCAGTGACTTGATCCAGCACCGGAACCGCCGTCAATCCGGCGGCCAGACATTTGTCCTCCAGCCGTGCGCGCGTTTGCGGGTTGATCAGCGTAAACAGCACGAGGCCCGCATTCTGCTCCAGCGTCGGCATGATCCGGTCGAGATGTTGCTGCGATCGGACCATCGGCCAGAAATGGCGCACGACGTCGGCATCCTCGAATTGCGCAAGCGCGGCCTTGGCAAACATCTCCAACGTTTCGCCGGTGGAATCAGATACCAGATGAAGGTGCAAGCGCGACATAGACGGGCCTTAAAACGGGCTGTGGACAGAATGCCGCATAAACCACGGCACAAAGCTGACGACAAGTTTCGGCGTCGATTCCATGCCCAATGCGAGTCCGCTACATGGCGTTTTATGGACAGGACGCCGCACTTATCGCCAGCCTGTGGGTAAGGGGCACAGCTTTCGTTTGACTCATATCGGTCCATGAGTCGAAAAGGTTTGGCATCTGGCTTTTGCGGGACAAATCGGGCAAGGCGATGCTATCCCCGATCTCCACAGGGCCATCTACTAAATCAACTTATATATACTCTTATTAGTTATTGGATACGCGCGCGATGCCCGGTTTGCTTCTCGATACCTTGAATGGCGCGATGCCAGACGTTCCGCCTTTGTGGCTGATGCGCCAGGCAGGGCGGTATCTGCCTGAATACCGGGCTTTGCGGGCTGACAAGGGCGGCTTTCTTGCGCTGGTTTACGATACCGATGCAGCGGCCGAAGTCACGGTGCAGCCGATCCGGCGGTTTGGGTTCGACGGAGCGATCCTGTTTTCCGATATTCTGATCGTGCCTTATGCGATGGGGCAGGATCTGGAATTTCTGGCAGGCGAGGGACCGAAGATGTCGCCAAAGCTTGTCGATGTGGCGTTAAACAGCCTTGAAGGGGTGCCTGAGCGCCTAAATCCGATTTATGAGACCGTGGCAAAGGTGAAGGCGCTGATCGGCGCTGAAACGACCTTGCTGGGCTTTGCGGGAAGTCCGTGGACGGTGGCAACTTATATGATTGCAGGCGAGGGCAGCCGTGATCAGCATGATGCGCGCGCTATGGCGTATCGCGACCCACAGGCTTTGCAGGCAATTTGCGATGCAATCGGCGATGTAACCATCGATTATCTGGCCGGACAAATCGAAGCCGGAGCCGAAGCGGTACAATTGTTCGATAGCTGGGCGGGAAGTCTTGCGCCCGATGAGTTCGAACGCTGGGTGATCGCGCCTAACGCGCGCATCGTCAGCGGCTTGAAACAGCGACATCCCGACACACCGATCATCGGCTTTCCCAAGGGTGCGGGCGAGAAACTCCCCGCCTATGCCCGCGAAACCGGCGTGGATGCGATTGGTGTCGATGAAACGCTGGATCCGACATGGGTTCATCGCGAATTGCCGGACACCATGCCTGTGCAAGGCAATTTCGATCCGCTGCTGCTGCTCGCCGGAACGCCGGAGCTTGAGCAACGCGCCGACCATATCCGCAAGGCGTTTGCCGGACGGCCCCATATCTTCAATTTGGGTCACGGGATCGACCGGCGCACCCCGATCGAGCACGTCGAACGCCTGATCGCCGCCGTGCGCGGATAAATTCTCTTCATGGCTAAGGGGTGACGCGGCGCGTTAGTGGCCCTAAATGACCCAATATGCAGGATGCTTTATCGATGACGTATCTTTGGCTGAAAGCCGGCCACATCATTTTCGTCATCTTCTGGATGGCCGGATTGTTCATGTTGCCGCGCTATTACGTCTATCATCAGGAAGCTGCCGAAGGCTCGCCCGAAGTGGATCGCTGGATCGACCGCGAAAATAAGCTGCGCAAGATCATCCTGCTGCCATCGCTGATCATCGTCTGGGTTCTGGGGCTGGCGCTTGCATCCTCGATCGGCGCATGGACGCAAGGCTGGTTCCATGCAAAATTGCTGTTTGTCGTGCTGCTGTCGGCCTATCATATGTGGCTCGTCAGCTATGGCAAAAAATTGGCGCGCGGCGAGCGGCCACTGGCTGGCAAAACCCTGCGTCTGCTGAACGAAGTGCCGGGATTGACCGCCGCGATTATCGTCGTGCTGGTTATCGTTAAACCGTTTTAACGCCGCGCTGCGCCACATAGAAACGGATTGACGATAGCGCCGCTGCGGCGTATTCGCACACGCAATCCGGTTTCGAGCGGCATTCAATTCGCTCCTCTTACGGTCCAGCTGTCTCCCAGCCCTTCGGATCCAACCGGTTTCTCGATATAATCAGGGCCAACCACGCGCCTTGATGCCTAAAAAATTACGGATTATCCATGCATCTTAAAGATTTGAAATTAAAAGCTCCGGCTGAACTCGTCGCTATGGCGGAAGAGCTCGATGTCGAGGGCGCGTCCACCATGCGCCGACAGGATTTGATGTTCTGCATCCTGCGCGAATTGGCGGAAGACGACGAATACGAAACCGAAATCATGGGGATTGGCACGATCGAAGTGCTGCAGGATGGCTTTGGCTTCCTGCGTAGCCCTGAAGCCAACTATCTCGCCGGGCCGGATGATATTTACGTCTCACCCAATCAGGTCCGTAAAGCGGGCTTGCGTACAGGCGACACGGTCGAAGGTGAAATTCGCGCACCCAGAGAAGGCGAGCGGTATTTCGCGCTGACCAATCTGACCAGCGTCAATTTCGAAGATCCCGATGCCGTGCGGATGCGGACGAATTTCGATAATCTCACACCGCTTTATCCCGACGAAAAACTGTCGCTCGACACGCTCGATCCGACGGTGAAGGACAAATCCGCGCGAGTGATCGACATCATCTCGCCGCAGGGTAAAGGCCAGCGTGCTTTGATCGTCGCTCCGCCGCGCACGGGTAAAACCGTGCTGCTGCAAAACATGGCGAAGGCGATTACGGACAATCATCCCGAAGTCTTCCTGATCGTGCTGCTGGTCGATGAGCGGCCCGAAGAAGTCACCGATATGCAGCGTAGCGTAAAGGGTGAAGTGGTTTCCTCCACCTTTGACGAACCTGCCACGCGCCACGTTCAAGTCGCTGAAATGGTTATCGAAAAAGCCAAACGCCTGGTCGAGCACAAGCGCGATGTCGTGATCCTGCTGGATTCGATCACGCGCCTTGGCCGCGCTTACAACACTGTCGTGCCAAGCTCCGGTAAAGTGCTGACAGGCGGCGTCGATGCGAACGCTTTGCAACGCCCGAAACGCTTTTTCGGCGCGGCCCGTAATATCGAGGAAGGCGGCTCGCTATCCATCATCGCCACCGCGCTGATCGATACAGGCAGCCGGATGGACGAAGTCATTTTCGAGGAATTCAAAGGCACCGGCAACAGCGAAATTGTGCTGGATCGCAAAGTCGCCGACAAGCGCATCTTCCCCGCGCTGGACGTGGGCAAATCGGGTACGCGCAAGGAAGAATTGCTGGTCGAGAAAGACAAGCTCAGCAAGATGTGGGTGCTGCGCCGTATCCTGATGCAGATGGGCACGATCGACGCGATGGAATTCCTGCTCGACAAGATGAAGGATTCCAAGACGAACGAAGATTTCTTCGAAACGATGAATCAGTAAGGTTCACCAATACGCAGATATACGGATGGCTGAGGCAACCGGCGCGCCATAACCCGAATTTAATGTCCTGGCGGTAACGCCAAGGCATGAAATGGAGGAATGGATGTCGTCCGAGTTGCGTCAATATGTGTATGTCAGCAAGACGGCAGACCGTTTAGGCCAGCCTGAAATCATGCAAATTCTGGAAGCATCCGCGCGCAATAACCCGTCGCGCGATGTGACGGGCTTTCTGATGTATGACGGGCAGAATTTCCTACAGCTGGTCGAAGGACCGCAATCATCCTTGGCCGAGTTGATGCGGACGCTCGAAACCGATCACCGCCATTCCAGCATTACGCATCTTGAAGACCACGCGATCGGTGAGCGAAGCTGCGGCAAATGGCGGATGAACCGCATTGCGCTGGCCGATGATATGGCAACGCGGCAAGCAAAACTGAGAACGATGCTGCCCAGCGGCTTAAATCCAAAAGTACGGCGGACAGTTCTGGACTTTGCTTCGATGAACTGACCAGTGCGGTGTGGTTTTTCGCACGGGCGCGCAGCTACCCCAAATGCTTGGCGAAAAATTCATCCGTCCGCTTGTCGGCCAGTTGCGCACCGTCCTCGTCCCGCCGATCGCCAAACTCGGTCGCAAATCCGTGATCCAGCCCTGCATAATCATACAGCGTCACTTTAGGGTGCTCATCCAGCCCCTTATGCATTGCCTGTTGCGCGGCTTTATCGACGAAATGGTCGTCGGTCGGGATGTGCAGCAATAATGGGTTGGCGATCGCCTTGGCCTCATTCAGCATCTGGTCGATCATCACGCCATAATATCCTACGGATGCATCGATGTCGGTGCGCGCGGCAGTCATATATGCGAGCTTTCCGCCAAGGCAGTATCCCACACACCCAACCTTTTTCACGCTCAACTCGCTGCGAATGAATTTAATAGTGGCTTCGATATCGCGAACACCTTCATCGGGATTGTATTTCCCGAATAATTCCATCGCTCGATCCATTTCCGGAGCAATATCGGGATCCAGTTCGATCCCCGGCTCCAAGCGGTAGAACAGGTCCGGAGCCACTGCCAGATAGCCATCCTCGGCGAATTTGTCGCATTTGCGCCGGATACCCGCGTTAACGCCGAAAATTTCCTGAATGACCAGGATCGCAGCCTTCGGCTCACCCGCCGGTTTGGCCACATAAGCGGAGAAGCTGGCGTCGCCTGACAGGGCGGAAATCGTAACGGTCTCGGTCATCGTGAAGGCCTTTCGAATATGTGTTACCCGCCATAACGCTTGCAAGCGGCGCTTGCCAAACCCAAATAGCGTATCAGTCAAACGGAGAAATTGTCATGAAGGTCCACGTCGAAATCGATTGCACGCCGGAAGAAGCGCGGACATTCATGGGCCTGCCCGATGTCGGTAAGGCGAATGACATTTATGTCGATATGATGGGCAAGGCCATGAAGGGCGTGTCCAATCCCGACCAGTTGCAGGAATATGCCAAAAACCTGGCACCGATGGGGCAAATGGGCTTGAAAATGTTCCAGAATTTCGTCGAAGGATCGATGAAAAACAGCGCCGCAAAGCCAGCCGATAAAGGCACCAAGAACGATTAGAGCGACCATTTGCTGGCCAGTTGACCGCTATGGACACGATTTTTGCACTGTCGAGCGGATTGCCTCCTGCGGCCATTGGCATCATCCGGATTAGCGGGCCTGATGCTGGCGCTGCTTTGAAGGCAATGGCCGGTGGCCTGCCTGACCCGCGCAAGGCAAGTCTTCGCGCGTTGCGCAGCGCGTCGGGCGAACTTCTGGATCAGGCGCTGGTGCTGTGGTTCAGCGGCCCCGACACATCAACTGGCGAAGATCTGGCGGAGTTGCATTGCCACGGGGGCCGTGCCGTCATTGCTGCTGTTCTTCAGGCGCTTTCGGCAATTCCCGGATTGCGAGCGGCACAGCCCGGCGAATTTACCCGCCGCGCTTTTGCCAATGGCCGGATCGATCTGGCCGAAGCCGAAGGACTTGCCGAACTTCTCTCCGCCGAAACCGAAATGCAGCGTCGTTCCGCGCAAGCCTTGTCGTCCGGCGCCTTATCGAGCCAAACTGAGAAATGGCGTGACCAAGTGCTGAGATTATCCGCTGCGGTCGAAAGTGTGCTGGATTTTGGCGATGAGGACGATGTTAGCGATTTGCCGCCTGATTTTGCCGAGAAGACAAGCGCGCTGGCGCGCGAACTTGAAACATGGCTTAACCGTCCGCGTGCCGAAAAACTGCGCGAAGGCGTGCGTGTCGTGCTGGCCGGGCCGCCCAATAGCGGAAAATCGACACTTTTCAATGCTTTGTTTCAGGAAGCTGCGGCGATTACATCTGCAACGGCTGGGACGACGCGCGATGCAATCGAGCGACCAATTTCGCTCGCCGGTGTGCCGTTGGTGCTCATCGATACGGCTGGCTTGCGGGACGATGGCGCAGATGAGATCGAGGCAATCGGTATTGCGCGGGCGCAGGAGCAGTTGGAGCGCGCCGATATAATTCTTTGGCTGGGGCCCGAAGGCGAGGGGCCGGATCATGCCATCGAGGTCGCGGCGCGGATCGATGAGGCCGTTTTGCCGGTCAAGCAATCGCCTGACTATCGCGTCTCGGCAAGAACAGGCGAGGGGCTGGAGGACTTGCAAGCGGGTCTTGCTGATCGGGCGCGCGCAATTCTGCCAAAGATGGGTGATGTTGCGCTAAACAAGCGACAAGCTGACTTGATTAGTGACGCACAATTCGCGCTAAGTACAGTTGCGCAGCTTCACGATCCGCTGTTGATTGCTGAAAATCTGCGTAGCGCGCGCGCCGCATTCGACAGGCTGATCGGGCGATCCTCGACCGAAGATATGCTCGACACTTTGTTTGGGCAATTTTGTATTGGTAAGTGACTGTTCCACGTGGAACGTTTCCGAAATCGCTAGACGCCTTCAGACTAGCGCCGTATTTGGGTACCCAAATGGCAAATTACGATATCCTTGTTGTCGGCGGCGGTCACGCCGGCGTGGAAGCGGCTGCGGCTGCTGCGCGCATGGGTGCGCGGGTAGGGTTGGTCAGCTTCGATCTCGACGCTATCGGCGCGATGAGCTGCAATCCCGCAATCGGCGGTTTGGGCAAAGGGCATCTGGTTCGCGAAGTCGATGCCTTCGATGGATTGCTAGGCCGTGCGGCCGATGCTTCTGCGATCCATTACCGAATGCTAAACCGCTCCAAAGGATCCGCTGTTTGGGGGCCACGCATTCAAGCCGACCGCGTATTGTTCAAAGCCGCCGTGCAGGCAATGCTGAAAACGCAGGGCGATCTTTCGCTGATACAGGGCGAAGCCACGGAGCTGATCCTGAACGGCGATCGTATCGGCGGATTGTGCCTTGCCGATGGCACGCAATTGCAAGCGAAAGCCGTAATCCTTTGCACCGGGACATTTCTGGGTGGCATTCTATATCGCGGTGAAGAGCGTTTGACCGGTGGCCGGATCGGCGAGGATTCCGCACAGCGCCTGGCCGCACAAATGCGCGAAGTCAGCTTGCCGCTCGCGCGACTGAAGACCGGGACACCACCGCGTCTTGACGGGCGCACGATCGATTGGGCGAAGCTGCCCGAACAACCGAGCGACAGCGACCAATGGACCATGTCGCCCATGACGCCGCATCGCGTGAACCCGCAGGTGTTTTGCGCGGTGACGCGGACCAATGCCCGTGCGCATGATTTGATTCGCAAGAACCTTGACCGCTCGCCCTTGTTCAGCGGTGCTATCGATGCGCAGGGGCCGCGATACTGCCCTTCGATCGAGGATAAAATTCACCGCTTCGGTGACCGCGATGGCCATCAGGTGTTTCTGGAACCGGAGGGCCTATCCACACATATGATCTATCCCAACGGGATCAGCACGTCGCTGCCGGTCGATGTGCAGCTTGGGATGCTGCGCTGTATGGATGGCTTGGAAGCGGTCGAGATGGTGGTTCCGGGCTATGCGGTCGAGTATGATCACATCGATCCGCGCTCGCTGAATGCTGGGCTGGAGATGGAGGGTGTCGCAGGACTCTATTGCGCAGGGCAGATCAACGGCACGACGGGCTACGAAGAGGCTGCGGCGCAGGGCCTGATTGCGGGCAGCAACGCGGCAGCAAAGGTGATGGGACGTGAGGCACCACCAATCGATCGCAGCAATTCTTATATGGCGGTGATGGTCGACGATTTGACGCTGCACGGTGTGTCGGAACCGTACCGGATGTTGACTGCGCGGGCCGAGTATCGGCTGCGATTGAGGGCGGGCAATGCCAGCACGCGATTGACTGCAATGGGCATTGAGGCCGGATGTGTCGGTGATGAACGTGCGGAGTGGTTCAAGCGCCGCGAAGACGAGCGAACAGGATTGGAAGTCGCTTATGGACACACAAGTCGGCGCGAAGGAGCTTGCCGAAAAGGGCTTCGATGTAAAGCGCGACGCTGGAAATAAGCCGCTCTCCGAATGGGTCGCAATGGGCAAACTCGACGCCACCGACGTTACGCAATGGTCGGATCGAACCTTCGATGCCGAGAGCGAGCTTGCCACCGAGATTATGGAAGATGCCAGCTACGCGCCCTATTTGGCACGACAGGATTCCGAGCTGAAAGATCTGCGCGCGAGTGCATCGGTCGCGATCGGCAGCCAGTTTCCCTATGCGCAAGTTCCGGGGCTCTCGAATGAAATGGTTGAGCGCTTAAGCGCAGCACGACCCGCAACATTGGCCGATGCGGGGCGCGTTTCGGGCATCACGCCAGCAGCAATGGCTGCGCTTCTAGTGTTCGCTCGGCGATTGCAGGACGAAGTAAAAAGCGGTGAAGCAGCTTGATATTGACGACTGAAGCAGAGGCACGCGCTTACGTAGCGGAGCAAACCGACGCCGCGACAATGGAAAAGCTGGAACTATTTGTAGGCTTGTTAAAAAAAGAGAACCAGCAGCAAAATCTGGTTTCGCGCGGATCGCTCGAACATATTTGGCTCCGACATATAGCCGATTCGGCGCAACTGCTGCGCTTTGTTCCACGTGGAACGTCTTGGCTTGATCTCGGAAGTGGCGCAGGCTTGCCGGGTGTAATTCTATCGCTGCTGAGGCCACAAGATACTGTTACTCTTGTAGAATCCAGAACAAAGCGTATCGAATGGCTTGAGCGAATTGTAACAGAATTGACTCTGCCAAATTGTGACATTCGCGGGGATCGATTGGAAAATCTTGATACGACCAAAGTCGGGGCGATCAGCGCAAGAGCATTCGCGCCTCTGCCTCGACTCATCCAATTGGCGGAACGGTTCTCCACAAAAGACACCATCTGGGTCTTGCCGAAAGGCCGATCTGCGATAGAAGAGTTAGATAGCTTGCCAAAGCGGTTAAAAAATCTGTTTCACGTGGAACAATCGCTGACAAGCGAAAATGCGGGAATTTTGGTCGGAACAGGCCTCTAAGGGCCAGAAATGCGATGATTTAAGATGATCACTATCGCAATCGCGAACCAAAAAGGCGGTGTTGGAAAAACGACGACTGCGATCAATATCGCAACCGCCATGGCCGCAACAGGCTGGAAAACCTTACTTATTGACCTTGATCCGCAAGGGAATGCGTCGACCGGGTTGGGCATACGCTCGGACGATCGCGCGATTTCCAGTTATGATCTTCTGGTCAATGGAGCAAAAGCTGCTGATTGTGCACGACCCTCGGAAGTTCCGAACCTCGACGTCATTCCGGCAACCGTCGATCTGAGCGGTGCAGAGGTTGAGCTTGTGACCGTTGAGAACCGCACGTCGCGGCTGACGGAAGCGCTCAACAAGTCCGGCGGAATGCCGCATGACGTATGCTTCATCGACTGTCCGCCATCGCTTGGGCTTTTGACGCTGAACGCTTTGAGTGCCGCCGATACTCTGCTCGTCCCGCTTCAGTGCGAATTTTTTGCACTTGAAGGGCTAAGTCAGCTTTTGCAGACGGTCGAGCGCGTTCAGCAGCGCTTTAACGCCGATTTGGGCATAATTGGCATCGTTTTGACCATGTTCGACCGCCGAAATCGCCTGACTGACCAAGTTGCGGACGATGTGCGCGATTGTCTGGGCAAGCTGGTATTCGATGCCGTTATTCCGCGCAATGTGCGTCTGTCGGAAGCGCCCAGCCATGGGCTTCCCGCGCTAATTTACGACCATAGCTGTACGGGAAGCCGCGCATATATGGCGCTGGCCAGCGAACTCATCACCCGTCTGCCAAAAACGAGGATAGCCGCATGAGCAATGCCTACGAACCGATCCGCTTGTCTGGTGCAAAGCCGGGTGCGATCGACCGCAAACGAAAATTGGGCAAGGGTTTGGGCGCGCTATTGGGTGAAACCCGACGTGAAGAGCCGCTTGCGCACGGTCGCGCTGATGATAGCGTTACGAACCAGTCGGATATGCCGACTGACGGCGCATTAATCCATGTCCCGATCGCCGATATAACGCCGCTGCCGGGTCAGCCACGCACGCATTTCGACGAAGATTCGCTGAACGAGCTGGCCGCCTCGATTGCAGCGCGAGGCGTTATTCAGCCAATCCTCGTTACGCCGCTGACCAAGGGCAAATATCAACTTGTTGCGGGTGAGCGACGTTGGCGCGCGGCGCAGCGTGCCAAGTTGCACGAAATTCCCGCCGTCGTGCGCTCACTCGATATGCGCGAGATCATGGCTCTGGCGCTGATCGAAAATTTGCAGCGCGAAGATTTGAACCCGCTGGAAGAAGCGCGCGCTTATAATCGCCTGGCCGATCAAGATGGATTGACCCAGTCTGAAATTGCCAAGCTGGTCGATAAATCACGCAGCCATGTCGCGAATATTCAGCGCCTGTTGGCTTTACCTGATGATGTGCAGGAGATGGTCGGCAATGGCGCGCTGTCGATGGGCCATGCGCGAGCGTTAATCGGCCATGATCGGGCGAGCGAGTTGGCGCGCGATGCTATTGCCGATAATCTTTCGGTTCGCGATGTTGAAAAGCGTGTGCGGCAATCGAAGAAACCCTCGCGCAATAACGATACAAATCGGCAGAAAACTGGCGAAAATGCGCCGGATAATGCGGATATTGCCGCCGTGCAATCGCATTTGGAAGAGTTTTTGGGACTTTCGGTCAAGATCAAAACCGATGCCGATCCCAGCAAAGGCTCCGTCGCGATTTCCTACCGCACACTTGATCAGCTTGATCTGATTTGCCAGCGTTTAACCGGCGGAAATCTCTAAACCACACGCAGTTAACGTGAAATTAGGCATATTTTGGCACTCCGCGTCCTAGCCCACTGAAATTCGCCCGTATAAGCGAAGTCAAGGCCGAGGACTGGTCGCTACGTGCCGAAATTTCTGCCGCAATCTTTGAAACAGCGGGCCGACGAGTTGCGGCCGTTCGTGATTGCGGTGCTGGTGGCGGTCATTTTTACGTATCTCAGCGGTACGGCTGTGTTTCGTATCGCCGATGGCTTGATGTTCGATGCTGCATCCACGCGCGCTGCTCCGCAAACCCCGAGAGTGCTACTAATCGAACAGGACGCAGCCTTTGAGAGCATGGGCGGTGCGAAATACGATCGCTTGGTCCAAAGCGCAGCGAGAGCCGGGATCACACGCATTGGATTTGCGCAGGCTCCGCGTGACTGGGTGGGCAGCGACGACAACAAGCCCGCCATACCTGTTGTGGTCGGGATGCCAGCTCAGCGGAAACTAGGGGGCGATGTCTGGTCGCTCGATCCTGAACTGCGCACTCGCCTACCCAAAGCGGTGCAGCCGGCAGCAAGTGTGATCGCAGCATCCGATTACGGCATCTATCGGCGTCAAATTACGGCTTTATCGACTGAGGATCGATTAATACCGACATTCGAAGCCGCGTTGTCTGGACGCGCCGTCGAAAGTCGATCATTTTTATGTCCAGATGTCCCGCGATCAAAGCATCCCGCGAGCGAACGCCTCACAGATGATTGCTGGAGATTTCAGACAAGGAAGTTTTGCAGGGATGGTGGCAGTCGTCGAACCCTCCAAGCAGCTACGGGAGCGCCGCTTTACCACGCCATTGACACCGCTAAGCCAAACCACCAGCGCCAGTGTATTTCGTGCCAATATGGTTCAGAACTTCCTTGATGGTAGGGCTGCACATAGTCTCGCGGCGTGGCAAAACTTCCTGCTTGTCATGGTTAGCGCCATGATCGCGGTGCTGGCTTTGCGATCGGTCGATGCCAAGCGGGTTGTGCTGTTCGTCATAGGCATCGGTGCGATATTGGTCATGGGGGCCGGATGGCTCGCTCTGACCATTATCAGCGCAGTTTTGCCCGTCTCGGCAATGCTGGGCGCGCTTTTGGTATCCGCCGCCACAATGGTTCTGTTGCGGGAGCATTCGCAGGATGACCGCCTGAAATCCGTCCTGGAGCGGGCAATCGGCTTCTCTTATTCGCGGTCGATACTAAACGAGCAAGCGCACCTGTCGCATTTCGTAACTGCTGCCGCTCGCAATTTGGCAATTGATAACAGCGCCGTGTTTCAATTTCGCGGTGATGGAGAGCCGCTTTACAAAGAAAACTTCGGATTTACGCCGCATGAAATGCCGGATGAAAAAACCCTTCGATTACTTTCCAAGCGCACAAAACGAACCGGAACGGTGATCGATGTCAGCAATAAGATCTCGTCAAGAACCGAAACGAGCCACTATATAACGCGGCTTGATAATGCCGATGTGCCAACGTTCTGGTTCTTTTCAGTCAACGAAAGCGGAGATCCGGCGGCGCTTAAGCGCATCACCGATCAGGCGCAGGATATCGCCAAAACTTACGCGCGGTTTTATCGCTGGCGCGCTGATTTGTCCGCCAGCGACAGCCATGCGCGCCGGTTTCAGCCGATTGATCGGCAGATCGCCAGCGCCGCGTCGCTGATTTCCACGCAATCGGAGCAAATGCGCGAGGGGATCGAACACCTTAATACTGCGGTTGCAATTTATCACGTGGGCGGCTTTCCGGTTCATGCCAATGCGGCGATGCAAAATCTGTATGGCGATGCGGAATTGAACCTTGCGCGGGCGTCGCTGAGCGAGGCCTTGCTTACGCTGACCACATTGGAAGAAGAAGCCGTGCAGCTCCTGATCCATGACTTAATCGTTTCCGGCAGAGAAGTGCGCGTACCTGCCCGAGAATTTACTGCCAAACAGCGCATTTTGCGCATCGCAACACATCGCGATGAGACGCCTGACAAGGGTTGGCTGAACCTCATTATACTGGAAGCGCTCGACATTTCAGAGTTAAATAAGCTGGCCAATTTGCGCCATGCGGTCGGAAATTTCGTCGATAAGCAGCTTCGCAATGATTTGGAGGCGCTGGAATTCGGGGCCGATGTCGCCTTGTCGCACGCGGCAGAGATGCCTGGCCTAACCAAAGTGTTGAACCGGATACGCGACGTTTCGCAGCGGGCGACCGGACGCCTGGATCAGGTTGCAAGTCTGCTTGACGATGCCAGCGGCACGAATCTTGAAGTTTGCTATCCAATTGACGCGCGTAAGGTGGTCGAGGATGCGTTTGAGCGCGTGCGGAATAAGGCAGAGGATTTCGAAGTCGATGTGGCGCTCGACCTGCCGGGAATCAGCGGCTTTACGATGGCCGAACCGCAGGTTTTGCTCGAAACGATAGAAGCCATGATGAACGTCGTTATTGCGGACACGCCACATGGTGGGTCGATGCGAGTATCATTGCATGAAGAGCGCGACAGTTCGCGGCTCGAAGTAACGGGCGGCATCGGCATTCCGTTCGAGCGGCTGATTGCGGCTTTCGATGCCGGGCAAAGTGAAGTTCCGGACGAGTTTCACGCCATTTCCATCGGTATCGCCAACGCGATCACATGGAAGGGGCAAGTCAGTTATTGGAGTTCCGTCGGCAAGGGCTATCGGTTCGTTATAAAATTGCGGCGGGTTGGATGATGGCGGCGCGAATACTGATTGTGGACGACGACGATCTGCTGTGCGAGATGTTGCAGGCGATGCTGGAAATGCACGGCTATGCCGTTGCAATTGCTGCCGATGGCGAGGCAGGCCTGAAATTGCTGGCTGAACAAGCGATCGATCTGGTCATTCTGGATCTCGTCATGCCCCGCATGGATGGATTGCGTTTTTTGCGGGAGCTGCCCGACAGGATTGCCAATCCGCCGCCGATATTGATGGCTTCAGCTTCGGCAACCCCACAAATGCAGGCGCTTCACACCAATTCGGGAGTGGCCGGAATCATCCGCAAGCCGGTGAAGTCGCAGATTTTGCTGGAAACCATCGAAACGGTGCTAGCCAAGCGGAATTCAATCGGCGCATAAAGCACGCGCCACTATGACTATTCCATTATTTCCCGAAGGCGGCCTTGCCAGCTCGGTCATCACGACCGTGTGGGTTGGCGTGTTCGTGCTGTGCTTCTTCAATTTGCGTTTCGGATGGGTTTTATCAGGGCTGGTCGTGCCGGGATACCTCGTGCCGCTGCTGATCATAAAGCCGCTGGCAGCGGGAATTATCGTCGTCGAAGCGGTGCTGACTTTCCTGCTCGTCTGGGTGTTTTCGGAAAAGATCGGCAAGGGCCGCTGGCCCGCTTTATTCGGGCGCGACCGGTTTATGGGGCTGATTTTGGCTAGCATCGCGGTGCGGTTGACGCTGGACGGGTTCGCCTTGCCGGTGCTGGCTGACTGGCTGGCCGAAAACTGGAATCAGGAGCTTGACTGGCGCAGCGATTTGCAAAGTTTTGGACTGGTGATTGTGTCGCTGCTGGCCAACCAGTTTTGGAAGCCGGGGCTTACGCGCGGATTGTTCGCGATGATTGTCACGGTCGGGCTGACACTGTTAATCGTGCGGTACGGATTGATGGAATTCACCAATTTCAGGATCAGCGGCGTGTCCTACTTGTATGAGGGGCTGGCCAGTTCGATCCTCGCCAGCCCCAAAGCCTATATGATTTTGGTGCTGACTGCGATGTATGCCAGTCATATGAATGTTAAATACGGGTGGGATTTTTCGGGCATCCTGATCCCGGCTTTGATCGCGCTGCAATGGTATCAGCCGACCAAAATCCTGACATCTTTTATCGAAGCCGGCATCATCTATTTGATTGCGATTGCCGTCCTGAAACTGCCGATTTTCGCCAATAGGACGATGGAGGGAGGCCGCAAACTGCTGCTCTTTTTCAACATCAGTTTTGCTTACAAGCTGATCCTAGGGCATCTGCTGGTTCTGTTTGCGGTCGAGGTGAAAACAACGGACCTGTATGGGTTCGGATATTTGCTGGCGACGCTGATTGCAATCAAGGCGCATGATAAGCAGATATTCCCGCGCTTGATGCGAACGACATTGCAGGTTTCACTGGTGGGAGCAGTCGCGGGAAACCTTTTTGGTTTGTTTTTATCAACCGTTCTGCCAGTTGCAGGGGCCAATCTGGCAAATGCGCGCATCACGGAAACCCCTTCCAGCGTGAGTGCCGAAAAGCAGTTGGCAGCTTCTGCGATCGGCAATGCCTATCTACAGCGGTGGCAGGGTGGAGCCGCGCCTATCAGCCGTCAGTCAGCCGATACGTTAACCGATCTGGTGCGATTACTGGAAGCTGGGTTGCCGCCAGTCGAGGCTAATGCGCGGGCCAGCGCAAGCGGATGGCAAGTCGTGACGTTACCGGGAAATGTCATTGCGATCATGCGTTCGGATGGGTTGGGCGGCGACTTACTGCTGCATTATCCATCGAGCCGTGGAGCGATCGCAATCAACGCACCACGTCCGGCAAGCGCGCCTGGAACCGCGATGGCGGCCTTTGCTTTGCGCGTAAATCAGGATGCCCGTTGGCTGGTTTTAAGCGCGCCCATTCAACCCGAAGCGATCGGTCAACCCTCGGTACTGGCAGCATTCCGTTCAGGCAGCAGCTTGCCGGAATTGGATATCATAGCCGCGACGAACAGTAACTTTGCGATAGCGCAGCCCATAGTCGAGGTTGCTGGGCGGTCTGCAGCGGACATCGATATTCAAGCGCTGCGTGCGGCGATCCCGTCGCTTCAAGTGCGTTTCTCGCCTAGCGACACGACCGAAAATACGCGCGGCGATGGCGCTGTTATTCGCTTGCCCAAAGCCGATATTGCGCGATTGGCATCCAGTCTGTCGCCCACTAGTCCGCAAAGCGCAGGCCGCTGTACCGTCAGTGCCCTCGCACCGGGCGCACAGCCGATTAAGGACATGGCCGATCTGGCATTCCTTCGCGGAGAAGTGGCCGAGCCGGTCTTGTCCGCCATATCAGGCGAGCCGATTCCGGAGACATCGCGGATTGCGGCGCAATGGTTGGGGCTTGGCCTGAATGACTGTATCGATGATGATGGAGCGCCGCTGTGGCATCTGGCCTCGGATTTGCGGAGCGCCGGGCATTATTTCTTCGCACCCGGCCTTGCAACCGGGCGGATCGTCCACGGCTTTGCCGACGCGCAGACCGAAGGCGATGATGCCTCGCAATTCGACCGGAATGCCGTCCGCACAGCACGCGATTTCCGGCGAAACTGGGGTGCCGGGATCGCAATGATCGCGCCAACCCAACAGGATTACGGCGGCTCGCAAATGACGGCATTCGGCGTCATCAATCAAAGCGCCATTCGCGCGCTTGGCAATCGCCCCGGTGCAATCGTCCAGCTTCGGACCCCGCCAAGCGCCGCCGATCTGAAGATTGCGCAAGGCTCTGCTTATGTCCTGTCCGGGCGGATCCAGCGGAGCGATACTCTTGCCGACGAGGTCGAAGCGGCTTTGCGGAGCGGGGGCTACGATGTGTCGCGAATTGCGCGGCAGCAAGGGACCGCCGGGATCGAAGCGCCGCCGGAAAATTCGCTGCGCTATGTGTCGCAATCACGCAACAAACGCTATGCCGTTGTCCTGATCCCCGCAGAGCAAGCGCCATGAGCCTGACCGCAATCCTGCGCCTGCTCGCCGTGGGGGCAATCATTCTGGCTGTGGGTGTTGGAAGCTGGATGACGTCGCCACGCATCGCGGAACTGCTGGGCGCTTCGGAAGAAGGCGCACGCGACCGGGTGGCTTTAAGCGACCGCACCCTGGTATATCGGTTGAAAGATGCCCGCACCACGCGCTTCGTTTTCTCGCAGCCCAGCACCATTGCACGGGTTTTATCGACGCCCGCGATTGCCGAGGCCGTCTGGGATGACGGCACACGCTGGAGCTATGGCTACCGCGTCACCTTGCGCGACAGCGGCGATAATATGGTCGCGTCCCACGATATTTATTCCAGCGCCGCCAATCCGGCAAACCTAGAAGAACCGCTGAATATCGTTCGGTTCACACGCGGCGGAACGGGCGGCATCGGCACGCAGGATCAGGCCGTAATTGCCTCGGACACACCATTTGTTGCGATGGATATTGGCCCATTGCCCTCAGATAAAGGCGTCGACGCAGTGTATGTCCGCGCTTACGAACGTCGCCCATTTCTAGGCGGTGCGGCGGCGCTGGCGGCCTATCGCAGACGCAGCGATGACGAACGCGAAGTGCTGACCCGCGCAAATGCCTTCCCCGAGCGCTTTATCAGCAATGCGGAACGACAAAACAGCGTCATCAACCAGTGGCGACCGCTTGGCCCGTCCGGTATATCGGGCCGCGACTATGACGTGCTGGTCATGTATAAAGGCACGCTCGACAGCGAGGCGGAAGACGGCGACGATGGAGATGGCGACGATGGAGAGGGTGGCTGATGGCGCGGCGCAAATGGCTGCTCCTTTTGGGGATCGTGATTGTGGCGTTTAGTGCAGCCATGCTGGCAGGCCTGTTCCCGCCGCTGCGTTCCAGCAACGGGTTCGAGCGACCGGGCGCAGTGGACTTGTCGCGCGCAGAGGCGATGTTTGCCGCTGGGCTTGGCGCTCCCAAATCAAGCGAATGGCGTGAGGCGGCGAGCGATCTTGGCTGGCAAGCACGCGATGCAGAAGGATTTGCGCAACTCGTCGAACCATCTGGGAATTGCCAGGGGCGCGGCGTGTACCTCATCGGTTTGTCGCCTGATGCTGCGCCAACCGCCATGACTGCCCCCCATCGCGGGGCCGACAAGCATACTGGAACACTGGCGGCCATGTTCGCAGAGGAAGGCAAGTTGGCTGCTGCAGCGTGGAATTCCGCGCCTCGCCGAAAATCCGCAGAGTGCGATGCTTTTGGCGATCTGGCAAAGGCGGAGGAGCATTTTTTCACGGCCTTTGCCCTAAGTTTTGCGCAAGCCTACCCGCAAGGCCGCGTCGTGCAATTGCACGGTTTCGATCGCGACAATCGCCAAAGTCTTGCGGGAAGCGAGGCCGACATCATTATCAGTGACGGGACCGATCAGCCGGGCGACCGCTTGCTGGCCTTGTCGGAATGCCTGACGATCTCGCTGCAGGCGTGGAACGTGCGCGTTTATCCGCTCGATGCGCCGGAACTGGGCGCGCTTAAAAATGCACAAGGCGCCGCGTTGCGAGAGCAGGGTTTTGAGGGATTTACCCATATTGAAATGAGTTTGAACTTGCGTCTCGCCTTACGCAAAGACACGGGATTACGCGCACAATTCCTCAACTGTTTCAAAGCATGAGCAATCAGGCCATGCTGCTGGCCACGCCGTGCCGTATCAATGCGGCGCTGGAAGTCGGCTTGCCTGAAATGCTGTGCGGCACTTACGCCGATATTCACGAATCGATTGCGCATTTTGCCGCGCAGACGGGCGATCACGACGCGGTCGGAAATTTCACCGATCATGCCAAGACGCTGATTGCTTTCGTTAAGCACCGCTTAGGTCATATCGGTGATCTGCATGATGCCGCCGCGCTGTTCAATGCGCGCTTTGCCAATGCTCTGGACCGCGCAGCAGAGCGGGCCGCAATTATGGATTTCGCCGAACGGCTGGGCGCTGACGCTGCGCAACTTGAGCGCGACAGGAAGGCATTCGACAGGTTCTTCGACGGCGATGCCGTGAGCGAACGATATCGGCGGCGCGTCGGAGAAGCCGAGCGCGAATTGGCTCACACAGTGGAGCGGCTGGGCCTGGTCGCCGGTGAGGCGTTGCGTGTCGGTGAAATGGCCGGTGATGACGAGTTGTTGAGCAAAGCAATTGCCGGCGTGCTGACGGATGCGCGAAGTTATCGCGGGGATGCGCGCGTCAAACAAGCGGGGTTCCGCGCGTTGCACCATATTGGCACAGGCGCGCTCGAACCGCTAACCGGCTTTTGGATCGACATTGCCATTCGCGACACTCGGCGGCTGGCGCTGGACACGAGCGAAGACACCTGGGCGCAATGCGATGCGTTTGCCACCTTGCTCACGATGGCGCCCGGCTCGCTCGAACCCGTGTTGGAGCGGCGATTAGGCAAGTCCAGTCTGGAAGGCCCTCCCTTGCGGCAGGAGAACCGGATGTTCGTGCGGCGCTATCTGGCCGATCTGCTGTGCGAGGCCGTGCCGGATCACCCGAAGCTGTCGAAATATCTCAGCCGGATCGCCAATGATCGCAACGGCGCGGTTCGGCAGGCGCTGGCCAAGGCGCTGGTCAAATTGCCGCGTGACGAGGCAAAACCGCTCGTGTCGCGATTGCGAATCGATCAGGATCCGCAAGTCCGCGCGATGCTGTTCGCGCAGCCGCAAGCGATGGCGCAAACGATCGGCGGCGCCATGTATCGCTCGCATATCATCCGGGTTCTGTCGCGCGATGAGGACACTCATGTTTTGCGGATGGCGATGGATGCGGCGGTTAAGCTGGTCGCGTGGCAAGGTGGGCATGAGCCAGCCCAACAGGCCGAAAGTGTTACGCAATTGCGACAGGCGCTTAGTGTGTTGCGGGCGCGCAGCACGGCGGCCAATAGGCGGCGCTGGGCAGGCGAAGCGATGGAGCGGATCTGGCTTTATTCAGACGCCGATGCGCTGGATATGGCGGAATATATCCGTTTTCAAATGGCAGCCACTGCCGAGGGGCAGCGTCGCAAATTGCCCGAGCTAGCCGATGTGGCCAAATCTGATCCGCATTTCATCGGACGCATTATGGCCGTTCTGGCGCAGGATGGGTTTGGGCTGGAGTTAATTGCCGGATCGGTGCCGCGAATGCAAAAAGGGGAGCGATTTGCACGTCGGTTGTGGCGCATTCTGTTCGAGTTGCGCGTCTCCTCGACCGACAAACGACAGGCCTTCCTGCACACGATCGGGCGCAGCTTGCCCGGAACGATCTCTGCCCCGGCCGCGCATATGGCCGAACTGGCTCCGACCAAGGTTCCGGGTGAGCCGCTGCATTTTGCCGATGAGGGCGGGTGGCGCAATTATCTGCCGCTGGTCGATCATGCGCTGGCAGCGATCGATCGAGGCAAGACAACGCGCATTTTCACCAGTGAAGGCGTGACGTCGCTGACCGCTCCATCAGGCGTGCTCGCGCGCATTACCGCCTATTGGCAGGTCAGTCGCAACTTCGCTCGGCTTGCGGCATTGCGCAATCAGGGCGGCAGTTCAGACTATGTCGACGCGTTGCGCCAATATGGCCTGTCGGTCGAATTCCAGGCGCACGACGCATATGAAGCGCCGCTTTTAACACCGCAAAAGCAAACTGCGCTTAAGTTCGATCAGCCACAAACCGCCAGCGATCCCGAAGTGGTCAGATTATTCGATCTTGGCGGCGTGCTAATCGCCGTGCCGGTGCTGCTAAAAAGCGCAGCAGCATACTTTGCCACGGTTTTTGCCAACACGCTGGGCCAGCTTGCTTTGTTTCTGCTGCTTGCAGGAGGATGGTTCGTCGGACGCCACCTGTATCTTGGCTACAAGGCGCGCCGCTATCGCAATGCAATCCCTCTGTCGCTGGGTGGCTGGGGAACGCGCGGTAAATCCGGGACCGAGCGGCTGAAGGCGGGGTTGATCAATGCTTTGGGCCACCCGCTGGTGTCGAAAACGACAGGTTGCGAAGCGATGTTCCTGCGCGGCGAGCCATTTGGCGGCCTCACCGAAATGTTTCTGTTTCGCCCGTATGACAAGGCGACGATCTGGGAGCAGTTTAATCTGATCCGCATTTCCGTCGGGCTAAAGGCGCGCGTATTTTTGTGGGAATGCATGGGCCTTAACCCGTCCTATGTGCGGGTGCTGCAACGCGACTGGATGCGCGATAATATCGGTACCATTACAAATACTTACCCTGACCATGAAGACGTGCAGGGTCCGGCAGGGCGCAACATCCCTGAAGTAATGCGCGAGTTCATTCCGGAAAACTCCGTGCTGCTGACAACCGAAGAAGAGATGCTGCCGATCCTGCGCGAAGGCGCGGCGCAGGCCAATACGCGAATGCGCGCGATCGATTGGCGCGAGGCGGGTCTGGTGCATGAAAATCTACTCGCGCGGTTTCCCTATGCCGAGCATCCCTATAATATCGCGCTGGTGGCGGCGATGGGGGATGAGCTGGGTCTGGGCGAGGATTTCTGCATCAGAGAAATGTCCGATCGCGTGGTGGCAGATTTGGGCGTGCTAAAAATCTATCCGCAAGCCAATGTCGATGGGCGCATTCTGGAATTCGTGATGGGGATGAGCGCGAATGAGCGGTTCGGCGCAATGGGAAATTGGGACCGGATGGGCTTTGCCGACCATGATCTTGGCGAAGATCCGGCAATTTACGTCAGCACCGTGGTCAATAATCGCGCCGACCGGGTGCCGCGATCGCAGGTCTTTGCGCGCCTGTTGGTGAATGACATATCAGCGGACAAGCATTTCCTGATCGGATCGAATATCGATGGACTGATCGGATTTATCGAGGAAGAATGGGAGGCTTATGCAGCGCGCCTGAGCCTGGAAAGCGATACAGACGACACACCTGCCGAAATTTTTGAGCGCCTGGCGCGCCAGCAACGTGTGCCGCTGAACCAAGAGCAAATAGAGCGGCGATTGATGGCGATGCTGACAGCAATTGCCGATAATGAGCGGGCAAATACGCTGGTCCGCGCTGCGCGTGAAGGCCAACTCGCTGCATCTTTTACCGATGATGAGCGCGCACTGGGTGAGCAGATCTCCGAAGAACACGCGGAAATGGTTAAATCGCTAGAGGAGTATCAAGCGCTATCTAGCGTAATATCGAAAGGTGGCGCGGCGGAACATTTGGCGCGCGTTCGTGCATTCCTGCACGCTGCTTTCATGCGCAAACTGGTTCCGGTTCGCGATGTTCACATGTCGGGTGAGAATATCGTGCGGCTGATCGCGCATCATTCACCGCCGGGCCTGACAAATCGCATTATGGGGATGCAGAATATCAAAGGGACGGGCCTGGATTTTGTCTATCGCTGGCAAGCGTGGGAGCAAGTGCATCGAGCGTGCGCGCAGGCGCGTGATGCGGATCCAATGGTTGCGGAAAAGGGCTTGTCTGCGCTGGCCGGCTTTCAGGAATATGGCATTTTAAGCGGAAGCGAGGTTCGCCGCACAATCGCCGAATTGCAAATCCGCGACGAACTGCCCGTATCGTTCACGCCCGCGCAGCTTGATGCGATTATTGCGCGCGTCGATACGCAGCTTGGCGAACTGGACGCGGCGGCGCGAATGGACGGCGAGGAGGCAGGCAGCGCAAGCATCCCATCACGGTTTGCTGGCAGGGTGGTCGAAATCGTGGAAGCCTTTGTCGATGCGGGCGATGCCGTGCGCCGCCGCCGGCAAGCCGATGCGATTTATAAAGCCATGATTGCCGAGCAGATCAGCAGCCAGCGCGCCGCGCTGGAATTGAAAAAACTGACGATGCGGCAAAAGGGTGGCTGGCTGGCCGAATCAATCACCCAAGGGCAAGGCCGATTTGCGAGCCTGTTCCGGCGCTCTGCCTAAAACCGGTAGCCGACATCCAGCGAAAAGCGCGGAGCATCCTCGCGAAAGCGCACATCATTCGAATCGCGAAATTCGTACTCAGCGCGCGCTTGCGCATAAAAGCCACGCGCCTTGCCATACGACAGGCCAATCTCGGGATTGACGACGGTATCGCGCCGCAATGCCTCAGCGCCATCCTGTCGCGCAATCCGCGCGTCATATCGCCATTGGCTATATTCCAGCGCGGGCCGCAAACGCAGTCGCTTGGTCAGAGGCAGGCTATAGTCGGCCCGGACGACTTCCCGGCTGTAGCTAAGCCGCTCCCGATCGCTGTCGATCGCATCATGGCGAGCAGTGAGCCGGGCCCAGTGGTACGATGCGATGCGGCGATTATATTGCGCTTCGATGCGCGGCCCTTCGCCACTGGACCGGACGGCATCATCGTAATCGCGAAAACGATATTCGCCGCGTAGCCGCACGCGATTGTCGGCATCTTCCCAAAGCATCTCGCCGCGAACCGAACGCTGATCGACACTACGCGATTCTAAAGTAACCAGATTGGACACTCGCCTTGAGCGCAGAGCAATTCGCACATTCTCGCTCACCTGTTGACGCACTTCGACCGACAGACCTAAACTCTTGCGCGTTTTGCGCTCATCATCGCTGAAGTCGAACACGGTTGGATCAACGGAGATGCGGATTTGTGTCGCATTTTCGGTAAAAGTTACGGAGGCGGCGGCGCTGATCCCGACGCCTGAGCTTTCCACGTCATCGCCTTGGAAAATCGCGCGCTCAGCCTCAACAGCCGATAATGTCGTGCGCAGATCAAAATCAATGTCGTCCAGAGCAATCGCTGGTCCGGCAAGCCCAAACAAAGCGGCGCAAGCCACTAGCATCCGTAAAATGTGACGCGCCGCGAATATCATCGCGACAGCGCCTCGCGAAACTTACACAAAATATGAACCAGATCGGTTGGCTTGCACGTGTTGAGGCGCGCCTCAAGCGCTAAGGCCAGTTCGCTTAATGCTTCTTCGCCGAAGGAGCCTGCCGTGCCGGCCAGCTTGTGGATCATATTGCGCAGCTCGCTCACAGTTTCGTGCGTCACGATCTCGCCAGCACAAATAGCCTCGATCCGTTCGAACAGGTCAGTTTTGCGAAGCTGATACCGCGCAATGAGCGCCGGGCTGGGGCCCTCGCTATCTGTTTGCTGCGTGGCAATAATCTGCGGCGCCCAGGCCTGTACAATGTCCGTAAGATCAGCGATCGACACGGGCTTTGAGAGATAGGCTTGCATTCCCGCGGCTAGGTAAGGCTGCACTTCATGCGGCGCGGTTGCGGCGGTGACGGCAACAACGGGCAATTCGGTTTCGGTGATTCCTGTAGCGCGCAATCGCTTCACGACCTCGATTCCGTCGATAATGGGCATCATCGCGTCCAGCAGCAAAAGGGAGTAAGGCCGGCCAGCCTCTTTTGCTGCGCAAATCATGGTGATCGCTTCCAACCCGTCACAAACCCAAGCGATTGGCAAACCGATGCGCTTTCCCAACATCACAATCAGCTCACCCACGATGGGATTGTCTTCGGCCAGCAGGATCTGCGCCCGGTCATCTGGCGCACCGTCAGCAGATGTAACGCGCGCATCTCCGATCGTTCGATGCGGTCCGGGGAAGTTGGCCATATGCATCCGGCGCGTATCGCAGGATATGGTTAAGACTGTACTAAACGCGGCGCGTTAGCGGTGGCTGCAGCCTGAAAGTTGCGCCGCGCAACTTTTCTGCTCTTGCGCTAAATCCTGTCTGCGATCAGGCGCGCCAAATTCTCCAGCCCCTTTGCATCATCCGTATCGAAGCGCGCTTTGATTGGGCTGTCGAGGTCGATTACGGCAACGACTTCTCCATCGCGGACGACGGGCACGACAAGTTCCGAAGCGCTGTCACCATCGCACGCGATATGGCCCGGGAAAGCATGGACATCGGCGACTATCTGAGTCTCGCCCGTGCTCGCAGCTGCGCCGCAAACGCCTTGGCCAACAGCGATACGGATACAAGCGGGCTTGCCGATAAACGGCCCCAGCACCAATTCATCATCGACAACGCGGTAAAAACCGGCCCAGTTCAGTTTTGGCACATAAGTCCAGATCACTGCCGCCAAATTCGCCATATTGGCAATCGGATCACGCTCATCCGACGTCAGAGCGTCGGCGGCATCGCAAAGTTGCCGATACAATTCCGGCTTGGGCAAATCATCGTCTGGCGAAAAATCGAACATCGCGCGGTGTAATGCGTTTTGCGCCATTGCCGCAACCATCATGCTCGACTATCTCTCGCGCGCATGAGCAAAATGCAAAAAATCGCGCTGTGGGTGCTGGCCGCTGTTTTGATCCTGATTGCGCTGGGCTGGTTTCTCACGCGCGGAGACATTGCCGATCTTTCGGTCGATGAAGTCACCGGGACTGATCCTGTTCTGCAAGCGCCGGATTCCGAAACAATCCCCACGATCAACATCGCCGAACCGATTGGCTGGGCCGATGGGCAAGTGCCTGAAGCCGCCCCCGGCTTGTCGGTCAATGCATTCGCAACGGGCCTCGCGCATCCGCGCGTCATCCATACGCTACCCAATGGTGATGTGCTGGTCACGCTGACGGGCGCTCCGCCAAAGAAAGACGATGGCGGCATCATGGCCTGGATCGAGGGGCTGCTAATGTCCCGCGCCGGGGCGACGGAGGTGTCCGCCGACACGCTTATGTTACTGCGCGATACGAACGGTGACGGCATGGCGGATCGCAAAATTGCGCTGACTGACGATTTGGCTTCACCTTCCGGCATCGCCTGGGCAGACGGCACTTTGTATATCGCGAACCATGATGCGCTGCTGAGCTTTCCCTATGCGCTGGGTGCTGAGACGATCGAGGGCGCGGGCACAAAGCTGATGGATTTGCCACCCGGCGGCGGCCACTGGATGCGCAATATCGAGCTAAGCCCTGACAAGATGAAGATCTATGTGGCAGTCGGGTCCGTCTCCAATATTGGCGAAAAGGGCATGGCGGTCGAGGAAGGCCGCGCGGCGATTTGGGAATATGATCTGATCGACCAGCGCCCGCGTATGTTTGCCGCAGGCCTGCGCAATCCGAATGGGCTCGACTGGAGCCCGTGGTCGGGCGAGTTATGGACGACGGTGAACGAGCGCGATATGCTCGGCTCCGATTTGGTGCCGGATTACCTCACCAATGTGCCCGTGGGCGCGCAATATGGCTGGCCGTGGGTCTATTTCAAAGACCAGTTCGATGAACGCGTCGATGCGCCGCGCCCGCAATTCCTGACCGAATATACACGCCGACCGGAATATGCGCTTGGTCCGCACGTTGCCGCCTTAGGGCTGGTGTTCACGGCGGAAGGCGCGCGCATGGGCGAGAAGTTCAATTCCGGCGCTTTCATTGCGCGACATGGATCCTGGAACCGCAAGCCTGCTTCAGGATATGACGTCGTCTATGTGGCTTTCGATGCGCTGGGCAATCCGGTCGGTAAGCCTGTGCCAGTTCTGTCCGGCTTTCTGACCGGAGATGGCACGACACGCGGACGCCCGACATGGGTCGAGTGGGCCAATGATGGCTCACTTTTGGTTAGCGACGATACGGCCGGCATCATTTGGCGCGTGCTGGACAGCACAGCGGAGGCGAGCGCAGCCATCACGCCGCTGGAAGGCGGTTCATTGCCCCCGCAGCGGCAATTGAGCGGCGAATCGCGCGCGACTTTCGATGACGATTACGTCCGGGATTAGCGCGACTTGCTAAGCCGTTACGCGACCAAAACGTCCGCTTCCAGCGCGTAAAGTGCCTCTGCTCCGGCCATAGCGGCAGCTTTCAAGCCAGACGCTTCCGGCACGATCCGGTCGAGGAAAAAGCGCGCAGTCACGCGTTTCTTATCGGCTAGGGACGGGGCTTCGCCTGCATCGATGGCTTGCAACTGCTTTAACAATTGCCACCCGGCGGCAGCGACGGCGAACATGGTGCAAAATGGCACCGATCCCGCCAGCTTGTCATCGAGACTGGCATCCTCACGCATCCATCTGGCGATTCCGGCGCAGTCTCCGGCTAGCGCGAATAGCGCCGGCTCGTCAGCGGCTTCGCGCGCAATATCGGCCAGCAGGCCCGCCACCGCATTGCCATCTTCCAGCCCCAGCTTGCGCGTGACCAGATCGGCCGCCTGAATGCCGTTCGTGCCTTCATAAATCGGTGCAATTCGCGAATCGCGCCAATGCTGGGCCGCGCCGGTTTCCTCGACAAAGCCCATGCCCCCGTGAACCTGAATGCCGAGCGAGGCGACTTCGATGCCGATATCCGTGCCCCACGCTTTGATCAGCGGGACCAGCACTTCGCCGCGCATCTTAGCATCAGTATCGCCCAGTGTACCGCGATCAGTCTGCCCTGCGGTGTAGTATAGCAGCGCGCGGCTACCCTCGGTCAGGGCCTTCATGCGCAGCAGCATCCGGCGAACATCGGGGTGGTCGATAATTGAAATGGCGGTCTTGTCCGGCGATCCGGCGCGCGCGGACTGCACGCGGTCTTTCGCGTAATACAGCGCTTGCTGCGTCGCGCGCTCGGCAATTTGCGTGCCTTGGTTGCCCACATTTATGCGCGCATTGTTCATCATTGTGAACATCGCCATCAATCCACGATTTTCCGCACCCACCAGCTCGCCGATACATTCGCCATTATCGCCATAGGACATGACGCAAGTTGGCGACGCATTGATGCCGACTTTATGCTCGATACTGACGCAGCGCAGATCGTTATGCGGACCCATCGAGCCATCGGCGTTGACGTGATATTTCGGCACGGCAAACAGCGAAATTCCGCGACTGCCTTCGGGCGCATTAGGGGTCCGTGCCAGCACCAGATGAATAATGTTTTTTGCCAGACTATGCTCGCCCCAGGTAATGTAGATTTTCTGGCCCTGAATGCGATATTTGCCTGAATGTTCGCCATTTTCGATTGGCGTAGCGGTAGAGCGCAGTGCGCCCACATCGCTACCCGCCTGCGGTTCGGTTAAATTCATCGTTCCCGACCATTCGCCGCTCACC
This sequence comes from uncultured Alphaproteobacteria bacterium, assembly GCA_963736595.1. Lineage (GTDB taxonomy): Bacteria > Pseudomonadota > Alphaproteobacteria > Sphingomonadales > Sphingomonadaceae > Parapontixanthobacter. The sequence continues at coordinate 122,124 of CAVTPG010000001.1, forward strand.
AGCTTTGGCAGATACATCGCTTTCTGCCCATCGCTGCCGTGATGATCGATTGCCTCGATTGCGCCGACGGACAGCATGGGTAGCAGAGTGAAAGCCATGTTGGCCGTGCCTAAATTCTCGATGACATTGCACGACAAGGTAAACGGCAATCCCTGTCCACCAAAGTCGACCGGGCCGGAAATCGCGTTCCATCCCTGCTCGACATAGGCCTCGTATGCTTCGGCAAAGCCATCCGGCAGGCGGATTACGCCATTTTCCAGCTTCGCGCCTTCCTGATCACCAATCCGGTTCAATGGCGCAAATTCACCAGCCGCAAACGCACCGACGCCTTCGACGATGGCTTCGACCATATCATCCTCAGCAGCGGCGAATCGTTCGGATTTGGCCAGTTCCGCGATGCCTGCATTGACGCGAATGGCGAGGAGCTGGTCTTGAGTGGCGGGTGAATATGGGGTCACGTATCGGTTTCCTTGGGATTCGAGCGCGTTTTCTGTAGAGGTTATGACTTATCTATAGGGACGCGCCATGTCGGGCAAGAACGCTACGGAAACGATAACGCCCGACGCGGCAGGCATATCCCGTGCGGCCACGATCTTGGCGCGCGGCGGTCTGGTCGCTGTGCCGACAGAGACGGTATACGGGCTTGCAGCGCGGGCGGATGACGATGCGGCAGTGGCGCGCATTTACGCGGCGAAGGGGCGACCCAGTTTCAACCCGTTGATCGTCCATGTGGCGAGCATGACGCAGGCGCGAGAGTTGGCGGAATTCAGCGCGGAAGCGGAACGGATGGCGCAGGCGCATTGGCCGGGTCCGCTCACGCTAGTTTTGCCGCGAAAACCAAGCGCGCAATTGGCGGACGCCGTGACGGCAGGTTTATCGAGTGTGGCGCTGAGGATGCCGGCGCACCCCGTTATGCAAGCTGTGCTGGATGCAGTGGGTGTGCCACTTGCGGCTCCGTCAGCGAATCGCAGCGGCTTTATCAGTCCCACCACGGCGGCCCATGTGCTGGCGTCGCTCGATGGGCGGATCGATGCGGTGCTGGATGGCGGCGAATGCGCACAGGGCGTTGAATCGACGATTTTGGCTTTGCGCGAGGGAGGCGAATGGGAGGAGCTGAGGCCTGGACCGATTGCCCCGCCGCAAAAGTTGCGCCGCGCAACTTTCGATAGCGGAATTATCGAAGCGCCTGGTCAATCGGCGCGCCATTATGCGCCGGGAAAGCCGGTGCGGCTGAATGCTGAAGCTGCGGAAAGTGACGAGTTTCTGATTGGTTTTGGCCAAGTGACTGGCGCGTGCACATTGTCGGAAAGCGGTAACTTGGAAGAAGCGGCGGCGCAGCTCTACGCCTGCCTGCATCTTGCCGCCCAGTCCGACAGACCGCGCATTGCGGTTGCGCCAATTCCGCTCAATGGAATCGGAGCGGCCATAAACGACCGGCTCACACGCGCAGCCGCTTAATCGTCGCGAGAAATGCCATCACGATCGGCTTCCGAGAGGGGCGCGGGGATCGTCGGGCGTAACGCCTCGATCTCGTCATAAGTCTCGCGCGCATCGCGGCACGCACCACGGTCGCCATCATCACAATCCGCCAATTGCTTGGTATAGCGCCGCTCCAGCTTGCCCAACTGCTCTTCGCGTCTGCGCAGATCCCGACCACGCTTTTCATCGGCTTCGGATTGGCTCGTCGTAGCCAGATCGACCGCCTTGCTGGCGATTTTGACAGGCGCAGTTGCAACATCGACGATCGTCTTGGCAATGCAACCGCTCAACATTGGCAACGATAGTGCCAGCACGGCAAAACGTATGGCGCGCGACGGGGTGAGTGTCATGGTTCAGTCCTCTCACCCCGGCGCATAGCTGCAAATCGTTAGCGTGTCATGAACCGGCGGCAGCCTGCTCCGCCGATCCGCTGCCTTCGCGCATTTCGCAAGTCAGCGAGCCGGAACCCATCGAATTGACCTTGCACTTCGCCCGGCCATAAACGCGTACATCGCCGGAACCCATGATGTTGGCCTCGACTGTTCCGTCCGAGGCAAAGCGCGTATCACCAGAGCCCATAATGTTGACTTCTCCATCGTCGGCCTGAAGGTCGCCCAGTTTCGCGCTGCCTGATCCCGCAACATTGATTTCTAGCCGTTTTGCGCTGCCACTACCCTCGATAGAGCCAGACCCGGCAATGTTGACCTCAAGTCTCTCTGCGGCGATGTTGCTGGCCGTCAGTGTCCCGGACCCCGCAATGATGAGCTCTGGATTGGCGCCTAGCGCGGATGCCTCCACATTGCCCGAACCGGCGATTGTGATGCTATCAGGCGCGGGCATGGCGATCCGCACGGTTACGCGGCCTTTCGTACTCCAGTCCGAATCTTCGCGCGATACTGTCAGAGCATTGCCGTCGCGCTCAAACCGCAGCAAATCCGTAAGCTCTGTGTCGCCTTCGGTATCGATGGAGAGTGTGCTGCTCTCGGTAAGAATGATATTATCGGGACCGGCGAGGATAAGTTCGGTCGGCGCATCGCCCGTCATATCCAGCTCCGCCAACGGCACACCGTTGCCAATGCCGCCAAAGTTCATATTGCTGTTGCAGCCCGAAACCGCCGCGCCCATTGCCATCGCGGCAGCGGGAGCGATGACTTTAAAAAATGTGTGAAATTTCATACTGGCCTCCTGATATTGCGTATTGCTGACATAATACAGCATTGAGGCAATGCCAAGGCGACAAATGAAAAGGGCCGCTCAAATGAGCGACCCTGATCGTGTGTTATCGAGCGTTGGTCGATCAATCCTCGTCGGGATTGTCGTAATATTGCGGCGCGTGTTCGCGCAGGATTTCGAGGATTTTTTCCAGAGCCGTCGGCTCGTCCGTCTTTTCCATCGCTGCGAGTTCGCGCGCCAGGCGGCTGGAAGCGGCTTCGAAAATCTGCCGTTCGGAATAGCTTTGCTCCGGCTGATCGGCGGGGCGGAACAGATCGCGCGTCACTTCGGCAATGGATACCAGATCACCTGAATTGATCTTGGCTTCATATTCCTGAGCGCGGCGCGACCACATAGTGCGCTTGACCTTGGGCTTGCCTTTCAGCGTTTCCATCGCTTCTTTCAGCGTCTTGTCGCTGGACAGTTTACGCATCCCGATCGACTCGATCTTGTTCGTCGGCACACGCAACGTCATGCGCTCTTTTTCAAACCGCAGGACATACAGTTCAAGCTGCATTCCGGCGATTTCTTCGTTCTGCAATTCGATTACGCGGCCAACGCCGTGCTTGGGATAAACGACATAATCGCCAACATCGAAGGCCATTGCCTCACTCGCCATAGGGTAATCCTTAACTGAATTTTCGGCTCACATTCCTCAATCGCGGGTCATTCCGGCTAAAGCTGCGCCCTGTTGCGCGACTACGCAATGGGACTGCGAACCGGAATGGCGGATGAGGCTAAACAAGCCTTTTAAAACAAACGGATGCGGATCGGTAAACCGGCGCATTGGTAGATTATATAGCACAAGCGCAACAATATTACCACTGCCGAAACTTGTCGCGTCCTGAGCCTTAAGTTTACGCTTGCAAACTCCGCTGCCGCTCGCGCTCGCTTTTTTCTGCCGGCGCGTTCAGCTCGGCACCGATCATCAGGATGTAGGCCGTGAGATACAACCATGTCAGCAGCACAACCACTGCGCCCAGCGATCCGTATGTCGCATTGTAATTACCGAAATTGGAGACGTAATAAGCGAAGCCTGCGGTCGTAATCAGCGTGCCGATCGCAAACAGGATCGCGCCGGGCATCTGATGCTTCCATGCGGGCGGCTCGCGATCGGGGGCAAAGCGAAACAGCAGAAACGCGCCCAACACTGCCGATGCCAATACCACTACATAACTCGCGATTTTGCCCGGGACGCCAGCCAGCAATCCGGTCGCAGCAATGGCAGCGGCGATAATGCCCGCGCCGACAATCGCGCCCAGTGTTATCGCCAAAGCGAGCAGCGTCTTGCGGATAAAGCCGCGCTCATCGATCAAGTCATACGCAATATCCAGCGCGGTGACGATCCCGCCTGCCCCATTGCGCGCGCCGAACAGCGCGAAGGCCAGCGCGACGGCCAGTCCAAAGCCCTTTTTCCCGGCAGAGCTTTGCGTGATCGCTTCAAGCTGATCGGTGATCAGGCTGGCGGCGGACTGCGGCAAAGTGGTGGCCAGCACGCTGGCATGGCGCGTCACAGTTTCCGTGTCAGCAACCAGCCCATAAAGCAGCACAATCGCACCTAATAAGGGCACCAACGCCAGAAACGCGTAATACGCAACGCCGGCTGCAACGATGCCGACATTGTCTTTGACGCCTTCGGTATACGCGGTTTTCAGCGCAGCAAACCAGCTTCGCCCGTGGTCGCTTTTGTCGGCTTGTAATGTGTCTTTATGAGCAGGCACCGAGCAAGACTTAGTCGCCTTCTCCCGGCGCATCGGTAAAGAATTTCTCGAATTTGCCTTCTTCGCCTTTATGCTCGTCGGCATCGGCGGGCGGATCTTTCTGCTGCGTAATGTTGGGCCATTCAGCGGATAGCTTGGTGTTCAGCTCCAGCCATTTTTCCAGCCCGTCTTCGGTATCGGGCAGAATCGCTTCAGCCGGGCATTCCGGCTCACACACGCCGCAATCGATGCATTCGCTGGGGTTGATGACCAGCATCGTTTCGCCTTCGTAAAAGCAATCGACCGGGCACACTTCGACGCAATCGGTATATTTGCATTTGATGCAGGCATCGGTGACGACATAAGTCATTGCGGCGGTGTCCTTCAACTGGTCTGGCGCTTCAATCCGGCGTGCTATGGCGGAATGCCGCGCAGGGTCAAGTGGCTGCTTTATAGCAAACGATAATGATCGCGCGCCTCGGCGGCGGGACCACGACGTTCGGGCAATGTCATAACTTCCAGTGCGTGGACATCGTTCCCAATCGGCAAAGTCAGGACATCGCCCGGTTTTATGCAGGCGCTGACACGCGTGACGCGCTGCCGATTGCAGCGAATATGCCCCTCATCGACCAGATTATGCGCGATGCTGCGTGTGCGGCAAATGCGAAGATAGCAGAGCAGGCGGTCGATCCGCATACTCTCCGGGCCGCACGGTTCGCTCAACGCACCAGATCGGCCAATGCGCCGAATGGATTGCCTTCGCCAACGGTTTTGGGCTTGCGCTGTTTATGCGCAGGTTTGGCGCGCGCTGGTTTGCGCCGCGACGATGGTCGCCATTCCCACTTGTCGGGCGCTGGCGGACCCAATGCGCCTTCGTCCAGTGCCTTGGCAGGTTGCAGGCGGAACCCGCCGGCTTGCATCAGACGGTGATAGTTTTGCGCTTCCAGCCCGATGGAAATGGGCAATGCCGCATCGAAGGTAAATTTACGCGCTGTGGTCTTGCTGCGCGCTTCGTGGGCCGCGCGGAAAACCTTCTCCGCCAGATCGAGGCGGATCGCCTGCTCGCCCGCCGGACGATAGCCGCTTGGCATTTTGCGAATGTCTTTCAGCACAGGCAGCATCGCATCCTGAACCGGTCGCCGGTCGATGCCGAGTGCATGGAGCAGCTTTCTCGGCGCCGGTTTCAATAATGCTGGCACGAAAATATCCAGCGCCCCAAAGGTGACGCCAAGCCGCCGCAAAAATGGCCGCAATTCCTTGGGCAGATGATCGAGACCCGCTTTCTCGCGAGAGATAAAGCCGTGTCCGCCGACCAGCGTGTGCAGCAACGCGCGCGCTTCGGACCCGGCTTCAGGATCGCGGGTGGCTTCCTGCAATTTTTCGAGCGGGGTCAGCGGTTCCAACTGCTTGGCGAGCCAGGACGTCAGCGCCGCCATCAGCGCATCACGCGATGCATCGGGCAGCAAAGCAAGGTCGCGTCCCGGCAGCAACACCGGCTGAATCTGCCCGTCGCGTGGCTCCATCGTGGCCAGCGGGCGGTTTTGCCAATGCACGGCGCTACGCTCCATGGTGACGCCTGCCAAATCACTGTCGATCAGTTTGGTCGCGCGCTCAGCCAGGATGCGCGGCAAGGCTTTCTCCGCCGCGGCCAGCAGCATCTTGTGATCGTCATGGCCCGCATTCGGATCGACGGCAAAATGAAATCCTTCGAGCCGGCCAATCTCTTCGTCTTCGACCAGCACGACCCCTTCATCGTTCAAGCTGATCGGTAGCAATGCGGCGTCCTGTCCCAGTGTTTTCATCAGGATAGCGGTCCTTCGGTTTACAAATCTTTCGGTCAGGCGCGCGTGCAGCGCATCTGACAATTTCGCTTCGGCAGCGCGCGCACGGGCCGCCATTTCATCGCGCGCCAAGACCCAGTCCGGGCGCTGGCAGATATAGGACCAGCTGCGGATGGCGGCAATGCGCCCTTGTAGCGTGTCGATATCGCCTTGCACATTGTCTAATTCAGAGACGCGGGCGGCGACGAAATCCGCGCCAAGATAGCCTTGCGCCAAATCCTGCCACAGCCGCGCGACGAACCGCGCGTGCATATCCGTGCCCTGGCTGCGGAAATCGGGCAGCGAGCAAGCTTCCCAAAAGCGCCTCACGGAACCAGCGCCTTTAACCGATCGGGTTATACCATCGTCATGTAATCGCCGCAAAACGGCGAGGTCGATGGATTCAGGAGCGGCGGCAAGTGCATCATGCTGGGGTGCAGCTTCCAGATCGCCGATCAGCACATCGACGGTATCGAAGCGCGGCTGGGCATCGCGCCAGAATAGCCGCGTGAGCGGTGCAAAGTGGTGATCCTCGATTGCCGCGATGTCTTCTTCGGTAAATTCGGGCGCAGGGCCGGATGGGCCGCGCTTGCCTGCTTTTATGGCTCCGGCGAGCACGCCGAATGTCCCGTCGCGTTGATGCCGGCCAGCGCGTCCGGCGATTTGCGCCATTTCGGCTGGTTGCAAGCGTCGCTGTCGCATCCCGTCGAATTTGGTCAGGCCTGCAAAAGCAACGTGGTTTAAATCGAGGTTCAGGCCCATGCCGATGGCATCGGTTGCGACGATATAATCCACTTCACCGGACTGGAACAATTCGACCTGTTTGTTCCGCGTTTCCGGGCTTAGCGCGCCCATAACGACCGCCGCACCGCCGCGAAACCGCCGCAGCATTTCAGCCACGCCATAAACCTGCTCGGCAGAGAAGGCGACAATCGCGCTGCGTGGAGGCAGGCGCGACAATTTGCGCGCGCCGATATGTTTAAGCGTAGAAAAGCGCGGGCGCTCAACCATTTCCGCGTCCGGCTCAAGCTGCCGCACCAATGGCGCCAAGGTCGCTGCGCCAAGCAACATGGTTTCTTCGCGGCCACGTGCATGAAGCAAGCGATCCGTGAAGATATGGCCGCGCTCGCGATCGGCGGCCAGTTGCGCCTCATCCAGCGCCACAAACGCAAAGTCGCCTTCCGGCCCACCACCGCCATCGGGTCTGCGCATCGGCATCGCTTCGACCGTACACAGGAAATACCGCGCATTGGGCGGTTCGATCCGCTGTTCGCCAGTGATTAGCGCGACTTGCGCCTCGCCCTTCATCGCGACCACCCGGTCGTAAACTTCGCGCGCCAGCAAGCGCAGCGGGAAGCCGATCGCGCCACTCGAATGCGCGCACATCCGCTCGATCGCGAGGTGGGTTTTGCCGGTGTTGGTCGGCCCGAGGACCGCTTTCAGTTTGCTGCCTTCCACATCGGCAAGATGGCATTCCACCACGGCGCAAGCAACCGCACATTGTTTATACTGAGTTGATACTGGCTTTATATTGGGCCGGGAGACGCATCCCAGAGGCAATTCACCGCATCTTCCGCGCAGATCACCGCCAAGTTAATGCGATTTTAACTTTGTTTTTGGATAAAAACTGCCAAAGCCGCCCTAATCGTTAACGGGCGGGGTGGAGGTAAGAGGGCGCGTTTGGATCGACCGCAATCAGATTTGGATGATGCCGCTCAAGGGAGCGATGAGGGCGAATCTGTGCGCTGGAATGTTGCGCGCGATGGTAAGCCGCTATCTGCATCCGCCAAGTCAGCGAGCGCTAAAGCAGCCAGTGCCAAACCAGCCAGCGCCAAACCAGCCAATTCGATACCCGCAGAACTTCCCGCTCAATCAAACACGCCCGTCAAGCAATCTTCGTGGAAGCGACGCGCACGCCTAAGCCGCGACCGGCTGGGCCGCAGACTGGCGACTATCGACTTCGCCCCCAATCTTGCCGAGGAAATTGGCAGCCGAAAATGGTTTCGCGGAGCCGGAACAATGGTCGCTCTGGTCGCCGTGTCCATCGCGCTATGGCCCGAATTTGCGCCGCTCGAAGCTGCCACCATCGCGCAGATCGACGAACAGGCGCATGACGAATTCCGCAGCCAGATGATCATGCCATTGGGGCTGGGCGGCGATACTGGCCGCCGGATGGCCGCAACAGATTCCGTTAGATTGCTGAGAGCCGCGCCTGAGCGCCCGCAATTGCAGCTTCTTGCAACTTATGGGCAAGGTGACACACTGACGTCGATGCTGCGCCGTTCAGGACTGGCCGCAGCGCAGGCCGGACAGGCCGAGGATATGATCGGGCGGTCCTTCCCGCTCACCGATATTGCCCCCGGCACGCAATTTGCCATCACGCTGGGCCGCCGCGAACAAACCGATCAGCCGCGCCCACTCGATAATCTCACCTTCCGCGCCCGCTTCGACCTTGAAATGTCGCTCAATCGCACGGACGGGCAATTGGCCGTGGAAAAGCAAATCATCCGCGTCGATGACACGCCTTTGCGCATTCGCGGCCAGGTCGGGGGCAGCCTTTATCGCAGCGCCCGCGCGGCCGGAGCGCCTGCCAGCGCCATTCAGGCCTATCTGAAAGCGATGGGCGACCATATGGACCTCGGCTCCATCGCATCCTCCGATACATTCGACATGATCCTGTCCTATCGCCGCGCGGAAACGGGTGAGCGGCAGGCCGGCAAATTGCTGTTTGCAGGCGTGGATCGCGGCGGACAGACCAAGGCGCAACTCATGCGCTGGGGCGACAAGCAGGAATTCTTCGATGCATCAGGCACAGGCGAGCAACGCAGCGGCCTGATTGCGCCGGTGCCGGGCAATATGTCGTCACGCTATGGTATGCGCCGCCACCCGATTCTGGGCTATAAGCGGATGCACGCGGGCCTCGATTTTCGCGGACGACATGGCACTCCGATCGTGGCCGTAACCGATGGCACGGTCAGCGGCGCTGGCCGAATGGGTGGCTGCGGAATTGCCGTTCGCCTAAAGCATGGCGGCGGCCTCTCCACCCGATATTGCCACATGAGCCGGATGGCGGTCAGTCGCGGGCAACGCGTGCGGCGCGGGCAAGTGATCGGCTATATCGGCTCCACCGGATTATCGACTGGCCCGCATCTGCATTACGAAATGTATCGCGGCGGCAGGCACGTCAATCCGGCGTCGGTCAAATATGTGACGCGTCAGCAATTGAGCCGGGCGGAGCTGGCCCAGTTTCGCAGTAATCTGTCGCGCTTGAAACAAGTCGCGCCGGGAGCCGCGCTGACGGAAATCGAAACGCAGGCAAAAGAAGCGCCCAAGCCCTTGCGCGAAATCGATCGCCTCAATCAGAATCAGGTCAAGCGCGTCGATTAACAGAGGTCTTGCGCGCGATGAGCGAACAGGCCATCAGATTGCGCCATGACTGCTCGCTATCCCGATATTCGAATGCGACGCACACGCGCGAAGGCCTGGAGCCGCGCAATGTATCGCGAAACTGTGCTGACTCCGGCGGATTTGATCTGGCCGCTGTTTATCGTGGATGGCCACGGTGTTGAGCAGCCCATCGACAGCCTGCCGGGCGTATCGCGCTGGTCGGTGGATGGGATTGTGGCGCGCGCGAAGGAAGCCGTGTCGCTCGGCATCCCCTGCGTGGCGCTTTTCCCGAATACGCAACCTGATCGCCGTAGTGACGATGGCACAGAGGCGCTCAATCCCGACAATCTGATGTGCCGCGCCATTGCTGCAATCAAGCAAGCTTGTGGCGAGGATATCGGTGTGCTGACCGATGTGGCGCTCGACCCTTATACCGCACATGGACAGGACGGTTTGCTCGACAATTCTGGCTATGTCGCCAACGATGCGACGGTGGACGTGCTGGTGAAACAAGCGGTCAATCAAGCGGCGGCTGGCGCGGACATTATCGCGCCCTCCGATATGATGGATGGGCGGATCGGCGCAATCCGCGAGGGGCTGGAAAGCGCAGGCCACGCCAATGTGCAGATCATGTCCTACGCCGCGAAATATGCGAGCGCGTTTTACGGCCCGTTCCGCGATGCGGTTGGCTCCGGCGACCTGCTGAAGGGCGACAAGAAAAGCTATCAGATGGACCCGGCCAATGCGGACGAGGCGATGCGCGAAGTGGCACTGGACATTGCCGAGGGTGCGGACAGCGTGATGGTCAAACCGGGACTGGCTTACCTCGACATTGTGTACCGGCTGAAAACCCGCTTCGATATTCCCATCTTCGCTTATCAGGTAAGCGGCGAATATGCGTTGATCGAAATCGGCGCGAAAGCGGGCGTGGGGGATCGCGACGCGTTGATGATGGAAAAATTGCTGGCGTTCAAACGGGCCGGATGCAGCGGGATCCTGACGTACCATGCGCGCGATGCTGCAAAGTTGCTCAATGGCTGAATTCTATCGCGAGACGCAGCGCCTGATCCTGCGCGACTGGAAAGAAGCCGATTGGACCGAATTCTGGCGCGTTACCAATACGCCCGCCGTCATGCGCTGGCTGGGCGATAAGCTGGATGAGGCGGGAATGCGGGCGGCGTGGGGTCGGCTGCAAGGCTATGCGCGCGATTACGGCCACACGTTCTGGCTGTTGGAGCGCAAGCCTGATGGCGGACATCTGGCGGGCGAGGTGCTGGGGTTTTGCGGGCTGAAACGCTCGAATGTGGTGGACCAGAAGGTAACTGGCATGGTCGAGATTGGCTGGCGCTTGCGAGAGGACGCGTGGGGTCGCGGCTATGCCAAGGAGGCGGCAATCGCATCGCTCGATCTGGGCTTTGGCGAATTCAAGGCGAGCGAGATTGTGGCGCTGACCGTGACCGGCAATGAAGCGAGCTGGGGGCTGATGAAGCGGCTGGGTATGCAGCGGAGAGAGGATCTGGACTTTACCGATCCGCATTACGGACCGGACCTCAATCCCAGCATCGTTTATTCGATTTCGCGCAATGAATGGCAGGAGAGCCGAGCATGACCATCCAGCGACCCGGCGTAAATATCATCGCGATCCACGGAAAGGCGCCGAAAATCGACGACAGCGCCTTTGTTGCACCCGGCTGCACGATCGTCGGCGATGTCACTATCGGGGCAGGCTCATCGATCTGGTACAATTGCGTGCTGCGCGCCGATGTCAGCCACATCATCATCGGAGAGCGCACCAACATTCAGGACGGTAGCGTCATTCATTGCGACGGGCCGAAACCGGGCGAGCCGGACGGTTGCCCGTGTCTGATCGGTGATGATGTCCTGATCGGCCATATGGCGATGGTGCATGGCGCGATTATCGAGGACCGCGGATTTGTCGGGCTGGGCGCGATTGCAATGAACAAGGCGCGGATCGGTTCGGATGCGATGCTGGCGGCGGGCGCGATGCTGACCGAAAACAAGGTTATGGAGCCACGCAGTTTGTGGGCGGGGCGACCAGCGAAGTTTATGCGCGAACTGAACGATGCGGCAATCGCGGGTATGAAACTAGGCGTGGCGCATTATGCCGAAAATGCAAAAGCGCACGTCAAAGCTGTTGGAGAAGCAGGCCTAAACTAAGGCGTGGCTTTTATGAGGCGCGATCCTGCAGCTTTTAAGGTGGGTTGGCGCCGCTCGACCCCGGCTCGACATCCTTGTGGCACGTTTGTGGCCGCGTCAGTCACGGACCAACGATAGCAGGGTTTCGATGCGATCCGCCTCATGTGCGGGCTTGTCCCAGCGGATGCGGTGAATGCGCGGAAAGCGCATGGCAAGCCCGGATTTGTGCCGTTTGCTGGTGTGGACGCTGTCGAAAGCGACTTCGAAGACCAGCTCTTTTTCCGTCTCTCGCACCGGCCCGAACCGGTTGATCGTGTTCTGGCGGACGTGGCGGTCAATCTTCTTCAATTCCTCATCGGTGAAGCCCGAATACGCCTTGCCGACGGGTAGCAATTCCGCGCCTTTATCCGCATCGCCATCCCAGCAGCCAAAGGTGTAATCGGAAAAGAAGCTGGAGCGTTTTCCGCTGCCCCGCTGCGCATACATCAGCACGCAATCAATCAGCAGCGGATCGCGTTTCCATTTGTACCAAAGCCCTGTTTTCCGGCCAGAAATATAAGGGCTGTCGCGCCGCTTTAACATCAACCCCTCAATCGCATCATCGCGGGTAGATTTGCGGATTTCTGCCAATTGCTCGAAAGTTTCGGCATGAACGATCTGACTGATATCGAAATGCGTTTCGGGCAGTTCTGCAACGATCTGCTCAAGTTTTTCGCGACGCTGTACCCACGGCAGTTCGCGCAAATCCTCACCTCGCCATTGCAGCACGTCATACAGCCGGACAAAAGCTGGCGCTTCGGTCAGCATTTTCTTCGACACAGTTTTGCGGCCAAGTCGTTGTTGTAGCGCGTTAAAACTGGCAGCTCCGCCTTCTTCGCCGCCCTGCACCGTGCCGCGAACCAGCAGCTCTCCGTCCAGAACGGCGGGTATTTTCAGCGCCTCCAGCATCTCAGGAAATGATCGCGAGATATCGTCACCTGACCGGCTGTAGACCCGCGTTTCCGCCGCTTCGCCTACCCCGGCATTCACCATCTGCACCCGGATGCCGTCCCACTTCCACTCGGCGGCGTAATCGTCCATCGAGACGACCGTTTCCTCCAGCGGATGTGCCAGCATAAAGGGGCGGAACAGCGGCAAATTCTCCGTATCCGGCGGGTCTTCGCCATCCGCTGCCCATGCAAACAGTTCGGCATACGGCGCTTCCAACGCGTGCCAATATTCCTCCACCTCATCGACCGACACGTCGAATGCCTGCGCAAAAGCAGTCTTGGCAAGGCGCGCAGAAACGCCAATTCGCATGGCTCCCGTGGCCAGTTTCAGCAAAGCGTAGCGGCCCGATGGATCAAGCCGGTCGAGCATTTTGCCAAGCTCAGTCGTCGCATTCGCGCGGTTCATGGCCGACAGTGTATCGACAGCTTCCGCCAATGACGGAGCGGGCGGACCATCCTCAAACGGATTGGGCCAAAGCAAGCTCGCGCATTCCGCCGTATCGCCCACAAAATCACGGCTTAACGTCCACAGCACGGGGTCGATCCGCTCTTTCAGCAAATTGCGAATGGTCGAACTTTTGACTGCTGGAAAATCCAGCCCGTCGGACAATCCCGCCAGCGCCCACCCGCGATCGGGGTCGGGTGTTTCGCGCAGATATTCGGCGATCAAATCGAGCTTTGCGTTTCGGCTGCGCGTATAAACCAGCGTGTCGAGGAGTTCGGCAAATTTCTCCACCTACTCGTCTTCCTCTTCCCGACCGATCATGGCGAGCGCGCGGGCGCGGCGTTGATGCAACTGATGCCAGCGGAGCAATGCCTCTTCGCGGCCATGCGTAATCCAGCTTTCCTGCGGGTTTACCTCCTGCACGGTCTGCGTCAGCTCATCCCAATCGGCGTGATCGGAAATGATCAGGGGCAGCTCAACATTACGCTGTCGTGCGCGCTGCCGGACCCGCATCCAGCCGCTGGCCATTGCGGTAATTGGTTCGGGCAAACGGCGGGACCAGCGATCATTCAGCGCGGCGGGCGGAGACACGATAATATGTCCGCGCATATCGTCCTTGGTCTGATCAGCCACAAGGCGCAATTCGCCAAGATCGACGCCGTGTTCTTCGTACAGGCGGCACATTTTTTCCATCGCGCCATGCAAATAAATTGGGTCATGATGCCCGGCCCGGCGCAATTCGGCGATAACCCGCTGCGCTTTGCCCAAAGCATAGGCGCCGACCAGCACGCATCGGTCCGGCTCGTCGGCCAAGCGTTTCAACAGTTTGGCAATCTCACCTTCGATGGGCGGATGCGTGAAGATGGGGAGGCCAAACGTCGCTTCTGTTATCAGAATGTCGCACGGCGTGACTTCGAAGGGCGGACAAGTCGGATCGGCACGGCGCTTGTAATCGCCCGTGACGATGACCCGCTCGCCCGCGTGTTCGAGCAGAATTTGCGCGCTGCCCAGCACATGGCCTGCCGGAATATACGTCGCATCGACCCCGCCTTTCAGCCGCACCGTCTCGCCATATTGAATGGGTATGGTCGCGCCGCCATTCGGGCCTTCGCCAGTCGCATAGCGCAGCTTCATGATGGCCAGCGTTTCGGGCGTTGCCACAGTGACGCCGTGGCCGCCGCGCGCATGGTCGGCATGGCCGTGCGTCACCAGCGCGTGATCGGTCGCGATGCTCGGGTCGATCCACGTATCTGCAGGCACGACATGGATGCCGTGCGGCGCGGGTTGGATCCAGGAAAAGGGGGCGGGCATGGCATTAAAACCGAAGCGGGGCGCGAACCGTTCCCACGACACGCGCCCCGCAACGAATTAAAACAGTCAGACGTCAGCTTTCGCTATCGTCCGGCTTGTCTGCGCTATCTCCGGCGGAAGCGTCCGGTTTCTTGGGCACAGGCGCTTTCTTGGCGGCTGGCTTCTTTGCCGGAGCCTTTTTTGCAGGAGCTTTGCGTTTGCTGGCTTTGGGAGCGGCAGGCGTAACTTCAAAGGCAGGCTTGCCGTCCTTGACCGTGACTTGCACTTCGCCGCCGCTTGCCAACTTGCCGAACAGCAATTCTTCGGCCAGCGGTTGCTTGATCTTGTCTTGCAGCAAACGGCCCATCGGGCGCGCGCCATAGAGCCGGTCATAACCTTTATCGCCCAGCCATTTGCGCGCTTCGGCATCGAACTGAATTTCGACATTCTGCTCGACCAGCTGCAATTCGAGCTGCAGAATGAACTTGTCCACCACTCGCGCGATTGTATCTTTACCAAGATAGCTGAACGGCACGATGGCATCGAGCCGATTGCGGAATTCCGGCGTGAACATCTTCTTCACCGCCTCTTCGCTGGCATCTTCCTTCGACACATCGCCAAACCCGATACCCTGGCTCGCCATATCGGCAGCACCGGCATTGGTCGTCATCACCAGCACGACGTTGCGGAAATCGACGGTCTTGCCGTGGTGATCGGTGAGGCGGCCATTATCCATGACTTGCAGCAGGATATTAAAGAGGTCGGGATGCGCTTTCTCGATCTCGTCGAGCAGCAACACGCAATGCGGATTCTGGTCGATCGCATCGGTCAGCAAACCGCCCTGATCGTAACCGACATAGCCCGGAGGCGCGCCGATCAGCCGCGAAACGCTGTGCCGCTCCATATATTCGGACATATCGAACCGCTTCAGCTCGATGCCCATGATCGAGGCAAGCTGCCGCGCGACTTCGGTTTTCCCAACGCCCGTAGGGCCGGAAAACAGAAAGCTGCCGATCGGCTTGTCGGGATCACGCAGGCCTGCCCGCGACAGCTTCATCGCGGTCGAAAGCTTCTTCACCGCGGCGTCCTGACCGAAGACAACATGCTTTAGATCGCGTTCGAGATTTTCGAGCGCTTTCTTATCGTCTTTGCTGACCGATTTGGGCGGGATCCGCGCCATCGTCGCAACGACCGCTTCGATTTCGCGCGCAGTGATCTTTTTCTTGCGGCGACTTGGTGCGACCAGCATTTGCATCGCGCCAACTTCGTCGATCACGTCGATCGCCTTATCCGGCAATTTGCGGTCATTGATGTAGCGCGCAGACAATTCCACCGCCGTTTTCAGCGCGTCTGGCGTGTACTTGACCTTGTGATGATCTTCGAAAGCGGAGCGCAATCCTTTCAGGATTTTGATCGTGTCTTCGACTGTCGGCTCGTTCACATCGATCTTCTGGAAGCGGCGCAACAAAGCGCGGTCTTTTTCGAAGTGGTTGCGGAATTCCTTGTAAGTCGTCGAGCCAACGCACCGGATCGTGCCACCTGACAAGGCCGGCTTCAGCAGGTTCGAGGCATCCATTGCCCCGCCGCTGGTTGCCCCTGCGCCGATAACCGTATGAATTTCATCGATAAACAGGATTGCATCGGGCATTTTTTCAAGCTCGGTGACGACTTGCTTCAGCCGCTCTTCAAAATCGCCGCGATAGCGCGTTCCGGCCAGCAACGCGCCCATGTCGAGCGAGTAGATGACGGCAGGCTCCAACACTTCTGGCACTTCGCCTTCCACGATTTTGCGGGCCAGCCCCTCAGCAATGGCGGTTTTCCCGACGCCGGGATCGCCGACATAAAGCGGATTGTTTTTAGAACGGCGACACAGGATCTGGATCGTCCGGTCCACTTCTGGGCCGCGACCGATCAGCGGATCGACTTTGCCGTCTTCCGCCTTCTTGTTCAGATTGACCGTGAACTGATCGAGTGCGGATTCCTTCTTGGCCGGTTCCGCCGCTTTGTCTTCGCCCGGCGCATCGCCTTCCTCACCGGAGGCCGACTTGGTTTCGATCGACTTTCCGCCCTTGCCGATGCCGTGGCTGATAAAGCTGACCGCGTCCAACCGACTCATATCCTGTTGCTGCAGGAAATAGACAGCATAGGAATCGCGCTCTGAAAACAACGCGACCAGCACATTCGCGCCGGTTACGGTATCCTTGCCCGATGATTGAACGTGCAGGATCGCGCGCTGGATCACGCGCTGGAAACCGGCGGTGGGTTGCGGATCGTCCTCGCCTTGCGATTTTAGCGACTGGTATTCCTGATCAAGATATTGCTTCACCGCCTCGCCAAGCTCGATCAGATCGACGCCGCACGCGACCATAACTTGTGCCGCATCTTCGTCATCGATCAGCGCAAGGAGCAAATGCTCCAATGTCGCATATTCGTGATGGCGCTGACCTGCATCGCTCAAGGCTGCGTGCAATGTCTTTTCGAGATTTTGGGCGAAGCTGGGCATTCAGGGCTCTCTTTGGTTTGAAATCAGGGAGGCTGATTGGCTGGATGATAAGCGATAAACCTTAGCCAATACTGTATGTGAGACAGATATAGGCACGACTTGCGCAATTTTTAGACCCGTTGGGATGAGCCAACTTAGGTTAGCTTTTGTGCCGCCATCCATTGCGATGCGCGCTGTCATGACGATTTGCCGAATAGCGCATCGGCGGCTTGTCTATGCGAGGCGGCGGCATCGCGATGCGCTTTGACCCGCGTGATTTCCGCTTCGAGCAAGGCGATCCGTGTGGCCAGTTCTTCCTGAGAATACGGGCCGAGATCTTCGCCTGCGAGCAAGCCTGCCGCATCGCCTTTTGGCCGGGGAAGATCGTCGTCCATTCACAGGCCCTTCCGTTAAGACCCGCAGCATCGGCCCTTGGGGCACTTGCTGTCAATACGCGACGCGGCTACGCATCAGCGATCCGGGGCAGTGTGCCGCTCTTGCAACAAATTGCGCGATGGGCGGACAGGGTGAGCTTTAACAAATGGCTGAGTTAGTGAGAGAAAAATTGCCTGATGTGATGACGGCAATCGGGTTCGACGATCCGGGTGGGCCGGAGGTTTTGCAGCCGCATGAAATGACTGTGCCGCAAGCAGATGCCGATCAGGTCTTGATCCAAGTCGCCTACGCGGGCGTAAATCGCCCGGATGTTATTCAGCGGCAGGGCTTTTATCCGGCTCCTCCCGGCGCTTCTCCCATTCCCGGCCTCGAGGTTTCCGGAAAAATTGTGGCGGCGGGCGATAATGTTCCACGTGAAATGATCGGGCAAACTGTGTGCGCTTTGGTGACAGGGGGCGGCTATGGCGAATATTGCCTCGCCCATGCGCGCCATTGCCTCAACGTGCCGAAAGGGATGGCACTCGCGCAAGCGGCTGCATTGCCCGAAACGTTGTTCACCGTCTGGCACAATGTGTTCGAGCGCGCCTTTGCCAAATCCGGCGAGACTTTGCTGGTTCACGGCGGGACGAGCGGCATCGGCACAATGGCGATCATGCTGGCCAAGGCTTTCGACATGACCGTCATCACGACGGCGGGCAGCGAGGAAAAGTGCGAAGCCGCGCGCAAGCTGGGCGCTGATTTGGCGATTAATTACAAAGAGCAGGATTTTGTCGAGAAAGTGAAGGCATTCACGGACGGCAACGGCGTGAATATCGTGCTGGACATGGTGTCGGGCGATTACGTGCCGCGCAATCTGGCTTGTCTTGCGGTCGAGGGCCGTCACGTCACTATCGCCGTGCTGGGCGGCCTGAAAGCCGAACTGAACATGGCGCATATCATGGCGAAGCGATTGACCCTGACCGGATCGACCCTGCGCGCGCGATCGGACAGCTTCAAAGCGTTACTGGCCGACGAGATTTCTGCAAATGCCTGGCCGTTGTTCGAGTCCGGCGAATTGCGCCCGGTTATGGATCGGACCTTCCCACTCGCCAACGCGGCAGACGCGCATAAGCGGATGGAAGCAGGCGAGCATATCGGCAAAATCGTGCTGAAAGTGGCAGGGGGCTGAACCTGCTTGCCGAATCCGCCCGTAACGCCTAGATGGATAACGACGCAGCCGTCCCGAGAGGGGCGGCTCTTCTATTTCAAGATATAGCGCTGCCCCACGGGCGAAAGAGACACATATGACCGATCAAGTAAAACCCTTAATGCCGCACGCAACGGCGACATGGCTGGTCGATCATACGGGTTTGGCTTTTGAGCAAATCGCCAGCTTTTGCGGGCTGCATATCCTTGAAGTGCAAGCGATGGCAGACGATCTGGCGGGTAGCAAATATACCGGCCGCGACCCCCTGCACGCGGGCGAATTGACGCAGGATGAAATTGCCAAAGGCGAAGCCGACGACACGTATGAATTGAAGATGCAGCGCGCTCCGGTGGCGGTCAATCGCACCAAAGGCGCACGCTATACGCCGGTATCCAAGCGTCAGGATAAGCCCGATGGCATTTCCTGGTTGCTGCGCAATCATCCCGAAATGAGCGACGCACAGATTTCCAAACTGATCGGTACGACGCGCAACACGATCAACGCCATTCGTGACCGCTCGCACTGGAACATTCAGAACATCCAGTCGAAGGATCCGGTGACATTGGGCCTGTGTTCGCAGCGCGAGCTGGATGCAATTGTGGCCAAAGCAGCGAAGAAAGCTGGCATCGAAGAGCCTGAAGTCGTCGTCGGTCCGGAAAACGTCAGCGACAAGGAAAAGCTGATCGAGGAATTGCGCGCCGAGCGTGATGCTGCGGTCAAGGAAGCCGCTGAAGCTGCACAGGAAGCGGAAGCCGCGACGTGGCTCGAAAACAAGCGCGCCGCCGAAGAAGCAGGCGAGCAGCCGGGTGAAACACCTCCCGCCTGATCCGCCGCGCATTTCTTGTTATAATCCGCGCAACTGCCTGCACTGACACAAAAACCTTGCGCTTTTGCAGGTGAGCATTCATCCGACTGGCATGGCTTTCGACAAAGATGCGCGCGCTTTTCCTGCAACGCCACAGGCGGCACAGGCTGAATATCATCACCCTTGCGCGTGGGACATGGCGCTCGACGATGTCACGCTGACGCAATCGTTCGCTCGCACGGCGCAAAAGCACCCCGATCGCAGCCTGGTCGAATTTCTAGGCGCAAGCTATTCTTACAAAACACTTTACGCCGATGCGGGACGTTTCGCGGCCAGCCTGAAAGCTGCGGGCATTGAAAAAGGCGACCGGGTTGGATTGTTTCTGCCGAATGTCCCGATTTACGTGGCGGCTTATTACGGCGCGATGATGGCGGGTGCGGTGGTCGTGAATTTCTCACCGCTTTATACTGCCGAAGAGCTGTCGCATCAGGTCGCCGATTCCGGAACGAAGCTGCTGGTTACGGTCGATGTGGCGACGCTGCTGCCGACTGCGCTGGAGGTGCTGGACGGCACGGACCTCAAGAGTCTGGTCGTCGGCAAACTTGGTGCGATGCTGCCGCTGGCGAAGCGGATTGCTCTTAAAATTTTGGGTCGCGGCAAGATTTCGGCCATTCCGAACCGGCCCGATGTCACGGAATGGCGTGCATTTCTTCAAGCCGATCCCATCGATCCGGTGTCAACCGAGCTCGCCGATCTCGCATTGTTGCAATATACCGGCGGAACCACCGGCACGCCCAAAGGCGCGATGCTGACGCACGGCAATTTGTCCAGCAACGCGCAGCAGGTCAACGCCATCGACCCGTTCGACCGCGCGGAAGTGGATATGGTTCTCGGCGCGTTGCCGCTGTTCCATGTGTTTGCCAACACCTGCGTGCTGAATCGGACGGTGCTGCGCGGTGGAACCATCATCATGCTACCTCGCTTCGAGCCGAAACAGGTTCTCGCCGCGATCGCAAAATCCAAGCCGAACGCATTTCCCGGCGTGCCGACCATGTATCAGGCGCTGATGGATCACGCCGATTTTGCCAGCACAGACTTTTCTTCGATCCGCATCGGGATTTCCGGCGGAGCGCCAATGCCAGCCCCGTTGCATAAGGCGTTCGAGCAGAAAACCGAAGTTCGGCTGGTCGAGGGCTATGGCCTCACTGAAAGCAGCGGCGTCGTTTCGGTCAATCCGTATGTCGGCACGCGCAAATCCGGCACGATCGGACAGTTATTGCCGAACACGCAGGTGATACTGCTCGACAAGGAAGATGCGACCAAGCTGGTCGGAGTGGATGAGCCGGGCGAACTGGCCATCGCCGGGCCGCAAATCATGGCCGGGTACTGGAACCGTCCCGAAGCCGCCGCAGATACATTTGTCGAGCATTACGGCAAGACATGGCTGCGCACCGGCGATGTCGCAACGATCGATGCGGACGGATTCATCGCCATCGTTGATCGGATCAAGGACATGATCGCGGTTGGCGGCTTCAAGGTGTTTCCGAGCCAAGTCGAAGATATTTTGCTGACCAATGATGCCATCAAAGAGGCGTTGGTAATCGGTGCGCCGGACGATCTACGCGGCGAATGCGTGCACGCCTATATTACGCTGGCCGCCGACAAGAACGCGGATGCGGAAAAGCTCAAAACCTGGGCGAACCAGCATCTGGGCAAGCATGAACGGTTGGAAAAACTGGTCATTCGCGACGATTTGCCGAAAACGATGATCGGCAAACTGGACCGCAAAGCCCTGCGCGCAGAAGTTCTTTAGCTTGGAGCAGCGTTAGCGGGCGACGGTCAGCTTGGGTTCGTCATTTGCGCCAGCAGGTGCTGCGCTTCTGGCAGCGACCGGCTCGACTTTGGGGGCGAAGCGTCCCTCGACCTGCGCGCCTTGCTCGATGGTCAAGGCATCATACTGCACATCGCCGGTGATCCGCGCCGATTGCAACACGACCAGCTCTTTTGCAGAGATCGACCCGTTGACCGTACCTGACAGGCGCGCGCGATCCGCTTTTACATTGCCATGAATGACGCTGGATTCGCCCTGAACCAATGAGGAGCAGGAAATGTCGCCTTCGATCTTGCCGTCGATATGCAAGTCGGCAGAGGCTGCGATGTCGCCGGTGACGGTAATGTCCGACCCAAGCACGGAAAATGTCGATTTGCCATTATTGGCCGCAGATTTACCCATGTTAGGAGCTATGCTCTTGGCCGGGGATGGCTCGGACTTCTTTGAGAACATGAGGGGCGGACTCCAGGAAAGGGCGGGGATTGACGGCGCGGTTGTTGATACGCACTTCGAAATGCAAATGCGGCCCGGTCGAACGGCCGGTATTGCCGATAGCGCCGATCACGTCGCCCGCATCAACTCTTTCACCCAGCTTGGCGGAAAAGCGCGACATATGGGCATAGCGGGTCATCAGGCCGTTGCCATGCGTGATTTCGACCACTTTGCCGTAGCCGCCTTTGCGACCGACAAACGAGACTTTGCCATCTGCAGCGGAGCGGATCGGCGTGCCAATCGCGCCTTTGAAATCCAGCCCCTTGTGCATGGCGCCCGTGCCTTTGAACGGGTCGCGGCGATAGCCAAAGCCGGAGGAAATCGATTCGATGCTGGCGGGCAGGACTTGCGGCACACCGTCAAGGATCCGCTCCAGCGCGCTCATGCGGGCAAGGCTCAAGCCCATGCGCTCAAAGCGCGGATCGATCGAGCCATCGCTGCTGGTGGTCAATGTTTCCAGCGGACCACCCATCGCGTCACGCTCTGCTTTGCGCAGCACGGATGACGGATCGAGGCCCAGCTTGCGAAGGGCTTTTTCGGCCCGCAGCGTCCGGAAATCGGCGTAGCGCGTCAGGCGCTCGACAAAGACCAGCTGGCGCGCTTCCATTTTTGCCAAAGCACCGGCTTCGGGCAATACTGCGCTGACTTGCGAAATTGTTTTGGCTGTTTCGGTGGTGGAATCGCTGACTTCGCTTTCCGTCACGATGTCGGAGGGAAGCGTGGGCACCATTTCTTCGATGAATTGCTGGCGCTGTTCCAACTCGGAGGCCACTTTGCCAAGATCGCTGCGATAGGCTTGCACGCGCTCCTGCGCCGTGGCGACCCGGGCTTCACGCTGCGTCAACGACGCCAGGTCGGATGTTGCGCGATATTGCGTCCACGTCATGATAGCCATCGTCAGCGCCCAGCCGATGAGTGCAGTGGCCAAAACCGCCGCGACAATCATCTGCATCCGCGAGGTGACAGTAATGAAGCGAACTTGCCCTTGCGACCGCATGAAAAATTCACGGTCAGGGAAATATTTACCGATTTTCGCTGAAAAACCCGTGCTTTTGCTTGTTGTGTTCAAAGGAACCCGCCCCGTTATTTTCGACCCGAGGCAATCAGTAGGGGCAAAGGTTAACGGAATCGATCACTTCGCGCTTTCAAAAGGATGAACGGATGAGTCCATGCGGTGAATTGTGAAATTATCACATAAATTGCAAAAATTCTGGGAACCTTTTGCGAATCGCGCGAACTGCAGCCCTGCTAAATGCGCTGACAAGGAGGTTTTGCGATGATAGTCAGCTAGCATGAGCATGGATATGGACAGCAGCGAAGTGTTGCCGGAATCGGCGGCCGACTTGATCGCCGAGATGGCTGGGCGCGCACGCACGGCTCAACATCAACTGGCGCGTATGAGCGATGCAGAGAAGTCAGCGGCTTTGCGCGCCGGCGCTGCCTCACTGCGATCAAATGCCAGAGAAATTCTGGCGGCGAATGAGCAGGACATGGCGGCAGGGCGGGAGCGCGGCTTGACCGATGCCCTGCTGGATCGTCTGAAGCTTGATGATGCGCGGTTGGGCGATATTGCGTCGGCGGTAGAAGCAGTGGCCAGTCTGCCCGATCCGGTCGGGGAGATCATTTCGCACGACGTTCGGCCCAACGGGCTGGACTTATCGCGTATACGCGTGCCGGTCGGCGTAATTGGCATCATTTACGAAAGCCGCCCGAATGTAACCGTCGATGCTGCGGCGCTGTGTTTGCGGTCGGGCAATGCGGTAATTTTGCGCGGCGGAAGCGAGGCGGTGCACTCCAATCGCGCTTTACTAACGGCGTTTTGCAAGGGGTTGGAAAGTAAAGGCATTCCCAAAAATGCCGTGCAGCTTGTGCCGACACAGGACCGCGATGCAGTGGGCGCGATGCTGAAAGCGAGCGGGATGATCGACATGATCGTGCCGCGCGGCGGAAAAGGACTGGTTGCGCGGGTGCAGGCTGATGCGCGGGTGCCGGTGCTCGCGCATCTCGACGGCATTTGCCACACTTACATCCACCACTCGGCAGATCCGGAGATGGCACGCGCTGTCGTCTTGAATGCCAAGATGCGCAGACCGGGCATTTGTGGCGCGATGGAAACTTTGCTGATCGACGCACAATTTGCCGAAGCCAAGCGCGTGTGCAGCGACTTGATCGAGGCCGATTGCGCACTTGTTGGCGATGGCCGTGCGCAGGCACTGGACCACAGGATAACAGCCGCAAAAGCAGAGGATTGGGACACAGAATACCTTGAGGCAAAGCTGTCCGTTTCGGTCGTGGATGGCCTCGACCAAGCGCTCGCGCATATTGCCAAACACAGTTCCGGTCACACCGATGCGGTTATTTCTAGCGATAGCGAGGTGACGGAGAGGTTCCTTAACGAAGTCGATTCCGCCATCGTGATGGTCAACGCATCCAGCCAGTTTGCCGATGGTGGCGAATTCGGCCTGGGCGCAGAAATCGGCATCGCAACCGGGCGCTTGCACGCTCGCGGGCCAGTCGCTTTGGAAGGGCTGACGACATACAAATGGCAAGTGCGCGGCTCGGGTCAGGCGCGTCCTTGAGCCACGGAATTGTGTCTTGAGAAACGCGCTTCTGCCGCAGCGGATTGGTTTGCTCGGCGGCAGTTTCAATCCCGCACATGGCGGGCACCGCCGCATTTCGTTGTTCGCGCATCAGGCTTTGGGCTTGGACGAAGTGTGGTGGCTGGTTTCGCCCGGCAACCCTTTGAAGTCAAAACAAGGCATGGCGCCTTTATCCGCGCGGCTGGCATCCGCTCAGCAGATGGCGCGCAATGCTCCGATCCGCGCGACTGCCATCGAGCAAGCCCTTGGCACACGCTACACGGCTGACACGCTCGCGGCGATAAAGCGTCGCTATGCCAAGCGGGATTTTGTGTGGCTGATGGGCTCGGACAATCTGGCGCAATTTCACCAATGGCGACGGTGGCGCGATATTGCGCGGGCCATGCCGATCGCCGTGATCGCGCGGCCCGGCTACGACCATGAAGCTCTGTTCAGCCCGGCGATGGCGTGGCTAAGGCGCTATCGTGTGCCGCTATCCGCGTTGAAAGCACGGCCCCATCAAGCGCCCGCCATAACGATCCTGCGGTTCGATCCTGACAACCGGTCAGCCACAGCAATCCGGCAAAAAAACCCCGACTGGGCGAAAGATTTTGCGAATCGCCCCGCGCGAGATACATTGACCCGTAAGATGATCGAGGCGGGAGACCCCTCGTAATGCCGCCTGCTATGCACCATATGGACAGGCAGATATTTTCAAGGAGTGATTTGACCGCCCATGACTGAGGCGAATACCAACGAAACGCAGGCCGCTGCAAAGGCCGATAACGGCGCGGCGACGATGCACGAGGTGAGCGACAGCCCGCTGCACAAACTGGTCATGTCCGAACTGGACGAGAATCAGGCGCAGGAAGTCGTGTCCATTCCGCTCGCCGGGAAGTCCTCGATTGCCGATTATATGGTGATTGCGTCGGGCCGATCGACGCGCCAAGTGGCCGCAATCGCGCAAAAGCTGAGCGAGACGATCAAGCAGGCGGGTCTGGGTCCAGTGCGGCTTGAAGGCTTGCCCGCGGCCGATTGGGTGCTGGTTGATGCGGGCGATATCGTCGTGCATCTGTTCCGGCCCGAAGTCCGCAGCTTCTACAATCTGGAGCGGATGTGGGCATTCGGCGATGCGCCGCCAGTTGCCGCTGGTAGCGCCTGACTGCTGCGCTGAGAGGCCGGCATCCTTCTCCACATCATCGCGCGCGGCAGGATCGGTCGATCGCCAGAAGCCGAGCTGGTTGCGCGTTATGAAAAGCGTGTCGGGCGCGATTTCAAACTGACCGAATTGCCGGAAACGGGTGGGCGAATAGCTGACCCGTTAACCCCGCACCGCACGGTGCTGCTCGATGAGCGCGGCAAAAACCTGTCATCGGAAGAATTGGCGGCAGTGCTGTCGCGCTGGACCGATGATGGCGTGAGGGAAGCGCGCTTTATGCTTGGAGCAGCGGACGGGCACAGCGATCAGGAGCGCGAAGACGCCGATCTGTTGCTCGCATTCGGCAAAGCGACCTGGCCGCATCTGCTCGCTCGCGCCATGCTGGCTGAACAGATTTACCGCGCGACCACCATTCTCGCCGGTCATCCCTACCATCGCAGCGGTTAATCGGGCATAGGCCAGTAATATGCTGCGCGTAACAAAGCCTTTGCTAATGTTGTTTCTGGTCGCCTGTTTCGCGGCAGCAGCGGTACATGTTTGTCATGCCGGTGGGCGCACAGAACGACAGGATTGCAAACGACGCCAGTGGCACAGGGCCTCCTGACGTCATGGCTGCGCGTAAGGAATTGCGGGCCGCGCAACGCCGCGAACAGGAAGCGCGCCAGCGCGAGGCGTTGCTGGGCGAGCGGGCCGAGGAAGCCACCTTTGCCGCCGAAAAATCCCAACGCGATGTTGCAGTGCTGGCGGCTCAGATACAAACGACCGAGGCCAGTCTGGCTGCGGCGCGTTCGCGCTTGGCGGTGATCCGGGGAGAGCGGCGGACGCTGGAGCAGCAACTGGGCAAGCAGCGCGAGCCGGTGGTGCAATTAACGGCAGCTTTGCAGCGGTTGACGGCGCGCCCACTGGCTTTGTCGGCTTTGCAGCCCGGTTCGTTGCGTGAAACGGTGTATTTGCGCGCAGTGCTGGATCAGACGATCCCCGCCATCCGTGAAAAAACCGCCGGTTTGCGGGGGCAGCGCATCCGCTCGCAGGAACTGGCGCGCGAATCGGAACAGACGCTGGCAGCGCTTGGCAAAAGCGAGCAGGATTTAAAACAGCGGCGCACTCGATTATTGGCAGTAACAAGGCAGCGGCAGCTTGTTTCACGACGGGCGCAAGGCGATGCGCGACAGGAAGCGGAGAAAGCGGCGGAATTTGCGCGGCGTGCGAGCAGTCTGGATGGTCTGATTTCGCGGCTGGACAGAGCGGGTCAGGCGCGAGCAGCTTTGGCGCAACTGCCCGGCCCATATTTGCGCCCTGACGATCCCACGGCGCAACGCATCGCTGCCAATAGCGCCAGAACACGGGGCTCAGCATCTTCTGCCAGTGCTGCATCCGGCCCCGCATCTTATCGTTTGCCGGTCATCGGGCGAACGGTAAGCAAATTCGGTCAACGGCAAAGCAGCGGATTGCGGCAATCGGGCATCGTTCTGGCGCCCTCGGCCCGCGCGCAAATTACCGCGCCCGCAGATGGCAAAGTGGTGTTTGCCGGACCTTATCGCGGCTATGGGCAAATCGCGATCATCGACCACGGCGCAGGCTGGACCAGCCTGATTACCGGACTTACCACGTTAAATGTCGATATTGGCGATGCGGTTGTCTCGGGCGGCCCGCTGGGCATTGCCGCAGCGAATGATCCACGCATCACGCTGGAATTGCGCCGCCAGAACAAGCCAGTCGATCCCTTGAAATATCTACCGAATTAGCAGCCTGTAGCAGCGTCAAAAATAATCGCGCGCAGGCTCATCTGGTATTAAGCCGTGATGCGCGATAACATCGGCACATTCCATCAGGAGCATCCAAGTCATGAGAGCCGCCCTAATTCGACCCAGCCTGACTGCTGCCGCTTTGGCGACTGCGCTGACGCTGATCCCTGCGACGACCTCCGTGATGGCGCAAGTTGACGGGCACGCCGGGGCCGAATTTGCCAAGCTGTTCGCGACTTACGAGCGGATCAAGTCGAGCTATGTCGAGGATGTGGACGATGAAAAGCTGATCCGCGGCGCGATCGACGGGATGCTGGCATCGCTCGACCCGCATTCCTCCTATCTCGATGGGTCCGATCTGGAGCGGATCAACACGCTGATCGACGGGAATTATTCAGGGCTTGGCCTGTCGGTGATGCAGGATGATGGCGCGGTAAAGATCATCTCGCCGTTTCGCGGCAGTCCGGCTGATGAAGCGGGCCTGAAAGCGGGCGACTATATCACGCATCTCGATGGAACTTTGATTTACGGCAAAGAGCTGGATGAGGCCGTTGGCCTGATGCGCGGAAAAGCGGGAACTTCGATCCAATTGACTGTCTTTCGTCCCGGTCGCGACGAGCCGTTCGACGTCGATGTGACGCGCGGCGTGATCGAGCTGGAGCCGGTGACGCACTCGCTGGAAGCGGGCAATATCGGCATTATCACCATCAACGAATTTTCCCGCGATGTGGGCAGCGATGTCTATGCGTCGTGGAAGGCACTGCAGCAGGAAGCAACGGGCCGGATCAGCGGGCTGGTGCTGGATTTGCGGTCCAATCCCGGCGGTTCGCTGGACGAGGCCGTGGCGCTGTCTGATCTGTTCCTCGACAAAGGGCGCATCGTATCGCAGCGCGGACGGGCACGAGGCGAGACGATCCTGTATGATTCCGAAACCGTGTTTCGCGGCGATATTGCCGGCGACATCCCGATGATTGTGCTGATCGATGCAGGGTCCGCCTCGGCGTCCGAAATCGTGGCGGGCGCGTTGCAGGATCACCGCCGCGCCGTCATCATGGGACAGCGCAGCTTCGGCAAGGGCAGCGTGCAATCATTGCTGCCACTAACCCGCGATTCTGCGCTGAAACTGACCACGGCGCGATACTACACGCCATCGGGTCATTCGGTGCAGGAAGGCGGTATCAAGCCTGATATCGCCGTCCCGCAGCTGTCCGATCCCGACTTGGCTCTGCGCGCAAAATACTCGATGCGCGAATCTGATTTGCGCGGCCATCTGGTCAACGAGCTTGGCATCAAGGACGAGCAATTGGAAACCGACAAGCTGGACGATCCGCGCTTTCAATTGACCGCAGAGGATCTGGAAAAGCAGGGCATCGAGGATTTTCAGCTGGATTACGCCTTAAGAACGCTGCGCCGCACCGGGGTCAGCGCCGTTGCCGCGCGCAAGTAGTTTTCATAACAACGATGCGATCCACAAGGATGTCTAAACGGGCCACAGCGATGTCGAGCGAGGCTTGGGCATGATCGAGACGCCTTCAGCGCGGCTGGCGCGAAACCTTGCGCTGGTGATCCCGGTTTTGTTGATCGGCGGCGCTTATGTTTCGCAATATGGTTTCGGCCTGTACCCCTGCGAGATGTGTTGGTGGCAACGCTATCCGCATTTTGCCGCGATCGGTCTGGCGTTGCTCTCCTATGTCATTGCGCCGCAAAAATTGTGGGTAGCATTGGCCGCCATCGCGATCATCGCATCAGGTGCGATCGGCGGATTTCATGCCGGCGTCGAATATGGCTGGTGGCAGGGCATCACCGATTGCGCCAGCACGGCAACCCGCGAAGCCGGAACCAGCATCATGGATTCGATTACGAATGCGCCGATGATCCGCTGCGACCGGGCACCTTGGCAGTTCCTGGGCGTTTCTCTGGCAGGATGGAATTTCCTGATCTCTGTCGCCGGAGGATTGGCCATCCTGTATTTCCTCGCAAAAAGGACACCCACATGACCATTCCCGACACCACGAAGGCGCAAACGGATCGCATGATTCGCGTCGATCAGGCGGGCGAGTTCGGCGCGACGCGCATTTATGAAGGACAGCTTGCGGTGATGGGGGACCGCGCACCCGACAGTGCGCAAATCCGCCATATGGCCGCACAGGAAGCCGTGCATCGCGCGCAATTCGATGCACTGATGGCGCGACGCGGCGTGCGCCCGACGGCGCTGCAACCATTTTGGTCCGTCGCAGGTTATGCGCTGGGCGCGGCGACCGCTTTGATGGGACCGAAGGCTGCAATGGCCTGCACTGCTGCGGTTGAAACGGAAATCGACAAGCATTATTCCGATCAGCTGGATGTGCTGGAAGAAACCAATGACGATCCCGAATTGACCGGCATGATCGAGCGGTTTCGCGAGGAAGAGCGCGAACATCACGACACGGCGATTGCCAGCGGCGCAGAGCAGGCGGCGGGCTATCCGCTGTTGTCGGGCGTGATCCGGCTGGGCTGTCGCGCCGCAATTAAATTGTCCGAGCGGATTTAGGCGTCCAGACAGTCGCGGGAACCCGCACGCGTTTTCAATCGCTTCATTGGCAGTTCAGCGCAAAGCCCGTTATGGTAATGGCGATCTGCTGATCTTGCGATTTGCGCACCCAATGAAACGGAAGAAGCCCATGACACGCCTATCCGCCCCGAAGCCCTCGATCGCGATTCCCGCTACGCTTCTGTCTGCGTTAGGGGCTGCGATGCTGGCCGTGCCTGCCGCCGCGCAGGACGAGGATTATTCCGTCAATCAAGTCTATATCGCCGATGGCGAAGACTGCCCGGCCTCGACCGCAGACGTCATCACAGTGTGCGGCGTGCTGGAAGATCCTTACCGCATTCCCAAAGTCTTGCGGCACAGCGACAATCCCGAAAACACCGCTTGGGCGCAGCGTGTGAAGCGCCTTGAGATGGTCGGCGCAACCGGCATCATGTCCTGCTCTCCGGTCGGTGCGGGCGGCGCCACGGGCTGCACGCAGCAGCTGATCGCCGCCGCTTATGCCGACAAAGCCAATGCGCCCGGCGTGCGGTTTGGCCGCGCCATCGAAGCCGCGCGTGTAGACCGGATGTCCACCATCGATGTCGATGCCGAAATGGAGCAGGAGCGGGTCGAGCAGATCGAACGCGAATATATGGAGCGGCTGGAGCGTGAGCGCGCTGCTGCCGTTCCGGGCGAAGATGTCGCGGCACCGCCCGCTATTGGGCCAGATGTAGTCGGACAGCCTGTCGCGGCTGACCCAGCCGACCAGCCTGAGCAGGCGGCAGAACCCGAAGGCTGATTGCCGAAATTAACCGTGTTTAAGCCGCGCGCTGCTACAGGCTGCTGACAATGACAGCGCCGCGCAAAATTCTGACTATCTTCGGCACGCGCCCCGAAGCGATCAAGCTGTTCCCGCTGATCCACCGGCTGGCAAAAGACGCGCGTTTTGTCTCGCGGACCTGCGTCACTGCGCAGCATCGCGAGATGCTGGACCAAGTGCTGAACATGGCCGAGATCACCCCGG
Organism: uncultured Alphaproteobacteria bacterium; assembly: GCA_963736595.1. Taxonomy (GTDB): domain Bacteria; phylum Pseudomonadota; class Alphaproteobacteria; order Sphingomonadales; family Sphingomonadaceae; genus Parapontixanthobacter. The sequence continues at coordinate 152,811 of CAVTPG010000001.1, forward strand.
ACCATGATCTTGATCTGATGCGCGGAGGCCAAGCGCTGGACGCGCTGATGGCGAGCTTACTGGTGGAGATCGGCAAGGTGCTGGACATCGAGCAACCCGATTTTGTCGTGGTGCAAGGCGATACGGCGACCGCGCTGGCCGGCGGAATGGCCGCATTTTATCGCAAGATCCCGGTGGTCCATGTCGAAGCGGGACTACGCAGCGGCGACATCCACCATCCCTGGCCTGAAGAGGTCAATCGGCGAATGATCGCAACATTCGCAGCGATCCATTGCGCCCCGACGCAAAGTGCCGTGGATGCTCTGCTGGCCGAAAATGTCGCACCTGACGCCATCCATTTGACCGGCAACACCGTGATCGATGCGCTGCATTGGGTGAGCGCGAAAATCGCTCAAACGCCTCCTGATGCAGGCGCGCTTAGCGATCTTAAGCGCAAATTTGCAGGCAAACGCATCATCGGCGTAACCTGCCATCGGCGGGAAAATCTGGGTGAAGGCATGGCGCAGATTGCGCAAGCTATCCGACAACTCAGCGCGCGCGAAGATGTGGCGATCATCTTGCCCATGCACCGCAATCCCGACATCCGCGCGATCATGCAAAGTGCGCTGGGCGATCTCGATAATGTCGCGCTGACGGAGCCGCTCGATTATTTGGAGTTCGTGCAGTTATTGGGTTTGTGCGCGCTGATGCTGACCGATAGCGGCGGGGTGCAGGAAGAAGCGCCAGCCTTGGGCAAGCCGGTGCTGGTGATGCGCGAAACGACCGAGCGACCCGAAGGCATTGCAGCGGGAACGGCACGGCTGGTCGGGACTGACCCTGACCGGATCGTGAGCGAAGTCGAACGGCTGCTGGACGATGACGCCGCCTATGCCGCGATGGCGCAGGCGCACAATCCGTTCGGCGATGGCAAAGCGGCGAAGCGAATTTGCGAGCTACTGGCGCAGGCCTGACTTGGCTGCGCAGCTAAATGCTGTGATAATCGCGATACCAGGCGACGAATTTCGGAACGCCCTGTTCGATGGTCGTCGTCGGCTCATAACCCAGATCGTCGCGGATAGCGTCGATGTCGGCATAGGTCTTTTCGACATCGCCGGGCTGCATATCGAGCATCTCGACGCGCGCTTTTTTTCCGCACGCTTCTTCCAGCAATTCGACAAAACGCATTAGCTTTTCACAGCGATGATTGCCGATATTATAAAGCGCATGGGGCTTTACGCTGCCGCCAGCTTTCACTTTGCCATCGTCGTTGGGAGGATGGTCGATAGCCGCCAGCACGCCCGAAATGATGTCGTCGATATACGTGAAATCGCGATACATCTGCCCGTGATTGTAAACCGGGATCGTCTCGCCGGCCAAAATCCGCTGCGTAAAGCGCCACGGCATCATGTCCGGGCGACCCCACGGCCCGTACACGGTGAAGAAACGCAAGCCGGTTTGCGGCAAACGATAAAGATGCGCGTAAGTCTCGCTCATCAATTCGTTGGATTTCTTGGTCGCAGCATAAAGCGACAGCGGGTGATCGACGCGGTCATCCACGGAAAATGGCGTTTTCGTGTTGCCGCCATATACGGATGATGAACTGGCATAGACCAGATGAGCGACATCCCGCGCGCGTGCCAGTTCCAGAATATTGGCATGGCCGACAAGGTTCGACTGCACATAGAGCTTGGGGGTTGTCGATGCTGTATCGCACCCCTGCCTGCGCGCCGAGATGCACGATGGTATCGAAGCTGTGTGGTTCCAATGCTTTGTCCAGCGCGGACTTATCCGAAAAGTCGCACTGTATGAATGAGCAACGATCGGCGCCTGCCCGCTGACTATAATCGAGGCGAGCTTGCTTCAGCGCCACATCGTAATAATCGTTGCAATTATCGATGCCTATGACGGTGTCACCGCGCGCCAGCAGTGCCTCGGTCAGGGCTGCACCGATGAACCCTGCCGATCCTGTTACGAGAATTTTCATCGCCGCTTGCGCCTTACTGCGCAATCACTTTGCGGAAATACGCGATTGTGCGGTCCAGCCCTTCGTCCAGCTCCACCGTCGGCTCCCACTTCAGGATCTCGCGCGCTTTGGTAATGTCGGGCTTGCGCTGCAATGGATCGTCCTGCGGCAATGGCTCTTCGATCAGCTTCGATGTGCCGCCGATCTTGGCCAGAACCTGTTCGGCCAGTTGCCGGATCGTGAATTCGTTGGGATTGCCGATATTGATCGGGCCATTCACTTCCGGCCCCTGATCCATGAAATTGAGGAAGCCCTGCACCAGATCATCGACATAGCAGAAGCTGCGCGTTTGCGAGCCATCGCCGTAAATGGTGATGTCCTCGCCCTGCAACGCCTGCACGATGAAATTGGAGACGACGCGGCCATCGGCGGCATTCATGCGCGGGCCGTACGTGTTGAAGATACGCGCGACTTTAATATCGAGCCCATGCTGCCGGTGGTAATCGAAAAACAACGTTTCGGCGCAGCGCTTGCCCTCATCATAGCAGCTGCGAATGCCGATCGGATTGACGTTGCCCCAATAGCTTTCGGGCTGCGGGTGGACGTCGGGATCGCCATAGACTTCGCTGGTCGAGGCTTGGAAAATGGGGCAGCGCAGCCGTTTGGCCAGGCCCAGCATATTGATCGCGCCATGTACGCTCGTCTTGGTCGTCTGTACCGGATCGTGCTGATAATGGATCGGCGAAGCGGGACAGGCGAGATTGTAGATCGCATCCACTTCGACGAACAGCGGCTGACACACATCGTGCCGCATGAATTCAAAGCGCGGATTGCCGTTTAGATGATCGATGTTGCTTTTGTCGCCGGTGAACAGATTATCGACGCACAGCACTTCATCGCCGCGCTCCAGCAAGCGGTCGATCAGATGCGATCCGAGAAACCCTGCGCCCCCGGTAACGAGAACGCGATGACGACCGTAGTTGCGTTGTGGCAATTTTTTGCTCCTTGGAGTTCGGACGTGTTTGCCAGTTGGATGTTTGTCAAGGTAATGTGCTTACACAGGCCTGCCGATCTTTAATCACGACAGCTAACGTGTATTGGTTAATGATCTGCAACGACCGCACCGGATGTTCGCGCAAATATTCGACTCTGCAAAAAGGTTCAGCTTTGGCGAGCGAGCGGTTACTGCGGTTAGCCGCGGTTTTCAAACCGTATTAGTTTAAAGCCTGTCTCGGCCTTCCCACTTGTTCGGTCAAAATGCTTCGTCTATGCGCAATCGGATTAATGGACCGGGACCGTCAATGAAAATGCTTAACAGGCGGAAACGTCTGCGCCCAAAATCTCAGCTCTTTGCCTTGGGAAATAATCCGCTGCTGCAGATTGCCGGGTTATTATTTCTCGGACTGCTGGGCCTTGCCTTAATTGGCGGCGGATCGAACGAAATTGGCCGGTTGGGCGTAATACCTTTGCGTGCATTATCCATCGTCGCGATAGCTTATGTAATGCTTTCCGGCAAAGTAGATCTTCCCAAATACATACAAGTTTTGTTGTTGATTCTTGGAGCGGCGTTTTTGATTCCCGCGATTCAACTCGTTCCGTTACCGCCTGAGTTTTGGGCATCACTTCCGGGACGTGAAGATTACGCATTACTCGCCAAAGCCACGTCCGTTGAGAAAGTATGGCGTCCGATAGCAATCTCGCCCGATCGAACGATTAACAGTATGCTGGGCGTTTTGCCATTGATTGCTGCGGTAATGCTTGCTGCGGTGATGGTCGAAAAGTCGCGCCAGACCGTTATCTGGGCGATAATCACTATCGCTTGTCTGTCGGCCGCCCTAGGCCTTGTTCAGGCTGCAACATACAATCCACTTTTTTCACTATATACTGATCGCGTTACGGGCCACTCAACCGGATTTCTGGCCAACCGCAACCATCAGGCGGTGATGCTGGCAATGGCTTTGCCGCTCCTTGGTGCATGGGCGATGGATGAAAAATCTTCATATAAATTACAAACACGAAAGCTGCTGGTCCTAGTTCTAGGGTCGTTTCTGGTCATCGGCATTCTTATTTCCAAATCGCGAGCCGGGATAACATTATTGATACCAGCCGTAATCTTGCTGTTATTGTTCATGCGCGCAGTAAATTGGCCGAGCTTGATATTGGGCGGACTAACGATTGTCGGGCTGGCATTCGGATTTGGCTTTGCCGAGCGCTTTATCGACACGGACATCGGAGACGATGCCAGGTTCCAGTTTGCTCCTGTGGTATGGGAATTATTGATGGAGCACTTTCCGGTTGGCGTAGGCTTCGGAGGGTTCGATCCAGCATTTCGTAAAGCCGAACCTTACGAGGGACTAACTTTCAACTACTTCAATCATGCACACAATGACTGGCTGGAATTACTCATAGAGGGCGGCATTCTCGCGGCTATTTTGGCAATTGGTGCGCTGGCCTGGCTGGCCTGGTCAAGCTGGCATTCATGGAAGCCATTACAAAAGTCAGGTAGTGATCGAACCGTAAACCGATTGCGTTATGCAAAAACATCCTCGGCAGCCTTGATTTTCGTAGTCGCAGCGTCATTGTTGGACTATCCAATGCGCGCGCCGCTTTTTGCCATCATTGCTTCTATATTCGGTGTTCTGTTAGCGCATCATATCAGTGATCAATTGAAAAAGTCTGCCGGTTAGCGGACTCCCATTGTTCGCCCCATTGCTCGCTTAGGTGAAATTTGAAATGCGCTTTCTTGCTTCTTTGTTTGTTTGCATACCATTGCTGACAGGGTGTGCGGGCCAGCCCCCGATTGTCGCCAATTCGGAGCTTTCGGTTTACGAAGGAAGCGAGATGCCGGCACCATTGCGCAGCGATGCGGTTTCCGGAGTGGCGGCTTATGCGCTGGGGCCTCTCGACAAAATAAAAGTTGAAGTATTCGGCGTAGAAGAGCTGGAGGAACGTGAAATCCAGCTGGATGGAGCCGGTCGCTTGACGTATCCATTTATCGGCACGATTGACGCCGCAGGCTCTACGATCAGTGATCTGGCACTGAAGATTGCCAACGGGCTTAGGGGGCGTTTCGTGCTCGACCCGCAGGTGAGCGTTAACCTTTCTGAGCCTAACAGCCAGCTGGTTGCCGTTCAGGGTGCGGTTACAGAACCTGGACTTTATCCCATCCAGGGCCGCATGACATTGTCCCGCGCTATAGCGAGTGCAAAAGGGCTCGATGAGTTAGCGAAGGTGGAGCAGGTCGTCGTGCTACGTACAGTCGAGGGTCGACGTTACGCCGCCCTGCACGACCTTCGTTCGATCAGGCAGGGCGTGTATGCGGATCCGAGAATTTATTCGGATGACGTTGTAATCGTGGGTGAGTCCGCGCAAAGGCGTGCCTTCACGAACATTGTTACGGTCGGCGCGCTGCTGGCCGGCCCAGTTGTTGCATTATTAAACCGGTAAGCAGACATGAATAATCAAGTTGGTGCTGATAATTTCATGGCTTCGTCGCAGGAAGGCGAGGGCGGCGGTGCGCTTCGTGCTTATGTGAGACTGGCTTTACGCTACATCTGGATTATTGCAGGAGCCGCTGCTGCAGGTCTGCTGGTCATGCTGATCGTCACTTTGATGACGGACAAGCGATACTCCTCAAGCGTCGATCTGGAAATTTCACGAGAAGATGCGAATATCGTCAATATTCAAGGAGTGCAGCCAGAAGGTGGCTCTCTCGACCTTGAATTTTATCAGACGCAATACGGGCTGCTCGAGGCAAGAAGCCTTGCCGAACGGGTTATCGAAAATCTGGATCTCGTCGATGATGAGCAGTTTCTCGCAAAACATGACCTCACTGAAGTGGAGATATTCGGAGGCGATGTAGCATTGCCTAACGATCGGGCATCAAGGGATGCTCGCCGCAAGAAGATTGTCGAACACCTCTTCGATCATATCGATATCGTGCCGGAACGTGCATCGCGGCTTGTCACGGTAACATACACCGATACCGACCCTGCCATGGCCGCGCGGATTGCCAATGCCTGGGCCGAAGCATTTATTGAGACCAATCTCGAAAGACGTTTCGATGCGAGCGCATATGCTCGCGAATTTCTCGAAGAACGGCTCGGGCAAGTCCGCGACCAATTGAACGCATCTGAGCGACAGCTTGTCGATTACGCTGCAAATCAGCGCATCATAACTTTGGAGGAAGGGGATGGTGAAGACGGTACGCGCGGCAGGCGTTCTATGCTGGCTGAAAACTTGCAAACTGCGAATTCATCTTTGGCCGAAGCGAGATCGGACAAAATTACCGCCCAGGCTATTTTCGAACGCGCCAGAGCCACAGCCGGGAGTGCGACTGAAAACTCGCTTTCTAATGTCGGCATTTCGACTTTACGCAGCTCACGTGCAGAAGTTCAGGCTGAAGTTGCGCGGCTTGAAGCGCAGTTTGGCCCTGCTTATCCCGCGCTTGTTGCCTTGAAAGCGCAATTGGCCGAGTTGAATGCTGCAATTTCGCGTGAAGAAGGGCGTGTTCTAAGAACCCTGCGCACCAATTTTGAAGCCGCCAATGCCCGCGAGCAGGCGCTTCAAAACAAAGTTGATGAAGCGACGTCGGATATGATCGACCTTCGTAGAAGAAGCATCCAGTACAATATTTTCCAGCGCGACGTCGATACGAACCGTGAATTGTATGATGGGCTTTTGCAGCGGTACAAAGAGATCGGCATTGCAGCAGGGGTCGGTACGAACAACGTCGCGATCGTTGATTCCGCACAGCCTCCGGAAGAGCCTTCAGGCCCCCGCTTGCTGGTCAATTTGCTTCTTGGCTTACTGGGCGGAACTGCGATCGGCGCGGCGCTTGCCTATACTTTCGATCAGTTGGACGAAGCCATTTCCGATCCAGCCGATGTGCAACGAATTACAAAGCTACCATTGCTTGGCACAGTTCCTGACACCGAGATGGACAATACGCTCGACGAGATTATCGATCCAAAATCGGAAATGACTGAGGCTTATCTTTCGATAACAACGAGTTTGCGATTTGCTACAAACAAGGGTGTTCCACGTGCCCTTGCGGTTACGAGTTCGCGACCGTCAGAAGGAAAATCGACAACCAGCCTTGCAATTGCGCTGACTTTGGCGCGCCAAGGCCGGAAAGTTCTGTTGGTCGATGCCGATATGCGGAATCCATCGGTGCACAAATTGTTCAATATGCGGAATGAATCAGGAACCAGCAATATGTTGGTCGGCGAAAATATTAGCGAACAAGGCATCATCGACGGGTCTCATGAAAATTTGAAAGTCATGTTTGCCGGCCCGCAGCCGCCTAACGCTGCTGAGCTTTTGTCAGGCGATGGATTGCAGAAAATGCTTGAAGGGTTGCTGGCCGAGTTCGAACATGTGATCATCGACAGTCCGCCGGTGCTCGGGTTGGCAGATGCGCCATTAATTGCAGAAAAGGTCGGCGAGATACTGTTTGTGACAGAGGCCCATGAAACACCTGTCCGGATTATCGAAGCTGCCCTTGAGCGACTTAACAAATCAGGGACAAATATACTTGGCCTTGTGCTTAACAAGCTGAAACGCAGCCGCGTACAATATGGATATGAGTATGGCTATTCTTACGGCTCGAATGATGCGAAAGCTGATAAGGACGTCTAAACTGTGAGCGTCGAGCAACAATCGAGTTGGCCAAAGCGCATCATTGTTGTTGTCGCAGCCCTTTTTTTGTTGTGGCTTAGCGTGACCGAAGGACTTGCTTGGAAGGTTGGTTTTAGCAACCCAGGCATCGCTTTGAGATTGTCGGCTGAGAATGCAAGGGCCAACACTGGACGTGCAAGTGTAGAGCTTTACGGGACAGAAGATCCGGACCTTGAGCAAGCATCGAAATATGCCGGTGCAGCGCTTAGTCGTGATTTGACGCAGGTTTCTGCAGTCAGGAATCTTGGCATCATTCTTGATCGCCGTAATGATACACAAGGCGCGCGTACGATTATGCAGCACGCCCTAAAATTGTCGCGACGTAATTTAGGCACGCACATTTGGCTAATCGAGGATGCAGCAAAGCGGAACGATCTTAGTAAAGTGTTGGATCAATATGATCAGGCTTTGCGAACGTCGCGAAGTAGCTGGGCTATTTTGCCGGAAAGCCTTTCGCAGGCGCTAATTGCCCCGGATGTGCGAGTAGCTCTTGCCGAGCGGATTAAGCGCAAACCACAATGGGCGGGTCATGTCGTCAATCATATCGCGACCCAAACACCGCATTTGTCGGAGGCCGCCGACCTTTTCGGCAATTTAATCGAATATGGCTACATTCCCAGCGAAAATGCGGCCTCGGCGCTTATCGGCCGGCTTGGCGATCGCAAGGATTTCGCCGACGGATTTGCGCTGTATCAGCAATATCTAGAGGCTGATACAAATCCGCTGAACGGAAATTTCCAGACTGCCGACAAATATACCCCTTTTGACTGGTCTTTGGAACAAGGCGCGTCGCTAATCGACCTTACGGATGACAATGTCGGCTTGGAAATTCGAGGCAGTCGCACCATTCCCAAGGTTTCCGCATCTAGAATATATCAGCTCCAACCGGCGCAATACACGTTGATTAGTGATGTGGAGGCAGCAGATCGTGAGGATCGCGGAGCGTTGCAGATTTCGCTTTCTTGCACAGGCAAGGAAGACAAGCTTGTTTACGAAAGCTTGTCAGTCGGCGAAACCAAAACGCAATCCATACGTCGATCGTTTACGGTTCCGACAGGATGCCCCACGCAAATGCTGGAGCTGTCAGCATCTAATGACGGTGGAGTAGGCAAGCGGGCCGAAATAGTCGTTGCGCGAATGGATTTGCAGCGGGCAAATTCGGGCAGTCTAAGATCTTCGGTACAATGAGCGCAATGATCTCAGAAGATGCGGCGTCAGCACCGAACGTTAATTTAATCATCGTAGCGCACCCCGATGATGAAGTTCTGGCAATGGGCGGTACCGGCGCAAAGATGTCCAACGCAGGTCATATTGTACAACCTGTCATGTTATGCGGTCAGGTCGAAGCTCGAGGAGGGCGGCCGGAAGACAGCGAATTTTTGGCTAACATCAAAAGTGCAATGAAGCTTGTCGGATTTGCAGATCCTGTATTGGGCGCCTTTCCAAATATTATGCTGAACACGGTGCCTCATCTTGACCTGGTCCAATTCATCGAAAAACAAATATTGCAGTTCAAGCCGCAACGCGTTTTTACGCATCATCCTTCCGATCTGAATGATGATCATAAATACACGGCTGAGGCGGCCATGGTCGCGGCACGGCTTTCCTTTCGGCGAGACGATATTCCGCCTATTAATTCCGTGCATCTCATGGAGACACCTTCAGCAACCGATTGGTCATATGCAGGCGTGAGGCGTGGATTTGAACCCAATGAATTTGTCGATATTTCGGACACTTTAGAAATTAAACTTCAGGCTTGTCATGCATATAAAGGCGTAATGCGATCCGCTCCACATTCCCGAAGTAATGAGGTAATCACAGGCATGGCTTCGACGCGCGGCGGGCAGTGCGGCCATCGATATGCGGAAGCATTTCAGACGATCTTCCGTCGCCATATGCTTTAAACAATGTATCGGCGTTTTCTGAAAAGAGGTATCGACATAGCAGTGAGCTTGATTTGCCTTGTTGTTTGTTCGCCTTTTCTCTTGGTAATCGCAATTGGTGTAAGGTTCGCATCACCTGGCCCGGCAATATTTTGCCAGTCGAGAGTTGGCAGGCATGGAAAGATATTTAAATTCTTAAAATTTAGATCTCTACCTGTAGATACAAAAGATCTTGCATCAGATCAGTTGGGTGCTGTCGATATTCCCGCTTTCGGTCGCTTGATCCGCCGGACAAGTCTTGATGAATTGCCTCAACTTGTGAATATCTTGAAAGGCGATATGTCTTTGGTCGGACCCCGCCCATGCTTGTCCAGTCAAAAGCAGCTTGTAGAGCTGCGGAAAGAGAGTGGCGCCAGTTCTTGTCGTCCCGGCCTCACTGGGCTGGCGCAAGTCAATAGTTATAGCGGAATGACCGCATCTGCAAAAGCTTCATACGATGCCGCTTATGCCTCCCGCATAACCTTCGCAGCTGATATGTTGATCATATTCCGCACGGTGTCTTATTTATTTAAAAGCCCTCCTGTGTATTGAGAAAACGATGCGGTTTGGATTTGTCTCTTGTGTGCAATTGGGTCTTTCGTGCGTCGAGGCCATTTATGAGTGCGGCGGAAAACTCGATGCGATCTTCACCCTCCAAGACGATATGTCTCGCCAAAAATCCGGGCGTGTATATTTCGATGATATTGCCGCCAGTTGCGGCATTGCGTTGGAAAAAATTCGGAACATAAATGATGAAAAGGCAATTGCTGCCTTAGAAGCCGCGGATCTTGATTGGCTGTTTGTGATTGGCTGGTCGCAAATTGTCAGAGATGAGGCGTTGGCCATCCCTTCGCATGGAGCAATCGGAATGCACCCGACGCTTTTGCCAGAAGGCCGCGGCAGGGCCGCTATACCATGGGCTATCCTGAAGGGTTTGAACAAAACCGGCGTGACTATGTTCAAGCTTGATGGTGGGGTTGATACGGGTCCGATTTTTGCTCAGCAGCAAATTCCCATGAGTTCCGATATCAACGCAACACAATTATATGACCTGGTCGATAAAGCCCACACTAGCTTAATGAGGCAGACGTTCCCAAAACTTGCTTCGGGTGATCTGGAAGCGAAGCGGCAAGATGACACCCTGGCGACCGAATGGCTGGGTCGAAAGCCTGAAGATGGCGAGATCGATTTTAACGGCTCGGTGCATGACGCGGAAAAGTTGATCAGAGCGACCACGAAGCCATATCCGGGCGCTTTTTATCAAAAAGGGAGCTATAAGAAGATTATTTGGAGCGCAGAAGAAGTACATCCGCCATTTAACGAAGCTGATGAAATCCTTGTATTTCCAAATGGCGCGCTACGTGTTTTGGCTTCAGACGAGCAAATTTTGTGATAATCCGCCAATTAAGCAGTTGGGTCTGCAATAGGCGAATTCGGTTCATATTCATCGACAACATCACGTAGAGTATGCTGAACCTTCCTGGCATCGCGGTTTGCAATGCATTCCAACAATTCGGCTAATGCATTTGTCAGAACTGCTGGATCGCCCATCTGCTCATTGGCTTTAAAAATGCGTGGGTGCGAAGTCGTTTCTGGATTGTCTCCGATTAGCAATTCTTCAAACAGTTTTTCGCCTGGGCGCAGCCCAATCTCTTCAATTGCAATGTCGCCTTGCAAGTTAAGCTCGTCTTTGATTGTCAGCCCCGACAGAAGGACCATGTTTTGAGCCAGCTCGGCAATTCTGACAGGCTGACCCATATCCAGCAAAAATACGTCACCGCCGCGCGCCATCGCGCCCGCCTGAATAACCAACTGGGCCGCCTCTGGAATAGTCATAAAATAGCGCGTCATATCGAAGTTGGTAATGGTTATCGGGCCGCCTCTGGCAATTTGGCTGCGAAATAAAGGCACTACAGAGCCGCTGGAGCCCAGAACATTGCCAAAACGCACCATCGAGAATCTGCACGTGTTGTCAGGCTTGGCATCCATGTGCTGCAGGATCATCTCGGCGAGGCGTTTGGTTGCACCCATCGCATTGGTTGGGCGCACGGCTTTATCTGTGCTGATGGAAATAAAGTTTTCAACCTTATAGCGCGAGGCGGCCTCAGCCATAATCTTGGTGCCCAGAACATTGTTTTTCGCGCCTTCGACGAGGTTCGCCTCGACCAAAGGCACGTGCTTGTACGCTGCGGCGTGAAAGACAGTGTGTGGATGCCAGTTTTCGAGAATGCTGCTGACGCAAGAAATATCGCTGACCGAGCCGGTAAGCGGGATAATTTTCACCTCTGGCTGGCGCAGATACAGAAGCTGTTGGGATACTTCATAAAGCGCAGCTTCACTGACATCTAGCATAAGCAGAATTGCGGCCTTTTGCGCGACGATCTGTCTGCAAAGCTCTCCTCCGATAGAGCCGCCGGCACCTGTAACAAGGACCGTTTTGCCGGCGATGGTTTTTGCCAGCAAGGCCGTGTCCGGAGGGATCGCCTGCCGACCAAGCAAATCTTCGATCTCGACTTCTTTCAGCTCGTTGGTAGAAACTTTTCCTCTCGCTATATCGCCGACGGCCGGAAGAGTTAGCACGTTGGCCGCCATCTCTTTCAGATTTTTCGCCACTTCCATGCGGCGGTTGCGAGAGGCGGAGGGAATGGCCAGCAAAACGTCTCTTATTCCGAAGCGATCTATGACGCTGCGCGCATCATTAGCCGGAAAAATCGGTAGGCCGTTTAATGTTGCGCCATGAACTTTGGCATCGTCATCCAGAAATCCACGAACACGAAACTCGTTACTTGCTGTGAGGGCCCTGGCTAATTGACGCCCTGCGCTTCCGGCGCCGTATATCAATATCGAGGGCGTTTGCTCTTTGCTAAGAACGGAGAGATACAAATCGCTCAGCCACAGGCGTGCGAAGGCTCTCGATCCGCCAATCAGGATGAATATCATAACTGGTGCTATCATCCCGATCGTGCGCGGCACCTGCGGAAGACCGTAAAAGGTAAACAGTGCCGAATAAGGGATGAAGAACACCGTGATTGCCACGGCAAATGACGAAAAAGCGGCCAAGCCGGTGTACCGTAAGATTGCTCGATAAAAGCCGGAGCGGATAAAAATCGGTATGCCGATTAGAATTGCGGCTATTGACGGGGTCCAAGGATCGAAATTGCTATCAGGCCAATAGCCCAGCCTAAGATAAAAAGAAGTCCAAACCGCAGCAATGCAGAGCACTACATCCACGAGGAGAAGCAATATCCGCTTCGCTGGACGTGGCAGATTTATAAGCCAAGTTGCGACCGGGCCTGTTTGGGGCATCTGTTCATTCATGACGGATGGATAAGCCAAATCGCTTGGAGCGTCTCACATATTAAGAACGGCGCAGGCCTTAAGGTTGCAATGCGAATTGGCATTGCTAGAGGTCGCTTATCGTTTTTTACGCGATACGTCCATTTGCAATACGTTTAGGCTTGTTTGATATAAATTCTTAACTCTCGTTTTGCGCTTAGTGCAACAATAATTGTGGCACATTCCGGGGTTCTATCAACCAGTATGATAAAATCATCAACAAGCACAAAGCCCGTGAAGATGGCGATTTTAGGAGGGGCTAGCGGGATCGGTCGCGCGCTTTTGCGATGCGAAGGCAGTCATTCGTCCAAATCGATCGTGAGAATAGGTGCCGATGGTGATTTGGTCGTATCCGACTATGCCGATGTTAAGCCTTCCTGGTTTGAAGGTTGCGATACGGTAGTAAACTGCATCGGCATATCCACAGGGTCGCAAAACGATCTGGAACACGTCAATGTAGCACTTGCTGAACGAGCTGCGCTTGCAGCAAGGGATGCGAGCGTAGCCCATTTTATTCACATTTCCTCCTTTTCCGTGCATGGCCGTGCGGAAGAAATAAATGCCACCACACCTGTCGCACCAGTAACGGATTATGGCCGCTCGAAGGCAAAATGCGATGCCATTCTGGCGCAATTGAGCAGCGATGATTTCTGTGTCTCGCTTTTACGTCTGCCCGCCATAATTGGCCCTAAAAGAAGTGGTAAGATGGAGCAGCTTATTGGGCTCTGGCGTATGACTGGTGTTTTATTAAAGCCGAGAAAGCAGGCTTACCGATCAGTCATATCGGTCGATCTCTCGGCAAAAGTAATCGTCAGCCTTTGGCGCCAACATGGCGCGCTTTATGCGGCGGACTCAAACCCTTTCTCTTTTGACGTGTTGGAAGCCGCGATTGTAGAGAGTACCGGCCACAAGGCGCGTAGTTTTCGCATTCCGCAAACGATACAAAGCCCTTTGAGGCGATTGTCTCCTGGAGCACACTGGTCTTTTTTTCAAAACGCGCTTTTGGCAGATGGCTGTAATGAAGCCATAAAGCTGAAACTCCCGTCAGACTTAAAAGATTGTCTACAAACTATGCTACGGGATCCCGCATGAAATTATGGATTTTGAGCGAACTTTATTATCCGGAAGACACGTCGACTGGGTATTTTGTGACGCATATTGCCGAGAGCCTGGCAAAAGACTTCGACGTAAATGTTGTGTGTAGCCAGCCCACATATAGCGAACGGCATTTGAAGGCCTCGCGCCATGAGCAGCGAGAGGGCGTTAGGATCAAGCGGGTATTTTCTACCCGGTTTAACAAGGACTCGATCCTCGGCCGGATTGTAAACATGGCGACTTTCACTGTGTCCTGCGCGTTGGCAATTTTTTTGATGCCGAAACGCGGAGATCATGTGCTGGTATTGACCAACCCTCCGACTTTGCCGCCGATCGTAGCTATAATCAGCCGGATAAAAGGATTGCAGCCATCACTTCTGATGCATGATGTCTACCCTGAACTTCTGGAAGCAGTTGGCGCCGTTTCGTCCAGGTCGCTATTATACCGGACAGCGTTTGCGGCGATGCGCGCAACGCTCGCCCAGTACCGCTCTATCGTAGTTTTAGGCCGTGATATGGCCGTATTAACAAAGGCAAAACTCCGTGAAAATTCCGAGACAGTTAAAGTCATCCCGAATTGGGGCGCGACCGATCGAATTTTTCCGATAGACGAGCAAAGCAACCAATTTGCTCAAGAGCATAATCTTGCTGGCAAAACGGTTATTCAAATGGCCGGTAATCTGGGCCGAACGCATGATATCGAACTTGTGCTTCAGGTGGCAGAGACGCTTTCCAGCCGAGATGACATTATATTCCAGTTCATCGGGTATGGCGGAAAAGCTTCAAAAATAAAAAAGCAGCTGGATCTCGACGTATCTGACAATGTTCGTTTTTTGGACAGACAGCCGCGAGAAAGGCTCGGTCAGGTTCTAGCTCGCGCTGATGCGTCTATTATTCCGTTCGTATCCAAGATGAAGGGTATCTCCGTGCCAAGCCGAATGTACGATGTGATGGCCGCAGGCACTCCGATTATCGCCGTTGCTGACGTCGGATCAGAATTATCTATGGTAGTTTCCGAGGAAAATTGCGGCTGGTGCGTCCCGACAGGTGACGCGCAAAGATTGCGGGACATCATCGAAAATATTGCAGACGACCCGGCAGAAGCAAAAAAACGGGGCCTGCTCGGGCGAAGCGCGGCAGAAAAAAAATATAATATCGACGCCGTTACTAAGCAATTCAAGCAAGTTTTTGCCGCGTAAAAAGTGCGAATTGATATGATAAGCCGTCGGCGGTTTACATTCTCAGCAACCGCGTTTTTATCTGCGTCTTTTGAGTCGGCTCGATTTGGACGGGCATCTGCCTCGCAGCATTTTTTAAAATTGAAATTGCTGGATTTCTTAGATCGAGAGCAGACCGATGCGATTGCGGCTGGTCGTTACAGTGATGGGATGGTCGAGGCGTTTCGTTCAGCCTTGGCAAGATTGAATAATCGCGGCGGCACACTTTGCTTGCCGGCGGGCAGGATGCTGCTTGATAGTGCTCAGTTGGGTGGAGCCGGTCTTGAGATCGGAGCACACGTGCAGCTTGAGGGAGATGATGCAGCTGTAACGCAAATCGATATAATCGGCGATACGCTATGCCGCCTCTTCCGATTAAAAAATGCCTTCGGCGCAAAAATTTCTAATCTTTCGCTTACCGGAAACAATCGATCTATTGGCGAAACGGTTGGCGCTGCGATCGATTGCCGATTTACTGAAACCGTAAACCAAAATGCGCTGACATTAGAGCGGCTGTCGCTCGATAATTTCGCAGCGCCTGGATGGATCCATGTCATTGCGGATCAGTCATCCCACATAAGGCAAGTAAGTTTATCTGATATCAAAGTGACAAGTCGGGCGGGGAATTCGGTGTCGCCTGGCAATATAGGCCATAACAGCGCAGCTATACGGGTCGATGCGCTTGCCGGACAAGTGTCTACGCTGACGATCCGAAACGTGACGGCAGATGCGACCTATATAAAAAGCGGAATTGCGCTTTACGGAGCAATTTCCAATATCGTTGTTCAGGATTGTTCGATCGATAACGCCGGTGTGCAGGGCGCCGAAGACGATAGCGGGGCTTATGCCATACAAGTGTATTCGGCCGGCCGTGATATGCGTAATATTTTGATTGCAAATGCGCGTATCCGCAATCCGAGATCATGCGGGATTTACTGCACATTAGCGAATAATGTCGTCATTCGCGACGCCGTCATATCCGGTCAGACCGACTTGAAAGACGACACTCTTCCAAAAGCAGCGATAGCGCTTAACGGGACACGGAACGCTTCGGTGACCGGGGGATATCTGACCGGTAACGCAGTCGCGATCGCATTTATCACGCCGCGCTTGAATAGCCACGCACTGTCGCTTGAGATAGAAAACGTTAGCGTAGGCGCTGCATCAAAAGCCGCCTTTTACGCTCGCTCACAAGATGAAAAATCACCACCGATCGCCGTGAGGTTCAGCAATTGCAGTTTTGAATCTACCGGAGCAGGCATCGCTATTCGGAATAACCTTGCCGCCACAATCGGCTCAGTAACTATCCGGCAATGCTGCATTTTGGCCGGAGGCCGAGCTATCGACATTTACCAGGATAGTCCTTCGGGGAAAAGTCGATTGGACATTGTACAAAGTTCTGTGTCCGGTGAAGTCAGCAGTTTGCGCGCGCGCGATGCAGATGCCGATATTCGCATCCAAAATAGCCACCTGTTTGTCGCTGACGGACGCGAAATTTTCGATGTGCGGAACATTGCTGGGCTCCAATTAGAAAATGTCTTACTTAGCGGACCCCGGTCGCAACAAGTGCTACAGAACCTGTCGCAAGAAAAAGGCATAGGCCAGACCAGATTTAATGATGTCCGAGTATCGCATGTGCCGGAGGCTGGCCGACAATCTTGCGATGGGATGCTATTGTGACTATCGCACGCTTTTTTAATTAAGAGAAATCAATGTTGAAATTTGCAATTGTTGGATGCGGACGTATCGCCAAGCGCCATTCCGAATTACTTGGAACGGGTCAGATTGAGGGTGCGGAGCTTTCTGCCGTGTGCGACATCGATCACAGCCGCGCCGATGCGTTCGCCGAAAAGTTTAGCGTACCTGCTTTCTATTCGCTCGCAGAATTATTGCGATCCGGCGAATGCGATGCAGTGACAATCCTGACACCAAGCGGAATGCACGCCGAGCACGCAATCGAAGCTGCGCAAGGCGGGAAGCACGTTGTCGTCGAAAAACCGATGGCGCTACGAATGCAAGACGCCGACGCGATGATTCGCGCTTGCGACGCGGCCGGCGTTAAGTTGTTCGTAGTTAAGCAAAACCGGTTCAATGTTCCTGTGGTAAAAGCGCGTGAAGCATTGGAAGCGGGAAGATTTGGCAAACTTATACTGGGTACTGTCCGGGTGCGTTGGAGCCGGGACCAGTCATATTATGACCAAGATGACTGGCGCGGCACCTGGGCGCAAGACGGAGGCGTTCTCGCCAATCAGGCAAGCCACCACATCGACTTGCTCGAATGGTTCTTCGGCGATGTAGTCAGTGTCCACGCGCGCGCTGTAACCGCCCTTGTCGATATCGAAGCCGAAGATACAGCTATCGCAACCTTAAAATTTGCGAACGGGGCGCTGGGTATAATCGAGGCTACGAATGCAGTCCGACCAAAAGACCTGGAGGGATCGCTGTCAGTTTTGGGCTCAACCGGCACTGCCGTAATTGGTGGTTTCGCTGTAAACAAAATGGAGCATTGGAATTTTTCCGAGCCACTTGCGGAAGACGCCAACATAAAAGAACAGTTTTCGGTCAATCCCCCTAATGTTTATGGCTATGGACATCAGGCGTATTACGAGCACGTCATCGATTGTCTCAGACATGATCGAGCTGCGTTAGTCGATGGGCTGCAAGGCCGCAGAAGTCTTGAGCTTATCACTGCCCTGTACGAGTCGATCGAAACCGGGCTGGAGGTATCGGTTCACTTCTCCAGCCGGTTTAGCAAACTTGGATCGCCAGCTTAATGCCAACTGGCGCGAAACCTGAATTCTATCAGGCTAAAGTCGTTGATGTAGAATTTGGTGAGGATGTCAAAGTCGTTTTGCCAGTCAACATCTACGGCTGTTCTATCGGAAGCAACAGCTTTGTTGGGCCGTTTGTAGAGATACAAAAAAACGTCACGATCGGGTTGCGCACAAAAATTCAAAGCCACAGCTTCATCTGTGAGCTGGTAACGATTGGCAACGATTGTTTTATCGGACATGGCGTCATGTTCGTAAACGATGCGTTCCGCGAGGGCGGGCCAGCTGGCGGTGATACCGAAAAATGGGAGGCTACGCGGTTAGGCAATCGCGTGTCGATTGGGTCCAATGCGACGATATTGCCGATTTCCATTTGCGATGATGCCGTAATAGGTGCTGGCAGTGTCGTCACCAAAGATATAACGCACTCTGGTATATATGCGGGCAACCCCGCACGGTTGTTACGCGATCTCTAATTTGAACGGACCTGACCTTGCCTGACATTCAATTTGTTGATTTGCATAAGCAATATTTGTCGATAAAGGGCGAAATCGACGAGGCTATTTCGAGCGTAATCGCTGAATCGGCTTTTGTGCGTGGACCGCGCGTAGAGAAATTCGAAGAAGAATTTGCATCGGCTATGCGCGCTACACACTGTGTTTCCTGCGCCAATGGTACCGACGCACTCTACATTGCCATGCACGCTTTGGCCGTCAAGCCGGGCGACGAGGTTATTACCACGGCGCAAAGCTGGATATCGACGTCCGAGACTATAAGCCAGCATGGGGCTGTGCCGGTGTTTGTCGATATCGACCCCGCAACTCACACAATTGACTCTACGAAAATTGCTGAGAAGGTAACGGATCGAACGGTTGGCATTATCCCGGTCCATTTATACGGACAGGCCGCCGATATGGATTCGATTATGCGTGCAGCAACGCAGCGCGGTCTTTGGGTAATCGAGGACTGCGCGCAAGCTCACCTTGCAACTTATAACGGGCAGATGGTTGGCACCTTTGGCAACATTGGCACTTTTTCGTTTTATCCTGGAAAAAATTTAGGCGCGATGGGCGATGCAGGAGCAGCCGTTACCAACGACGCGCAACTGGCGCAAAAAATGGCGCGCTTCGCTCGGCATGGGGGCCTGCAAAAAGGTCATCATGAGATTGAAGGCATCAACAGTCGTCTTGATGGCATTCAGGCAGCTATTCTGTCTGTAAAGCTACCGCATTTAGCGGACTGGACCAAACGCCGCCGCGAGGTTGCCTCACTTTATGGTCAGTCTTTGAACAGTGTCGATGGCGTGAGCCTGCCCATTATAGCCGATGGCCGTGAGCATGTTTTTCATCTTTATGTTATTATGCATGAACAACGCGATGATCTTCGCAAATTTCTGACCAGCTGCGGCATCCCAACTGTGATAAACTATCCCGCAGCTCTCCCGTACCTGCCTGCTTATGAGCGTTTTCAGCATATTCCGGATGATTTCCCCGTGGCACATCATCATCAATCAAGAATTTTATCTTTGCCGATATACCCTGAACTTGAACCGGCACATATTCAATTCATTGCCGGTAAGATTGCTTCTTTCAAAGTGCGGTAGGATTAGGCACTGACCAACACGGCACTAGCCTGTTGGCGAAGATCCGAGAGTGACAAAAGCTCATGTTCCGCAATGTTACGATCATCTTGCGCGGCGCCGTTATCGCGCAATTGATCGGCTTCGTGGCTCTTTTGTTACTGGCTCGCCTGTATGATCCAGATGCTTTCGGCGTCTTCCAATTTTACCAAAGCTGCCTCGTCATTTTGGGCGTATCCATCAATCTTCGTTTTGAAATTGCTTTGTTGAGAAGCGAGGATGGCACGGAAATAGGCGATGTTTTCTATTTGTGCGTTCTTTCGAATATTGCTCTGACTTTCATGATATTCGTCGCGATGGGAATCGGCGCTTACCTTTTGCCAAATATTTACGATGAATTTTTTCGCTTTCCTTGGTGGCTGTTGCCAATTGCAGTTTCTTTTTATGGTCTGACCTTGGCGGCAAACAACCTGTCCTTGCGCAACTTTCATTATATCAAAACAAGCAATTCCAAAGTGGTTCAATCGCTTGTTTATGTTTCAGCTTCTTCCGGATTAGGCTTTTATGGTCTGGTATCGGTTGGCTTGCTAATCGCCGATGTCGCTGCTCGGATGGCGGCATCCTTTTACCTGCTGAAATCCGCGATCGCCGACTTGCCCAAATTTAATTTGCCACGAATTATGCGTGCTGCAGGGCGTTATCGTGCTTTTGCGTTTATTTCTTCGCCTAGCGGGGTGATAAACGCCATTGGCGGAACGCTCACGCCAATCATGATGTATGCTACCTTTTCGCCTGCCATAGCGGGGCAATTCGCGCTTGTAGAACGTAGTCTGACCATGGCTGTTGCGTTAGTAAGCGGATCGGTTTCACAGGTCTATTCATCACAGATGGCGGAGTTAATCCGCACGAAGGGGGATTTGCGCAAATATTTCAGAAATCTAATAGTGTGGGTTGGCGGCATTGGTATCGTGCCTGCTATTATTCTAGCCCTGTTTGCGGATGAAATATTCGGTTTGCTCTTTGGCGCGGAGTGGTTTCAGGCGGGAAGATTTGCGCAATTTATGGCTCCGGCGCTGCTCTTCATTCTGATCTCCGGATGCGTGAACATGACTCTGGTCGTGATCGAGCGGCAGAGTTTGCAGATGACGTGGGAGGTTGGCCGTCTTATTGTAATGGCAGCATTGTGGTATGGTATCTGGATATATGATCTGGGCGCTGATCAATCAGTGCAGATACACGCGATAGCCGTTGTCCTCACGAGCCTTGCTTTCTTGGGCTTGGCGCATCATGCCATCAAACTGCACGCACGACATGATGTTGCGGATAAATTACAATAACGCTTTCCAGCGGCTATGATGTGGTGAAGTCAGAAGAAATGCAGACCGGAAGAGTATCTGGACGGCCGAGGTTCGAAAGCGAGCGAACAGCCGACCTGAAGGAAAGAAAGACTTCTGACTGGGCTACAGCAGGGCCTTGGCTGAGATATGCAATTTCGCTTTTTTATGGCTTTGCCATAATTAAGAACTACGAGCATCTTTCCTACTGGTGGGAATATATTGGTTTTAAATTTTTGCCCCAGACGTGGACGGTGCAAATCGCCTTAATTGCTTTGGCGGCGGTACCTGCATTATTTCTTCCGATCCGGCCCAAAAATATATTGCAGTTGTCGGCATGGACGTTGCATTTCACCGTGTTTCTACCGGGATTGCTTATACCGCCGAACCAAGCATATATCGTCGGTGATCGCATCTACCTCCTGTTCGGTTTGTTACTGGTTTCGGCGATCGGATTTAATCTATTGAGCCGTATTTCCGCGAAGGCTTGGACGATACCCCGCATGCCGGCAGACCTGTTTTGGGGCGGGCTTTTGGGCGTGTATGTCCTGCTCAATGGTGCAATTTTTTATGTTTTCGGCAACAGCCTCTCGATTGCTGGCATTGAAAACGTTTATGAACAGCGCGCGCTGGCCAACAATGTGCTTGGATCAAACATCATCGTATATGCTATTGGCGGGCTGACGGGCGCAATAAATCCCTTTTTGATCGCATATGGTGTGCGCAATAAAAATTATTTTCTGGTTGCGTTGGGCGTAGCGAGTCAGGTTCTCGCTTATGCCTCACTGGCTGGTAAAATCATTATTTTTTCGACATTGGTGGTAGTCTTCGCGTCTCTGATTATCGACCAGAACAATCGAGTGCGGATATGGCGCATGTCTCTGGTGTTCGTCGTAACCGCACTTATCGGGTTGTTATGGCTGCCTTATTATGTCCCTACCAACGGCGCAATCCATCAAATGACATCGATCCTGTATATGCGCACGCTTTATCTGCCTGGCGTATTGATCGGAGCTTATGGAGAATTCTTCAGCACTTTCGAAGCGACTTATCTATCGCATTCCCAAGTCGGGCGCCTGTTCACCGAATATCCTTATGGCACATTGTCTGTCGGACAAGTCGTGGGTGCCTACGTTACCCCTGGGGCAGGCTATGATTACAACAACTATATCGCTACTTTTATCGCGGGGGACGGCATAGCCAGCTTCGGGCTTGTTGGTGTGCCGATAGCAACAGCAATCGGATGGGTGGCAATTACAATTTTGGATCGAATTGCGGGCAAAGGAGACCGGGCAGTAATTCTAGCCGCATCTTTGCCATTTATTATTTTGCTTTCGAACTCGTCAATTTTCACCTCCTTGTTAACAGGAGGCGGGATTTTGCTCGCCTTGCTTCTTGGTGTGTCGGGTAATCTGGAGCAGAAAGCCGATCGAGGCTGATCATGCGGATATTTCAGGCTTCATCATTATATCCCGCATATTTGCCGTCTCTGGAGCGGTTGTTCCACGAGGCTGAAGCACAAACCTTTAAGCAGAAGATCGACGTATTCCTGCAAGACAGATTCGGTGCTACGCATATTTTGCAGCCTGTTTTAGAGCAATCCGAAGATGCTTTTTTTGCGCTCGGTGACACAGTATCGATGCAAAAGGCGTGGGCTGAAGAGCAGGGAATGCCGGCGAATGCCGACTTGCAATCCATTTTGCTCTCGCAGATCGAACATCATCGCACCGAAGTGTTTTATTCGATGGACCCGGTGCGCTTTGGAAAGCAGTTGCTGGATCGAATGCCCGGCTGCGTGAAATATAGTATTGCGTGGCGTGCTGCGCCTTCTGCAAACGATAGCTTTCTTGCCTACGATCGCATTATAAACAATTTTCCGACTATTCTTCAGCAATATCAAAACCAAGGTGCCAATGTGGGTTATTTTTTTCCTGCATTCGATCCGGTAATGGATGAATACGCAAAGCCTTATATTCAGCGAAACACCGAGATTGTCTTTATTGGAGGCTATTCGCGACATCATAAAAAGCGCGGACAGTTTTTGAACGCAATCGCAAAGGCTTATCCAGATGACACGCATTTCCATCTTGATCTGTCGCGGTTTACGCGGCTTGCGGAAACGCCTGTCGGACTCATAGGCCCACTTGCCAAGCATCGTCGCGATCGAGCAATTCGCAGTGTTACGCAAAAGCCGGTGTTCGGGCGGGCTCTGTACAAAGCTCTCGGGGATGCAAAAATCACGATTAATGCCGCTATTGATATGGCCGGTTCGGCAAGGGGCAATATGCGATGCTGGGAGGCAATGGGTTGCGGCAGCCTGCTATTTTCCGACGCAGGCGAATATCCGGCCCATATGACTGCAGAGACCATGATCCGCTATGACGACGCAGCAGAGGCGATGGCGAAGCTCGGGGAACTAGTAGAACACGGAACAGATTTTCAGGACGTCGCTAGGCGCGGAAATCATGCCGTAAAAAACCATTATAGCAAAGCGAAGCAATGGGATGCGTTCGTTGATTTGATTGCCTGATGCGGACGATCGGCCATGGGCAACCAGAAACAGATTTGCCAAATACTGCCTTGCGAATTGCCCATCTTACAACAACCAATGATGGCGGCGCTGGCATTGCTGTAGAGCGATTGCATGCAGCCCTGCAAAATATTGGTCACAATTCAAAAATCTTTATGCATTACGGATCGAGTTGGTCGGAAGGCCATGAAAAGTTTGAAACCACATCGTCGCGAACTAAGCTTGCTATCTCGAAAGCATTCTTCAAACTTTCAACTGAAGAGAAATACTATTTTCGCAATGCGGAATGGCGCAATCCAGCGGCAAATGCCATCTACAAAGCAATTTCAACGTTCGCTCCTGATATAATAATATCGCATTTTACAAGCGGCTTCATGTCCTTTCAGGAGCAATCTGAAATCAGCAAAAGCTTCGGTACGCCGATCCTGTTTTATCTTATGGATATGAATCCGCTAACGGGGGGGTGTCACTTCGCTTGGGATTGCCGCGGATACGAACGAGAGTGCGCAAGCTGCCCAGCCGTGACGATTAAGCATTTAAGAGCTTTTGCAAAAAACACCCTCACGAAGAAAACCAGAGCTATTGACGGGCTGAACCATTCTGTCGTCGCAGGCTCATCGTGGTTGGCAGCTCAGGCCATGCGCTCATCGATCTTCGGCGCATCTAAAGTCGACATTGCGCCGCTAGGCTTGGACCCCGCAATCTTTCGCCCGATGGATCAGGAGGCAGCCCGGGTCGAATTCGGCCTGGAATCCGGGCGGCCGATGCTCTTCTTTGGCTCTCGAAAAAATGAGCAAATGCGTAAAGGAGTGCCCCTGTTGAAGGCGGCGTTACAGCTCCTTGCCACTCAACTTTCGAAAGATCGTCTTCCGTTGCTTTTGGTAGCTGGCGATGGCCCGGATTTTCGTGAATTTACAGAGGCTGGCTACCAAGTGAAAAATCTTGGGCCGGTGCCGCCAGAGCAGCTTATAAAAGCTTATTCGGCCGCTACTATTTATATTAGCCCATCTATCGAGGACGCAGGTCCCATGATGATTAACGAAAGTGTTATGTGCGGCTGTCTTGTCGTGGCAAACCCTCTGGGCGTCGCATTGGATATCGTCGAGGACGGAGGCACTGGCCGAATATCCAAGACCGACAACGATCCGGATCACTTCAGCGAGGCCATTTTGGACGTGCTTTCTTGGGGCGAAGATCGTATTGTAAAAGGGAGATCGCGTGCGCGTGAATTGGCGCTCGAGCGATTGACGGCAGATGCACAGGCTGGCGCTATTTCTGCGCTGGTCCGTGAATTGCAGAATTGAAGCCGGAGAAACCCATTGGACAATTCAGAGTACAAATTCTCCTGCTCGGAGCATACGAATTTTTCCATTTCTCGGCGGGTAAAGATCGGTTCTAACGTAACTTTCGGCCCGAAGTGCCAAAACATCTCGATTGGTTACGGCACTATACTGGGGCGCGACCTGTACATCGACGTTGAAGAACTGACTATCGGCGAATATACGACAATCCACCATGGCGCTGTTATAAGCGGTAAGAAGACAACTATCGGGCATAATTGCTGGTTTGGCCATTACACCATTATTGATTCTCTGGGCGGTTATACAAATATCGGTAACAATGTCGGAGTCGGTGCTCATTCTCAGTTGTGGAGCCATATGCAATTTGGCGATACGCTGCAGGGCTGTCGCTGGAGCAGCTCCGGCAGGCTGACACTGGAAGACGATGTCTGGCTTGTCGGGCATTCAATCACCGGGCCAATTCATGCAGCTGAGAAAAGTATGCTCATGACCGGCGGTGTGGCAACGCGCGACATGGAGGCAAATCACGTTTACGCTGGCTCCCCTGCCAAGGACATGACCGACAAATTCGGTCCGCAATTCGAAGATGTTGCGGATGAGGAGAAGGTAATTCGGTTCGACAGGCTTATAGAAGAATTTTGTAATCAAACCGGCATCTCGCGAGGCCTGTTCGAAATTGTTAATTCATTTGATGATCAATCGAACGTAACGCAGTTTAACGTGCCGCAGCGGACCTACCGACCTATCAGGACCGAAGTGGAGTATCGGTTCATCCGCTTTATGCTTTACGAGCGCGCCAAATGGTTACCCGCTTAAATGGCGCTCGCACTTAAGGGTTGCGAAATTTCGGCGATGAAGGCCAAGTTGGGCACAGGGGTTTTTTGACAAGGCGCGCAATTAGATATGGAACAAATCCCCTTTAATCGCCCATATGTTACCGGGGCGGAGATCAAATATATTGCAGAAGCCTTAGAGCAGGGGCGCTTGTCGGGAGACGGCCCCTTTACAAAAAGGTGCCACGCTAAACTTGAAAATTTACTTGGCTCAGGCCGTGCATTTTTAACAACGTCTTGCACCGATGCCCTGGAGGCCTCCGCCCTTCTCATAGATATCAAAGCTGGCGATGAAGTAATTGTGCCAAGTTACACATTCGTATCAACAGCGAATGCTTTTGCCCTGCGCGGGGCGAAGATAGTTTTTGCGGATAGCGAAATAGCGCATCCCAATATCGACGCTTTAAGTTTAGAAGAGCTGGTCACTCCAAAAACACGAGCGATCGTTCCAGTCCATTACGCTGGCTGCGCTTGCGACATGGATCCCATTATGGCCCTTGCCGATGATCACGGTCTCCATGTCGTCGAGGATGCCGCACAAGGCATAGCATCCAATTACAAGGGCGTCCCCCTCGGCACAATCGGTCATTTGGGGGCATTCTCTTTTCACGAAACGAAAAACATTATTTCTGGCGAAGGCGGGTCGCTACACGTCAACGACAAGGCAATGGTGAAGCAGGCGGAGGTCGTTCGAGAAAAAGGAACCGACCGGTCAGCATTTTTTCGAGGCGAGGTTGATAAGTATGGCTGGGTGTCTTTGGGGTCGTCATATCTTCCGTCCGAGCTGATTGCAGCCAGCCTCCTTGCCCAATTGGACAGTATCGACGAAATACAGAAAAAACGCCTGATAATCTGGCAGTCTTACGACCAAAGGCTGCGCCCGCTTGAGAAAAATGGCGCGTTTAGCTGCCCTGTTATTCCGGATTATTCAACAAACAATGCCCACATGTACTACCTCGTATGCAAATCCCCTGAAATCCGAAACTCCTTACAGAAGTTTTTGAAATCAAACGGAATACACGCGACGTTTCATTATCAAGCCTTGCATGACAGCGTATATTTCCATGATCGCCATGACGGAAGGCCATTGCCAAATGCAGATCGCTTCACAACTTGCTTGTTGCGGTTACCATTGTTTCTAGATCTTAGTGACGATCAAATTAATTACATTTGCGACACAATTGCGCAATTTTCGAATTGACCCGCATTTCTTGCGGCACGTGGAGGTAGAGGCATGATATTAGTTACCGGCGGTGCCGGCTTCATCGGCTCCAATCTTGTTCGGCACATTCTCTCCACAGACCCTAAAGAGCACGTCGTGGTATTGGACGCGCTGACTTATGCGGGCAATCTGGCCAACCTTAAGGATGTCGACGAAACCAGATTCAGCTTTGAGCGAGGTGATATCGGCGACTTTGAACTGGTTACATCGCTGCTAAAAAAGTACCGTCCGGATGCCATCTTGCACCTTGCTGCTGAAAGCCACGTAGATCGGTCCATCGAAAGCGCCGGGGCTTTCGTTGCGAC
The DNA here is from genome assembly GCA_963736595.1 of uncultured Alphaproteobacteria bacterium. Taxonomy (GTDB): domain Bacteria; phylum Pseudomonadota; class Alphaproteobacteria; order Sphingomonadales; family Sphingomonadaceae; genus Parapontixanthobacter. The sequence goes on from CAVTPG010000001.1 coordinate 179,877, forward strand.
GAACGTAAACGGCACACACAAATTATTGGAGGCAGCGCGAGATTATCGACGATCTCTCTCCGAACAGGAGAATGAGGAAAAACAGCAGGCGTTTCGGTTTGTCCATGTCAGTACAGACGAGGTATATGGCACTCTGGGCCCAGATGATAAGCCTTTCTGCGAAACCACGCCATATCGTCCCAATTCACCCTATGCCGCTAGCAAAGCCGCAAGTGATATGCTGGCGCGTGCCTGGCACAAAACTTATGGGCTGCCCGTCATCATCACGAATTGCAGCAATAATTACGGACCATATCAATTCCCGGAAAAACTGATTCCGCTTGTCATTATGAAAGCCTTACGCGGAGAGCCCTTGCCAATATATGGCGATGGGAAACAGGTCAGGGACTGGCTCTATGTCACGGATCATTGCTGCGGCATACTCGATGCCCTGGCAAAGGGGCGGATTGGCGAAACATATATTATCGGGGGCGGTAGCGAGTTGACCAATATCGATCTGGTTCGCAAGCTTTGCGGTTTGCTGGATGATATGATGCCAAAAAGCGGCAGCGGATCTTATGCCGATCAAATCACCCATGTTAAAGACCGCGCCGGACATGATCGCCGTTATTCGGTAAACTGCGACAAAGCAGGAGCAGAGCTGGGCTATGCCGCAAAAGAGACATTGCATTCAGGCCTTAAGAAAACCGTAAAATGGTACCTCGATAACAGCAAATGGGTCGATAGCATCGAGTCAGGTGCTTATAGCGAATGGCTGGACCGCAAATACGGAGAAATACGCAAGTGAAGCGCAAGGGAATTATTTTAGCAGGTGGCAGCGGTACGCGCCTGTATCCGCTGACCAAAGTGGTGTCCAAACAAATGCTGCCGGTTTATGATAAGCCGATGGTTTATTACCCGCTGACATCATTGATGCTCGCAGGCATTGACGACATTCTGTTGATATCTACGCCTCACGATACGCCGCTTTTCGAACAACTTTTGGGTGATGGATCGCAGTGGGGCGTGTCAATCCGCTATGCAGTCCAGCCAAAACCTGCCGGCATCGCGCAGGCTTTGATTATAGCAGCCGATTTCCTAGGCGGCGATCATTCTGCTTTGATCCTGGGTGACAATTTGTTTTATGGCGACCAGTTTGGAAAAATTCTGGCTGATGTTTCAGGGCGGCAATCAGGGTGCTCCTTGTTTGCATATCGCGTCCATGATCCGGAGCGGTATGGTGTGGTCGAACTTGACGAAAATTTTTGCCCCGTCAGTCTGGTGGAGAAGCCTAATAACCCGAAATCTAACTTTGCTGTTACGGGCTTATATTTTTATGACGGCGACGCTTCAAAAATTGCCAGTTCTCTCAAGCCATCCGATAGGGGGGAAGTAGAGATCACCGATCTGAATCAGCACTACCTCGATCATGGCAATGCCGATGTAACCGTACTTGGTCGAGGATATACATGGCTTGATACGGGCACCCCGCAAAGCTTGATTGAGGCGGGACAGTTTATTGAGACAATACAAAACCGCCAAGGATTAATGATTGCCTGCCCTGAAGAGATTGCGTTCAATGCAGGGTGGATCGGAAAGCCGGAAATAAGCCAGATGGCCGATAAATATAGCAACAGCCTTTACGGGCAATATTTGCGGCAGCTTTTAACCTAATCCAACCCGATATCCGGTGCGTCTTCCTGCTTCATGCCGACGACGTGATAGCCTGCGTCAACGTGATGAACTTCGCCGGTGACGCCGGATGACAGATCGGAGAGCAGGTATAGCCCCGCACCGCCGACATCGTCGATAGTGACATTGCGGCGTAAGGGCGCATTCAGCTCGTTCCAGCGCAAAATATACCGGAAATCGCCGATCCCGCTGGCGGCCAGCGTTTTGATCGGCCCGGCGGACAGGGCGTTTACGCGAATGCCTGCCGGCCCAAGATCGTTGGCAAGATACTGGACGCTACTTTCCAGTGCGGCCTTGGCAACGCCCATCACGTTGTAATGCGGAATGACTTTTTCCGCGCCATAATAGGTCAGCGTGACGATGCTGCCGCCGCCTTTACCGTCTTCGGTTTTGGGCGGCATCATTTTGGCTGCGCGCTGCGCCACGGCGACCAGCGAATAGGCGGAAATATTCATCGTCATCAGAAAATTGTCGAGGCTGGTATCGACATATTTTCCGCGCAATTCATTCTTGTCCGAAAACCCGATTGCATGAACGACGAAATCGATCGTGTCCCAGCGGCTTTTCAGCGTGGCAAATGCCTCGTCCAGCGCATCCATATCGGACACATCGCAGGGAAATACGAAGTCGGAATCCAGTTGCGCGGCCAAGGGTTTGACCCGCTTTGCCAGCGCCTCGCCCTGATAGGTAAAGGCCAGCTCTGCGCCATGTTCACGCAATTGCTGGGCAATGCCCCACGCCAGCGACTTGTCGTTCGCAAGGCCCATGATCAGCCCGCGTTTCCCCGCCATCAACCCGCTCATAACGATCCTTTATATTCGCTAGTAATCCGCATGGTGTTCCAGCAAGTCCGCCGCCTGCTCTTCCGGTGTCTCGGCCAGCGCTGCATTCAGCTCTGCCCCTACCACCATTCCCAGCCCGACCAACCAGAAAAAGAACAGCGTTATCATGATCCCGGCGAGGCTACCGTAAGTCAGGTCGTAGGAGAAAAAGCTCGATAAGACGCGCGGCAGGATGACGGTAACGGCGACCCACCACAGCGTCACGACCAGCGCGCCGGGCCATTTGGGATAGCGGCGTTGTCGGTAATCATGCGGGGTGAGCGTGTAGAAAATCATGTAGAGCGAGCCGAACAGGCCCAGCCCCGGAACGATGCGCGACAAGGACAGGCCGGAAATGACCTCGCTCAAAGTCGGCAGATAAGCGGCAATAAATTCCTGCGCGGCGGTAATCATGAATTGCGCAATCAATGACAGCATCAGCAGGACGACGGCGGCGATGATGATCCCGGTAGAGAACAGCCGGTACTTCCAGAACGAATAGGTGGCTTCGGTACCATATGCGCGGCGGAGCATCTCACGGATCGTCTCGATCAGGCTGCCGACGGTCCAGAGCGCCACAACCGCACCTGCCCATAACAGCCAGCCGCTGCGCGCTTCGACCACGTCGCGGGCGACCGGGCCGATCGTCTCACGCACGGTGGGGGGAAGGGCAACGAGAATAGCGTTGATGGTGGCGGCGCGCTCGCCCTCTTCACCGATCGCGGAGAACACGGCTGCGCCCAGAATAAAGAACGGGAAGATCGCCAGCATCGCCATGTAGGCAAGATTGCCCGCATGAATGAAGCCTTCATTATATGTGCCGATGAAGACGCGCTTGATGACTTGAAAAAAGCGGCTGCCCGGCCCCATCCGGCTGGTGACTTGGCCGCGCAGATAGGCGGCGGACTTGCGCCGGTCTTCGGGCGAAAGCGAGCGAACCTTGCGCTTGGTTGGATCGGCCAGTTCAGGTTCGGCCAAAAAAAGCCCTTCTCATGCTGGAATACGCACCGCGATATTTCTCTCGCGTCAGCTCATGCCTTTGCGGGGATCGCTATCGTCTTTCCACCCATCGAGGCGCTTTGCAAGCTCGGTAAGGTTGGCGGGCAATTGAATTTCCAACGTGACGAGCTGATCGCCGCGACTGTTATCCTTCTTGGAAAAGCCTTTGCCTTTCAGGCGCAGGACCGTGCCGCCATTGGTGCCCGCCTTGATCGTCATCATCACTGCGCCATCGACCGTGGGCACGCGCACCTTTGCACCGTTGACCGCTTCGTCCAGAGTGATCGGCAAGTCGAAGCGCACATCGTCGCCTTCGCGGCGGAAGAAGGAATGCGCATCGATCTGAATTTTGACGATGCCATCGCCTGCGCCGCCCGGACCTTGGCCGCCTTTGCCTTTGAGGCGCATTTGCGTGCCGTCTTCGACTCCGGCGGGCAATTTCAAGTCGATCGTTTTGCCATCGGACAGGGTGATGCGCTGATCGGCGCGGATGGCTGCATCGACGAAGGGAACGCGCAGCCGATAAAGAATGTCGGAGCCTTTGGCCGGAGGCGGCGCGGGTCGCCGTCCGCCAGCAAAACCGGCGGAACTGGCGCGTCTGCCGCCACCGCCGCCGAACAGCCCCTCGAAAATGTCGCCGATATCCGCGTTATTTCCCATGCCTTCGAAATCGCGCGGGTTGAAGCCGCCTTGTCCGCCCGGTGCTGCGCCATAGGAGGAGCCGCCAAATCCGCCCGGACCGCCTGCGCCCATCCCGCCGAAAGGATTGGCCGGATTGCCGTCGCCATCGATCTCGCCCCGGTCGAATTGCGCGCGCTTGTCTTTGTCGGACAGCAGGTCATAGGCCTGCGTGACTTTGCTGAATCGCTCGGTCGCGGTGGGATTGTCCTTGTTCTTGTCGGGATGCAATTCCTTGGCGAGCTTGCGATAGGCGCTCTTGATGTCTTTTTCGGTTGCACCGCGCGCAACACCGAGAGTGGAATAGGGATCGGCCATAGCGTATTAGCTAGGCAGAACAGTGCGCAGGCGCAAGGTCTGTCATGCGCAGTCTATTATGCTGGGCCAAGGCGGCCATAGGACAGGCTTTGCAGAGTATGCCGCTTGCGCTTATGAGCGGGGCAGATTTTCCGCGCGCCGCACGATATTGACGGTGATGCGGTAAGGCAATGGCGCGGCAATTAGGGGGCGAGTAACGGTGGATCATCTGCATAGCGTCATCCCTGCCACCGATCCGTTTGCGCTGTTCGACACCTGGCTGACCGAGGCGAGCGAGTCCGAACCAAACGATCCCAATGCGATGGCAGTCGCAACGGCGACGGCGGATGGTAGTCCATCGGTGCGAATGGTGCTGCTAAAAGGGCATGGACCGCATGAAGGCGCGGGCGGCGGCTTTGTCTTCTATACCAATGAAGAAAGCCGCAAAGGGCAGGAAATTCTGGAGAACAGTCAGGCGGCGCTGCTGTTTCACTGGAAAAGCCTGCACCGGCAAATCCGCATCGAAGGGCCATTGGCCAAGGTCGGTGCCGCTCAGGCCGATGCCTATTTCGCCAGCCGCTCACGGCAATCGCAATTGGGTGCAGTTGCTTCTGAGCAATCGCGCCCAATGGCCGAGCGCAAGGAGTTCGTGGAACGCTATGACGCTGCGGAAGCGCGTTTCGAGGGCCACGATGTCGATCGTCCGGCGCATTGGAACGGTTTTCGCGTGACTCCGATGGCGATGGAATTCTGGATCGACCGCCCCGGCCGCTTGCATGATCGCCGCCAGTTCCGTCGCAGCGGGATCGATGCGCCGTGGACCGATACGCTGCTATTTCCATGAGCGAAGCGCCCGCAATATTAACCGAGAGTGCGCGCGCGAAACTGACGCGCAGCGCCGCGATTGCCTCGATCGTCACGGCTCTGTTCCTGCTGGTTCTGAAGCTCTGGGCCAGCTGGCGCACCGATTCTGCCGCGATGCTGGGCAGTCTGGCCGACACCGCGCTGGATCTGATCGCCAGCATGGCAACTTTGTTCAGCGTGTGGCTGGCCTCGCAACCCGCCGACCGTAATCACCGCTTCGGGCATGGCAAGGCAGAGGCCTTGTCGGCCGTGTTCCAAGTGGTGCTGATCGGATTGTCGGCAGCGGGCATCGCCTATCGCTCTGTCAGCGCATTGCTATCCGGCGCACGAACCAGTGCCGCCGCTGAAGGTATTTCGGTCAGCGTCATCGCGATTGTGGCGACGCTGGCACTGCTCGGCTGGCAGCGTTACGTCATATCGCGCACGCGGTCCGTGGCCATTTCCGCCGACCATATGCATTATCAGTCGGATTTGCTGCTGAACCTGGCTGTGATCGCCGCATTGGCGCTGGACCAGTTTCTCGGGTTCGGCATGGCCGATCCCCTGTTCGGGATTGGTATCGCGGCATGGCTGGCATGGGGCGCGTGGACTGCCGGAAACGAAGCGGTCAATCAGCTGATGGATCACGAATGGCCGGAGGAAAAGCGCCAGCGGTTCGTCGAAGTTGCCGCCAAGCATCCGGAGCTCAGCAATCTGCATGATTTGCGCACCCGCACCGGCGGTCATGTCGATTTCGCGCAATTCCATGTCGATCTGCCGGGCCGCATGACGGTCAGCGAAGCGCATGACATCATCGACCGGGTCGAAGCAGATTTATGCGCGCAATTCCCGAACCTTGAATTGCTGATCCACATCGACCCCGAAGGTCATGTGGACGAGCCGGAAAATCCGCTGGTCGAAGAAGACGAATTCGCACGATTGGGGGATGACGAAACGTGAGCCGCAAACTGCCTTATTTCCATGTGGACGCTTTTGCCGATGCGCCGTTCAAGGGCAATCAGGCGGCGGTTATGCCGCTCGATGACTGGCTGCCGGACGCAATGATGCAGGCGATCGGGGAAGAAAACAATTTTGCCGAAACCGCTTTTTACATACCTGATGCAAGCGGCGAGGCGGATTACGAATTGCGCTGGTTCACGCCGACGCATGAAGTCAATATGTGCGGCCATGCGACACTGGCGAGCGGCCATGTTGCGCTATCAGGCGGCGCACTTCAAGGATAGCGAGCGCGTGACGTTTCGGACACGCAAGGCCGGCATCTTGGAAGTCAGGCGCGCGAATGATGACCCGAGTGTTGGCCCGGATGATTATGCGCTGGCCTTGCCGACCAGCCGCGTGGAACAGCGCGAAATGCCCGATTTGCTCGCTGCATTGGGCGTCGATGCGCCATGCTTCGATACTGTCGAGGGTGCGGAGCAGACGACCATCATTCTATTGGATGACGAGGACGCCGTGCGCGCACTTAACGCCCGATATGCGCTTGCTCGAACAGATCGACCGGATGGCGATTTGCACAGCAAAGGGCACATGCACCGATGTCGTCAGCCGCGTTTTCGTTCCCGCCTGGGGCGTCCCCGAAGACAGCGTAACCGGCTCTGCCCATGCCGCGCTAACCCCGTTCTGGGCGAAACGTCTGGGCCGCAATGAATTTACCGCGCATCAGGCGAGTGCGCGCGGAGGTTATCTCAACTGCCGTCTGGATGGCGATCGCGTATGGCTAGGCGGATCATGCGTAACGGTCGTCGAGGGCCAATTTACCTTGCCGGACAGCGCTTAACGCACCGGATACAGCTCAAGAATATCGCCCATTTCGGTACGCAGAGCCTCGCGCTCGGCAGTGTCCGAATGACCCAGGCGCACCATCGTAACCCGCTGTTCCGGCGACACAATGACATATTGCCCCATATGGCCGATCAGTCCGAACAGTGTATCGGGCGCGCGACCCGCAAAGAGCGGGTGCGGTTGATCGCTGCCCGGCTCGCGATGTTCGCGATTGAGCCAGGTTTGATAGCCGTAATGCTCGGATTTCGGGCTGGGCGTGGTCATCGCCTTGACCCAGGCGCTGGGCAAGATCTGTGCGCCATCCGCCTTGCCCCGATTGCGCAGGAATTCACCGAATTTCGCCCAGTCACGCGCGGTCCCGTGAATCAGGCTGCCGCCGATCAATGTCCCGCTCGCATCGAATTCCGCCACCATCGAACCCATGCCCAGCGGCCCGAACAGGCGCGTTTCAAGATAATCCGCAACCGCTTTACGGCGCGCGTCGGGATCGGTGCTGTTCGTCAAGGCCCGCGCGGCGATGTCGGCCAAAATAACGGTCGTATTGCTGGAATATTCGAACTGCTCGCCCGGCTCGGCTTCCAGCGGCTGTTCCTCGGCCCAGCGTGCCATATCATCGCGTCCGTCGAGAAACAGCATTCGCACTTCGGCTGATTCATACGGCACGTCGCCAGCTTCGGTGTGATCAAGCCCGCTGCGCATTTGTAACAGATGGCGTAAGGTAATTTCGCTGCGCGCATCGCCCGCACGCTGCCATTTGGGGATAGGCGCGGGCGCATCGACATCCAGCACGCCATCGGCGACCAGCATCCCGATCATCACCGCCGTGACGGTTTTCGCCATCGACCAGCTGACGAAGCGCGTCTCTTCATCATAACCCGGCGCATAGCGTTCAGCGGCCAGTTGCCCGTCGTAAAACATGACGAAAGCGCGCGTTTCGCCAACATCGTCTTGGGTGAAAAGCTCGTCCACTTGCCGCGCCAATTGCTCGGTCGGTGCGCCGGGCTGGTCCGTGATCGCGGCAATCGCGGTGGGCGTAAGCGGCGGCAGCTCCGCTTGCGTTTCGCCGCAGGCCATAAGGGCTGGCAAGACGGTAAGGGCGGCCATATGGGTAAGCGGAATGCGCGGCATAAAGTGGTCCTCGCGCAACAAAGGCGATTCGACAATGGCTAACAATAAGGTGACATCGGGCAGCAGGGTGACATCCGGCAAATGGCTGTGGATTACGCTTGGCCTGGTGGCGCTGATCGTTGCGGCTCTGTCGGCCTATCGCACGCAGATCAATGGCTATGCTGCCGCAGGGACCGCGTATAGCGCGCGCGTGGCGTGTTCGTGCCGCTTTGTCGGCAATCGGGCATTGGGCGATTGCGAAAAGGACCAGCTTGCCGGGATGGAGCTGATCAGCTTGTCGGAAGATGCCGAGGCGAAAAGCGTGACTGCGACCTTCCCGCTGATCCGCAGCGACACGGCAACTTATCGCGAGGGATATGGCTGCGTCTTGCAGGAATGGCGCGACTAATTCACTTTATTTGGCCGGCATAAGAAAGGGCCGCCCGACGCGATGCCGAGCAGCCCCTCTTTTTGTTACTGATTGCGGTGGGATTAAAACCCGAAAGCCACGCCGACCCGTCCGCCGGTCGTATCCGACGCGGTTGAACCTGCGATACCGCCGGAAATGTAAATGCGCGGGGCAACCCGTGCTGATACGGTTCCGGCAAAGCCTTGCTCCCCGCCATAGGTCGAGGCGTTGAGGCTGACGCTGACCGTGCTGTCAGGCACGATCATCGTGCCGCCGAATGCCATCGCTGCGGCAATGCCGCCGCTGGTGGATTCGTCCAGTTCGTCCAGACGAAAATCGAGGCCGGTAACCCGGTCCGACAACGCATCGAATTGCGCATCGGAGATAGCAGCTATCGAATCCATCGCGACGCGGACGTTTTGGACGGAAGCTGCGGTAGCGACGGCGGTGGTGCCAAGGGTTCCGCTTTGATCGACGGTGACGGCTTCGACCGGGCCTTGCTGGGCGGCGGTGGAAGCGGCGATGTCACCGATGCGGACCGAAGAGCCGGTGCCGCCGAGGGTTACCTGGTTGGCAGCGGTGGTGGCGGCGCCAAAGCCGATCGCCGTGGCATTGGTCTGAGTAGCGCTGGCTTGCGCACCGATCACAGTGCTGCGCTCACCGGCGGCATTGGCACCTTGTCCGACTGAGGTGGCAAATTGTCCGTTAGCTTGGGTGGAGAAGCCGATGGCTGTGGCGCGCTCGGCTCCGGCGACAGCGTTGGAACCGAGCGCCATGGCATTGGCAAATTGCGCCCGCGCCGCGCCGCCGATCGCCAGCGCATTGTTGCCGGTGGCAATGGTCTGTCCGCCCAGCGCCATGGCAAGCTCGCCATTGGCATCGGCGCCTTGGCCATAAGCCGAGGCAAAGGTGCCGGTTGCCGAAGCTGTCCGCCCTACTGCGACCGAGGATGTGCCAGTAGCGGTCGCGCCGTAACCCATTGCAGTCGAGCGCGATCCACCCGCCGATGCCAAACTGCCAACTGCGCTGGCTTGCGTGCCCGTGGCAACGGTATTCTGGCCCACTGCAACATTACCAGCCTCCGCCGCACGCGCACTCGCACCCAGCGCCAACGCACCATCACCAGTAGCCTTGGCTTCAAAGCCTAACGCAACCGATGCAATGCCAAATGCCTCGGCGCCCTGACCATCAGGGTCGTTACCATCAGTTCCCAAGGCAATCGAATACTGCCCCGCCGCATTGGAGCCACGACCAAAAGCCGTTGCCCGCTCACCCGAAGCCGATGATTGATCGCCCAAGGCCGTTGAGGAGAATCCTGTCGCGCTCGCGCTCGTCCCGACCGCCGTAGCATTGGCATTTGTCGCTTGCGCATTCGCACCAACCGCAATGGTCAGTGCTTGCGTAGCATCGGCATTGCCGATCGCGATCGAATTCGATCCTGTGCTTTCTGCCAGATAGCCAATAGCCAGTGATCGCGAGTTTGTCGCAACTGCACTGGCGCCAATCGCGGTCGATTGCGGGCCGGATGCTGTAGCATTGCCGCCACACGCCAATTGCTGGTCGTTATCTTCGCCATTCGCGCCAAGCGTGCTATCGACACCGGCAGTCGCCGAGCCATCATTATTGGTATCGAGCAGGCACTCGTCTGCTTTGGCGGCTGGCGCATCGGCTAGGTTTGCAAGAAGCCCAAGACCGGCGATTCCCGCCAGACCCAGAGCGCGGACAGATATATTCGTGAATGTCATGGTATTTCCCCAAATCGCATATGGATAATGGAGTGGCCCTCACCCCACTCTGATTGGGAAAATGATCCAGATCGTATTCGTATCCGTTAATGGCGAAAAAATGTGACGCCTCTGCCGCGCAATCAGCGTTTGTTTTCTCGCGTTTAGCGGGCAAACCTGTCAAGAAAATCGCTATACGCATCAGCAATACCGGCTTTAAGGCCAATCTGCGGTTGCCAGCCCAGCGCAGCGAGACGCGAATTATCCATCAGCTTGCGCGGTGTGCCGTCCGGTTTGGAAGAATCGCAAACCACCTCGCCGGAGAAACCAACCACATCCGCCACCAGCCGAGCCAATTCGAGAATCGAGATTTCCTCGCCGGAACCGACGTTGATGTGGCTCTCTGCCGAATAATTGCGCAGCAAGTGGATGCAGGCGTCGGCCAAATCCTCGACGTGCAGAAATTCGCGCAACGGCGTCCCTGTGCCCCAGATGGTAAAATCGGCTGCGCCGGCAGATTTGGCTTCATGGGCCTTGCGGATCAGCGCGGGCAAAACGTGACTGCCTTGCAAATCGTAATTATCGCCTGGGCCGTAAAGATTGGTCGGCATGGCGCTGATAAAATCGCAGTCATGTTCGCGGCGATAGCTCTGGCACAATTTGATGCCGGCGATCTTGGCGATCGCATAAGCTTCGTTGGTCGTTTCGAGTGGTCCAGTCAGCAGCGCATCTTCACGCAGCGGTTGCTCAGCATCGCGCGGGTAAATGCAGGAAGAGCCGAGAAACAGCAGTTTTTCGACTTTGGCCTGCCGCGCTGCTTCGATCGTATTCGCTGCAATCATCATATTGTCGTACAGAAATTGTGCCGGATAGGTGTCGTTTGCCAGAATGCCGCCGACTTTGGCCGCAGCAACGATAACGGCATTGGGGCGATTTTCCGCAAACCAATCGCGCACGGCGCTTTGTTCGCGCAAATCGAGCGAGCGCGGTGCGGTCTGGATCTCGCAATTTTCGTTGGCCAAGCGTCTGATCAGCGCGGAACCCACCATCCCGCGATGCCCGGCGACATAAATCCGTTTTCCCGCAAGTTCGAATGGCGTTTTCACTCGCCTAAGCCCGGCAAGCGTCCGGCGGCACCCTCCTGCGCCATGACCAGCAAATCGGCCTCGATCATTTCCCTGACCAATTCGCGCACGCCGGTTTCATGACGCCAGCCAAGCTGTTCATGCGCCTTGGTCGGATCGCCGATCAGCAGATCGACTTCGGTCGGCCGGAAATATCTCGGATCGACCTCGACCAGAACCTTGCCAGTCGCCGTGCAATATCCCCGCTCTTCGATGCCTTCTCCGCGGAACTCGATCGGCAGACCTGCATCCTCGAATGCCCAGCGCGTAAAGTCGCGCACTGACGTCGTCTCGCCGGTCGCCAGCACATAATCGTCGGGCGTATCTTGCTGCAGCATCAGCCACATGCCGCGCACATATTCGCGCGCATGGCCCCAATCACGCTTGGCATCCATATTGCCGAGATAGAGCTTGTCTTGCAGGCCCAGCTTGATGGCGGCGGCGGCGCGCGTAATCTTGCGGGTGACGAAGGTTTCGCCGCGCAACGGGCTTTCGTGATTGAAGGCAATGCCGTTGCTGGCGTGAATGCCGTAAGCCTCGCGATAATTGACCGTGATCCAATAGGCGTAGAGCTTCGCCACACCATAGGGGCTGCGCGGATAGAATGGCGTAGCTTCGGTTTGCGGGCATTCCTGCGCCTTGCCGTATAATTCCGATGTCGATGCCTGAAAAAAGCGCGTCTTGTCGGTCAGTTTCAATATGCGGATGGCTTCCAGCACCCGCAACGGGCCGATTGCATCGGAATTGGCAGTATATTCCGGAGTTTCAAAGCTGACCTGCACATGGCTTTGCGCGGCCAAATTGTAGATTTCATCAGGCTGCGTTTCTTGCAGGATACGAATGATGTTCGTCGCGTCGGTCAGATCGCCATAATGCAATGTCAGGCGCGGATCGGGTTCATGCGGATCTTGATAGATGCCCTCGATCCGTTCGGTGTTGAAGGATGAGCTGCGGCGCTTGATCCCGTGAACGATGTAGCCTTTGTCGAGCAGCAAACGCGCCAGATAAGCGCCGTCCTGTCCGGTAATGCCGGTGATAAGCGCGGTCTTTGTCATGTGCGCAGTGGTTCACGGCAAAGCGCGTTTTTGCAAGATGGGCCGCGCACTAATCCCAAGGAGACGCGCCTCAACCTTTGATCGTGCTGTCGATCCAGCCGCCGCCCACGACGCGCTCTCCGGCGTAAATTACGGCTGCCTGACCCGGCGCAACGCCCAGTTCCGGCTGCGCAAAGCGAATGATGGTATCGGCATTGTCGCCAAATGGTCCATCCAGCGTGATCGGCACGGGCTTGGATAAAGAGCGCACCTTGGCGGTCAGAGGCGTGTCTGTCGGCAATGGCCCGATCCGGTTGGTTTCGATAATATGCGCGCCATCCACGGCCAGCATCGCGCGCGGGCCGACTTTGACATGGCGCTGCGCTGCATCAATGCCGACGACATAGAGCGGCTCGGTCAGTCCGCCGATGTCGAGACCGCGCCGCTGACCCACGGTATAATGGATCACGCCCTTATGCTGGCCCAATGTTTCGCCGGTTTCCGCATGAACGATATCGCCCGGCTCGCCGCCTTCGGGCCGCAGGGACCGCACGATCTTCGCGTAATCGCCATCGGGAACGAAGCAAATATCCTGACTGTCGGGCTTGGCCGCATTTCTCAGCCCCGCCGCTTCGGCCAGTTCGCGCACTTGGGCTTTCGGCATTCCGCCCAATGGAAAGCGCAGATAATCGAGCTGGTCTTCGGTCGTGCCATACAAGAAATAGGACTGGTCGCGGGCAGGGTCCAAGGCGCGGTGCAATTCCGCGCCATGCTCTGCCATGACGCGCTGAACATAATGTCCGGTCGCCAGACAATCCGCGCCCAGCTCGCGCGCCATAGCGAACAGATCGGTGAATTTCGGCCCCATATTGCAGCGGATGCAGGGGACAGGTGTGCGACCCGACAGATAATCGTCGGCAAATTGCTCTACCACGCTGTCACGAAATGCGCTTTCGTGGTCGAACACATAATGCGCGATGCCAAGGCTGTCCGATACATTGCGCGCATCGCTGATGTCGTCGCCAGCGCAGCACGCCCCTTTGCGTCCCGTTGCAGCGCCGTAGTCATAAAGCTGCAAGGTTATGCCGATGGTTTCCGCGCCGCTTGCCGCTGCCAAAGCCGCCACGACCGATGAATCGACGCCGCCAGACATAGCCACCACGATCCGGCAATCCGCCGCAGCGCGGGGCAGATCGAACAGGCGCGCGGCATCGCCGGCATTCGGCATACGCGCCGGATTTGCAGATTTTTGGGCTTTGTGGCCATTGAGAAGTTGCGTCGCTGACATAATTGGCGCGTCCATACACGCACTATCGCGACTGCACCAGCTTTGGGCAAAGCGTTTGAAATTGTGTGCAAATTCTCGCCAGGATGATCCGGCACACGCAAATTTGCTATCGTGAACAGAGGCTTGATCAGGCTTTAGAAGAAAGCCCCAAAGGTTAATTTCACATATTTTTTACCAAGCTCCGGCTAATCCGATTCTCATGTTTGAGGGCGACATCAAAAAATTCGATATACCGGAGGGTTACGACAACGAAGCGTTACGGCGTTTGCGCTGGGATGAGCTGGTGGCGCAACTGGCCGCGACTCGGGATTTGCGAAATGAATTGTCGCAATCCAGCCTGGAAGAACTGGCCAGCCGGGGACGCTTTTCCTCGCTCAACAATATGCCGCCGGAAAAGAGTGAATCCGCCGTTAACCTTGATGGTTTATCCGATGGCAAAACAGCGCTCTTAAAGTATGACGATACCGTATATGAAGCGGCTCACAAGGACCGAAAACTATCATGATGGAACATCAGGACATCCGACCCGATCAAGTTATCGGTCCCTTGGGCGAACCCCTGTCGGTTGCCGATCTGCCGCCGCCCTCGACCAAACGCTGGGTCGTGCGCCGCAAGGCCGAAGTGGTCGCGGCAGTGAATGGCGGATTGCTGACCGTGGATGAAGTGCTGGAGCGCTATACGCTGACGCTGGAAGAATTTGCCTCGTGGCAGCGCGCCGTGGATCGTTCCGGAATGCAAGGATTGCGCGTTACGCGGATCCAGCATTATCGCGATTTGTACGAGCGTCAGCTAAAGTATTGATTTTATTACTTGCGCGCGGCTCACGCGCGACAGACTTAACAAAAAGCACTTTCTTTCGCACAGTTCGCCGTGCTGAGGGAACTATTCACCCGGACCATCCGTTTATCACCCCGAGGTCGCATTTGACCGTTGAAAAAACAGGAGATGTGTTGTGGGTTGGATTATTGCATTAATCGTAGGTGGCGTTGCTGGCTGGTTGGCCAGTCTGGTTATGAACCGCGATGCTTCGATGGGCATTTTTTGGAACATCGTGGTTGGTATTATCGGTTCCGTCATTGGTAATCTGATCGCCGGCCCTCTGCTGGGCATTAACAGCAGCGTACAGGAATTCTCGATCATCGGACTGGTTGTTGCAGTCGTTGGTGCCATCGTACTTCTGGCGATTGTGAACATGTTCCAGCGTGGACGCGTTCGCTAATTTAGCAACACTTCAAAACTTAAGATCAGGGGCGAGGCGGCAATGGCTGCTTCGCCCTTTCTTTATGCGCTGAACTGAGGCACGATACTTTGGTCGGCTGGATATGCTATCCGTCGAACCGCGGATTGCGGGAGACACCGCACCGTATTACGGGCAGCTTCATACAAAACTTGCATCAAGTGATGTATGTGAGTAATACACCGGCTCAACGTTCGTAACGAGGCGCGCATATGAATTACAATTCTCGCATAGCTGCAGAAAGCGTCGAGCCGCTGACAAGCGACATCGGGTTGGACGGCGAACCGACGGCCAAATCGCGCAAATGGCTGTGGTTCGGGCTGATCGGCCTGTTGCTGGCTGCGATTGCTGGCGGCTATTATTACCTCACCAACAGCGGTGCGACGCCATTGGCCGCAGCGGATCGCGACGAGCAGGTTCCCTCTATTACCGTTATTGCGCCCGGACGCGGCACTGTCGAAGGTGTCATCAGCGCGCCCGGCACACTGGCGGCTCGCCGGGAAATGCCGGTTGGCGTCGTGGGCGAAGGCGGGCGAGTCGTCTCTGTCCCCGTCGAAGCAGGTCAATGGGTCGGTGCAGGACAAGTGCTGGCCGTGATCGACCGCGCCGTACAGACGCAGCAAGCGCAAAGCTCGCGTGCACAGATCAATGTCGCCAGAGCCGATGCCGACCTTGCGCAGGGTAATTTGAACCGTGCAGAGCAGTTGGTGGAGCGCGGCTTTATCTCCAAAGCCGAAATCGATCGTTTGACTGCCAATCGCGACAGCGCGGCGGCCCGTGTGCAAGTGGCCCGCGCGCAATATAACGAATTGCTGGCCCGCAATGCACGGCTGAATGTTGTTGCACCCGCGGCCGGATTGGTGCTGGAGCGCAATGTGGAGCCGGGCCAGACCGTTTCTGCAGGTTCGGGCGTTTTGTTCCGCATCGCACGCGGCGGCGAGATGGAATTGCAGGCCGAAGTTGGCGAGAGCGAGCTGGCGCGGCTGTCCTCCGGAGTGCAAGCTGATGTAACCCCTGCAGGAACCGACAAGATTTTCAGCGGACAAGTCTGGCAAATTGCGCCGGTGATCGATCCGCTAAACCGGCAGGGCCAAGTGCGCATCGCCTTGTCTTACGCGCCGGAATTACGGCCCGGTGGTTTTGCCACTGCGCGGATTAAGAGCGGCACGACGAACGCGCCACTGTTGCCGGAAAGCGCTATCCTGTCGGATCGCGAAGGCAGCTACGTCTATATTATCGACAAGGACGACAAGGTCGTGCGGCGCAGTATCACGCTGGGCATCGTCACACCGGATGGCATTACAATTGCCGATGGCCTGAACGGGAGCGAGCGTGTCGTGTTGCGTGCGGGCGGGTTCCTGACGCCGGGCGAAAGCGTCAAGCCAGTGCTGAACAAAACTGAGAGCGCGCCAGAGCGCGGCTGACGGGAAAACCCATGGACTTCAACAAAATCTCCGCGTGGTCGATCCGCAATCCGGTCATTCCCATCGTTCTGTTTACCGCGCTGCTGCTGGCCGGCATTCTCAGCTTTATCCGCATGGATATCGTCAATCAGCCCAATGTCGAATTTCCTGCGGTCAGCGTCTCAATCTCGCAGCCTGGTGCAGCCCCGACCGAGATCGAAAACCAGATTACGCAACTGGTGGAATCCGCCATTCAGTCGATCAATGGCGTAAAAAATATCAATTCCACGGCCAGCGAAGGCAATTCCAACACTTTCGTCGAATTTGAAATCGGCACCGATCCCAACGATGCCACGGCGGAAGTCAAAAACGCCGTCGATACGGTTCGCGGCAGTCTGCCCGATGGCATTCTGGAGCCGCGCATCAACAAGATCGATATTTCGGGCGGCTTCTTAGGGATTTACGCGGTCGAAGCCCGCGACATGGATATTGAGCAGCTTAGCTGGTTTATCGATGACACAGTATCGAAGCGACTGCTCGGTATTGAAGGCATGGCCGAAGTCGATCGCTTTGGCGGGGTCGATCGCGAAATCGAAGTCATTCTCGACCTGCCGAAGATGCAGGCGCTGGGTATTACCGCCGGACAGATCAATTCGGCGTTGCGGCAAAATAACCTCGATGCGGCAGGCGGCATGGCCGAAGTTGGCGGAACGCGCCAGTCGGTCCGCGTGCTTGGCAATACCGAAAACGCTTATGATTTGTCGCAACGCCAATTGCAGCTGGGCAATGGCGGAACCGTCAAGCTGGGCGAAGTCGCCACCGTGCGCGACGGGTTTACCGAGCGCACTTCGATCAGCAAAGTCCGCGACACAGAGGTTGTGAACTTTGCCCTGTCGCGCGCCAAAACAGCTTCTGAAGTGACGGTTTTCGATGAGGCAGTGGAAGTGATTGCGGAAATCGAAGCGGAAAACCCCGGCGTGCGCTTTATCCAGCTGGTCGATCGTGTGGATTACACCAAGAGCCAGTATGAAAGCTCGATTGCCGCCATGATCGAGGGTGCGATCCTGGCCGTCGTGGTTGTGTTCTTCTTCCTGCGCGACTGGCGAGCCACGATGATCTCGGCCATTGCAATACCGCTATCGGCCATTCCGACATTCTGGTTCATGGACCTGCTCGGGTTCAATCTGAACTTCCTGTCTTTGCTGGCGCTGGGGCTGGTCGCCGGGGTGTTGGTCGATGACGCCATCGTCGAGATCGAGAACATCGTGCGACATATGCGGATGGGCAAATCCGCCTATCAGGCATCGATCGATGCGGCGGACGAGATCGGTCTTGCCGTTGTGGCGACCTCATTTTGTATCGTTGCAGTCTTCCTGCCGGTCGGCCTGATGCCGGGGATCACCGGGCAATTCTTCAAAAACTTCGGCCTGACCGTAGTGGTCTCGGTCCTGATGAGTCTGGCCGTTGCGCGGATGATTACGCCGATGGTCGCCGCCTATTTTCTGGAGGCGAAAGGCACGTCCGCGCATGGCGAGGGCAAGTGGATGGACCGCTATATGCGTGTCCTCAATTGGACGCTCGATCGCGGGAAAATGCAGCAGGAGCGAAGTGAGCGCACGCGTCCGAAAAACGGCTTTATCTATACAATAGTCACGATCTTTGTGGTGTTGCTGGCTCTCGTCATTCCGGGAGTCACGGTTTTTGCCGTGTTCGGAATCTTGTCTGAGATGAATATTCCAGGGACTTTCGCAAGTGCAATTGCGCCGACCGGCGAGGGTTGGGTATATGGCCTTGTCGAAACGGTTTTGCGGGTCATTCAACTGGCCTTCGTAACGGTGCTTGGCGCAGTGGCATTGCTGATTGTGTTTGCGATCGTGAACTTCTTTGCGCGCATTATCGGAAGAGGCTTCAACAATTCCTGGCGCTATATCTACGCCCGGTTCCTCGATCATCGCGTCTGGATGCTCGGCATTGGGTATCTGGCGTTTCTCGTCACGGTCCTGTTGTTTGCCAACACGCCGGGTCAATTTCAGCCAACCACCAACGATGACAACAGTCAGGTCCAGATCGACATGGTCCCCGGCACGACGCTGGCCACGTCGGAGCGGATTGCCCGCGATGTTGCGGATATTTTGTACGAGCAACCCGAAGTCGAACGCGCTCTGGAGCGTGTCCGGCTGGGCAATGCCACGCTGTATATTACGCTGAAAAAAGATCGCGACAAAACCTCAATCGAGTTTGAACGTGATCTGGCGCCGCGCTTGGCGCAAATCCCCGATGCCCGCGTGCGTTTTCAATCACAATCAGGTGGTTTTGGGACTGGCCGCGATCTCAGTATCATGCTGGCCGGATCCGACCCCGAATTGCTTGAATCGGCAGCCGCGACTTTGGTCGAGCAGATGAAAGACATCGACCTGATCGTTGCGCCGCGCATCGATGCCGATCTTAACCGTCCGGAAATCATCATCACCCCGCGTGAGGAATTGGCTGCGTCGCTGGGTGTGTCCACGGTTGCGCTGAGCCAGACGATCCGCATCGCCACAATGGGTGAAATCGAGCAGAACGCTGCAAAATTCTCGCTGTCCGACCGGCAGGTTCCGATCCGCGTGAAGCTGCCGACCAGTTCGCGGGAAAGCCTCGACACGATCCGCGATTTGCCAGTCCCCACTGCCGGCGGCGGATCGGTGCCGCTTAGCCGCGTAGCCGACATATCGTTCAGCTCCGGCCCGACTGCGATCCAGCGCTATAATCAGAACCGCCGCGTGCTGGTGGGCGCCGACCTTGCGCCCGGCATCGTGCAAGGCGAAGCGATGGCGCAAATCGTCGAATTGCCGATCCTGCAGAACTTGCCGCAAGGTGTGATCCGCGACGTAATCGGCGATGAGGAATGGCAAGCCGAGTTGTTCGTCAATTTCATCATCGCGCTGATTTCCGGCGTGTTGCTCGTGTTTGCCGTACTGGTCCTGCTCTACAAGCGCGTAATGAGCCCGCTGGTGAATATGTGCTCGCTTGCACTCGCGCCATTGGGCGGCATTTTCTTGGTTTGGCTAGTCGGTCAGCCGATTTCCATGCCCGTTTTGATCGGGGTGCTGATGTTGCTCGGCATCGTGTCGAAGAACTCGATCCTGCTGATCGACTTTGCGATCGAAGCGATGAAAGACGGCGTTGCGAAAACCGAAGCGATCATCGATGCGGGTCACAAGCGCGCACAACCAATCGTGATGACCACCGTTGCCATGACGGCGGGCATGGTCCCCACGGCCCTGTCGCTATCCGGCGATGGCGCATGGCGTGCGCCGATGGGTACGGTCGTGATCGGCGGCCTGATCGTCTCGACCATCCTGACGCTGCTGATCGTGCCGGCTGGTTTCAGTCTGGCCGATAGCGTCGAGAAACGGATCGGCCCGTGGATGACGCGCAAATTCCTGACCTTCAAGGAAGGCGACGATCTTGAGGACGAAGCGCGCCAGCGCGGTGAAATGCCAACTCCGGGTAATCTCCCGGCGGAGTGATGGGCGAGCGGGACACGCCGAAACCTAAGACGTCCGGCGGCGCATTTGCGCGCAGGGCCGACGCTGCCTTGCAGCCCGATTCCACGCAGCCATCTGCTGACATAGCCATGTCGAAATATGTTCTGCCAGCCGACAAGGCGCGGCGGATGCGCCGCA
This sequence comes from uncultured Alphaproteobacteria bacterium, assembly GCA_963736595.1. Lineage (GTDB taxonomy): Bacteria > Pseudomonadota > Alphaproteobacteria > Sphingomonadales > Sphingomonadaceae > Parapontixanthobacter. The sequence goes on from CAVTPG010000001.1 coordinate 199,983, forward strand.
CGGCCACGGGTTTGCTGATCCTGACCGGGGCGCTGTTCCTCTATTCCGGCCAATATCTCGATCTGCATCCGGCGTGGGGTTATCTTCACGCCTTCAGTGAAGCGGCCATGATCGGGGGAATTGCGGACTGGTTTGCAGTGACGGCCCTGTTCCGCCGCCCGCTTGGCCTGCCAATCCCGCACACCGCGATCATCCCGGAAAACAAGGACCGCATCGCCGATACGATGGCGGATTTTCTGCGCGAAAACTTTCTGACGCCTGCCGTTGTCGCACGCCGAATGCGGGCGATGAATTTTGCCAAAGGCGTCGGTGGCTATCTCGCCGATCCCACTTCCGAATCCACCGCGCGCGTGAGGGCAGGGGCCGGCGAAATGCTGGTCGAAGTGCTGGAATCGCTCGATCCGGAACGCTTGGGTGGTCAGGTAAAGGCCGGATTGGCGGCGCAGCTCGAACGGCTTCAGATTGCCCCACTGCTCGGGCAAATGCTGTCGGCGGTGATTGCCGATGGCCGCCATCGGCCGTTGATCGATAACATCATCCGCTGGGCGGGCCTCGTCGTCGAGGATAATGAGGACATGATCCGCGCCATGATCCATGAGCGCGCGAACGGCTTACTGCGCCTCACCGGATTGGACGAGCGGCTGGCCAATTCCGTGCTGGACGGCCTCTACCGCTTGCTGGCCGAAGTGCTGATCGATCCGGATCACCCTCTGCGCGCAAAGGTCGAAGAAGGCCTTGAAGATCTGGCGCGATCTTTGCGCGAAGATCCCGAAATGCAGGCGAAGGTGGAGCGGATGAAGACCGATCTGCTGGCCAATCCGGCGCTGGGCGATTGGTGGCAAGGCGTGTGGGAGCGAATGCGTGCGGGCCTGATCGAGATGATGCGCCAAGGCGGCGGCAATGGTGATTTGGGGCAGCTGGGCAGCAGTCTGGCAGAGTTGGGCAAGGCGCTGGAAGGCGATCCCCGCCTGCAATTGCAAGTCAATCGCTTCGCGCGCCGGACCGCCGTGGGCGTCGCAACTCGCTATGGCGGGCAAATCGTGCAGCTAGTCTCTGAAACCGTCCGCCGCTGGGACGCGACAACTGTCACCGATCGCATTGAAAGCGCCGTGGGCCGCGACCTGCAATTCATCCGCATCAACGGCACGCTGGTCGGCGGCCTGGTCGGCCTGACGATCCACTTTATTGCCTCGTTCTTCTGATCGCGCGGTTAAGCGCCCGCTCAAGCCATATTACGTAATTGTGCCTAGCCCGCGCGCAGCATTTTGGTGTTACGCTGACGACTATCCTTCTGCTTGGACCCGGCGATTTTCCGCCGGGCTGCAAGAGGAGACGGGGCATGAGTTACCGTGTGGAAGCGATCGAAGATGTCGTGGCCAGCATTCACCGATTGCGTGGCACATCAGGCGCAGATAATAGCGAGAAGAACCGCCTGTTCGGGATGTTGCTCGGACTGCTGAACGGGCAAATTCGCTATGTGATCCAGCTTTATGGGCTGGAAGAGCAACGCGAAGACGCACGCCATATCTGCATCGATGCGATTCATAATGCGCTGGCGGATCATGCCTGCACCGGTGGCTCTTTTGCGCCGCTGATCAGCATCCATCTGCGGCAAGGCGTCTATGCGCTATCACTGTTCCAAAGCGAGCCGATGGCTGCTTAGAAAAGAGCGAAGACAACCTTGGTTTGCCATAAACTTCGTACGGGCTGACCGCTCGTATCAAGCGCAGGCTTGAACCGCGCGTGCTTTTTAAGCGTAGAGCAAGCTGCCTCCTCCAACGTTTCGGCCGCAGGAGAGAATGGCACGATGCAGCGTTCGGGCCGACCGTCCGTCCCCACGATAAGGGCAATTGGCACGGGCCCTTGCTGGCCACTATTCACAGCCGAGACAGGATAATTATTGACCATTTTGCGGACCCATCGCTTCATTTCAACCGGCTCGGCTTGGGTCGCAATGTCATCTGTATCGCCCAAGCCCCAATGCTCGCGCAGATTGTCGAGGCACTCACGCATTGCTTCCATCGGCTTGCCAAGCGAACCCGTTTGCAAAACAATATTGTCGGTAAATCCATCGCGCACCATCAGCGAAGTTATTTCTTCTTCACGCTGATGATTAAGTGTTACACGGCTTTTAAAATAACTCGCCTTTTCGGTTTCAGTCATGTCTTCAAGCGCTTCGTCATCTTCGTCGTCGATGGTGCGCAGATGCTGACTTATTTGAAAACCAAAAAATCCTTCGTCGAATATAAGCCGGTGTGCCTTCCTTTTAACCGGCTCTTGTTCCAGCGGAAGAAACGCAACATAGGGCTCGTCACCCTTGCTCCGGCGCAGAATATTTTTCTTTCGCCCAAAGGTTAGCTCTACCGCGCTCGTACCTGGATATTGTCGGATGACAAACAGAATCGTGTCATCTGCGCCATGGTTGAAAACGCGCTTCAACGCACAACTGTTTTCCGCGTAGTCCATATTCCACGAGCTAACTGGCTCGAACGTCACCCAATCTTTGGCGGATACCGGCGCGGCCGAAACCGCAAGAGCGGCACAGACAATGACTGATAATAAGCGCTTCACCATCGTCTCAATCCCTGACCAGCATACCATGGGCGTCCACATTCATGCTTTGCATATCATAGATGATCTGCGTGCTCCACAAATGAGGCATAGCCTCGCCTTTCGCATCGCGGGCAGGTCTAAATCGAGCATATTCGATCAATGTCCCGCACGCCGCATCTCGCAAACCTTTGGCGGCCATCTGATCCTTGGGGAAGCAATGCGAAACGCGCCCATTTTTGTCGATAATTAGGCCGACCCGCACTGTGCCTTCGATGCCTTGCCGGATCATCTCCGACGGGTAATTGGCCATAATCTTTTGAGCCCATTCTTCTTGTTTGACCGGAGAAGCGTGAGACGCCAATTCGCTTTGCTCTGACGGGAGAACCTGAAGCGCCTTACCCAGCATCTCATCGACGCAATTATCGAGCGCAGTTCGCGCTTTCTCCATCGCATATGTGTGCAGCACAATCGGTTCTTTGGAGGCTCCCGTTATTACGAAATGCGTGACTTCACCATCGACGGTGTCTTCTGCCACACTTTCATTAGCGGTCGCTTTCCGCAGTAAAGACCCTGCGAATACAATTGCCGGTTTGCCGCCAATCGCGGCCGGTGCAACTTCGCGGAACTCGTCCATTTTGGATGACGGGGCAAAGCCTGCCTTGATCGGGATGCGCACGCCGCCCATGCTATCTGCGGCCACAGCAAATTGCGCGCTGCCGCCCGGCCACGCTTTTCGGATCGACAAAACGGCTTCATCACCATCCTTGGTAAAGCGGCGGGTGATTGCGCAATGATCGGCGCGCGCCGACAGGCTCCACTGTGCGACCGGCTCGTAAGCGTCGTCAAGCGGCAACAGATTTTCGGCATAAGCGACGGAAGGCACGGCCAGAAAACTGGCGGCGCAAGCGATGATACAAGAAAAACGACCCCTCATTCCTCGAACGATATCAAAGAATAAGGGGTCGTGCAAATCTCGGCGTTAAGGTTTGAAGGTTACAGCTTCTCGGTCAATTCCGGAACGGCTTTGTACAAATCCGCGACCAAGCCGATATCGGCCACCTGGAAAATCGGCGCGTCTTCATCCTTGTTGATCGCGATGATCGTCTTGGAATCCTTCATGCCCGCCAAATGCTGAATCGCGCCGGAGATACCGATGGCGATATAGACATCGGGCGCGACGATCTTGCCGGTCTGACCGACCTGATAGTCATTCGGCACATAGCCCGCATCCACGGCGGCCCGGCTGGCACCGATCCCGGCGCCCAATTTGTCGGCCAGCGGCGTGATGATCTGCTCGAATGTTTCGCCATCTTTCAATGCACGGCCACCCGATACGATGATCTTGGCGCTGGTGAGTTCGGGGCGTTCGCTTTCGGCGATTTCTGCGCTGACAAAGGTGGATAGTCCGGCATCGCCGGGTCCGCTCACCGCTTCGATTTCAGCAGAGCCGCCATCGGCATCCGCTTTGTCGAACGCCGTTCCGCGCACGGTAATGACCAGCTTGGGATCGGAGGATTGCACGGTCGCAATCGCGTTACCGGCATAGATCGGGCGGGTGAAAGTCTTGTCACCCTCAACCGAAAGAATGTCGGAAATCTGCATCACATCGAGCAGTGCTGCTACGCGCGGTGCAATGTTTTTGCCCGTCGTTGTCGCGGGGACCAGAAACGCATCATGGTGATCCATCAGGCCCGCCACCAATGGCGCAACATTCTCTGCCAGTTGATGCTCGTAAGCGGCATCGTCGGCCACATGGACCTTGCCCACGCCTGCAATTTTCGCAGCTTCCTGCGCCACATTGTCGCAGCCTGAGCCAGCGATCAGCAGATGCACTTCGCCCAGCTTGCCCGCAGCGGTAACCACCGCCAGCGTCGCGTCTTTTACCGATTGGTTGTCGTGTTCGACCATAACCAGCGTTTTCATATCGTTTCCTTTCTCGATCGGCGGCGCGGTTTACGCGATGCCGAGAGCTTTCATTTTCGCGACCAGCGCATCGACATCTTCGACCTTTTCGCCGGCCTGACGAACGGGCGGTTCGGACACATTGGTCGTGGTAAGGCGCTTGGCCGTATCGACGCCGTAATCGGCGGGCGTTTTGCTATCCAGCGGCTTTTTCTTGGCCTTCATGATATTCGGGAGCGAGGCATAGCGCGGCTCGTTCAAGCGAAGATCGGTCGTCACGATGGCGGGCATCGTCAGCTTGACCGTTTCAAGGCCGCCATCGACTTCGCGCTTCACAGTAATGCTGTCGCCTTCGACTTCGACCGTGTTGGCAAATGTGCCCTGGCCCACGCCCATCAGCGCGGCCAGCATCTGGCCCGTCTGGTTGCTGTCATCATCGATTGCCTGTTTGCCCAGCATGACCAGACCCGGCTGTTCCTCGCCGACGATGGCTTTCAGGATTTTCGCCACGGCAAGCGGTTCGACTTCGTCATCGGTTTCGACCAGAATGGCGCGATCCGCACCCATAGCCAGCGCCGTACGCAACGTTTCCTGCGCCTTGGCAGGACCGATCGAGACGGCAATGATTTCTTCGGCTTTGCCCGCTTCTTTCAAGCGGATCGCTTCTTCGACAGCAATTTCGTCGAACGGGTTCATGCTCATTTTTACATTGGCGAGATCGACGCCCGAGCCGTCCGCCTTGATGCGCGGTTTGACGTTATAATCGATGACCCGTTTGACGGGTACGAGGATTTTCATGTGTTACCTTTCCTCTTCAAAAACTGTGCTCACCACTTAGCTTGCGTTTACGTAAACGTCAAGTTGAGCTGGATGAGCGTGTAATGCCATTAACGCACGACCGCCGCACAATATCCGGCGATGACGGGATGGCCGGATTTGTCTGACCGGAATGGTCTGGCCGGAATAGCCGACCAACGCGTTTGGGCAATACGAACCGCAATCAGGCCGCTTGCTTGACTTCGGCGACGATCTTCTTGGCGGCATCGCCCAGGTCGTCGGCGCTGACAATCGGCAAGCCGGAATTTGCCAAGATGTCCTTGCCTTGCTGCACATTCGTGCCTTCGAGACGGACGACCAGCGGCACCGACAGGTTCACTTCCTTCGCCGCTGCGACTATACCGTCGGCGATAATGTCGCATTTCATGATGCCGCCGAAAATGTTGACGAGGATACCTTTGACCGCTGGGTCTTTCAGGATGATCTTGAAAGCCGAGGTCACCTTTTCCTTGGTCGCGCCGCCGCCCACATCAAGGAAGTTCGCCGGGAACGCGCCATTCAGCTTGATGATGTCCATCGTCGCCATGGCGAGGCCTGCGCCATTGACCATGCAACCGATATTACCGTCCAGCTTGATGTATGCGAGGTCGTGCTTGCTCGCTTCGACTTCGGCGGGGTCTTCTTCGGTTTCATCGCGCATCGCCTCGATATCCTTGTGGCGATAGAGGGCATTGCCATCGAAGCTCATCTTGGTGTCGAGGACCAGCAACTGCGCGTCTTTGGTTTCGACCAGCGGATTGATCTCCAGCATCTCGCAATCCATTTCGACGAATGCGGCATAGAGTTTCGCGGCCAGCTTCTGGCACTGCTTGTTAAGATCGCCCGACAGTTTCAGCGCAAAAGCCACCGCGCGGCCATGATGCGGCATAAAGCCCTGCGCCGGGTCGATGGTAATGGTGGTGATCTTTTCAGGGGTGTTGTGCGCCACATCCTCGATATCCATACCGCCTTCGGTCGAGGCGACCATAGCGACTTGGCCGCTGGCCCGATCGACCAGCATGGCAAGGTAGTATTCCTGCTCGATATCGACGCCGTCGGTCACATACAGGCGGTTCACTTGCTTGCCGTCATCGCCGGTCTGGATCGTGACCAGCGTATTGCCGAGCATTTCGGTTGCCGCGTGTTCGACCGCATCCACCGAATCGGCCAGCCGCACGCCGCCCTTGGCATCCGCGCCAAGCTCTTTGAATTTGCCCTTGCCGCGCCCGCCCGCATGAATTTGCGCCTTCACCACATAAAGCGGTCCGGGCAGTTTCTTGGCCGCCGCCACCGCTTCGTCCACACTCATCGCGGCATGGCCTGTCGGCACGGCAATTCCGTGCGCGGACAGCAATTCCTTGGCCTGATATTCGTGGATATTCATGGATGACTTCCTTTGGATCGGGGTGAAGCGCGACGGCGCGTAACAGTTGGCGGATGCCTAAGCATGGATCGCGGCGCTTGAAAAGTGGCAGCGTGTGCCTCACTTCTAAACGTCAGCGAAAGTGATAGTTCCGAATGATCGACCGCATACGCCTTGAACGGATCGTCGCCGAAGCGGCGCGCATCGCCCATGACCAATGGCCGGGTGCAGGGCATGAGGTGGAAATTTGGGAAAAGGCGCCGGGCAATCCAGTGTGCGCAGCCGATCTGGCGGTGGACCGGTTTTTAAAGCGCGAGCTGACCGCGCTGCTCCCCTCGGCGGGCTGGCTGTCCGAAGAGACGGTGGACGATGCGGAGCGATTGTCAAAGGGGCTGGTGTGGCTGGTCGATCCGATCGACGGCACGCGCGATTTTATCAGGGGCCGCGCAGGCTGGGCCGTGTCGGTGGCACTGGTCAGCGAACGCCGTCCGCTGCTGGGCTATTTGATGGCTCCTGCGCGCGGCGAGGTTTGGTGGGCAGAAGCGGGCAAGGGCGCATGGCGCAATGGCGCGAAACTGACCGCGTCAACCGCCACCGAGCTTGCTGGCGCACGCATCCCGTCGGACAATCTGCCTAAAGCTGACAGCATATTGCAGCCGGTCGACAAACCCAATTCCATCGCTTTGCGGGTGGCTATGGTCGCGGCGGATGAGGCCGACATTGTGCCGACCCTGCGCTGGGGCTTTGAATGGGATGTGGCGGCGGCAACCCTGATTGCGCGCGAAGCAGGCGCGGCGGTCAGCGATGCCTTCGGACAGCCGCTATCCTACAATCAGCGCGATCCGCGCGCCTTTGGTTTGCTGGTCAGTGCGCCGGGCATTCACGCCGCAGCGGTGGAGCATATGGCGGAACGCGCCGCGCGTCTGTCACAAAACAAATAGCGCGCCGCGCGTCTCGCGCACCTATCGCTACAAAAATAACGTCTCTGCAAAAGTAGGCACATACGAAAAAGGGAGGCAGTTTCCCGCCCCCCTCTGTCATCAGTATAAAGCCGATGAATTAGCCTGCGTTGGCATCTGCCACATCATCCTGGCTGATTGGCGTGATCTTGATTTCCACGCGACGGTTTTGCGCCCGGCCTTCCGGTGTCGCGTTGCTGCTACGGAAATAATCGGGGTTCTCGCCATAACCTTTGGTGGCCATCCGCGAGCGCGATACGCCGCGCGATTCCAGATAATTGGCAACGGCATCGGCGCGCTGCTGCGACAAAGTCAGATTGTAGCTATCCGAGCCGGAATTGTCGGTGAAGCCATACACATCGACCAGGCTGTTCGGATATTTGATCAGGCTCTGCGCAATCGTGTCGAGCGTGCCTTGGAATGTTGGCGTAATGACCGACGAATCGACGCCGAATGTCACACCATCGGGCAATTTCAGCAAGATCGCATCCTGATCGCCAACTTCGGAAACTTCGATGCCGGAACCAGTCGTTTGCTCGTCCAGTTCCTTGATCTGATCGTCGAATTGCTTGCCGATGACTGCGCCTGCTGCGCCGCCGATACCGGCCCCGATGATGCGCGTGGTCTTGCCGCCGACGACATCGCCGAGCAATGCGCCCAACGCGCCGCCAAGAACCGCACCGATGCCGGTACGCGCGACTTTCTGCTCACCCGTATTCGGATCAGTGACACAGGCGGACAGGCCGAGCATGGAAATGCTGGCCATGCTGGCAATAAAAATTTTGGATTTCGTCATATCGTATTCCTCCTCTGAAGCCCGGAATTCCCGCAAATGCCTGTTTTCTCAAGCTTGATTGGCGGCTCCGTGGCCGGACGCGACGCACCCACCCGCGCCTTCTCATAAACAACCCAAGCGATAAGGCGTTCCGCCTACCTATTAATCCGCGTTAAGACTTCGCACCGGGACTGGGCACAAAGACTTCTCATCGCGCAACGAAGCGGCTGGAAAGCGCGCGAATTTGTGCTAGCGACACTATCGTGACTCCCTTCCCATGGTCAGATTTGTTCATTATCGCCGGGCTGATCCTGCTTAACGCTGTGTTCGCCATGTCCGAACTCGCCATCGTTTCGGCGCGTACGGCCAAGCTTCGTTCGGCGGCAAAAGCGGGCAATCGCGGGGCGCAGACCGCGATCGAGCTGGCGGCGGACCCCGGCAAATTCCTGTCCACGGTACAGATCGGCATCACGCTGGTCGGCATTATCGCGGGCGCATATTCCGGGTCGAGCCTTGGCGGGCCGGTCGGTGAACGCTTTGCCATGCTGGGCGTGCCAGAGGACATTTCGGGCGAAGTCGGCTTTGCAGTTGTGATCGCGATAACCACCTATTTCAGCCTCGTCGTGGGCGAGCTGGTCCCCAAACAACTGGCCCTGCGCGCCGCAGTGCAGATCGCCACCGTCATGGCGCGCCCGATGGCCATTATCGCAAAAGTTGCCGCGCCGATCGTGTGGCTGCTCGATACCTCGTCGGGCCTGCTGATCCGCGCGATGGGCGTGCGACCAGGCGGGCAAGCCAGCGTGACTGCCGAAGAATTGCACATGATTTTCGCCGATGCGACTCGCTCCGGCATTATCGAGCATGAACAACACCAGATGCTGGCCGGAGTCGTGCGGCTGGTCGAGCGGCCCGTGCGCGAATTGATGACGCCGCGCACCGAACTCGATTGGGTCGATATGACGGCGGACGCCGATGTGATCCGCAAAACGATCTTCGACAGCTCGCATTCCCTGCTGCCTGTGGGCGACGGGTCGGCGGACAAGGTCGTGGGCGTGGTTAAAGTGCGTGATATGCTGGCCGCGTGGGTCAACGGGTTCAAGCCCGATGTGACGCAAATCATGAAGCGCGCGGAGATCATTCCCGATCAACTGGATGCAGTGGATGCCTTGCGCGTATTGCAACAAGGCGAAGTCGCGATGGCGATGGTGCATGACGAATACGGGCATCTTGATGGCATCATTACGCCTGCCGATTTGCTGACTGCGATGGTCGGCAGTTTCGCGAGCGATCAGGACGATGGCGAAGTGCCGACGATTATCGAGCGCGCCGATGGCTCCATGATCGTGTCGGGCGGATTGGCGGCGGATACTTTGGCCGACCGGCTGGACATCGAATATGGCGAGAGCCGCGAATTTGCGACCGCTGCGGGGTTTGCGCTGTCGGTGATGAAGAAATTGCCGCGCGAAGGCGATATGTTCGAGCAGCAGGGATGGTGCTTTGAAGTGGTCGATATGGATGGCCGACGGATCGACAAGCTGCTGGTCAGCGAAATCGCGAGTAAGGGGGAGTAGGCGTTAGCTATCCCGAAGAGCGCTAGATCGACAGCATAGCTTTGTGCAAAGATCGCCGCCTGTTATATGCCCCAAACATGACAAAATCGCGAGGGAGTGCGCTATGATAAAGTTCGCAAAAACCAGCCTGACTTCGCTTAGCGCATGAAATATTTCTCAGCCCTGTCAGCGTTGCTATTCCTCAGCGGATGCGCAGCAGCGCAAACGGACCCAGCGCCATCGGCTTCTGTGCGCGCCGCCAACACACAAAGCGAAGTGATCACCGAGGATCTGGATCGCTTCTGGCCGGCTTATGATGCCGTGATTGCCGCGTCCTCGCGTGAGGAGCGCATCGGGCTGATGACCCGCCTCTATGTTGATCGCGGCACACCCGGCTTGCACGCGCTGATGCGCGCCCGACGCTATAGTTCTGCAGAACTCGTCGATGCGGTGATGACACACCCGCGATATTTTCAGGCGATGCGTAGCCGTCTGGCCAAGGTCGAGGAGAGCCGCGCGGCCTTGCAAGACGGCATCGATCGCTTTCATGCGCTTTATCCCGCCATGCGTCCTTATCCGATTTACATGGCCATCGGCGCTTTGCGAACGGGCGGTACGGCCATTGATCAAAAATTGCTGATCGGTGCCGAACTTGCATTCGCCGACCCGCAGGTTCCAATGGACGAGTTTGGCGAAAACCTTGCGCACCTTCCGACATATTTTGCCAATAATCCCGCGGCCAGCGTGGTCGATTTGACGATCCACGAATATGTCCACAGCCAGCAGAATGTGATCGGTGGATACGATTTGCTGTCACAAGCCCTGTTCGAAGGCGTTGCCGAATTCGTCGCAACCAAGGCAATGGGCAAACCTTCGCCGACGCCCGCCATCGCTTTTGGCAAAGCCAATGAAGCCCGCGTTCGCGATGCTTTCGTCAACGATATGTTCGGCACGGATTACAGCAACTGGATCTGGAATTCCGACGAAAACCAGTTTCGTATGCGCGATCTTGGCTATTACGTCGGATACGCCATCGCCGAGCGCTATACTGCGCGTCAGCCCGATGAACAGCTGGCCATTAAAAAGCTGATCGAGCTGGATTATTCCAGCCAGAGCGCCGTCGAAGCGTTGGTAGATGCGTCAGGCTGGTTCACCCGGCCTGTGGCGGAAATTCGTGCCGATCAGGCGACGCAATCCACGCCTGCACCGGCTCCAGCCAGGCCTCGTGCGGAGTAAAGATTAGTCCGTGTTCAAGACCTGTATCAACGACAATTTCGCGAAAATCCGACACGCGCGGCGACGTATCGACAAGTTCGGCGCAAGACCCCGCGAGGCGGTCATCGAGCCGGTCGCGAATGGCCAGAACCCGTCCGCTGAACGTCACTTCGTCCTGTTGTAATGCCGTCACGACCCCGGCGGAGCAGCCTGCGAGCAGCACGTAATTCACATTTTCAAACGCTGTGCGATCGGCAATCAGAGTGGCGATATACGCACCTTTTGACGCACCGATCACGGTGATGTCATCAGGCTTTACACCTTCATCAATCAGGTCGCGGATCATATTCACCGCGCCATCGGCGCTGTCCGATACATCGGCACCGGATGTTCGCACGGGTGCGTGGACGATGGCGCCGGAGCTTTGCAAGGCTTCGACGATGGCATCGAACTGATACGGGCCATAGCGATCACTGACCGCCTGTGTCCCATAATCCTCGACGATTGCGCCGTGGAGATAAACAATATGCTGACCAGAGCGAGCCGTTGGATTGTCCGGGCCTGCAATCGGAGCCTGACAGGCGCTGCAAAATAGCACCGCGAGCGCCCCGGTAAAGACGCGGCGCATTCCGCTCACATAAGGCGAAACGGCAATCAGCCCTGTGGAATCACAGCCTCGGCAAAGCGACCCGAACCTGATGGCGCAGCGATGATGTCGCGCGTGACTGTGCCCTTGTCCACCGTGTTCGTCTCTGGATCGCCGACCGACGAGCGAATGCCCGCCTCTGCCGTTCCGGCGCGATCCAATGCGCTGGTCTCGACTTCGCTACGCGGAGCGGTTCCACCAAACAGCACTTCCAACGCTTGCTCTGCTGCCGAATCGGATGGACGCGGCGCACCTGGCGCAGGCGGCACGACGTTGAAATCAGGCGGCACGACCAGCGGCGCCTGACGCTGCACAGCAAATTCATCGGGCCGTTCACGGTCGAGAAAACCGCCGCCGCCACAAGCGGTCAGGCCAAGGCAAGCCGCACCGGCAGCCACGAATTTTTGCGCAATATTCATATCAGTTCTCCGCGCTCGGTTGCGCTTTGGGCGGGGTCTCCGCCGCTATGGATGTGTCGTCCTTTTCGCCGAAGAAAAAGGCGCGCACAAGGATAATTACGACGCCGATGGTAATCGCGGCATCAGCCAGATTGAAGATCAGGAACGGGCGAAAGTCGCCAAAATGCAAGTCGGCATAATCGATCACATAGCCCAATTGATAGCGATCGACGATGTTGCCCAATGCTCCGCCGAGGATCAGCGACAGGCCGAGAATATCGCCCAGCAGTTTCTCGCGCAGCATCCAGACCGTGACGATTACGGCAATCCCGGCCGTGACGGCGACCAAGGCGTAGCGCGCCTCAACACTGGTTGCTTCGAACATTCCGAGCGACACGCCGTAATTTTTGGTCCAGCGCAAATCGAAGATCGGGATCAGTTCGATTACGCGCACTTCCTGCAATTTCAGCGGGCCGGTGACATAGGCCTTGATCGCCTGATCCAGCACGAAAATCAGGAAGGCGATGGTAAGGCCATAGGCGCGATATTTGGCGATGGCGCTCATGCGGTCGCGTCCAACTGGGTGTCCAACTTGGCAACCACATCCTCGCACCGGTCGCACAATGCGCCATCTTCCGCCACATCGGGCAGCAAGCGCCAGCAGCGCCCGCATTTGTGGTTGTCGGTTTTGGTCACGGACAGCGTTTGCCCGCGCGCGACTGACGCGGCGATGAACAATTCGGCAAGCTGGTCGTCGGTAAAGCCGTCCGGCACTTTGTCTGCGGGAATGGTCACGTCGGCTTCCAAACCGGAGCGGATGATTTTCTCGCGGCGCAATGGCTCGATGGTTTCCATTACCTCGTCGCGAAGGCCGCGCAATTTGTCCCAGCGATCTGTTTCACCCGCGATGACTTGCGGCAAATCTGGCCATTTGAGGAAGTGGACGCTGTCCTGCTCTTCGACAGTGCCCGGATAGCGCGTGGTCCAGACTTCCTCGGCCGTGAAGACCAGCACCGGCGCAGCATAGCGGATCATGGCGTGGAACAACACGTCGAGGACGCTCAAATAGGCCTGGCGTTTGGGATCGTCGGGGCCATCGCAATACAAACAATCCTTGCGGATGTCGAAATAGAAGGCGGACAGATCCTCATTTGCAAATTCGGTCAGCAGCCGGACATAAGTTCCGAAATCGAAGTCATCGACGGCTGCTTTCAAGCGCTTGTCGAGCGCTGCCAACTCGCTCAACATATAGCGTTCGAGTTCGGGCAGTTCAGCGACGTTTATCGGGGCGTAAGTGCGGCTTGACCCCGTCTCGACATCCTTGTGGCCGTTTTTGTTGTCATTGTGATTGGCGGCTTGACCCGACAGCGCGCCGAGCAAATAACGGAATGTATTCCGCAACTTACGGTACTGATCGCCGACCCCTTTGAGGATTTCATCGCCGATCCGGTGGTCTTCGGTGTAATCGACCGACAGCGCCCACAGGCGGATGATGTCCGCGCCATATTGCTCCATTACCTTCAATGGATTGACGGTGTTGCCGAGCGACTTGGACATTTTCATGCCCTTGGCATCCATCGTAAAGCCGTGCGTTAACAAGGTCTTGTAAGGCGCGCGGCCACGGGTGCCGCAGGATTCCAGCAGGGAGGACTGGAACCAGCCGCGATGCTGGTCGCTGCCTTCACAATACAGATCGGCGGGGCTGTGAAGTTCGGGCCACTCGCCTGATTCCAACACGAATGCATGGGTCGATCCGGAATCGAACCACACATCCAGAATGTCGGATATCATCTCGTAATCGTCGGGATTGCGCGCTTCTCCGAGGAATTCGGCGGCGCGGTTTTCGTCCCACGCATCAACCGTGCCCTGGGTGATGGCGGCGACGATGCGTTCATTCACTTGGCGATCGACCAGCAATTCTCCGCTTGTCCGATGCACAAACAAGGCGATGGGAACGCCCCAGGCGCGCTGTCGGCTGATTAGCCAGTCGGGCCGCCCTTCGACCATTGAACGCAAGCGATTGCGCCCTTTTTCGGGCACAAAGCGGGTGGCCGCGATCTGCGACAAGGCCGTTTCGCGCAAGGTGGGGGAGGCGCACAAAGTCTCTTCGGACGGGTCGATTGCGCCGCCTTCGTCTTCCCATTCCTTGTCGTCCAGCGACTTGGGCGAGATGTGGCTCAGCTCTTCATCGATGGCGATGAACCATTGCGGGGTGCAGCGATAGATGACCTTCGCTTTGGAGCGCCACGAATGTGGGTAGGAATGGCGGTAATCCGCCGATGCGGACAGCAGCGCGCCTGCTTCGCGCAGATCGTTGCAGATCGGCCCGTCGGGTGCATTAAAGGGTTTGTTGATGACGCTGCGGCGGCGTTCCTTGCCCTCTGCATCGACATCGCCAGCGCCCAGCCACAGCCAGTCGTCGCGATAGCGCCCGTCGCCCATGACGGCGAAAACCGGATCGATGCCGTTGGCCTTGCACAGATCGAAGTCGTCCTCGCCGTGATCGGGCGACATATGGACGATGCCGGTGCCGCTGTCGGTGGTGACGAAATCGCCGGCCAGCATGGGACGCGGCTTGGCGTAGAACCCGCCGAGATGGTGCATCGGGTGGCGGACGATAGTTCCGGCCAGGTCGGAGCCTTTGCCGCTCCAGACACGTCAAAAGTACCCCCAGACACGTACATGCGTGAAATATCGATATCCTGAAATCAAATTTATTTGCTTCCAAACACTCCCGGATCCGTTAAGTCGAAGCTTGCCCGCAGTCATCAGCAGCACTAGAAGTTCCGCTGGCCATTGCCACCAGTGTAGTGCGGATGTGGACGTATTCCACCTCCGGCCCATACGCGAGCGCCTGATTGACCGGGATTGTCCAAGGTGTCGTCGTCCAGATCACTGCGTGCGGCGTTCCGACCAGTATTCCGGCAAGTTCAGCGCTATCTGCGACTACAATCTCGAACGCCACATCGATCTGCGGGCTGTCGGTCAGGTCTTCATATTCGACCTCGGCATCGGCCAGCGCGGTTTCCTCCACCGGCGACCACATCACCGGCTTCGCGCCGCGATAGAGCTGCGCCGGTCTCGGCGAATTTGTGCAGCTCGGCGACAATCGCACCCTCGGCCTCCGGGCGCATCGTGAGATACGGCTTGTCCCAGCGCCCACCAATGCCCAGCCGCTTTAACTGATCGCGCTGAACATCGACCCATTTCTGCGCATATTCGCGGCATTCGGCGCGGAATTCCTTCGCCGGAACGTCTTTCTTGTTCAGCTTTTTCTTGCGGTAAAGCTCTTCCACTTTCCATTCGATCGGCAGGCCGTGGCAATCCCAGCCCGGCACATACGGCGCATCTTTGCCCAGCAAGGTTTGCGTGCGCACCACCGTATCCTTCAGGACGTGATTGAGCGCGTGGCCGACGTGAATATCGCCATTGGCGTAAGGCGGGCCGTCATGCAGAATGAACTTTTCGGCCCCGGCGCGCAATTTGCGCAGGCGCTCATACATCCCGATCTCTTCCCAGCGCGCGGCAATGCCCGGCTCTTTCTGCGGCAAGCCAGCCTTCATCGGGAAGTCGGTTTTGGGAAGGAAAACCGTGTCCTTATAATCGCGAGGTGTGTCTGTCATTGCGCTCTAACTTGCCGTTTCCCGCGCGCTTAGGCGGTTCCGGGCCTCGTCGCAATCCTTGTCCATCTGCGCAATGAGCGCATCGAGGGTATCGAACTTGCCCTCTGGCCGGATGAAACTGTGAAAGGCGACTTCGATTTCCTGTCCATAAAGGTCGCCCGAAAAGTCGAAGAAATAGGGTTCAAGCAATTCTTTCGCTGGTTCGAATTGGGGCCGGATACCGACATTGGCCGCGCCGTTCAGCTCCTCGCCCGTCGCCAAAATGCGCCCGGTTACGGCATAAATGCCGAATTTTGGCCGCAAATAGCTGTCGATGGACAGGTTTGCCGTGGGATAGCCGATTTCGCGCCCGCGCTTGTCGCCGTGTTCGACGATGCCGCGAATGGCGAAGGGGCGGGTGAGCAAGCGGGTGGCTTCCTCGCATTGGCCATTGCGCAAGGCGCTGCGAATGCGGCTGGACGAGATAATGTCCTCGCCGCTGGCAACAGCGCCGACGGTTCGGGTCGTCAGCCCGCGTGTCGCGCCGAAGCCGGATAGCAGAGCGACATTGCCCGCTGCGCCTTTGCCGAAAGTGAAATCCTCGCCTGTCACAATGCCGTGCGCGCCAAACCGAGTGATCAGGATGTTGGTGATGAAGTCTTCAGCGGTGGTTCCTGCCAGCTCCGCATCGAAGTGAAACACCATCATCGCGCTGGCCCCGGCGGCGACATAGAGTTCCTGCCGCTGCTCCAGATTGGTAAGGCGAAACGGCGGCACGTCGGGCTTGAAAAAGCGAACTGGATGCGGGTCGAATGTGGCAATGATGGCGGGGCGGCCTTCTGCGCGTGCCCATTCGATGGCTTCACCGGCAACCGCCTGATGGCCTTTGTGAAACCCGTCGAAATTGCCCAGCGCGATGATTGCCCCGCGCAAGGCGTCAGGAACGGCTTCGCGATGGTCGAGGCGGCGCATCAGACGGGCGTTTCCGGGGCGACGCGCTGATAAGTCAGGAACGAGAAAGCGGGCTTGTCACCCTCTGCCGCATGATCTTCGCGCGCGATGATTTCCCAGTCGGCTCCAAGGATCGGCATAAACACATCGCCGTCATAATCGGCATGGATTTGTGTTAGCTCGATCCGATTGGCGCGGGACATGAACACATCGAAAATTGCCGCGCCGCCGATCACCGCAATTTCATCGTGATGCGCCTGTGCCAAAGCGACCGCTTGCTCGATCGATTGCGCTTGTTCCGCGCCTTCGCTGTCCCAGCTATCCCGCCGGGTGAGGACGATATGCGGGCGACCGGGCAGGATGCCGGGCAGACTTTGAAACGTCTTGCGACCCATGACCATCGGGCGGCCCTTGCCATCGCTACCCATCGTCAGCTTTTTAAAACGTTTTAAATCGGCAGGCAGATGCCAGGGCAGCGTGCCATCCTTGCCGATCACGCCATTGGCCGCGCGCGCATAGATGAGAAAAATGGATGCGGTCATGTGTGTTGAGGCTTGCGATGAAGGCGCGTCACATGGCCCATTTTGCGTCCGGTATGCGCCTCGCGCTTGCCATAAAGATGCAGGTGGCAATCGCCTTGCGCCAGACAATCCTGCGCCGCGTCCTGATCTTCGCCAATGATGTTCTCCATCACGATTTTCTGCGCGGTCAGCGACGTGTCACCCAGCGGCAACCCGCAAATTGCGCGGATATGGTTTTCGAACTGGCTGGTGATGGCGCCTTCGATGGTCCAATGCCCCGAATTGTGTACGCGGGGGGCCATCTCGTTGAACACCGGACCATCAGCACACGCGAAAAATTCCAGCGTCAGCACACCGACATAATCCAGCGCATCGGCCACTTGCCGCGATAGCGCGCGCGCTTCCTCGATCTGGCCTGCAATGATGGCGGCAGGCGGAACGGTGGAGCGCGACAAGATCCCGCCACGATGATCGTTTTCAGCGCTATCGTAAAACCGTATCTCGCCATCACGGCTGCGCACCAGAATAACGGAAAACTCGGCTTCGAACTCGACAAAGCCTTCGTAGATCATCGGATCGTCGGGCAAGTTGATAATGCCGATGTCAGCGGGATCGTCGATGCGCCATTGCCCTTTGCCGTCATAGCCATCGCGCCGGGTTTTCAGAATGCCGGGAGTGCCGACTTCCTTCACCGCGCGTTCCAGATCGTCCGACGTGTCGATATTGGCGTATTTCGCAGGGCGACCGCCAAGCCGCTCCACGAACTGTTTTTCGGACAGGCGATCTTGCGCCACTTCAAGCGCGCTGGTCGGCGTCGCCAGCTTTTTGGCAATCGCGCGCAGCGGTTCCGTCGGAACGCTCTCGAATTCCCATGTGATGACATCGCAATGGCCAGCAAAATCCGCCATCGCCTGCGCATCGTCCCACGGTTTGTTGATCCACGACACGCTGAGATCGGCGGCGACGCTATGCTCTTCCGGCGAGTAGGTCATCACGCGATAGCCAAGCTGCGCGGCAGGCACGGCCAGCATCCGGCCAAGCTGACCGCCACCCAAGATGCCGATAGTGCTGCCGGGGGAAAGCATCAGTCTGCGGGATGCTCCGCCACGGCGTCGGTGCGCGCGGCGCGATATTCTTTCAAACGCTCGGCAATCGCATCGTCGGACAGGGCCAGAATGGACGCGGCCAGAATGCCCGCATTGGTCGCACCCGGTTCGCCAATCGCCAGCGTGCCGGTGGGAACACCCGCAGGCATCTGCACGATGGATAGCAGGCTATCGAGGCCCGACAGCGCTTTTGATTGCACCGGAACGCCCAGCACGGGCAAGTGCGTCAGCGCCGCGATCATACCCGGCAAATGCGCCGCGCCGCCAGCGCCTGCGATAATCACATGGAAGCCTTCGTCACTCGCGCTTTTGCCGAATGCGTGCAAGCGGTCCGGCGTGCGATGCGCGGATACGATGCGCGCGTCATAGCCTACGCCCAATTCGTCCAGCACATCGGCTGCGCATTTCATCGTGGACCAGTCCGACTGGCTGCCCATGACGATGGCGACTTTCGCCGCGCCGCTTTCGCCCCCCGCAACCATGCTCAGGAGTCCTTTAGATAATAGCGGCTTCCGGGCCGCATCGCATCGTCGAAATCATAGATGATCGGCTGTCCGGTCGGAATTTCCAGACCCGTGATGTCTTCATCGGAAATGCCCGACAAATGCTTGACCAGCGCACGCAGGCTGTTGCCATGTGCCGAAATAATGACCGTCTCGCCTGCGGATATCAGCGGCAGGATCGCGCTTTCGAAATAGGGCAGCACCCGCTCGATCGTCAGTTTCAGGCTTTCGGTTTTGGGTACAGGCAGCCCCGCATATCGCGCATCGCGTGACAGATCGTATTGGCTGCCTTTTACGATTGCGGGCGGCGGCACATCGAAGCTGCGGCGCCAGATATGCACTTGCTCATCGCCATGCTTGTCGCGCGTTTCCTGCTTGTCCAGCCCGGTCAGCCCGCCATAATGCCGCTCGTTCAGATGCCAGTTTTTGGTTTCGGGGATCCACAGGCGATCCGCCTGCTCCAGCGCCAGATGCAAGGTGCGAATGGCCCGCGTCTGCACCGAGGTAAACGCGATTGTCGGCAACACGCCCTTTTCTTTCAGCAACGCGCCGGCAGCCTTGGCTTCGGCCACGCCCTGTTCCGTCAAATCGACATCCCACCAGCCGGTGAAGCGGTTTTCCAGATTCCATTGGCTCTGACCATGACGCACTAGGATGAGTTTGGGCATTGATTGTCCTGCCAAATCGGCTTTGCAAAGTCGGGAAAGGCGAAGCCGGTGCGTTAGCTTTACAGCGCAGCTTTTGCAAAGGGTTAAGCCGGTTCGTCTGCGCCTTTATGGCCTTTTTCGGCCCCTTCATTGCCTTCGGGCGCGTTATCGATCGCCCGCGCCTGAGCCTTGCGCCGCCGCAAATTGACCCGCAATTGCTCGGCCAGCCGTTCCTCGCGGGACAATTTTTTGACCGGTTTATCCATCGGCGCTGTTTGTAAGGGAAAGTGCGGTTTGCTCAAGCATTGCTTGACAATGCGCGGCATTAAAACAATAGCGCACCGCCTCGATAAGAGACACGCTGCTGTAGCTCAGTGGTAGAGCGCACCCTTGGTAAGGGTGAGGTCGGGAGTTCAATTCTCCCTAGCAGCACCACTCTTTGCCGGCGTGTCGCGTTTGAGGCTGTAATATCGCCTCGCGCCGCGTTTTGTATGCGCTTTCCATCCAGGCAACTAGCGACCCTGCAAGCGAAAACAGCCGCCCGGTTTCACGCCTCCACCCGAACAAAATGCGTGGCGGTGTCCTCGGTTTGCGCTTCGTTGAAATCGGCAAGGTCCGGGATCCGCCCAAACGCGATTTTTGCTCCCAGATAGCCGCCCGGAAGGTCCACTTTCGGCCCGAACGTAACCGCCGACGGGCCATGAATCGCACGCAACTTATCAAGCGTATCGCTCAGCCGTTCCGATCTTGCCGTATCGATGGTTGGGCCGTTACACGCATTATCGGCAAGCGATGCAAACAGATCGCCTTGCGCTTCATGTGCCGGAACCAGCCCATGCAGCATCACACTGACGGCGCGCGGTTTGAAGCGAGCTTCCTGCTCGCAGACCGCCATCACATCCGCGAGCGTGCGCAAAAACGTATAGTCATCGCGGGCCGCTAAAAACGAGACTTCAAGGCTCCAGCGCCCGGTTTTATCCCGCCTGTCCCGCCTTGCTCCCAATCGGGCCGCCCGCAAGCCCACGGTCATTTTCGTTGCTTTCAAGTCGGCGCGTCGCAATCGCCGCCCGGCGCTCAAGGCCAGCTGCCGAGCGCATTCATGAATTTTTGCCGGATTGCGCCAATCCATCGGCAGCATCCGGCTATGCCCGAACATCCGCTTGATCGTTGGCGGTCGCTCGACATATTCCCCATGGAGCCCGTTCCAGAACCGCTCGCCTTCGACATTGCCCCAGAGCGCGCGCATATGCTTCGGCCCCAATTGCCACAGGGCCGAGAAACTGTGGATATTGGCCGCTTGGAGCCGAGCTTCGATCCCCGTCGATACTCCCGGCAGCTTCGTCAACTTCAGATGATCCAGCCTGTCCGGCAGCTCCGACCCTTTCAGCAGCGTGAAACCATCGGGCTTGTTCATTTCCGCGCCAATCTTTGCCAGCAATTCCGTGCTGGCAATGCCGATCGAACACGTAAGGCCTGCGCTAAAATTCTCGGCAAGCGCCTGTTTGATGCGGGCTGCCAATTCAGCGGCGGTTTCCGTTTCAGACGGCAGAAGATGGCACACCAGTTCGTCGATCGACCTGACCTTGGCAATTGGCAAGCAGCTTTCGATCACTTTTAGGATGCGGTGATGCAGGCGCACATAGGCGTCAGGTCGCGCCACGACGAAAATCATGTCGGGGACCGTCTGCCGCGCCTCTTTGATGGAGATGCTGGTTTTCAGGCCGCGCGCTTTGGCCTCGCGGCTGATCGCGATGCATCCGGTGTGCGGCGAATCCAGCGGAACCACACCCACCGGCTTGCCCCGCAAATCGGGATTGAAATGCTGTTCCGCACTGGCGAAAAAGCTGTCGAAATCAAGATATAGGCGCCGCATATCGCAGTAAGTGTCGGGCGCGCTTGGAGTCGCTGTGTTCATTCATGGAATTTAGAACAAACATAGAACATCGGCAAGGCGCTGAGGTCCGGCGCTGTGCCTTAAACAATGCTAAGATATGTTGATCGGGATCGGCGATTTGCCCGCGCTACTCATGTCGCAATGCGTCGATCGGATCGAGCTTGCTGGCCTGATGCGCCGGATAATAGCCGAAAATCATTCCCATGACCGCGCTGAAGATGAAGCTGATGATATTGACCACCGGATCGAAGATGAACGGCAAGTCGATTGCGTTCGCAAGCGCCAGCGAGAGTCCGAAGGCCAGCAATATTCCGATCAACCCGCCAAAACAGCACAGAACCACGGCTTCCGTCAGAAACTGCATCCGCACTTCCTTGGCCAGCGCGCCAATGGCCAGACGAATACCGATCTCGCGCGTGCGCTCCGTCACACTGACAAGCATGATATTCATGATCCCGATCCCGCCGACCAGCAGGCTGATTGCGGCAATTACGGTCACCACTGCCGTCATCGTGCCGGTCACTGTATTTACCGTATCGTTGATGTCAGCCGTGTCGATAATGTTGAAGTCGTTCGCCTCGCCTTCTTGAATAACGCGGCGTTCGCGCAGCAAGTCGATCAACTGCTGCTGGATGGAGGCGCTGGTGTACGAATCGTCATACTTTACGACAAAGAACTGCACGTTCGTGCTGCCGGTAAACCGACGTTGCACCGTCTTTAATGGCATAAAGACGACGTCGTCGGCATCCTGCCCGCCGCCCACCGCGTTGGAGCGTTTGTCGATGACACCCACGACCTGACAAGAAACATTGCCGATCCGCATTTGCTCGCCAAGCACTTCGCCCTCGACGAAAATCTCGTCAGCCACTTTCGGTCCAAGAATGCAAACGCTTTCGCCGCGAGCGCTCTCTTCCGAGGTAAAGCCGCGCCCATCCACGACATCGATGGACTGGGCGGAAAAGAACGCAGCATCGCCGCCCTGCACGGTAGTCGACCAGTCTTGCCCGTTATGAAAGGCGGTAGCGCCGGTCTGAGCCGAGCCGGCGGTGTTGGTGACCCCCGGTATCTGCCGCCCAATTGCTGCAATGTCGGAACCGTCGAAGGGCGAAGGCGGTCGTTCATCCACGCTTTCGGGAAAAACGATAAAGACATTGGAGCCAAGACCCGCGATGTCTTCTTGCACATTTGCAGTCAGCCCGCGGCCCAGCGTGACCATCGTGATGACCGCTGCAACACCGATGATAATGCCAAGCGTTGTCAGGAAACTGCGAAGCAGGTGCCGCCTGATTTCGCGCAGGGCGAGCAGAAAAGTCGCGCCGAACATACGCAGCCTCATGCCATCACCCCGCCGCGCGTGCCTTGCTCTACATTTTGCACGAGTCCGTCACGAAAATTGATGATCGTCCGGGCATATTCGGCCATTTCTTTCTCATGCGTGACCATCAATACGGTAATGCCGCTTTTGCTGAGATCGCTGAGCAATTCCATAATTTCGATCGAGCGTTCGGTATCGAGATTGCCGGTCGGCTCGTCCGCCAATAATACATCGGGTTCAGTGACGAGCGCGCGAGCGATGGCCACGCGTTGTTGCTGGCCTCCCGAAAGCTCTGCCGGTGTGTGCGTCGCCCAAGGCAACAGCCCGACCTTGTCGAGCGAGCGTTCTGCCGCCTCTTGACGCGCCTTTTTTGTTTCGCCGCGATAGAGCAGCGGCAATTCGACATTTTCCAGCGCAGTGGTGCGTGCCAGTAGATTGAATCCCTGAAACACAAAGCCAAGATAGCGGCGGCGCAACAGACTACGCTGGTCGCGGCTTAATGATTGCACTTGTACGCCGCGAAAGTGGAAGGTGCCGCTGGTCGGCACGTCGAGACATCCAAGAATGTTCATCGTGGTCGACTTGCCCGATCCGGACGGACCCATAATTGCAACAAAGTCACCGCGCTCGATAGCCAGATCGACGCCCTTCAAGGCCTGAAACGCTGCCGTGCCGGTTCCGAAGGTTTTGGTGATCCCTTCCAATTTAATCAGCGGTTGCTCGCTCACCTGCGCCTCACTGTTCGCCCGCGCGTATTCCGGTCACGACTTTCATGCCGGCCTCGATTTCGTCCGAGCTTACGACGGTCAACCTGCCATCGCTCTGGCCGGTCATTACCGGTATCGCCCGCAATTCGCCATCATCCTCCACGATATGGACGGTCTGGCGACTGCCGACGCCGATGGTGGCCTCGTCATTCTGTTCTAAACCGATACTGGAATCGCCGAAGATACTGCCGGCTTCCTCTTCCTCATTAGGGTCGAACCGTAGCGCGGCATTGGGCACGAGCACGCGCTTGCCGGTACTTTGTGTTGCAATGGTGGCGGTGGCGGTCATGCCCGGCCTCAGCAAGCCCTGCGGATTAGCGACGATCAGCCGCGCTTCGTAACTCACCACCTGTTGCGCTTGCGGAGCCTGTTGCTGCGATTGGGCGATATTGTTCGAAGCCAGATCGACGCGTTCGACACGCGCGGGAAAGCGGCGACCGGGATAAGCGTCCACGGTAAAGGCGGCTTCTTGCCCGACATCCACCTGGCCGACGTCAGCTTCGTCCAGATCGACGCGCAGTTGCATGGTGGCGAGATTTTCAGCCAGCACGAACAGGGTCGGAGTATTGAAACTGGCAGCTACGGTCTGACCGGGCTCCACCTGTCGTGCAAGCACCACACCTGATACCGGCGCTCGGATCACTGCGCGGCTCGATTGGGTCTGCGCCGTGGATAGCTGCGCTTGCACAGCGGCGACATTGGCACGCGCAGAGGCAACAGAGGCTTGTCCGCGTCGCACCGCAGCCACCGCTTGCTCCATTTCCGCATCGGACGGCACGCGTCCATCGGACAATCGTTCGACCTCACGCAGCCGTTCGAGCTGCGCACGATCAGCATCGAGCGTCGCCTGAGCTTGCGCCACTTGCGCGCGGGAAGCATTAAGATTGGCGCGGCTTTGGTTAATCTGATCCTGAATGACATCCGTGTTGATGACGGCGAGCACCTGTCCGCGCGTCACCTGATCGTTCACGTCAACCAGAATGCGGTCGATCCGGCCCGAAACCTCGGACCCGACTTCAACTTGATTGGTCGGGCGTAAATTGCCCGTTGCCGTAACCGAGAGATCGAGCGAGCGGCTTTCCACTTCTGCGGTGATGTAGTTGGGCTTCGGCTCCTCTCCGGTGCAGCGCGCGATCGCGAACACCAACAGCAGCACAAGTGCCAAAGCAGCCCAGACGCGCTTGCGCTTGAACCATCTCTTCGGTTTGCCGCTATCGAGGTACGTCTCGATGTCCGTTTCGTCTGCGGTATCGATTTCGCTCATTCGGCTATCCTGTTATTTTGCCCGTCATCGGGATTGGCCAAGGGAAGGTCGTAATCGGTGCTGCTCCAACCGCCGCCCAATGCCTGAGTTAAGCGAACAAAAGCAGTGGCCCGGTCGGCCTGTGCGCCCACAAGCTGATTGCGCGCCGACAGCAACTGGTTTTCAACGATCAGCAACGTCTGAAAATCGGTAAGCCCGGCTTCGTATTGATTGCGCGCAAGAAAAGCGGAATTCTCTGCGGCGTCCAGCGCTTCTTCAGTGATTGCCACACGCTCGCTTGCCGTGCGCTGATCGATCGCCGCCGTTTCGACTTCTTCGAGCGCGCCTAGGATAATTTGCTCATATCTTGCTAGCAACGCGCGAGTATCGGCTTCTGCGCTGTCGATCCGCGCGACCGTCCGTCCGCCATCGAAGATCAGTTGCGTCAATCCAGCGAACAGATTGCCGGTAACAAGATCGAAGAGGTTGCCGAACGACGTTCCTCCGGAGCCGATCGATCCGGAAAGCCGGACTGCCGGAAGAAGGTCTGCCCGGGCCACGCCAAGGCGTGCTGCGCTGGCTGTAAGGTCCGCTTGCGCAGCGCGCACATCGGGGCGGCGTTGCAAAACCTCCGCTGGCGCTGCATATTGCGTGAGTAGCGGGGGACGAGGAACCGGCTCCGGTTCGGTCGCCAGGATAGCTTCGAGCACACGTCCTGGTGTCTCCCCGATCAACGTCGAGATAGCATTGGCCGTTGCGGTAAGATTACTTTCAAGCAGCGGGATGGCTGCGGCGGTCTGCGCCCGCTGCGTGCGTGCTTGCTCGACATCGAGACTGGAGACAAGTCCCGCCTGATTGCGCCAGCGCGCAAGTTGAAGATTGTCGTCCTGAAAGACGAGCGTGGATCGCGCAATCGTAAGCTGTTCCGCTAACGCACGCGCTGTCACAGTCCGGATAGCAACTTGGCCGACGATCAAGCGCTGTACGTCTGCCAGCGAGAAGCCAGAAGCCAAAAGATCCGCGCGGCTGGCAACGACACTGTTCGAAATTTGTCCGAACAAATCGACTTCCCATGACGCATCAGCTCCGACGGTGAACTGCAAATCGTCATCAGCGAAATCACCGACATCGCGGCTGACGCCCGCACGGCCAGACACGTTTGGTAAAAAACCAGCGCGCGCCAGCCGTACTCCAGCGCGCGCCTGGTCCAAGCGGGCGAGCCCGACCGCAAGATCGCGGTTTTCGACAATGGCCTGCTCGACAAGATCGGTGAGCAGCGCGTCGCCGAGCAATGTCCAGTATTGTGTTAAATCGATCGAAGCGGGTGCGGCATCGGCTACAGCCCAATCGGCAGGCACGGCGATATCAGGCTGGGGTGCCTCGACCCGCGACGTGGCGCATCCGCTAAGTGCCACTACGGCGGCGGCCAAAAGCACCTCGCGACAGCCTGCGCTGTATTGTTGCCTTGGCATGATCGCTCCCCGCCCTAATCGATCTCGGACGTCTCTTAACAGCCAGTCACTTGTGCGCAAATTAATAAAAGTCAGAGTAATACGCAGTCTTGTCGAATATCCATATGCAAGCGCCAAACGTCACTTAAGATAAACCATCAAAATGCAAATTTTGTCGTGATCAATGCGTCAATACCATTTCGAGGTATCATGCTGGCTCGCGATTATCGCACTATTAACCCATTGGCAGATAGACTGGTTCATCGAAGGTCTATGTTAGCGTTGCGTGATGCCCGCCCGGGTACGCAGCGCCAAGGGACGGGCGGAATGGGAAGCGCGGCCGATGGAATTTCAAAACACGCAGGCGTCCACGATGACGGAACCGCATTACGACAGCGATCAGCGCGGCGCACGGCGGTTTACCTCGATGATCCGCGCGGCCAAGCTGGTCTGCGCACAAGGCGAATTCGTCTGCGTTATCCGCGATGTGTCGGAAACCGGTATCAGCGTTAAAACCTTTCATCCGCTGCCTGAACATCACGCGATGGCGCTGGAATTGCAAAATGGCGAGCGATTCGATCTGGACCTTGTGCGGCATGACAACAATCAAGCCAGCTTCCGGTTTAAAAACGATATTCCGCTGGAACATTTGCTGAAAGAGGACTGGAATTACCCCAAGCGGCAGCTTCGCCTGGGCATTTACATTCCGGTGCAGCTGGTCACGCTGACGGGTCGCGCGAACGCGGTGATCAGCAATCTGTCACAGCAGGGCGCGCGACTGGAAACGGAAGCTGTTTTTGCCATCGATCAGAAATTTTCGATCGAAACAGAAGCTTTGCCGGAAATCCGCGCAACAGTGCGTTGGCGACGCGACAGCAATTATGGCTGCGTGTTCGAGACGACTTTCCCGATGCAGGAATTCGCGCATATGGCGGCGATGCTGCAATGTCCGGTGTTGTTCGAGGGATCGCGAACTTGCTCAGATATTGCGCATAACATCACGGCGAGCCACGCCGCGCAACCCTGACCGGAGAAAAGCGGGCGCTGAAGCGCCAGCCTAAGTCATAAGCCTAGGCCCAAGTCTTAAGACATCGCGTAAACCTTCTCTTAACCAATATCGTTCACTTCTTACCGTGACACACAGACAGGCCGCACACGGGCCTTTCAGGACTGCCTTTCACGGGGGAAAATATGACAAGCGGTAAGATTTCGGCCAGCCACACATCCAGCCAATCATCGGGCAACGGAGCGAACACAAAGGTCGATGTCGCCATTATCGGCGCTGGACCCGCAGGCCTGACCGCAGGCTATCTACTGGCCAAGCAAGGCAAATCGGTCGCCATTATCGAGCGGGACGAACGTTATGTCGGCGGGATCAGCCGCACAGTCGAACATGACGGCTACCGCTTCGACATCGGTGGACACCGCTTTTTCTCCAAATCGCAGCAAGTCGTCGATCTGTGGAACGAGATCCTGCCCGACGATTTCATTCAGCGCCCACGGATGAGCCGCATCTATTACGAAGGCAAATTCTACAGCTATCCGTTGCGCGCATTCGAAGCATTGGGCAATCTTGGTATATTGCGCAGCACGGCCTGCATGGTCAGCTACCTACGCTACAAGGCGTTTCCAGTGAAAGAGGTCAAAAGCTTCGAGGACTGGACCGTCAACCAGTTCGGCCGCAAACTCTATTCGATCTTTTTCAAAACCTATACCGAGAAAGTATGGGGGATGCCGTGCGATGAAATGAGCGCGGACTGGGCGGCGCAACGCATCAAGGGCCTCAGCCTGTGGAGCGCAGTCACCGACGGGCTGAAACGCAGCCTTGGCCTTAACAAAAAGCCCAATGACGGACAGGCGGTAAAAACGCTGCTGGAAACCTTCCGCTATCCGCGGCTTGGTCCCGGCATGATGTGGGAAACCGCCCGCGACAAGATCGTGGAAATGGGCGGCCGTGTCATCATGGGTCACGAACTTGAGCAACTGGCCAGCACTGGTCCCGGCGAAGATGGCGGCTGGCGCATGAAAGCCAAGGGCAAGGACGGCGCGATCACCATCGAAGCGGATCACGCGATCAGTTCAGCCCCGATGCGGCAACTCGCATCCCGGCTGCACCCGCTTCCGCAAACAACGCTGCAAGCCTCTGACTTGAAATATCGCGATTTCCTGACCGTGGCGCTGATGATCCGCTCCGACGATCTGTTTCCCGATAACTGGATTTATATCCATGACGACAAGGTCAAAGTTGGCCGCGTGCAGAATTTCCGCAGTTGGTCGCCTGAAATGGTGCCGGATGAAAATGTCGCGTGTGTCGGCCTTGAATATTTCTGCTTCGAGGATGACAGCCTGTGGTCGATGGACGACGATGATTTGATCGCGTTGGCGACCAAGGAAATGGATATATTGGGCCTTGTCGATCCGGCAAAAGTCTTTGGCGGGGCAGTCGTGCGGCAGGAAAAAGCCTATCCGGTTTACGATGGCGATTATGCCGACAATGTCGATTGCGTCCGCGCCGAACTGGAAGAAAAATTCCCGACGCTGCATCTGGTCGGACGCAACGGAATGCACCGCTATAACAATCAGGATCACGCCATGATGACGGCGATGCTGACGGTCGAGAACATTCTCGCCGGAGAGCGCATTTATGACACCTGGTGCGTCAATGAAGATGCCGAATATCACGAGGCAGGCGATGAAGGCGATGACAAGCAGATCGCGGCATCGGGTGCAGCCACAGCTGTCGCCGACGGAAAAGCCACGGTAACGCCGGATCAGGCGGCGGCCTTGAATTCATTGCGCGATGTGCCGAAACGTCTCTCGGATGTTGAAGAAGATAGCCGCCAGAACGAGAAGCGGGGCGACGACAAGCGCGACGCGGCGTAAGTCTGCGACGATTGGCGAACTGAACGGGAGGATGCACATGAGCCAGTGGATGGAACGCCTGTTCGACGTGCGCCTGCTGCGTTATCTTGCCGCCAGCGTCGGCGCTTTATGTGCCGATGTCGCCACCTTCTGGCTGCTGATCCAAGGCCACATGAACGATGCGCTGGCATCCGCGATTGGCTATTCCGTCGGCATTCTGGTCCATTGGCTGTTTTCCAGCCGCATCGTGTTCGGTGACGGCGTTGCAGCCAGCGGCGTGGCCCGTTCGCGGCAAAAGGGATTGTTTGCCCTGTCCGCACTGGCCGGGCTGGCTGTAACGACTGCTATCGTCGGGACTGCCGACTGGCTGGGCCTTAACACCCTGATCGCAAAACTGTTCGCGGTCGGCATCAGCTTTGCCCTTACCTATATATTGCGCGCGAAAATCGTATTCCGCGCCCCGCCAAGCGTCCCCGCCGGCCCAGCCCTATGAGCCGCGTCGGCTTTCAGGATCGACGGATTCGCAATGACGAGCGGCCCTTGCTGGCCGTGTTTGCAGTTTGGGCGATTGCAGCGGGTCTGCTGCTCACTCTGACTTGGGACAACATCATGATCGGCAAGCCAGCCGGTCCCGATGATGTCATGCGTTTGGTGCAGGTGCGTGATCTGCTTGCCGGACAAGGGTGGTTCGATCTCAATCAATATCGCCTTGCGCCGCCCGACGGCGCGCTGATGCACTGGTCGCGGCTGGTCGATTTACCGATTGCCGCCATTATCGCCGTGCTGACGCCGTTTATCGGGCAGTATAGCGCGGAGATCACCGCGATGATCGTCGTGCCGTTGCTGACTTTGGGTGCGTGCGTTGTGATGGTCGGGATACTGGCGTGGCGGCTGATCAATCGGCAAGTCGCGGTCGTCGCGTGCCTGTGCCTCATTCTTTACCCGCTGGTCACGGTGCAGATGCAGCCAATGCGGATCGATCACCACGGCCTACAAATCCTTACCGTGCTGGTCGCGTTGTGGGCGATAAGCTGGCGCAAGACCCTGCGCGGCGGAGCGATTGCCGGGTTCGCAATGGCTGCCGGGCTGATGATTTCGCTGGAATTGCTTCCATTGGCGGCAGGGTTCGGCGGGGTTTTGCTGCTGCGATGGCTGCGTGATGCGCGCGATCGCTGGGGGCTGGTCGGCTATATGCAGTCGCTCGCCATCTCGCTGCTGGTGCTGTTTCTGGTCACGCGCGGGGTCGGCGATCTGGCCGCACATTGCGACGTCATCTCGCCCGCCTATCTGTCGTTTTTCCTGATCGCTGCCGTCGGCACAGGCATCCTGTCGGGCTTCGGACGCTTGCCCGGAATGGGGCTGGTCGTCGGTTTCGGCGTCATCGCCATGATCGGAGCCGCTTTCTTTGCCTGGAATGCGCCGATGTGTCTTGGCAATCCGTTCGGCAATCTTGATCCGCTGGTCTATGAAAACTGGTATTTGCGCATCAAGGAAGGTCGCCCGATCTGGGCGTATTCGTGGGATTTTGCAGTTCCCGCGCTGTTGCAGCCGATCATCGGGCTCGGCGCTAGTATCGCGCTAATCGGACGGCATAGCGACTGGCTGCGCCGCTGGTGGATGGATTACAGCCTGCTGCTGGCGCTGGCGATTGTCGCCGGGATGCTGACGACGCGCTCGCTGGCTTTTGCCGGAGCAATTGCTGCCTTGCCGCTAGGCTGGCTGATCGTCGGACTGTTCAGTGAATGGAGCGGGTCGAAATCCATCGCGAAGCGCATTTTCAATCCGATCGCGATCCTGATTATTCTGATCCCGATGAGCCTTGCCAATACGGCGAAATCCTACATCGATCAGTGGAGCGGCGATGACGCGAAGGTCACCATGACCAATTCCATCGCGGACACGGGCTGCGAGCTCGACCGGAGCTTGGCTGCGCTGGACACATTGCCGACGGGGACTGTGTTTGCTTTCTTCGATCTGGGGCCGGAAATTTTGCGGCAGACAAAACACAAAGTCGTCGCCAGCAGTCATCACCGCGCACAATTGGCGATGCGGGACGTGATTCTGGGCTTCAGCAGTCCGGCAGATGAGGCACGCGAACTCTTGGCCGAGCGAAAAGCGGATTATGTGCTGATTTGTGCCGACCTGCCGGAAGCGAAAATTTATGCCGACTTGAATGAGGGCGAGGATGCGTTGATCGATGCGCTGAGTGCGGATCGCGCGCCTGTCTGGTTACAGCCGATTGTGTTGGATGCGGCAGATGATTTCAAAGTCTGGCGAGTGGTGCGCTGAAAAGGGCTTCTTGCGGCTCGTTAAAACGCGCTCGACATCGCTAGGGGCCGTTTAGACCCCCTTGTGGACCGATTTTACGCGGGTTTGAAATCCATTGCCAAGCCATTGATACAATGCCGTTTTCCGGTCGGTTTCGGGCCATCATTGAAGATATGTCCCAAATGCCCGCCGCAATCGGCGCAATGCACTTCGGTGCGGGGAAAGCCGATCTTGTAATCGGTTGAAGTTCCAACGGAATTTGGCAACGCCTTCCAGAAACTGGGCCATCCCGTACCGCTGTCGAATTTGGTGCTGGAAGGGTACAATTCGTTATTGCAACCCGCGCAAATAAACGTGCCTTTTCGCTTTTCATTATCGAGCGGAGAGGTGAAAGGGCGCTCCGTCCCTGCCTTGCGAAGAATGCGAAACTCTTGGCTTGTCAAACGCTTACGCCATTCGTCTTCGCTCAAACTGACTGGAAAAGTCTTGGCATTGGCCGATCCGGACCCGCACGCCGACAGCGTGGTGAAAGCGGTTGCCGCGCCCAGCCAGCCGAGCAATCCACGGCGCGATGTCGATTTGGTTTTGTCGTTCATAATCATGCACTTCGTTCTAGCTGCGCTTGTATGAATATACGCTGGAACGGCAAGAAAAGTTGCAGTTTACGCGGCAAAAACGTCAGAATTGCGTGACTTCGACTTCCAATTTGCGGAAGCCTTCGACAAAATTCGCCCGCACCCGCTCCACATCACCGGCAACATGGATGCGCAATCGCCGCGCGTGAATTTCTTCGAGCAGGATGCGCAGTTGCAGCTCGGCCAGCCGCGCCCCGACACAGCGGTGAATGCCATAGCCGAAGGCCAGATGCCGGCGCGCATTTTCCCGTGTAATATCAAGTTTGTCAGCATCCTCGAACACGGTTTCGTCGCGGTTCGCAGAGTTGTACCACAGCACCACTTTATCGCCTTTTGCGATGGTCTCACCGAACAGTTCCGTATCTTCGCTGGCCGTGCGGCGCATATGCTTCAGCGGCGTTTGATAGCGGATACATTCCTGCACCGCATTCGGGATAAGGTCCGGATTTTCCTCGAACAATTTGCGCTGTTCGGGAAATTTGTCGAACGCATGGATGATGCCCGACATCGTGTTGCGCGTGGTGTCGTTACCGCCCACGATCAGCAGCACCAGATTGCCCATAAATTCCTGCGGACTCATCTGATTCATCGCGGGCGAATGGATCATCATGGAGATAAGGTCGGGTGCTTCGCCCAACTCCGCGCGCTTGGCCCAAAGCTGCTGAAAATACGCTGCCATCTCGAACAGAATGCCGCGCCGCGTCACATCGAGATCGCGGACGCTGGCCAGCTCTGTATCACCCGCCCAATCGGACCAGAACGTCAGCAAATGCCTGTCTTCCCACGGGAAATCGAACAGGATCGCCAGCATTTGTGTGGTCAATTCGATGGAGACTGTCGGCACCCAGTCGAACACTTCGCCGCGCGGCAAACCGTCCAGCACTTCGCCAGCGCGCTGCCGGATCGATTCTTCCAGCCGCTTCATTTCCTTGGGGTTGAAAGCCGGAGCCACCGTACGCCGCTGTCCGGTGTGTTTGGGCCGGTCCATTGCAATGAACATCGGCAATTCGAATTCAGACCCGTCGTCCCCGGTTTCCGGGCGGTCGAGGATGGTAATGCCGCCATGTTCCCAGCTTGATGAGAACAGCTCCGGCAGGGATTCGACGTGCTGGATCGCCTTGTGCTGCACGACGCTCCAATACGGACCGAAGGGGCTTTCAGGCACGTAGTGGATCGGCCCTTTCGCGCGCAATTCCGCCATGATTGGCTGCCAGCGATTTTCGGCATAAATATCGCTGCGACTGACATCATACGGATCGGGATGCTGAAATCGTGCATCGGGATTTTCGGCAAAATAGGCCGTGACGGCCTCATGCGGGGTCGGCGAAACCGTCCATTGCGGCGTATCCGGCTTAGCGTCTGTGGCTGTCGTGGCCATGTCCATCTCCGTCCATGTCGCGCCCGAACTACACATGCTGACCGGGCTGATAAGGCGTTACACTGCGCTTACTGACACCAATGTCAACAGTTTGCTAAGCGACTTTCTTGCGCCACCAGCGATTTCGCGTCGATTTTATCGGCGGCCCCGACTTCATCACGCGCCTGCGGAATAGAGCAGCGCCCACTTTGATAAAGATCACGACAAACACCGCCTGCCAAACCACCCCTAACAAATGCGGCCACAGCGCATCGTCTTGCGCCGCCAACGCAAGCAGAGCGTAAGGCGAGGATAACGGAAAGGCCATTGCGAACAGGCCCACGGCGCTGTCGATTTGCGGAACGGCCAGGCTGGCCAGGAAGAAGATTAAAACCTGGCTCATCGTGATCGGCATCGACAATGTCTGCACTTCGCGCACGGTGGTGGCGAGCGATCCGATGCCAAGGAAAACCGAGCCTAACAGCAGGTAGTTCATCATAAAATAAACGATGCCAAGCAGGATAAAGCCGGGCCACCCGACCGCCGGTACTGTCAGGGCAGGCAGCATATTGCCCGCAAACGCGAAGATCGCAGCGACCGCTCCCGCCCACACCGCGATACCGACCAGCGATATGCCCAGCATCGCAAACAGCTTGCCCATGAAGACGGCATCCATCGGGATGGCTGCGGCGAGTATCTCGATGATCTTGTTGGCTTTTTCCTCGACCAGATTGGACAGAACCATGCCAGCGAGCAACATCGACAGCAGGAACAACAGCAATTGCGCGGACTGCGCCGTGACCAGCTGATCGCGGTTGCGGTCCGCCGTGGTGGAGGCAATCGGGACCGTGACAAGCTCTGCAAAATTGGTGGGTGATCCCTGCCGCGCTTCGGCGATCAGGATGGCGACCGGACCTTGCCAGCGGTCCAGCTTGTCCGGTGAACCCGTCATTTCAGGGGCCGCCAGCGTGCCGCTCAACACTGCGCCATAATTGCGATCTTCGCTTTTTAGCACGTCAGCCGGATCGTCCATTACGCCCGGAATGGTGGCGATTTGGGGAAGGTTGAACCCGCCATCCTGCAAGAGGTGTTGGCGCGCCGCGTCAAGGGCGCGCGTTTCCTCCGGTGACAGGCTGACGGCAAGGATCGGCTCATCGACCGACTGGCGCACTTGGCTGCCGATGCCGCCTGCCAATGCTCCGACCAATAGCGGGAACAGCGGGCCAAGCAGGAAGAAAAAGAAGGCGCGGCTGAAAAGAATTGCGACGAAATCGCGGCGGGCGATGACCCACGCGGCCTGTCGCAATGGTAAGCGTTCGCTCACGCGTAGCAGAGCGCTTGGTGTTTCGAGGGGCGGATCGACGCGTGGATTAACGGGCGCGTTCACGAGGCGACCTCGGCCTGCGCATCGATTTCCAACGCACGCGCTGCCGCCTGACCGGCAATTTCGACGAACGCATCATGCAGACCGGCGCGCTCGATCGACAATGACAGAATGCCCGCTTGCCCCGCAATCAATTCGCGCAACAGCGGCTCGGGTCCGCTTTCCGGTAAATCAAAGCTCCACATATGCGCCTTGTCATGCTTGCGGTCATGCTGTGTGTCCGTTGGTAAAGCCGCGCGCCACGGCCCGTCACCATTGCGCGTCTCAAGCCGGACTTGTGCCGGAATGCGGTCGCGTGCTTCATCGACACCGCCAGCGAATGGAACTTTTCCGCCCGCAATAATCGCGATCTGCTCACACAATCTCTCCGCATGAGCGATCACGTGAGTTGAAAAAATCACCGTCGTGCCTTGTGTGGCAAGGCGCCGGATCATGCGTTCGAGCTTGCCCTGATTAATTGCATCGAGGCCGGAAAACGGCTCGTCCAACACGACCAGGCGCGGGTGATGGACCAGCGTGCCGAGCAGCTGCACCGTTTGCGCCATGCCTTTGGATAGCTGCCGGATTTGTTTGTCGATTGCATGGCCAAGCCCGTGTTCTTCCAGCATCGCTTTGCCGCGTATGCGCCCTTCGGCCAGTGGCAAACCGCGCAAAGCACCCATAAAAGCGATGGCTTCGTAAGCCTTCATGCTGGAATACAGACCGCGCTCTTCCGGCAAATATCCGATGGCGCGCGCCACATCATAAGGCCGGTCATTTCCCAACAGGGTGCGTGTGCCCTCGTCAGGATCGATAATGCCGAGCAGCATTCGCAAGGTTGTCGTCTTGCCTGCGCCATTAGGCCCAAGAATGCCGAAAATGCTGCCTTCCGGCACGGAAATGTCGATCCCGTCAACGGCCAGAATGCCGTCGAAACGCTTCACCAGCCCGCGCGCTTCGATCGCCAGACGCGGGGCCAAAACGCCAGAGGGATTGCCTGTCACCGGAGGTTCGCTTAGCGCTTGTGCCATGTCGCGGACGTACAGCCACTTATAGTAACGGAGCAAGGCCAAGTATGGTTAACGCGGCGGTAATTGCGGAAATGCAAGGATTTCTGCGGAAAACCGCAGGCGAAATTGGCTTTTCCGCTGTCGGGTTTGCCTCTGCCGACACCAGCCCGACCAGATCCGACCGACTGTTCGCTTGGCTAGGCGAGGGGAATCACGGCTCGATGGAGTGGATGGAAGCGCGCGCCGATCAGCGCGATGCCCCGCAACATTTGTGGCCCGAAGCGCAAAGCGTCATTGCACTCGGCATGAGCTATGCCCCGGCGCAAGACCCGCTTGCCCTTGAAAACCAAGGCGAAATTGCGCGCATCTCGGTTTATTCGCAAGGCGCGGATTACCACGATGTCGTCAAAAAGGCGCTGAAAACATTAGCGCGCACAATGATGTCGAAAGCGTCCACAATGATGCCAAGCAGCGACTTAACGCCGTTTAGCGAGGTCGCGTGCAAGGTCTTTGTCGATACCGCTCCGGTGATGGAAAAGCCGCTGGGCGAAGCAGCGGGAATCGGCTGGCAAGGCAAGCATACGAATCTGGTCAGCAAGTCCGATGGCAGCTGGCTGTTCCTCGGCGCGATCTACACCAATATTCCGTTTCAGCCCGACGCGCCGCATCCCGATCTGTGCGGATCGTGTCGCGCGTGTCAGGATGCCTGCCCGACCGATGCTTTCCCGCATCCCTACAAGCTGGATGCGCGCCGCTGTATCTCGTATCTGACGATCGAGCATAAGGGGCCGATCCCGGAGGAATTTCGCGCTGCCATCGGCAACCGCATCTATGGTTGCGATGATTGTCTGGCCGTCTGCCCGTGGAACAAATTTGCCGAAACCGCCTCGCGCCACACCAAATTTCTGCCGCGCGCCGAACTGGCCGCGCCGCGCATCGCCGACTTTCTGCAATTGGACGATGCCGCATTCCGCAAGCTGTTCTCCGGCTCCCCGATCAAGCGCATCGGGCGCAATCGCTTCGTACGTAACTGCCTGATTGCAGCGGGCAATTCGCGTGATCCGTCACTATGCGCGCAGATCGAGCCGTTGATCCGTGATGACGATCCGGTGGTGGCGGAAGCCGCCAGCTGGGCCAAGGCGCAGCTTACAGCATCTCTTTAAGCGCGACTTCGGTATCGGCCAGCAACGCAGGCTCTATTTCCGCGCGCGCCTCAACCAGCTTGCGCCCTTGCGCATAATCGCGCGTATTGTTGACGCAATCGAGCGCAATTACTTGCCCTTCGCGCAGATACACGACCGAAAACTTGCGCTCCGCCGGATCGCCGCGCAACACCGTCGTGTCGAAATCCGCCGCGATGCCGACTGTCTGCAGGCGCAGATCATACTGGTTGGACCAGAACCACGGCAGAGCATCATATGGCTCTTTCTCGCCGCAAATTGCACGCGCCGCCGTGGTCGCCATGTCATGTGCATTCTGCACCGATTCCAACCGGATGACCGCGCCATTGGCGTAAGGGTTAGCGTGGGCTGCGCAATCGCCGATGGCATAGACATCGTCGAGCGATGTGCGGCAAAACTCATCGACATCGACGCCGTTTGCGCCGACCGCCCCCGCTGCGATCAAGGCGCCGACGCTCGGCACGATGCCGATCCCGGTCACGATCACGTCGCATGGCAATACGGTTTCATCTTCCAGCGTCACGCCTGTAACGCGATCATTTTCGCCACCCTGAATGCTGGTTACGCCAGCGCCCAGGTGGAAGGCCACGCCGCGCTCGCGATGTTCGGCCAGATAAAAGTTCGACAAATCCTCACCCGCGACACGCGCCAGCAAGCGATTGCGCGATTCCACAACAGTCACGTCGCACTCCAGCGAGCGCAAAACAGCAGCAGCTTCCAGCCCGATATAGCCGCCTCCGATTACGACGGCCCGCCGCGCGCCTTTGTCGAGATCGCCTTTCAGATGCTCCACATCTTCACGGGTGCGGACCGCATGAATGCCTTCGAAATCGCAGCCCGGCACGGATAGTCGGCGCGGTTCGCCGCCCGCCGCCCAGATCAGTTTGCGGTATCCGATCCGGCTGCCATCGCCCAGCACGACCTCGTGCATCATGGCGTCGATTTCCGCCACATTAGTGCCCATGCGGATGGTAATGTCGCGATCTTCCCAGAACGCCGCGGGGCGAATCTGGATCCGCTCGAACGTCTTGGCTCCGGCCAGAAAATCCTTGGATAAAGGCGGGCGTTCGTAAGGCAAGCTGCGCTCGCGCGTCAGCATCAGGATTGATGCATCGTGTCCGTTTTGCCGCAGGGCAATCGCCGCCTGCGCGCCGCCATGCCCGGAACCCACGATTATGACGTCAGCATTATCCATCAGCGCCGTGTCTGTTGGCAAATGGCCTCCCGGTCAAGGTGCACGATGGCCCCGCGATGTTGGAAAGGCTCAAAACCGGGCAATATTAGCCGGCCGGACCTATCGCGTCACCGGCCCAGAACATTGCGGCCCATGCTCGCCAATTGTGCCAGCATTGCCGGAGCATACGGCGTTTGCGACTGCGCGCGCGCGATCATCTCGCGATATTGCTCCACCGCCTGGGCATTGTCGGCCAGCCAGTTTTCAACCGCCTGCACGATATCGTCTTTCGCTCCCTTGCGGCGCGAAATCCGGCGAAGGAATTCCAGTCTGATCTGCTGAAAATCCTGCGCCAGCCCTGCGACCAGCAGCCGCTCCCACACATCGGACGGGTTCATCAACGCCGCCGTGCTTTGCGCCCAATCCAGGCCCAGTTTCCCGCCCAGCGTTGTAAAGCCGCGCGTAATCTCTGCGACGTCGATTCCGGCATCGCGGGCCAGCGAAGCCAGCCCCACCGATCCGTCGAGCGCGAATAAATGCGCGACTTGTCCAGCCAGTTTATCCGGTGCGCCCGCTTCGACAAGTTCGCCTTGCAAGCGTTCGCACAGAACGCGGCTTTCGGTGCCGAGCAATTCGCCGGTCCCTTCCGTCAGGCGGCTGACGCCCGGTCGCAATTGTTCGATCATGGTGCTGGGCGCGGCTTTTGCATCACCCACACGCAGAAGATCGGCCATCTGGATGCGGATCGAGCGCGCCAGCCTGTCGAGCATCAGCAACCGCGCATCTTCGGGCATTTTGCCGTGTTCGATGGCTTCCCACAAAGCGTCGAGATCGAACAGTTCCTCGGCGACGACAAAGGCGGATGCGACGTGTTGCAGCGTGTCGCCCTCTTCCTCCGCCAATTCGAAAGGATGCACGATGCCAAGGCGATTGATCATGCGATTCGCTATCTTCGTCGCGATCAATTCCTTGCGCAGGCGGTGATTGAG
This sequence comes from uncultured Alphaproteobacteria bacterium, assembly GCA_963736595.1. GTDB lineage: Bacteria > Pseudomonadota > Alphaproteobacteria > Sphingomonadales > Sphingomonadaceae > Parapontixanthobacter. The sequence continues at coordinate 238,999 of CAVTPG010000001.1, forward strand.
GATCTGCTTGCGATATTTGTCCTGCATCGGCGCGGGGAAGGCCTGGATCAGGGTCGGCTCCAGCGCGGCATCATCGACCATGCCACTGGTTTCGATGGCGTCCTGCAGCACCAGCTTGGTGGAGGATAGCAGCACGGCCAGTTCGGGGCGAGTCAGCCCCTCGCCATCGCCCGCACGGCGCATATATGTTTCGCGGTCGGCCAGCCCTTCGGTGGAGCGGTCGAGCGCATCCATCATTTCCAGCGTCTCGATCAAATGCCACTGCGATTCCACTGCAGCTTCGCCGCCGATTTTGGCGATGGACAGGGCGAGTGCCTGCGCTTCGTTGTCCTGCAGCACGATGTCCGCCACTTCGTCGGTCATCTCTTTTAGCAACGCGTTGCGCTTTTCTTCGGACAGTTTGCCGGCCCGGCGCGCGGCCGCCAGTGCGATCTTGATATTGACCTCGTTATCGGAGCAATCGACTCCGGCGGAATTGTCGATGAAGTCGGTGTTCAATCGCCCGCCTTTCAGCGCATATTCGATCCGTCCGGCTTGTGTCACGCCCAGATTTGCGCCTTCGCCAATGACTTTGGCGCGCATCTCGCCCGCATTGATCCGCAGGGAATCATTTGCCGGATCGCCGACTTCGATATTATTCTGGCTCGCGCTTTTCATGTAAGTGCCGATGCCGCCGAACCAGAACAGATCGACCGGAGCCGCCAGAATGGCAGAGATCAACTTGTCCGGTTCGATCGCGTCGGTTTCGATGCCCAGCATTTTCTGCGCGGTTTTGCTCATGGTGATGGTCTTGACGTTGCGCGGATAAACGCCGCCGCCACGCGAGATCAGGTCCTTGTTGTAATCGTCCCAGCTTGACCGGGGCAGATCGAACAATCGCTGCCGCTCTTTCCAGCTTTTCGCCGGATCGGGGTCGGGGTCGATGAAGATGTGGCGGTGATCGAACGCCGCGACCAGCTTCAATGCCTTGGACAGCAGCATTCCGTTGCCGAAGACATCGCCCGACATATCGCCGCAACCGGCCACGGTGACCGATTCTTCCTGCACATCGATGCCCATTTCGCGGAAGTGGCGCTGTACAGAAATCCATGCGCCGCGCGCGGTGATGCCCATCGCTTTATGGTCGTATCCGTTGGAGCCGCCGCTGGCGAACGCATCGTCGAGCCAGAAATCCTCGCTTTCGGCGATGGCATTGGCAACGTCGGAGAAACGCGCTGTGCCTTTGTCCGCCGCAACCACGAAATACGGATCTTCGCCGTCGAGGATGCGCACATCTTGCGGATGTACGACTTTGTCATCGACGATATTGTCCGTCACCGACAGCAGGGTGCGGATGAAGACTTCGTAGCTGGCTTGGCCCTCTGCAGCCCACGCATCGCGGTCGCGTGCAGGGCTGGGCAGTTGTTTGGGGTAGAAACCGCCTTTGGCGCCCGTCGGCACGATCACGGCGTTCTTCACCCGCTGCGCTTTCATCAGGCCCAGCACTTCGGTGCGGAAATCGTCGCGTCGGTCGGACCAGCGCAAGCCCCCCCGCGCGATTGGTCCGGCGCGCAAATGGATGCCTTCCACCCGGCGCGAATAGACCCAGATTTCGCGCCACGGCAGCGGTTTGGGCAAATTCGGGACCAGTGCGGAGTCGATTTTGAAGGCCAATGCTTCGTCGGCTGCTGGCGAAAAGGCGTTGGTGCGCAGGATCGCATCGACCAGCGCTTTATAGAGGCGCAGCAAGCGGTCATCATTGATCGCGCTGACTTTGGTAAGGCCGCTGCGGATGTCTTCCTCTGCCTGACTGATGGCCTCGTCGCGCGAGCCTTTAAAAGCGGGATCGTGCCGCGCGGTAAACAGGGCGACCAGCCCCGCCGTGACTTTGGGCGCGCCGCGCAAAGCATCGACCACGGTGTAGATGGTGAAAGTGATCCCCGCCTGCCGCAAATAGCGATAGAAAGAGCGCAGCCAGGTCGCTTCGCTCGCGCCCAGGCCCGTCTCCGTCACCAGCCGGTTGAACGGATCGTTTTCTTCCTGATTGTTGAGGACGGCGGCAATCGCCTGTGCAATCGGTTCTGCTCGCTGATACACGGCTTCGGGATCGACCGTTTCGGGCAGCGACAGGGTAAAATCATGGATCGTACCGAGATTGCCATTATCGAGATGCGTCGGCACTTCGGTGCATACGGTGAAGCCGAAATTCTCCAGCGCAGGGACGGCATCGGATAGCGGCAGGCTGCCGGTGGTCTGATACAGTTTCAGCCGCAGATCGGTATCATCGGTATCCGCGCGCCGATACAGGCGGGCATCGCGCGTCACCGGAGCAGGGGCATGATCGGGATTGCCATAATCGGCGGGTTCGCGCCGGTCCTGCGGCTCGGCATGGGTTTCGGCAGGATGCAAACTGCGCAAGCGAACAATGTCGCGTGCTGCCTCTGCCGGGCCATTTTCACCGCGATAGCTGTTCGGGAAACTTTCGGCATAGCGGCCAGCAATTGCCGCTGCGCGTCCCGGTTCCTGCGTCTTGGCCAGCTCGGTTTCGACCGCCTCGCCCCATCCGCGCAGCATGATTTGCAGCCGTTCTTCCAGCTCGGCCTCGCTGACCTTTTTGGTGCCTTCGCGAAAATCCAGCACGAAGCGGAGCATAGCAAGATTGCCGCCTTCCACTTCGAGGCTGTAATCCAGCATCGGCGCTTCGCAGCCTTCCTCGATCAGCGACTGGATGCGCAGACGCACCTGCGTGGCCAGCATATCGCGCGGGATCCACACAAATGCGAACAAGTGGCGCGACAGCGGGGCAGTTACCAGCGCAAGGCGCGGGCGCGGACGATCCACCAGGCTCATCATGGTGGTGGCGATGCGCGCGACATCATCCTTCGAAAAGCCGATCAGCACATCATGCGGCAGCGCGGTCAGCGCATGGACCAACGCTTTTCCGGCATGGCTGCCCGTGTCAAAATCGAGGTCCGCCATGATCGTCTCGATCTGCTCGGCAAGACGCGGCACACTGCGCGGTGGAGCGGCCAGCGCCGCCGAGGTCCACACGCCGGCATGGATCGACAGCGCTTCGATTTTATCCTTCTCGCCCCGCACCGGAACGATGAACAGATCAAGCGGCACGCGGCGGTGCACACTGGACAGGTGATTGGCCTTGATGATGAGAAGCTGGCGATCATCGGCATCATCCTCGTCGAACCACGCAAAGGCGCTTTTAATCGAGCTTTCGGCGAGGATTTCCTTGGTGCTTTTGCGGCAGATACCGATGGCGGATTTCTGTTCGCCTGCGCGCGTTTGCACGACATGGCCAAGCTGCGTCAGCATCCCCTTGTTCAGCCAGTCCAGCAGCGCGGCATCGGGATGTTCGCCCAGCCGTTTGGCATCGCGCTTCATCGCCGTTTGCAATTTGGGCCAGTCATTAACCGCCGCCCGCACGTCTTCCAGTGTTTCGCGCAAGGCTTTGGTCAAAGCGCGGCGCGTGCGCGCATCGACGCGGCTGGTCTCGATATAGACCATCGATTCGTACATCGCCTCGTCCGGCTCGCCTGCTGGAATCGCTTCCAGCGTGCCGTCCTTGTCGCGCGTGACCGGCACGATCGGATGGACCAGACGGTCGATCGACAATCCATGCGCCGCGATGATCGCCGCAACCGAATCCACGATAAACGGCATATCGTCATTGATGATGGCGATGCGCATAAAGCGCCGCTCGTCCGTGGCCGTGCCAAGCGCGATGGCGGTTTTGCCGAAGCTGCGCTGCGATCCGGTTTCCAGCAAAAATTCCGCCGCATCGCGAATTTCGTTAGCGGGAAACGCATCATCGCCCGGCAGCATCGAATGCTGAATCCGCTGCTCTAATTGCTTCACCAGTTTTGCGGGAATGTCCGGCGTGTTCTTGGCGGTTTTGGCTTTACCGGACCGTTTGGTCGCGCTTTTGGTTTCGGCACCCATTCCTGAAAGCTCCATCGGCCCGGACTTGCCTGAGCCACTTGTAAAAAGGCCCGCCATGTGTGCGGGACGAATGTCAGACGTCTGGCCCTAAGCCTGCTAGCGGGGCGAAGCAAGCGCAGTAATGCGGTGCAAGTCCAGTAATTTACGCGGGGTAATGGCGGATGTCGAAGGGTTCTAGCGGCCTTCCGGCTGTTGCGCTGACGGGGCTGCATCTGGCTGCGTCGCTGCGTCAATTCCTGTGTCGCTGGCTGATGTGCCGGATAGATCATCGAGGCTGTCGAGATAGGTCTGCGCGCGTTTTGCCTGCGCGCTGTCAGGGGCAACTTCGATGACCGAAGCGAAGCTCAATCGCGCCTCGTCATAGCGTCCCGAAACTGCCGCAATGACGCCCGCTTCAAGCCCGATCTCAGGGTTTTGCGGAGCCAGCGTGGCGGCTCGCTCGATCTGCGCCTGCGCATTGGCATAGCGTTCCAGCCTGCGCGACAATGTCGCCGATAACAGCCAGGCAGTGGCGTTGTCAGGCAACGCTTCGCGCGCATCGCTCAAGGCATCGGCAGCGTCTTCATTGCGCGACAATCCGACCAGCGCACGGGCGCGATCGATATGCGTCTCGCCAAGAAGCTGCTGATCGTCCAACGCCACTGCATCGATCCGCGCCACATCAAGCGCTTCCAGCGCACCCTCGAATTCGCCCGATGCCAGACCCGCATTGCCGGCCAGCGCACTCAATCGCCCGCGTGCAGCATTATCGGTGTCGGGCAGCCGGTCGCGCGCATCCAGAAAAACCGTCATCGCATCGGCAAATTGCCCCTGCGTATAAAACGCCATGCCAAGGCACTGGCGCGCATTGGCGGCATCGGTCCCGCCCGCATCTTGCATCCATGCGCGGGCAGCGTTCTCGCCGGAAACGGGATTGTCGCGCACCGCCAGCAGACATTGGCGCAAGCGTTCGGGAATCGCAGGTGCGGCTTGCGGCTGTTGTTGCTCAGACTGGGCCGCGCGGCGACCTTCGGGATCAATCGGCAATTCTGACAGGCCCTGCTCGGCGGGATTGGGGCCGACCTGCATGATCAGCAGCGGGAGGATGGCGGATAAAATCATGCGTTTGCCTTTTGTCGTGGCGCTGTTCTGTCCAGGCTTATGTCACTTGCAGCATAGTCGCGACGGTCCGCAGCAACAGCGCAATATCCTGTGGCCGGGACAGCCGGTGATCGCCATCTTTTATCAGCGTCACTTGAACATCATCCGAACGCAGGGCATCGGCCAGCCGCAAGCTGATCTGCCACGGCACATCGGCATCTTGCTGACCGTGGATCAGGCGAACCGGGCAGTCTATCGCAATTGCGCCATCGAGCTGCCGCTGGCCTTGCGCATCCTGCCAGAATTTTGCGTGTGTCGGGGTTGGCTCCGGGCCGTAGGGATTGTCTTCGTAAATCGTCTCGCCACCCGCCAGTTTGGCTTTCTGATCGGGCATATAGCCCCATTCGGAAAAGTCGGGCGCGGGCGCGATCCCGATCATTCCGGCAAGGCGCTTATGCAGCGCCAGCCCAACGAGCAGCATCAGCCAGCCGCCCATCGACGAACCGATTACAATGATGTCACCGCCGGCCCCTTCGTTGACCCCTTCGCTAACCCTGCCGCCGACTTTCGCTTTTATTAAAGCCAGCACTTCGTCGCGCCATTTCGTCAGCGTACCATCGGCGAAATCGCCTTCACTTTGCCCGCAACCGGAATAGTCGAGCAGCAATGTGGCCACCCCGCGCTCAGCCGCCCATTCGGCCAGCGCCGTAGCTTTGCCGCCCGCCATGTCGGACATATAGCCCGGCAGGAATACAAGGCACGGCCCCGCTCCATCGGTGTAGCGGTAAGCGATGCGCCGCCCGTCGGGCAATTCGTGGAATTCAGGCGTGTTGTCGGTGGTCATGCGCCGCGACTTAGCAGGAAGCACGGGCAATCGGGAAGAGCTTTAGAACAGGCTGAACTCTTCCACGTCCTCGTCATCCGCGCACATGGATTTCAGCGCCTCGAATTCCGCATCGGTCAGCACTGGCGGGTAGTCCGCGCCTTCCTTCGCACTCGCACGAAACGCCTTCGCGCGCTCGACGCCGGACGGGTGCGTCGCGATCCAGCCGACCACGGCATCGGCTTCCTCGCCGCCGCGTTCCTCCACCATCCGCTCAAAGAATTCCGCCGCGCCATCGGGAGAGATGTCGCTGCGTGCCATCTGCGCCCGCGCATATTCGTCCGCCTCGCGTTCGGCATCGCGCGAATAGCTCATTCCGGCCAGCGCCATCGCGCTTTCCCCGAAGCCGCCGCCAAAGCCGCTGGCCAGCGCCGACAGGCCAAATTGCCGCAACAGCGCCGTCATCACATGGCGCTCGCGCACATGGCCGACTTCATGCGCCAGCACACCGGCGAGTTCTTCCGCGCTTTCCGCTTGCTGGATCAATCCGTCGAACAGCAACACTTGCCCGCCGGGCAGCGCGACTGCATTCACCATTTCAGAATTGGCGACGCCAGCGCGCACTTTTTCAGCGCCCGGATCGACTTCGCCCAGCATCTTGGCCAAAGCCGCATCGCCCTGCGGCGTGTGGCACAGGCGATTGCCGAGATCGCCAATCATCGCATTGCCCAATTGCCGCTCCCAGCGTTCCGGCACCATCGGGCCGAGCCAGTTGGGCGCGGTCATAAACAATGCCACCGCCGCGACACTGACCACGGCGAAAGCTGCGGCTGCTCTGCCCAAGCCAATCCGGTCAACCCACGCGCCATAATCCGACTTTTGCGGCAATTTTGCGGCCAGTCCGGGGGCAGTCTGCGTCGGCAGGACGAGGCGGAAATCCGGCTCGTCTGTCATGCCATAGATCGTTTCGTCGCGCCGCTGCTCGCGATATTTAAGGGTGTCCAATGCAATAGTAACGGGGGCCTCGCCGTCCTGCGCCAGTACGAGATTGCCCGCGCCATCCCATCGCGCAAAACCTGCGCGGCGCAATGCGCTCTGCCCGTCATACCAATGGGCCGGCAACCCCTCCAACGACCCGGCTACAGCTCCCGATCCTACGCTGACACCGTCATCCATCAGATCGCGCCCATATCGAACGCATCCAGCAGTCCTTCGCCATGTTTCGCGGTCGT
>CAVTPG010000002.1:0-606348 GCA_963736595.1 uncultured Alphaproteobacteria bacterium
AACTTGCCGATGATGCACAGGAATTGTCCTATCTGTACGCATCCAATTACCCCACCGCCGACAGCTGGGGTGATGCCATCGTAATTGCGCGTTCGTTTCGGTTCATTTGACGAGCCCGCTATTCTCGACCTTTTGCGGTTGCAGCGTCGCACCGGCACATTCCGTCAAGCTGGTGAAATTGTGGAATATATTGACGCAGCGGATCCGCGCAAATTGCCTGGTGAGATCAAGTCGCTGGTCGAGGAAGGCTATGCGTCTGGAATGCTGCCACGCGACAATATGTATGTGAAGGAATCCTATGATCTTGCGGTCAAACGGATTGCTGCCGACCAAACGGATCTCGCTTCGCTAGAAAGCGATGCAATGAAGTCGGGCGCTTCGCTCAGCACGATTATGGCCGCAGGTGATGTATTCCTGAGCTATGACGAACCGGAAAAAGCTGAAGCCTTTTATGAGTCTGCATTGCAGAAGCCTGGTAGCGATACAGCGACTGTATTAACTCGTCTTGGGATCGCGCAACTCGATCAGGGCAAGATATGACGAGGCGAAAGCGACCTTTGCTCAAGTCGAAGGCGCGCGCAAAGCGATGTCGCGCTTGTGGGGCGCTTATGCAACGCAGAAAGCTAGCGGTGGAACGTCGTCGGCGACTGCGTCGGGTGACGCTACAGAAACGACTGGCGGATAACTCAGACTACATAAGAATTGGAAAGGCGCGGGATCGTAATGGTCTCGCGCCTTTTTTTGGCCCACCCCAGCTTTTACGGGACTGAAAAGCCGCACATGGCTTGCCTGACATGGACCGCATCCTTAAGTGGGGCTCATGAACGATTTGTCCTCTGTTCCGCCCAGCGAAAATCCCACGCCCCGGCGCACGCGCAAGCCTGACTGGATTCGCGTGAAGGCTCCGGTGAGCAAAGGCTATCACGAAACGCGCAAGCTGATGCGCGAGCTTAATCTGAATACGGTATGCGAAGAAGCTGCATGTCCCAATATCGGGGAATGCTGGACGAAGAAACACGCCACCGTAATGATCCTGGGCGATGTTTGCACGCGTGCCTGTGCGTTCTGTAATGTGAAGACCGGAATGCCGCGCATGGTCGATCCGCTGGAGCCGGAGCATACGGCCATCGCAGCGGCGAAAATGGGTCTGGAGCATATCGTTATTACATCGGTCGATCGGGACGATCTGCCCGATGGCGGAGCAGGGCAATTCGTCAAAGTTATTCAGGCGTTGCGGCGCGAAACGCCTAACACCACCATTGAGATTTTGACCCCGGATTTTCGCGGCAAGATGCGGCCCGCGGTCGAGGCTATTTGTGAAGCTGGACCAGACGTTTACAACCACAACCTCGAAACGGTGCCAAGATTATATCCGACGATCCGCCCCGGCGCGCGCTATTACGCATCGCTGCGTTTGCTGGAAGAAGTGAAGCATCACGACCCGATGATCTTTACCAAATCCGGCATTATGCTGGGCCTGGGCGAGCAGCGTTTGGAAGTGCATCAGGTGATGGACGATATGCGCAGTGCCGACATCGACTTTATGACGATGGGGCAGTATCTTCAGCCAACGCCGAAACACGCCAATGTGGAAGATTTCGTTACGCCCAAAGCGTTCGACGCATTCGGTTCGATTGCGCGAGCTAAGGGCTTCCTGCAAGTGGCATCCTCGCCGCTCACGCGCTCCAGCTATCATGCCGGCGACGACTTTGCGCAAATGCGCGCGGCGCGTGAAGCGAAACTTGCCAAAGCGTCCCGCAAGGCTGTCTAATGCCCGGTATCCGCGAACAGCGTTTCTTGCCATATACGTGCGAGCAGATGTTCGACCTGGTGGCCGATGTCGATAAATATCCCGAATTCCTGCCGTGGGTGATCGCCACGCGCATTCGCCATGACAGTGCCAGCGAGATGACGGCGGATATGGTGGTCGGGTTCAAGGCCATCCGCGAAAACTTTACCTCGACGGTAACGAAGCACCGCCCCGATCGCCTGAACGTCCATTATGTCGACGGGCCTTTGCGCGACCTCGACAATAGCTGGCGCTTTGTGCCCGCGACAGGCGGTTGCCAGGTGGATTTTGCAGTGGAGTTTGCGTTTAAAAACCGCGTATTTGAAGCACTGGCCGGGCAATATTTCGACCGGGCCTTTCGCAAACTGGTCGCTGCCTTCGAAGCCCGCGCCGATGCCCTTTATGGCAGTAACAATTCCAGTGCGCAAAGCGTCGCCTGATGGCGTACTTCGCTGCGTGAGAGATCGTCGCCAAAGCGTTTGAGTTCGCCTTCGGGCTCGCCCTCGGCCTCTTCGCCATCACTGCGTTTCACTCGCGCGAATACGACTGTTCCGACGGGTTTCAACTCGGTTCCGCCATCGGGTCCGGCGACCCCGCTGATCGCGACGGCGACATCGGCGCGGCTGTTCATTAATGCACCTTGCGCCATCGCCCAAACGCAAGCGATGGAAACTGCGCCAAATGTTTCCAAAATGTCGCTGGCAACGCCCAGGCTCTCCATCTTGGCTTCATTGGAATAAGTCACAAACCCGCGATCCAGCACGCTGGATGACCCCGGTATTTCTGTCAGCGCCGCTGCGACCAATCCGCCGGTGCAGCTTTCGGCCAAGGCGATTTTGCGGCCCGCAGCTTGATTTTCCGCAATTACGCGCGTTGCTAGCTGGATGATGTCGTCGGGAAGCATTGGGATCGTTAGTTCGCAGATGCTTCGTAAGCGCAAAGCGGCGGATTTTTCAGATCGACCATCTGTGCGATAAAACCCAGCATCGCGCCCATGTTTTCGACGGGTAGCGGTGCAATAATCTCCAGCCCGCGCTCAATATCCGCGCAGCGTTCGACCGTAATCGCTTCGCTCACTTTTTGCAGCACAAGTGCCTCGATAAATGGCTGGGATGCCTCGGGCGGCATGGCGGCGATAATCTGCTCCATATCCGCGTTTTCTTTGCTGGCAAATTTGCTCAGCATATTAAGCGCGCCGGGCCAGCTTTGCGCTCGCAGCGTACTGAAGCGATCGGTAAAGGCAGTGCCCTCGCGCGCGACAAATCCGTCTGCGTCCAGATTTGCGCCGCATTTGGTTTCGAACGCCTGCATCATCGTCGGGGCAAAGAAGATAAATGCGTCAGCGACTTCTTGCTCCTCGACGCAAATCTCTGCACTCTGCTGTGCGGAGACGACCGACGCACTCAGCAAGCCGATACCGGCCAAAACGGCAGTCAAGGTTTTGCTTTTCGTCATTTTTAATCCAGCCTTTGCAATGTCGCGATGGCTTGTGCGGCAATTCCCTCACCGCGTCCAGTGAAGCCCAATCGCTCGGTGGTGGTCGCTTTGATGCTCAGCGCATTCGGATCTACGCCAAGCAATTCTGCCAGCCGCTCTCGCATGGCTTTGCGATGTGGTCCGATTTTGGGCGCTTCGCAAATGAGTGTGCAATCGATGTTGGCGATTTGGTAGCCTGCCTGCCTAACAAGTTGGGCGGCATGGGTGAGGAAGCGGTCGGAGGACGCACCTTTCCATTGCGGATCGCTGGGCGGGAAATGGGTGCCGATATCGCCTGCTCCGATCGCGCCCAGCAGCGCATCGACGATGGCATGGATCCCGACATCCGCATCGCTATGACCGGCAAGGCCCAAATCATGCTCGATCCTGACGCCGTTAAGCCACAGCTCTTCGCCCTTGGCCAGTTTGTGAACATCATAGCCTAGCCCTGTGCGGATCAGCGGCATTTGCGCGTGTGGTTGCTGCGTCATGAAATCTTCCGCGAAAGTCAGCTTTTTCAACGCTTCGTCTCCTTCGACGAGGGCGACCTCATGCCCGGCTTTGGCAAAGACTTGCGCATCATCGCCTGCATTGGCCTTACCGGACCAGTCGCGATGTGCGGCCAGAATCTCGGCAAAACGGAAGGCTTGCGGAGTCTGCACCCGGCGCAATGTGGTGCGATCCGCGCTGCCTGCCATTACACCGTCTGCCTCGATGGCGAGGCTATCCACGACTGGGAGAACCGGGATCGCGCCCTCGTGCATATCCAATGCCGCCAGAAGTCGCGTGATGACACAATCAGGTAAATCAGCCCGCGCGGCGTCATGGATCAGGACGCGCTGGGGCGACGATGCGGCCAGATACTCAAGACCCGCTTTGACTGATTCCTGCCGCGTAGCGCCGCCATGTACCAAACTAACGCCGTTTAGATCAGCCGTTATTTCGCGCGCCAGCGTTTCGTATTTTTCCGGAATGGCGATCACAATCGGATCAGCGCCAGCCTTTATCAACGCTTCCAGCGAATGCCGTAGCACCGGCTTATCCCGCCAGATGGCAAACTGTTTCGGCACGGACTGACCTGCGCGCAGGCCTTCGCCACCCGCAACGATCACGGCGGCAAAGCTGGGTAAGTTCGGGACATCTGCCATATTGATCCGGCGCTAGCGTCTTGCGCCACATCGGGCAATCCACTATGCGCTGCCCAAATTTTAGGCAATTTACGGTTTCATGAGCAATCTTCCTTCTCCGCCCAAGCTAAGCCCGATCCAGATCGGCAAGATGGCTATCGATGTGCCGGTCATTCTGGCGCCGATGACCGGCGTGACGGATATGCCGTTTCGCACGCTTGTGCGGCGTTATGGCTCAGGCCTCAATGTTACCGAAATGATCGCCAGTCCGGCCATGATCCGCGAGACGCGGCAGAGCCTGCAAAAAGCCGCTTGGGATGCGAGCGAAGAGCCGGTTTCGCTGCAACTCGCCGGATGCAACCCGAACGAGATGGCGGAAGCGGCCAAGCTGAACGCGGATCGCGGCGCGGCCATTATCGATATCAACATGGGCTGTCCGGTTAAAAAGGTCGTTAACGGCGATGCAGGGTCGGCCTTGATGCGCGATTTGCCGCTCGCTGCCAGCCTGATCGAAGCCACGGTCAAGGCGGTCGATGTGCCGGTGACGGTCAAAATGCGCATGGGCTGGGATCATATTTCGCTGAACGCACCGGAACTTGCCCATATTGCCGAGGATCTGGGCGCGAAGATGATTACCGTTCACGGGCGCACCCGCTGCCAGATGTATAAGGGCAGCGCGGACTGGTCGTTTATTCGCCGCGTCAAGGATGCAGTCGGCGTTCCCGTCATTGCCAATGGCGATATTTGCACGATCCAGGATGCTGCCGATGCGCTGGAGCAATCGGGCGCAGACGGAGTGATGATCGGTCGGGGCGCTTACGGCAAGCCGTGGCTTTTGGGGCAAGTCATGCATTGGCTGGCGACTGGCGACAAGCGCGAAACGCCGAACTTCGACGAGCAATTTGCCGTCCTGATCGAACATTACAATGCGATGCTGGAGCATTACGGGCGCGAAGTTGGCACGAAGATCGCGCGCAAGCATCTTGGCTGGTACACCAAAGGGATGCACGGTTCCGCCGAGTTTCGAAACCACGTCAATTTTATTGACGATCCCGATCAAGTGCTGGGCGAGCTGGAACGGTTTTATGATCCGTTTCTTGCGGCGGCGCGCTGCGTGAATGAACGGCCCGATGCGCGGTCGCAGATAGCCGGACTGCTATTCGCCGTGTTGCTGCTCGATCGCGATGGCGCAATTGTGGAAGCCAATGCAGCGGCGGAAAACCTGTTTGGCTTAAGCGAACGTAAGCTGATCGGTCGCGCACTGCTCGACGAGCTGGATGTTGGCAACGCGACTTTGGCCAAGCAGCTGCGCGAGGATGACGCCAAACTGGTCGCGCGCGACGTGGCCGTAACGATCGCTGGCCGCACAGTGCGGCTTAATATGACGATTTCTCCCGTTGGATCGCATGGAAACTGGCGTATCGTCACCCTGTCAGAGATCGTAGGCACCCAGGCAGGCCCTGTTCACCAGAGCGGAAGCATTCACGGCGCGCCCAACATTCTGGCACATGAGATTAAAAACCCGCTCTCGGCCATACGCGGGGCTGCACAAATCTTGCAAAAAAGAGCCGATCGGGGAAATCGCGAAATGCCGGCTTTGATCGTTGCCGAAGTCGATCGCATCGCCCTCATCATCGACCGAATGCAGCAACTGGGCAGTCGCGGCAATACCATTACGCAGGCCGGAAATTGCCATGCAATTATCCGCAGCGCAATGATGACTGCCCGCACGGCCTGGGCAAGTGGCGAAAACGACGCGGCGCTGCTGGTGGAGCAATTCGATCCGTCCTTGCCGCAAGTGATGGCCGATGCTGCCAGCCTGGAGCAGGTGTTGATCAACCTGCTCGCCAATGCCTATGATGCAAGGGCAGGCGATGAAGCCTCGGAAATTTTCATTCGCACGCGTTACGTCACCGGAATGTCGGTGCGTTCGGTACGCGATGGGCGAAGCCTGCGCCTGCCGATCGAGATTAGTGTGATCGACCGCGGCGAGGGCCTCAATCCCGAGATTGCCGACCGCCTGTTTGAACCCTTCGTGACCTCCAAGCCGCAGGGGCAGGGGTTGGGCCTCGCGCTCGCCCGCAAGCTGATCGAGGATATGGATGGCCGGATCAGCCATCATCGCGATGAACAAGCTGGCGAAACGCATTTTCGCATTTACCTGCCGATTGCGGACGAAAGCGAGGCAAGGCCATGACTTCTCATATCCTGCTGATTGAGGATGATGAAGCAATTGCTGCGGTGGTTGCGATTGGCTTGCAGGACAGGGGTTTCGTCGTCGATCACTGCGTGTCGATTGCGCAGCGTGACGCAAAGCTGGCCGAGCGGTCCTATGGTGCCATGATCACCGATATTTCGCTAGCTGATGGCGATGGTCTGGCCGATCTGGAAACCGTACGTGCGGACAAGCCGAATATGCCGATCATCGTAATTTCCGCGCAGAATACGCTCGATACGGCGATCCGTGCCAGCGATGCCAAGGCGTACGAATATTTCCCCAAGCCCTTCGATCTGGACAAGCTGGTCGATGCCGTGGCGCAAGCGACACGCCAGACGGGCCGGTCAGACGACGCAGGAAGCGACGCGCCAAACGACCTTGTTACTGGCCTGCCGCTCATCGGTCGCAGCGACGCCATGCAACAAGTCTATCGCCTCATCACCCGCGTGTTGCAAAACGATCTGACAGTCTTGATTACCGGCGAATCCGGGACCGGGAAAGAGCTGGTCGCCGAGGCCATTCACCAGAACGGAGCGCGGAAAACCGGCCCGTTCGTGGCCATCAATTGTGCCGCTATTCCGCATGATTTGATCGAGAGCGAGCTGTTTGGGCATGAGCGCGGCGCTTTTACCGGAGCGATTGCGCAAGCCATCGGCAAATTCGAGCAGGCCAATGGCGGAACGCTGTTCCTCGACGAAATCGGCGATATGCCGGCCGATGCGCAAACGCGGTTGTTGCGGGCGCTGCAATCCGGGCAAATTCGCCGGGTTGGCGGGCGCAAAGACATCTTGGTTAATGCGCGGATCATTGCCGCCACCAATCGCAATCTTGCGCCGTTAATGGCCGATGGCCGCTTCCGCGAAGATTTGTATTACCGCCTGAATGTCATTCCGATCGCCTTGCCGCCTTTGCGAGAGAGGCGCGAGGATATCGCGGAACTGGTGCAGCATTTCCTGCATGAAGCGGTCGCCGAAGGTTTACCGCAGCGCACCGTTTCAACCGATGCAGTGACTGTTCTCGAACGCCGTGAATGGCCCGGCAATGTGCGCGAGTTGCGCAATCTTGTGTTCCGCCTCGTGGCCTTGGCGCGCGAAGATACGATTACCGCCAGCACGCTGACTGAATTCGAAGGCGCTTCGACTGCGCACTCCGACTTGCACACACCCAAGCTTGGCACGGCTCTATCGCAATGGATCGAAGCGCAATCCTCTCTCGACGGCAGACTGTATCATGAAGCGCTGGCAGCATTCGAGCAGCCGCTGTTTGCCCATGTTCTAAGGCAGACGGGCGGCAATCAAATTCGTTCGGCGCGGATGCTCGGGATCAATCGCAACACGCTGCGTAAAAAGCTGAGCGAACTTGGTTTGCGCCCGGAAGATTTTGTGCAACGTCCGTAAGAATACCTCGGCGCACAAGAAAACACTTGCATATTTGCAACACTATCACTGTAGTGTTGCAACGATGACCGTTCCCCCCAGAACGTCCCCCCAAACGAGCCCGCGCTGGTGGCGCCGTGCCGTCGTATTCTCGCGCAGAGCCAATCTGTTCGCGTGGATCGAGATCGCGTGCGCGGTCGGCTTTGTCATCATGATCGCACTGACTTATGTGACATTCACATCGGCTCCGGCGACCGGAGAATTGCTGCCTTCCGGCCAAGTTGCCGCGCTGCTTGTCGGCACGTTGATCCCGGCGATGGGGCTACTGGTGCTGCTGGGGCGACGTTTGGCATTGAAACGCGCCGCAGGCAGCACGGCGAGATTACACGTCCGCCTCGTGTTTCTGTTCTCGCTGATCGCGGCTGTGCCAACGCTGCTGGTAGCCGGATTTGCCGCGCTCCTGTTTCAATTCGGCGTCGATTTCTGGTTTTCCGGCAATTCGCGCGAGCTGATGGCCAGCACCAATACGCTGGCGCAAAATTACTATGAACAAAACCAGCTCGATGTCGCCAATGAGACGATCACGATGGCAAGCGATTTGCGGTTTTATCTCGAACGCGGCGCGATCACCGATGAAAGTTTCCCGAATTACTACCAATATCAGGCACAAGGCCGCGAGATCAGCGAAAGCGTTATTCTACAAGCGATGCCTGATGGCTCGACGCGCAGTGCAGCAGTATTTAATTTGCGACAGGAAAACAATCCGAGCGTTTATGCGCAAGAAGTCCTGCCCTCTTTGATTGCGGGCAAATCCGTATCGGTCAGCGGCAATCCGACCCGTATCGAAGCGCTGGCCCCGATCGACCGTGAAAGCGGTGTTTACCTTTATAACGCACGCAATTCCGAAGCGGCATCGTTCAATTTCTGGCTGGGCGCAAACTCGATTTCCGCTGCCTATGAGCAATTGGTGTCGCGCGCGCGGGCATTGCAATTGCGCTTCAGTCTCGCTCTGTTCGTGATCAGCCTTGCGCTGGTGGGGTTGGCGGTGTGGTTTGCGCTGCGCTTTGCCGACCGACAGATCGAGCCGCTCACCGATCTTGTAGCGGCGGCTCGCCGCGTGGGCGCGGGTAATTTTGCGTTGCGCGTTAAAGGCCGAACGGGCGGCGACGAGATCGGCCTGCTCAATCGCGCGTTCAACCGCATGACCGGCCAATTGGAGCAGCAAACCGATGCTCTGGTCTCGGCCAACAAACAGCTTGAGGAACGTCGCAGTTTTATCGAGGCGGTGCTGGAATCGGTGACCGCTGGCGTGTTGTCGCTGGATCAAGATGGGCGCGTGCTGCTGATGAACAATTCAGCGCAGAAAGTCCTGTTCGGGCGTGAGGATCAATTGCCGACTGGTATGAAGTTACGCGAGATTTCGCCCGAGATGCATACACTGATTGGGCAGGGCACACCGCAAGGGCTGGTGACATATTCGCGCAGCGGAGAGATGCTTACGCTGGCTGTCAAAGTCGGCAAAGAAGCGCATGGTCAAGTTATTACTTTCGAGGATATTACGCGGCAATTGCTCGATCAGCGGCAAGCTGCCTGGTCCGATGTAGCGCGCCGCATTGCCCATGAAATCAAAATCCCCTGACGCCAATTCAATTGGCAACCGAGCGGCTGAAACGCCGCTATCGCAAGCAAATCATGGGCGAGGAAGATGGCAAGCTGTTCGATGAATTGACCAGCACCATCGTTCGTCAGGTGGGCGACCTTCGCAAGATGGTGGACGAATTTTCATCCTTTGCACGCTTGCCCAAACCGGTATTCCGGCAAGAGGATGTTGTCGATCTGGTCCGCCAATCGCTGTTTTTGCAGGAAGTCGCGCGGCAGGACATCGCTTTCAGCTTTCATTCCAAGACACCGCCGCCCATCATCATTGCGTGCGATCGCCATCAAGTCGGTCAGGCGATGACCAATGTCCTGAAAAATGCCGTCGAAGCAGTCGAGGCACGCACGCGCCGATCTACTGATGCGGAGTTGGAGCAGGGCCGGATCAGCGTCACTTTGATCTCCGGCGAGGACGACATCACCGTCACGATCGAAGACAATGGCATCGGCTTGCCCAGCGATCCCGAACGGATCGTCGAGCCTTATGTGACGACGCGGGAAAAGGGTACGGGTCTGGGCCTCGCGATCGTCAATAAGATCGTCGAAGAGCATAGCGGGGTCATGGAATTCGCCAATCGCGCAGAAGGCGGGTCACGGGTCAGCCTGACTTTCGCGCGCAGTCCCCTGCCAGCCAAGGACGATGGCACAAGAACCGAAAAAATTGGAAAGGTAACCGCGTAATGGCTCTGGACATCCTGATAGTCGATGACGAGCGCGACATCCGCGAATTGGTATCTGGCGTGCTGAGCGATGAAGGTTATGATTGCCGGACAGCAGGCGACAGTACATCAGCATTGGCGGCGGTTGACGAGCGGCGACCAAGCCTCGTTTTGCTCGATGTGTGGCTGCATGGCAGCGCAATGGACGGGCTGGAAGTGCTCGACGCGATCAAGCAGCGAGAGCCGGAATTGCCGGTCATTATATTTTCCGGTCACGGCAATATCGATACGGCTGTTTCGGCGGTCAGTCGCGGCGCGATGGACTTTATCGAGAAACCGTTCGAGGCCGAACGCTTGTTATTGCTGGTCGAACGGGCAACCGACACCGAACGGCTCCGCAAAGAAAACGAAGGCTTGCGGCAAGGCTTTTCGCACGGAGACGAATTCACTGGCAATTCGGCGGCGATCAATCAGGTGCGCGCAACGATCAAGCGCGTGGCGAATACCGGAAGCAGAGTGCTGATTACCGGCCCAGCTGGATCGGGCAAGGAAGTTGCAGCACGCTTGCTACATGGCTGGAGCGGGCGCGCCGATCACGCCTTTGTTACCGTTAATTCGGCGCGCATCACGCCCGAACGTTTCGAGCAGGAATTGTTTGGCGAAGAAGTCGATGGAAAATTGCTGCGCCCCGGCCTCCTTGAAATGGCCGATGGCGGGACGCTGTATTTCGACGAGATCGCCGAAATGCCGCTATCCACACAATCACGGATATTGCGTGTCCTGACCGAGCAGAGTTTCGTACGTGTCGGCGGCTCGCGGCAAATCGGGGTGGATGTGCGCGTCGTGTCCTCCACCGCGCGCGATCTCGCGATCGAGATGGAAGAGAAACGTTTTCGCGAAGATCTGTATTATCGCTTGAATGTCGTGCCGGTCGCTATTCCCTCGCTCGCTGAACGGCGCGATGATGTGCCGGCATTGGCCGAGCATTTCTTTACGCGATATGCCGCCGAACAGGGTATTGCTCCTCCCAAGCTGGGCGAAGAAGCGATGGCCGCTTTGCAAGCCTATGACTGGCCGGGCAATGTCCGGCAATTGCGCAATGTGGTGGAACGTACGATCATTTTGACGCCGCGCGAAAAGCTGTGTGAAGTCGATGTCGATATGCTACCCGAAGAGGTACGCGGCGGTGACAGTAGCGGTGCCGGCAACTTCACATCGTTGATGGGCGCGCCGCTGCGCGAAGCTCGTGAAAGTTTCGAACGCGAATATCTGGCCGTACAAATTCGCAGATTTTCGGGAAATATTTCCAAGACTGCGAATTATATAGGCATGGAGCGTTCGGCCTTGCATCGTAAGTTAAAGCTGCTGGGCATGACCGACCGCAAGACAAGCGACGAGGATAGCTAAGAAAAGATCGATGGGAATTGTCATAAAAGCGGCACATAAACCGCATTACTGATCGAAAACATCGATATGGCGGAACATTTAACCTGCAAAGACAGAGTTGAAAGTTCCAGATTGCGGACAGGGTTCAAGCGAGTCCTGCTCGCCAATAACAGGAGACAGATTATGTCCGACGATACATTGACCCCGCGCACCACTGCTCCGGCACCGGACAATTCCGGGCGTGCAGGGCAGGGCAAAGGCCCAAATCTGCAAGACGCTTTTCTCAACCTTTTGCGCAAGAATAAAATTCCGATCACAATGTTTCTGGTGAAGGGCGTAAAGCTGCAGGGCATTGTTACCTGGTTCGATAATTTCTCGATCCTGTTGCGCCGCGATGGTCAGTCGCAGCTCGTCTATAAACACGCTGTCTCTACCGTTATGCCGGCACAGCCAATCGATGCCTCGCAATTTGGCAGCAAAAGCGGCAGCGTAAATAAGCGGCTGTTGCAGGATGTTTTCCTGTCGCGAGTGAGCGAAGCTGAAGCCGAAGTCACGATGTTCCTCGTCAATGGCGTCATGCTGCAAGGGCGCATCGCAGCCTATGATCTGTTCTGTATGCTGCTGGAACGCGATGGCATGGTGCAACTGGCTTACAAGCACGCCGTATCTACGATCCAGCCCGCTACCGACGTCGATTTGTCCGAAGATAGCGAAGACGTGTCCTGAGCTACGACGACAATCTTGCTGGCGAAGTTTCGCGCGGTGCGCGCGGCCTGATCCTGTGTCCCGATATACGTTCGCGGACATATGATCTTGGCGTCGAGGCACGTCTCGAAGAAGCGGAAGGCCTTGCGCTCGCTATCGGCGTAATCGTCGTGGCTGGCGTCGTGATCCCCATTCGCGATGTCAAACCCAACACGCTGTTCGGTTCGGGGCAAGTGGACGATATCGCCGTGCGCTGCGAGCAGGAAGAGATCGATCTGGTCGTTGTCGATGGCAGCTTGTCTCCGATCCAGCAGCGTAACCTTGAAGACAAGTTGAAGCGCAAAGTGATCGATCGCACCGGTTTGATCCTGGAAATCTTCGGCGAGCGCGCCAATACCGCAGAAGGCCGCCTGCAAGTCGAGTTGGCGCATCTGGATTACCAGCAGAGCCGTCTGGTCAGAAGCTGGACTCACCTTGAGCGGCAACGCGGCGGGTTCGGTTTTCTGGGCGGACCGGGCGAAACTCAGATCGAGGCCGATCGCCGTTTGATCCGGCAACGTATGTCGCGTTTGCGCAAAGAGTTGGAGCAAGTTCGGCGCACCCGCACCTTGCAACGTTCCCGCCGGGAGCGCGCACCCTGGCCGGTGATTTCGCTGGTCGGCTATACCAATGCGGGCAAGTCCACGCTGTTCAACCGCCTTACCGGCGCAGACGTCATGGCGGAGGATTTGCTGTTCGCTACGTTGGATCCGACCATGCGGGCAGTGACTTTGCCGGGAATCGAAAAAGCCATTCTCTCGGATACGGTCGGTTTCATATCCGACTTACCGACGCAACTGGTCGCCGCCTTTCGCGCGACACTGGAAGAAGTCACAGCGGCAGATATCATCTGCCATGTGCGCGATATGGCCAATCCTTCAGCCGATGCACAAAAAATACAGGTGATGAATGTCCTGCATGATCTCGGCGTCATCGAAGACGAGGATGGCGAGAGCAGCGTGCCAATTCTGGAAATCTGGAACAAGGTCGATTTGCTTGGCCAAGAGGAAGCAAGCGCGCTGAAAGATGTCGCGGCAGGCGATGACAACGTGGCGGTGATCTCTGCAACGACGGGGGACGGCATCGAGCAGCTTTCTGCGCATCTGGGCCAGTTATTGACCGTAAAAGCAATTTTGCATGAGATTGACCTGTCGGCCAGCGAGGGGCGCAAGATCGCTTGGCTTCACGCGCATGGTGAAGTGCTGGACGAAAGCGACGCTGCATCGGATGAGAACGGCCCGCGCCGCAAATTGACAGTGCGGCTCAATCCCAAAGAATATGGGCAATTCGCAACCTTATAAACGCTCGTCCTGCTTCACCGCGTTCCACAAGGCTTCCTGTTCATCGAGCGACAAATCAGGAAAACCGCCATCGGCTTTGGCTTCCATTGAACGATAGCGGCGCTCGAATTTGCGGTTCGCCGCTTTTAAAGCTTGCTCCGCATCGATGTTGTGCGCGCGCACGTAATTGACGACCGCAAATAACAGATCGCCCGCTTCTTCGTTGCGATCGTCTGACGTGTTCGCAGCTTCAAGCTCCGTGATCTCCTCTGCAATTTTTGCCGCTGGGCCCGCCGGATCAGGCCAGTCGAACCCATCGCGGCTTGCGCGCTTTTGCAGTTTTTGCGCGCGGAGCAGAGCGGGCAGGGCGCTGGCGACACCGTCCATTGCGCTACGCTCCCCTTTCGCATCCCGTTCGGCGGCTTTCAAATCTTCCCAGCGCCGCTCATCCATCGCGCCTGTTTCAGGTCCGAAAATATGCGGATGCCGTGCTTCCATCTTGTCCGCGATAGCCGAAGCCACATCGTCAAATGCGAAATCTCCGCTCTCGTTGGCCATTTGCGAATGAAAGACGACTTGCAGCAACAAATCACCGAGTTCATCGCGTAAATCGCCCATGTCGTTGCGCTCGATCGCATCGGCGACTTCATAGGCTTCTTCGATTGTGTAAGGCGCAATCGTCTCGAATGTCTGCGCCTTGTCCCAATCGCATCCACGCTTCGGATCACGCAGTGTTGCCATGATCGACAACAAGCGCTGCATTGCATCAGCCATCTGGCGCTCAGTCGTCCGCTTCGGGTTCGGGTTCCACCACCGCCAGTACGGCATCGACTTGCACTTGACCGCCGGTCGCGGCGTTTAGCTCAGTCACGGTCCCGTCGAACGGCGCGGTCAGCGCGTGTTCCATCTTCATCGCTTCAAGCACCATCAGGCGCTGTCCTGCGGTGACCGCGTCGCCCTCGGCCACATCGACCGCGATAACCTTGCCCGGCATCGGCGCGAGAATCGCGCCATCGGCAGCGGAGGCGGCGCCGGTGCCGCGCATTGCCTGATCAAATGCAAAGGCTTGCCCCTCGGAAAATACGAGAACTTTGTCTCCGTCAATCGCGCCGGTGGCGTTCACTTCACTTTCGTGAAGGTTAGCGGCAAGCGTTCGCGTAACACCTTTATGCGCCAACGTTGCTTCGAGTTTTGCGGGTGCATTGAGCCGGAAACCCGCGGGCGTCTCGTCGCCATTTTCAAGAGCTGCAACAATTACGATGTCGGCGGCAGCTTGCCAGATTGGATCGTCAGGCTCTTTGGGCGGAATTAACGAATGGAGCTTGTGCGGAATGAAGCCCGTATCGAGATTGGCGTCGACAAAATCATCGTCCAGTAACGCGCGCATGATGAAGGCTGCGTTGGTTCGCACCGGCCACACTTCGACGTTGCCGGCGATCTCGGCAAGCTGATCGATCGCATCGTCGCGGTCTTCACCCCATGCAATCAGCTTGGCAACCATCGGATCGTAAAATGGCGAGATCGCGTCACCTTCCTCAACCCCGGTTTCAATGCGCCCGTCTTCGCCCAGATCGAAATGTTCAAGGCGTCCGGTCGAGGGCAGGAAATCGGTCGAGGGATCCTCCGCATATAGCCGCGCTTCGATGGCATGGCCGTTGATGCCCAGCTTCTCTTGGCGGAGCGGGATCGGCTCGCCGCTCGCCACCCGTAATTGCCATTCCACCAGATCGACGCCGGTAATCTCCTCCGTCACCGGATGTTCGACCTGCAGGCGGGTGTTCATCTCCATGAAGAAGATGCGGTCGGCGCGCAGGCCTTCCGAGGCATCCGCGATGAATTCAATGGTACCCGCACCCTCGTAATCGACCGCCTTGGCGGCGCGCACGGCGGCGGCGCAGATTTGTGTCCGAGTGGCTTCGTCCATGCCGGGGGCGGGGGCTTCCTCGATGACCTTCTGGTGGCGGCGTTGCAGGGAGCAATCGCGCTCGAACAGGTGGACGACATTGCCGTGGGCATCGCCAAAGACCTGCACTTCGATATGGCGGGGCGAAGTAATCCACTTTTCCAGCAGCACTTCATCGTTGGAGAAGCTGGCCTTGGCCTCGCGCTTGCAGCTTTCAAGGTCGGCCTCGAAGTCAGCGGCCTTCTCGACCTTGCGCATTCCTTTACCGCCGCCGCCTGCAACCGCTTTGATCAGCACCGGATAGCCGATAGCGTCAGCTTCTTGTTTGAGGCGCTCGACCGATTGATCCTTGCCCAGATAGCCGGGCGTAACCGGCACGCCCGCATCCATCATCAGCGTCTTGGCAGCGTCTTTCAGACCCATCGCGCGAATGGAATCCGGCTTGGGCCCGACCCAGATTAGCCCGGCATCGATCACTGCCTGCGCGAAGTCGGCATTTTCCGATAGAAAACCGTAGCCTGGATGAATTGCGTCCGCGCCGGTATCTTTTGCCGCCGCAATAATCTTCGCGCCGACCAGATAGCTTTCGGCGGCCGGGGAGGGGCCGATATGCACTGCCTCGTCAGCAGACCGTACGTGCAGCGCCTTGGCATCGGCATCGGAATAAACCGCGACCGTGGCGATCCCCATCGCGCGCGCGGTGCGCATGATGCGACAGGCGATTTCGCCGCGATTGGCTATGAGCAATTTTTTCATCATCATCACATCCTGAACACGCCAAATTGCGGGCGCTCCGGTATGGGTGCTTCGAGGCACGCGGCAAGGCTAAGGCCTAGCACATCGCGCGTTTGCGCCGGATCGATCACGCCATCATCCCATAGTCGCGCGGTCGCATAATACGGATTGCCCTCATCCTCGTATTTCTGGCGAATGGGCGCTTTGAACGCTTCGGCCTCTTCGTCGCTCCAACGAATCTGCATCGCGGTGGACCGTCGCCAGCACGGAGGCCGCTTGCTCGCCGCCCATCACGGAAATGCGTGCATTGGGCCAGGTAAACAGGAAGCGCGGAGAGTAGGCGCGGCCTGCCATGCCGTAATTGCCAGCGCCAAAACTGCCGCCGATAACGATCGTGATTTTCGGCACTTGCGCCGTGGCGACCGCCGTGACCAGCTTCGCGCCATGTTTGGCAATGCCCTCTGCCTCATATTTTCCGCCGACCATAAATCCGGAAATGTTCTGCAGGAAGAGGAGGGGGATGCCGCGTTGCGCCGCCAGCTCGATGAAATGCGCGCCCTTTTGTGCGGATTCCGAAAACAGCACACCATTATTGGCGAGGATTGCGACCGGCATTCCCCAGATATGCGCAAAGCCGCACACAAGCGTGGCTCCATATTGCGCCTTGAATTCGTGAAACTCGCTGCCGTCTACGATCCGCGCAATTACTTCATGGACGTCGTATGGCGCGCGGACATCATCCGGCACGATTGCATAGAGATCATCCGCGTCGAATTTTGGCGGGCGGGGGTCTTTCAAGTCAGTGTCTGCGCCTTTGTTCGCGCCAAGATGTGACACGATGTCGCGCACGATGGTCAGCGCGTGCTCGTCATTTTCAGCCAGATGATCGACGACGCCCGATTTCTTGGCGTGCAGATCGCCGCCGCCCAGATCTTCGGCGCTGATCTCCTCACCCGTTGCGGCTTTGACCAATGGCGGTCCGGCCAGAAAAATCGTACCCTGGTTGCGCACGATCACCGTTTCATCGCTCATTGCCGGGACATACGCGCCGCCCGCAGTGCAGCTGCCCATGACGCAGGCGATTTGCGGAATGCCCAATGCGCTCATATTGGCTTGGTTAAAGAAGATGCGCCCGAAATGATCCCGATCAGGGAACACCTCTGCCTGATGCGGCAAGTTTGCCCCGCCGCTATCGACCAGATAAATGCACGGGAGGCGATTTTCCTGCGCGATTTCCTGCGCCCGAAGATGCTTCTTGACCGTCATCGGATAGTAGGTGCCACCTTTGACGGTGGCATCGTTGCAAACGATCATGACTTGTCGTCCGGACACGCGCCCAATCCCGCAGATGATACCCGCAGCGGCGATGTCGTCCTTATACATTCCGCCCGCGGCAAGCTGGCCGATTTCCAGAAACGGCGATCCGGGATCGAGCAGGCGTTCGACGCGCTCACGAGGAAGCAATTTTCCGCGCCCGATATGGCGTTCACGACTGCCTTCGGACCCGCCGAGTGCCGCCTTGGCAACTTTCTCGCGCAATTCATTAGCCAGCGCTTTGTTATGAGCAAAACGCGCCTTGGCTTCCGGGCTTTCGCGATCCAGCGTAGAGGTGAGGGTGGGGGCGGTCATTCGCTGGGTTTCCAAGTTAAAGTAAACAAGAGCCCAACGAGCGACACAACAAAGGCAAGCCCGATCAGCCAGGTTAGCAAGCCGAGATCCAGATTGCCGGAATTCGCGGAAGCAGGATCGAAAACTTTTCCAAAGAAGCTACCGTAAAGCATCCCGGCACAGCTTGCCCACCCTGCTATGAAGACCCCCCATCGTAATCGATTTGGTTTTGCAATTAAAAGAGCGCCGACAAACAGCAATCCGCCCATAAAAAAATCGTCTAACACGAACATAATCGGACGTCCGACGCCCCAAGAACGGATCGCCTCTCCGATCATGAGCGAAAGCGCGAGACCAAAACCCAAAACACGTAAAAGGCTAAGGCTCAACCCGCCGCCCCGATCAATTCGCGCCCGATCAACATCCGGCGGATCTCGTTCGTGCCTGCGCCGATATCGAGCAGCTTGGCATCGCGCAGATACCGCTCAACCGGCCAGTCCAGCGTATAGCCAGCGCCGCCCAGCGCCTGAACGCTTTCGCCCGCAACGCGAAATGCGTTCTCGCTCGACAGCAGGATAACACCCGCCGCATCAAATCGGGTCGTCTGATCGGCATCGCAGGCTTTCGCCACGGCATAGGTATAGGCGCGGGCGGATTGCAGCGCGACATACATATCCGCGACCTTGGCCTGCATCAATTGGAAGCTGCCGATGGGCTTTCCGAATTGCTTGCGTTCGCGAAGATAGGGGATGACCGTGTCGAGGCAGGCCTGCATGATGCCTAGCTGAATGCCGGACAGCACCACGCGTTCGTAATCGAGCCCGCTCATCAACACGCCGACACCGCCATTGACCGGACCCATGACGTTGGCCTCCGGCACTTTGCAATCGTCGAAAACCAACTCTGCTGTCGGAGAACCGCGCATCCCCATTTTCTCGATCTTTTGCCCGATAGAAAAGCCCGGCATATCCTTTTCGATTAAAAAGGCCGTGATGCCGCGCGATCCTTCGCCGGTTTTGGCATAGACGACCAACGTGTCCGCATAAGGCGCGTTGGTGATCCAGAATTTTGTGCCGTTGAGGACATATCCGCCATCGACAGTCTCTGCCTTCATTTTCATCGAGACGACATCGCTACCGGCTGCCGCTTCGCTCATGGCGAGGCTACCGACATGTTCGCCGCTGATCAGCTTGGGCAGATATTTGGCTTTCTGCGCGTCGTTACCCCAGCGTGCGATCTGATTGATGCAGAGATTGGAATGTGCGCCGTAAGACAGGCCGACCGATGCGCTGGCCCGACTGACCTCTTCGACCGCAATAACGTGTTCAAGGTAGCCGAGGCCAAGACCGCCATCGGCTTCTGCAACGGTAATACCATGCAGGCCGAGGTCGCCCATCGCGGTCCACAATTCGTCGCGCGGAAATCGGTCTTCACGATCGACCCGGTCCGCAAGAGGGGCGATCTGCTCATCGGCAAAGCGCGCGGTCGTCTCGCGGATCATGTTGGCCGTTTCGCCTAGCTGGAAATCAAAATCGGGGGTCGCGCGCATATTCTCTCCTGAACGGCAATTGCTATGGGGAGCAGTAGCCAAGTTGTCGCATGGTTTCAAACGGGGAAAGGCTCGCGACTAACACACCGGGATGATAATAAGTATTATGTTAAATAATGTGCTATGGGTGTAGCGAGGTATTGCTTTCACCACGTCCCATCGGTGAACAGATTAAAGAACAGAAATACGATTGCAAAGATCGCGGCCCAACCCAGCGCCATGACCAAGCCGCGTTTCCATTCCAAACGATGTCCGGCAAGCGCGCTGACGGCAAGAATCAGAAAACCGACCATCGCGACCAGCGAAACGATGCTGTGTTCGTTCACGCGCGTATCTCCAATCCGTCATAGCCGACCTGAATGTGGTCCGGCATTTCGGCACATAGCGTTTGATAGTCCATGCTTTTGTCCAAATGCGTCAACACAGTCTGCTTGGCATTTGTCAGCTTTGCAAATTCCAGCGCCAGATCGAGATGCGCGTGCGTTGGATGCGGTTTGCGCCGCAAGCAATCACAAACCAGAATATCGACGTCGGCAAATATTGCCTGCATTTCATCGGTAATTGCGTTGAAGTCTGTAGCATAACCGATTGATTTACCACCATAGTCCAGCACATAGCCGGTGCTGTCCATGCCACCATGGGGCATCTCGCAGTGTTTAACGCCAAAGCCTGAGATCAGGCGGACATTATCAAGTGTTTCCAGCTCGACCAGCGTGGGATAGCCATATTGGCCTGCGAAAACATAATCGAAGCGATTGCGCAGGCGCTTGACGGTCGGCGCACTGGCAAATCCGGGCAGCGGATTGGTTCGATCGTAACGCATAACGCGCAAATCGTCGATCCCATGGCAATGATCGGCATGGTCATGCGTCCACAAAACCGCGTCCACCTTGCCGATATTGTTAGCCAGCAATTGTTGCCGCAAATCGGTCGAAGTGTCGATCAGGATGCGCTTGCCCAGATCGTTCTCGACGATGATCGACACCCGCGTGCGCCGGTTCTTCGGCTCGGCCGGATCGCATTCACCCCAATCGTTGCCGATGCGCGGCACTCCGGTCGATGTGCCGGACCCCAGCATGATCAGTTTCATGGTGCAGCTTTCGCAAACAGCGCGAAGAAATTTCGCGTCGTCTGCTGCGGCCAGTTGCTCAACGCTTTCTCCGCGCAAATCAGCCAAAAACTGCGCCGTG
Organism: uncultured Alphaproteobacteria bacterium; assembly: GCA_963736595.1. Classification (GTDB taxonomy): domain Bacteria; phylum Pseudomonadota; class Alphaproteobacteria; order Sphingomonadales; family Sphingomonadaceae; genus Parapontixanthobacter. The sequence continues at coordinate 20,697 of CAVTPG010000002.1, forward strand.
TCGGTAACGAACGCAGGCTCGCAAACCTTTCCGCGATTGGGAACAGGTGCAAGAAATGGGCTGTCCGTTTCGATTAACAAACGATCTGCTGGAACGGTCTGAGCAAAGGCTTGCAAGTCTTTGGCATTCTTAAACGTTACAATACCGGAGCAGGAGATCGACAGGCCAAGATCAAGCACTTCACGCCCAAATTCGGCAGAGGCCGTAAAACAATGGATCAGCGCCGGAAAAGCGCCCTCCCTCATTTCCTCCTGCAAGATGCTCAGCGTATCGTCTTCGGCGTCGCGGGTGTGGATGATGACCGGCAATTGCAGCGCGCGCGCGACACCGATATGCATTCGGAACAGCGCTTGCTGCGTTTCCCGCGCGGAATGCTCGTAGAAATAATCCAGCCCCGTTTCACCGATTGCGACAACGCGCGGATGCTGTGCGGCGTCACGTAAAGTCGCGGCACTTAAATCGTTATGCTGATCGGCTTCATGCGGATGAATTCCGACGCTGGCCCAGACATCGTCCCTGCCCGCTGCCGTCGCGCACACTTGCGCCCATTCCGATTGCTTGGTGCTGATATTAAGGAAGCCGGCCACGCCTGCTTGACGCGCGCGCGCCAGAGCTTCGTCCTGCTGTTCGACCAGACCCTTATATTCCAGATGACAATGGCTATCGATATACATCAGGCGGCTTCCGCGTCCGGCATATCGAGCCTTGGGAATACGCCGACCGGTTTCGCCAACACGAAGCCACTTGCTGCCAATTGTGCCAACCAATCGGGGTTCGCAATGTCGCTGTAATCACGTGCGCTTGTTCTCGACGCCCATCTGATCGAGCAAAGCATCGATTGCCGTGGGTGTGACCGGACGCAATGCGATAGCAAGTTTGCGGGTTTGCACGAACAAAGTCATCAACACGGCTTCCATCCGCGCGCCGTCGGTCTTGCGCAAAGCCCAGGGCGCCATATCGTCCACATATTGGTTGCAGGCGAACACTGCGCGGATCCATGCTTCCAGCCCTTCGCTAAACGCAAAATTGTCGAATTTGGCTGTCATTTCAACGATCGCGTCATCAACAATTCGTGCTAAATCAGAATCTTCTGCGGCACTTGGCAAATCAGTTTTAACAATGCCGTCCATATTTTTGAATATCATGGACAAAGTCCGCTGTGCCAGATTACCGAAACTGTTGGCAAGATCGGCATTCGCGCGCATCACGATGGCTTCAGGCGAATAACTGCCATCCTGGCCGAACGGCACTTCGCGCAGCAGGAAATATCGTAACGCGTCGGCTCCGAATTGTTCAGCCAAAGCCATCGGATCGGTCACATTGCCGAGCGATTTGGATTCCTTCTGCCCGCGATTGAGCAGGAAACCATGCCCGAAAATCTTTTTCGGCAAGGCAATACCTGCGCTCATCAAAAATGCCGGCCAATACACGGCATGAAAGCGGACGATGTCTTTCCCGATCAGATGCAGATCGGCAGGCCAGAATCTGTCCATGTCCTCAGTCTTGTCAGGATAGCCCAAGCCGGTCAGATAATTGGTCAGCGCATCGACCCAGACATACATGACATGATTGTCGCTGCCGGGCACTTTGACCCCCCAGTCGAAACTCGTGCGGCTGATCGATAAGTCGCGTAACCCCCCGGAGACAAACGCGATCATCTCGTTGCGGCGGCTCTCCGGTTCCAAAAACTCAGGCTTGTCACGCAGCAGCGCGAGCAACGGCTCCTCATATTTCGACAAGCGGAAAAACCAGCTTTCCTCGACTGTCCATTCGACCGGTGTACCTTGCGGAGAAAGGCGCGCATCACCCTCGCCTTCGGTCAATTCATCCTCGGCGTAATAGGCTTCGTCGCGGACCGAATACCAACCTTCGTAGCGGTCGAGATACAGATCGCCATTCGCTTCCATTGCCGACCACAAAGCCTGACTGGCGCGATGATGGTCCTCATCGACGGTGCGGATGAAGCGGTCATACCCAACATTCAGAACATCGCACATTACCTTGAATTTCTGCGACATTTCATCGGCGAGCGCGCGCACCTCCTGCCCTTGCTCTTCCGCTTTACGCGCCATTTTCAAGCCATGCTCGTCGGTTCCGGTCTGGAACCGGACTTCGCGCCCGCGTGCTTTTTGGAAGCGGGCGATCACATCGGCAGCGATCGCTTCATAAGCGTGGCCGATATGCGGCGGCCCGTTGGGGTAACTAATCGCGGTGGTGATGTAAAAAGGGTCAGCCATGGACGCGGTCACTAAGCGGAGCAGCGTTGGCAAGCAAGGTTCCGATTTCCATGACGATCAGTCCCGGATCGTAATTATAAGTCGCAACTTCGCCCGATAATTTGACGCAGTCGGCATGAGCTGCGTGAAGTTTCGCAAAATGTGATCGGTCGGTATCGCTCATCCTGTCGGCCAGAAGGCTACGCGCAATGTCGAGGATCGCGTTCAGGCGCTCGCGATCGGGACGTGGGCCGACGGCCGCAACCAGCGCGGTGCGTTCTGCAAAACTCGGATCGCCGCGCGAAACCAGGCTTTCCATCGTCAGGGCTGCTTTCCCCAAATCCATTTCCATGAAGCGCAACGCCATACCGGGCGACCCACCCGCAACGCGGATCGCCGCTTCTTGTTCGGGATGATCTGAGGGCGGACTGCCCTTCCCTATAACTTCACGCATTTGCGCATCGTCAAGCGGTGGAAACCGCAAAGGACGGCACCGTGACCGGATTGTCGGCAGCAATTTGGCAGGTTGATGTGCGACGAGGAAAAAATAGCTGCCCTGCGGCGGCTCTTCCAAACTTTTCAGCAAGGCATTGGACGCATTGCGTTCCATATCATCAGCCGGATTGATGATAATTGCCCGGCGCTCGCCCAAAGTCGGGCGGGTGACCAAACGCCGCTGCATGGCGCGGATTTGCGCAATGGAAATGTTACGTTTGCGTTCATAAACTTTGCCGTCCGCGCGCTTTTTCTCTTCCTTATCGTCCTTCGGCAAATGCGTGAGAATATGGAGGTCAGGATGGTCATGCGCATCGTCGCTGGCGCCAATCAATTCGCGAGCAGCCGACATCGCAAAGCTCATTTTTCCCAAGCCGCGCGGCCCGGTTAGCAACCACGCGTGATGCAGCCGCGAACCGCTTAAAGCCGCCTGCCATTCGCGCATCGCCATCTCGTGCCCGATCAACATCGCCTAATGCGCGGCCAGATATGGCTTGAGCACTTTCAAGATGGCTTCATGTACGGCTTCGCTGGATGCGCTGCCATCGATCACATGGATCGTGTCGTCTTGCTGCGCCAATGCCAGAAACCCTTCCTGCACGCGTTGGTGAAAAGCCCGATCGCGTCCGCCGATGGCATCGCTCACCCCTTTGTCGCGCGATGCAAGACGCTCGGTGACATGGTTTTCCTCGACATCAAGCAACAGAGTGACATCAGGCCGTAGCCCGCCCGATCCAAATCTGTGCAAATCAGCGACGGCGTGATCGCCCAATCCTCCGGCCAGCCCTTGATAGGCGCGACTGGAATCCACGAAACGATCGCAGATAACCCAATCGCCAGCTTCCAAAGCAGGACGAATGACGCGGGCGACATGATCAGAGCGGGCCGCAGCAAATAGCAACGCTTCGGCTTCCATGCCCCACCCGTCTCCGGGAGGCTGCAACAACAGCGCGCGAATTGCTTCGGCGCCCGGTGTCCCGCCCGGCTCTCGCGTGACGTGCGCCTCGATCTTATGTTGCTTCAGCGCATCTGCAAGCAGCCGCACCTGTGTCGATTTCCCGGTCCCCTCCCCGCCTTCGAACGCGACGAACACGCCGCGCTTGTCGGCAGCAGTAACGCTGTCGGTCATGAGAACCACCCTGCCAAGCCGTTGCGCAGCCGTTCGACCGGATTGGCTCTGGCAACGCCCCGCGCAGCAACCAGCGGGACTTCGTATTTCGCGCCAGTGCCGGGCGTGATCGACAGCCATGCCACTGTTTCGCCTTGCGCGATGGGCGCTTGCACCGGACCACGATACCGGATCGTCACCTGGGTATCGGCCATCGTCTCACCCTTCGCCAAACTCGCAAATATGCCTTCCGCGCGCGTCACCGGTACGCTCAAACTTTCGCCATTCTGCACAGCGATATTGGCGACGATTGCGCCAGGCGCAAATAAGCGCTCGTTGCGTGTTGCCGCAAAGCCCCATTCCATCAGGCCACGCGCCGCCCGATTGCGCATATAATTCCGATTGCTGGCCGCGATGACCATTATCAGCCGCCGTCCCCCGCGCTCCGCCGTGCCGAGAAAGCCGAAGCCCGCCTGATTGGTGTAGCCGGTCTTGATCCCGTCGGCCCCTGCGACCCGCCCGGTGATCGGGTCGTGATTGTCTTGAGTGATGCCATTATAGCTATAGGTGCGTTTGCCGTAGAAGTGCTGATATTCCTGGCTGAAATCACGCAGCAATGCGCTGCCCAATAAAGTCAGATCGCGCGCGGTGGTAAACGTCGCGCCTTCATCGGGCCAGCCATTGGGCGTCGCAAAATGCGTATTGTTCATGCCGATTTCAGCCGCTTTTGCATTCATATCACCGAGCCAATTGCCCACTGATCCCGACAAGCCTTCAGCCAACACCACCGATGCATCATTCGCCGAAACGGTTGTAATGCCATGCAGCAATTCATCGACGCTGATCACGGCATCATGGGCAAGATACATGGTGGACCCCTTGCGGCTCCACGCGGCGAAGGTTTCGGGCCTGATGGTTATTTGCTGTTTCGGCGCGGCATCACCGGCGCGCAATTTGTCGAAAGCGACATAAGTGGTCATGACTTTCGTGATCGAAGCCGGAGCAAAACGGCGATCCGTGTCGCGCGCAAACAAGGTGCGCCCGCTTTGCAAATCATAGAGCATCGCAATCGGAGCATCGTCGGGCGACGGCAAGGCGGCTTCTATATCGTTTTGGGCAAGAGATGGCGCGATAACACCAACCGCCAGTAGCGATCCTGCGATGGCCTTTGCGATGTTCCAACGCGTCATCAGAGTAACCCTATCGCGCGATTTCGTCTGCCAGCAGTCCCACACTCATGGCGTAATAATTCGAGCAATTATATTCCAGAATAGCGCGATAATTGCCCGTGAGAAGGTAGGCCGAAGTGCCGGCGCCATCGGGCTGAAACACGAAAGCCATTACATCGTCTGCGATGGGACGCTGCGGTGTGACGCCAAGCGCGCGCCATTCCGAAACCGGCTTCCATTGGCTATGACGAGCATGAACGCGCGGACAGACTGGCGCGACCAGCTCTGTCTTGTAATTGTCGGGATTGAAACCCGACGCGAAGCTGGCGCGAACGCCCCAAGGCTGGCCGGTGCGCCATCCTGCATCGCGGAAATAATTCGCAATCGAAGCCAAGGTATCTGCGCGATTGTCGAAAATGTCTGCGCGCGCGTCTCCGTCGCCATCTTGCGCCAGCCGCAAATAGACGCTGGGCAAAAACTGTGGATTGCCGAAAGCGCCCGCCCAGCTGCCTTGCAAACGATCGCGGGAATAGCCCTTGTCCGCCACTTTCATCAGCGCGATGAATTCACCAGCGAACAAATCGCGACGGCGTCCTTCCCACGCCAGTGTAGCAAGCGAGCGGGACAAATCGAAATTGCCTTTAATGCTGCCATAAGCGGTCTCATGGCCCCAGATTGCGATCAAGATTTCCGCCGGCACACCATATTCGGCTGAGATCCGGTCGGCTGTCGGGCGAGCAGCACGATAGGCGTCACGACCATTGTCGATCCGGACACTGTTTACATGACGATTAAGGTAATTCTGAACCGACGGGAAAACGCCGGGCCGCGACGGCGTGCCGGGTTGCTGCTGATCCAGTTCGATGACTCGCATATTCGGCGTTAGACCGGCTGTCATTCGGTTGAGCGTTGCTTCGCTGACGCCCTCACTGCGCGCATCCTGTTTCAGCGTTTCGAGATACGTACCAAAGCTTTCCTGCTGAGCATGGACTGGTGAGATTGGGATAAGAGCGGTCGCGGCCAAAATCGCTGCGAAAAAGGGACGTTTTTTCATGAGCACACTATGCCACACTCAATGTACCTAAGAAAGCGCAGACAGGACTGCATTCAGCTTTTTATTACGTCAGGGCGTGACAAATGCGGCAAGCATCATTAGCGCGCATCGGACTTAGTGGACAGGTGGCAGAGCGGTTGAATGCACTGGTCTTGAAAACCAGCGAGGGCGAGAGCCCTTCGTGGGTTCGAATCCCACCCTGTCCGCCAAGATGTTCTGTATCGCTGGATTAGTCGCCGGATTTTTTGTTCGGCCTGACCAGCGATTGCGCGGCACGGCGCTCTTCGGGATAGTCCGTGGCACTATTTACGGCGGACTGATTGCGCAGCGCAGAGTGGTTCTCGATAATACTGCCTTCTTCATCGCCGTCGAAATGTTCGCGCTCGTCTTCGCCCGGCAAGTCGCTGATCTCATATTCCATAATCGCTCTCCTATTATTGAACCCAACGCGCGGGGGCCGGCAAAGGTTCATGGAAAGTGCGATCAAGCGCCCAGATTGTCAGCTATATGGAATGTCAGATGTGCAGCGCTTTGCCGTAAGCCGACAACACGCTCTCATGCATCATTTCGGACAGCGTGGGATGCGGAAAGACGGTTTGCATCAATTCCGCTTCGGTTGTTTCCAGCTGCTTGCCAACGGCATAGCCCTGAATCAATTCCGTCACTTCGGCCCCGATCATATGCGCGCCAAGTAGCTCACCCGTTTTGGCGTCGAACACGGTTTTGATGAACCCTTCCGCTTCGCCCAGCGCGATCGCCTTGCCGTTGCCGATGAACGGGAAGTTGCCGACTTTCACCGCATAGCCCGCTTCCTTTGCCTTGGCTTCGGTCAAGCCGACGCTGGCAATTTGCGGGTGGCAATAGGTGCAGCCGGGAATGTTGTTGCGGTTCAGTGGGTGCGGATGCACGTCTTTATTGCCGAGATCCTGTGCAATCGCCTCGGCAGCGGTTACGCCTTCATGGCTTGCCTTATGCGCCAGCCACGGTCCGGGCACGCAATCGCCGATCGCCCATAGTCCCTTGGATTTCGTGCGACCGAAATCATCGATCTGGATAAAGCCGCGATCCATTTCGACCAGCTTCTCAAGCCCGATATTTTCCGTATTCGCCTGAATTCCGACGGCGACGATCACATGGCTAAATTCGGCTTCGGACAGTTTGCCGGACTTGTCCTTGATCTTGGCTTTCACACTCTTGTCGGACACTTTGAGGTCTTCGACCCCTGCGCCGGTCATGATCGTCATGCCCTGCTTGGTCAGAGATTTTTCGAGGAAGGCGGAAACTTCTGCATCTTCCACCGGAACGACGCGATCGAGCATTTCCACGACCGTGACATCGGCGCCCATATCATTGTAGAAACTGGCAAATTCGATCCCGATGGCTCCTGAACCAATGACCAGCAACTTGGTCGGCATTTCGGTCGGCGTCATCGCATGGCGATACGTCCACACGCGCTTTCCATCGGCCTTCGCAAACGGCAGATCGCGCGCCCGTGCGCCCGTCGCTACGATAATGTGCTTGGCGGTGAGCTGCTCTTCGCCCTTGTCACTTTTTACCGTCAGCGAGGTGGGGCCGGTCAGCGTGCCCGTGCCCATATGCACGGCAATCTTGTTCTTCTTCATCAGGTGCGCGATGCCCTGATTAAGCTGTTTCGCCACACCCCGACTGCGTTTTACCACCGCTTCCAAATCCGCTGAAATGTTCGAGGCAGCCAGCCCATAATCCTTGGCGTTCTGCATATAATGCATAATCTCGGCAGAGCGCAGCAGTGCTTTGGTCGGAATGCAGCCCCAATTAAGGCAAATACCGCCCAATAATTCACGTTCGACAATGGCCGTTTTCAGCCCCAATTGCGATGCGCGGATTGCGGCTACATAACCGCCGGGACCGGAGCCGAGAACGATCAGATCGTAAGGCTCGCTCATACCAGCATCCCCATCGGATTTTCACACAAATCCTTGAACGCCTGCATCAATTGCGCGCCGTCTGCGCCATCGATCGCGCGATGATCGAAGCTGCCGCTGGCGGTCATCACGCTGGCAATTTGTACTGCGCCATCGACGATGTAGGGCCGCTGTTCGCCTGCACCCACGGCCATGATCATGGCTTGCGGCGGATTGATGACGGCATCGAATTGCTTGATGCCGAACATTCCAAGGTTCGACAGGCTGGCCGTGCCGCCCTGATATTCGTGCGGCTGCAACTTGCCCTCGCCCGCCTTGCCGATCAGCTCTTTCATTGTGGTGCTGATTGCGCCCAGACCTTGGCTATCGGCATGGGTGACAATCGGCGTGATAAGACCGTTGGGCGCTGCGACAGCGACCGAAATATCGGCGCGTTTATAGCGGTGCAGCGTATCGCCCTGAAAACTGACATTGCATTGCGGGACGCGCATTAGCGCCCGCGCCAGCGCCTTGATCAGCATATCGTTGACCGACAGCTTGATACCGTCGGCTTCCAGCGTCGCATTCAATTCCTTGCGCAGTTTCAGCATCGCATCGAGGCGCACATCCACCGCCAGATAATAATGCGGCACTTGCTGTTTGCTCTCGGTCAGGCGGCGCGCGATGACCTTGCGCACATTCGACAACTTTTCTTCTGCGAACGGCGTGCCATATTCGCTTTCGGCAGGCGTCTTGGAAGGGACGCGGGGTGCCGCCATTTCAGCGTTCGCATCCTGCGCGGGTTTGTCGGATTTGCTTGAGCCAGCCTTCGCATCCTCCACATCGGCTTTGACGATCCGGCCATTGGGTCCGCTCCCCTGAATAGCCGACAAGTCAAGATTTTTCTGCTCCGCAATGCGGCGAGCCAATGGAGATGCGATGATGCGATCTCCGCTTGAGGCTGGTTTAGTCGCAGGGGCGGCATCGGGTTGCGCACCATGCCGTGGCTGCGCTTTGGCAGGTTCGGAAGTGGCGCTGTCATCAGTGCTATCGTCGCTGGCGGCTTTTGCATCGGCGGGCGCTTCGGTCTTGCTGGCGCCGGCCCCCGCAGCGTCTCCCGCACTCTTCGCCGCAGCGTCCACATCCTCGCCTTCTTCGGCCAGCGTAGCGATGACGGCTCCGACTTTCACGCCCTCGGTGCCTTCCTCGACTGCGATCGCGGCAATCGTGCCTTCATCCACCGCTTCGAATTCCATCGTCGCCTTGTCGGTTTCGATCTCGGCCATGATGTCGCCGGACTGGACCGTATCGCCGACCTTCACCAGCCATTTGGCCAGCGTCCCCTCCTCCATAGTGGGCGACAGGGCAGGCATCTTGATGGAAATCGGCATAGATTTATTCGTCCTCGACCTTACGGAATCGACAGGCTTAACCTCTGGCCAAAATTCCCCGGAGAGGCAAGGTTCTTGCGCTGCACAGTTTTCTGGCGGATATTCGCGACTAATGCAGCAAGCGTTTAACAGGCTGCTGAACATAAACGGGTGGGATAAACGATGCGGATATATATGGTCGTGATGGACGAGACGGTCGAGGCGCGTAAAGCCTTGCGCTTCGCCTCGCAGCGAGCGGCGCGCACCGGGGGCGCTATCCACATTCTCGCCCTCGTTCCGCAAAACAATTTCAACGCATTCGGAGGCGTTCAGGCGACGATCGAGCAGGAAGCCAAGGATCGCGCCGAAGTGCTGGCCAATAGCGAAGCCGGTAATATTTACGCCGAACATGGCAAACGTCCGACAATCGCGGTCAAAACCGGCGATCCGCAGGCATCGGTGAAAAAATACCTGGAGGAACACGGCAATATCTCTGCGCTGGTTCTGGGCAGTCACGCCGAATCCGGACCCGGCCCATTGGTCGCGCATTTTTCATCCAGCGCCGCAAGCCTGCCCTGCCCGCTATATATCGTGCCCGGAGGCCTGACGACCGAGCAGATCGACGCTATCGCTTAAGGCTCGCTAAATGCGTTAGCGGTTGCCGCCCTGATGGCGAATATTGCCAGGCCGTCCGCGCTTGCCGGGCTTGTGTTTGGCGGCGCCAGTCTTTGCGCCTTTCTTCCCGCCACCGCTTTTCGCGCCAGTTTTCTTTGCAGGCCCGCGTCGTTCGTGATTCTTCCGCCCATGCCGCCGATCCGGACCGCCGCGTGGCTCGATCGGATTGCCGTCGCTATCAAGCGGTTGAAACTTCAGCGCGCCGGTCAGCGGATTGGCTTCGGCCAGCTTTAGCTTCAGCCGGTCGCCTGTCTTGTAGCTTTGCCCGCTGCGTTCTCCGACCAGCGCTTGCGCTTGCTCGTCATAGCGGAAATAATCTTTGCCCAGCGTCGATACGGGTACGAGGCCATCGCCACCCAATGCTTCGATAGTGGCGAAAAACCCAAACGCCTGAACGCCGGTAATGCGCGTGTCGAACGTCTCGCCCACCCGCGCGGACAGCCACGCCGCGACATAGCGGTCGATCGTGTCGCGTTCGGCTTCCATCGCGCGGCGCTCGGCTTTGCTGATGGCATCGGTGATCTTCGCCAGCTCGGTTTTGTCCTTGTCGGACAGGCCGGACGTCGCCGGAAGATCGCCATGCGGTTGCGGCTGCTCCAGCTTGTAAGCATCTACCAGCGAACGATGGACCAGCAAATCGGCATACCGCCGGATCGGCGAGGTGAAGTGCCCATAACTGTCCAGCGACAGGCCGAAATGGCCCGCATTGACCGGCCCGTAATAGGCTTGCGTCTGGCTACGCAACACCGCTTCCATCATCTGCGCCTTTTCGGCCTCGTCATCGATTTCTGCGAGAAAGCGATTGAACAGCGCAGGCTTTATCACCTGACCCAGCGCCAGCTTGCGATTAAGCGTCGCTAGATATTCGCGCAACGCGACCAGCTTTTCCCGGCTCGGCGTTTCATGCACACGATAGACGACCGGCGCTTTCTTAGCTTCCAGCGCCTTGGCCGCTGCGACATTGGCGGCGATCATAAAGTCTTCCACGACCCGATGCGCATCCAGCCGCTCGCGCACGGCAATCTCGGTGATTTTGCCTTCATCATCCAGCATCACGCGGCGTTCCGGCAGTTCCAGATTAAGCGGCTCACGCGCTTCGCGAGCTTTGCTCAATGCGCCCCAGCACGCCCAGAGATTGGTCAAATGCTCCGCCGCGCTGCCATCATCGATCCGCGCTTGTGCGTCTTCATAAGCGACGACTTCGTGGATGCGGACAATCGCGCGCGGTAAACCGCCAATTGGACAGCTTGCCCTCTGCCGAGACATGAACATGACACGCCATCGCTGCGCGATCCTCGCCTTCGCGCAAAGAGCAGACATCGGCCGACAGAACTTCGGGCAGCATCGGCACTACGCGGTCGGGGAAATATACCGAATTGCCGCGCTTGCGTGCTTCCCTATCGAGCGCGCCACCGGGCCGGACATAATAGGAGACATCGGCGATGGCGATCAGCGCGTTGAACCCGCCCTGCCCGTCCGGTTCCGCCCAGATGGCATCATCGTGATCGCGCGCATCGGCAGGATCGATGGCAAGAATTGGCAAAGCGCGCAAATCCTCCCGCGTTTCCGCACTGACCGGCAGTTTCGCCGCGCGCTGAGCCTCATCCAGCGTGGCTTCGGGAAATACGTGCGGAATGCCATGTTTGGAAATGGCAATGAGGCTGAAACTTTTCGGCGCCAGCGGATCGCCCAGAACTTCGACGACTTTCACACCGGCGCGCGGGGATTTGCCGACCGATTCGGTTAGCACCAACTGCCCTGTTTCCGCTTCACCGATGTCGCTGATCGCAGAGCTGCTGCGAATGCGTTTATCGACCGGTGCGAGCCAATGTTTGCCGCTGGCATCGGTTTCAACAACGCCCATCAGGCCTTCATTTTGTGCAGGCAATTTCTTGATCGGATGCGCGACCCAGCCGCCCTGTGTTTCTTCGGTCCGCGCCAACACCCGATCGCCCAATTTCAAAGCGGGAATGCGCGGCTGCCCTTTCTTGCCGGATTTGCCTTCGATGACCCGCAAGCGCGGCGGCGGTGTGGCATCGTCTGGCTGCCAATTGTCGGGAATGGCGAAGGCCTCGCCATCCTCGATCTCGGCAACCCGCAGGACAGTGACTTTCGGCACGCCGCCCATGCGGTGATAGGCCGTGCGCTTGCCATCGATCAGGCCTTCTTCGGCCATGTCTTTCAAGCGGCTTTTCAACGCGATTTTTTCCTGACCTTTCAGGCCGAACGCCTTGCCGATCTCGCGCTTGCCTGCCGGTCCATCGGCATTCTGAATAAATTCCAGGATTTGTTCGCGCGAGGGCAAGCCTGCGTCGTGCTTTTTGTCGTATTTTTTGACCATGCGCGCGATATGGGGAGCGCACTGGCCCGTGTCACGCGATAGTTCGCCAGAGGATCAGCAAGCGGTCAGTAAGCGCGTCCGACCAAAATACGCTCGACCGCCGGATCGCCGGTGAAGATACACGCGCCATCAGCTGCCGCTGCACCTATGGGTACGTTGCGGAATGTGAGCTTCAACGCCTTCAACCGCTCGATAATCTGCTCCAGAGCCGCGCCGGTCGGCCGCGACCATTGCACTTCGGCCCAGCCGGGAAACTTGGCCTCGTCGTCATACATCGCTTCAAGCTGTGCAAATTGCGTCACATCGCGGCGGATATTCGCTTCACGCCGCTCGCGGGCTTCTGCCAGCATGGACAATTGCATCGCGTCGAGCATGGCGGGGATCGTCTCTGCCGCTTCATCTCGCGAAGGGGTCTGGAAATTGACTTTGCCGGTTTCCGCGTTCCACAAATCGTCACGGCGCAGCAGGCTGACGACATCGCTATCCATATCGCGCCCGCCCACTTCAATTATGACGGGCACGCCTTTGCGGACCCAGTCCCAACGCTTCGCCGCTGCCTTGCCCGGTTTCTTGTCGAGCAGCACCCGCACCCGCTCGCCCAAAGCGCGCGCATCGGCTAGCTTGGCGCGCAACACTTCACAGTAATCGATCAGCGCCTGATCTTCCGGCTTGTCGCGCAGCATCGGTAGAATGACCACTTGATGCGGGGCCAGTGCGGGCGGTGTGCGCAACCCATCATCATCGCCATGCGTCATGATCACGCCGCCGATCATTCGCGTGGAAACACCCCAACTGGTGGTGTGGCAAAGGGTCTGCTGCCCTTCGCGGTCCTGATACTGGATGCCCGCCGCTTCCGAAAAATTGGTGCCAAGATAATGCGATGTGCCTGCTTGCAAGGCTTTGCCATCCTGCATCATCGCTTCGATCGACCAGGTTTCGACCGCGCCGGGAAACCGTTCGTTCTCCGGTTTTTCGCCAGCAATCACCGGCAGAGCGAGGTCTTCCTCGGCACAGGCGCGATAGACCTCCAGCATTCGCAGGGTATGCTCCTTTGCCTCCGTGTCCGTCGCGTGCGCTGTATGCCCTTCCTGCCAGAGAAATTCGGTGGTGCGCAGAAACATTCGAGTGCGCATTTCCCAGCGCACGACATTGGCCCACTGATTGGTCAGCAGCGGCAAATCGCGCCAGCTTTGCACCCAGCGCGCCATGGCATCACCGATAATCGTTTCCGACGTCGGCCGCACGACCAACGGTTCTTCCAGCTTGGCCGCAGGATCGGGAATGAGCTTGCCCGAACCATCCGCAATCAGCCGGTGATGCGTGACGACTGCCATTTCCTTGGCAAACCCATCAACGTGCTCGGCTTCGCGTTCGAAATTGGACAGCGGAATGAAGATCGGGAAATAGCAGTTTTCATGGCCCGTCGCTTTGATCCGGTCGTCCAGCAATCGCTGGATACGCTCCCAGATGCCATAGCCCCACGGCTTGATGACCATACAGCCGCGCACGCCGGATTCCTCGGCCAGATCGGCTTCGGCTATGACCGCCTGATACCAGTCTGCAAAATTATCGTCGCGTTTAACGCTGAGGGCGTGGCGGATTTGAGCCAAGGAAAGTCACCTGATTATCTGCGCGAGTGCGCGTGAAATGTTTCTTGTTTTAGCGCGGATCGAAGACGCGGCTTATTGGTCCAACTCGTCCAGACGTTTCTGCATCGCCGTCATTTGCTCGCGCATGGCCGACAATTCGTCTTTGCCCGGCTCAGCTGCGGCTGTTGGCTGCTGGGCTTCATCCGCATCACCGGAGTCCGTGCGCGGCATAAAAGCCGTGGTCGCCGCTTTCATCATTGCCATATTCGTCTCTGCCAGTTTGGCGAAGGGATTGGCGCCCATACCTTGCTGAAAAACTTCGCGCATCTGTTCCTGATTGGCGTGAAATTGCGCCATCGAGGCTTCGAGATATTGCGGCATCATGGCCTGCATCGACTTGCCATACATCCCGATCAATTCGCGCAAGAAGCTGACGGGGAGCATCTGCTCGCCATTGGCCTCTTCATCCATGATAATCTGCGTCAGGATCGCGTGAGTGATGTCATCACCGCTGCGCGCATCGATCACTTGAAAATCGACGTTTTCGCGGACCATCGCTGACAAATCATCCAGCGTGATATAGCTCGACGAGGACGTATTATAGAGCCGCCGATTGGCGTATTTCTTGATGATGACGGCGTTACCGTCGGCGGGTTTCTTCGCCATGGGAATGGATCCTTTGCTCCGGGCTTTTGCTGCGCTTAGCATCTGCACAATCGCAGGCGCAACATCGCTCGTCAAATACGCGCGAAACGATGTCCCAGAACGGTCAGCAATTCATATTGCGAGAGGCCGGTCGCGCGCGATTTCTCTGGCAGGGAATACGGCACGTCGAGCCAGTCGCCTTCCCGCAAATGCAGTGCGGCGCTGCAATCCACAACGATCATATCCATCGAAATTTTGCCAAGCATCGGAAGCTCAGTGTCGCCGCACAAAAGTGCAGCATTGTCATGCTTGTTCGCGCGTAAGAAACCATCGGCATATCCGAGTGACACAACCGCAACTTCCATCGCGCGGGGTGCGGTAAAAGTGGCGTTGTAGCCGACTTTCTCGCCCGCTGAGATAGCGCGGCGCTGGATGATGGCAGCTTGGGGGTAAGCGACTTGCGCAAGATGGTCCGTAAACTCACTGCGCGGAATACCGCCATAAAGCGACAGGTCCGGGCGTGTCAGATCGAAGTGATAATCGCTGCCCAATGCGATGCCTGCGCTGTTGCACAGGCTGGCTGACTGATGCGGCACAAGCGGCAGCACTTCGCGAAATCGACTGAGCTGCTCGGCATTCATCGCGCTGTCTTCATCCGCACAGGCCAGATGCGACATCAGCACATCGATATCGAGCGCAGCAATCGCAGGATCAGCCAATTCCGTATGCGACACGCCAAGCCGATTGATGCCGGTATCGACCATCAGATGGCATGGGCCACCGCCCGCTCGCGTCCATTCCAGCGCTTGGACGAGCGAGTTGATAACCGGCCTAGCGCCAACGGCCTTTGCGTAATCGGCTTCAGCGGGATTGGTCGGGCCATGCAGCACGCTGATTTGTTCCGGCGCAACATATGCCAAAAGCGGTTCGACTTCCTGCCAATGCGCCACGAAAAATGCCGAGCAGCCGGCATCGCGTAAGGTGGGGACACATTGATCGACGCCCAGACCATAGCAATTGGCCTTGACCGCTGCGCCCGCTTTTGCGCTGCCTGACAAGCGATCGAGCGCGCGCCAATTTGCCGCCAGCGCATCGCGGTCGATATTCAGGCGTAAAGTCTGCGGCGGCGCTTCAAATGTCATCGGCAAAGTCGCGTGGTGGTCCGCTCGGCAAACCCCACCACGCGATCACAACACCGAATGCCACAACAATCCACGTGTACCACAATCCGGCGTAAATATCGCCGGTGCGTGCTACGATAATCCCGGAGATCAGCGGCAGGAAACCGCCCAGATACCCGGCTCCAATATGATAGGGGATGGACATGGAGCTGTAACGAATACGCGGTGGGAACATCTCCGAGAGCAGCGCCGCGACCGACCCGTAAGTCAGCGCCGACAATGCGCCCAGCACCAGCAGCAACCCAAGAATCCCGGCAATCGCACCCGGTGTCGGCACTTGCCGCGAGAAGTCATAGCCATATCCGCTCAGGACTTCCTGAAGGCCATCACGGCGCACACTGCCATCGGACAGCCATGCATCGGGAATCGCGACAGCGTCACCGCCAAGCGACATTCCGACAGTGTCGCCCGGCTCCAGATCATAGCGAACGCCGCTGGCGGTCAATGTGCCAAGCAATTTCCCGCAATCGCTTTGCTCGCGGTCGAACAATTCGGCAAAAGGATCGGTCGAGCATTCCGGGCCGGTTACGACCACCGGATTGCGCTCCGCTGCCGCAGCCAGTGCAGGATTGGCAAGATGTCCCATCGCCCAGAAGATCGGGAACAGGAGCAGCAAGGTCAGCAGCGCGCCGACAATAATCGGTTTTTTGCGCCCGACCTTGTCCGACCATTTGCCGACGACGAGGTAGAACCCCATCGAAATTGCGCCAGCGGCCAGCAGGATCAGCTCGACCGTGAATTCATCCAGTCGCATATCGCGCTGCAGAAATGACAGGCCGGAGAAAAAGGCGGTGTACCAAATGGTGGTCAAAACACCGGTCACGCCGAACAACGCCACAAAAATGCGCTTTTTGTTGCCGGGATAAGTAAAACTTTCGACGAACGGGTTTTTGGCCGTCTCGCCCGCTTCTTTCATGGCAAGAAATACCGGGCTTTCCGACAGTTTCAAGCGCATCCACAGCGAAATGCCGAGCAGAATAATCGACAGCAGAAACGGCACGCGCCAGCCCCAATCGGCAAATACATCGGCGGGAAACAGCGCGCGGCAAGCGAGCACGACGACGATGCTGAGAACGAACCCTCCGGCCACGCTGGCTTGGATAAAACTCGTGTAAAATCCGCGCTTTTCCGGCGGCGCGTGTTCGGCGACATAGATCGCTGCTCCGCCATATTCTCCGCCCAGCGCAAGGCCTTGCAGGATACGCAGCACGATAACGATTGCGGGCGCCCATAGTCCGATACTGGCAGCGCTAGGGACCAGCCCGACGCCAGCGGTCGCAATGCCCATCAGCGTCACCGTCACCAGAAACGTGTATTTGCGCCCCAATTTATCGCCCAGAAATCCGAACAGGATCGCGCCCAATGGCCGAAATCCGAAGCCGATCGCAAATCCGGCCCAGACCAGCAGCACTTGCAGCGTCTCGTTATCGCTGGGAAAAAATGCCGCGCCGATCAGCGTGAACAGCGTCCCGTAAATGAAGAAATCGTACCATTCGAACACCGTCCCGGCCGACGACGCGGCAATGACCAGCCGGATTTCCTTATCGCTCGGTTGCCGGGTTGCTAACGCTGCATCGGACATGGTTTGGCCCCTCTCATTATTTTATGCGAGCAGCCTTAGCTATGGCCGTGAACTTTGGAAAGCACAGCAAGGGCGGCCTTCCACGGCAGCAGGATCGCCTCATGTCGGGCAGGATGCGGCAATGCGACGGACAGCGTAGCAAGGCCGGGCCAGTCCGGCATCTCGCCCTCACCCGACAACCAGAGAGGCAAGCCTTGTGCGATGGTAGCGATCCGCTCTCGATCATGTAGATTGGCCGATGCGAGAAAGATTGCCGCCGCAGCCTGTCCCACCGCACAGGCCGACACGCTCGCACCCAATTTACCCAAGTCCGAGGGGTCGCAGGCGATCGTCACTTCGCTGCCGCACGTGCGGGAGCGCGCAGTTGCTTTGCAAGCCATGTCATCGCTTACGGGATAGTCGGCCAAGCGCATCGCCAGCCCCAGCAATTCCCGATTGTATAATTTGTCGCTTGTGGCCATCTACTCGCTGTCGGCTGCTTGCGATGCGCGCTGGCGTGAACGCCGCTCTCCGATCATCTGCACCATGCTGCGCGAACTCGCATCCACGAATTCGTAGCTGCGCGCTGTGGCAATCCAGTTAGGCCGCCCTTTCGCGCCCCAGATCGTATCGAAACCCAGCACTAGAACCGAGAACGCGATGACGACGATGATCAAGCCTTTCATGGCTCCAAAAGCGAAGCCTAAGGTCCGGTCGATAAAGCCCAATACCGATCCGCGCGCCGCTTTGCCTGCATTATTCGCGATCACTTTCATCGCGGCATAAGGAATAAGCAGCAACAGGACGAAGGCGAAAATGGAGGTGGTCGCGGTATCGCCCAATTGCGTAGCCAATTGATCGGTCAGCGGTTTGTGCAGCACCCGGATCGCGGCAATCGCCAAAACCCAGGCGAATAGCGACAAAACTTCCTGCACGATGCCGCGCATAAAGCCGCCAATGGCGGCGATGCCGGTGATTACCAGCACGATGATGTCGAAACCTGTCATAACCACCCCGGCATTAGCGGTATCGGGTTAATTGCCCGTCATCGCGCGGTCAACGAGGTTTATCAATTGCGGCATCCCTGCATATTGCAAATCCTTTGCCGGATTATCGACATCCGACGGTCCGAACCCCTTGGTAAAGCCCAGTTTCGCCGCTTCTTTTAGCCGCAATCCGACATGAGCCACCGGGCGAATTTCCCCGGCCAGCGAGACTTCGCCCAGCCAGACGCTGTGTTTGGGGAGCGGTTTGTCGGCCAGTGCGGACACCAGTGCCGCTGCCACTGCCAGATCGGCTGCCGGATCGGCCAGGCGATAACCGCCCGCTACGTTCAAATACACTTCGGCGGATGAGAAATTGAGGCCACAGCGCGATTCGAGGACCGCCAGCAGCATCGCCAACCGGCCATTGTCCCACCCTACGACGGCGCGGCGCGGCGTAGCGCCCGATTGCAATCGCACGATCAACGCCTGTATCTCGATCAGCACAGGCCGCGTGCCTTCGATCGCAGGGAAGACTGCGCTGCCCGCCATCGGCTCGTCACGCCCGGACAAAAATAGCATGGAGGGGTTGGCGACTTCTTCCAGACCGTCGCCCGCCATGGCGAATACCCCGATCTCATCGACTGCACCGAAGCGGTTTTTCAACGCGCGCAAAATCCGGTATTGGTGACTGCGCTCGCCTTCGAAGCTCATCACGACATCGACCATATGTTCCAGCACGCGCGGTCCGGCGATGCTGCCATCCTTTGTGACGTGGCCGACCAGCACCAGCGCGACGCCGTTTTGCTTGGCATAGCGGATCAGCTCGAACGCACAGCCGCGCACCTGGCTGACCGATCCCGGCGCGCCTTCGATCGTGTCGGAATACATCGTCTGGATCGAATCGATGACCAGCAAACCGGGCGTATCCATCTGCGACAAGGTTGTAAGAATATCGCGCACCGATGTGGCCGCCGCCAGCTTCACCGGCGCATCGGCCAGCCCCAGCCGCGCAGCCCGCAAGCGCACTTGTCCCGCCGCTTCTTCCCCGCTGACATAGCAAGTCGCCAAACCGCTTAACGCCATTTTGGCCGCCGCCTGCAACAACAATGTGGACTTCCCGATACCCGGATCGCCGCCCATCAAAATCGCCGATCCCGGCACCAGCCCACCGCCCAGCGCGCGGTCGAATTCGGCCAGGCCCGTCGCTTGACGCACCGGCAGCTTGCCCGGCTGATCCAGATCGACAAATTGCACAGGCCGCCCGCCGCTCGACAAATCGTGCTTTTGCGAAAACACTGTCGCCGGCGCATCTTCGATCAGCGTGTTCCACTCCGCACAATCGGGACATTGACCCTGCCAGCGATGCGACACGCCGCCGCAGGACTGACAGACATATTTGCGTTTCGGTTTTGCCATGCCCCCGCAGATAGTAAGAACATAGACAGAACGCAATTGCCATCGCGCGAAAGCCCCGCCATGGTGCGATTATGCGGCAAAAAGAGCTTCGGATTGCGCTGATATGTTACGGCGGTGTCAGCCTGGCGGTCTATATGCACGGCGTGACCAAGGAAGTTTGGCATCTGGCGCGTGCCAGCCGCGATTTTCACGGGCAAGCCGATCGAGCCGAAGGCTCATGCGGGGTCTATCGCGATTTGCTGGAACAGATCGAACGCGATCACGGGCTGCGTCTGCGCGTGCTCCCTGACATTCTGACGGGAGCCAGCGCGGGCGGCATCAATGCAGTGTTTCTGGCCGATGCCATTCATTCGGGGCATTCGCTGGAACCACTGACCGATCTGTGGCTGGAAATGGCGGATATCGATCAGTTGGTCGACCCCGACGCACGGCCGATGTGGCGGTTCGCAAAATTCTGGGCGCAGCCACTTGCGTGGTGGCTGATGCGGCGGCCCGGCAGTCTGGTGAGCGAAAGCGTTGCGCCTGAAACCCGCACCGAAGTCGCGCGCAAAGTCTCCAATCTGGTGCGCGGGCGCTGGTTCAGGCCGCCTTTTTCGGGCTATGGTTTCAGCAAATTGCTCTACAACGCCATCCAGACGATGCGCGGCACTGTGCCAGAAAACCCGCTTTTGCCACGCGGTCATCCGGTCGATTTGTTCGTGACCACCACAGATTTTCGCGGACATACCGAATTGCTGCGTTTGAACAGCCCGCCACTGGTCGAGGAAACCGAGCATCGTTTGCCGATTGACTTCACTGCGAAGGTGCCACGCGACGGCGGGATCGGGCTGGCCGATCCATTGGCGCTGACGCTGGCAGCGCGCGCAACAGCCAGCTTTCCCGGTGCTTTCCCGCCGCTGCGGTTGGAGGAAATCGACCGTCTCAGTGCAACCGAGCAGCGGACATGGTCGGGCCGTGAGAGCTTCCTTGAACGGATCATGCCGATGCACATGAAGGCGGGACGCGAAAACACGGCATCGCTGATCGATGGCTCGGTGCTCGTCAATGCGCCGTTCGCCGGAGCCATCGCTGCTTTGCCGCAACGCCCCGTCCAGCGCGAAGTCGATCGGCGGTTTGTGTATATCGATCCGCGCCCCGATCGTAGCGGCTCTTTGGAAGATGCAAAACTAGACGAGCCGGTCGGGTTTTTTGCGGCCATCTTCGGGTCGCTTTCGACCATTCCGCGCGAGCAGCCGATCCGCGACAATCTGGAAGTTCTGGCAGAACAATCGCGTGAAGCTGCGCGCATTCAGCAGATCATCAAGGCGTTGCGCGACGAGGTCGAAGGTCAAGTGGAGAGACTGTTCGGGCGCACGTTCTTTATGAATACGCCGACCCCGCGGCGGCTGAAAAACTGGCGCGCCAAAGCGCAGCAATCCGCCGCCGAGCAAGCCGGTTTCGCTTTTCAAGCTTATGCGCAAAGCAAGTTTACTGCGATTATCGAGCGGTTGGCGAGCCTGACCGCAGATGCGATGCCTGAACCCGGCGCTCTGGATGCGTCCACCATCGCCGTCCTGCTTCGCAGCGAGCTGGAGCGGCGCGGCCTCACGTCACTGGCCGGGACTGATGGCGGGGCCAATGCGGATGCGGTGGCGTTTTTCCGCGCGCATGACGTGCAGTTCCGTTTGCGGCGGCTGCGCCTGCTCGCTCGCAGGCTGGCGCGTGACTGGGAAACCGATCCCGACATTCCCGATGAAGCATTGGAGACAGCGCGCCGCGCGATTTACGACATATTGCGGTTGTATTTCGAGCGGGAAAGCGCGGACAATCTGGGTCTGGAATTCGCTCTGGCTGCTAGTAATGTGGCCAGCGATCCGGGCGCAGTGCTGGATCTAATTGCCGCGCGCCGTTTGCTGCCGGAAATGGATGAGCGCGCCGAGCAGATGCTGGCCGAGGCAATGACCGCCATGCCCAAAGATTTAAAGCGGCGGATGCTGCTTACCTATCTCGGCTTTCCCTATTACGACATCGCAACGCTGCCTTTGCTGCGTAACGAGGCCTATAACGAGTATGATCCGGTCAAGGTTGATCGCATATCGCCGGACGATGCCCGCTCGATCCGCGAAGGCGGGACACGCGCCACTTTGCGCGGGATCGAATTTTACAATTTCGGCGCGTTTTTCAGCCGCGCCTATCGCGAGAACGATTATCTTTGGGGCCGCTTGCACGGGGCGGAACGGATGATCGACCTGGTTTGCTCCACCGTAGAAGGCGGCGTTAGTCCCGACATTTGCCGATCCTATAAGCGCAAGGCGTTTTTGGCGGTGCTGGATTCAGAGCAAGGGCGGCTGACGCGCAATCCCGGTCTGATCGAGCGGTTGCGGGCCGAAGTGGATGAACGCCTGCCTGTGCAACCAGTGCCGCCCGCCGAGGGCGATAATGGTCACAGCGATTCGTAAATCATTTCGACAAAATCATCGGCATTGCGAAAGCCCTGCTCGCCTTCGTTAAATCCTGCCAGTGGCTTGGCCGCTTTGGCATCGGCGAGGCTCATACCTTGCTCAAAGAGTGGACGAACGCGATCCACCATCGCGCCGATTGACGCGCGATAAGCGACCAGTTCGGCCTTGTTCGACATCGGGCCGTGACCCGGAATGACCTTGGTTTCATCGTCGATCATCGCGATCACCAAATCGAGTGAATTCATCGCGTTCAGCACATTGCCGCCACTCGAAATGTCCATGTAGGGAAAGCCGTCGATCTGAAAATACAAGTCACCCATATGGATGACATTGTCCTCGCGCCAGCGCACCACACTGTCGCCATCGGTATGGCCGCCGCCGATGAACATGACATCCACCGTATCGCCATTGACGTGCATCGTGACGCCTTGCCCGAACGTCACAACCGGCAGGGCTTCTTTGGCAGCCGGAGCAATCGGGCGCTCACCCTCGCGTCCTTCGGCCAGACGCTTGCGGACATTGTGATGCGCGAAAATTTGCGCACCTTTCTTGCCGAGGTTTTCATTCCCGCCGGTATGATCGCCATGCCAGTGGGTGTTGATGAGATAAGCGACGGGACTTGCGCCCAAATCAGCCACGGCCGCTTCGATTTTGCCGGTTAGTGGCGCAAACTGGTCATCCACCAGAATGGTGCCATCTTCGCCGTGACTGACGCCGATATTTCCGCCAGCGCCAAACAGGACCGCGATGCCCGGTGCGATTTCTTCCGTGGTGATCTCGACATCGCTGAAATCGCGCTGAGCCATGGCAGGCGAGGCGGTCAGGGCTGCAAAACTGGTCAGCAGGCAGGCGTGGCGGATGTTCATAGATTTGGTCCCTCGGATCGATACAGCAATTGCCCTATCGCTACGCCGGAGGAACACATCTGTCGAGAGGGCGTAAGCGCATAGTCGCGCCGCAGCCTTGTCAGCCGCTGCTAAAACCTAAGCGCCAAACGCGCCTTTCAGCTTGTCGAAAAATCCGCGCGAGGCAGGGCATTCATCGCCCGTTTCGGTCTCGCTGAATTGTTGCAGGATTTCGCGTTGTTGCTTGCTAAGCTTCGTGGGTGTTTCAACCTGAATTTCCACCACCAGATCGCCGCGCCCGCGCCCTTGCAGCACCGGCATACCCGCGCCGCGTTTGCGAAGCTGCTTGCCCGACTGAATGCCGGCAGGAATTTCAATCGTATTCGTTTCGCCCGACATATCGGGAATATCGACCGAGCCGCCTAGTGCAGCCGTGGTAAAGCTGATCGGAACGCGCGTGGCCAAAGTCGTGCCTTCGCGTTCGAACACATCATGGCGGCGAATATGCACGAAAATATACAAATCGCCCGGAGGCGCGCCGCGTGGTCCGGCCTCGCCCTTACCCGACAAGCGGATGCGCGTGCCATTATCGACCCCGGGCGGCACGTCGACTGCAAGGTTCTGCGCCACATCGACGCGCCCTTCACCCCGACAATCACCACATGGTGCTTCGATCACTTCGCCGCGACCGTGGCAATTGGGGCATGGACGCTCGACAACGAAAAAGCCTTGCTTCGCGCGGACTTTGCCGTGGCCATTGCACATATTACAGCCAGTGACGCCGGTGCCGGGTTCCGCGCCGGAGCCATCGCACGTGTCGCAAGTTTGCGAGACTTCGACTTCGATTTCAGTGGATTTGCCGTGGAATGCGTCTTCCAGCCCGACTTCCATGTCATAGCGCATATCCGCGCCACGCCGCGCCTGCTGGCGACTGCCTCCGCCAAAGGCGCTGCCGAAGATCGTTTCGAATATGTCGCCGATATCGCCGAAATCCTGTCCGGCTTGCCCGCCGCCGCCCATGCCTTGCTCGAAAGCCGCATGACCAAAGCGATCGTAAGCGGCGCGCTTTTGCGGGTCTTTCAAGCATTCATAGGCTTGCCCGACCACTTTGAATTGCGCCTCGCACTCGGCATCGCCCGGATTGCGGTCCGGGTGATATTTCATGGCGAGTTTACGATAAGCGGATTTGATCGTCGCGCCATCGGCGTCGCGACTGACTTCCAACACTTCGTAAAAGTCGATTTGCGTGGCTGGCATTGGTATTCCCGTCCAAAACCGAACCGCCACCGATGCTATCAGCACCGATGGCGGTCATTGTCATTTCAAGCGATCAGCTTTTCGCGTCGGTATCGGCTTTGGCGTCCGCATCACCGTCAGCCGGGCTGTCTTCTCCGACTTCGGAGAATTCTGCATCGACCACGTCTTCATCTGCCGCATCAGCAGCAGCCGCTTCCGCGCCGCCATCACTGCCAGCTTCACCGGCCTTGGCCTGCTCCTGCTCGTAAATCGACTGACCCATTTTCATCGCGACATTGCTCAGCTCTTGCGACTTGGCGTTGATCGCTTCGACATCGTCGCCTTCCAGCGCAGTCTTGGCCTCGGCCAAGGCAGCCTCGACATCGGCTTTCAGCGATGCGTCGATCTTGTCGCCATGTTCTTCAAGCTGCTTTTCGGTCGCATGAACCAGACTGTCAGCCTGATTGCGAGCTTCCGCCGTTTCCTTGCGCTTCTTGTCTTCTTCGGCAAACTTCTCGGCATCCTGCACCATCTGGTCGATGTCGCTATCGGACAGACCGCCCGACGCCTGAATGCGGATTTGCTGTTCTTTGCCCGTGCCTTTGTCCTTCGCCGACACGTTGACGATACCGTTCGCATCGATGTCGAACGTGACTTCGATTTGCGGCACGCCGCGCGGAGCCGAAGGGATGCCGACGAGGTCGAATTGACCCAGCATCTTGTTATCGGCGGCCATTTCCCGCTCACCCTGAGCCACGCGAATGGTCACGGCCTGCTGATTGTCTTCGGCAGTGGAATAGGTTTGCGATTTCTTCGTCGGGATCGTCGTGTTGCGATCGATCATGCGCGTGAATACGCCGCCAAGTGTTTCGATGCCCAGCGACAATGGTGTCACATCGAGCAGCAGCACGTCTTTAACATCGCCCTGCAACACGCCAGCCTGAATGGCTGCACCCATCGCCACGACTTCATCGGGATTGACGCCGGTATGCGGTTTGGAACCGAAGAACTGTTCCACGACTTCGCGCACCTTAGGCATCCGCGTCATACCGCCGACTAGAATAACTTCGTCGATTTCGCCCTTTTCCATGCCGGCATCTTTCAACGCCTTCTTGCATGGCTCCAGCGTGCGCTTGATCAGGTCGCCAACCATCTTTTCCAGATCGGAGCGGCTGATGTTCTCGACCAAATGCAGCGGCGTGGACGAACCACCTTCCATGCGCGCGGTGATAAACGGCAGATTGACTTCGGTCGTCTGCGAACTGGACAGCTCGATCTTGGCTTTCTCGGCAGCTTCCTTCAAGCGTTGCAAAGCAAGCTTGTCGGTCCGCAGATCCATGTTCTCTTTTTTCTTGAACTGCTCGGCCAGCCATTCGACGATCGCCGTGTCGAAATCTTCACCGCCCAGAAACGTATCGCCATTGGTGGATTTGACTTCGAACACACCGTCACCGATTTCCAGAATGGAAATGTCGAACGTACCGCCACCAAGGTCATAAACGGCAATGGTTTTGCCATCGTTTTTATCAAGGCCGTAAGCCAATGCTGCCGCAGTCGGCTCGTTAATGATCCGCAGGACTTCAAGGCCCGCAATCTGGCCCGCATCTTTGGTCGCCTGACGCTGTGCATCATTGAAGTAAGCCGGAACGGTAATGACCGCTTGCGTGACAGTCTCGCCAAGATAGCTCTCGGCGGTTTCTTTCATCTTTTGCAGGATAAAAGCGGATACCTGACTGGGCGAATATTTCTCGCCGCCGGCTTCCACCCACGCATCGCCGTTCGATCCTTTGACAATATCATAAGGAACCAGGCCCATGTCTTTCTTCGTCAACGGATCGTCGAACCGGCGACCGATTAGGCGCTTGATCGCGAACAGCGTGTTGTCGGGATTGGTCACCGCTTGCCGTTTGGCAGGCTGACCGATCAGACGCTCGCTATCTTTGGTGAATGCCACGATCGAAGGCGTCGTGCGCGCACCTTCGGAATTTTCGATGACCTTGGGCTTGCCGCCATCCATAACAGCGACACAGCTGTTGGTGGTGCCAAGGTCGATACCGATTACTTTAGCCATTGTTACCCCATCTTCATTAAACTGGACGCCGAACCAATTCCCTCGTCCAAGGCAAAACCGTTCGGCGACGTGATCATGGATGCGGATATAGGAGCGGTTTTTCTTGGCACAAGAGAGCGAATTGCTTAAGAAACGCGCGAAAGTTTGGCGGGGATACAAAAAATGACACATCGGATCGGTTCGCATATCGGAACAGCGGTTTTGCTGGCAATTGGCGCTGCGGGGCTGGCCAGTTGCGGCGAACCGGCAAGCGATGAGAGCGCCTCGGCAAGCGATGAAATCGGGCTGGTCGCGAGCGATGCAAGGCTGGTTTTGCCCGCTGTCGAAGGCAATCCCGCTGCGGTTTATTTCAATTTGACGCATAATGGCGCGGAGAATGTCGTGGTGCGGGCTGCATCGGTTTCGGGTGCAGAGCGCGCAGAGCTACATGAAATGTCCGAATGGTCCGGTGAAATGGTGATGGGCGAAATGGCGCCGATGATGCTGGAGCCGGGCGCTAATGTAACGTTCGAGCCGGGCGCAAAACACGTCATGGCATTCGGCCTTGCGCCAGATATTGCCGCTGGCAGCGAAGTCGAAGTTACGCTGACGGTGCTGGGCGGCGATAAATACAGCTTCACCGCGCCAGTGCAAAGCGCCGGGGATGATCGCTGAGTTCAACGCTGGTCGAAAATGATGTGCCACCGCCCTGCCCGGTTGGCGGAGAACGCCCGCTGACCAGCGGCGAAATCAACCTGGCGCGCAGCATTTATGGCGATGCCATCGATTACAGTAGGGTCACGTTAAAGCGCCGCAAATGGTTTCCATTTCAGCCGCGTCGCACGACGATGGCGCCACGCGGCCACATCCATTTCCATCCCAAAGGTGCGGCCTATTGCGAGGACTTTTCGAAAGTCTCAATCACCCGCGCAGGCTTGCTCATTCACGAACTGGCTCATGTCTGGCAAGCGCAGCAAAAAGGCGACTGGTGGCTGGTCTTTAATCGCCATCCCTGGTGCCGCTATCACTATTCGCTAAAGCCGGGCTGGCCGCTATCCAAATACGGAATCGAGCAACAGGCCGAGATTATCAAACACGCATTTTATCTGCGCAATGGTGTGCGGATTGCCGGCATATCCGATGCCGCAGCCTATGATCTGCTGGTCAATTTTCCGGGTGCGAAGCCGCGCGCGATGTCAGAGCGTTAAGCCAACACCACTGTTAGCGCGGGTCGTCGGGATAGCCTGATGTTCCAAAGCAATCATCGTCCACATAGCGATCATTGTTATAGCCGTCGCAATCGTCGTTCTTATCGACGAAATAGCCGACCGCTCCACCCGCTAACGCGCCAGCCAGCGCATAGGTCTTGATGTCGCGACCGGTTGCAGCCGCCACTCCGGCACCAACGGCGGCACCGCCAAGAACGCCCTCTGCTGCGTAGTTTTCCGCACAACCAGCCAAAGGAACTGTGGCCATTGCCAAAGCGGGAGCGAGCAAAAATGAATGTTTCATCGAATATCCTCCATCACATTCGCCCCAAAGATTTACGATTGCGCGAGCCGAAGGTTCCGTCAGCTATTCTCCGTCGCAATCAGTCCGGCTTTTTGGCCACGCCGACCATCGCAGGGCGCAGCAGCCGTTCCTTAATCATATAGCCGGGCTGCATTTCCTGCACGATCGTCCCTGGCTCCTGCTCGTCGGTGGGAACTTCCATCATCGCCTGATGCTGGTTCGGATCGAGCGGCATACCCATCGCAGCGATCCGCGTAATCCCGTTCTGATTAAACACTTTGGCCAGTTCGCGCTGTGTCGCCTCGATCCCGGTGACAAAGCCCTTCATTTTTTCATCGTCGCGCAAATCAGCGGGAATGGACGCGACCGCCCGATCGAGATTGTCTGACACCGACAGAACATCGCGGGCAAATCCGGTCGCGGCGTAAGTGCGCGCATCCGAGACGTCTTTTTCCATCCGGCGGCGCACATTTTGCGTCTCTGCGCGGGCATAGAGAACGTCCTGCTTGGCAGTCTCCAGATCGGCTTTCAGCGAGGCAATTGCATCGCTTTCGGCAGCAACATCATCGCCTTCATGGTCGTCTGCATCATCCGCGCCTGCCAGGAATTCCTCAGGCACACCTTTCAGCTCTTCGGCCATCGCCGCATCGTTGCTTACTCCGTCAGGGCTCACATCGTCAGGCGCGTTTTTCTTGTCATCATTCACGTCGTATTGTTCCAATTAGCTAAGTAATTTGCCCAGCGAACGGGCCGTAAAATCAACCATGGGGACGAGCCGCGCGTAATTCAACCGCGTCGGGCCAATCACGCCCAGCACGCCGACCACTTTGCCCTCGCCGTCGCGATAAGGCGCGGCAATAACCGACGACCCTGATAAAGCGAACAAGCGGTTCTCCGATCCGATAAAGATGCGTGTCGATCCGGCATCACGCGCGCTTTCGAGCAATTCGGCCACCGATTGCTTGTTTTCCAGATCGTCCAGCAATTGCCGCACCCGATCAAGATCGTCGAGCGCGTTCTCATCGAGTAGATTGGCTTGCCCCCGGACAATGAGAACCGGACGCCGCGTGGCATCCTCGCTCCATACGGCAAGGCCGCGCGTCACGAGATCCTGACTGGCTTTATCGAGCGCTGTTTTGCCGCTCGCAATGTCGCGCGACAGCACTTGCTCTGCTTCGGCAAGGCTGCGCCCGGACAGTCGCGCGGTAATGAAATTGCCTGCTTGCTCCAACGCCGATGGACCGACTTCGCCGACAGAATCGAGGACGCGGTTTTCCACTTGCCCGTCATCCCCGACCAGCACCGCGAGAACGCGCCCTTGCGCCAATGGCATAAAGCTCATCTGCGCCAGCTTCGGCTCGCGCGTCGGGACCAGCACCATGCCCGCCGCGCCCGATAAATCGGACAAAACGGCGCTGGTATTGGCAAGCGCTTCCTCGATCGGCCCGCTGCCGCTGACTCGCTGTTCAATGGCTGCGCGCTCCTGCCGGTTCGGCTCGGCCACTTGCATCATCCCATCGACAAACAGGCGCAAGCCGCTGGTGGTGGGCATTCGCCCGGCACTGGTATGCGGCGCGGCCAGCAGACCTGCCGCTTCCAGATCGGCCAGAACGGAGCGGATCGAGGCCGGCGACAGATTGATCGATTGCTCACCGGCCAGCGCCTTCGATCCAACCGGCTGTCCGCTAGCGATATAGCCTTCCACGACCAGCCGGAAAATGGCGCGCGTCCGCTCGCTCATATCGGTGACTTGCGGCTTGGTTGGCGGCTCGCTCATACACTGTCATGTAAAGGCTGGACTTGCGGCGGCAAGTGCGAAGCGCTTAACGAGATGCTGCATTCGGCCATATCCGGCCACGAATCGCCTAAGCGAACATACGAACGAACGATTTTTGGAGAATTTCATGCGACCTTCCGGACGTAGCGCAGATGAAATGCGCGCGATCACTATCGAAACCGGCTATACCAAACACGCCGAAGGGTCGTGCCTCATCGGGTTCGGCGATACCCGCGTGCTGTGCACGGCCAGCGTGGAAGAGCGTCTGCCGCCGTGGCTGCGCGGCAAAGGCGAAGGCTGGGTCACGGGCGAATACTCGATGCTGCCTCGCGCCACGCATACGCGCGGCAACCGGGAAGCGGCGCGCGGCAAGCAATCGGGTAGAACACAGGAAATTCAGCGGCTTATCGGTCGTTCCTTGCGCACTGTCGTAGATATGAAAAAACTGGGTGAGCGCCAGATCACGCTGGATTGCGACGTGCTTCAGGCCGATGGCGGAACGCGCACAGCATCGATTTCCGGTGCCTGGGTCGCATTGCGCCTCGCGGTCAACGGATTGATGGCATCGGGCGCAATCAAGGACGACCCGATCAGCGGCAAAGTCGCAGCAATCTCCTGCGGGATTTACGACGGCACGCCGGTGCTGGACCTCGACTATGACGAGGATTCCAACGCGGATGCCGATGCCAATTTCGTGCTGATCGAAGGCGGGCAAATTGCCGAAGTGCAAGCAACTGCCGAAGGCGCTACCTATGACGAGGAAGGCTTGCTACGCTTGCTGCGCCTCGCAAAAATCGGGTGCGACGGGATCTTCACGGCACAGGCGGATGCGGTGAAGTGAGCGAGGCTGCGCGTCGTCTCGGCTCCGGTTCGCTGGTGATTGCCACGCATAATGCGGGCAAGCTGAAAGAGATCGGCGCGCTGCTGGACCCCTATGGGATCAAATGCTTATCAGCCGGATCGCTGGGCCTTCCCGAACCTGACGAAACGGGCAAGAGCTTTGTCGAGAATGCCTTGATCAAGGCGCGCGCAGCAGCCGAAGCATCCGGTATTGTGGCGCTGGCCGATGATAGCGGGTTGTCGGTCGATGCGCTGGACGGTCGCCCCGGCGTGTACACTGCGGACTGGGCAGAGCGACAATGGTTCGAAGGCGCACCGGGGCGCGACTGGTATATGGCGATGGGCAAGGTCGAAGGACTGTTGGCCGAACATGGCCCGGACGTGGACCGCAGCGCCGCCTTTCACTGCGTGCTCGCGATTGCCTGGCCCGATGGCGAATACGCAGTGTATGAAGGCCGCGCACCCGGTAGCCTGACCTGGCCCCCACGCGGGACGCTGGGCTTTGGTTATGATCCGGTATTCGTACCGCAGGGCGCGGAGCAGACCTTTGCCGAAATCGACCCGGCGCAAAAACACGCGATCAGCCATCGCGCCGATGCGTTTGCCAAGCTGGTCGCGGAGCAGTTTCCCGGCTAAAGCGGGCCGCATGGCTCGCGCGCTTTACATTCATTGGCCCTTTTGCCTCGCCAAATGTCCCTATTGCGACTTTAACAGCCATGTGCGCGAGCGCGTCGATCACGAACGGTGGCACGATGCCATGCTGGCCGATCTCCGCTTTGAAGCGGAACGCGCTGGCGGCGAGACGCTGAGCAGTATCTTCTTCGGCGGCGGCACGCCCAGCCTGATGCCCCCTGCCCTCGTGGCGTCATTGCTGCGCGAAGCCGAGGCTTTGTGGGGCTTTGCCGACAATATCGAGATCACGCTGGAGGCCAATCCGACATCGGTCGAGACACAGAAATTTGCCGATCTGGCGGTGGCGGGGATCAACCGCGTCTCGCTGGGGGTGCAATCGCTGGAGCAGGACGCGCTGAGTTTCCTTGGCCGGGAGCATTCGGCAGCGGAGGCTTTGACGGCGCTGGACACGGCGCAAGCCAATTTCGCGCGCGTCAGCTTCGACTTGATTTATGCGCGACCGGGTCAAAGCGTGGCTGATTGGCAGAGCGAGCTTACCCGTGCGCTGGCCTTCGGCACGGAGCATTGTTCGCTGTATCAGCTGACGATCGAGCCGGGTACGCGGTTTGCCAGCGATGTTCGGCGCGGTCGGCTTGCCCCACTCGATGACGACACTTGCGCCGATTTGTTTACGCTGACGCAGGACATGATGCGCGCAGCGGGCTTGCCCGCATACGAGATCAGCAATCATGCGCGGGTCGGCGCAGAGAGCCGCCATAACCTCACATATTGGCGCTATCGCGATTATGTCGGGATTGGCCCCGGAGCGCATGGGCGGCGCGGCGGTATCGCCACGATGCGGCATAAAAAGCCGGAAAACTTCCTGAACTCCGTCGCCAAGCATGGCCACGGCATTGTCGAGCAAAGCGACTTGTCGCCGAGCGATCAGGCCACCGAAGCATTGTTGATGGGCCTGCGCCTCACAGAAGGCGTCGATCTTGCGGCTTTGTCGCAGCGGGTCGGCCTGCCAATCCCCGCGATGATCGATATGGACAAGTTTGCAGCCTATGAGCGCATGGGGCTGGTCAGCCGCGATGGCGACATTGTGCGTGCGACCGCCAAGGCCATGCCGCTGCTCGATGGCTTGCTGGGGGAGCTGGTTTCGAGCGAACTGGTCAGCGCGTGAGCGGCACGCCTCAAAAAGCCGATCTGCTCGAAGAATGGCACCACCATCTTAGCATCGCGCGCAGGCGTTCGCCGCACACGGTCCGCGCTTACACAGCCTGCGCCAATCGCCTGCTCGAATATCTGTCGCTGACCGACTGGCACGCCATTGGCAGTGTGACATCGTCGCAAATTCGCGAATTTTTGGCTGATCGGAGAGCGCAGGGCATCGGCAATGCCAGCGCCGCCCGCGAATTGTCGGGCATCAAAGCGCTGATTGGTTTTGCGCGCAGGAGAGCGGGGCTGGACGAAGCAGCTATGCCCAGAATGCGCGGACCACGGATCAAAAAGGGCTTGCCCCGCCCCGTTGCGCCCGATGATGCAATCGGTCTGGCCGAGGAAGTCGGACTGGATAAGGGCTGGACCGGGACGCGCGACCGGGCGGTGCTGTATCTGCTTTACGGCGCAGGATTGCGCATCGCAGAAGCCTTATCGCTGACGGCCAGGGACTTGCCGTTGGGCGACACATTGCGGGTGCGCGGTAAAGGCGGGAAAGAACGCATCGTGCCGGTCTTGCCGCAAGTGCGCGCAGCGATGACGGCCTATCTCGCGGTAAATCCCTGGTCCTTGGACGCAGACGATCCGGTGTTTCGCGGAGTCAAAGGCGGCCCCTTGTCGCAGGGCATGGTGCAAAAAGCGGTCGCCCGCGCACGCATGGCGCTGGGCTTGCCAGCGACCGCAACGCCGCATGCTTTACGCCATAGTTTTGCGACGCATTTGCTGGGCGCAGGTGCGGATTTGCGCTCGATCCAGGAATTGCTCGGCCATGCCAGTCTCGGCTCGACGCAGATCTATACCAAGGTCGATGCGGCGGTGCTGCTAGATACCTATCGCAATGCGCATCCGCGCGAGCAAGGCAAACAGCGCTCCGCAACGTCGGACTAATCTATCGCTCCGCGCGCGGTTTCCAGGTCGCAACGCGCAAGAGATACAGACCGATCGCAAGGACCGCCGTGCCGATCAAAATCCAGCTCACAATGTCCTCGCTATTGTCGAACGTGCGCACCAGCCATTGCGTCCCCGTAATCAGCATCACATTCCACAAAGCGGCGCCCGCTGCGGTAAACAGGCAGAATTTCAGCTTGTTCATATGCGCCAGCCCAGCGGGTAGCGAGATCATCGTGCGCATGATCGGTGTCGCGCGCAAAATGAAGACGACCCAGTGACCATGACGGCTGAAGAATTTGGTCGCGCGCTCGACATCTTCCCATTCCATCGTCAACCAGCGCCCGAAGCGGTCGATGAATGGTCGCAACCGCCGATAGCCCAGCCTGTCCCCGGCCCAGAACCATGCGTAATTGCCGATCAGTGTGCCAATGGTTCCGGCGATCATCACTGGCCAGAATTCCAGCCTGCCCCGCTCAATCGCCAGCGCGCTGGCACCCATGATCGCTTCCGAAGGCATGGGCGGGAAGATATTTTCCAGCACCATCAGGATGGCGATCCCGACATAGCCCAGACGGCTGATAATTTCGACGATCAAGTCATCCATTAGGCTTCAACGTCGCCGCTGCGCTTTCGCTCCAACCGCTATAACCTTACATCGCGACATGACGTTGCTCGATCGCGTCCCAGATCATGCCTGCGCTGTCGGTGCCGTTGAATGCGTCGATTGCCATGATACCGGTCGGCGACGTCACGTTGATCTCCGTCAGCCATTCGCCGCCGATCACATCGATCCCGACAAACACCAGCCCGCGCCGTTTCAATTCCGGAGCCATGGCCGCGCAAATTTCCTCTTCGCGCGGTGTCAGCGTGGCGCTCTCCGCATAGCCGCCTTGTGCGAGGTTTGAGCGGAACTCGCCCTTCCCCGGTTTACGGTTGATTGCGCCTGCATATTCGCCATCGATCAGGACGATGCGTTTGTCGCCCTGTGCGACTTCGGGCAGGAATTTCTGCACCATATGCGCCTCGGGCCAGGTCTGATCGAACATCTCGAACAAAGCGGACAGATTGGTGCCATCGGCGTCGATCTTGAAAATCGCCTTGCCGCCATTGCCGTGCAGTGGCTTCACCACAATCGCGCCATGCTTGGCTTGAAACGCCCGCACATCGTCCAGATTTCGCGCGATCAGCGTCGGCGGCATAAAGCGCGCATAATCCAGCACGAACATCTTTTCCGGTGCATTCACCACTTCGCGCGGATCATTCACCACCAGCGTTTGGCCCTGCAACCGGTCGAGCAGAAACGCCGCCGTGATATAGCCCAGATCGAAGGGGGGATCCTGCCGCATCAAAACCACGTCGATATCGCTGGCAAGGTCGATGCGGCGCAATTCGCCCGCAGAGAAATGATCGCCCTCCACTCGCTGCACGGTGACGGGGGCGGCGTGTGCAGTCAGTGTGCCGGACGCGCTGGCATCGTTATTACCGCTTTCCCAACTTAGCGTTTCGACATCGTAGTGAAACAGCGTGTGGCCGCGCGCCTGCGCCGCTTCCATCAAGGCAAAGCTGGAATCCCCGGCAATGCTGATCGAATCCAGCGGGTCCATCTGGACGGCGACGCGAAGGCTCATATCGAATTCTTTCTCAGGGTTGCCAGGCATTGGCGATGTGGCGCGGCGCAAGGCCGGGCGCAAGCAGCAATACATCGATGCGGATGTCGTCGTTCGGCTCGGCGTAATCATAAGCCACCGCTTCCACGGCGGCTGCGACGCGTTGCAAGCGGCGCTCGTCAATGGCGAGGTCGAGATCGGCGGCGGATTTGCGCCATTTGACTTCGACGAAAACGGTGATGCCGGGCCGCTGAACGATCAGGTCGATCTCGCCCAGCTTGGTTTTAACCCGCTCGCCCACGATTTCCCAGCCTTGGCCTGCGTACCATTTAGCCGCCTCACGTTCGGCGGCGCGGCCCTGCATCTCGGCGCGCTTACGTTTCAATGGTTGTTGTAGCGATTGCTTGAGCGGTCGCGTGCTCATTTGCGCAATTCCAGCGCGCGGGCATACAGGGTCTTACGGTCTTGCCCGCTGGCCTTGGCGACTTGCCCCGCCGCTTGCGAAGGTTTCGCCGTTTCTAGCGCCGCCAGCAGCATCGCGTCCACATCCATTGCCTCGCCGCTCACTTCCACCGGCGGGCCGATCAGCAACACGATTTCGCCCTTGGGAGGTTTCGCTTCGTAATGCGCGATCAATTCTTCGGGTGAGCCACGCCGGCATTCTTCATGCAATTTCGTCAGCTCCCGCGCCACCGCCACGGCGCGCCCCGGCAAGACTTCGCCAATCGCGCGCAAGGACTTCACCAGACGCGGCGCCGTGTCATAGAATACCAAGGTCGCGGCAACTTGCGCAAATTCGCCCAGCAAATCCGCCCGCGCCTTGTCCTTGTTGGGCAAAAAGCCGGCGAACAGAAACCGGTCATTGGGCAGGCCCGACAGCGTCAGCCCGACGATCACCGCGCATGGTCCCGGCAGACTGGTGACCATGACGCCCGCCTCCTGCGCTGCCCGCACCAGTCGATAGCCCGGATCGGAGATCATCGGCGTGCCCGCATCGCTGACCAGCACGATCGCCTGGCTCGCAGCTGCCGCAATGATACTGTCCCGCGCTCGTGCGTCACTATGGTCGTCATAGCGCCACAGCGGTTTGGACAGTCCCAGATGTTTCAGCAATTTGCCAGTGACCCGCGTATCCTCGCACGCCACCGCATCGCAAGTGCGCAACGCCTCGACACTGCGCAAACTTATATCGCCGAGATTGCCAATCGGTGTCGCCACGATATACAAGCCTGCAGCAAGGCGCTCAAAAGGATCATCGGGTTTCACCCCGTTGCTTTGGCCGAGAAAAACATATGTGAAAAGGCCTGTCGCCAAGGGTCCGCCAAATTAGGCCAAATTAGGGAAGCAGCCATCATGTCGCGCATCAATTTTTCCAGACGAGCGTTCGTCGTGGCCGGAGCGACCATCGCGCTGGCCGGTTGTCAGGTTGTGCCCAAAACCACGGCTCCGACGGCCGCCCCTCCGCCATCCGAGCCGATTGCCGGACCATCGGCGCAGGTTTTGCCGACGGATGAAACACGGCATCGCGTGGCATTGCTGGTCCCGATGAGCGGCGAGAATGCGGCTGTCGGGCAAAGCCTTGCCAATGCGACCACGATGGCGCTGCTCGATACCAATGCCGATAATCTGCGGATCACGTCTTACGATACGGCGCGCGGTGCAGGCGATGCCGCACGCAAGGCGATTGCCGATGGCAACAAGCTGATCCTCGGCCCGTTGATGCGCGAGAATGTCGGCGCGGTGGCGCGAATTGCGCGTCCCGCCGATGTGCCGGTTATCTCGTTCAGCAACGATGCAACGGTTGCTGGCGGCAACGTCTTTGTCCTTGGCCATGTGCCTGAGCAAAGCATCACTCGCTCGGTCCAGTATGCTGCAGCCAATGGCGCAACCACTTTTGCCGCGATTATCCCCAATGGCGATTATGGCGAGCGCGCCGAAGCCGCTTTGCAGAGCAGCGTGCGCGCGGTCGGCGGCAATATCGTGGCGCAGGAGAAATATTCGCGCGGCAATACCTCCATCGTCAGTGCAGCCCAGCGGTTGCAGACGCGCGGCGGGTTCGATGCGGTCCTGATCGCAGAAGGACCGCGCCTTGCCGCACGGGCCGCCAATGAGATGACCGGTCAAGGTGTCGCCACGCAGCTTATGGGCACCGAATTGTGGAGCGGTGAAGCAGGCGTTGCCCGCACGGCATCACTGAACGGCGCAATTTTCTCAGCCGTCTCCGACAAACGCTATCGTACATTCGCCAATGCTTACGAACAGCGGTTTGGCGGCGCACCGTTCCGCGTCGGACGCCTGGGATATGACGCTGTATTGCTGACGTTACGCGTCGCCAATGACTGGCGCGTCGGGCAGACTTTCCCGATTTCCGCTCTGCGGCAGGATGGCGGCTTTGTCGGCATCGATGGCCCGTTTCGCTTTACCGGTAGCGCAGTTGCCGAACGCGCAATGGAAGTGCGCAAGGTCGAAAACGGCAAAATCTCCATCGTGGCCGCAGCACCAACGCGTTTCGACGATTAGGGCTTTCGTGACAACCCGCAGAATTCGGCGCTGTTCGCTTGCTATGCCGCGCGATGGGATCATATAGAACAAACCATGTCCAAAGATCTGTTCGAAAATCCGCCAGTCGATAATTCGGGCTACGATGCGTCGTCGATCGAAGTTCTGGAAGGTCTGGAGCCGGTCCGCCGCCGCCCAGGTATGTATATTGGCGGGACCGATGATCGCGCCCTGCACCATCTGGCCGCCGAAGTGCTCGACAATGCGATGGACGAAGCCGTCGCCGGATATGCCAACCGGATCGAAATGGAATTGCTGGAAGGGCCGGACGGAACCGCCGGACGCCTGATTATTACCGACAATGGACGCGGTATTCCGGTCGATGAGCATCCCAAATTTCCCGGTAAATCCACGCTCGAAGTCATTATGGGTACGCTGCATTCGGGCGGCAAATTTTCAGGCAAAGCCTATGCGACCAGCGGCGGCCTGCACGGCGTCGGGGTCAGCGTCGTCAATGCGCTGTCCATCGACACCCGCGTCGAAGTCGCGCGCGACAAGCAATTATATGCGCAGAATTTTTCGCAAGGTGAAACGCTAGGCAAGCTGGAGAAACTGGGTGCGACTCCCAACCGGCGCGGAACAACACTAGCCTTTACGCCTGATCCGGAGATTTTCGGCGACCGCAAGTTTCGGCCCAAGCGGTTGTTTAAATTGGCGCGATCCAAGGCCTATCTGTTTGCGGGCGTGGAAATCCGCTGGAAATGTGCCGAGTCTCTCGCTGGTGAAGACGTGCCAACCGAAGCGGTGTTCAAATTTCCCGGCGGTCTGGCCGATCATCTGGCCGATCAGCTTAACGGACGCGAATGCGTTACGGCGCAGCCTTTTGCAGGCAATCAGGACTTTCCCGAAAACGAAGCGGGTGAGGGACAAGGTCGCGTCGAATGGGCGATTGCCTGGCCGTTGTTTTCCGACGGGTCAACGAGCTGGTATTGCAACACGGTGCCGACGCCTGATGGCGGAACGCATGAACAAGGTTTGCGCGCGGCGCTAACCAAGTCTTTGCGGGCCTTCGGCGAATTGACCGCGACGAAAAAGGCCAAGGACATCTCCGCCGATGACGTGATGAACGGCGCGGAAGTGATGCTGTCGGTATTTATTCGCGAACCGCAATTTCAAAGTCAGACCAAGGACCGACTGACGTCTCCCGAAGCGGCTCGCCTCGTCGAAAATGCCGTGCGCGATCATTTCGATCACTTCCTCACTGACAATATGGATCGCGGCAAGGCGCTGCTGGGTCAGGTGATGGAGCGCATGGACGAGCGCCTGCGCCGCAAACAAGAGCGCGAGATCAAGCGCAAAACTGCGACCAATGCGAAGAAGCTGCGCTTGCCCGGAAAGCTGACCGATTGTTCGGGCGAAGGGAATGCGGAAACCGAGTTGTTCATCGTCGAAGGCGATTCAGCTGGTGGCAGCGCGAAACAAGCACGCAATCGCAAGATGCAAGCGATCCTGCCGATCCGGGGCAAAATCCTGAATGTAGCCAGCGCCACGCTGGAGAAAATTCGTGCCAACAGCGAAATCGCCGACCTGACGCTGGCGATGGGATGCGGCACGCGCAAGGAATGCGATGCGGAAAATCTGCGCTACGACCGGATTATCATCATGACCGATGCCGATGTCGATGGCGCGCATATCGCAACGCTGCTGATGACGTTCTTCTTTCAGGAAATGCCGGACATTGTGCGCAAGGGAAATCTGTATCTTGGCGCAGCCGCCGCTCTATCGCCTGACAGCGGGAAAAGAGAGCCGCTATGCCCGCGACGATGCGCACCGCGAGGAATTGGAAGCGACCGTTTTCAAGGGCAAGAAAGTCGAGGTCGGACGGTTCAAGGGTCTGGGCGAAATGAACCCGGCGCAATTGCGCGAGACGACGATGGATCCAAAAACGCGCTCATTGATTCGAATCACCTTGCCGGCCGAATTTGAAGACAGGGCCGTGGTGAAAGAGCTGGTCGATCAGCTGATGGGTCGCAATCCCGAACATCGGTTCAATTTCATTCAAAATCGCGCTGGCGAAGTGGATCGCGATCTGATCGACGCTTGAGCGCAGTTTTGTGCGGTTTCAAACTGGCTCGGTGCGCTTAAGGGTCGTTTAGACATCCTTGTGGACCGGGTTTACGAATTGCCGGAAGTGCCTCCATGAATATGAAGCTCGCTGGTCAAAGTTCTGTGAACAGGGCATTTTTTGGCGATCTCGATGATTTTGTCATGTTGCTCATCCGTTAAATCACCCGAAAGCTCAATTTCATAATGCAGTGCCTGAATTTGCGCGCCATCGGCACAATGGTCGCAGTCATCGGCGTGGTTTCGGTCATGCCGGAGTGCAATTGTCGATGAGGTCAGCGGCCACTTTTTTCGGTCGGCATACATCTTCATCGTCATGGCGGTGCACGTCCCAAGCGCTGCCAAAAGCAGATCATAGGGCGTCGGTCCCGTGTCGTCGCCGCCATAGGATGCGGGCTCGTCTGCAACAAAATGATGAGACTTTGTATGCACTTCCGTGCCAAACTTGCCAAAGCCTGTGCGCACGATAACGCCCTCTTCGGGTTGCGGCAGATCGGCCGGTTTGTCGAGGTAACGCGTCGCCCAGCCCGCTACGATCGTCGCGGCGAACTCGGCATCTTCCTGCTGTAACAGCAAGTGATCCGCCCCATGCAAACTGACGAAACTCTTGGGATGCTTCGCTGCATTAAACAGCTTACCGGCATGATCGATGCTGACGATGTCGTCGGTTGGCGCGTGCATAATCATCAGCGGCACACGCAGTTTTTTCACTTCGGATAGCAGGTCGGCATCCTTGGTTCGGTCGATGAATTGCTGACTTAACGAGAATGTCTGGCCACCGATGGACACGCTGCCTTCGCCTGTCGTTTCAATGGCTTGCAAGTCACCCTTGATGTTGTGTAAGACGTGTGGGACATCGGAGGGTGCACCGATCGTCGCCACACCTGCAACTTCGCCGATATCGTCTGCCGCAGCCAACACTGCTGCCCCGCCAAGGCTATGACCGACCAGCAATATCTTCCCGCCGAAGCGGTCGATGAGATAGCGGGCAGATGCCACCAGATCATCAACATCGCTTGCAAATCCTGCTCTGCCGAATTCCCCCTCGCTTGCGCCCAGTCCGGTAAAGTCGAAGCGCAATGTCGCAATTCCCTGCGCCGCCAGTGCGCGGGTCACAGCAATCGCGGCTTTGCTCGCCTTCGTGCAAGTAAAGCAATGCGCGAACAAGGCGGCCCCGCGCAACATTCCGGTGGGCATTTCCAAAGCGCCTGACAGGCTGTGTCCGGCTTGCGTGGTGATCTCAATTTTTTCAGTCGGCATAGCGGATCCTCGTTTGGTGCTTCCTCGCTTATCCGTGCAATGGCCACGCGAAGCAACCCGCGCAAACCCTTCTGACTTAATGTACATTTCCGCGCGCAACCTGAGTCCAGTTGGTGGAAACGATCTTTGCTTTGCGCTGATCCACTTGCACACCGCAACTGCGGCCCCTAACCGATTGGAAACATCTCATTTGCACAGGACATTCCATGACTAAGCAGCGTTTCGAAGGCACCAAAGATTATATTGCGACCGACGATCTGAAAGTCGCTGTCGATGCGGCGGTGATGTTGCGACGGCCTTTGCTCGTCAAAGGCGAGCCAGGGACTGGTAAAACCGTGCTGGCGCATGAGATTGCCAAAGCGGTGAACGCGCCGCTGATCGAATGGAACGTGAAGTCCACGACCAAGGCGCAGCAAGGGCTGTACGAGTATGATGCGGTGGCGCGCCTGCGTGACGGGCAGCTTGGCGATGAGCGCGTTCATGACATCGCGAATTACATCAAGAAGGGTAAATTGTGGGAGGCGTTCACGTCGCCCGAATTGCCAGTGCTGCTAATCGATGAGATCGACAAGGCCGACATCGAATTTCCGAACGATTTGTTGCAGGAACTCGATCGCATGAGTTTCGACGTGTATGAAACCCACGAGACGATCACTGCCCAAGAGCGACCGATTGTCGTCATAACTTCGAACAACGAGAAGGAACTACCCGACGCGTTTCTGCGCCGCTGTTTCTTCCATTATATCAAATTTCCTGATCGCGACACGATGCGCGACATTATCGACGTGCATTTTCCCGACATACAAAAAACGCTCGTGACCAAGGCAATGGATGTTTTCTATGAATTGCGGGAAGTCCCGGGATTAAAGAAAAAACCTTCGACCAGCGAATTGCTGGACTGGCTGAAGCTGTTGTTAAACGAGGATATGCCGCTCGAAGTGTTGCAGGATCAAAATCCGAACAATGCTATACCGCCGCTACATGGCGCGCTGCTGAAGAACGAGCAGGACGTTATGATGTTCGAGCGACTGGCCTTTATGGCGCGGCGTCAGACGTAAATCGTTTGCCGTGAATCTGCCTTAGCCAAAGGAATAAGCCAGTTCGAAATCGCCCCAGCGCCTGCCGTTGATGAACAGCGGGATATAGATGTTGCGCACGACGACGTAATTCTTGCCGTCGCCTTCCTGCCTGTACACCGCCATCATATAAGGGTCGGTGCTTTCCTTGGCCTTCTGGTCAATCGGGTGGAGAATCACGCGGCCGTTTCGACAGTATTTTGTATCATGGGTCAGGTCGCCGGTGGGCATACGCGAGTGCTTAGAAGCATGGGTCGGGAGAAAACCGTTCATGTCCGCTTGAGAACACATGATGATCGGGCTGCCCTTCTCCACCACACTATCAAGGATTGGACGCCAATGGTCATCCGCCCAATCACTCAGCGGCGTCCGGTAAAGCGGCGGATTGCTGCCGGGCACTTGCTCGTAATCGCGATCAAACAAGCTCTCCATCGTCAGCCTGCCTTTGGCGAGCGAAGTCTCAGCCGCATTGATAATGGCAGCACCAAACCGCTGCGCTTGCTCGACCATCTGGCTGTCTTGCGGCGAAAGTCCGGCTTTGACGAGATTATCGAACATCTCGCTGGCTGTCATTTCCAACTCTTCGATCCGCAAGTGCGCGATCTCAAGCTGGCCTTCATTTTCATTCGCCGCGCGCTCGAAGCTGTCGATAACGGACGAAACACGGCCCACATGATGCGTCATCATTCCGGTGGCACGAGCAATCTGTTCGTTCTGCTGATCGACTTCTTCGACCAGCTGCGACACGCTGGTAATGGTAGCATCGATGCTGGTGACTGAGTTCTTCGCTTCATTAGATGCCTTTGCGCCCTCTTCGATGCGGTCGATGACGGAGGAGGCTTCGCTGGCCAGCGTATCGATTACTTCCGAAATTTCGTCGGTCGCTTTGCGCGTTTCGCCTGCCAAGCCTTTGACTTCGTTCGCCACCACAGCAAATGTGCGCCCTGCTTCACCTGCGCGCATAGCCTCGATCGTGGCATTCAGCGCGAGAATATTGGTCGTTTCCGCTATTTGTTCGATGTCGTGCGAGCAACGCTTGACCTGATCCATCGCGGCGGCAAAGCTGGTGACGTGGGTGGCCATCGTCTCGACCAGCTCCAGCAAGCCGGTAATCTGATTGAGGGACGATTGAATTTGCTTGGTACCCTGCCCCAAACGCTCGATCGCGCGTGCCGATAACAGCCGCGCCTCGTCACTGGCCTCGGCCACTTTGCCCTGATCGTTTTCCAGCTCTCTTACAGTGCCCTGCAATTCGATATGCTCGGCGCGCAAGATGCCGGAACTGTCGATTACGGCCTGCACGATGCCGGCGACATCGGAACACCCGACAGTGACCTTGCCGCAGGC
Source organism: uncultured Alphaproteobacteria bacterium (assembly GCA_963736595.1). Classification (GTDB taxonomy): domain Bacteria; phylum Pseudomonadota; class Alphaproteobacteria; order Sphingomonadales; family Sphingomonadaceae; genus Parapontixanthobacter. The sequence continues at coordinate 63,724 of CAVTPG010000002.1, forward strand.
TGCCGGTATCTGATCGATAGCCGATGATGCTCCACGATCGATTGCGCTTAATTCCATGTTCGACATTCCCTCAGCTTTGGCTTGGCGATGAGGACTAAAGAATAATGGTTATTGCCGGGTTAAGATTTGTCGCAGATTTGCGCTTCGCATCGCTTGGTGAAAGCGCTAGGAGAATGCGTATGTTTTTCAATTTCGTCGATGAATTGCGCGACGCCGGGATCGGCGCATCTTTCAAAGAGCACCTGACCTTGCTGGAGGCGCTCGACAAGGACGTCATCGAGCAGACGCCAGAAGCATTTTATTACCTTAGCCGCGCCACCTTCGTGAAAGATGAAGGCCTCATCGATCGGTTCGATCAAGTGTTTAACAAGGTCTTTAAAGGCTTGCTGACCGATTACGGGCAGGATGCTGTCGATATTCCGGAAGAGTGGCTGAAAGCTGTCGCCGAGAAGTTTCTGTCGCCAGAAGAAATGGAGAAAATTAAGTCTCTTGGCGACTGGGACGAGATTATGGATACACTGAAAAAGCGACTGGAAGAGCAGCAAAAGCGCCATGAAGGCGGCAACAAATGGATCGGTACGGGCGGCACATCACCGTTTGGTCATTCAGGCTATAATCCCGAAGGTGTGCGGATCGGCGGCACGAGTAAACACAAGCGCGCGATGAAGGTCTGGGAAAAGCGGGAATTCCGCAACCTCGACAACACCAAGGAACTGGGCACGCGCAATATTAAGATGGCTTTGCGGCGACTGCGCCGGTTTGCGCGTGAAGGCGCTCAAGATCAGCTTGATATCGATGCCACGATCGACGGTACGGCCAAACAGGGCTGGCTCGACATCCATATGCGCGCGGAGCGGCGCAATGCCGTGAAGTTATTGCTGTTTCTCGATGTTGGCGGCTCGATGGACCCGTTCGTCAAGATGGTCGAGGAATTGTTCAGCGCCGCAACCGCCGAATTCAAGAACCTCGAATTTTTCTATTTTCACAATTGCTTATACGAAGGTGTTTGGAAAGATAATAAGCGCCGGTGGCAAGAGCGCACGAATACCTGGGATATTCTGCATAAATACGGCCATGATTACAAGGTGGTGATGGTCGGCGATGCGGCGATGAGCCCTTACGAGATTACGCATCCGGGCGGCAGCGTAGAACATATGAATGAAGAAGCCGGTGCGGTCTGGTTGCAGCGATTGACCAACACCTATCCTGCGACCGTGTGGCTGAATCCTGTGCCGGAAAAGCAATGGGGCTATTCACAATCCACGAAATTCGTACAACAGTTGGTCAATGACCGTATGTTCCCGCTGACTTTAGACGGGCTGGACGCCGCGATGCGTGAATTGAGCCGCAAACACGGCGCCTGAGCAGTTGCTGACCTATGTGCGAGAGCGTCTTGTCAAACCTTTCTCTCACAGCCGCTTCCACGAAATACGAACGCGTAAACCTTTCTCCCACAGTCGTTTCCACGAAATACGAACGCGTCTTGAAGCTTTTGCCCCTCGTCCCGGCTGGCCAAGCTGGCTCTACGAATTTTTCCTATTTGGGATAAAGCAGGCGTGGGCGTGCTTGTTCGGTGGATTGATGCTGGCGCTGCTGGTTGCAACCCATCTTTTCTACCCGGCGGACGCAGCTCTGCACCGCTATGATTTTCTGACACTATCGGCCATCGCGATCCAGCTGGCGATGCTGGCTTTTAAATTGGAAACGCTGAGGGAAGCCTCGGTAATTCTCATCTTTCATGTTGTCGGGACCGTCATGGAGCTTTTTAAGACTGCCAACGGTTCATGGATTTATCCAGAGGATAGTATGCTGCATATCGGCGCTGTGCCGTTGTTCTCCGGGTTTATGTATGCCGCAGTCGGAAGTTACATCGCGCGCATTTGGCGGATTTTTAGCTTTCGTTTTTCGCATTATCCGCCGCGATGGCTCGCGCTTGCACTGGCGGCGGCGATCTATGTCAATTTCTTCGCGCATCACTGGCTCTGGGATGCACGCTATGTGCTGTTCGCAGTCCTGTTTGTCAGCTTTGCACGATGCTGGATTGATTTCACGCCTTGGCGAGTCCCGCGCCGGATGCCGCTTCTGGTCGGGTTCTTGCTGGTAGCGCTATTCATATGGTTTGCCGAAAACATCGGCACTTTCGCCCGCGCGTGGACTTACCCCGGACAAGAAGATGTGTGGGAGCCGGTTTCTCTGGCCAAGCTTGGCAGTTGGTATCTGCTGATGTTCATCAGCTTCGTGCTGGTCAGTCTTGTGCAGCCCGTGCGCAAGCCGCGGGGTCAATAAAGCAACAATTCAGCAGTCTGATCTTGCCAGGATTTTTCGTCAGCGCTGGCAAGCGCTTCCAAATCATCAGGTGTCGAGCCTTGACCATCCACCCATTCGCGCAGAGCAGGACCGCCATTAATTACGTCGATCGCGAGCCGTTCCAGCTCGTATTCATAGGGAAAATCGCGCCATAGATCGTAATCCGGGTAAAGGTTGCGAATCGCTTTGAAAGCGAGCGCCTGAAGGCGCCAAGGTCTGAAAGTCTCATGGCCATAAACCGGGCCCTCGGCGTGGATCATCAACCCGTTGCAAAGCTCGCCTGCGTGTTTGTGGAAGGTCGGCTCGAAGTAGCATTCGCGGATCGCGCAACCGGTAAGCCATTCGGGCGCAAACTTTTGCATCTCGGCCAGCACGGCTTTCGCGTCGATGTCAGGCGCACCGAACAACACTTCAAGCGGGCGCGTGGTGCCCCTGCCCTCACTCAAATTGGTTCCTTCCAACATCACCGTTCCGGCATAGGCACGTGCCATGTTTACGCTGGCCGCGTTGGGACTGGGGTTGATCCATATGCGGTCCTCCGGCCATCCAAAACCGGGCGCAGAATTAGGCTTCCACCCATCCATCGCGACCACGTGATAATCGACGTCGAGCTTGAAGTGGTCGATAAACCAGTGCCCCATCTCGCCCAATGTCAATCCGTGCCGCATCGGCATTGCAGCCGCGCCGACGAAACTTTCCTGACCTGGAAGGAGGAGCGTTCCCTCGATCGGTCGCCCGGCAGGATTAGGCCGATCAAGCACCCAAACCTCTTTTCCGGATTTTGTAGCTTCCTCAAGCAGATATAGCAATGTTGTTACAAAGGTGTAGATACGGCATCCAAGGTCTTGTAAATCGAAGAGAAACACATCGGCAGTGGACATCATTTGTCCGCTCGGCCGGCGCACTTCCCCGTAAAGGCTGAAGACCGGAATGCCGTAATGAGGATCGGTCTCATCCGCCGTCTCGACCATATTGTCTTGCTTATCGCCTTTTAACCCGTGCTGTGGGCCAAAGGCGCTCGACACATTGATGCCCGCTGCGATAAGTGCGTCAAGACTGTGCGTCAGGTCTTTTGTGACGGAAGCCGGATGCGCGACCAGAGCCACGCGCTTGCCTTTCAGCTTCGCAAGCAGAACCTCGTCGGACAGAAGCCGATCGATGCCGAACAGAACGCTCATAAACGACCAGCCAAGTGTAGGTCGCGGCAAATCTCACTGTGAAACTCTGGCTTGCCCTGCGCGAATTTCAATGCCCAGAATTGTAATGCTCCATCGGCGTTTTCTACGATTGCATTAAGTGCGACTTTCGCCGGCAGCACTAGTTGCGACTCGATCTCAGCTTTCAGCACCAAGCTATTGGAACTTATTGAGCAGTCGATTGCAACACGCTCGGCCGATGCATCGCGACTGTTCAATCGGAAGTCATCGAAATCATAAGCGGCCCAGCAGGTTGAGGGCGACAGATTGAACTCGCGGTAAGAAGGGCTGCCTTCGGCTTGCCAGAAAATCTCAAAACAGGTTGTTTTCCACAAATTGTCACGACGTTTCGCTTCCTCTTTATCTGGCAGCGTTATGGCCGAGATGTCACCGCTGAGCCGGAACTCGGCTGCGCAGCCCTTTTCCGTAGGATGGATCATCGCAGTGACCGAACTGATCGGTCCGGAATCGCAATCGGGATGAAGCATAAGATCGTGCATGGATTCCGCCTATCGCCCAGTGCGCTACTGGCTGCAAGCCCAACCAAACGTGTGAAGGCTTTTCACGCAGGCATAAAATGCCTAACGCGCAAGGCATTATGACCCAATACACTTCCGATCTGCTCCGCGTCTTGACCGAGCGAGGCTATATCCACCAGATGACCGATGCGAGCGGGCTGGACGAGCTCGCCAAAACATCGATCGTTCCGGGATATATTGGCTTCGATCCGACCGCCCCCAGCTTGCATATCGGCAGTTTGGTGCAAATCATGATGCTGCGACGACTGCAGCAAACAGGTCACAAGCCAATCGTCGTAATGGGCGGCGGCACCGGAATGATCGGCGATCCTTCGGGAAAAGATACGAGTCGGCAAATGATGACCGGCGATATTATCACGCAGAATGTTGCATCGATCCGCACCGTGTTCGAGCGGCTGCTGACTTTTGGCGACGGCCCGACAGATGCCGTGCTGGTTAATAATGACGAATGGCTGTCACAGCTTGGCTATATCGAATTGCTGCGCGATGTCGGACCGCATTTCACCGTGAACCGGATGCTGACTTTCGATTCGGTCAAGCTGCGGCTGGAGCGTGAGCAGCCGCTGACATTCCTCGAATTCAATTACATGATTTTGCAGGCATACGACTTTCTTGAGCTGGCGCGACGTTATGATTGCCGCTTGCAAATGGGGGGCAGCGATCAGTGGGGCAATATCGTCAATGGCATGGAATTGGCGCGGCGGATGGAGCAGCGCGAATTGCATGGGCTAACGACACCGCTGCTCACGACAGCCGATGGCGGAAAAATGGGCAAGACTGCAGATGGTGCTGTGTGGCTAAACGAGGCACAATTGCCATCTTACGATTTCTGGCAATATTGGCGCAATTGCGATGATCGCGACGTAGGCCGCTTTCTGCGCTTGTTCACCGATCTGCCCCTGCAAGAAATTGCGCGGCTCGACAGCCTCGAAGGCAGCGAGATCAATGCGGCCAAGATCGTGCTGGCGAATGAAGTTACGGCATTGGTGCGCGGGGAAAAAGCCGCCAAAACCGCCGAAGCGACGGCGAGCGATACGTTTGCTTCAGGTGGAACCGGGTCGGACCTGCCGACGCTTGTGATAGACAATTCTGGAATGCGGATCGGCGCAATTCTGACCGAGATCGGCTTCACCGCATCCAATGGGGAAGCGAAACGCAAGATTGCCGAAGGTGCAGTGAAACTTGATGGAATGAATGTCTCGGATCCTTCGCATCTGGTGCAGATCGATCCCGGAACAGAGGTCAAGCTGAGCTTGGGCAAGAAAAAGCATGGCGTCCTGAAAGCGCGTTGATCCACAACGGCGCGACTTTTTAGCAAATTGATCTACGGCGCGTTTACCAAATATCAGCCTTTCCTTGCCATTGACTGTTACACATAACAAAACAGGCAAAGGGTTTCGAAATGGGTGCTGGAGCACAGTTGAGCGTTACCGATCTGCGCCGGGTCGCCCGTCACCCCGTCGATTATCCGGTTATCGCAGAGCATCAAAAACTGGGCGATGTGCAAATGCACGTTGTCAATGTCTCCGCGCATGGCTTTATGGTGGACGATGCCGACACGCTTGCGCGCGGTGATCGGGTTATCATCCGCTTGCCTGTAATCGGCCGGATCGAGGCTTATGTTATCTGGACGCGCGACAATCGGGCTGGTTTTCAATTCGAGCGGATTTTGCGCAACGATGACTTCATGGCGATGATCAACACGTTGCAGCCCAATCCACGTTTACGCCGTCAACGCTAAGCTAACACGCAGCTGACTACGCACGCGGCAGCCGCCTAAGCACAAACGGCTTTTAATCCGCAGGCGAGCCTGTCATGGCCCGCTTTGTGGACGAGGCACAATCCCCCTTTTCGATAGCGAATTTCCGCGCCTATTGGGTCGCGCGCTTCTCGATGACATTGGGGCAATATGCCATGATGCTGATCATCGGGTGGCAGACTTATTCGATTGCGCGCAATGACGGACTAAGTGTCAGCGAAGCATCAGGGCAACTTGCCTTGATCGGACTATTTCAGTTTGTACCGTTGTTTCTGCTGACACCGTTTTCCGGCTTGGCCGCTGATCGCCTCGATCGCAGACGGTTGGCGCAGGCCACGATAGCGCTGCAATTGCTGTGTGCGTTGGCGCTCTCCTATCTGACTTATATGGGCGCGATTTCGCTGGCGTGGCTTTATGCCATTGCGGTCGTGCTAGGGATTGTGCGCGCCTTCAATGGCCCTGCTCTGTCCGCTTTGGCACCCAATCTTGTACCAAAGGCGATCCTGCCCAATGCGATCGCCCTGTCGAGCATTGCCTGGCAAACGGGCATGATCGTCGGTCCTGCCATTGGCGGATATTTCTATGTCATCGCGCCGTTCCTGCCCCATGCTGCGGCTGGTGGCTTGTTTATGGTCGCGATCATTGCGCTCGCTTTTATCGGAGAAGTGCCGCGCAGCAAGATCGTCGGTGCGCAAAGGCCGATTGGGCAAATGGTGGATGGCTTGCAATATGTCTGGCGCAACAAAATGGTGCTGGGCGCAATCACTTTAGACTTGTTTGCTGTGTTCTTAGCAGGCGCAACGGCACTCTTCCCCGTCTATGCGCGTGATATTCTGGATGTTGGGGCAACCGGCTTGAGCCAGCTTGCAGCGGCCCCCGCCGCCGGCGCCGCCATTACGGCTGCATATTTCTCGTTTCGTCCGCTGAAAACGAATGTTGGTCCGAAAATGTTGTGGGCGGTCGCGGTCTTTGGCGTGGCAACCATTGTGTTTGGCTTGTCTACTTCGATGCCACTGTCGCTGACCATGCTGTTCATCATCGGCGCCGCCGATATGTTCTCGGTCTATATTCGCCAGTCTTTGATTCAATTGCACACGCCAGATGACAAGCGCGGGCGAGTATCGAGCGTATCTTTGCTGACGATTTCGGCATCCAACGAACTGGGCGATTTCTTTTCCGGCAGTCTTGCCTTCCTGATCGGGCCGGTTCTCGCCGTGGTATCTGGCGGGATCGGCGCCATCGCAACCGTAGCTTTGTGGTCGCAGAAATTTCCTGTGCTGCGCAAAACGCTGACCTTTGACCCGCCTGAAGCGTTACGCGATAAGGACGATAGACAAACACTAGGAGAATGACGCGTGAAGGCTGCAACGATACTCGACACCATCGGCAATACCCCGCATGTACGGCTTGCCCGGATGTTTCCCGATCACGAAGTCTGGATCAAATCAGAGCGCAGCAATCCCGGCGGTTCGATTAAGGACCGGATCGCGCTTGCTATGGTGGAAGAGGCCGAACAGTCCGGTCAGCTGAAAACTGGCGGCACAATTATCGAGCCGACCAGTGGCAACACCGGCATCGGCCTTGCAATGGTAGCCGCTGTAAAAGGTTACAAGCTGGTGCTCGTCATGCCGGAAAGTATGTCGATAGAGCGTCGTCGTTTGATGCTGGCTTATGGCGCGTCCTTCGACCTCACCGATAAGGCGAAGGGCATGAAAGGGGCCATTGAGCGCGCCAGCGAGCTGGTCTCGCAAACAGAGGGCGCATGGATGCCCTCGCAATTCGACAATCCGGCAAATTACGAAGTGCACATCCGAACGACTGCGCAAGAGATTGTTGCAGATTTTGCCGATGCGCCGATCGATGTGATGATTACGGGCGTTGGCACCGGAGGCCATATCACCGGCTGTGCGGAAGAAATGAAGCGGCACTGGGCCGATCTGAAAGTCTATGCAGTGGAGCCTGAAGGCTCTCCCGTTATATCAGGTGGGCAGCCCGGTCCTCACCCAATTCAAGGTATTGGGGCAGGTTTCATCCCGGAGAATTTGCACACCAGTGCAATCGATGGCGCGATCACGGTCGATCCCGAACACGCCAAGGATATGGCGCGGCGCAGCGCAACCGAAGAGGGAATGCTGGTCGGAATTTCAAGTGGTGCAACATTGGCAGCCATCGCGCAAAAACTGCCCGATCTGGAAGCGGGATCGCGAGTGCTCGGCTTTAATTATGACACGGGCGAGCGTTATCTTTCGGTCCCTGACTTTCTGCCGGAAAGCTGACCGCTGTATTATAAATGTTTTGCCAGACAATCGCAGAACGCAAAAAGGGCCGCAATGTTGCGGCCCTTTTCATGTCGGTCAACGTTTATGCCGCCGTAGCGAAAGCCTCTTCTTCCAAGTGCCATCAAGCTCTCGCTACCTGCTTCCAGCTTCCGCCGCAATGCGCCCGCATCAGGCAAAAAGCGGTCCATATAATAGCGTGCCGTTGACAGCTTGGTTTGGTAAAACGCCTTGTCATCGCTTTCGGTAGCAAGTTTGTCCTGCGCAACTTTCGCCATTTTCAGCCACATCAGGCCAAGCGTAACGATGCCCATGATGTGCATATAATGATGCGCACCGGCCCCAAGGTGATTGGGATTTTGCATCGCATTCTGCATAAACCACATGGTCGCGGCTTTCTGCTCGCCCAATGCTTTATCCAGTGCAGCAGCCATCTCGCTTAGGCCATCATTGTCCTTTGCTGCTGCGATTTCCTCGTCGCACATGGCGAAGAAAGCCTGAATCGCTGCGCCGCCTTTATGGGCAAGCTTGCGCCCGCACAAATCCATCGCCTGCACGCCATTCGTGCCTTCGTAGATCATCGCGATGCGGGAATCGCGCACGAATTGCTCGACGCCCCATTCACGCACATAACCATGGCCGCCAAAGACCTGCTGCATATTGTTGGCAATGTCATAGCCCTTGTCGGTGCCGTAACCTTTGATGACCGGAGTCAGCAGGCTGATCATCGTGTCGGCCCGCTCCTTGTCCTCATCCGTCGCCGCTTTGTGCGTCAAATCGACTTGCAGAGCGCCCCACAGGCACAAAGCGCGCATACCTTCGGTGAAGGCTTTCGCATCCATCAGCATCCGGCGCACATCGGGGTGGACGAAGATTGGATCGGCCTGTGCTTGCGGCTCGGCCGGACCGGTTAGCGCGCGGCCCTGACGGCGATCTAGCGCGTATGCCACAGCGTTCTGATAAGCGACTTCGGCTTGGCTCAAGCCCTGAATGCCTACGCCCAATCGTGCGGCGTTCATCATAACGAACATGGCAGCCAACCCGCGGTTTTCTTCGCCGACCATCCAGCCCGTCGCCCCGTCATAATTGAGGACGCAGGTCGAGTTGCCGTGGATACCCATTTTCTCTTCGATAGAGCCACACGAAACGCCGTTGCGCTCGCCGAGTGAGCCATCATCATTGACCAGCACTTTGGGTACAACGAACAGCGAAATGCCTTTGGAGCTGTCCGGCGCGCCCGGTGTCTTGGCCAGGACCAGATGAATGATGTTTTCAGTCAGATCATGCTCGCCGGCAGAAATGAAAATCTTGGTCCCGGTAATTGCGTAGGATCCATCGCCCTGCGGCTCGGCTTTCGTGCGGATCATGCCGAGATCAGTGCCGCAATGTGGCTCGGTCAAATTCATGGTTCCAAGCCATTTGCCCGACACCATGTTCGGCACGTATTTTTCTTTTTGCTCCGGCGTTCCGGCGGCAATCAGCGCGGAGATCGCTCCACTGGTCAGGCCGGGATACATCGCAAATGCCATATTAGAGGTCGACATGAATTCCTCGACAGCAAAACCCAGAACGTGCGGCATACCCTGCCCGCCAAGTTCCTCCGGTGAAGAGATCGTGCCCCACCCGCTTTCGCGGTACTGGCCGAACGCTTCCTTGAAACCGTCTGGCGTCGTCACACTGCCATCATCATGGCGAGTACAGCCCTGCTCGTCGCCGATTGCATTTAGCGGGGCCAGCACCTCGGAGGTGAACTTGCCAGCTTCGTTGACGACGGTATCGATCATGTCGGGCGTCGCGTGCTCGAAACCGGGCAAATTGTTATAGCTCGCCAAGTTCAGCAAATCGTTGATGACGAAGCGCGCATCGCGGGTCGGTGCGGTATAGATGGGCATGAAATTTCCTTTGGAACAGGGTGATAAAAGTGTCCGGCTCAGGCCAGAGGTTTGATCTGATCGACAAAATCGGCAAGCTCAGTGATGGCGCTGTCGATATCGTCGCGTTGGCTTTTTAACTTGGTAATATGTGCTTCGCATCGTTCGATCGTGACGCGCCGCTGTTCGGTTCTTCCATCATCGAGATCGTAGAGGTCGATCATTTCCTTGATTTCTGTCAGGCTGAAACCGACATTTTTCGCACGCATAATCCAAGCGAGACGAGCGCGATCCCGCATGGAATATATCCGGGTCAAGCCCGAGCGCGTCGGCGCAATCAGCCCTTCATCCTCATAAAACCGCAAGGCGCGCGCCGTGCAGTCGAATTCGGCTGTAAGATCGGAAATCGTAAACTGCTCGCGTTTCAGATCATCTGGACGGTCGATATGCGCACCGCCATGAGCGCCGCGATCGGATGCTGTGTCAGCGGCAAGAGATGTTGAAGCCATATTAGACCGGTAGCAGACGTTTACGTAAGCGTCAACTAAATCTCGGATTTGAGCAACGCTCCGTTTTTTAACTCGCGATAGAAGCATTCGCGCGCGCCTGTGTGGCAGGCTGGGCCATGAGGGGTAACGCTGAGGATCAGCGCATCCTGATCACAATCAACGAAAATGCGCTCGACCTTCAGAACATTGCCAGATGTCTCGCCCTTTTTCCAAAGCTGCTTACGGGAGCGGGAGTAAAAATGCGCAAAGCCAGTTTCCCGCGTCAATTGCACGGCCTCGGCATTCATAAAGGCGACCATCAGCACCTGATGCGTTTCCAAATCCTGCACCACCCCGGTCAGCAATCCGGCTGCATCATATTTCGGCTGAAATACACTGCCATGCTCGCGGTCTAATTTCTGCTCCAATTTGCGGCGCTCCTGCTTGTATCGATCGAGTGTTGCACAAGTCTTATGCGGTGTGGCTCGATAACAACATAGGTTTTTCAAAATAGGACATGCTAAGATAAGCGCTTTGCGTTTGCACCAATCTTTGAGAACCTTAGTTCATGATTTCGCAAGAGATCAGGCTCGGTTCAAAGCATCTTGCCGGATGCCGGGTTCAGGGAAACTTGAAGCAGACGACCGACGTGGGGACATCGGGCGCCTTCAAGTTGGATGATAGTTTGGTCGATGCGAATGCCGGGGGGCTTTGCAAGTGCTGAAAAGCCGGTCGGACAATCGTCACGCGGCGCCCGGAACCGTTATGGTTCCGGGCGTTTTGTGTGTCAGGGCCTTGAATTTATTCGAGATATTGTCGTCGCGGATCGACACGGCGCGCAGCGCAGCAAATTGTAACTCTGCTTGCGCCCGCTTGCTTCAAAATTCTCACGCATTCATCGCTCGTCGCACCGCTGGTCAACACATCGTCGACCAGCAGGATATTGGCACCTGATAGAGTGTTGCTGTGCTTTCTTGTTGATCGCAATCGCGCCACTCAAAGCATCGCGGCGCGCCCGACTGCTCAAATGGCCGAGCGACGGCGTCGGTTTCGATCTCATCAACCCATCGACCAGAAGCGTCCCGGCGCCCGCCTTTGCCATATCTTTTGCAAGCAGCGCGGCCTGATTATAACCTCGTTGCCATAGACGCCAGCGATGCAAAGGGACCGGGACTATCAACCTTGGCACAGGGCTGTCTGGCAAATTCGCTAAGATCAGGTTGGACAGCAGCCCGGACAAGGCGATCTTGCGCCCATGTTTAAAGCCGAGCACCAGCTTACGTGACACATCATTGTAAATGGATCCGGCGACGATGCCATCATGCTGAGGCAGGCGATAGGAGCAGTCCTCGCACAATGTTTCGTCATCCACCGCATGATACTCGGGCAGCGGTAGCTGGCACGTCGAGCATTGCGGAGTGCCAGGTATTTCAAGATTGCTCCAGCATGACGCGCACAGGCCGGTCTGCGCACCGATGCCCTCACCGCAGGCCGGGCAACGGGGTGGATAGATAAAGTCCACAATCGGCGCCAAGTTCTGCCAGATTTCCGATTTTAGCGACACTGGCGCAGATTGGCCTACTTGCGCGCGAGTGGCAAGCGCGGCAGGGCGCATTGATGACCGCGCGAACGCCTCCACAGATTTTTAGCAAAGATCGACGTAAGCTCACATACCAGCGTGCACAGCGTCGGCAGCTTCGGCCTGACGCAGCACGGTTTTTATATGACGAAATTTATGATGACATTGTCGATCGGCTGGTTTTATGCAGCTAAACCCCAAGCGCGCGCTGATTGTCAGCGACCTTACGGGCGAAATTTCCGAACATCTTCAAAGCCTTGGCGCAGTTGTGACACGACGCGATCCTCAAACTTTCAACGAAGAGCAACCGCACAAAGATGCCGAATACGACATAATTATCGATTGCGGGTCGATAGCCACGGTGAACGACTTGCCTGCGGCACTTATCCATTATCATCGCGCATTAGCGGCTGGAGGCAACTTTTTTGGAAGCATAATCGGGGCTGGCAGCTTGCCACAATTACGGCGCTCTATGCTCGCGAGCAACCCGGACCGACCGGCTCCGCGCATTCATCCTATGATCGACAGTGCGACCGCCAGCGCGCTTTTATCGCGAGCCGGATTTTCCCGGCAAGTGGTCGGCGGCCAACCGCTTCGCGTGTCCTATCGATCGCTTACACAATTGGTCTGTGATTTACGCGATCAAGGATTGAGCAATGCCCTAAGCGACATCGCCGCGCCGCTTGGCAAAGCCGAGTTGCAGCGAGCGCAAACCGCGTTTCTTGGTGAAAGCGACGAGCATAGCCGGGTTACGGAAACCTTCGAAATTCTGTCGATGGCAGCCTGGAAAAACTAAGTTAATGCAGCCTGCGCCGCAGCCAGCCTGGCGATCGGCACGCGATATGGCGACGCGCTGACGTAATCCAGCCCGACTTCTTCGCAAAACGCAATGCTGGCAGGGTCGCCGCCATGCTCACCGCAAATGCCCAGCTTGATGTCAGGCCGTGTTGCGCGACCGCGCTCTGCTGCCAAGGTGACCAATTGCCCTACGCCTTCGATATCCAGGCTGACAAAGGGATCGCGCGCAAAAATACCCTGCTCGACATAAGGCGTCAGGAAACGTGCCGCATCATCGCGTGACACGCCTAGCGTCGTTTGCGTCAGATCATTCGTGCCGAAGCTAAAGAATGCGCCATGCTCCGCGATTTTGTCCGCCATCAGCGCGGCGCGAGGCAATTCGATCATCGTGCCGACCAAATAATCAACTCGTGTGCCGCGCTGCGCAAACACTTCAGATGCAACATCATCGACCAGCTTTTTCAGAATTTCCAATTCCTTGGCCGTCGCCACCAGCGGGATCATTATCTCAGGGATCGGTGCTTCGCCAGACTGCTCGATGACATCGCAAGCGGCCTCAAAAATTGCCCGAGCCTGCATCGCGTAGATTTCGGGAAAGGTAATCCCAAGGCGGCAACCGCGATGGCCAAGCATTGGATTGAACTCGTGCAGCTCATCGGCACGCCGCTTCAGATGATCGACAGACAGATCAAGAATTTCTGCCAATTCTGAGAACTCTGTATCGCTCGTCGGCAAAAATTCATGCAGCGGGGGATCGAGCAAGCGGATCGTGCAAGGCAATCCGGTCATGACTTCGAAGATGCTACGAAAATCCGCACGCTGTTCAGGAAGCAGTTTTGCCAACGCAGCGTTACGGCCCGCCTCGTCTTCGGCCAGGATCATCTGGCGCACCGCGCTGATCCGTGCGGCATCGAAGAACATATGCTCGGTCCGGCACAGCCCGATACCCTCGGCGCCGAATTGACGCGCCATGCGGCAATCGTCCGGCGTTTCGGCATTGGTGCGAACACGCATCCGGCGATGCGCATCGGCCCATACCATCAGCGTGCCGAAGTCGCCTGCCATTTCAGGCTCGATTGTCGCGACCTTGCCTGCCATCACTTGTCCGTTCGATCCGTCGAGCGTGATGATGTCACCCTCTTTCAGTTCGCGCGTACCGACTTTCAAAGTCCGCGTTTTCATATCGATCGAGACCGCAGAAGCACCTGACACACACGGCCTGCCCATTCCGCGAGCGACCACGGCTGCGTGGCTGGTCATACCGCCGCGCGCTGTTAGAATGCCTTGGGCTGCGTGCATTCCGTGAATGTCTTCTGGACTGGTTTCGACCCGCACGAGGATGACCTTCTCACCGCGCTGCGCATGAAGTTCAGCGGTATCGGCATCCAGCACGATTGTGCCGCTGGCAGCTCCGGGCGAGGCCGGCAAGCCGGTCGTCATCACATCGCGCTGTGCTTTGGGATCCAGCGTCGGGTGCAACAATTGATCGAGCGCCATCGGGTCGATCCGGCGTATGGCGTCTTTTTCGTCGATCAGTCCCTCGCCCACCATTTCCACGGCCATCTTAAGCGCGGCCTTGGCCGTACGTTTGCCGCTGCGGGTTTGCAGCATCCACAATTTGCCCTGCTGCACCGTAAATTCGATGTCCTGCATATCGCGATAGTGCTGCTCGAGCAGTTCGAAAGTCTGCGCCAGCTCGCCAAAAGCATCCGGCATGGCTTCCTCCATCGAGAGCGGTTTGGCATTGGCTGCCTCGCGTGCTGCGCGCGTCAAATATTGCGGCGTGCGGATGCCCGCGACCACATCTTCCCCTTGCGCATTGACCAGCCACTCGCCGTAATAGGCCTTCTCGCCGGTCGACGGATTGCGCGTGAAGGCCACACCCGTCGCGCTGGTATCGCCCATATTGCCGAACACCATCGCTTGCACGTTGACCGCCGTGCCCCAGTCAGCCGGAATGTCGTTGAGACGGCGATATACCTTCGCCCGCTCCGAATCCCAGCTATCGAAGACCGCTGCAATCGCACCCCATAATTGTTCGTTCACATCTTGCGGAAATGGCTTGTGCATATTCCTGCTGCACAATTGTCTTGTACTGCGCGACCAGTGCCTGCCAGTCTTCGGCCTCCATCTCGGTATCGGCGTCGAAGCCCTTGTCTTCCTTTGCGATTTCCAGCGCTTCCTCGAATAAGCCGTGATCGAGGCCCAGCACCACATCGCAATACATCTGAATAAAGCGCCGGTAAGAATCCCAGGCAAAACGCGCATCGCCGGATGTGTTCGCCAGACCTTCTACGGTCGCATCGTTCAGACCCAGATTTAGGACCGTATCCATCATGCCCGGCATCGACACTCGGGCCCCGGATCGGACCGACACCAGCAACGGGTCCGCCGCATCGCCAAGCACTTTGCCAACCGTGGCTTCGATATGTTTTAAAGCTTCGGCAACATGGCTGCGCAAAGTGTCGGGAAAGTCCGCACCTTCACGTAGATATCGTACCGATTCCTCGGTGGTGATTGTGAAGCCCGGCGGCACCGGCAAGCCGATGCTGGCCATTTCCGCC
This sequence comes from uncultured Alphaproteobacteria bacterium, assembly GCA_963736595.1. Taxonomy (GTDB): domain Bacteria; phylum Pseudomonadota; class Alphaproteobacteria; order Sphingomonadales; family Sphingomonadaceae; genus Parapontixanthobacter. Next base: position 79,101 of record CAVTPG010000002.1, read on the forward strand.
AGATTTGCGCCCTTCCCGCCCGTGACGGTTTTATCCTTTTGTCGCGCTTGGGAATGGTCGGCATCGCCGCCGAAAGTATAAACCGTTTTCATGACGTGGCTGACTTCGCTTTTCCTACTGGATGGAACACATGGGACACTGTCCTAGGGCCTAAAGATTACCCTTCTATTTTTCCGAAATCCGCAACTTTGTGAACGGCGCTACGGAACCGGGCAAGCAAGTTCAGTCGCGCTGAGCGTTTTGCCGGGTCGTCGTCATTCACCGTCACCTCTTCGAAGAATTGATCGATCGGCGCGCGTAGCGAAGCCAGCGCGGTCATCGCAGCGGCAAAATTCTCTGCGGCGATGGCGCGTGTGGCGGTCGGCTCGGCCGTATCCAGCGCATCGATCAGCGCCTGTTCGGCCTTTTCCGGTGTGTATGATAGCGCGGGGTTAGCGCGGCTTGCCGCGATCTGCGCAGCGGCGACTTTGGCCATAGCGGGGTCATCGACGAGCGCGAGCGGGTCTTCCTCGCCCGTTTGCAGCGGCTTCTTCGGATTGGCTTGGCTGCCAGTCCTCTTTTTTCAGGATATTGGAAGCGCGCTTATATCCTGCGAGCAGATTGGCGCCGCTTTCGGTATCCATGAAGCTGGCAAGTGCTCGGGAGCGAGCCTCGATGCGATCCATTCGGGAGTCAACTTCATCTTTCCAGTCTCGAGACGCCGCGATATAGTCGTGGCGCAAATTTTCATCGCGCAATTGCACAGCAAGTCGTTCGGACAAAAATTCAGCGACTTGTTTACCCAGAGGTGCAAAACTTAGGCCGCCCCAAGCTTGCGCAGCCTTCTCCAATGAAATTTGCAAGTTATTCTCTTGCTCAAGCCGTAAATATCCGAGTGCAGCACGGCGAAGAGCAAAAGGATCCTTAGATCCTGTCGGGTTTAAGTCGATGTTGAAGAAGCTAAATAAGTTATCTAGTTTGTCGGCTAGGCTGACAGCGACAGTCAACGGCGCAGTCGGCACTTCATCATGCAGTCCAGCTGGCTTATAGTGATCGCGGATTGCGTCGACTACGTCATCTGGATGTCCCTCGGCACGTGCATAATATCCGCCCATAACCCCTTGAAGTTCAGGAAATTCGCCAACCATTTCGGTCACAAGGTCGGCTTTAGCCAATTCAGCTGCTTGGCGGGCCAAGCGATGGTCGCCATTTGGAGCTGCCGCATCTGATGTAAGCCACTCTGCCAGTTTGGCGACCCGCTTGACCTTGTCGGCCACCGTGCCAAGCTTTTCGTGGAAGGTAATCCGCTCCAGCCCCTTGGCGTGTTGCGCCAACGTCTTCTTGCGATCCTGCTCCCAGAAGAAGCGGGCATCGGACAGCCTCGCGGCCAGCACTTTGCGATTGCCATCGACAATCGCCGCGCCGCCATCTTCCGCCACTATGTTCGCCGTGCAGATGAAGGCGTTAGCGAGCTTGCCCGCACTATCCTCGCAAACAAAGTATTTCTGGTTCACCCGCGCAGTTAGCTGAATGACTTCGGGCGGAACATCGAGGAATTCTTTCTCGAAAAATCCAAGCAACGGGACCGGCCATTCAGTCAGCCCCGCATTCTCCGTCACAAGGCCATCATCTTCGACCAGCGACAGACCGGCTTCGGCAGCGATTTGCTGCGCGCCAGTGCGGATCAGTTCGGCGCGCTCCTCGTGATCTACAATAACATTGGCAGCGCGCAGCTTCATCGCATAATCGTCGGCTCCGCCAATCGTTATATCGCCGGAGTGGTGGAAGCGATGGCCGAGCGTGACCGCGCCGGAGGTGACACCATGCACTTCGCACTCGATAATGTCATCGCCCAGCAGCGCGACGATGCCCGATAATGGACGGACCCAGCGAAGGCTTTCGGTTGAGATCGACGCCCCGCCCCAGCGCATGGATTTGGGCCAAGAAAAATCGCGGATCATCGCAGGGATCGCTTCGGCTAGCACGCCAGAGACCGCCCTGCCCGGCTTGTCGATCACCGCGAAAAATGTGTCGCGACCCTTGATATCGCGCACTTCCAACTGGTCGCGCGTTACGCCGTTTTTGCGGCAAAACCCGTCCACCGCCTGATCGGGGGCGCTTGTGGGCGGGCCTTTGGCCTCCTCGCTGACGGCTTGGGTTTCCACCGGCAACTCGCGCGCGATCAGAGCAAGGCGGCGCGGTGTCGAATATACCGTGGTTGCACCATGCGAAACACCGGCCGCATCCATCTCGCGTCGGAACAGCTTTTCCAGTTCAGCCCGCGCTCCCGCTTGCATTCGTGCGGGTATTTCTTCGGAGCGAATTTCGAGGAGGAAGTCGCGCGTGTTTTCGGTCGCGCCGGAGGAAGGCCGAACGCTCATGCGCTCCACTCCGGAAACTGATTTGCCCAACCGCCTTTGTTCAGCTCCATATGCGCTTCGCATGACCCACGCGCGAGGTCGCGCACCCGGCCCATATAACTGGCGCGTTCCTGTACACTGATCACACCGCGCGCTTGCAGCAGATTAAATATATGGCTGGCCTCGACCGCTTGTTCGTAAGCTGCGATAGGCACTTGATTTTCAAGCGCATTTTGGCATTCCGCTTCGGCCCGGTTAAACAGTTCGAACAAGGCGTCGGTATCGGCGACTTCGAAATTCCACTTGGACATCTGGCGTTCGTTTTCAAGAAAGACTTCGCCGTACGACACGCCGCGGCCGTTGAAGTTGAGATCGTACACGCTGTCCACGCCTTGAATATACATGGCAAGGCGCTCGAGGCCGTAGGTCAGTTCGCCCGCAACCGGCTTGCAGTCAAAGCCGCCCATTTGCTGGAAATACGTGAACTGCGTGACTTCCATACCGTCGCACCACACTTCCCAGCCCAGTCCCCATGCGCCCAGCGTCGGCGACTCCCAGTCATCCTCGACAAAGCGGATGTCGTGCTTCAGCGGGTCGATCCCGATCAGCGTCAGGCTATTTAAGTAGAGGTCCTGAATGTCCGGCGGACTGGGTTTCAGGATCACCTGATACTGGTAATAATGCTGCAGGCGATTGGGGTTTTCGCCATAGCGCCCGTCGGTCGGCCGGCGGCACGGCTGCACAAAGGCGGCGTTCCAAGGCTCGGGGCCAAGCGCGCGCAAAGTTGTTGCCGTATGAAATGTGCCCGCACCCATACGCATATCGTAGGGTTGCAAGATCAGACAGCCCTGCGCGCTCCAGAAATCGTGCAACGTCAGGATCATGTCCTGAAAAGAGTTTTGCGGGTCGCGTGTCATGCGCCCGCGCTTTGGCTGATGGGCGTTGCGGGGTCAATGCTGCGACTGCTCCTGACAATGGATTGGGAGGTAAAGACGACAAAATGTAAGGTAGTGTTGACATTGTCAGCATCCTGCGACATATGGTCATGCATACCTGACATCTCGTTAGGCAAACGTGACAGGAGTTTTCCCGATGGAAACGATATCCGATACAATAATCGATGCGAAGCAGAATGTTCTGGTCTGATGCGATGAACAACCGTCTTAAAGTTTTGCGTGCGGAGCGTAACTGGAGCCAAGCTGAACTGGCCGGGCATCTTGATGTGTCACGGCAAGCAGTCAACGCAGTGGAAACGGGCAAACATGACCCGTCGCTCCCGCTGGCCTTCCGGATTGCACGCCTGTTTCAAATGTCCATCGAGGAAATTTTCCATGACGAAAAGTGATTCACCTGCTGACTTAAGCGAACTGAGCGGCGAGGAGCGGTTCAAAAAACGGCGCATCGGCATCGGCAAGCTGATCGCGATCGGCTGTCTGATTGGGTTGGGACTTGGATTGCTGACCGGAATTATCGGCGCGAGCGTCGAGGAAGGCGTCTTACCGGCATGGCTGCTAATACCCATGTCCGCCGCGCTCGTCATCGGAGTGGCGTGGTACTCCGTCATTTATTTTAAGCGGATTGACGAACTGGATCTGGCCGATAACCTATGGGCCGGCACAATAGCGCTATACGGATATGTCTGTATGCTACCATTGTGGAATATGTTGCACACGTTCGGGGTGCTCGGTCCGCCCAATCATTGGGGAATCTATACGACCACGATTGCAATCATGCTGATCGCTTATTTCGGGCGCAAATGGATGATGCGCTAAAGGTCTATTAAGTTTATCAAAGACGAAATTATCAAACGAAATTTATCAAAGACAAGAAGAGGGATATCTATGAACTTGCTAAGGAAAATCGCGATGGGCGTATCGGCTTCTGCCATCGCCCTCACTCTGCCCGCTTGTGCTTACAAGGAAAAGCCAGCCGAGCAGGCTCCGGCGGCGGTTGCCGTCGAACAAGTCGAGATGCAGGCCGCTGCTGGTCCTGCCTTGTGGAAAGTGGCGGATGAAGACACCACGATTTATCTGTTCGGCACGATCCACATCCTGCCCGAAGGCATCGAGTGGTATACGCCAACCATCGCGCAAGCCTTCGATGCATCCGGCTCGCTAGTGACCGAGCTGCCCAAGGATTCCGACAAAGACCCCAAGATGGCGCAATTAGTCGCAACCAAGGCCATGCTGCCTGCCGGAACGACGCTGCGCAGCAAGCTGACCGATGAGCAGAAGGCAACTTATGAGGCAGCGCTGGCCAAGCTGGAAGTTCCCGCTGCCGCCTTTGATCAATTCGATCCATGGTTCGCCGGCGTTACGCTCGGTATCTTGCCCTTGATGAAAGAAGGATATTCTCCCGAAGCCGGAATCGAGGCCGTTCTGGAAACAAAAGTGCCTGAAGGAATGGAGCGTGGCGCGCTGGAAACAGCCGAATACCAGATTTCTGTATTCGATGAGATGCCGGAAGAGAGCCAGATCCGCTTCATGATCGAGACCGCCGAGCAGATCGATGACATCAAGACGATGCTCGACGAAATGGTTGCCGTCTGGGTCAAAGGTGATGCCGATGCACTGGCGGAGCTGATGAACGAAGCACTGCAGGATCCTATCTTGGCCGAACGGCTCCTTTACACGCGCAATGCGAATTGGGCCGAATGGATCGATACGCGTCTCGACACGCCGGGAACGGTGTTCATCGCAGTCGGTGCCGGGCATTTGGCAGGCGAGAAGAGCGTGCAGGATTTGCTGTCGCAGCGCGACATTACGGTTATGCGGGTCCAGTAACCCAAAGCTGGTAGGGTTAGGTGTACCGATGAAGGGCGGGTCTTGCGGCCGGCCCTTTATCACTTTGCACCTTGTCGTTGCGCCGGGCAATATGCTAGACAACGCCCAAGCATTTGCCTAAAGGCGCGTCTCTTCTGCGTCCTTGGTCATCCCTGGAGGCGAGGCGCGAAGATTTTTACAAGCATCTTGAAAGGTTAGACCAATGAGCGACGCTCTTACTCTTCCGGCCGAGACGCGAGCACGGGCCGGCAAGGGAGCCTCCCGTGAATTGCGTCGTACAGGTCGCGTTCCCGCCGTCATTTATGGCGGCAAACAAGAACCAACCACCATCCACGTCGAAGAAAAGGAACTCACCAGGCAACTGATGACGGGCCACTTCATGAACTCGATCGTGCAGGTCGAAGTCGATGGCAAAGCGGTTCGCACCATTCCCAAAGACGTCGCTCTCGATCCGGTTTCCGACCGCCCGATCCATGCCGATTTCCTGCGCCTTGCCAAGGGTGCGAAGATCGACGTGAACGTGCCGGTCGTCTTCATCAACGAGGAAGAATCGCCCGGCCTGAAGAAAGGCGGCGTTCTTAACGTTGTCCGTCACGAGCTGGAACTGATCTGCGATAACGACAAAATTCCCGGCCAGATCGAAATCGATGTCACCGGCAAGGAAGTCGGCGATTCGATTCACATCAGCGAAATCACGCTTCCCGAAGGCAGCGAAAGCGAAATCACCGATCGTGACTTCACCATTGCCACACTGGTTGCTCCATCGGCCTTGAAGAAGACCGAAGAGGAAGGCGACGACGAAGGCCAGACCGGCGAAGGTATGGAAGCTGGCGAAACAGCCGCTACCGAGCAAGGTCCGGACGACGATGCCGCAGACGAGCAAGCCGCCAAAAGCGACTGATCGTTGCGACGATATGATTATGAAGCGCCGGTCCAGCAATGGATCGGCGTTTTTGTTTGGGCCGACTGGAAGTTATGTGCGGGGTATGCGCGGAACGCTTGCCGGTCTTGCGGTGAAGCGAAGTCGGGCTAGATAGCGACACACGCGTAATCAGTATCCTTGGCCTCTAGCTTCATTGGGCGATAACTATGCAAATTTGGGCAGGCTTGGGCAATCCGGGGCCGCAATATGCGCTTCATCGGCACAATGTCGGCTTTATGGCTTGCGACGTGATTGCCGAGATGCACGATTTTGGACCGATCCAGAAGAAATTCTCCGGCTGGGTTCAAGAAGGACGGATCGGACCGGCAAAGATTTTGTTGCTCAAACCTGCCACCTTCATGAACAAAAGCGGACAAAGCGTCGGCGAAGCGATGCGCTTTTACAAATTATCGCCCGACGCGCTCACCGTGTTCCATGACGAACTCGATCTGGCGCCTTTTAAGGTCAAGGTGAAGCAGGGCGGCGGTCACGCCGGCCACAACGGATTGCGTAGTATCGATCAACATCTGGGCGCGGAGTTTCGCCGGGTACGCATCGGTATCGGACACCCCGGACACAAAGAACGCGTCAATGGCCATGTGCTTGGCAATTACACGAAGGCGGATATCGACGATCTTGCAGACATGTTAGGCGCGATCGGATCCGAAGCGGCTTGGCTTGCAGAAGGTGACGAGCCGCGCTTTATGAGCGATATTGCGTTGCGGATGCAGGCTTAGAGCTATCGCCTGCCACACGCGGCTTTGCGTTTGCGCAAGCAACGGTGCTAGGCGAACGGCTCACCTGATTGCCCGGAGCCCGAATATGCCTGAAATAAATCGTCGAAATTTGCTTAGCGGAGCCGCTGCTACCGGCATTTTCGCTGCAACCGCCAGCTTTGCTCAGGCCGACCAAGTCGCGACCAAACTCGATTTATCTGGTAAGTCGATCCTCATCACCGGCACATCCTCTGGTTTCGGACGGTTGATGGCGGAAAGTTTCGCACGCCAGGGTGCAAAGGTTTTCGCAACGATGCGGAACTTGCCGCGCGACGAAGGCGATGAACTGACCGCTCTTGCCGCAGATGAGCAACTCGATCTGCACGTCATCGAAATCGACGTGATGGATGACGGACAAGTCGCGCGCGGCGTGGCCGAAGCCGAGCGCATCGCTGGCGGCGCGATCGACGTGCTGGTCAACAATGCAGGCATCGCAATTTCGGGGCCGATCGAACTGCAAGATATGCAGGCAACCCACCAGATCTTCGAAACCAATGTTTATGGCCCGCACCGCATGATGCGCGCGGTTTTGCCCGCGATGCGCGCAGCCAAGTCGGGACAGATTTTCAATGTTACTTCGCAATTGGGCCGCGTGATGCTTCCGGGCTTTGGCCATTATTCGCCTACGAAATTCGCCTTGGAAGCGATGAGCGAACAGATCGCTTACGAACTTGTGCCGCATAATATCGATGTCACGATCATCGAACCGGGCGGCTATCCCACAGCGATCTGGGCAAATGGCAACGCGCTGACGCAAGGCTTGCTAGATCGCGCCGATGCTGTGCACATGGATGGCTATACGCAAATGATCGAGCAATTGCGCGACCGGTCAGGTGGCGGCGGCTCGACCGATCCGATGGATGTCCCCAACACGATTGGGCGAGTTATCGCCATGCCAGCGGGCACGCGGCCGCTGCGCGAGGCTGTCCATCCCGGCCTAAAGCCACAATTGCCGATCAACAAAGTCAGCGCCGAAGTACAGCTTGGCTGGTTGGGCGCTTCGCCTTACGGCCCGTGGATCAGGGCGGTTCACGGACAAGCGTAATCTCTAGGCTTTCGCAAGTCTGCCCACGCCGCTAAGGCACGCGCAAACACACAGGCTTCGGACAAAATTCATGGGTTTTAAATGTGGTATCGTCGGTCTGCCAAATGTCGGCAAATCGACTCTTTTCAATGCGTTGACGGAAACGCAAGCAGCACAGGCGGCAAATTATCCGTTTTGCACGATCGAGCCGAATGTCGGGCAAGTTGCCGTCCCTGACGAGCGGCTGGATAAAATCGCCGCTATCGCCAGCAGCGCCAAGATTATCCACACGCAGCTTGCCTTCGTCGATATTGCTGGCCTCGTTAAAGGCGCAAGCCAAGGCGAAGGCTTGGGCAATCAGTTCCTTGGCAATATTCGCGAAGTCGATGCCGTCGTCCACGTCCTGCGCTGTTTCGAGGATGACGATATTCAGCACGTCGCCAATCGCGTCGACCCGTTGGCCGATGCCGAAGTCGTCGAAACCGAATTGTTGTTGTCCGATTTGGAAAGCTTGGAAAAGCGCGTGCCAGCGGCTCAGAAAAAGGCAACTGGCGGCGACAAGGAAGCCAAGATCATCGCCAGCGTTCTAGGGCAAGCACTGGAATTGCTGCGCGAAGGCAAGCCTGCGCGACTGACCGAACCGAAAGACGAGGAAGAAGCGCGCCTGTTTGCACAGGCTCAGCTACTTTCTGCCAAGCCGGTGCTGTATGTCTGCAATGTTGCAGAGGAAGACGCCGCCACGGGCAATGCCATGTCGGAGCAGGTCTTTGCCAAGGCCGAAGCCGAAGGCGCTCAAGCTGTCGTCGTCTCAGCAGCGATTGAATCCGAACTGGTTGGCATGGACCCGGCAGACCGGACCGAATATCTTAGTGAATTGGGTTTGAAGGAAAGTGGATTGTCGCGCATCGTACGCGCGGGTTACAAATTGCTCGGCCTCAACACATTTTTCACTGCCGGGCCGAAGGAAGCGCGCGCATGGACGTATCCGGACGGCGCAAAAGCCCCGCAGGCGGCCGGTGAAATCCATTCCGATTTCGAGCGGGGCTTCATTCGGGCAGAGACTATTGCCTACGATGATTTCATCGGCCTGAATGGCGAAGCTGGCGCGCGCGAAGCGGGCAAGCTGCGACAGGAAGGTAAGGACTACAGTGTGCAGGACGGCGACGTGTTGCTGTTCAAATTTAACGTCTGAGCAAGGCGCGGGACCGATTGCGCGACTTGCACGTTTAAAGTCAGTCCCATTTCATCAGGGGCTATAATCACAGGGGCTTGCTGACAAATGGTTGATAAATCCGAAAAGTTTAACTGGTTCGTTCGGGTCGGCTATTTCAGTCGGGCAATCCTGTATTCGGTGCTGGGTCTTATTGCGCTGACCAGTGCCAGCAAGATTGCCGAGGGAACCAATGGCGTTTTTCAAGCGATCGAGGACTTTCCCGGCGGCAACGTGATTTTGTGGATTTTGGTCGTAGGCCTCATCGCCTATGCGCTGTTCCGCTTGGCCTCACCCTTGTTCGATATTGAGAACAATGGCTCCGACGCCACTGGCTGGGGCCACCGCATCGGACATTTGGGAAGCGCGATCGGACACCTTGCGCTGGCCTATTCCGCCTATAAGTTTGCCGGTAGCGGTAGTGGCGGCTCGGGTGGTGGTGCTCAGCAAGCAGCTTCGGGCGTCTTATCGATCGATTTTGGCGGCATAGTGCTTGGCTTACTTGGCATCGCATTTTTCCTTGCTGCGATATCGCAAGCCAAGAAGGGTTTTACTGGCTCGTTTATGAACAGGATCAGTGCACAGGCACCCGACTTTACGCGCATTCTTGGCGGCATCGGATTTGCTGCGCGGGCTGTGGTCTATGCAGTCATTGGCTGGTCGCTTGTGAAGGTCGGATTTCTTTCCAGCGGCTCGGAAGAAGTGAAAACATTGGGCAGCGCAGTTGCTTCATTGGCGGGCGAAGGCATCATCTTCAAGCTGGTCGCTGTTGGATTGTTGATCTTCGGCCTCTTCAGCCTGATCCTGGCGCGTTACCGGATCATTCCGGATCTGGACGAAGACGGCAATGTGCCATCGTTCCGCGCCTGATCGCGCATAGGGCAACACGCTGATGCGGTATTTCGAAGACGTCGAAGTGGGCGAAACCAGCGCCTACGGTTCGTATGAGGTGACGCGTGAAGAGGTCATGCAGTTTGCCTCTCAGTACGACCCGCAGCCGTTCCATCTCGACGACGAAGCGGCGGCAGCGACGCATTTCGGCCGGCTGTCCGCAAGCGGCTGGCACACCTGCGCGATGACCATGCGGATGATGGTCGATCACATGGCAGAGCATAAACAGGCCAGCCTTGGCTCGCCCGGAATTGATCAATTGCGCTGGAAAAAGCCCGTCTATCCCGGGGATACGCTACGCGTCGAAGCGGAATTGCTGGAAAAACGCCGCAGTGCAACGCGCCCTGAAATGGGCTTTGTTAAATCGCGGCAAAAAATCTTCAATCAGGATGACGAGCTGGTCTTGGAAATGTTCTCGAACGGCATTCTGCAAGTACGCGACGTTTAAGCAGTTTCACTTTGAGCGCGCGTTAAGCGCCGCACTGGGCCACACCGTCTCGCTCGAACACCACGCGGTCTTGCGCATCGCTGATCGTGAGGGTGGCTGGAAAGTCCATTGTTTCGCTGACACTTTGTATCGCTTCCGCCTGTTTCGTTTCTAACCGAAAACTATATTCCAGACCGTCATATTTTACGCGTGAGCCAAGCGGATTCTCCGAGCTTCCCGCATCGGGTGAGAGTCGGACAACCTCATTATCCAGCTTTAAATAACCAGCGTCGGACATTGCCATTGCAATCGCTTCGTTCTTCTTAGCCTCGCTTTTAAATGAGCAGCCTGCACCGAAAATCTCGTTCTGCTGGAAATCGGAGGAAGTCATGATTTGCGGGGTGATTTTGACAGGCGGTGGCGCTTCCGATGCTTCAATGGCTTCGGCAGTCTCTGCGGCATCCGAGATAGGATCGTCACTGCCCTGCCCGCATCCTGCGAGCGCGGCTGCCAATCCAATTATCCATACGCTGCGCATTAATGCCTCCCGAACAGTTTTTCGACGTCATCCATTGACAGCTTCACCCAGGTTGGTCGCCCATGATTGCACTGGCCCGATCGCGGCGTGCGCTCCATTTCTCGCAGCAACGCATTCATTTCTGCGACATTCAAATTGCGTCCTGCCCTGACCGACGCATGGCAAGCCATTGTGCCGAGCACCAGATCGAGTTTCTCGCCAAGCAATAGCGCCGTGCCGTGTTTGGCCAGATCGTCGTCGATGTCCTGCAGCAATTTGTGCGAATTACCCGCGCCCAGCGCGTGCGGCATTGCGCGGACCAGCATCGCTGCCGGTCCGAACCGCTCGATCACGAGGCCGTGTTCGGCCAGCGCCAAGGCCGCGTCTTCCAAGCGGTCACACGCTGGCTCATCCAGCTCGACCACTTCGGGAATTAGCAACGCCTGACTGCGCTTGATCGCCTGCTCCGCTCCGGCTGCTTTCAAGCGTTCCAGCACAAGACGTTCATGGGCGGCGTGCTGATCGACCAGCACCAGACCATCGGCAGCTTCCGCCACAATATAGGTTTGCGCCACTTGCCCGCGCGCGATCCCCAGCGGATAGTCCTGCGCGTCTATCGCAATGTCGTCGGCGACTTCCGCCCTGCCCTGCGGCAAATCCATCACGTCGCCGATGTCCAGGCCAGCGCCCGAGCGGACCAATTTGTCTGCGGCATGAGCGTGCGGAATGGAGGACGAAGGCCCGCTCCAATCGCGCCCGGCAAAAATCGAGCGCAAAGCGGGTGACACTTCGGCGACAGGTTCGCTCTGCCAGCGATCCATCGCCTTGCGATCCGGCCCCTGCGCACTGCGCTTGTCACCGCTGGCCAAGGCTTGTCGCAAGCCCGACACGATGAAACCGCGCACCGCCGCCGCATCGCGGAACCGCACTTCGGTCTTCGCCGGATGCACGTTCACATCGACGTCCTGCGCCGGCAAATCGAGGAACAGCGCCAGCACGGCATGACGATCGCGCGCCAACATATCGGAATAGGCACCGCGCACGGCTCCGATCAGCAAACGGTCCTTAACCGGGCGATTGTTGACGAACAAATATTGGTGATCGGCAACGCCGCGATTGTAAGTCGGCAGGCCTGCGATCCCGGACAGGCGAATGATTTCACCATCGGCAGTCACCCGCTCGAAATCGATCAGCACACCATTATCTTTCAACTCGCGCGTTACGACTTGTGCGACGCGCCCGGCCAGATCGTCGCCTGCCTGCACCGACAGCGAGCGGCGCTCTCCATGATCCAGCGTGATGGCGATGTCGGTGCGGGTCATGGCAAGGCGGCGGACCACGTCAAGGCAGGCAGCATATTCGCTGCGCGGTGTGCGCAGAAACTTTTGCCGCGCTGGCAATTTGGCAAATAATTGCTCCACTCGAATGCGCGTCCCGGGCGGCAGCGAATGCGGAGCGTCGGCTATGATCTCGCCATGATCGATGATTTTGCGCCAGCCTTCACTCGCATCATGCAAGCGGCTTTCCAAAGTAAAGCGCGATACGCTGGCGATGGAGGGCAGTGCCTCTCCGCGAAACCCCAGCGTACGTACGCGCTCGATCGCCCCATCGCTACCGATCAGGCTTTCGGGCAATTTTGACGTTGCATGGCGTTCGAGCGCCATCGCCATGTCATCTGGGCTCATTCCGCAGCCATTATCGATCACTTCCAGCGCGCCGATCCCGCCTTCGCTCAATTTGATCGCGATCCGGGTCGCACCCGCATCAATGGCGTTCTCGACCAGTTCTTTAAGCGCCGACGCGGGCCGTTCCACCACTTCGCCTGCCGCGATACGGTTGATCAGATTTTCAGGAAGGCGGCGAATTTGCGGCATCATTTGAACCTGTAAAGGTGCAACGGGTGATTTTCGAGGCCGGTAGTGGAAAAAACTAGGGTCTATCGACATAATTTTTTGGCGTTTTGTCAGGCCTGCCGCTAAGGCAGCGGGGCAAACAGACATTCTCTCGATTACTTGCAAGACGTTATCGGCTTTTGCCCATACGTCGCAGCATTGCCGCACGGGTCTTGGAGAATTGTTCGAAACGAACATTTAAACGACGGATAATGTATTCCTATGGGCTTTTTCTCCAACCTCATGAAGTTCGGTACGCAGAATATCGCGATCGATCTCGGCACGGCGAACACGCTGGTCTATGTTCAGGATCAGGGAATTGTGCTGAACGAACCTTCGGTGGTGGCCATCGAAACCAAGGACGGGTTTAAGCGCGTCAAGGCCGTTGGCGACGATGCGAAAATGATGATGGGCAAGACGCCTGACAGCATCGAAGCGATCCGACCGCTGCGCGACGGCGTCATTGCTGACATCGAAATCGCCGAGGCGATGATCAAGCACTTCATTCAAAAGGTTCACGGCAAGAAAAGCCTGTTGCGCTATCCCGAAATCGTGATTTGCGTTCCCTCAGGCTCGACTTCGGTAGAGCGCCGCGCGATCCGGGATGCTGCATCCAATGCGGGCGCAAGTCAGGTGTTTCTAATTCTGGAGCCGATGGCAGCAGCGATTGGCGCGGATATGCCGGTGACCGAACCGGTCGGCTCGATGGTTGTCGATATTGGCGGCGGGACCACCGAAGTTGCGGTGCTGTCCCTGCGCGGATTGGCTTATACGACGTCTGTTCGCACTGGCGGTGACAAGATGGACGAAGCCATTGTTTCCTATGTGCGGCGTCATCACAATCTGCTGATCGGTGAAGCCACGGCGGAGCGGATCAAGAAAGATTACGGTGTTGCCATGCCACCCGAAGACGGCATCGGCGAATCGATCAACATCAAGGGCCGCGATTTGGTCAACGGTGTGCCCAAAGAAATTACCATCAATCAGGGTCATATTGCCGAAGCACTGGCTGAGCCGATCGGTGCGATCGTCGAAGGTGTGCGTATTGCGCTGGAAAACACGGCGCCCGAATTGGCGGCGGACATTGTCGATCAGGGCATTGTGCTGACCGGCGGCGGTGCGCTGATCAAAGGCCTCGATGATTACCTGCGCGAAGAAACCGGTTTGCCGGTCAGCGTCGCCGAAGATCCGCTTTCCTGTGTTGCTTTGGGCACGGGCCGCGCCATGGAAGACCCGATTTATCGCGGCGTCTTGATGACGGCGTAAGGGGGCAGCGGTGGCGTCGCCAGATTCCCGGCGCTCCAGCTATTCCAAGCGAGCGCAATTCAGCGTTTTTACCGGCTATATCGCTGCCACTATCGGCGCGCTGCTAGGCGCAATTCTGCTCGGTCTCTCGATCTGGCGGCCCGATTTGCCCGGCAACATTCGTGCTGGAGCTAACGATGTTACCGCGCCTGCCACCAATGCTGCGGCTGAAGTTCGCACTGGCAGCAAAGGCTTTTTCCAAAGCGTGCAGGGATATTTGAGAGCTGGCGCGCAGAATGCCGAATTGAAGCGCGAGATGGAACTGGCACGCATTCGTTTGGCGGAGAGCGATGCCGTAAGCCAAGAAAATGCGCGGTTGCGCGCGCTGATGGGCTTGCAGCAAACCAATGCTGAACCAGTGGCCGTCACGCGGCTGGTCGGGTCGACATCGTCGAGCGCGCGGCGGTTCGGATATATCGGTGCTGGCAGACGCGAAGGCGTTACAATCGGAATGCCGGTGCGAACGGCGCGCGGCGTCGTCGGACGAGTCTTAGAAGTCGGGCGCAGCAATTCGCGCATTCTGTTGCTAACCGACAGCCAAAGCGTGCTGCCGGTCCGGCTTGCCGACGAAACGCGGAACGTGGTCGCTTTTGCAAGCGGTAATGGCGATGGGCGGCTGCGAATAAGGCTCATCAATCTTGGTATTAATCCGCTGGAGCCAGGTGATGTATTAGTGACCAGCGGAGCCGGCGGCTATTACCAACCCGGCGTCGCCGTCGCTCTAGTCGAAGAGATCATCGATGACGGCGCGATTGCCCGGATCATCGCCGACCCTGCAGCGGCGGACTTCGTGGCGGTGTCGCCAATTTTCCAACCCGAAGCGGTCGTCGCAGCGCAAACGTCTGACGAAAACGTTTTAGGTGAAGGCGAACTTGATAATCGCGGCGGTGCGGGTGATGCGCCAATCGATAGCGACGCAGAGTAATGGAGCGCTACAATCCCCGCGCCCGTGCCGACCGTTATGGCAGTCGTTTGCATCGCGAGCATTCCGAAGTCGTGGCCAACCTAGTACCTTGGCTCAGCATTCTGGCAGCATCGATCCTGCCCATCTTTTTCGTGACCACGGCCATCGCTTGGGTTCCGCCGCTTGGCTTTCTTGCGATGATGGCATGGCGCATTATTCGGCCCGGACTTTTGCCGCTATGGGCTGGTTTGCCATTGGGTGCGTTTGACGATGTATTCAGCGGACAGCCACTTGGCAGCGGCATTCTGCTGTTTTCGCTTACCATGATCGCATTCGAGTTACTGGAAGCGCGCTTCCCGTGGCGCAGCTTTGCGCAGGACTGGTTCACGGCAGGCTTATGTGCAATCGTCTATGTGCTGGCGTCTATGCTTGTTTCCGGCGCCGTACTGTCCTTTGATTTGCTGATGTCCATGCTCCCGCAAATTGCTTTGTCGATCTTGATCTTTCCGGTGGTCGCGCGCGTCGTGGCACGGCTCGACCGGTTTCGCCTGTTGCGCTGGGTCGCGGTCAAGTAATGTTTGGCACGCGCCCCCGTCAGCCGGTTTCGGCGACTATGCTGAAAAACCGCTTTGACCGCCGCAGCGTTGTTATTGGCACATTCCAAGGCGGCATAGGTGTTTTGCTGGCATCGCGCATGGCCTATATCGCCATCGCCGAGAACGAGAAATACAAGCTGGAGAGCGAAAGCAATCGCGTTAATCTTAGCCTGATCCCGCCACGTCGCGGCTGGCTGCTCGATCGTAACGGCGCGCCGCTTGCATCCAACAGAGCCGATTTTCGCGTCGATGTGATCCCTGAGCGGATGCCCGATGCTGACAAAACCGTGGCAGTCTTGAGCGAAATTCTCGACCTGGAACCCGACAAGATCGCCGATCTGAACACGCGCATTGCCGAAGCACGCGGGTTTCAACCGGTCGAAGTTTCCACCGGATTGAATTACGAACAATTTGCCGCCATCAGCGTGCGCCTGCCCGACTTGCCCGGAGTCATCCCGCAGCGCGGATTTTCCCGATATTATCCGACCGGAGCATCAGTTGGGCATCTGATTGGCTATGTCGGTCCCGCTTCTGCAGAAGAATTCGAAGAAGATCGCAATCCTTTGCTCATCACGCCGGGTTATAAAATCGGCAAAGACGGGTTGGAAAAACAATTTGAGCAGAAATTGCGCGGGAAACCGGGTGCGCGCCGGGTCGAAGTGACAGCGTCTGGCCGCATCGTGCGCGACTTGGATACCCGCGATGATATTCAGGGCAATCCGGTCAAGCTGACCATCGATGGCCCGCTGCAGGATTATGCCGCGCGGCGTCTTGGAAAGGAAAGCGGTTCGGTCGTCGTGATGGATTGCGATACCGGCGATCTGCTGTGTATGTCATCAATGCCCAGTTTCGATCCGAACAGTTTTTCGGACGGAATTGGCAGCGTGGAATATGCCATGCTGCGCGAAAACGAACGTGTGCCGCTGCGCAACAAGGTGCTGAAAGGCCTTTATCCTCCCGGTTCAACCGTCAAGCCCATGCATTGCATGGCGTTTTTGCAAGCCGGAATCGATCCCAACCGGACCATCTCCTGCAATGGCGGTCGGCGCATCGGCAATCGCTGGTTCAATTGCTGGTCCAATCACGGCACTGTCGATATGGGCAAGGCAATCTATCAAAGCTGCGATAGTTATTTCTATGATTTCGCACAGGAAATCGGGTTCGATAAAGTTGCCGCATTAGCCCGGACATTGGGCATGGGGCAGGAATTTCCATTGCCGGTTACCAGCCAGTTTTATGGAACAGTACCTAACCCGACCTGGAAAGAGGAAAAATACGGCGAACCCTGGCGCTCTTTCGATACGGTAAATGCCAGCATCGGTCAGGGTTATTATCTGGCAAGTCCGCTGCAACTGGCAGTCATGTCGGCCCGTCTGGCGACTGGCAAAAAGCTGATGCCCAATCTGTCATTCGACAACAGCAATCCTTCACCGCCCAGCCTCGGCTTCGATCCTGAACATATCGCTTATGTGCGGCAAGCGATGAGCGATGTCGTAAATGGTCCGGGCACGGCGGGTCGCGCGCGATTGCCCATAGAGGGCGTTGAGATGGCTGGTAAAACGGGGACTGCGCAAGTTGTTTCGTTAAGCCGGACCGATGGCCGCACAGGTCCGTGGAAATTCCGTCATCACGGATTGTTCACGTTCTTTGCTCCACTTGATAAGCCGAAATATGCAGGCGCCGTCGTCGTGGAACATGGCGGCGGATCTGGCGCAGCCTACCCAATCGCGCGCGATGTCATGACCTTTATGTTCGATCCGGTAAAAGGCATGGAAATCCTGCGCGGGATGGAGAAGGAATGGGGCGGCACAGCGCAGCAGCGCATGGCCAAACAATATGCTGCCTACGCAGCCGCCGCCGGAACGGATGTCCCCACGCTCCCTGAACGCGATGAGGATATTTTCGACCGTGTCGATGCCGAGGCGCGCGCTGCCGTGCAACAAGCAGAGCGCGTCGCCCAAACTACCGATACTGCATCGGAAGGATCGGTTGATCCCACCGCCGCGATCCCTGACACCACATCTGGCGATACATGATGAGTTCGGTCATCCCTGCCCCGATCGCACGCCAGCCTTGGCAAATGTTGATCCCGCTTTTCGTGCTGATCGCATTCGGCGCAGCGGTTCTGTTTTCGGCAGCGGGCGGTAATATGCAGCCCTTTGCCGCCTCGCATTTAATCCGCTTCGGCGTATTTCTGGTGATGGCGATCGTCATTACCTTGTTCAGCCGCGAAGCCATGAAGTTTCTCGCTTACCCGGTCTATGTCGTCGTTCTGTTGATGCTATTGGCGGTCGAAGCGATTGGCTTTGTCGGCGGCGGTAGCCAGCGCTGGCTCAATCTGGGCTTCATGAATTTGCAGCCTTCTGAGATCATGAAACCTGCCATCGTTTTGGCGCTGGCAAGGTTTTACGACACGCTGCCAATCGGCATGATCGGGACGTGGCGCGCGCTAGTCCCTGCCGGAATGCTGATTGGATTGCCGATGGCGCTGGTATTGTTGCAGCCCGATCTGGGGACATCGCTTGCCCTCGTATTTAGCGGTGCAGTCGTGATGTTTCTCGCCGGATTGCCGATGCGGTGGTTTACTTATGCCGGGATAGCGGGCGCGATTGCTGTGCCGCTGGCATATATCTTCGCGCTACAACCCTATCAGCAGCGCCGCGTCACCACATTTCTCGATCCGGAAAGCGATCCCCTGGGATCCGGCTATCACATTACCCAATCCAAGATAGCCATCGGTTCGGGCGGTGTGACGGGCAAAGGTTTTAATGAAGGCTCGCAAAGCCACCTTAATTATCTGCCCGAACCGCATACCGATTTTGTGTTCGCCACGATGGCAGAAGAATGGGGCCTGATCGGCGGATTCGTCGTGATCGGCATTTTTGCGATCATTTTGCGCTGGGGCTGGAGCGTAGCGCTCAAGTCGAAAGATCGCTTCTCTCGCCTATTGGCGGCTGGGATGGTGGCAACGATATTTTTCTATGTAGCGATCAATTTGATGATGGTAATGGGGTTGGCACCAGTGGTCGGCATACCGTTGCCCTTTATGAGTCATGGTGGATCATCGATGCTGACGAACATGATCTGCGTCGGCGTAATGATGCAAGTTTACCGCTGGAACAGGCAAGCGCCAAGGAGCGGCTTAAGCTAGAGCAAGACCGCTTTTTTGCGGCGCTGCAATCATTAAACCTTTTCAGGCAGGCATTCATCGCTATATGCGGCGCTTCTGGTACGGGCCGTAAAACCTTGGTCATCCTGAATAATGGACGCATAGCTCAGTTGGTAGAGCAGCTGACTCTTAATCAGCGGGTCCACGGTTCGAGCCCGTGTGCGTCCACCATTCACCCACAGCCGGATGTGACACGAACTTGCTAGGCACATTTCGATGTGATAGCGGGCAATCATGGAAAACGTCATTGCTCAGGTCCGCACGCTTATTGAAGCCCGGACATTTACCAAGGCCGGTATCGCCCGTGCTGCCGGATTGCACGCAAACTCTCTGCGCGACTGTATGGAAGACAGTTGGAACCCCACATCGGAGACGATGGGCAAGCTGCAAACCTTTTTGGAAGATAACGACACTTCGCCGGTACTGGTCGGCATCGAAGAAATTATCGACGAAGCCCGCAATGGCCGGATGTTCGTCCTTGTCGATGACGAAGACCGGGAAAATGAGGGCGATCTTGTCATTCCGGCACAAATGGCCACGCCGAACGCAATCAATTTCATGGCTACGCATGGTCGCGGTCTAATATGCTTGTCGCTCGACACGGCGCGTGTGGGATTGCTTGGTTTGGAGCCGATGAGCCGCTCCAACCGCACTATGTTCGAGACAGCTTTTACCACCTCGATCGAAGCGCGTGAAGGCGTGACGACCGGCATCAGTGCCGCTGACCGCGCTCGCACAATTTCGGTGGCGATCAATTCGACGAAAAGCAAAGACGATATCGTTACACCCGGTCATGTTTTCCCGCTCGTCGCGCGCGATGGCGGGGTGCTGGTGCGCGCAGGTCATACCGAAGCCGCAGTGGATATTGCGCGCTTGGCCGGCCTTAATCCTTCCGGTGTAATCTGCGAGATCATGAATGATGACGGGTCCATGGCCCGCTTCGATGATTTAATGGGCTTTGCGCGCAAACATAATCTGAAGATCGGGACGATCCGCGACCTGATCCAATATCGGCGGCGCAACGATCATCTGGTCGAGCGGATTAACGAACAGTCATTCACGTCGGATTATGGCGGCGACTGGCGACTTCTGACGTATCGCAACACAGTCGATGACAGCGCCAGCTATGTCCTGCAAAAAGGCCATGTCGTCCCGGGCACACCCACCCTCGCCCGCGTTCATACGATCAGTATTCTCGACGATGTGCTGGGCCGATCAGGGCCGAAGAAACGCATTCTGCAACGCGCGATGGCACGGATCGGTGATGAAGGCGCTGGAGTCATCGTTATTCTTGTTAACGCTACGGCGGCCTATGCAGGCGATGCGCCGCCGGGCGCTGGCGACGGTGACTTCCGCAGCTATGGTATCGGTGCGCAAATTCTGGCCGATCTCAACATCGAAGACATGGTGCTGCTGACAAATTCACATCGTAATGTGGTCGCGATCGAAGGGTACGGCCTGAATATCGTGGGCGAAGAAGCTATACCGGAGTAAATGATGGCGCGTTTTCTGATTGTCGAAGCCCGTTTCTATGACCATTTTAACGACCAGCTGATTGCTGGAGCGCGGGCTGCGCTCGAAGCGGCCGATCACAGCGTCGATATCATCACCGTGCCGGGCGCTTTGGAAATTCCGGCTGCTATCGCAATGGCTGCAGAGGCGGGCCAATATGATGGCTTTGTCGCAATCGGCGTGGTCATTCGCGGCGAAACCTATCACTTCGAGATCGTGGCCGGTGAAAGCGCGCGCGGTATCATGGCTTTGACGATTGACGGCATCCCCGTCGGCAATGGTATCATTACGGTCGAAAACGAGGAGCAGGCGCAGGTCCGCGCTGATCCCGCACAGAAGAACAAAGGCGGCGAAGCTGCCCAGGCCGCGATGGCGCTATTAGATTTGCGGAGCAAGTTTGCCCTTTAACGTGCCATAGGAACCAAACGACGTACTTACGCGTCGAGCAGCTGCAGCCATGACGTTGCAACCCGCGCGAAAGGCTTGAAATCGATGAATGGTCCCCTTGAATGGTTCGCAGCGATTGGCGCAATTCTTGCCGCAGGCATGATCGCCGCCGATTTCGGACGCAAGGTTACCGGCTGGGCCTTCATTCTTTTTTGCATCGTATCGGTCGCGTGGATCTACACCGGGCTAACCGGAGGCGGGACACCGCTTACCGTGCAGAATGCGATCCTGCTGCTCATCAATGCCTGGGGCGTGTGGCAATATCTGCTCAGCCCGAAAAACAAGCGCAAGATGGAAAAGATGGAAGAGCTTGAGGATCAGGCAGAAGAAGAGCTGGAAACATCCTGAGCCTTTAATTTGGCTCCGCCGCTATTCGCCGAGACGCCCGAAGCAGCCCTTTCCGGCATAGATAGCGCTTCCGCCCAATTCCTCTTCGATCCTGATTAGCTGGTTGTATTTGGCCAAACGGTCGGACCGTGCCAGCGAGCCAGTTTTGATCTGCCCGCAATTTGTAGCAACGGCGAGATCGGCAATCGTTGCATCTTCTGTTTCACCGGAGCGATGGCTCATCACCGCAGTGTAGCCTGCGCGATGTGCAATATCGACCGCCTCCAACGTTTCAGACAAGGTCCCAATCTGATTGACCTTGACCAGCAGCGAATTCGCTAAACCTTGGCTAATACCGTCGCTTAGACGAGCCGGGTTGGTCACAAACAAATCGTCTCCAACCAGTTGAACCTTGTCTCCCACCAATTCCGTCAGCGCTTTCCACCCGGCGAAGTCATCCTCGCCCATGCCATCCTCGATGCTGCGGATTGGATAGGTCTTGCACAGATCGGCCAGATATTGTGCCATGTCATTGCCGGACAGCGACAGATTTTCGCCGGAAATCTCATATTTTTCGTCGTGATAGAATTCGGTCGCAGCGCAATCCAGAGCAAGGACAACATCGTCACCCGGCTTGAAACCGGCCTGCTCGATCGAGGACATGACAAAATCCAGCGCATCGCGCGTGCTGGCAAGATCGGGCGCAAAACCGCCTTCGTCACCGACTGATGTGGACAAGCCCTTTTGTGACAGTCCTGATTTCAGCGTATGGAAAATTTCCGCACCCCAACGGACAGCTTCGGCGATACTGTCGGCGCCGACCGGCATAACCATAAATTCCTGAATATCGATCGGGTTATCAGCGTGTTCGCCGCCATTGATGATATTCATCATCGGAACCGGCAGGGTGTGGGCCGCGACGCCCCCTACATAGCTGTAAAGCGGCAAACCGCGAGCATTGGCTGCGGCTTTTGCCACCGCTAGGCTCACACCCAGTATCGCATTGGCCCCCAGCGTGCTTTTGTTGTCTGTGCCATCCAGATCGATCATGATCTTGTCGATATCGCGCTGGTCCTCGGCATCCAGTCCCAGCAAAGCCTCGGCTATGGTCGAGTTGACAGCTTCCACTGCTTTTAACACGCCCTTGCCAAGATAGCGCTGCTTGTCGCCATCGCGTAATTCGACGGCTTCATGTGCGCCGGTAGAAGCACCCGATGGCACGGCGGCTCGTCCGAAACTGCCATCTTCCAGCAGCACATCGACTTCGACTGTCGGGTTGCCCCGGCTATCGAGAATTTCGCGTGCGTGCAGATCGAATATGGCAGTCATCGAGAGGAAACTCCTGTTGGTCGGATAAGTGTAGTGTCATAATAACACAGCAATCGTATTTACGTCTCTATGCAGCGGAACGAAACGGCGCAAGTTGCATTGAATATTATGAGGCGCGCCGGTTTATCGGTGCAAAACGCAATTTCAAGAGGGTAACATCATGGCAGACGCCACCATCACCAACACGTCCACCACCACCAAGGCCAAGAAACCGCGTAAAAGCGATGTAAAAACGAAGCCTGTTGCTAAAACTGCGGGCATCGATGCCGTTAAGGTCGAGACTGCTGATGCAACGACGAGCGCCAATCGTGTCGAAGCCAAATCGCGTTTCAACGCTGCGCTGGATGAAGCCAAAGCCGGCGCTGCCGCATTGAAAGCTGAAGCAACCGACAAGGTCGACGGCTACAAGTTGCAAGCGCGCGACAAGAGCAATGACTGGGCCACGGATGCTAAGGTCTATGGCGATCAAGCTAAAGTGAAAGCCGGTGAACTTGCGGTAGATGGCAAGACAAAGGCGAGCGATGCGATTTCGTCGCTCGGCAAAACGATTGCCGACAATGCGGAATATGTCGATGATAAGCTTGGCGCGAAATACGGCGATTACGCCCGTACAGCATCTCGCAAGTTGCAGGAAACCAGCGCGAAACTGGACAATAAAAGCGTCGAGGAACTTGGCGATGATGCCCGGCAGTTCGTTCGCAAAAGCCCCGGCACGGCAATCGGTATTGCTGCAGTCGCTGGCTTTCTGATTTCTCGCCTGTTTAAGTCTAGCAAATAATAATCACACAGGGTCGGCGTAACTGTCGGCCCTTTTTCCCTGCCATGCAGGATTAAATAGCGTGAAGTGGAAATTCGACGATGCTTTCGGGAAAAGAGCCGCTTGGCAATGTCGAGGAAGCCGACGAGCTTTATTTGCACAATTCTGGTGCATCTGAAAACCGGACCGTCGATGAAACGGCGCAACATCACGAAGATGAATACCCGCCCTCGCTGATCGAGGACATTCAGGCACTTTACGAAGATGGCACCGCTTACATCGAAGCGGAAGTGTCGTATCAGAAAACCCGTGTAGCATTTGTCGCCAGCAAGACAGGTTCGGTAGCAGCTTACGGTTTTGGTGTTCTAGCCTTCCTGCATCTTGCCCTGATCGCGCTGGTCGTGGGTAGTCTTGTCGCTCTATTGCCACTAGTTGGCGCATGGGGTGCGACTGGTATCGTTGTTGGCACGCTATTGGTTTTGGCAGGTATTATGGGCTTTATTATGCGCAAGAAGATCTCTGGCCTGACGTCTGTTTTTGGCGATAAGTCTGCTGACGGAGCGCCATCATGAGCCGCGATCTCGAACAACAATTGCGCGAAGATCTTGCGTTGCGCAACGCCGCTTATTCGCTGGTCAAAGCTGACATCGCCAATCTGAAAGAAGACTGGTCTACCAAAAGTATCGGTGCTCGGTCGGTCGATCGGCTGAAAGATGGCGCTTCGGAAGTGTATGACGAGGCGGTTAATGCTGCTTCGGATAACCGCGGCATCCTTGCAGCATTGGTGGCGGCCATCGGACTGTGGTTTGTGCGTCATCCGATTATCTCTGCGTTATTGGATGACGAAACCCATCACGATTACGACAATGAACTAGACGAAGCGGATCTTGATGAGGAGGCTTATGCCTGACCTCCAGATTCGCTATAATTAACCAATCAAATTTTTAGGATATTTATCATGAGTGACGCCCCTACTATAGAACCCAACGAAACCGACGCCGCTGTTCCCGCAACTGGCACTCAGGCTGCAAATGACGTTGATGTTGCGGGCAACGACGCCGGAAAAGACAAACGCGACTTGCTGCGCGAGCGCATCGAGGCGGGCGAGCGCCGTAATCAGGAGCGCACGTTGGGCGATTATGCCAAAGACACCGCCGATAGCGTGACCAACTTCGCCAAAGAACACCCAGTCGCTACCGTTGCCGGAGCCATCGGAATCGGTCTGGCCATCGGCGCAATGACTCGTCCCGGTCGCCGGGTCGCCAAACAAGGCGCAGTAAAGACCGGCGCGATGGCTGCGCTTGTTTCCGAAGCGGTAATGACTTTCGGCGCAGGCTTGATGGATGACATGACCGATGCAGCGCGTAATAGCGGCGATGCGTTGGAAGATTTTGGAGATCGGATCGGTGACAAGGCGCGCACGGCCCGCCGTGGTGCCGCGTATCGCTCCAGCTCGCTGGCCGACAGCGCAAATGTCACCAAACGCGAATTGAGCCGCAAAGCCAAACGCGGATTTCGCGATTTGAAAAACCGCGCAAAGCACTAACTTATCGCGAATAATTGATAGCGAGCGGCGCGCAGGATTGCCTGTTGCGCCGCTTTCGCTATGGCCAGTCTAAACACAATTAAACGGACGAGATTATGCAAGAACAAGACGCCAAGCAGCAACTTTACCTGGTGATGGGTGGTCGCGTAACTGACCCGCGTGAAATTGTCTTCCAAGATCCCGAAAGCATTCACGTCTCAGGCGTGTTCAGCGATTACGATTTGGCGGTGGATGCCTGGCGCAGCAACGCGCAACGCACTGTGGACGACGCAGAAATGAAATACGTCGTCGTGCACTTACACAAATTGCTCGACCCTGAAGCCTGAGCGCCGCTTGTTCAATCGCAATCGCCGCAGCCGGACGCGCAATTACGCGAGAGTAATTAGATAAACTCGACTGTCTCGATCAGATAGAATTTATCACCCGACGGCACGGTCAATTCGACTTCGTCGCCTTTGTTACGCCCGATCAGCGCTTTACCAAGCGGCGAATTATACGAAATCCGGCCCTTGTTTGCATCAGCTTCTGTCTGACCGACAATCTGATATTTTACCGGCTTCTCGTTTTCGTCGAGCAAAGTCACGGTCGCGCCGAACACGACTTTGTCGCCTGATAAAGTTGTCGGATCGATGATCTGTGCACGACTGGTCCGATCTTCGAGATCGGCAATCTGTGCCTCGACATGACCCTGACGTTCCTTTGCGGCATGATATTCGGCATTTTCCGACAGATCGCCATGGGCGCGCGCTTCCTCGATTGCATCGACAATCGTGGGACGTTCGGCCCGCAAGATTTTCAAATCAGCCGTAAGCTGCTCATAACCTTCAGCCAGCATTGGCACCTTTTCCATCGAAAATCCCTCTTTTTCAAAATCTTGCATTGGTCGTCCGCGACAATTTTCGACCGGCTCGTACGCGGTGAGGCGCCAAGGGTTCCGGCCGAAATGTCATGAAAAGACTTGGAACTGTTTCAGCTATAATAGTCTTGCAACGAGCGCACTTCAAGTTCGCTCGGACAAACACAGCGAATTGCCTCTGCCGCAGCCAAGCGAAGCCGCTGCCGTTGTATAGTAGGGAACCTTGCGATTAAGCGCCGATCCGCGGATCGATGCCGAATCAAGCAGCGACTGCCAGCCTTCGGTCGTGTTAAAGATTAGCGCCACATCGCCATCCACGATGCGGTCCACGATATGCGGCCTGCCTTCGGCGACTTTGTTAACCCGTTCGACTGCCAGCCCTTGCTCGACCAGATAGCTTTGCGTGCCGCCGGTTGCGATTATGTCAAAACCCGCATCAATCAGCGTCTTGATGGCAGGCAGAATGATTGGCTTGTCGCTGTCTTTCACCGACACGAACAAGGTGCCCGATCGCGGCAGAGTGATCCCTGCGCCGATCTGCGATTTTAGGAATGCGCGGGGAAAATCACTGTCGATCCCCATCACTTCGCCAGTCGATTTCATCTCTGGTGTCAGAACAGGGTCGCTGCCGGGGAAACGCGCAAACGGGAACACGGCTTCTTTCACCGCCATATAGTCCGGCGTAAGATTGAACGGTGCGAAATCGGCCAAGGGCGCGCCCGCCATGATACGCGCAGCGATACCGGCAACCGGCACGCCGGTGGCTTTGGCAACGAATGGCACAGTGCGACTGGCGCGTGGATTAACTTCGATCAGATAGACATCCTCGCCCTTCACTGCGAATTGCACATTCATCAGGCCGCGCACATCCAAGGCCCGTGCCAAAGCCTCGCCCTGACGTTCCATTTCGGCGATAATTTCATCCGAAAGGCTGTATGGTGGCAAGGTGCAGGCGCTGTCGCCCGAATGCACGCCTGCTTCCTCGATATGCTGCATGACGCCTGCGACGCGCACATCGGTGCCATCGGAAAGCACATCGACATCGCACTCGATCGCATCGCGCAAGAACTGGTCGATCAGCACCGGACTTTCACCCGACACATTAACTGCAGTGGCGATGTAGTTGTCTAGTTGCGGTTCGCTTTCAACGATTTCCATCGCTCGACCACCCAGCACATAGGACGGGCGCAGCAGCACCGGGTAGCCAATCTGACGCGCGACAGCAGCGGCTTCGTCACGACTGCGCGCAATGCCATTGTCAGGCTGTTTTAGGCCTAGATTATTCACCAGCTTGGCAAAGCGTTCGCGGTCTTCGGCCAAATCGATCGCATCGGGCGAGGTGCCCAAGATCGGTATGCCCTCATCCTCTAATGCCTGCGCCAGTTTCAGCGGTGTTTGACCGCCAAATTGCACGATGACGCCGACCAGCTCGCCTGCCTGCTGTTCGACGCGCAGAATTTCCAGCACATCTTCGGCGGTCAGTGGTTCGAAATAGAGCCGGTCGGAAGTGTCGTAATCGGTCGAGACCGTTTCCGGGTTGCAATTAATCATGATCGTCTCGAACCCGGCACCGGCTTGCCCGCCGCTGGAGCGTGCGGCATCGCCCAGTGCAAAACACGCATGGACGCAGCAATAATCGAATTCGATGCCCTGCCCGATCCGATTGGGACCGCCGCCAAGGATCACGATCTTGCGCTTGTCGGAGGGACGCGCTTCGTCCTCGGCCTCGCCAAAGCTGGGCGCTTCGTATGTCGAGTACATATAAGGCGTAACGGCTTCGAATTCCGCCGCACAGCTGTCGATGCGTTTAAATACGGGCAGCACGCCCAAGCGATGCCGGAGGGCGCGCACTTCCTCTTCCGAGGTCGCTCCGGCCATAGCGCGCAGCGTATCATGCAGCAGACCAGATCGCTTGGCTTGTGTCTCCGCCATGCCGCCAGCAACGCCGACCGAACGCACTGCCAATGTGGCCAGTCGCTTGTCGGAAAAGCCCATCGCTTTCAACCGTCGCAATTCGTCCGCCGTGTTGGGCAAGCCCTGATGCGCAATCATGCTCTCTTCGTAGACGATCGCTTCGATTTGCCGCAAAAACCACGGATCGTAGGACGTCACGGCATGGACGTCTTCAACCGACAGGCCTTCGCGGAATGCCTGTGCAACTTGCAAAATGCGTTCCGGTGTCCGCTTGGCCAAGGCAGCGGTTACAACATCGCGACTGGCTCCTTCCAGTTCTGGCACGCGATTGAACCCGTCAAGGCCCGTTTCCAGTCCCCTTAGAGCCTTTTGCATCAATTCCTGAAAATTGCGCCCGATGGCCATCACTTCGCCGACCGATTTCATCGCGGTCGACAGATTGTTGTCCGCACCCTTGAATTTCTCAAAGGCAAAGCGCGGGATCTTAGTCACAACATAATCGATGGTCGGCTCGAAACTGGCCGGAGTGGCGCCGGTGATCTCGTTGGTCAGCTCGTCGAGCGTATAGCCCACAGCCAGCTTCGCCGCGATCCGGGCAATCGGGAATCCGGTGGCTTTGGATGCCAGCGCAGAGGAACGGGAAACGCGCGGATTCATCTCGATCACGATCAGCCGTCCGTCTTTCGGATTGACCGCGAATTGTACGTTGGAGCCGCCCGTCTCCACCCCGATTTCGCGCAGCACGTTCAGCGACGCCGTGCGCATGATCTGGTATTCTTTGTCAGTCAGCGTCAGCGCCGGGGCGACCGTAATAGAATCGCCCGTATGCACGCCCATCGGATCGACGTTTTCGATGGAGCAAATGATGATGCAATTATCCGCCCGGTCGCGGACCACTTCCATCTCAAACTCTTTCCAGCCGAGCAGCAATTCCTCGATCAGCACTTCCCGCGTCGGTGAGGCTTCCAGCCCACTCCGCACGATCGTCTCGAATTCCGCCTTGTTATAAGCCACTCCGCCGCCGGTTCCGCCAAGCGTGAAGCTGGGCCGGATGATGGAGGGCAGTCCGGTCCGCTCCAGCACGGTAAAGGCCTCTTCGACCGTATGCGCGGTGCCACTGCGCGCGGATTCCAGCCCGATCGCATCCATCGCATCGCGGAAACGCAAACGGTTCTCGGCCTTGTCGATGGCATCGGCGGTCGCGCCGATCATCTCCACCCCGTATTTTTCCAGCGTGCCATCATTGGCGAGGTCCAGCGCGCAATTCAGCGCCGTTTGCCCGCCCATCGTCGGCAGCACGGCATCGGGGCGTTCCTTGGCGATGATCTTGGCGACGATATCGGGCGTGATCGGCTCGATATAAGTCGCATCCGCCATGTCGGGATCGGTCATGATCGTGGCGGGATTGGAATTGACGAGGACGACGCGATAGCCCTCCTCGCGCAGCGCCTTGATCGCCTGTGTGCCGGAATAGTCGAACTCGCAAGCCTGTCCGATAATGATCGGACCCGCACCAATGACGAGGATGGAGGAAATGTCAGTACGTTTGGGCATTAAAGCATCCAATAATCACCTCGACGCCGATGAAGAAGCCAGCGATATTGACGATCCGCTCGCTCTCAAAAGAAGCTCTCTGATTAAATTGATCGGTGGTTCTGGGGCTTCCGACAAAATCGCGTTGCCATAAGCAAAGAGCGAACCTGCGCCCGCCTTTCTTGCGTCAAATCTAAGTCATCGATCTTAGCCAGTGCTACCTCATTATCTGAAACGAGTAGCCTCGACTGCTCTGTCGTGAGCGTGACTTTGTCGATCTCCGTCGAACTTATCGCCGTGTACTTTTCAGCGGCCAGAAATTGCACGGCCTTACTGGTCAAATAATATTCGGTGAAGAGGCTCGAGGCGGAAACATCAATGCCAAGCAGCTTATTAAAAGCCAACGTGTCCATCGCTTCAGAAAACCCGTCTTTCGTTGCGAAAAGCTCGTCGTAGATTAGGAGCAACGCATCCCGCCTGTAGCGCTTTTTCCTCAAACGATCACCGTCGTACGAAAGGAAGTACAATTGACGCAGGAACTCAGCGTGGCGGTTCGCGAACTCATCACCCCAACATCCCCACAAACTTCTCGAACAGATAAAAGCTGTCCTGCGGCCCCGGCGATGCTTCCGGGTGATACTGCACGCCGAACGCGCGCTTGCCCGTAATGCTGATCCCGCAATTCGAGCCATCGAATAGCGAACGGTGCGTCTCCACCACGCCATCCGGCAAGCTGTTCCCATCGACCGCAAATCCGTGATTCATCGCGGTAATCTCAACGAGGCCCGCGCTCTCGCCCCAGCCCTCTCCCACGCGCTGAACCGGATGGTTCGCGCCGCGATGCCCTTGATGCATCTTCGCCGTCTTCGCACCTGCGGCCAGCGCCAGCATCTGATGCCCCAGACAAATTCCGAACAAGGGCACGTCGCGCTCCAGCAACGCTTTGATAACCGGCACGGCATATTCGCCAGTCGCCGCCGGATCGCCCGGCCCGTTCGACAGGAACACGCCATCGGGCTGCAATTCGAGGATGTTTTCCAGCGATGTCTTGGCCGGAACGACCGTTACCCGTGCGCCGGCCTCCACCAGATTGCGAAAGATATTGTCCTTTGCGCCGAAATCCATTGCCACCACATGAGGCCGGCTTTCGGGTCCAAAGCTGCGATAGCCCTTGCCCAGCCCCCAAGCGCCGCCATCCCAATCCGCCTGTCCATCGCGGGTAACTAGCGCGGCCAAGTCCAGCCCTTCCAGCCCGCTCCATTTTTGCGCGCGGGCGTGCAAAGCGGCGATGTCGAATGAACCCTTCGGCTCATGCGCGATAACGGCATTCAAAGCGCCTTGCTGCCGGACCAGGCGCGTCAAAGCGCGGGTATCGACGCCCGACACCCGATCTTGTCATGCGCGGCCATCCATTCGGAAAAGCCTTGCTGGCTGCGGAAATTGCTGTGCGGCGTTATCGCTTCGCGCGTGATGCAGCCGACAGCCGATTCGACCTGACTTTCCATATCCTCTGCATTGGTGCCGACATTGCCGATATGCGGAAAAGTGAAGGTGACGATCTGCGCGGCGTAGCTGGGATCGGTCATGATCTCCTGATAGCCGGTGATGGAGGTGTTAAAGCACACTTCGCCCACCGCGCTGCCGACTGCACCAAAACCCTTGCCCCAGATGATCGTGCCATCGGCCAGAACCAGGCATCCGGTCGCGCCTTTGGGCGGCGCAGGTGTAGCAGCGGACAGGGCCATATTGGGGCGCTCCGTTAGTGTTTTGTGCGACGATGCTTGCTAAGTCGTGATCGCTAAGGCGTCGGCCTGTAACCGTCAACCTATCGCAAGCTAACGCGATGCGCTAAACGGCGGACAACACCAAACCATCCACAGGAAATCTATGATCCGCGATAAGATAAAGGCTGAAACGGTCCTCGCCATGAAAGCCAAGGACAAGCCGCGCACCGCCACGCTGCGCATGATCGCGGCCAAGATCAAGGATCGCGATATCGAGTTGCGCACGAGCGATATAAAGCCGGACGATGACGCGATGGTCACGCAGGTTTTGCAAAAAATGCAGAAACAGCGGCGCGAATCGATAACTATGTATGTTGAGGGCAATCGCGAAGAACTGGCTGAGCAGGAACGGCAGGAAATTGCGGTGATCGAGGAATTTCTCCCCACCATGATGGATGAGGCGCAGACCCGTGCTGCGATCGAGCAAGCCAAGTTAACCACCGGCGCACAATCCATTAAGGATATGGGCAAGGTGATGGCGGAACTAAAGGCGCGTCATGGTGCTGTACTCGATATGAGTATTGCCGGTTCGCTGGTTAAGGGGAGTTTCCAATGACGTTCCATTTTACACGCTCGAAATCCGTATTGACCGCCTGTGCGACCGGATTGGCTGCCTTGTCTCTGACCGCTTGCGACAGCGCGGAGACTGCCGAAGAAAACACTGAGTTGAACGAAGCGACGACAACCAGCGAAGCCAATGCTCTGGCCAATGCCATCGAGCCGCTGGATTATGCAGATTTAAGGCTGGGCGCGAAAATCGAGGGACCGCAGGGGCCGGACGTAAAAACAGCTTTCTCGAATGCGGCGGGTAATTTTGCCGACATCACCTCGTATGTGACGTGTCCTGACGGTATGGCGACTTGCGATCCCGCGACTGCGCCCGAAGGTACGATCTACACCTATGTTCATATCGTCTATCCGGGCGAGGACAATGACGCGGCCACTGGCAGCGGGAGCGGCAATGATTCCAGCGATGTCGAACGGGCGACCGCGTTTTATATGACGCAAGCAGCGCATGGGTTCACCGGTCAGGCTGGCTATTCGCATGGCGAAGTGCTGGCATCGGTCGGAGAGAAAGCCAATGTTACGATCACCTGCGATGCGGGCAAGCTGGCATGGAGCATTAACGCAGGTGGCGGCGGCGACCAGTGGGAGCAAGCCGAGCCGGTGACGTTCTGGTGGCAGTCTACGTTGCCCCCTGCCGGACCATCGGAAGCCTATGCCTTTGATGCCGATGGCACGACGGCTACCGCCAGCGGACCCTATCCAGCGCCTGTGGATGGCGTGCGAAACGCGTGCGACACACTTTAATATAGTCCCGCACAAGCGGCGTACCGAGGCTCGACTCGGATCGCTACTTAAGGCAAGCTGAGCCAATGGCGCTTTCCCCGCAATGGCTGGACGAATTACGGGCGCGTGTGACGCTGTCCAGCATCATCATGCGCACCACGAAATTGCAGCGTGCCGGGCGCGAATGGAAAGCGTGCTGCCCGTTTCATAACGAAAATACGCCCAGCTTTTACGTGAATGACGAAAAGGGGTTTTACCACTGCTTCGGATGTCAGGCGCATGGCGATGCGATTCGCTGGCTGACGGATCAGCAAGGCTTGCCCTTTATCGACGCGGTCAAGGAACTGGCTGCTGAAGCAGGGATGGAAATGCCTGCGCCCGATCCGCAAGCGGCCAAGCGTGCCGAGCAGCGCGCCAGTCTGCATGATGTAACCAGCGCGGCGCAAGATTGGTTCGTGCAAAACCTCAGCTCGGCAAACGGTGCATCGGCGCGCGCTTATCTGGAGCGGCGCGGGATTTCCCACAAGGTCGCGCAGGATTTCGGCTTTGGCTTGGCTCCGACTGACCGCCAGGCGTTAAAGGCGGCCTTGTCGCGCTTTCCCGAAGCGATGCTTATCGAGGCCGGCCTACGCATCGTGGTCGACGACAAAGAACCGTATGACAGGTTTCGCGGACGCTTGATGCTGCCGATCCAAGACGTGCGGGGCCGCGTTATCGGCTTTGGCGGGCGCATTCTAGAAGAAGGCACCAAGGCTCCGAAATATCTGAATTCACCCGACACGCCGCTCTTTGACAAGGGGCGCACACTCTACAATCTGCACCGAGCTGCGCCTGCGGCACGACAATCCGGGCGAATGCTTGTGGTCGAGGGATATATGGACGCGATCGCCCTCGCCTCTCACGGCATTGGTGAGGTGGTCGCGCCGCTTGGGACAGCTCTGACCGAGACGCAGATAGAACTGCTGTGGAAGCAGGTTGAATGCCCGATCCTGTGCTTCGATGGCGACAATGCCGGACAACGCGCGGCGAATCGCGCCATTGCAAGAGCTTTGCCGATGCTGCGCCCGTCTCACTCGCTCAGCATCATTCGTTTGCCAGCGGGACAAGACCCGGACGATCTGCTGCAAGCCAAGGGACGCGAGGCGATGGAGCAATTGCTTGGGCGTGCGAGCAGCCTGCTCGACGCGCTGTGGCAATTTGAACGTGATGCGCAGCCGCTGACTTCGCCCGAACATAAGGCCGGATTGAAAGCACGGTTGATGGATCATGTCGATGCGATCGAGCATCCCGACATCAAGTCGCTGTATCGCCGCGAGTTGCTGGACCGCTATTCCGCTTTTGCATTTCCTCCGCGTGCGCAAAGCGACTGGAAGGCCCGAAAATTTACCCCCGGCAAAGGTTATGAGCCTGCGATGCCGCAGATGACTAATCTTGCACGAACGACCCTGCAACACGCCAGTACCGGGGGTTCGCGCGGAGAATTGGCTCTGGCGGTTATTCACGGTTTGGCGCGGTATCCGCGCGAAGTTTTGCGGCATGAAGAAGCGCTATCGCATTATGCCCAGATTGATGGACAGCTCGGCCCTGCAATCGATACATTGATAGAATCGGCAGAAATGCTTGAAGATGGCGACACATCGCCCATATTGCTGGGTAACGGCCTGCCTGCTCCACCGGATAAAAACCGCTTCACCTTCCTTTGCGAAGGCATGGATCCGGATTGCGCAGTCGAGGATTTGGCCGAAGCTGTGTCGTTGCTCGTCGAACGGCCCGCTCTGGATGCTGCATTGGCTGTGGCAACGGCGCGTTTTGCGAGCGATCCTGAAGGGGCTTTTGCCGAACAGCAAAAACTATTGAAACGAAAGCTGGAATTCGAGGCGCGACTCGGGTTAATAGCGTCACACAAGGCCGCTTTGGCCGAACCTATTTTTGAGACATCGTCGCAGAGCGAAACCGCTGACGATCATGAAACGGATCAGACCTGATTTATGGCTTCCAAGGAAAAAGACGACGCGCCTGTGATCGATCTTAAAGGTGCGGACATTAAAAAGCTGCTCGCTAAGGCGAAACGGCGCGGTTACCTCACCATCGATGAGTTGAACGAGGCACTGCCTCAAGACCAGATGTCTTCGGAGCAGATCGAGGATGTGATGTCTTCCATCTCGGAGATGGGCGTCAATATCATCGACAGCGAGGAAGAAGCCGAAGCCGAGCCCGAAGTCGAGGAAATCGGCAAGGAAGGCGATGATGACAAGGCTATCAGACGTCCGGTCGAGAAAACCAAGAAGCTGGCTGCCGGTGAGCGGACTGATGATCCTGTGCGGATGTATCTCCGTGAAATGGGCGCGGTCGAACTTCTAAGCCGGGAAGGCGAAATCGCAATCGCCAAGCGGATCGAAGCGGGCCGCGATATGATGATTGTCGGACTGTGCGAATCGCCGATCACCTTCCACGCGATCATCGATTGGTCGAATGCATTGAACAGCGAAGAGATGCAGCTTCGCGAAATCCTCGATCTGGATGCCATGTTGTCGAAAGAGCCACCCGCCGACAAGCTGGCCGATGATGCTGAAGATGATGACGACGGCGAAATTTCCGAAGAAACTACTGGCCCAACCATTCGCGATGATGACGATGAAGAGGATGACGATAGCGGATCCTCCGATGATAGTGATGGCGACAGTAATGAGGAAAGCGGCACCAAAAAGCGCGATGATGAAGAGGAAGAGGACAACACTCTTTCGCTGGCGCAAATGGAAGCCACGCTAAAACCGGATGCGATCGAACGCTTTGCGCGGATTGCCGACCTGTTCAAGAAGTTCCAGAAATTGCAATCCGAGCGCGTTGATGTGCTCGGTCGTGGAGATGATTTTCCGGCTGCCAAGGAACGTAAATACGAAGGTCTGCGCGAAGAATTGACGGCGGAAGTCGAGTCGGTGCAATTCCACGCGGCCAAGATCGAATTTCTGGTCGATAACCTTTACGCTTTCAATCGTCGCTTGACTGCGCTGGGCGGGCAGATGCTGCGCCTTGCGGAGCGTCACAAGGTTAAACGCCGCGACTTTCTCGATGCCTATATCGGCAATGAGATGGACGACAGCTGGCTGACGGAACGCGCTAAGAAAGACAAAAAGTGGGGCGCTTTCGCTGAGAAAGAAGCGGAATCTATCGAGCGCATTCGCTCGGAAATTTCCGATATTGCCGCCAATACGGGCATGAGCTTGCCGGAATTTCGCCGCATCGTGAATATGGTGCAAAAGAGCGAACGGGAAGCGCGCATCGCGAAGAAGGAAATGGTCGAGGCGAACCTGCGCCTCGTGATTTCTATCGCAAAAAAATACACCAATCGCGGGCTGCAATTTCTCGACTTGATCCAGGAAGGCAATATCGGCCTGATGAAGGCGGTCGACAAATTCGAATATCGCCGTGGTTACAAGTTCAGCACTTATGCAACTTGGTGGATCCGGCAGGCGATCACACGTTCGATTGCCGATCAGGCGCGCACGATCCGTATTCCGGTGCATATGATCGAGACGATCAACAAGCTGGTCCGTACAAGTCGTCAGTTCCTGCATGAGGAAGGTCGTGAGCCTACTCCGGAAGAGATGGCGCAACGTCTGTCCATGCCGCTTGAAAAAGTGCGCAAGGTCATGAAGATCGCGAAAGAGCCGATCAGCCTCGAAACGCCGATCGGCGACGAGGAAGATTCGCACCTTGGCGACTTTATCGAAGACAAGAATGCGATTATTCCGGTCGATGCCGCTATTCAGGCAAACTTGAAGGAAACCGTCACGCGCGTGTTGGCTTCTTTGACGCCGCGCGAAGAACGTGTGCTACGGATGCGCTTCGGTATCGGAATGAATACCGATCACACGCTGGAAGAGGTCGGACAGCAATTTAGCGTTACCCGCGAACGCATTCGGCAAATCGAGGCGAAAGCCTTACGCAAACTGAAACACCCAAGTCGCAGTCGCAAGATGCGCTCATTTTTGGATCAGTAATTATGAAAAAGATTGCTCTTGGCGTTCTCGCGCTTCTCTCGACTGGCTTGCCCACTGCTCTTGTTGCTCAAGAATCCGATGCGGCGCAGCAAGTAGACACTGTAAATGATGCCAATCTTGCCATCGCTCGCGAAATTGTCGATCTTGGTTATCCGCCGGAAAGTCACGAGACCATGTTCTTCGGTACGATGGATCAAATGGTTATGCAGATGCGTGAAGGCATGCTGCAATCCATGGAAGTGCGGGATGAGGGTGCAGTTGCGATTCTCGACGAGTGGTTGGCGGAGTATGTTGCAGAGAGCAAAACTATTCTTAGCGGACATATCCCCAACTTAATGGACAGTATTGCAGTATCATATGCGAGCCTTTTTAGTTCGAACGAATTAGCGGATATTCGCAGTTTTGTAGGCACGCCGAGTGGACGGAAGTTTGTTAGCCAACAAGTAGCTCTCATCTCTTCGCCGGCATTCGCCGCTGCAAACCAAGCATATATTAATGACATCACAGCGATGCTTCCCGCTGCGCAGGAGAATTTGCGCACGGAGTTGACGGAGTACTTTCAGGCAAAAGAAGCAGTCGAGGATGCTGCACCATCCACTTGATTGATTTTTTTATTCTCGCTTAAGCGAGACATTGTGCGGTATGGTCGCGAGAGACCGCACAACGGTACGATCTTCGGCGTGGACAACGTACAATCGTTATAGCATTGCCAACAGCAGATCCTTATGTTTGCCCTATGAAAATCGCTATTGCATCCGACCACGCTGCGCTCGAGCCTTAAGGCCGAGCTTTGCGAGTGGCTTATCGAACAGGGCCATGAGGTTGCTGACCTTGGCCCGAACGCTGCTGACAGTGTCGATTATCCCGACTTATGGTTACAAGCTAGCCGCAGTTGTCGCCGATGGCACCGCAGATCGGGGCGTCGCACTTTGTGGCAGCGGGATCGGCATTTCGATTAGCGTCAATCGCAACCCTGCCATACGCTGTGCACTAGTGTCGGAGCCACTATCTGCTGCACTCGCCCGCGAACATAATGACGCCAATTGCATCGCTTTGGGCGCGCGTTTAATTGGCCTCGATATGGCGAAAGCCTGCATATCAGCGTTTCTGCAAACTGAATTTGCCGGCGGACGCCATCAACGTCGCGTCGACAAACTTTCCAATCCCGACTGCTAAAGGGTCAAGCATTCATGACTACCGCTCCTGCAAATGACACCTCCGTCAATAACGGCTTCTGGCACGATTCGCTCGCCGAGGCTGATCCGGAAATTGCATCGGCAATCGATAGCGAGCTTGCACGGCAACGCGATAAGATCGAGCTAATTGCCAGTGAGAATATTGCCAGCAAGGCGGTTCTGGAAGCTGCTGGCAGTGTCTTCACCAACAAATATGCCGAGGGTTACCCCGGCAAACGCTATTATGGCGGATGCGAATACGCAGATGTGGTCGAGACGCTGGCCATTGAGCGCGCGAAACAATTATTCGGCTGTGAATTTGCCAATGTGCAACCCAATTCCGGCAGTCAGATGAACCAGGCCGTTTTCCTGGCTTTGCTGGAACCGGGTGATACTTTCATGGGGCTCGACCTCAATTCCGGCGGGCATCTGACGCATGGCTCTCCTGTCAATATGAGCGGCAAATGGTTCAATCCAGTCGCTTATGGCGTGCGCGAAGAAGACGAGTTGATCGACATGGATGCGGTGGCTGAAACTGCGCTCAAACATAAGCCAAAGCTCATTATTTGCGGCGGAACGGCCTATTCACGCAGCTGGGATTTCGCACGTTTCCGCGAAATTGCCGATGAGATTGGCGCATATTTGCTGTGTGATATGAGCCATATTTCTGGGCTCGTGGCTGGCGGCGCGCACGCCTCCCCCTTCCCGCACGCGCATATCGTCACATCAACCACGCACAAATCCCTGCGCGGTCCGCGTTCCGGCATCATATTGTGGAACGACGAAGCGCTGACAAAGCCGCTCAACATGGCGGTCTTTCCCGGAATGCAAGGCGGCCCGCTGATGCACATCGTTGCGGCTAAGGCGGTTGCATTCAGAGAAGCATTGCGCCCAGATTTCAAAGTTTATGCGCATCGCGTCGTTGAAAATGCGCGCGCGCTGGCTGCTTCGCTTGAAGAGCACGGACTGCGGATCGTATCCGGCGGCACTGACAATCACTCGATGCTGGTCGATCTCACGGCGAAAAACGTGACCGGCAAGTCGGCCGAGAAAGGTCTCGACCGCGCTTGGCTGACCTGTAACAAGAATGGCATTCCGTTCGATACACGCAGCCCATTCGTCACCAGCGGTATTCGCTTAGGCACTCCGGCAGGAACGACGCGCGGTTTCGGGCCAAGCGAGTTTCGCACGATCGGCAAGTTGATCGCAGAAGTCGTCGATGGCTTGTCGAAAAATGGACCTGATGGCGATACCGAGGTAGAGGACAAGGTGCGAAGCCAGGTGTCCGATCTGTGCAAAGCCTTCCCCGTCTATCCGGATATGTAAATTATGGAAAACAACCGCCCCGATCATGAGCCGACTTTGCTAGATGCCGCCAAGCAGGAAGCGTCGGAAATGGCGAAGTCCGGTATGGATCACCCAAGCACCAAGCCCGTGCTTGCAGGAGCTGCCATCGGTGCATTAGGCGGCGCTTTGCTGCCGATCATATCTTTGCCGCTCGGCTTGGCTATCGGCGCGGGCTATGCATTTTACAACCGCATTAAGCGGTAAATTATGCGCTGTCCGTTTTGCGCGCATGACGACAGTCAGGTCAAGGATTCGCGCCCGACCGAAGATAACACCGCGATCCGCCGACGCCGTCAGTGTTCGCAGTGTGGCGCGCGTTTTACTACGTTCGAGCGGGTGCAGCTGCGCGACGTGAATGTCGTAAAGAGCGGCGTGGATGGCTCGACAGATGCGAAAGATGCTCGCCGCGAGCCATTCGATCGGGATAAGCTGGCGCGGTCCGTGACGCTGGCTTGTCGCAAACGCGATGTGAAGCCGGAACAAATTGATCAACTTGTCTCCGGCATTCAGCGGCAAGTCGAAACCGCCGGCGAAAACGAAGTGCCAACGTCGCGAATCGGCGAGTTAGTGATGGACGGGCTACGACAGCTTGATACCGTAGCCTATATCCGCTTTGCCAGCGTCTATCGCGACTTTAACGAAGCGCGTGATTTTGAGGAATTTGCTAGCACCGTGGCCGAAGCAGCGCAGAAATAGCTCGGGTGGCGACACAACCTGCCATCGTGCTTGTTCGTCCGCAATTGGGCGAAAATATTGGCAAAGCCGCGCGTGCGATGCTTAATTTCGGACTGACAGATTTGCGGCTGGTTGCGCCGCGCGATGGCTGGCCCAACCCCAGCGCCGGACCTTCGGCTGCCGGAGCAGACCAGGTGTTAAACGATGCCATCATCTTTGAGACGACCGCTGAAGCCGTTGCCGATTGCGCGCAAATATTTGCAACCACAGTCAGAAAGCGTGGCGATACCAAGCCTGTTGTCTCTCCTGATGAAGCAGCGCAACAAATCCACGCGTTAGACGGGCAATCTGCCATCCTGTTCGGACCTGAGCGGTCCGGACTTGATGCTGCCGATGTCAGCCTGGCGCGCAGCATTTTAACTGTGCCGATCAATCCGGAATTTGGGTCGCTCAATCTGGCTCAGGCGGTCATTTTGTGTGCTTATGAGTGGTCACGTGGCCAATCATTGGTGCAACCGCCCAAGACCGAGACATTGCCACCTGCGCCGCAATCGGAGCTAGACGATTTGGTAATGCACGCAGAACGAATGCTGGACGCCAAAAATTACTTTATTCCGCCAGACCGTGCTGAAGCCACACGCCGAACATTACGCAGCGTATTGACAAGTCCGGGTTGGAATCATCTGGAAATACGCACGATGCGCGGCGTTTTATCGACCTTGGAAAAGCCACCCAGAGGTGAACGGCGCTGACTTAGCCTTGCCATTTTACCCGCGCGTTTGATCCCATTCGTCGAACTCATAGGCGATGGATGCTTCAACCAGATGCTCCCAGATTTCGCCGATGGCCTCGCTCGGCAAATCAATTTCTCGCGCCCGTTTCACCACCGCCGCGATGACCTGAGCCTTGCGTTGCTCGTCCCTGACAACATCGCGCGAAGGTTTGATCCGCGCGGCGGCACGCATATATCCGAACCGCGTTTCCAGTAAATCCATTAGCGCCTGATCGGTGGCATCCACACCGGCACGCACCTCGCTCATAGTACGGCAATCGTCGGGCTGGAGAATATCGTCGCTCATGCGTGGCCCTGTGGCAATTCGCAGCGAACTTGTCGAGTACCTGCTGGGTCTTGACGTGCAAGCCAGTCCTGCTATTCGCGCGCCTTCGCAATTGGTTCCGCATCCCGGTGAAGCGGCAACCGCGTACAGCACACCGGCTGTACGGGCGAGGCCGGGTTAAATGGCAGGGATTGGCCCTGCTCAGCATATTGGAGAATGACTTATGTCAAAGCGTACACGCGCTAAGCACAAACTTGACCGCCGGATGGGCGAAAACATCTGGGGTCGTCCAAATTCCCCCGTTAACAAGCGTTCTTACGGTCCCGGCCAGCATGGTCAGCGGCGCAAGAGCAAGGTCAGCGATTTCGGTTTGCAATTGCGCGCCAAGCAAAAGCTTAAGGGCTATTATGGCGACGTAACGGAAAAGCAGTTCCGCCGGACCTATAAAGAAGCGGCTGGCTTGAAAGGCGATACTGGCCAGAATCTGATCGGTCTGCTCGAACGCCGCCTCGATATGATCGTATATCGCGCGAAATTTGCGCCGACGATCTTTTCGTCGCGTCAAATCGTCAATCACGGTCACATTTACGTCAATGGCGTTAAGTGCAACATTCCAAGCCGTCGCTGCCACGTCGGTGATGTCATCAGCTTGGGAAGCAAAGCCAAGGACATGGCGCTGGTCATCGAAGCACAAAGCCTGCCAGAGCGCGATATTCCCGATTACGTGGTAGCTGATGGAACCGAGAAGGTTACCTTCAACCGCATTCCGACTTTGGATGAAGTGCCGTATCCAGTAACGATGGAACCAAATTTGGTCGTCGAGTTCTACTCACGCTAATCCGGTTCACGCGAACACAGAAATAACAAGGCGGTCCTTTGCGGGGCCGCCTTTTTTATGTGCGCAGATAATCCTGCCGGAAATCGCGAGCAAAATCGTTAAAGCGCGCGGCTGCAATGGCATCGCGCATCGCCTGCATCAGTTGCTGGTAAAACGCGATGTTATGCTCCGTCATCAGCATTGCGCCAAGGATTTCACTCGATTTGACGAGGTGGTGTAGATACGCGCGCGAATAAGTGGCACAAGTCGCACAGCTGCACCTTGGATCTAGAGGTTCTTGGTCCTCGGCAAAACGCGCATTGCGCAAGTTTATCGGTCCGCTCCAGGTAAAGGCCTGCCCATTCCGCCCGGACCGTGATGGCAGGACACAATCGAACATATCGACGCCGCGCTCCACTGCTCCCACCAGATCGTCAGGTTTGCCAACGCCCATCAAATAGCGTGGCCGATCCGATGGTAATTGTTCCGGCGCGAAATCCAGCGTGGCAAACATGGCTTCTTGCCCCTCGCCCACAGCCAGACCGCCGATTGCATATCCGTCGAAGCCGATGTCCCGCAATTTCTCTGCGGATATAGCTCGCAAATCATTATCCAGCGCGCCTTGCTGGATGCCGAACAGAGCCGCACGATTGGCGTGATCCTCTCCCGCATCGAAGGCATCGCGGCTGCGTCTGGCCCAGCGCATCGACATTTCCATGCTGGCGGCGATCGCGTCGCGGCCCTGATCGGCGCGCGGACATTCATCGAACGCCATGACGATGTCGGAACCCAGCAAGCGCTGGATTTTCATGCTGCGCTCGGGCGTGAGCAAATGTTTGGAGCCGTCGATGTGGCTGCGAAATTCGACGCCTTCTTCAGTCAGCTTGCGCAAATCGGACAGGCTCATGACCTGATATCCGCCGCTATCGGTGAGGATCGGGCGATCCCAATTCATAAATTTGTGCAAACCGCCTAGTCTTGCCACACGCTCGGCTCCAGGGCGCAGCATCAGATGATAAGTGTTGCCAAGGATGATGTCCGCGCCTGTTGCACGCACAGTTTCCGGCTTCATCGCCTTCACTGTTGCCGCAGTCCCAACCGGCATGAACGCGGGAGTGCGGATCGTTCCGCGCTGCATCGTGATGGAGCCGGTGCGAGCGCGTCCGTCACGGGCGGAAATGGAAAAAGCAAAACGATCATTCATGGCTTGCGGGCCGTAGCGCCGCGCGCCAAAGCGGGCAAATGCTTATCGGAGCCACTCACATTCTTGCCGCGCAAAGCTGGACTCCAGAGCTGTGGGTTTTTCTGCTGTTGGCAGCGGTGGCGGTTTTCACCGGCTTCGTCGATGCGATTGCTGGGGGAGGCGGCCTTGTGATGATGCCAGCCTTGCTCGCTGCGGGATTGCCGCCTCACATCGCCATCGGGACTAACAAGCTGCAATCGGTATTCGGCACGACCATGAGTTGCGCCAATTACGCGCGCGGTGGCTTGGTCGATTGGCGTGGTAATTGGCCGCTCGTCATCATTGTTTTTGTCGCGTCGGCCAGTGGCGCGGTGCTGGTGCAATTGATCTCGACCCAAATCCTGCAATATATCGTGCCAGTTTTCCTGCTGATCATGGTCGCGTATCTCCTGCTCTCACCAAGAATGAGTGACGAGGACGCCAGCGAGCGTCTGTCGCGCTCTGGCTATGCACCGGTGGCGGGCAGCATCGGGTTTTACGATGGGTTCTTCGGACCGGGCACGGGACAATTTTTCACGACATCGCTGGTCGCTTTGCGCGGCCACGGGCTGATCCGTGCGGTTGGCAATGCGAAATTGCTGAATGCGACCACCAATTGGGCAGCAGTCATCGTGTTTGCACTGGGCGGGAAGATGATCTGGCTGCTAGGCTTTACGATGGCGGTGGGCGCGATGGCTGGCGCTTATTTGGGTTCGCGATTTGCCATGAAGCATGGCGCGCGTGTGGTGCGGCCGCTGATGATTACCGTATCGCTGGGTCTGACAGCAAAGCTCGTGTGGGATCTGATCTAAAAGAAAGGGGCCGATAGTCTCCTACCAGCCCCCGACTTTGCTCTGAAATTGTAGCTTAGAAGTCGAAAACAAGACCCGCTGTGCCGCGGATCGTGTCGAATGCAATTGTATCCAAATTCACGCGAAGTTTTGCGCTTCCGATTGGGAAGTCTGCACCGGCGCCGACCAGATAGTCGCCTTCGCTGCTGTCAAAGCCGTTTGGCTCGCCGATATCGACGCCGACAATCTCGCTGATGTCGAAATCGACTTCCTGATAACCGCCACGCACATAGTATTTCGCGCCGTTGGAACCGACCAGACCGAAGCGGGCAGAGATGCCATATTCCTTGTCGATCGCGCCTGTTCCAAGGTGGAAATTGCCTTCGACACCAGCGAATAAAGTTTCACCGACAGGGAAATCGACACCCGCGACCCCGCCGAAGATGAAATCCATCATCTTCAAGGTCGAGACCTTCCACATCATCGTCGATCCCGAAAT
Organism: uncultured Alphaproteobacteria bacterium; assembly: GCA_963736595.1. GTDB lineage: Bacteria > Pseudomonadota > Alphaproteobacteria > Sphingomonadales > Sphingomonadaceae > Parapontixanthobacter. The sequence continues at coordinate 122,736 of CAVTPG010000002.1, forward strand.
CATGATAACCAGCAGATGCGCCGATGAAAAATTCAGCAGCTTGGTCTTGTGCAAAAGCAGCGGAAGGGAGGGACAGGGCGGCCGATGCAACGGCGAATTTCAGAATATTGTTCATGGAAAACTCCTTGGGACAGTTGGGGACTAGAGCGCGTTGGCTCAGCCCCCAAATTGCGCCATTTCCATGAACCTCAGCCGAATGTGTGGTTAAGCTACCTCACTCCGCCACGTTCTGTGTCAACTAAGCAACAGTGAGCTGTCTCCATAACTGTAAAATCGGTATTTTTCTGTGATGGCGTGGGAGTAAGCGGCTTGCATTTGCTCGCGGCCCATCAGCGCGCTCACTAGCATGAATAGCGTGGATTTCGGCAGATGGAAATTGGTCATCAAGCCATCCACGGCGCGGAACCGGTACCCCGGCGTGATAAAAATATCGGTGTCAGCGGAAAATGGCTGGATTATTCCATCGGCATCGGCGGCGCTTTCAAGCAAGCGCAAGCTGGTCGTGCCGACTGCAATAACGCGCTTCCCGTCCGCGCGTGCGGCGTTCAGCCTCTCAGCCACGTCAGCGGAAATTTGACCCCATTCGCTATGCATCCGGTGGTCATCGGTATCATCGGCCTTCACCGGGAGAAACGTGCCAGCGCCTACATGAAGCGTCAACGTCTCGCGCTGCACCCCGCGCGCTTCCAGCGCCGCAATCAAATCAGGCGTGAAATGCAACGCAGCAGTCGGGGCTGCAACCGCTCCATCTCTTTCAGCAAACATAGTCTGATAGTCGGACGCATCCCGCGCATCGATCGGGCGCTTGCTGGCAATATAGGGCGGCAATGGCATTTCGCCGGCACGCGACAGCAACACTTCGACCGGCTCATCGCCTTTGAAGGCAAGCGTGAAGCTGCCATCAGCGTGTCGCTCTTCGGCAATAGCTGCAACGTCATTGCCGAAATCAACCCGTTCACCGATACGCAGGCGTTTGGCATTACGAATAAAGGCTTGCCAGCGACGCAAGTCGATCCGCTTGTGCAAGGTTGCGCCAATCGTTGCATCGCCGCGTTTCCCGGTCAGCTGCGCCGGTATAACCCGCGTATTATTGAACACCAGCACATCACCCGGCTCCAGCATAGCGGGTAGGTCGCGCACGATGCGATCTTGCAGAGTGTCGTCTTTAACGATTAGCATCTTGGCTGCATCACGCGGAGCAACCGGGCGTAAGGCTATCCGCTCTTGTGGAAGCTCGAAATCGAACAGGTCAACGCGCATGATGGCCGCTTCTTAAAGCGCGGCGGCTGCTTTGTAAAAGCAATCAGGATTCGATTGGTGCGCTCAGATCGTCGGCGGTGATGACCTCGATAGGCGCTGGAGCTTGCTCAACCGGAACTGGCTTGTTCTGACTGGCCAGCGATGCCTGCAAAATCCGCGTCGGATCGGCAGGCGGCTCTCCGCGATTGATCGCATCGACCGCTTCCATGCCGGAGATCACTCGCCCGAAATTGGTATAGCGCTTGTCGAGCGAGAAACGCGGATAGAACACGATAAAAAACTGGCTGTTCGCGCTATTTTCTTCATTGCCGCGCGCCATCGATAACGTGCCGCGAACATGCGGACGTGGATTGAATTCCTCCGCCAGATCGGGAAGCTCGGATCCGCCCTGCCCCGTGCCGGTCGGATCGCCGCTTTGCGCCATGAAACCATCGATCACGCGATGAAAAATCACGCCATCGTAAAATCCCTGACTTGTCAGTGCTTTGATCCGATCGACATGATTGGGCGCCCATTGCGGCATCAACCGAATCGCGACACGCTGCCCATTCGAAAGATCGAGTAGCAGGATATCGTCGCGATCTTCGGCAATGTTGTAATTGATCGGCGCAGCATAATTGATCCCGGATTGCGCATCTTCGACGACCGCGTTTTCCATCTGCGCTGTGGCAGGAATGCTGAGCATCGCCAACGGCAGGGAAAGTCCGAGTGCAGCAAGAAATTTGTTCATAAGATAAAAGCTCGTCCGTCGATAAAACTGAGACTTCGCGCGACCACACGAATTGGCGGCAGGCTTAGCCAGATGCGACTGTCGTTACAATGAATGAGCGTCACGCGCGTGTTAATAGTCGCCTTTTTGGCCGATTTCTTCCACACGAACTGCCACATCCTGCTGAACTGCCTGACTGACGAATGGTCCGATGTCACCGCCAAACAAAGCAATTTCTTTCACCAGTTTCGATGCGATCGGTTGCAACGACACGTCCGCCATCAGGAACACGGTTTCGATATCATCGTCCAATTGCTGGTTCATGCCAGCCATCTGATACTCATATTCGAAATCGGCCACGGCGCGCAGGCCACGGATAATGACACGCGCCTCTTGCTTGCGTGCGAAATTGACGAGCAGCGCATTGAAGCCGACGACTTCGACATTGTTGATGCCCATTGCAGCCACTTCACGCTCGACCATGGCGAGACGCTGCTCGGTGTCGAACATCGGGTTTTTGGATGGGTTCGTCGTCACCCCGATGACAAGGCGATCAACCAGTTTGGCTCCGCGTCGGATGATGTCGGCATGGCCCAATGTGACAGGATCAAATGTGCCGGGATAAATCCCGATGCGTGTTTTCAGATCGCCGCTCACCGATCGCGCTCCACGATATAGCGCGCCAGATCGGCCAACAATGCGGCATCCTCGCCATGCGGAGCCAGATGTCCGACGGCTTGTTCAGCCAGCGCATTGGCTTGCCGCCGCGCAGCATCTGCGCCCATCAGTGAAACAAAGGTCGCTTTGCCCGCTTCGCTATCCTTGCGCAGAGCTTTACCGGCTTTCGCTTCGTCGCCTTCGATATCAAGTAGATCGTCTGCAATTTGAAACGCCAGCCCAATGTCGCGCGCATAAGCGCGTAAATGTGTTCGCCCTTCTTCCGGCACTTTGGCCAGCACTGCGCCCATTTCCACGGCTGCACCCAAGAGCGCGCCGGTTTTCATCTGCTGCAATTTCGTGACAGCCTGCAAATCGAACGGCTTTGCGCCAGCAATTTCGGCGACCATGTCCATCATCTGCCCGCCCGCCATTCCTGAATGCCCGCTTGCCTTGGCCAGACATTCGACCAACCCGGCGCGGATGAACGGATCGCCGCTCATTGCGGGATCAGCCAAAATCTCGAAAGCCAGCGCATGAAGACTGTCGCCTGCCAGCACCGCAGTCGCCTCATCGAACTGCAAATGCAGCGTGGGTTGACCGTGACGCAGCGCATCGTCATCCATACAAGGCAGATCGTCATGGATTAGCGAATAGACATGAATCGCTTCCACCGCGCAGCCGGCGCGAATGGCTGCGTCCCGCTCTGCGCCATATAATTGCGCTGTTGCCATCAGTAGCAACGGGCGAACACGTTTCCCGCCGCCCAGAACCGCGTAACGCATCGCCTCGACCAGTCGCGCGCGCTCGTCATTCGGCACTTCCAGAAAGGCATCGAAAAAGCTTATCACATCGCGCTGCACCTGCTGAAGCGCAGTGGATAAACGGCCGCTCATGGCAGTGGTGGATGCATCAGCCATCGGCATCGAAGCTTTGAGTTCCGGTCGCTTTGCCGCTTTGATCGGTCACAATCCGCTCGATCCGTGCTTGCGCAGCATCGAGGCGGGCCTGACAATGTTTGCGCAAAGCCGCGCCGCGCTCATACAAATCGATCGAATCATCGAGCGGCACTTCCCCGCTTTCAAGCTGCTTCACGACCTGTTCCAAGTTGCGCAATGCATCCTCGAAACTCAGGTCGGCAATTTTCGTCGTGTCCACGTCCATGCAAGGCAGCTTTGACCAAGCCGGATGCGCTGGTCAAGCAGCCATCACCACGCAGCCGACAGGAAAAACTCGTGCGCATTGCTATCGCGTGGGATTGGCAGTCACTAGCCGGGGGCGCTAAAGGGCAAACCATGTCAGAGACTCACAGCACTATTACGCCCGAAATTACGCCCGAAATCGTCGAACAACACGGTTTGTCGCCACAAGAATATGAGCGTGTGCTGTCCGCGCTGGGGCGGGAGCCGAACCTTGTAGAACTGGGCATTTTCTCGGTTATGTGGTCGGAGCATTGCTCATACAAATCGTCCCGTTTGCATCTTAAGAAACTGCCCACCGAAGCACCCTGGGTCATTTGTGGTCCCGGCGAAAATGCTGGCGTCATTGACATTGGTGATGGGCCAGACGGTCAGAAACAGGCCGCCATCTTCAAGATGGAGAGCCACAATCACCCGAGCTATATTGAACCTTATCAAGGTGCTGCGACCGGCGTAGGCGGCATCCTGCGCGATGTCTTCACGATGGGCGCGCGCCCTATCGCCAATGCCAATGCGCTCAGGTTCGGGCGGCCCGACCACCCCAAAATGAAGCACCTCGTTAAGGGGGTCGTCGCTGGCATTGGCGGCTATGGCAATTGCGTAGGTGTGCCGACGGTCGCGGGTGAGACAAACTTCCACCCGGCCTATGATGGCAATATTCTCGTCAATGCCATGACGGTCGGTGTGGCCGATGCTGACAAGATTTTTTACAGCGCCGCTACGGGGCTCGGTAATCCTATTGTATATGTGGGATCAAAAACGGGCCGCGATGGCATTCACGGCGCTACCATGGCCAGCGCGGATTTTGGCGAGGATGTCGAAGCCAAACGGCCCACCGTGCAAGTGGGCGATCCGTTCGTCGAAAAGCTACTGATCGAGGCGTGCCTCGAATTGATGGCAACCGATGCCATCGTCGCAATCCAGGATATGGGCGCGGCGGGCCTAACATCCTCCAGCGTCGAAATGGCGACCAATGGCAAGGCAGGCATTCGCCTCGACATGAATAAGGTGCCGTGCCGGGAAGACGGCATGACGCCATACGAAATGATGCTGTCTGAAAGCCAAGAGCGGATGCTGATGGTGCTAAAGCCCGGACGCGAAGCTGAAGCGGAAGCGATCTTCACCAAGTGGGAGCTGGATTTCGCGGTGATCGGCGAAGTTACCGATACGCGGCACATGGTGCTGGAATTCGATGGCGAAGTTGTGTGCGACATTCCGCTTGGGCCACTGGCTGCTGATGCGCCTGAATACGATCGACCTTACCACTCGAAAGAAGAGTACAAGACTTGGGCGCAAGTGAAGCCCCTAGGCGACGTTCCGGAAAGCACCGATATCGGCGCGGATTTGCTCAAAATGATGGCCAGCCCTGCCCTCGCCTCACGCCGCTGGATTTGGGAACAATATGATAGCCAGGTCGGCGCGGATACCTTGCAGACCGGAGGCGATGCGGGCGTGGTGCGCGTCCACGGCACGAATAAGGCGCTGGCAATCACCACCGATTGTACGCCGCGCTACGTCTATGCCGACCCTTATGAAGGCGGCAAACAGGCCGTGGCCGAAGCTTATCGCAATCTATGCGCGGTGGGTGCGCGGCCATTGGCAGTGACCAATTGCCTCAATTTCGGCAATCCGCAGCGTCCTGAAATTATGGCACAGTTTGTCCACGCGCTGGAAGGCATGGGCGACGCGTGTCGTGCGCTCGATTTCCCCATCGTGAGCGGAAACGTGTCGCTTTATAACGAAAGCAAAGCGACCGGCGGTGGCTCTGCTATTTTACCCACACCAGCGATCGGCGGCGTCGGCATCATCGACGATTATTCCAGAATGATGACCATGGGGTTTAAGGACGCTGATGAAACAATTGTGCTGATCGGATATGGGCGCGGTCATCTTGGCCAATCGCAATGGCTGCGCACGATCCACGGGCGCGACGATGGCGCACCACCTCCTGTCGATCTGGCAGTTGAAAAACGCCTTGGCGAATTGGTCCGGGCTCTGATCGAAGAAGGCCGCATCACGGCAGCGCATGACGTCTCCGATGGCGGACCGCTTGTGGCAATTGCCGAAATGGCTTTGGCCGGAAATCGTGGTGCGAAATTAACTATGCCCGCTACCGATATGCTGACAGCAGCGATGTTCGGCGAGGATCAGGGTCGAATACTCCTTACGACTTGCGACACCTCTGTGATCGAGCGCGCCAACGCTGTCGAACTCTACGCGACCGAGATCGGCACAACCGGTGGTGATGGACTTTCCATTGAAGGCAAGACGATTAGCCTTACCGACTTACGCAAGGCCAGCGACAGCTTTTTCCGCGACTGGATGGAAGTGTGAGCGATAGCGCGCAACACCCATACCCCACGATGCCTGATCTCTCCGATCCAGAGCGGATTGCCCGCGCGCAAACGGCATTTGATCGGCTAAAAACACGGCGATCCTGTCGCGCGTTTGCCGATACGTCCGTGCCCCGCGAAGTGATCGAATATGCGATCTGCGCCGCTGGAACTGCGCCTAATGGCGCTAACCATCAGCCTTGGCACTTTGCCGCGATTTCCTCTGCCGATATTAAGCGATCCATTCGCCAAGCCGCCGAAACCGAAGAGCGCCGCTTCTACGGTGCGGACGGGGACAAGCCAAAAGCGTCGGAGGAATGGCTCGGTGCGCTGGACCCCCTAGGGACCGACGATAAGAAGCCTTTTCTGCAAAATGCGCCGTGGCTGATTGTCTGCTTTGCGCAGCGCAAGGGCGGCATTGACGAAGACGGCGAAACGCAAAATTATTACGTCAATGAGAGCGTCGGCCTCGCTTGCGGAATGCTGATTGCGACTTTGCATGAAGCGGGGCTGGCCACACTGACGCATACGCCCTCGCCAATGGGTTTCTTGCGCGAAATATGCGGCAGGCCCGCCATTGAAAAGCCGTTGATGATCGTGGTCGCAGGACATCCGGCCGATGATGCCACCGTGCCCGAACACGCCTTGAAGAAAAAGCCGCTGAAGCAAATTTCCAGCTGGCTTTAAGGCTATGCCGCCGCTGATTTTGGTGCGTCCGGCTGGCTCTTACCTTGCCCCAGGATATTGTAAGGATCGACGCCCTCCTCGCTCCATATCCGGTGGCATTCACGATACCAGTTAGGCTCCGGGATATTCAGCTTGCGACGCACATCTGTGAGATCGCTCGCCAGTAATTCGGTAATCGGCATGGCCACGATTGCAGGACAGGCCTTGCCCGTCCGATGCGCTTGCCGGACCGCTTTGAAGATCGGCGCTTTGCTGCCGCGCGTAGATTGCCTGATATTCAGCGCACCCGCGTAACCAATCAGCAGATGCCCGTGGCTCGGCTGTTGCCCATGTGTGAACAACAACACACACTGCTCGCCCAACGCATCGCGGCCGTAGCCGGTAAGGATGTGCAACAGATCATGCGTATCGCGGGCGCGCTCGGTATACCATTGCCACAAATCATTATATTTGGGCCGCCCGAGCTTGTCCGATTCCGCGACCAGCCCGGCAGCGGATAAACCTTCGCGTTCCATAAAGTCGCAATAAGCGTGCGCCACACTGCCTTTTGGCAGCTTTCGCAAAGTTGCGTGGTCATCGAGGAGTGGCGGCAGGACCGGCTCTATCCGTCGTAAATGATCGCCCTGCTCGCTTAGCGTCAGATCGTGGACGCGTCGGTCATAATCTTTGGAGGGGAGCGATTCAAAGATACGAAACACATGGGTCGTATCTTCCTTGTCCTTCACCAGTTCGCGGAAATGATGATACGCCCTTAGCGGCTTATAGCGCAGTACCTTGCGCTGCGGGTCGCGCAGAATTGTGCCGTCGCTGGCGCATTCGATATGGCTGTCGATAGTTTCGTGGCGGGTCATACTAAATCTCTTACTGACAATGATGTTAATATAACTTCAAGTCGCAAAAGTTCCAGCGAATTTTTTGCGCCACGTTTAGAATAACTCAGTTCATGCAGCGACCCAGTCCTCGCGCGGGATTTGCAGCAGGTCGAGAATAGCAGTCAGATCGCCATGCCCAATGCTGCCATTAGCAGCGCTGCGAGCGGCTGGCTTTGCTTGATAGGCGATGCCGTAATCGGCGACTTCCAGCATCGGCACATCATTGGCTCCGTCACCGATGGCCATCACAACCGCGCCCTGCCCCAGATCAGCGCGCTCCTGCTCCAAAATCATACGCTTGGCACTGCTATCCACGATTTCGCCAACCAGTTCGCCCGTCAATTTGCCATCGGACACGCCCAACCGGTTCGCCACAACCCGATCGAACCCCAGTATTGCGCCCACCTCATCGGCAAAGTGATGAAAGCCTCCCGTAACCAGCACTGCGCGCGCGCCTTTGTTTTTCAAAGTCGCAACCAATTCGCGCGCACCTGCCATCGGCCTGATCCGCTCTTGCAGGCAGTCGGCAATGGCTTGCTCGTCCAGTCCGGCCAGCAATCGCACTCTTTTGCGCAAGGCCTGCTCGAAATCCAGTTCACCTGCCATCGCGCGCTCGGTTATTGCCTCGACTTGGCTGCGCAGTCCGGCATAATCGGCCAGCTCATCGATGCATTCCTGCCCGATCATCGTGCTGTCCATATCGGAAATCACCAGATGCGGATTGGCGATGACGTCTGCCGCTAACCAGCACATCGCACGGCCCGAAGTGCTGCATTAAGGCGCCATGCAATCGTGACGGCGTGCCTTCGGGGAAGGAAAATTCCAGGACCGATCCGGCATCATCCAGCATCTGTGCCAGCGCCACCGGAAGCCCGTCCTGAGCCAATGTGCGCAAGGCGTTGTCAAAGGTTGCGGACAGATGGTCCGGGTCTGCTATTACCCGCGCGATGGCCAAGCTGGATTCTCCCTTATTTGCAGGCGACAAGCCGCCGCTCGCGCTCATCGCAGGGCCGACAGCCAGCGGCAAGAGCGATGTTGCGGTAAAGCTGGCGCTTTATTTGCAAGAGCATGGACAGGAAGCCGCCATCGTGAACGCAGACAGCGCGCAGGTGTATCGCGATCTGCGCATTTTAAGCGCCCGCCCTGACAGTGCCGAAATGCAAGGCATCGCGCACCACCTGTTCGGCGAATGGGACGGAGCCGTAGCGTGTTCCGCAGCCGATTGGGCGGCGCGCGCCAGACAAGTGATTGCTGACCTGCACGCTCGACAGATCGTGCCGATCCTTGTGGGCGGCACCGGCCTGTATATGCGCGTGTTGCTTGAGGGCATTGCACCGATACCGCCGATCGATCCTGACATCAGAGCGTGCGTGCGTGCTTTGGATCAAGCGACGGCCTATGCCGCGCTGCAAGCAGAGGATGCGGAAGCGGCTGCAAAACTGTCGCCCGCCGACAATCTGCGAACGACCCGCGCGCTGGAAGTCATCCGCAGCACGGGACGTTCTATTATTCAGTGGCGCGCCAAAAAGGCCGGCGGGATTGGCGATCGGGTCGATTTGCGCCCTGCCATTTTGCTGCCCGAGCGGCAGTGGCTTTACGAGCGATGCGACCGGCGCTTTGCACAGATGCTGGACATAGGTGGCATTGCGGAGGCTGAAGAACTGCTTGCGCGCCATCTCAATCCCGATCTGCCAGTGATGCGGGCAATCGGTGTCCGGGAAATCGCCGCATGGCTATCTGGCCGAAATGATCAGGATGCTATGATTGACCAAGGTCAACAGGCCACACGAAATTATGCGAAAAGGCAGTACACGTGGTTCCGAAAACAACCACCAGCGGACTGGCACAAATTAACAGAATATGAGAATTTAGATTGGCTGAAAGTAACTTTATTTCAAGAACTGGCGCGTTGACGAATGTTTTCTGTCCCGTTAAGCCGTACGCAGGCTCGGTGCGCTTGTCTGTAGCATCAAGCCTGTTTCATAATTCCGGAAATGTGATCGAAGCATGACTGATACGCGAAATGGTGCAGCAATACTTGTCGAATGTCTGAAACGACAAGGCGTCGAATATGTGTTCGGCTATCCCGGCGGAGCCGTGTTGCCAATTTATGACGAGCTGTTTGCCAATGACAGTTTGCGGCATATCTTGGTGCGCCACGAAGCAGGCGCGGCGCACGCCGCCGAAGGATACGCCCGCTCGACCGGTAAGCCCGGCGTTGTGCTGGTCACGTCAGGTCCGGGCGCAACAAACGCTGTCACCGGCATTGCCGATGCTTATATGGATTCGATCCCGATGGTTGTGATCACCGGGCAAGTCCCCACCGCCTTGATCGGAACGGATGCGTTTCAGGAAGCTGATACGATCGGGATCACGCGGCATTGTTCGAAGCACAATTACCTTGTGAAAGATATCGACCGCCTCGCAGACATAATTGCCGAAGCCTTCTGTATCGCGACTACGGGACGCCCCGGTCCAGTTGTGATCGATATTCCGAAAGATGTGCAGATAGCGGAGGCTACGCTGGCAACAGATGCGGCGCAGTCCCCCGCCTCCAAACGCTACCACCCGCAAACCGAAGGTGACCCTGAAGCCATTGCGCAGGCCGTGGAGATGCTGGTCAATGCCGAGCGGCCGATCCTTTATACAGGCGGCGGGGTCATCAATTCCGGTCCGCGCGCAACCGAATTGCTGCGGCAATTGCAGGACATGACCGGAGCGCCGGTCACGTCCACTTTGATGGGCCTTGGTGCATTTCCCGCCAGCCATCCCGATTGGCTCGGAATGCTGGGAATGCACGGCACACTGGAAGCCAATATGGCGATGAACCGCGCCGATGTGATGCTATGCGTCGGCGCTCGATTCGATGACCGCGTAACGGGACGGATCGATGCTTTTTCGCCGGAGTCGCGCAAAATACACATCGATATCGATCGAGCGTCTATCAATAAGAACATCCCGGTCGAGCTTGGTATTGTCGGCGATTGCGCCCGCGTGCTGGAGCAAATCATCGAAGGCTGGGGCAATCAGCGCGCACAGGATTTGGGCGAATGGAAAGCCCGCATTGCAGGATGGCGCGCGCGGGAATGTCTCGCTTATCCAGAAAATACGCGCGAGCTTATGCCGCAAAAAGCTGTAGAGCGTCTTTACGCTCTCACGCACAAGCGCAATCCGATTATTACCACCGAAGTAGGTCAGCATCAGATGTGGGCGGCACAATATTTTGGTTTTCAGGCACCGAACAAATGGCTGACCAGCGGCGGCCTTGGCACAATGGGCTATGGCCTGCCTGCCGCTATTGGTGCGCAACTGGGCAACCCGCAAGCGCTGGTGATCGACATTGCGGGCGAAGCCTCGATCCAGATGAATATTCAGGAGCTCGGTACGGCCAGCCAATATAATCTGCCGGTTAAAATATTCATCCTGAACAATGAATATATGGGCATGGTGCGCCAGTGGCAGGAACTGAACTATGACAGCCGCTATTCCAATTCCTATTCCGACAGCCTGCCCGACTTTGTAAGGCTCGCTGAAGCGTATGGCTGGAAAGGCATTCGTATTACCGACGAGGCGGGACTTGATGCGGGCATTCAGGCCATGCTCGATTATGATGGGCCGGTGATTGTCGATTGCCAGGTCTCCAAGAAAGCCAATTGCCTGCCGATGATCCCGAGCGGCGCGGCGCATACCGATATGTTGCTGCATGGCGACCGGGTGGACAATGTGATTACTGACGAAGACAAGGCGCTGGTCTGATGAGCGAGCAACAATCCGAACGCCACGTCCTGACGGTCACGGTCGATAACGAGTCCGGTATCCTTGCCAAAATCGCCGGATTGTTCACCGCGCGCGGCTATAACATCGACAGCTTAACCGTGGCGGATATCTCAGAAGATCACGCGGTCAGCCGTATCACCATCGTCACCAACGGTCCGCCATCGGTGATCGATCAAATTCATGCACAGCTTGAACGGCTGGTCCCGGTACACAATGTCGTCGATCTGACCGAAGTCGGCCCACATGTTGAGCGCGAGCTGGCACTGGTGAAAGTTACCGGCACAGGCGATATCCGTGTAGAGGCCTTGCGCACGGCAGAAATCTTTCGCGCCAAAGTCGTGGACAGCACCACCAGCAGTTTCATATTTGAAATCACCGGCGCGCCGGAAAAGATCAACAGCTTCATCGTCTTGATGCGCGAACTTGGTCTCACGGAAGTCGGCCGGTCGGGTAGCGTCGGCATGATCCGGGGCTTACAGAGCTAAACAATACATTTGGCGGACCGGGCACTGCGCGGCTGCACGACAAGGGGAAATCCATGAAAGTCTATTACGATGCCGATGCCGATCTTGACCTCATTCGGTCCAAGAAGGTCGCTGTGGTCGGCTATGGCAGTCAAGGCCATGCCCATGCGCTAAATTTGCGCGATAGTGGCGTCACTGATGTTGCGATTGCCTTGCGCGAGGGATCGGCGACGGCAAAGAAAGCCGAAGACGCTGGTTTCAAAGTCATGAGCAACAAGGATGCGGCGAAATGGGCCGACCTTATTATGATCCTCGCACCGGATGAGCATCAGGCAAGCATCTGGGCCAACGATCTTGTCGGCCATATGAAGCCCGGCTCCGCTCTTGCGTTTGCCCATGGTTTGAATGTGCATTTTGGCCTGATCGAGCCGACCGCTGATCTTGATGTCATTATGATCGCGCCAAAGGGTCCGGGCCACACCGTGCGCAGTGAATATCAGCGCGGGGCCGGTGTCCCCTGTCTTATCGCGGTGGATCAGGAGAGCAGCGAACATGGCGGCAATGGCTATGCAAAATCGCTGGCTCTGTCCTATGCCAGCGCGCTTGGCGGCGGACGCTCCGCGATTATCGAGACCAATTTCAAGGAAGAATGCGAAACCGATTTGTTCGGCGAGCAAGCGGTGCTGTGCGGCGGGATTACGCACTTGATCATGGCCGGGTTCGAAACGCTGGTCGAGGCGGGTTATGCCCCCGAAATGGCCTATTTCGAGTGCCTGCATGAAACCAAACTGATCGTCGATCTGCTGTACGAAGGCGGCATTGCTAATATGCGTTATTCGATCAGCAATACGGCAGAGTATGGCGATTATCATACCGGACCGCGCGTGATTACCGACGAAACCAAGGCCGAAATGAAGCGCGTCCTTGACGATATTCAACGCGGCAAATTTGTGCAGCGGTTTATGATGGATAATGCTGTGGGCAACCCGGAAATGAAAGCAGCACGCAAGCGTCAGGCAGAACATCCGATCGAAAAGGTCGGCGCAGAATTGCGGGCCATGATGCCGTGGATCGGTGCAAATAAGCTGGTCGATAAGACGAAGAACTGATTGTGGAGCGCGCGCTTTAGCGGTTGCTGCCGCCAAGTATTTGCGACACTATGACAAAATGACCGTTACGCTGAATTTGCTACGACTTATGCGCCCTTGAGCGGCGCTGTGTGCAGGCCTTGCACCAGGCACGCTCAAGGGTTGAAGTAGCAAAAATCCATTTCGTAACGGACCATCCATCATGCCCATGCTTTCCGATCCATCCGCCAAATACTCGACTTTCCCGCAGATCAACTTGCCTGACCGACAATGGCCGACCCGCACGATTACAAAAGCGCCACGCTGGCTCTCCACCGATTTGCGCGATGGCAATCAGGCAATTGTCGATCCAATGGATGCGGTAAAGAAAAACCGGTTTTTCGATTTGCTGGTCGAAATTGGCGTTAAGGAAATCGAAGTTGGATTTCCCAGCGCCGGTGCGACCGAATTCGACTTTATTCGTAAGTTGGTTTCGTCAGGGCGAATTCCTGACGACGTGACGGTTCAGGTGCTAACGCAAAGCCGCGAAGATTTGATCCGAACCAGCTTTGCCAGCCTTGACGGTGCCAAGCAGGCTATTGTGCATCTCTATAATGCAGTCAGTCCTGCGTGGCGTGAAATCGTGTTCGGCATGAGCCGCGAGGATGTGCGGCAGATCGCCGTAAATGGCGCACTGATCATGCGCGAAGAAGCCGGACAACGCCCCGCAACCGATTGGCATTTTCAATATTCGCCCGAAACGTTCTCGACTGCAGAGTTGGATTTTTCCATCGAGGTTTGTGCGGCTGTTATGGACATTCTCGAACCGAGCATCAAGCGACCAATTATCCTTAATTTGCCTGCGACTGTCGAGGCCGCCACCCCGAATATATATGCTGATCAGATCGAGTATTTCTGCCGAAACTTACCCAATCGGGAGGCGGCGGTGATCTCTCTGCATACGCATAATGATCGCGGGACCGGCGTCGCGGCGGCTGAGCTGGGCCTGATGGCCGGAGCCGACCGGATCGAAGGCTGTTTGTTCGGCAATGGCGAGCGGACAGGCAATTGCTGCTTAGTGACACTGGCTCTTAATATGTACACGCAAGGCCTTGATCCAAAACTCGATTTTTCTGACATCGACAAAGTTATCGAGACGGTTGAATACTGCAATCAGATCCCGGTGCATCAGCGGCATCCCTATGGCGGTGAGTTGGTCTTTACTGCATTTTCAGGCAGCCATCAGGATGCAATCAAAAAAGGCTTTGCCGCGCTTGAAACGCAAAATGACAATAATTGGCGCGTGCCGTATTTGCCCATTGATCCGGCCGATCTTGGGCGCAGCTATGAAGCCGTCATCCGGGTCAATTCGCAAAGCGGCAAAGGCGGATTTGCATGGATCTTGGAACACGATCAGGGCTTGAAATTGCCGAAGCGTATGCAGGCCGATTTCTCGCGTCATGTTCAGGCAATGGCGGATGGTGAAGCGCGCGAACTTGATGCCGCGGATATCTGGAAAGTGTTTCGTCTGACTTATCACGTGCAGACCGAAGACAAGCATTTTCAGCTAATCGATTACAATGAAAGCCGCACGAGCGATGGCACGCGCCTGTTCGCCGGAACGATTGCGGTGGCAGGGCAGGAACATAGCGTTAGCGGGCGCGGCAAAGGTTTGATTTCCTCGGTTATCGCGACGCTGCGCGACGAATTCGATGTCGCGCTGGAGGTGCAAGATTACAGCGAGCACGCCATCGGTAAGGGTACGGATGTAATGGCGGCGGCTTATGTGGAATGCCTCGATGCACACGGGCGCATTTTGTGGGGCTGCGGGATCGATGAAGATGTGGCAACTGCCAGCGTGCGCGCAGTGCTAAGCGCGGCCAATAGCGCAGTCGCATAGCGCTGGGTTCGGCAATCCTACTTGCGTAAGCAAGGCTCGCCGCATAGGTGACGGAGCGTTGCAAAATAAAACGGAGTTTCCGATGCCTTTGAAAGCCCCTTTCGACAGAATGCGCCTGCCGGTGATCGGCGCGCCGTTATTTATCGTTTCAGGGCCGGAGCTGGTGATCGCGCAATGCAAAGCTGGCATCGTCGGTAGTTTTCCCTCGCTCAATGCGCGCCCCGTATCGATGCTGGATGAGTGGCTGCATCAGATTACCGAGGAACTGGCTGCGCATAATCGCGACAATCCCGATGCGCCATCCGCACCATTTGCCGTCAACCAGATCGTCCACAAAACGAACAATCGCCTCGAGGAAGATATGGCACTGTGTCAAAAATGGCAGGTTCCGCTAATGATCACCTCGCTCGGCGCGCGCGAAGAAATTTTCGATGCCGCGCATAGCTGGGGCGGCATTGTTTTGCATGATGTCATCAACAATCGTTTTGCGCATAAGGCGATCGAAAAAGGTGCTGACGGGTTGATCCCGGTAGCGGCAGGCGCTGGCGGACACGCCGGGACAATCTCGCCTTTCGCACTGATGCAGGATATTCGCGAATGGTTCGACGGACTGATCGCCCTGTCCGGGTCCATCGCGCATGGCCGCTCCATACTTGCGGCACAGGCTTTGGGCGCAGACTTCGCCTATATGGGGTCAGCCTGGATTGCGACAGACGAGGCGAACGCCGATCAGGGCTACAAAGACGCGATTGTAGATGCTGATTCCAGCGACACGGTGTATTCCAACCTCTTCACCGGCGTTCATGGAAATTATTTGCGAAAATCGGTCGAGAACGCGGGTCTGGACCCCGACGATCTGCCGCAAAGCGATCCCAGCAAGATGAATTTCGGATCGGGCGGCAATACTGAAGCCAAGGCCTGGAAAGACATCTGGGGCGCTGGACAAGGCAATGGCCCGATCAAGAATGTTGGCAGTGTTGCGGAACAAGTTGACCGTTTGGCAGGCGAATATGCGCAAGCCAAAGCCGCAATGGAACACGAAGCAGCACCCTACCCTCGCGGCTGATCAGAATATTCCGCTGACAAGTCCTTCGGCCAGCCCCGCCCCAAGCTCACGGCAAGCGATCCGGGTTTCGTTGTCGAGTGCCTTACTGGCAAGAATAGCTTCCGGTGTCTGCGCATCGAAGTTGACAATCATGGGTTCGGCAACGCGCTTTAATCGCCATCCTTGCGCGATCCGGTTTAGCTGACGCTGCGCTCCTGCTCCGTCAGACCCAGCGGCGATGATGGTGGCAAAAGCGCGTCCCTCCAGCTTACCAAGGCACGGATAATAGCAGCGATCGAACATATCCTTCATCAACCCGCTCATACTGGCGAGGTTTTCCGGACAAACAAACAAATAGCCCTGCGCAGCCAGCAAATCATCGGGTTGCACTGCTTCGGCACACATTAGCTGCGCGTGACCTTCTGCTCCCGCCGCAGCGGCTTTGGCCATCGCTTTGGAAGCACCTGTGCGGCTGTGCCAGACAATGAGCAGAGGCGGCGATGACATAGCGCATATCTCTTTGGCATGGCGGGGAAAGTCAATGTGCGAGGGATTGATTGCAGACCAAGTGCAGCTACAGTGGAACATCATGAGTACGACCATGTCACCTGCCGTTTACGGCGTTGAGAAATCCCTGTCCGGTCGGCGCTGGCGCTGGCGTGGCGGTAACATGGATATGGGCGCGAACGTGGGCGCGCCGGGGCAGGATTTGGTGACACAATTGCTGCTGGCGCGCGGGGTAGCGCCGGACGATATCGAGCGGCAACGGCAGCCGACACTGCGCGCTTTTCTGCCTGATCCGTCAGAGTTTCAGGACATGACGAACGCCGCCGACCGGATCGCACAGGCTGTCCTGTCCGGTGAGACTATCACGGTTTATGGCGATTACGATGTCGATGGCGCGACCAGCGCCGCCTTGCTTATCCGCCTGTTGCGGATGCTGGATATCGAGGCGCAATATTACATTCCCGACCGCCTTCTCGAAGGATATGGTCCATCGGGAGAGGCGCTTGTCAAATTGGGCGAAGCTGGCAGCAGTCTGGTCATCACTGTCGATTGCGGAGCGATGGCTTATGAGGCGCTGAAAATGGCGCATGATGCCGGAATTGATGTCATTGTGGTCGATCATCACAAATGTTCGAGCGAACTTCCCGTGACCAATGCGCTCGTCAATCCCAATCGTCTGGACGAAAATGATCTGGCTGCGGCGCACGGACATCTAGCAGCGGTCGGCGTGGCATTCCTGCTAGCCATCGAAGTGACGCGCATATTGCGGAAGCTGAGCTATTTCGAGGCGCGCAAAGAACCTGACCTGATGTCGCTGCTGGATCTGGTCGCGCTTGGTACGGTCGCTGATATGGCCGCTTTGCATGGGCTAAACCGGGCTTTCGTGGCACAAGGCCTGAAAGTGCTGGCAAAGCGCAACAACATCGGAATGTCGGCCTTGATCGACGCAAGCCGCTTGAAACGCGCGCCGATCTGTAGCGATCTGGGCTTTGCCTTGGGACCACGCATTAATGCCGGGGGACGCGTGGGCGAATCGACCTTGGGCGTGCGTTTGCTGACCACGCAGGATCCGGAGGAAGCGCGGGCGATAGCCGACCAGCTTTCGCAGCTGAACGATGAACGCCGCGCAATCGAGCGTGAAGTGCAAGAAGAGGCCGAAGGCCAGCTGGATGCGCAGCATAATCGCGCCGTTCATGTATTATCTGGCGAAGGTTGGCACCCTGGGGTCATTGGAATTGTCGCAGGCCGGATCAAAGAGAAGACCGGAAAACCTTCGCTTGTGATCGCTCTCGACGCCGGCACCGGTGAAGGCAAAGGCTCCGGTCGTTCGATCCACGGCGTCGATCTTGGGGCCGCGATCATTGCTGCGCGCGAACAAGGTTTGCTGACTGCCGGTGGAGGACACGCGATGGCTGCCGGGCTGACGTTGCCTGCTGACGGATTGGAGGCCTTATCCGACTGGCTGGAGAACCGTCTCGCAGCAAATGTCGCTAGCGCCATGGAAAGTCGCGATTTTAAACTCGACATCGGACTAGCGCCCGGAGGGCTGACACCGGACCTGGTGACGATAATGGAACAAGCCGGTCCTTATGGCATGGGTTGGCCCGGACCACGTGTTGCTGTCGGCCCAGTCAGCCTCGTCAAATGCGACATTGTCGGCACGGATCATGTGCGCTTGATCGCAAGCGGTGAGGATGGCCGCTCATTTAAGGCCATCGCTTTCCGCGCTGCCACAAGCGAGATGGGTCAGCAATTGCTTCACGCATCGCGCGGTCGGAAGTTGTGGCTCGCAGGCCGTGCCAAGATCGATGATTGGGGCGCAAGACCCGCCGCCGAGCTTCATCTTGAGGATGCTGCTTGGGCGGACTGAATATTGCGACTGAAAGCAAAGACACCAATGTGGTGACCCCTACGGGAATCGAACCCGTGTTTCAGCCGTGAAAGGGCCGCGTCCTAACCGCTAGACGAAGGGGCCAATCTGCCGGACGAGCCGAGCCATTGGTGTGGCGGCGCAATTACGTAGCATCGCCCGCACAGTCAAGCCTTGCGTGGCGCATTTTGGCAAATTTCATGATGTGTGTCTGGCTAGACTGACTTTGCGGGGTTGGCGAGCTTGTCACAGTTGGTCTATCACTCATGACAGATGGCTCATTGGCGCGACTTTTCCTGGACCGGTTTTCTGTTGGCGCTGATCACTTGCGCCGTGCTGGCGATAACCGGCCTGGACCTTACGATAGTATTTAGTGTGCTGCTGGTGTGGATCGGAAGTTTGTGGCTGGCTATCGCTCGCCCGCCTCAGTCTCAATCCAGTACACCATCCCCGGGGTTCGATTTGCGCACCATGCGCGAGATGTTCGACCTTTCAGGTTCACCTTTACTCATGACGAATAATGGCAAGATCGAGATCGCCAATGTCGAAGCGCGCCGCCTGCTTGGCGCGCATATTATCGGGCAGGATGCACGGGTCGCGTTCCGCAACCCCGAAGCCGTAGCGCTGTTGACCTCGGACACAGGCGGCACCGCAATGGTTCACGGTCTTGTGCGACGCCGCGACATCTGGCGCGTGGGCCGTCAAATTATCAACCAGCGGCTAGCGGTGATCGAATTGATCGACCGGACGGCGGAGACGGATATCAGCCGCGCACATTCTGATTTTGTGGCAAATGCCAGCCATGAATTGCGCACCCCGCTCGCTTCGATCATCGGTTATATCGAGACCATGAGTGAGGATAGCGCAGTGATGCCGCCGGAAACACGAACAAAGTTTCTTGGCACGATCCTGCGCGAAGCCAAACGTATGCAATCGCTAGTCAGCGATCTGATGTCGCTCTCCCGCGTCGAGGCCGAAAAACATGATTTGCCTGATACGCCCATCGCACTGAACCACATCGTTGAGCAAGCTGCGCGTGATGCGGCGGGGCACAAGGATGTTGAGCGTTTGAAATTTTATTTCCAAGACAATTTCGCGATTGCGGGCGACGTGCAACAGATAGAGCAACTGGTACGCAATCTGGTGGAAAATGCACTCCGGTATGGCTCTGCCATCGAGCCGGTTACAGTCAAACTCGACGCCGCAGCATCGGGGCAAGCACGATTGACCGTCAGCGATCTGGGCGAAGGAATTGCGCCCGAACATCTGCCGCATCTCACACGGCGATTTTACCGCACCGATCCGGGCCGCAGTCTGGCATCCGGTGGCACAGGCCTCGGGCTGGCCATCGTCAAACACATCGTCGAGCGACACCGCGGACGGATGAATATCGAAAGCGAACCGGGAAAGGGCACGTCGGTTATCGTTCGCTTTCCGGCGATTGACGGTAATCCGAAATAGCGATGTTCGGCTGAATGCGGCGCAAGGCAATGATCGAGCGTCCGCATCATACATTCTTGTGGCAAATTTGGCCTCAGCCATCGCCTTTTGCGAAGCTGACGATTACGGGACTTAAGGACAGGCAGAAAGTTTACGCAAGGGTTGGCATCACGCTGACAGGGTAAATGTCTCCAACTTGTCATATTTTCTCGCTCTAGGGCGTCTTGCACCAAGACAGGCAGATACAGGGGTCTTTGACCATGAAAACCAAGTTTACAGCGACCGTCGTCGCACTGGCCGCAATGACGCTGGCATCATGTGGAGGGTCCGGCGGGTCCAGCGACTCGCGCGATCAGGTTCGCGTTGTCGGTTCTTCGACCGTGTTTCCATTTGCCAAAAAAGTCGCCGAGCAACTAACGCTGGATAATCCCGGTGTCGGATCGCCGATTGTCGAATCTACGGGTACAGGCGCAGGCTTCAATCTGTTCTGCAAAGGTGTAGGTGCCGACACGCCGGACATAACCATGGCTTCGCGCCGCATAAAATCTTCCGAATTTGCAGATTGTCAGGCAAATGGCGTGGCGGACGTTGTCGAAGTTCAGGTTGGTCTCGACGGGATCGCCTTCGCCTCCGCGACCGACGGGATCGCCATGAATTTGACGCCGGAAATCGTTTATAAGGCGCTGGCCGCCAATCCCTATGGCAAAGAACAAACAGCGGAAAAATGGTCGGATATCGACCCTTCGCTGCCTGACCAGCGCATTCTGGTTTATGGTCCACCGCCGACATCGGGCACACGCGATGCGCTAAAAGAGCTGGTCCTCGAAGTTGGCTGCGATGTCGATCCAGCCATGCAGGAATTGGCTGATACGGACGAGGACAAGCACGCCGAAATATGTACCGAGGTTCGCAATGACGGTGCCTTCGTGCAGCAAGGCGAGCAGGATAATCTGATTGTTCAAAAAATCGAAACCAACCCGCAAGCCGTCGGGGTGTTCGGTTTCTCCTATCTGGAGGAAAATGCCGACAAGGTAAAAGGCTTGTTGGTCAATGGTGTCGAGCCAACTTACGAAAATATCGCATCGTTCGAATATTTAGGGGCGCGACCTTTGTATCTTTATGTGAAGAAGGCCCATGTCGGCAATATCCCTGGACTGCGCGAGTTTCTCGACCAATGGACCAAAAGCTGGGATGCCGACGGACCGCTCGCAGCGATCGGCCTTGTATCGACGCCTGACGATGTCAAAGCAGCGCAATTGCAACGCGTGAGCGATCTTGAGCCGCTGACCAGTGAAGAGATCGGCTGACGCGGCTTAGCCGATGTCTATCACTGTCCTACTTTTGCTCGCGATCGGCCTGGGTCTGGTCGGCTGGCTGGCAGCGCGCGCACGCGCCTGGAGCTTTCAGGCGGATATGGGAAGTGTGCGCCTCGCCTCGCGGCCGCAATATCACGCTTGGTTCGTCGCATTGTGGATCGTCATTCCTATTATTATCTTTATCGCACTGTGGAGCATTCTGGCGCCGGAACTGGTCACGCAATCGGTTTTGGCCAGTCCCGCAGGTCAGGCTCTCCCCTCTTTCGATCTTGAGCGCAACACCCTGCTGAAAGAGGCGCGGGCTGTAGCGACAGGTTCGGCGATGGGTGTGTTTAATGAAGCCGCACAGCCTTTGGTGGAGCCTTATCGCGAAGCGCTGTCACGCTATAATTTGATCGGCATACTGACCACGATCGTCATTGCTTTTCTCGCCGGAATGCAGGCTTTCCTTCGCTTAAAACCTGACTTTTCCGCACGCACGCGTGTCGAGCGCGTGATCATGTCGCTGCTGCTTATTGCATCGCTGGTCGCAATCCTGACCACGCTGGGCATCGTAGCGAGCCTGGTCTTCGAAACATTCCGGTTCTTCGAAAAAGTCGGCCCGTTAGATTTTCTGTTCGGGACCGAATGGGGCCCGGACCCCATCGCCAACGCCGATAATCCCGATCCATCGAAATACGGAGCGATCCCGCTCTTTTGGGGTACGATCTATATCGGTGCGATTATCGCCATGATTGTCGCCATCCCTTTAGGTTTGATGAGCGCTATCTATCTGACGCAATATGCCAGTCCCAAATGGCGCAGCTGGCTTAAGCCGACTTTGGAAATTCTCGCAGGCGTTCCGACCGTGGTTTACGGATATTTCGCAGCTCTGACCGTTGCTCCATTCATTCGCGACATTGCCATATCGCTCGGGGTTGAAAATGCATCGAGCGAAAGCGCACTGGCCGCGGGTCTGGTCATGGGAGTAATGATCATTCCCTTCGTCTCATCGATGGCCGACGATTCAATTGCCGCCGTGCCGCAAGCCATGCGCGATGGAAGTTTGGCAATGGGCGCAACGACTTCGGAAACTATCCAACGCGTTTTAATACCGGCTGCCCTGCCCGGCATCGTTGCGGGGATCATGCTGGCGATCAGCCGCGCGATTGGCGAAACTATGATCGTGGTTATGGCCGCAGGAGCAGCCGCCAATCTGACAGCTAACCCTTTGGAAACTATGACGACAGTTACCTATCAAATCGTGGCGCTTTTAACCGGAGAGGGCAGTTTCGATCATCCGGCTACTCTTGCCGCCTTTGCTTTGGGCTTTGTATTGTTTTTGGTGACTTTGGGTCTCAATTTCATCGCCCTGCGGGTGGTGAAGCGTTTTCGTGAGGCGTACGAATAGCCATGGGCGAATTTGCCACCCCTACCCGCACCAAGGTTTTCGAAAAACGGCTTCGCAAGCGGTACAATGCCGAGCAGCGTTTCAAATTTTTCGGTTTGGCCGCAATCCTGTTTTCGGTGACCGTGTTAGCCATTCTGCTGATCTCCATGTCCACCAAAGCGGTCGGGGGCTTTCAGCGAACGGAGATCAATGTCCCCATCGATTTTGCGGCTTCGGGACTGGCCGGCGACTTGACCACATTAAGCGGCGATCGCGGCGCGTCCACTCTGGAGGCACAAGGATTGCCGCAAATCGTGGAGGCCGCGACCGAGCAAGCAATCGGACGCAGCACCGATGGCGTAATTAGCGATGCGGCATGGCGTACGGCTGCACAGGCTATCGTTGACGATCCTTCTCTACTTCAACGGCAGGAAAATATCTGGCTTCCGGTGAGTGCCAAATTGGCGTCAGGCTATAATGGTGACGGCTCGCCTGAAATGCGTGCGCTTGCAACCAGCCTTGCCGAACAAGGGCATATCAAGAACCGGTTCGACACAGGCTTCTTCACGCGCTCCGACGCGACCAGCCCGCAGTTCGTGGGTATTTGGGGTGCGCTGAAAGGGTCGATGCTGACAATGGTCGTCACCTTACTGATGGCTTTTCCAATCGGCGTCCTTGCTGCACTTTATCTAGAAGAATATGCACCGCGCAATCGCTGGACCGATGTTATCGAAGTCTCGATCAACAATCTGGCAGCAGTGCCATCCATCATATTCGGGCTTCTCGGATTGGCGGTATTCCTTTGGATTTTTCCCAATATGCGATCCGCTCCTTTGATTGGAGGTATGACCTTGGCATTGATGACGATGCCGGTGATCGTCATCTCCGGACGCAATGCGATTAAGGCCGTGCCGCCATCAATTCGCGATGGCGCTCTGGCGCTCGGTGCATCGAAAATTCAAGTCGTGTTCCACCATGTCCTTCCGCTTGCTTTGCCCGGCATTCTGACCGGCACCATAATCGGAATGGCGCGCGCCCTGGGCGAAACGGCACCACTGCTAATGATCGGAATGCGCGCCTTTGTCGCCAGTCCACCGAATGATTTCACGTCGCCAGCGACGGTCCTGCCAGTGCAGATTTTTCTATGGTCCGATGAAATCGATCGCGGCTTCGTCGAACGTACCAGCGCCGCTATTATCGTGCTATTACTCTTCCTGCTCGTTATGAACGGGCTGGCGATTTACCTGCGAAACAAATTTGAGAAAAAGTGGTGACCAAGATCCATCCTGATATGGGCATTCGCGATGCGAAAATGCAGGCGCGCAATGTTTCGGTCTTTTATGACGATAAAAAGGCCATCGACGACGTGTCGATCGATGTGCCGAACAAACTCGTAACGGCTTTCATTGGCCCGTCCGGCTGCGGCAAATCGACGTTTCTGCGCACACTTAACCGCATGAACGACACGATCCCTTCAGCGCGTGTAACCGGCGAGATCACGCTGGATGGCGACGATATTTATAGCTCCGGCATCGATGTTGTCCAATTGCGTGCGCGCGTTGGGATGGTGTTTCAAAAGCCCAATCCCTTCCCCAAGACTATCTACGAGAACGTCGCTTACGGTCCGCGTATTCACGGATTTGCGGAGAAAAAAGACGAGATCGATGACATCGTCGAACGGTCGTTAAAGCGCGCAGGTTTATGGGACGAAGTTAGCGATCGTCTGACGGATTCAGGAACAACCTTGTCCGGTGGTCAGCAACAGCGGCTTTGCATCGCCCGCGCCATTGCCGTCGATCCTGAAGTCATCCTGATGGATGAGCCGTGCTCCGCACTTGATCCCATTGCGACAGCAAAAATTGAAGAACTTATCAACGATCTTGCTGACAATTACGCAATCGTGATCGTCACCCATTCAATGCAGCAAGCCGCGCGCGTATCGCAGCGCACAGCGTTTTTTCACCTTGGCCGAATGGTTGAATATGGTCCGACATCGGAAATCTTCACCAATCCGCTGGAAGTGCGGACCAAGGACTACATCACCGGAAGGTACGGCTAATGGTCGAACATACAGTCAAGGCGTTCGACGAGGACATCACCCGTTTGCGCGGCTTGATCGCCGAAATGGGCGGATTGGCAGAAGTGTCGATCCAGGAATGTATTGAGGCAATTATTCGCGGCGATGAAGAGCTTGGCCGTAAGGTGGTGGCTCGCGACAAAAAGATCGATATGCTCGAAGCCGAAGTCGATACATTGGCGGTTCGGGTTATCGCTCTGCGCGCACCGATGGCGGATGATTTGCGCGAAGTGATCGCTGCTCTAAAAATTGCCGGTGTGGTCGAGCGAATTGGCGATTATGCAAAAAATATTGCCAAGCGGGTGGACCGGATCGAAGGGCGCGGGCGGTTCGAGCCTTTGACGCTGATACCCGCAATGGCCGATGTTGCTGCGGAAATGGTCCACGACGTGTTGACCGCTTATGCCGCGCGCGATCCGGAACTGGCGCTCGACGTGATCCACGCCGATGACAAGGTGGATGCATTTTATGACAGCATTTTCCGCAATCTCGTAAGCCATATGGTCGAGAACCCGGCTACCATTTCAAGTGCAGCGCAATTGCTGTTTGTCGCGCGCAATATCGAACGCATTGGCGATCACGCAACGAACGTCGCCGAGATGGTGCATTTTGCCGCAACCGGAACTTACCCCCTGGACGATGATCTATAACGCCGATCAAAATTTTGAGGCAATGATGCAGCTAGCGCCACGAGTTTGCCGGCTGTGAGCGGCGCTAAACTCATCCTTGTGGAAGACGATCCGGCACTGTCGGAATTGCTGGAATATCGCTTCGCTAACGAAGGTTATGACGTTCGCACGACGGGCAATGGTGACGAGGCCATCGTAATGGCGGCAGAAGATACGCCCGACCTTGTTATACTCGACTGGATGATCGAAGGCACCAGCGGCATCGAAGTTTGCCGCCGTTTGCGCCGCGACAAGGCGACCTCGCACGTACCGATCATCATGCTGACCGCGCGAGAAAATGAAGACGATCGCATTCGCGGCCTGGAAACGGGCGCGGATGATTATGTGACCAAGCCGTTCAGCCCGCGCGAGCTATTGGCGCGTGTCGCCGCCGTTATGCGACGCATCAGACCAGCTTTGGCCGGTGAGATTATTGAAGTGGGCGATCTGTGGCTCGATGCTGTCGCTCATAAAGTGCAGCGTAGTGGCCGCACATTGCAGCTTGGCCCGACCGAATACCGCCTGCTGAAGTTTTTCATGGAAAGTCCCGGACGAGTCTTCAGCCGCGGCCAATTGCTCGACGGTGTCTGGGGAACGCAAAGCGATATCGAGCTTCGCACTGTGGACGTCCATATCAGACGTCTGCGTAAAGCGATCCAGGTCGACACGGCAAATGACCCCATTCGCACGGTTCGCTCAGCCGGGTATGCGCTAGAACCTGTATAGGCTGAGTTTAGCGACACATACCGGAATAGCGCGGCGACTGATCGAAGTGAAAATGGTCTGCATGGGCTGCGTTGTAATCTGGCGACAGGGTTGTCGAGAAAAATTGGCAGGCCCCATCTCGCACCGATTTTAGAAATTGTTGCTCGCTTTCGCTACCGTCCCACGAAGTCAGGACGCTGATCCGCCGTCCGCTTGTCGTTTCGAAGGCGGCAATGTCGATTGCGTTACCTGTTGCGTGCTCGCTCCAATTTCCATCAGCGGTATTGTTCACGCGTCGACAACTATACGTGCCAAGGTGATGGATGGTGGCAATTTCTTCACCGAACGCCGCGCGCGCTTCAGGCTGCACTATATGTTCGACCCACAGATACATTGCCGCCATCACCGCGCAGGTAGCTACTGGCTCGGCAGGCGCGAGGTTGAGGTCGGGCAGGATCGTTTGGTCGATTACGGAAGCAGCTTGACTGAATTCGATCATTCGACATTGCAATCCGGTCAGATGGTAATGTGCGCACTGCTATCCTGCTGCGGGTCAAAGCGGCATGGCACAAAGCAGGATCGCCTTTCAATCGCTGCAGTTTTATTGGTGTTGCCAAACCGATCGGATCGTTAAGATTAAGCGGAGCCAGAGGATTGTGCTGCGGATGCTGCGTGATCCAAACCGCGCCAGCAATCATTAAACCAGCTATCGCGAGCAAGCGGATCAGCCGCAAATCACCGGTGAATTTTCCGATATTGCGCGAGATCATCGGCACATCCTACGTACATAGCCAGCGCAACCTAGTATTGCGACTGCAGCTCTGCCAACCGCTTGGCTACACGTGACAAATCGGCATCGAAAAGGCGCGTTTGTTCCGCAGCGGCATCGCCGTCAAGTCGCAGGAGATATGAAGGATGCACGGTAATCCATAGCTCGCTTCCATCATCCAGAGCGATCGCTTCACCGCGAACCTTGGTCACACTGACCGTCTTGCCAAGGATCGCGCGAGCAGAACTGGCACCCATTGCCAGTATAATTTTGGGCCGAACGACCAGCCTCTCGCTTTCCAGCCACCACCGACACGTATCGATTTCCTTGGCTGTCGGCGACTGATGAACGCGCCGCTTCCCGCGCTGGACATATTTGAAATGCTTGACCGCATTGGTGACATAAGCTGCACTGCGATCGATACCGGCAGTCTGTAAATGTGCATCGAGTAACTGACCGGCAGGTCCGACGAATGGCCGGCCCAGACGATCCTCCTGATCGCCCGGCTGCTCTCCGACAATCATCAAACTGGAAAAATCGGTGCGAGCCTTCGGCCCTTCCCCGCTTACTGCCTCATTGTTGAGGTTGCCGATCGAGCAGTCGCGACACCGTGCTATTGCTTGTTCGATTGCTGGCAAATTGTCGGGGCGCGTATCGCGCTTTGTTTCGCCCGCCGCGACCATCTTCGCTTCACGTTTTTGCGCGCCAGCGATAAGTCCGGGAATAAGCTCCGCTTCCGGCAAATTCTTCCAGTATTTCTTCGGCATTTCGCTTAACATCGCACCGACTTTCAGCCGAGCCGGATTGAAAATCGAAGCATAATATTTGCGCCATAAATCCTCCACCGGATCGCCTTGCGGCGCATCGGAACGTTGGGCCGGTGGCCCTTCGCGCATCGTTTCACCATCCCAGTGCAAACACCCGCGGGGCGTCAGGATCGACCACCGCATATTGGCAAAGCGGCGCATGAAAAAGCCTGCATTCGCGCGGACAATATGATGTTCAGGTTCAAACCAAGCGACATAGTGCTGTTTGTCTATTGCGTCTGTGTCGGGATCTTCGACCACCCGAAATCTGACAAAAGCGTGCATTTTATGACTATCGCGGCGAACATTCTTATCCAGCTCTTCGAGCTTGCGGACATCGTCGTCAGTCTTGTCTTCCATCAAACGTGAATTGGACTGCAAGCGCCACAACAAACGATAGAGCAATGCAAATCGCTCAGCGTCGGAATGCAAAATCGCATTTTTTGCCAAAGCCACGAAGCGTTTATTCGCGCGCACAATCTTATCAAATTTTATCGTCCCGGTTTGCTGCGCCTGCTCTGATAGATCGACATCAGCAGCCTGACCGAATAAATCGCCGACGCTATCAGGTTCCGACCAGCTTATACGGTGCGGTTCAACCCCGCACTGCACAAATTGGCGGGCTTGTTCTCGCCAAAAATCAAAGTCATCAGGCGCTGGCATTCGGACTGTAAAATAAGCTTGAGTGGTTTTTGCCTCAACGACACTCATGCTGCGAATAGTTCTAATTGCTCTGTTTTTGGAGCAAGCAAACTGCGCAAATCTGCTTTGTCGCTCAACAATGTCGGGCGCCAGTTGCTGGCGATCAAGAAAGGCCGAACTTTCGTTATAGAAACCGTTAGTTTTGCGACATCATCAAGGGAAAGACTGTGATGCCGCCGTGCAGCAATAATCCGGTTAACTGCTTTCACACCGAGACCAGGCACACGCAATAATCGCTCTCTGCTCGCTCGGTTGACATCGACCGGAAAAAACTCGCGAAACTTCAAAGCCCAAGCCAATTTCGGATCTATGTCGAGTGGTAAGTTGCCGCTTTGATCGGTTGCCTGCATCACTTCGCTGGATTTGTAGCCATAAAACCGCATTAGCCAGTCCGACTGATAAAGCCGATGCTCTCTAATCAATGGCGGACGCTTTAGAGGCAAAACCGCGCTTGCATCGGGAATGGGCGAAAATGCCGAATAATACACCCGGCGCAAACTGAAATTGTCATACAGCCGACTGGCTTTGCCGACAATATCGGCATCGCTGGCGGCGTCCGCACCGACAATCATCTGCGTCGATTGCCCGGCAGGCGCATATCGCGGCGCATGGCGAAAACGCTTCCGCTCGTCCTTGGCTTGCACGATTGCACTTTTCATGCCGCCCATCGCGTGTTCAATCTGACGCGCGTCTTTATCAGGGGCGAGGCGCGTTAATCCGCTATCTGTCGGAAGCTCGACATTGATCGACACTCGATCGGCGTAGAAACCAGCCTGGCGCGCCAGTTCCGGATCGGCCTCAGGAATTGTTTTCAAATGAATGTAGCCCCGAAAATCATGCTCTTCGCGCAGTATACGGGCGGTTTCAATCAATTGCTCCATCGTGTGATTGGAGCTTTTGATAATTCCGGACGAGAGGAACAGTCCTTCGATGTAATTCCGGCGGTAAAAATTCAATGTTAAATCAGCGACTTCCTGCGGCGTAAACCGCGCGCGGCGCACATTGCTGCTCTTGCGGTTGATGCAATAATGGCAGTCGAAAATACAATGATTGGTCAGCAGAAGTTTGAGTAGCGAGATACAGCGTCCATCGGGTGCATAGGCGTGACATATGCCCATGCCTTCAGTCGAACCGATCCCTTTTCCATTCGTGCTGTCTTTTTTGACCGTGCCGGAAGACGCGCAGGAAGCATCGTATTTTGCCGCGTCAGCAAGAATTTCCAGCTTCTCTATAATGGTATCTGATCGCATCTTTTACCTCGAAGTTCTATATATGTTCTCACTGCGAAAAGTGCCAGTGATAATGTTGGATCATGGCATTCTGTAAGCGAGCCTGCGCCTTGTCATATCGGAACAAATCGCGGCTTTCAGCCATTGATAAGTCGAACACAGGAGACAGACTTAATGAAGTATAATGAAGGCAATGCCGACGAGCTGAAGACGAAATTTTGGAAGGCGTTGTCGGATTCTCCGTTCGTTTTCCTCGAGCGGACAGAAAACCCCGGCGAAGCTGTCGTGATGACGGCGCAGCTGGATAAGGACGCCGACAGCGAAATATGGTTCTTCACGACCAAGGATCATCATTTGGCCGAAATGGGTCCGGCAGTCGTGACCTTTGCCGGTAAAGATAATCAGATTTTTGCGCGGATCGAAGGCACGCTTTCGCAAGAGACGAGCAAAGAACGGCTTGATAAACAATGGAATAACTTCGTCGAAGCGTGGTTTCCGGGCGGAAAAGACGATCCCAATTTACTCATGTTGAGCATGAAATTGGGTGACGCAGAAATTTGGAATAGCGACCTTGGTATGATCAATAACGCCAAGATGATGCTCGGCATGGATGTGCGTGGCGAAGGTAAAGAACACCACGTCGAAACCGCACTTTAAGCGAACCCGAACGAAGCTAGAGCCGCCCTCCTGTTTAAGAAGGGCGGCTTTTTCGTGCCTAACCCCCTAGAATGGAAGGGAATATTCCAACGATCAAGATGATCGACAGTGCGAGCGGGCATAGCCAGCGCACTAGGAACAACCAGAAACGCTCCAGACCGCCGGACAGTCCGTTTTCGGAGTCGATTAAACGGCGCTGGGCTACCCATCCGACGAACACAGATGTCAGTATCGCACCGATCGGCATCAATACTTTGCTCGTGACGGTATCCAGAACATCAAACATCCCCTGCCCCTCGAACAGCGGAATGAAGCTGAATGGTTTGAAATCCGCCAATATGTTAAAGGATAGGGCAGCCAAAACCCCTAATGCCAGCGCGCCAAGTGTAATGATCAGCGTGGCCAACGTGCGCGAGAGATTGGCTTTCTCTTTCAGCCATGCGGTAGGCGCTTCCATTAGCGACACCGAACTTGTCAGAGCTGCGAAAAACACCATGACGAAAAATAGCAGCCCCACAAGCGAGCCGAATGGCATATTCTGGAACGCAATGGGAAGCGACTGGAACATCAAGCCGGGGCCAGAATTCGGTTCCAGTCCAGCGGCAAAGACAATCGGGAAAATGCACAGTCCGGCCAGTAAAGCCACGGCAGTATCGGCGCTGGCGATAATGCCGGACGTACCGGCAAGGTTGACGTCACGCCCGACATAAGCGCCGTATGTCATCATTCCCGCGACACCGAGAGACAGCGAGAAAAACGCTTGGCCGACCGCTGCCAGCATGACCGGGCCGGTCAGCTTCGTCGCATCAAACGTAAAGAGATAACTGACCGCTTCGGCAAAAGCGCCCGTAAACGCGCCATAGATCGTGATGGCCAGAAAGAGCGTAAAGAAGGTTGGCATCAGCCACGTGGCGACCCATTCGATGCCGCTCGAAATACCCCGGGACACGAAGTAAAATGTGATGGCGAGGAATACAAAGTGCAGTCCCACCATCAGCGCGCCGTTACCGAACAGCGACGGCAGCAGACCTTCGACATCTTCGGCAGGTCGCCCTTGGAACGCTCCGCCGGACAAGCCGGTGGCGACCAGATCCTGCGCAAATACGCCGATATAGTACAGCACCCAACCTCCGACCACGCAGTAGAAGCTGAGAACCAGAAAAG
The DNA here is from genome assembly GCA_963736595.1 of uncultured Alphaproteobacteria bacterium. Lineage (GTDB taxonomy): Bacteria > Pseudomonadota > Alphaproteobacteria > Sphingomonadales > Sphingomonadaceae > Parapontixanthobacter. The sequence goes on from CAVTPG010000002.1 coordinate 153,985, forward strand.
CGCCTGTCACACCGAATGACGCCAGCGTGTCCCAGTGGCTCGACTTGCCGGATTCCGCCGCAATGCGCCGCACGCTTTCCGGTGCTGAGGCCTGGCCGTGACGGCCGATCAGGGTTTCGGAAAGCAGTATGGGCAGACCGATCAGGACCACGCAAAGAATGTAGAAGACGACAAATGCGCCGCCTCCATTAGCGCCCGCTTCCGCCGGAAAGCGCCACATATTGCCAAGCCCCACAGCGGAACCGACAGCAGCCAGAATAAATGCCGATCGCGAAGACCATCCATCGCGCTTCGTGATCCCATCCGATCCGGTGGTGACGACCATAAACTTCCCTCTCCCTTTGCGAACCTTCTGCGGGCGCGCATAATGATATCGGGTTCTTTGCAAGAAAATTTCGGCCTCGTCGAGAGGGCGCAAATCTTATCCGCTTTGCATCTGCGAAGCGGCGCGGTTAAAGCAGCGCCCATGTCCACGACTTTTCAGATCGACACTTCGACCAGCCGGGCCAATCCGACCCCTGCCCCGATGAAGCGCCTCACGGTGCCGCGCATACGCGCGCGCAAGCAGGATGGCGTGACGCAGGAGCCGTTGGTGATGCTGACAGCCTACACTGCGCGTCAAGCACAATTGCTGGATGCACATTGCGACTTGCTGCTGGTCGGAGACTCGCTAGGTCAGGTAATTTACGGCCTCCCCTCCACCATCCCGGTCACTCTCGACATGATGGCCAACCATGCCGCGGCCGTCGTAAGGGGATCGTACCATTCGGTTGTCGTCGTCGATATGCCGTTCGGGTCTTACGAAGCCAGCAAGGAACAGGCCTTCGACAGCGCGGCACGGCTCTTAAAAGACAGCGGTGCGGCTGCTGTAAAGCTGGAAGGCGGCGCAGCAATGGCGGAAACTGTCGCTTTTCTGATTGCTCGCGGCATCCCGGTGATGGGCCATGTTGGATTAACTCCACAAGCCGTCAACGTGCTTGGGCGGCTATATGGCGCGCGGGCGCAGCGGCGCCGAGGCGGACAAGATCGTCAGCGATGCCAAGGCTCTGGATGACGCAGGAGCTTTCGCCATCGTGGTCGAAGGTGTCGTCGAGCCGATTGCAATCGCCGTGACCGATGCGGTCGCTGCACCGACAATCGGGATCGGCGCGTCGGCAAAATGCGACGGACAGGTTCTCGTCACCGAAGATATGCTTGGAATGTTCGAGCGTGTGCCGCGTTTTGTAAAGAAATATGACAATATTGCCGAGCGGATTGAAGCAACTGTCGCCAAATATTCGGCCGAAGTCCGTGATCGCAGCTTCCCCGATGCCGACCAGACTTACCAACCCAAATCTTAGACCGGCGACCAGTGTCCACCTTATTGCAGTTCTACAAGTTTTCGCTCGCCTTCATGGCGGTGTGTTTCGCCCTCGCCATTTGGTACGGATGGAGCAGCACAGGATCGATTGCAGCGACTGCCGAAATTTTGTGGATCGTTCTCGTCCTCACCATTTTGGAAATTTCGCTTAGCTTCGACAATGCCGTCGTCAATGCGACCGTGCTGCGGGATATGAGCGAAAAGTGGCAACGCCGCTTTCTGACATGGGGGATCCTTATTGCGGTCTTTGGAATGCGGATCGTATTTCCCCTCGCCATCGTGGCGGTGGCTGCCGATCTTGGCCCGATCGATGCCATCCGCTTGTCGCTAAACGATCCGGAAGGTTACGAAGCGATCGTGTCCGGCGCCCATATCGGCATTGCGGGTTTCGGCGGAGCCTTCCTTACGATGGTAGGGCTCAACTTCTTTTTCGATGGCGAGAAGGATGTCCACTGGATCACCGCAGTGGAACGATTTGTTACCAAAGCATCCGACATCAAGGCGGTTGAAATTGCTGTCGTTTTGCTCGCACTTTACGGCATCTCAATGACGCTAAATGCCGGCGATGCTTCCACTTTTCTCGTTTCCGGTGTGCTAGGCCTGGTCACCTATATCGTAGTCGATGGGATCGGCACTTTGCTCGATATGGCCGAAAAGCAAAAGTTGGCCGAAGGTGCGGCCCGTTCTGGGCTTGGCGGGTTTCTCTATCTTGAAGTGCTCGATGCCAGCTTTTCATTCGACGGCGTGATCGGCGCCTTTGCGCTTACCAACAATATGCTCATCATTGCCATCGGCTTGTCGATCGGTGCCATGTTTGTGCGTTCGATGACCATACATTTGGTGCGCGCCGGAACTTTGACGCAATTTCGCTATTTGGAGCATGGAGCGTTCTGGGCGATCATTGCCTTGGGTTCGATTATGCTGCTCTCGGCAAAATTCCACATACCCGAGACTATAACCGGACTGATCGGGGCCGTTTTGATCGGTTTGTCGCTATGGTGGTCGGTTCGCTATAATCGCAATCAGAAGCTGAATAAGGACACGATCGAAACTGCGACTGACTTGGCGTCATAGATTAAGCCAAATTGGCAATTTTTTGCCTGAAGTTACGGGCGCAAATCATATTGTTTCATAAGGTCGTAAAGCGTTGGCCTGCTCACCCCGAGCAGCTTGGCGGCGCTACTGATGTTATTTTCCACCCGTGAAAGCGCTTGTCGGATAATACGCTTATCCGACTCTTCTCGCGCGGCCTTGAGGTCCAAGGCCTGCAACGATTGCGCATTCTTCGCATCATTGAAATCAAGGTCGTCGATGCCGATAAGTTTGTCATCGCACATAATGACCGCTCGCTTCACGCGATTTTCCAACTCACGGACATTCCCCGGCCACGGCCAGTCATCGATCGCTGCTAATGCGTCGGGTGTGAACCCTCTGATGCCTGGGTTCATTTCATTAGCAAAGCGTGACAGGAAAGACTTTGCCAACAGCACGGGATCGCCGGTTCGCTCCGACAAGGGTGGCACTTTAATAACGACTTCGGCCAATCGATAGTACAAATCTTCGCGAAAAGTCCCGGCGGATATCATCGCTTCGAGATCCTGATGCGTGGCGCAAACAATCCGCGTATCGACTGCAATTTGCTTGCGTCCGCCGATCCGTTCGATGGTTCGCTCTTGCAAAAATCGCAGCAGCTTAACTTGCAATTGTAGCGGAATATCACCCACTTCGTCCAAGAACAGCGTACCGCCGGCCGACATCTCGATCTTGCCTTCGGTCAGTTTGACCGCACCTGTAAAAGCGCCTTTCTCATGCCCGAACAATTCGCTTTCCAGCAGCGTTTCGGGGATGGCCGCGCAGTTTATAGCGACGAACGGTCCGGAGCGGCGATCGCTATGTTCGTGAAGTCCCTTGGCGATTAGTTCTTTGCCCGTTCCGCTACCCCCAAGCACCATGACAGAGACATTTGTGTTCGCGACACGCTCGACCGTTCGGGCGACTTTCAGCATTTCGGGCGCGCTGGTTATAACGCGGCCCAGCACGACATGATCGTCATCGCCGCGCTCGGATAATCTGCGATTCTCCTGCTCGATCTCGTATAGATGGTGGGCGCGATCGACGATCAGGCCGAGATCATCAATATCGATGGGCTTTTGATAAAAATCATAAGCTCCTCTGGCGATGGCGTGAAGCGCGCTGTCGCGTTCGCCATGTCCCGATGCAACCACCACCTTGGTTTGCGGCAAAAGCTCCATGATATTATCAAGCGTTGCAAAACCCTCGCTTGTGCCATCAGGGTCCGGTGGAAGGCCAAGATCAAGGGTGACAACAGCCGGTTTAAGCGCGCGCAGCTTCTCAATCGCCTCGGTTCGCGTGCCGACAATAGTGACGTCATAAGCATCATAGGCCCACTTCAATTGCGCCTGCAGACCTACATCGTCCTCAATGATCAGCAGCGGAGGTTTCTTCTCGCTCATTTATGCCACCTGCGCCTGAGTTGCGTGTCTTTCGTCCGATTGGGCCAGTGGAACGGTGATCGTGAAGCAAGAACCGACACCTGGTTCTGACACTACACTGACGCTGCCGCCCATCGCCCGCACAAGTTCTCTTGCTTCATAAGCACCAATTCCGAACCCGTCAGCTTTCGTCGAAATGAAGGGCTGAAACAGGCTCTGGCGAAGAAATTGTGGCGTCATTCCCCGTCCACTGTCGATGATGCTGATCCGCGCTGCCCCCCGTGCTTTCTGACATTCGAGCATGATCGGCGAGCTATCATCGGTCGCATCTATCGCGTTTTGGATAAAATGCGAAACGGCTTGCGTGACAGCTCGGGCCGGAGCGCTGACAACACATTCTTCAAGAATGCTCGCCTGAACATTGTTATGCGAACCAAATTGCGAGACGAGATCGCGCAAGGTCACTGCCAAATCCACACGCTCATGCTCTTGGTCAGGCAAGGCACCATATTTCCCTAAACGCACCAGCAAATTACGCAACTTCTCCGAACTGTTGCGCAATGTGACCAGCATATCAGCAACAAAATCAGGATTGTGCGCGTGTTTTTCGGCATTCTTCAACAACAGAGATAATTGGCTGGAAAGGTTTTTAATGTCATGCATGAAAAAGGCGATACGGCGATTGAACTCGTCGAACCTGGCGGCTTCGTGCAAAGCCTGCTGCGCATGACTTTCCGAGAAATAACTCGCAATCTGCGAAGCGGCAACGCGCAATAAATCCAAATCCTCCCAATCCAATGCTCTGGGGACTTTGGGTTTGGCCAGCAGGATAGCGCCGACCATCTTTTCGTAGTGCAGCAGCGGAACCACCGCCCATGCATTATCTTCGGGAAGATTGCGTGACGTGACGCCGTTTCCTGACGTCGTCGGCGCACAATCTACAATCTGCTTATCTCGCAATACTCTGGCAAGGAGAGGATCGAATGAAGCAGTCTCTTCCAAAGCCTTGGTGGGCCAATTCCATCGTGCAGCAAGACACAGCCCATCATCACCATCTGGCAGGAACAGAATTCCCGATTTGCTTTCCGTTAGATTGGCCAGGGCCATGATCGCGCGCTCTTCCAGCGGGACGTTTTCCTGTCCATTCTGACCAAGAGTTTCAGAAAAATTTAGCCAAGTTTCACGGTAGTCATATCGATGGCGAAACAAGTGTTTCACTAGGATAGCACGGACGGATGAGCGCAAACGCAGCGATGGCAACCACAAAAAGCCAGCGACCAGAGCAGCGACCAGAACGCTGGTCACAGCCCAGCGATTGCCGGCATCGGTCGGCTCGGTGAGCGCATCGGCGACCGTCGCTATGGTCAACATATACGCAAGGATGAGCAAAGCCGACAGGGATTGAAATGTGACGGTGCGCGACGGCTTTATCCGCAGTTGCGAATTGGCCGCTTTTGCAGCCAGACACAGCATCAGTCCAGCGACGATCATCGAGGCGTTTTGCAATACCGACGTGGCTACCGTGAAGTTACTGGCAACATTCTCGGATCCATAAGCGACAGTCGAAATGCCAAGTTCGGCTCCCCAAAACACGGCTGTGGCGAGCGCGCTCCAGCGTAAAATCTTGAATGAACCAATCGCTCCCGCATACAGATTGTGCACCAAAACAAGAGCGCCAAAACCAACCATCATTCCAAGCAGCGCGGATGTGTCCGACAAAAATAGCGATGCTGAGACAGGAGTGCTGACAATTGTTCGGGCAAGCAGAATTATGCCCTGCAAAGCCTCGACGAAAGTCAGTGCAATAACCAGCCATTTAATCTGCGGAATTACACTGCCCGACATTGCTTTGAAAAGCTGATAGATCAGCATGATCCAAGCGACATTGCGAATGATCGCGAGACCTTGCGACAAAGGGTTTTCTGCCCCGACTGCCAGACACGACATCGCCCATATCGCAATTGTCAGCAGAGCTGCGATCGAAGTGTGTCGATCAACACGGCCATGATCGCCATAACGCTGAATCCACAATGCGCATAGTAAACCGGCGGCGGACGCGCATAGATACGCTGTAAATACCGATATATCGACGATGGACGAAAAGAACGGCATTGATGCGCATCTCGTTAGTTTTAAGGCTACCGTGCTTCATATTCGCTTCGGATTAAGAAAACCCCAATGTCGTAAACCTGATAGATACCAAGTCCGTTAATCAAACTGGAAAGGTGTACTGGCCGAGCTGCCCGGTTCGAATTGAAGTTTTGCGTTTTCTGGCGGCAAAGAGCGTTGCAAGCAGTTTGCCTTGAAACATTTGCGACATCCCGGACCGATAATTTGGGCATCGCTTTCGCCTAGGGCCATGCCTCTCGACTGTGCCCATTCCGCCGCAAATTCAGCCTTTACGCCAATGACAATTGCGAACGCGCTTCTGCCATCTGCGTTGTTTTTGCCAACAGATTTTGATGCAGTAAGCCAGACTCCGGTCTTATGATCGGAATATGTCACAAGCTGCAATTGCAAATCGCTGGGTCGCGCAAAGCTGCGATGAACGTGCCACAATGGACATGTCTGATCGCTGGCAAGAATATTCGTGCCGCTCGCGCCGATAAATTTTTTTGACATTTGTCCGGCGTTATCGAGCCGCGCCATAAAGAACGGCAGGCCGCGTTCCCCGACACGCTGCAAAGTGGTCATGCGGTGCGCCAATTGTTCAAAGCTCACTCCGAAACGATGCGGCAATATCAGGAGGTCGTAATTGGTTTGACGACACGCCCGCAGGAACCGGGAGTATGGCATCAGTAGCGCCGCGGCAGCGTAGGAATATAGATAACGTTCGAATAGCTTGCTCCCTGAAGTGTCGTCGAAATTTTCGCCGGAAACAATGTCATCGATACGTTGACGCAGTTCCAATTGCGCCAGTTGCATAGCCAATTGGAAGTTGCGCGCCGGCACGTCGAGCATTTCCGATAATTGCACTTGCCTTGCATGCAGATCGAGCCTGCGCGACCAGTCCGGCAAAACGTCGCGCGGCAAGATACGCACCGATAGCTGATGTCGCTCACGCAGGCGTTCCGTTAACGCTACGCCGAAATCCCCGCGTGACAATCGCAATTCATCAGCCAGCTTTTCAGCCGCTTCATCCAGATCGGCAAAGTAGTTTTGCCGACGCTCGATCGCTTGGCGCGACAAGGAAAGCGGATCGTCGCTGTTTGGCTTTGCTGGATTGGAATTATCATAAAGCCTTGCGAACGCCGCCGCAAACTGTGGCGCGTAAGAAAACAACTCGTTGATATCTTCTCGGTCGATCGGAAGATCGGCAAAGCGATCGTCGGACAAACGCCGCGCCAGACCGTCGATGCCGCCGACACTCTCATCGGCTCTAAGCGAACGTGGATCGAAATCGAATTGACTGACAAGCTGCATCATAACCCGCGCAGACAGAGGTCGCTGATTGCGTTCGATCAAATTGAGATAGCTTGGCGAGATGCTCAGGCGATTGGCCATGGCAAGCTGCGTTAAGTTGGAACGCCTTCTAAGACGACGCAGGGCGTGCCCGGCAAAAAGAGGTTGGTCAGCCATATGCTTATGGTAATGTCATTTTATTTACAACTTTACAAGCTAGAACGACCTTTAACCATTTTTAAGACATAATTTCTTGTAAATATCTTATGGTTTTTCACCCAATTGGCTTATCAGCAATTGAACCGCTCCAGCGATTACAAAACAACGAATTGAGAATGCATTATGACTTACCAAACCACATCAAACGATCTTGACCAGCTTATCGCCAACGAAGGTGAGGCATGGAGCGCCATCAGCGGCGAAGCCGTGGCACGGATGCGCTTGCAGAACAGGTTTCGCACTGGCCTGGATATCGCACGTCATACAGCGCAAGTCATGCGGGCGGACATGGAAGCATACGATGCCGATCCTGCGCAATATACGCAATCGCTGGGCTGCTGGCATGGATTTATCGCGCAGCAAAAAATGATCAGCATTAAAAAGCACTTCGGTAATACCGATCGCCGGTATCTCTACTTGTCCGGCTGGATGGTCGCCGCTTTGCGGAGCGAGTTCGGCCCCCTGCCCGATCAGTCCATGCATGAAAAAACCAGCGTGCCTGCCTTGATCGAAGAAATATACACATTCCTGAAGCAAGCCGACGCGCGCGAGCTTGGCGGAATGTTTCACGATCTGGACGATGCACGTGAGGGCGGTAACGAAGTCGAGGCCAAGCGCATCGAGCACGCCATCGACAATTACCAAACACACGTCGTACCGATCATCGCCGATATCGATGCGGGCTTTGGCAATGCCGAAGCCACTTATCTGCTCGCCAAGAAAATGATCGAAGCGGGCGCTTGCGCTTTGCAGATCGAAAACCAGGTGTCGGATGAAAAACAGTGCGGACATCAGGACGGCAAAGTGACCGTGCCGCATGAGGACTTTTTGCAGAAAATCCGCGCAATTCGCTATGCATTTCTGGAGCTGGGCGTGGATGACGGCATCATCGTTGCGCGGACCGATTCTCTGGGCGCTGGCCTAACCAAGCAAATCGCATTCACGAAAGAAGCAGGCGACCTTGGCGACCAATACAACGCGTTTCTGGACTGTGATGAGGTCGATGCGGACAAAATCGCCAATGGCGATGTCTTTTTAAGCCGCGATGGCAAGCTGTTGCGGCCCAAGCGTCTGCCATCCAACCTCTATCAGTTCCGCGCCGGAACGGGCGAAGATCGCTGCGTTCTCGATTCCATTACCTCGCTGCAAAACGGCGCCGACTTGCTCTGGATCGAGACGGAAAAGCCACATATCGGGCAAATCGGCGGCATGGTCGATCGTATCCGCGAAGTCATTCCGAACGCAAAGCTGGTTTACAACAATTCGCCTAGCTTCAACTGGACTTTGAACTTTCGCCAGCAAGTGTTCGATACCTGGCAGGAAGAAGGTCGCGAATTGGGCGAATATGAGCGCGATGCTTTGATGGCCGAACGCTATGATGCTACCGAGCTGGCCAAAGAAGCGGATGAAAAAATCCGCACCTTCCAGCGCGATGCCGCAGCCAAGGCAGGAATTTTTCACCACCTGATCACATTGCCGACTTACCACACCGCTGCACTCAGCACAGATAATCTGGCCAAAGAATATTTTGGCGACCAGGGTATGCTGGGCTATGTGAAAAATGTTCAGCGGAAAGAAATTCGCGAAGGCATCGCTTGTGTGAAACACCAAAATATGGCCGGCTCCGACATCGGTGACGATCATAAGGAAAGTTTTGCTGGCGAGGCGGCGTTGAAAGCTGGTGGCGGCGACAACACGATGAATCAGTTTGCCGCGGGTTGATCCGACAAATCTGGGAAAGGAACTGAAATGACCGAAGAAACAAGAGCACCTGAACCAGGCCGCGCACGCGCATTGCTGTCCACATCGGACTTTCGCTTACTACGCGAAGCCTTGACCAGCCACGCCCGGGCCACCGACGATCGCGACGAATTGGCCAAAATCAATGCGTTGCATCATAGGCTCGGCAACTACACCTAAGCCTTCCTTGGGAGAGGATGCATGGCCGCCTTTAGCACACGCTATCGGCGGCCATTTGCTTGTCTGCTAAGTCGACGGCTCCGACATCAGTTTCAAGCTCATTTCGGTCATGGCCTCGGTTGCCGTTGCGATGACCTTTTCAGCATCGGGCGCCCAGAACGGTGAATGCAGAGACGGCAGCTTTTTCTCGCCAGCCTGAGCGGCCTCGAAATCCGCTTGTGGCACTCCCCCTACCCAGAAAATCAGTGATTGTATATTTTCCGGATCTTCACGCAGGAAGCGACCGAAATCTTCTCCGCCCATGACCGACGGAACTTGCTGCACACCAGCTTCACCAAAACTGGATCGCATCAACGCCATCATCTCTTCGGTAAAATCGATGCTGTTAAAGGTCGATGGCGTGAATTCGTCGTCTCGGAAAGTGACCACCGGCATCCGATCCTCTGGCATACCGGCAGCAATCGCCTCACCTTTGGCAATGCGCGCGATACCTTCGCGCAACAGTTCCCGCGAGGCATCGCTGTAAGAGCGCACCGTAAGTTGCAGTTTGGCCTCATCGGAAATGATATTGTGCTTGGTGCCTGCATTGAAGCTGCCGACTGTAACGACTGCAGGATCGAGCGGAGAGCTTTCGCGGCTGACCAATGTCTGCAGCTTCATCACCATGCCACTGGCTAGCACGATGGGGTCTTTGGTGGTGTGCGGGTAAGCGCCGTGGCCACCGATGCCCTTTACCGTAATATCGACACTATCGACATTGGCGAGCGCAAAACCGGGTGAATAGCCGATCATCCCTGCCTGAAATTGTGCAGCATCGTGAAATGCGATGGCATAGTCGGGCTTGGGGAAGCGGGTGAACAGTCCGTCTTCCAGCATGGCTTTGGCGCCCTCGCCCGTTTCCTCGGCCGGCTGCAATATCATTACAAGTGTCCCGGCCCAATCATCGGTGCGCTCGGCGAGAAGCTGCGCCGTGCCGATCCATGCCGTCATGTGTGTGTCATGGCCGCAAGCGTGCATAATGCCGCTCTCGACTCCCGAAACCGGAACGCCTCGCCGCGTCGATGCGTATGGCAGTCCGGTTTGCTCTTCGACCGGCAAGCCATCCATGTCTGCGCGCAACATAACCGTCGGACCTTCGCCATTGCGCAAGACTGCTACGACGCCCGTATTGCCCACTTTTTCAGTCACTTCGAAGCCAAGTATCCGCATCCGCTCGGCCAATTTTGCAGAAGTTTCAAACTCCTGCATACTTAGCTCCGGATTTGCGTGAAGATCGCGATACAGCGAGAGCAACTCCGGCATATCTTCAGAGACGGCACTACGTAAGTCGCTTATCTGTGCGTGTGCAGGCGTCGTCAAAGCCACGGCAGCGGCGGCAGTAATCGCAAATATCTTCAACATAATCAGCCTTGGCCTTTCTTACATTTCATACGTCGTCACCAGCGCAAAGGACAGCACCGCCACCATCAGGATAACCAGCGGAACGCCGGTGCGAATATAGTCCTTAAATTCGTAGCTACCCTCAGCCATAATCAGCATATTGGTCTGATAAGCGATCGGCGTAGCGTAACAGAGATTACAGCCGAACAGTACGGCCAGGATCAATGGCTCAGGCGGTAAGCCAAGCTGTGTCGCGATATTGTACGCAATCGGAGTGCCCACTGTCGCCGCCGTCGCGTTGGAGGCAAAGTTCGTAAGCAGAGTTACGAACAGCATGACGGCTGCAAGTACACCGGCGGGTGGCAGGAATTGCAGGCCCATCGACAAGACCTGACCCAGCCATCCGGCTGCACCACTTTCCAGCACGATACGTCCCACTGCGATACTGGCCGCGACCAGCACAATTACTTTTGCAGAAAGCGCGCGCCCGACCCGATCAAATTTCACACATCCGGTGACGAACATCAGGATCGCTCCGGCCAGCGCCGAAATCGCGATGGGTAGCAAGCCGATCGAGGCCGTCCCAACCGATCCCACCATAATTGCCGCCGACAAAACCGCTTTCGAGCGGCGCGGAAGCTCTTTCATGCCTTCCAGTATCAGCAGACTGTCCGCGCGGGAAAATTCCGCCAGATTGTCGGGCAGGCCCATGACCAGCAGCACATCGCCTTCGGCAATGCGCAGATCGCCGCCCTCATTCGGCAAATTCTTCGCGCCCATTAACCGCTCGGGCCGATGAACACCGAGAACCGCAACCCCGTGCAAATCGGCAATGCCGGAAGTCGCCAGAGTACGAGAGATAAGCCGCGAATCCCCGGTCACTGTCATTTCCACGACCGCGATATCCTGGCCACGCTCGTTTCCCTGCCGCTTGATCCGCTCCAGCACCCAGGACGGCGCGACATCGCCGCGCAATTCGCGTGACGCATCTTCGATGGCCTCATGCGTGCCGGAGATGTGCAACTGCTGCGTTGAGTTGATCTCGCCGGGCGGCGGATTGTGAAACTTGATCGCATCGGGCAGGCGCGGCAGGATGTCCGACAATTCCTTGCCGTTTAACATACTGTCTTCACCGACCCGCAAACGCGCGTGAAAGCGGCGTTCTTGCCCGTCAGCCTCAACCCGATTGTCGCCCAGAAGGCGCGGCATGACCAGCCACAGATACGGCAAGGCAAACATTGCAGCGAACAACACGATGGGCGTAAAGTGGAACACGCTCATGGCCGGCATACCCAGATCGCGGGCGATCGAAACCACAAGAATATTCGTCGATGTACCGATGGTGGTGGCCATCCCGCCGATCAATACGGCGGCATTCAGTGGTATAAGTGTCTTGGATGCAGGCATCGCGCCACGCGCCGCCAGACTGACAAAGATTGGTAGCAACAAAACAAGAACCGGCGTGTCGTTAACGCCCATCGACAAGGCAAACGCTATAACCAGCGAGACCAGCAAGCCCAATTGAAGATTTATTTTAAAAACCCGCTCAAGAAATCGGGCGGCGGGTTCCAGTGCTCCGGTGACGACCAGCCCGCGCCCCATGATCATCAGCGCACAGATGGTAATCAGCGCATAATGGCCGAAGCCAGAAAATGCCAATTGCAAGCCGTCCGCCGGATCGCTGTCTGCCAAAGGGAAGAAATACAGGCCCACGGCAATGACTGCGATCGTCAGGAGCGAGACGATCTCGATCGACAGTCTGCCTCGCGCAAAGGCAATGAACATGGCGACTGTAACAATCATCGCGGCCAGCGCGTGAAACGAAGGTAATCCTGGCATCATCATCGCAGCAGTGAGTCCCACTGTGCCATCACAATATCAAGCAAAATATGCGGAAAATTAGCGGAATTGCACACAGCGAAGCAAGCGTTCGACCGAAAGCAGTGCGGCGAAAAGTGGTGCCCCTGGCCGGACTCGAACCGGCACTCCGTTAAGAACCGCATTTTGAGTGCGGCGCGTCTACCAATTCCACCACAGGGGCATCCCATGGAAAGCGCGCCGATTAGCGCGCCTTTGCGTAGCAGGCAAGAGCGATCTCCAGCCCCGCCAGCGCGCGTTACTTCAAAGCATTCGCCAGCAATTTATGAAGCCGGCTATGCAAAGTGTCGTTCGCTGCCAGGATTTGCGCCGAATGGATCGGTTGCGAACGCCCACGGAAATCGGAGATGAACCCTCCCGCTTCACGAACGATCAGACAGCCTGCCGCCGTGTCCCAATCCTTCAAGCCGCTTTCCCAAAAGCCGTCATATCTTCCGGCTGCCAACCATGCGAGATCAAGCGACGCAGCACCATTGCGACGGATACCGGCAACGTTCGGGCCGATGGCTTCGAAAATACGGGTCCATTCCGAAAAATCTCCATGTCCGGCAAACGGAATCCCGGTTGAGATCAGCGCATCGGAAAGCGCCTTGCGTGACGAAACCCGCAGTCGCCCGTCCTGGAGCCAAGCGCCACGGGTTTTTTCAGCCCAAAACGTCTCATCTGTAATGGGGTTGTAGATGACGCCAGCGACCACATCGCCCCACCCCGGGCCGCCCAACTTCGGCTCTTGCACTGCAATCGAAATTGCAAAATGCGGAATGCCGTGGAGAAAATTGCTGGTCCCATCGAGTGGGTCGATGATCCAACGCGGGCTGTTTTCGTCACCCGGGATAACGCCCGCTTCTTCCAGTACAAAGCCCCAGTCGGGTCGCGCATACAACAATTCGTCGTACAAAATCCGTTCGGAGCGCTGATCGGCTTTCGACACAAAATCGGCCGTTCCTTTACGGCTGACTTGCAGATGTTCCACTTCACCGAAATCACGTCGCAACCGGTTTCCAGCCTTGCGTGCAGCGCGTTCCATAACCTTGATTAGACCGGGCATCGCCATAATAAATCAGCCCGCCTTGCCGACATAGGTGCGCTCATACACATCGACTATGATGCGCGTTCCGCTGCCGATATGTGGCGGCACCATCACGCGCACGCCATTCTCCAGAACTGCCGGTTTGTAGCTGGATGAAGCGGTCTGCCCCTTCACCACGGCGTCGGCTTCGACGATGGTTGCTTCGACCTGTTCAGGCAAAGCCACGCTGATCGGCTTTTCGTCATACAATTCCAGCGTGACTTGCATCCCATCGGTCAGAAATGCGGCGGCATCGCCCAGCAAATCTGCCGGCAGATTGATCTGCTCAAAGGTTTCCTCATCCATAAAGACCAGCATATCGCCGTCGGTATAAAGATACTGAAAGTCTTTTGTGTCCAGACGCACTTTTTCGACCGTATCGGCGCTGCGATAACGCACATTGGTCTTGCGACCGTCGACGAGATTTTTCATCTCGACCTGCATATACGCGCCGCCTTTACCGGGCTGCGTATGCTGGATCTTAGCGACTTTCCAGATGCCAGTTTCATACTCGATGATGTTGCCGGGACGAATGTCCACGCCGCTGATTTTCATGCTATAGCCTTTGGTAAATGCGGGCAGCCTTATGCACTGGCCACGTATATTGGCGCGCCTTAGCTGGTCAGTCAGTCAGGAGCAAGCTACGCAGAGCTATGGATCAGGAACACATGAAAAACGTGATGAAACTGAAAATGACCGCAGCGATGATGGTATTGGGTTGTGCCATAGGGTCTGCATCCGTTTCGGCAGCGCCTGGCGGTCCTATCGATACGCTGCTGCGCGGCGAATATGTCTGTGGTATGCCCGGAACGGCCAAAGGCAAGGCATGGCAAGTCATGGAGAGTGCCAGCTTCGTTATTATTAACGGGTCAAGCTATCGCACGGATGCGGGGCGCGGTACGTATCTTTTAACCGGCAACATCGTGCGCTTTACGCGCGGGCCGATGAAAGGGCAGAAATTTGTTCGCGAGACGGAGGGGCGTTTGCGATTGCTGGGTGCGAACGGAGAGCCCGATCGATTGCGCTGTAACCGGCAATTGGCAAGGCGCTAACAGTGCCGTGCATCCGCAGCAAGTTTTGGCAGAATAGCGCGCGTAAATACTAAGCTGGCTTTCCGTCAGGCCGCGCCATGATCTTGGTAAATGCTTTGATTGCTGCTGCCTCATCGCCATTCCACACTGCGCCCGACACAGCGAGAAAATCTGCTCCAGCCTCAATCAGCGGTTTGCAATTTTCCGGTGTAATTCCGCCGATTGCAACACAGGGCAGCTCAAACAAATTCTGCCACCAGCGAAGAATTTCCAGATCGGGACGTGCCGCCGATTCCTTGGTCGTGCTTTCAAAGAATGACCCGAATGCGACGTAATCCGCTCCGACATCGCCAGCGTCCATCGCGAGATGCCTGCTGTCTTTGCACGTGACACCGATCTGTGCATCCGACCCTAATGCCTCGCGCGCTTCGGCAACCGTCCCGTCATTCTGACCAAGATGCACGCCGTCGGCGTTAAGTCGCTTGGCCAAAGCAATATCGTCATTGACGATAAAGGCCACATCGCGGGCCGCGCACAATTCTTGCAAGGGTGCCGCCAGATCGGCAGCGGCGTGTTGATCCAGTCCTTTCACGCGAAATTGAAAAGCAGCGACCGGACCCGCGTCCAGAGCGCGCTCTAGTCGTTTCGGAAATTCGCCACCGACGTCCAATGGCGAAATCAGATACAATAGGCAGGATCGTTTGGACACAGTCGCTGCCTAACCTAAACCGGTTCCATCGAAGCGCACTGGATTTCCTCAATCGCCGTGCCGAGCGCCGCGTCGAATTGCTGATCATCCATATTGGCTTGCAAAACTTCGAGCAAAGCGCGGCTGAAACTGGCGATTACCCCGGTGTTTTTCGCCAATTCACGGCAAGCCTCTTCCCGGCTGTAACCGCCCGACAAAGCAACGACGCGCAAAACTTTGGGATGATCGACCAGCGATTTGTAAAGGTCCGGCTCGCTCGGAATCGTCAGCTTCAGCATGACTTGTTTGCCTTCGGGCAGCCGATTTAGCTCGTCGAGCATATGGCTTAACAGCAGGGCTTCGGCTTGCGGGCGGCTCTCGCTTTGCAGCGACACTTCCGGCTCCAAGATCGGCATCAGTCCGGTATCGAGAATGCGCAACCCGTAATCCATTTGCTGCGCGATGTTCGCCTTGATCCCGGCATCGTTGGCCTCGTGAATGACCGAGCGCATCTTGGTCCCGAAAACGCCCAATTCCTTGGCTCTCGCGCACATTTGCTCCAGCTCGGGGATGGGCTTCATCAGTTGTACGCCATCTTTCGTATCGTGCATTCCCTTGTCCACTTTCAGGAATGGCACGACGCCGCGGCGCGCAAGCAATTTCGGGATGGGCGAGCCGTCATCAGCGCCGCCTTCCATCGTTTTTTCAAACAAAATAGCGCCGATGACCTTGCCATTTCCGAAGCTTGGCGACGTGACAATGCGGCACCGCATCTTGTGGATTTGCGCGAACATTTCATCGTCGCCCGACCATTCATCGTCGCTAACACCGTAGGCTGCCAGCGCTTTTGGCGTGGAACCGCCGGATTGATCGAGCGCCGCAATAAAGCCCTGCCCGTTGGCAATTTTGTCGGTCATTTCCTGCGTATTCATGATGTTCCTCAATTTTTGTCGGTATTGCAAAGTTGCGCGGCATCTACCCCTCGCCTGAACCAGCGGCAACCATTGGCGGTTCCGCCGACCCGGCTTTTCGTGGCTATGTTCGCAATTGGGACGCTATAAACGTCAAACATTACAATGATTAAAAGGCGATTTGGCAGATTTTTGCCGGAATTTCCACAAACGCCTTGAAACGTAACCTAACGGTACCGAGCCATACCAAAGTGTCGTTTAACCCGGCTTTTTGACGGCAATCAGGTTGATCGCGATCGAGATGCGTTGTCCGCTTCCGTGAAACGCTCTGACACCATGTTGGAGCCAGCTTGGAAACAGCACAATCATTCCGGTTTGAGGCCTGATTGTGACTTCGGTCTGCTGCGGCTTTCCATCAGCACTGATTAGCCGCAAATCGGGCGCGTTCATGCTGATCATCGGCATACGCGGATCGAGCAGCTGCAACTCGCCACCACTGTTCGCCTGGGCACTAAGTTCATCGCCGCCATAACCATCGTCGAGGTAAGCCACCGCCGACCAAAAACTGCCGGGATGGAAGTGGTACTGGTTTGCTGCTCCCCTGCCGCTGACATTTGCCCACATCTCCGGCACCCAGTCAAAGCGGCTTTCCTCCTGCGATTTTATGTCCACCGTTGCTTCATCAGCCATCGTCATTGCTTTGTAAGCTAAGGCACGCGCCGCTTCCCCGCCCCAGTCGAGCATTTGCGTGTTGGAATGCCAGCCATTGATGTTGGAAATCTGCACGCCCGTGCTGTCGCGGGCTTGTTCTGCCATGACCACTTTGCGCAAGGCCGCAATGCCAGCTTCGCTTTGCAAGCGGTCGATGACGAACGGCGTCGCAAAAAGCTGATGAGTGGTGGCCATGTCAGCCTTTGAGCGCGGCCACTCCTGGCAAGACCTTACCTTCCATCCATTCGAGGAAAGCGCCGCCAGCGGTTGAAATATAAGAGAAATCTTCTGCCACGCCTGCATGGGCCAGCGCCGCAACCGTGTCTCCGCCCCCCGCAACCGATACGAGCGAGCCTTCCTGCGTCAGAGCAGCGGCTGTTTTGGCGAGCGAGACAGTCGCCGCATCGAATGGCTCGGTTTCAAATGCGCCCAGTGGGCCATTCCAGACCAGCGTGCGGCAGGTTTTCAGCACATCAGCCAAGGCTTCAACGGCTTGCGGGCCAATATCGAGAATCATCTCTTCCGCGCCAACTTCGTGGACGTTGCAGACACGCAGACTGTCCGGATTGGCTGCAAACTCCTGCGCCACGACAACATCGTAGGGAAGATGCACTGTGCAGCCCGATTGCTCGGCAGCGTTCAAGATCGCCAACACAGTATCGGTCAGATCATGTTCGCATAGTGATTTGCCGACATCGACCCCGCGCGCCGCGAGAAACGTGTTGGCCATCCCGCCGCCAATTATTAGATGCTGCACTTTGGTGACGAGATGTTCCAGCACAGCCAGCTTGCTCGACACTTTTGCGCCGCCGACAACGGCAGCGACCGGTGCTTGCGGATTTCCTAAAGCAGCTTCCAACGCCCGCAATTCAGCCTCCATCGCGCGACCGGCATAAGCAGGCAATATATGCGCCAACCCCTCGGTCGAGGCATGGGCGCGATGCGCGGCGGAAAACGCATCGTTTACATAAAAATCGCCATGCGCGGCCATTCCGGCGGCAAAGGCGGGATCATTGGCTTCCTCACCTGGCCAGAAACGGACATTGTCAAGCAGACCAATGTCGCCATCGCTCAGAATGCCGAGCGATTGTTCCACGACCGGACCCATCACTTCGGGCACAAACATGATTTCGCGGTCCAACACGCGCTCGACATCGCCCTGAACAAAGCTGGTGGACATGGTCGAGTGCCGCTGTCCCTTGGGACGACGGAAATGTGCCAGCAACAGCACTTTTGCACCCTTGTCAGCGAGTTCCAGAATGGTCGGCTTCGCTGCTTCGACGCGCGTCACATCGCTGGCCGATCCGCCCTGCATCGGCAAGTTCAGATCGACGCGCACCAATGCCACCTGACCGGACAAATCCGCCGGCAAATCGTCGAGAGTTTTGAAGTCGGCCATAATGATGCTCTGCTTACAGCAGCCCCGCGACAACACCCGACGTGTCGATCATGCGGTTGGAAAAGCCCCATTCATTGTCATACCAGCTGACGACGCGGGCAAGTTTGCCTTCCATGACGCTGGTTTCGAGGCTGTCTACGGTGGAGCTGGCCGGGTAGTGATTGAAATCGCTGCTGACCAAGGGCAGATCGGTATAATCGAGGACGCCCTTCATCGGGCCATCGGCGGCGGCTTTCAGCGCATTGTTCAATTCTTCGACGCTGGTATCGCGGCCCGGTACAAATACCAGATCGACCAGGCTGACATTGGGCGTCGGCACCCGGACAGACGAGCCATCCAGCTTGCCGTTCAATTCCGGCAAAACGAGGCCTACCGCACGCGCGGCACCGGTCGTCGTCGGGATCATATTCTGCGCACCCGCACGCGCGCGGCGCATATCGGAATGCATCTGATCCAGCATCCGCTGATCGTTGGTATAGCTGTGGATCGTGGTCATGAACCCGCGCTCGATCCCGACCGTATCGTTCAGCACCTTGGCAATCGGGGCGAGGCAATTCGTGGTGCAGCTGGCATTGGAAATAATGTCATCATCCGCAGTCAGCGTATCGTGATTGACGCCGTACACGATCGTCTTGGAAACACCCTTGGCCGGAGCGGAGATAACCACTCGCTTTGCGCCGGCGGTGATGTGCGGACGGGCCGCTTCATCGGACTGGAAAAAGCCGGTGCATTCCATCACGATCTCCACGCCCATATCGGCGTGCGGCAGATTGCCCGGTTCGCGCTCGGAAGTGACGGCAATGCGCTTGCCATTCACTGTGATGCTGCTGCCATCGGAGGTTACGTCACCGGGAAAACGACCGTGCGTGGAATCATGCGCAAACAACAAGGCATTGGCTTTGGCATCGGCCAGATCGTTGATCGCGACCAGTTCCAGATCGTGATCGTCACGTTCCAGAATTGCGCGCGCAACCAAGCGCCCGATACGTCCGAAACCGTTGATGGATACTTTCGTCGCCATGAGAGAAACTCCTGCTTAAGCGTTCAATTTGTTAAGAATTTGCGGAACGATCTGGTCCGCAGTAAAGCCGAATTTGCTAAATAAGTCTTGCGCCGGGGCCGATGCGCCGAAACGATCTAGGCCGATGTTAAGCCCATTCGCCATCGTGTAGCGTTCCCAGCCCAGCGTCGCGCCCGCTTCGATCGACACGCGCAAAATTTTGCTCGGATCGACGTTTGGCAGCAAGCCCTCTTTATAGTCCGCATCCTGCTGCTCGAACAATTCCATACACGGCATGGAAATGACATCGGCGCCAATGCCTTGGCCCTCAAGCTGTGCCGCCGTTTCCAGCGCCAAATGTACTTCGGAGCCGGTTGCGATCAGGATGACTTTGCGCTCCGCTTCGGCAGCTTTCAAACGATACGCCCCGCGCGCCGAATGCATTTCGCTGTCGCGGCGCACTTGCGGCAAGCCCTGCCGCGACAGGCACAGCACCGACGGCGTCGCAGCATCTTGCAGCGCCAGTTTCCAGCATTCCGCCGTCTCGACCACATCAGCCGGGCGATAGACGTTGAGATTGGGGATCAGGCGCAGCGACATAACTTGCTCGATCGGTTGGTGCGTCGGGCCGTCCTCGCCAAGGCCGATGGAATCATGCGTCATCACGTAGATGGCGCGCGTCTGTTGTAATGCGGACAGGCGAATCGCGTTGCGGCAATAATCGGAAAAGATTAGGAACGTGCCGCCATAAGGGATGACGCCGCCATGCAAGGCCATGCCGTTCATCGCCGCCGCCATGCCGAATTCGCGGATGCCGTAATACATATAGCGACCGGCGTAATTATCCGCTCCGAAGGCCTCGATCCCGCCAGCTTTGGTGTTGTTCGAGCCGGTGAGGTCGGCAGATCCGCCAATCGTTTCGGGCATGATTTCATTGATAACGCCGAGCGCCATTTCGCTGGCTTTGCGGGTGGCGACTTTCTGGTCACCCTCGGCCAGCTCGGCAAGGTAGGCATCGAATTTGCCGATGTCGGGCAGTTCGCCAGCCATGCGGCGATCGAACTCGGCGCGTTGCTCACCACCCTCATTGCGCGCGAGCCATTCGCGATGGGCTGTTTTGCCGCGCTCTGCGGTCTGCTCCCACGCGGAGCGGATATCGTCGGGAATGACGAACGGTTCATGGCTCCAGCCCAGCGCCTCGCGAGCGCCCGCAATTTCTTCCTCGCCCAGCGGTGCGCCATGTGTCGCCGACGTGCCTTGTTTGGTCGGCGCGCCCATCCCGATCACGGTTTTGCAAGCTACCAGCGTCGGCAAGTCGGACTCCACCGCTTCGTCCAAGGCACGGCGAATGTCGTCTGCATCATGCCCGTCGCAATCGACGACGTGCCATCCCGTTGCCCGGTAGCGCGCGCGAATGTCTTCGCTGGTCGAGAGATCGGTCGATCCGTCGATGGTGATATTATTGTCGTCCCACAAAACGGTGAGGCGGCTTAAGTTCAAATGTCCGGCCAGCCCGATGGCTTCGTGATTGATGCCTTCCATCAAGCACCCGTCACCCGCAATCACCCAGGTATTGTGATCGACCAGTTCATCGCCGAACACCGCGTTCAAATGCCGCTCTGCAATTGCCATGCCGACGGCCATCGCAAGCCCTTGACCCAGCGGGCCGGTCGTCGCTTCTACGCCGTCGAGCAGGAAATTTTCCGGATGGCCTGCGCACGGGCTGCCCAGCTGCCGGAAATTACGAATGTCATCCATCGTAGGCTGCACGTAGCCGGTCAAATTGAGCAGCGCATAAATCAGCATCGAGCCATGCCCGGCGGACAGCACGAACCGGTCGCGATCGGCCCAGTCTGGCGCAGCGGGATCGAATTTCAAATAATCGGAAAACAGCACCGTGGCGACATCCGCCATACCCATCGGCATTCCGGGATGGCCGGAATTGGCGGCCTGCACAGCATCCATCGACAGCGCGCGGATCGCATTGGCCATATCCGCAAAACCCACATTTTCCGAACTCATGACCGATATCGCTCCAGTATCAGGGTATAGGCAAGCGCATCCTGCTACGATTGCACCGAAATTCCCGCAACAACGCGCCTGCAATAAAACCGAGTCGCTGCCTCTGCGATGCCTTTGCCGAGCATGGAAACGAGGTCAAGGCGTGTGGCATGGCTGTCGCGCGTTGCAACATACACGCGCTCTGACCCATCCAAACTTGTGGACAGGTATCAGCAGCGTGCCCCAAGATTTTGCATTCGCATGGTTTTCCGCTAATATTACCGCCATGGAAGAGGAACGTATCGCGCACGCCATGCAGCGGATCGAAGCGGCCAAGGCGCGCCTCCAAAAAATATCTGCGGAAATAACCGAAAGCCCGGCAAATCTACCGGAGCACGGGGGCATCGGCGATGCGCCGGACGATGACACTTTGGCAACGCGCCACGCGGAGATGAAGCGCACTGTCACAGCCAATCTCGACCGGTTGGATGCCATTATCGAAAGGCTGGAAGCATGAACCAGCTCACCCTGCATATTGCTGGCCGCAATTACCGCGTCAGCTGCGAGGACGGTCAGGAAGCACGGATCACACAGCTCGGCGCGCAAATTGATCAGCGATTACAAAGCCTTGGGCTAAGTTTGGTACAAAATGATGCAAAACATTTGCTGCTGGCCGGACTGGTGCTGGCCGATGAGTTGGAAGATGCGCAAGATTCCTCGTCGCGCAATTCCTCTTCACGCATTGATGCTTCGCCCGACAAGGCCCAAGCAGAGCATGATGCGTTGATCGAAGAGCGCGATGCGCTGCGCAGGGAACGCGATGCGCTGGCCGAACAATTGGCAAGCGCAGAACAGGACAAGCCGCAAACGCTGACTTTCGGGGTGGCCGCCAATCGCGAGTTGGAACGACAAAACCAGCAGCTGGCAGAAGAGCTGGAAAGCATTGCCGAAGCGCTGGAACAATCCGCCGACACGCTGGAAAAAGCACGCCCCTGACCAATCGCCACTTGAGGCAAGGCTCCGCTGCGCTTACATAAGAGTTGGCGGGGCTGCCCGGTACGAGCCTATGAACATCCCTGAGGCTATAAGCACATCCTAGGGAGCTGTCCCTGTCCCGACGCACGGATTCGTTCTGGGTTTCGGGATATATGGCGCCCACCTGACGTTTTCGCGTCAGTGGATCTCCAGGCACCGACCCATGGTGGTTCCGCTATCTGTTTTACGACGCCCGTTTTTGATGCCTGAGGAACGCCCGTACTTGTCGATCAGCAAAACCGAACTGCGCAAGGCGATGAAAGCCGAGCGGATCGCCCATGTCGCGGCGCTGGATAAAAACATTCGCGGATTGCTGTTCAGCCGTCCGCCGGCAGCGTTGGCCGAGAAGATCGCGCCAGATGCTGTGATCGGCCTGTATCACGCAAGCGAACACGAGGCACCGACCCGCGCTTATGCAAAATTCTTTCAGGAAGCAGGCCACGCCATCGCTCTGCCACGGTTTTCCAACAAGCAGGCGGCGATGGAATTTGCCGCCTACAGCGATCCCTTCGACGATAGCGATCTGGAACGCGGCGCGTTCGGTATGATGCAGCCCGCTGCCGATGCGGAAGTGGTGCATCCCGATATCGTCTTTGTGCCGCTGATGGCTTTTACCGACCGGGGAGAGCGATTGGGTCAAGGCGGTGGTCACTACGATCGCTGGCTGTCCGCGCACAGTGTGAAAGCCGCAATCGGTCTTGCCTGGGACGTACAGCGCGTCGAACAATTGCCAATGGAAGCGCATGATAGGCTGCTTGACGCAGTCGTCACGCCGACGCGAGCTTACGGCCCATTCGACAGGAGCGCGGCATAATGCGCAGAGAACCAACTTGGCGCATTCCGGTGGGCATTCTCGGCCTGTGTGTGGGCCTGGGCATCTATGGTATCCTGATCGCCCGTTATGCGCCCGATATAATCGGCGGCTGGCCGACACTGGTGCAGACTGTCATCTATGTCGTGCTGGGCGTGATCTGGCTGCTGCCGCTGCGCAAATTCCTGACCTGGATGGAAACCGGCCGCTGGTATTAAGCGATATAACAGATCGCCCCGCAGGGGGTGAGTTTACACACATTGAATTTCGAAAAATGGTCCCAAGTGGCGCGAGTGACGGGACTCGAACCCGCGACCCTCGGCGTGACAGGCCGATACTCTAACCAACTGAGCTACACCCGCGCAATTACGCTGGTAGCGCCTCTTGGGAGACGCGCCACTAGGCCACGCACACAGGGCTGTCAATACTGGCGCAGCGGTTATTTCTCGGGCGTTCGAATTAGTTGTGTAGCGCGCTTGCGGGTCGCAAAATGTCCGGTCAGTGCGCGAGGAGCAAAACCGGCGCTTCGATCAGCTTTTTCAGCGCCTGAACGTAGCTGGCCGCATCATAGCCATCGACCACGCGATGATCGCAACTGATCGAAATATTCATCAGCTTGCGCTTCTCGATCCGCTCCACCCCGTTGCCATCAGTAACATACATCGGGCGCTCGATAATCCGATTGGGTCCGATGATCGCGACTTCCGGGCGATTGATAACCGGAGTTGTGGCAACACCGCCCAAGGGGCCAAGCGACGTAACCGTCAGCGTGCCGCCCGACATTTCTTCGGATTTGGCTGAACCATCGCGCGCGGCATCAGCCAGTCGCAGAATTTCCTGCGCGAGTTGCCACGGGTTTTTGCTTTGCGCGTCCTTGATCACCGGCACCATCAGCCCGGCATCGGTTTGCGTCGCCATGCCAAGATGCACAGAACCATGACGCGTGACCAGCCCGGCCTCGTCGTCATAGCGCGCGTTGATCATCGGATAATCGGGCAGCGCCTTGCATATGGCGGTGATAAGCAGCGGCAAAATGGTTAGCTTGGGGCGCGATGCGCCACCCTCCCCGCGATTGGCGTTCAATTGCGCGCGCATCTCTTCCAAAGCGGTAACGTCCACTTCCTCGACATATGAGAAATGCGGAATGTTGCGCTTGGAGGCAGCCATGTTTTCCGCGATGCGGCGGCGCATTCCGATGACTTTACGCTCTTCATCGGCGCGTTTTGGCGCGGCTCCGGTGTAGCTGGAATTATAGGACAGGTAAGCATCGAGATCGGCATGACGCAGGCGACCGTCTTCGGCAGGCTTCACGTCGTGCAGATCGATTGCCAGATCTTTCGCCCGCGCACGTACGGCGGGACTGGCCAGCACTTTTGCTTGGGTAATGTCGGGCGTCGGTGCGGACTGCGCCGCCGGTTCTGGCTGAGTGTTGCTGCTGTTAACCGCAGCAATTGCATCATCGGCATCGGAAGCGTCGGAAGTTTCGACTTCGATACGAGTCGCGACTTCCTCATCTTTGGGCGCAGGCGCGGGCTCAGAGTCAGACTCTGAGGCGGTTTCAAGCGCGGCTTCGGCAGCGGCCTCATTATTTTCGGCCACCTCTTCCGGCACTTCGCCTTCGACTTCGACCACGACCAGCATCGAACCGATGGCGACCATATCGCCTTCCTCGCCCGCGACTTCCAGCACTTTACCCGTGACCGGACTTTCCATCGGCACGGTCGCCTTGTCCGTCATCATATCGACGATTTCCTGGTCTTCCTCGACCGTGTCGCCGACTTTGACGTGCCATGCGACGATCTCCGCCTCGGCAATGCCTTCGCCGATATCGGGCATATTGAATGTAAATTTCGTCATGCCGGTTCAGCCTTTCAGAAGTTTGTCCATAGCCTCGCCGATACGGATCGGTCCGGGGAAATACGCCCATTCAAGGCTGTGCGGATAAGGAGTGTCGAAGCCGGTGACGCGCTCGATCGGGGCTTCGAGATGGTAGAAGCAGCGTTCCTGCACTAGCGCCGACAATTCCGCTCCGTAGCCCGATGTGCGGGTCGCTTCATGCACGATCAGGCATCTGCCGGTTTTTTCCACAGACTTTTCCACAGCCTCGATATCAAGTGGCATCAGCGTGCGCAGGTCGAGAATATCGGCATCGACGCCTTTCTCTTTCGCCACGGCTTCGGCCACATGGACCATCGTGCCATATGCGAGGATCGTCATCGCCTCGCCAGAGCGAACCGTGCGCGCCTTGCCCAGTGGGATCTTGTAATATTCCTCCGGCACGATGCTCGCATCATGCTTGGCCCAGGGCTGGACCGGCTTGTCGTAATAGCCGGTGAAAGGGCCGTTATAAATCCGCTTCGGTTCGAAGAAGATGACCGGATCATTATCTTCGATCGCCGCGATCAACAGGCCTTTGGCATCGTAAGGCGTCGAAGGAATAACCGTTTTCAGACCCGCGACATGGGTAAAGATCAATTCCGGACTCTGGCTATGCGTCTGACCGCCGAAAATGCCGCCACCAAACGGCGAGCGGACCGTCATCGGCGCGATATATTCCGCCGCCGAGCGATAGCGCAACCGCGCCGCTTCGCTAATCAGCTGATCGAGGCCGGGATAAATGTAGTCGGCAAACTGGATTTCGGGCACCGGGCGAAGGCCGTAGGCCCCCATCCCGACCGCTACGCCAATAATGCCGCATTCCGATATCGGCGTATCGAACACGCGCGTTTTGCCATGCTTTTCCTGCAGATTGGCTGTCGCGCGGAACACCCCGCCGAAATAACCGACATCTTCGCCCAGAATAACCACGTCGGGATCGCGGGCCAACATGATGTCGAGCGCTTCGTTGATCGCCTCAATCATGTTGATCCGGCGTTCGGTCGTTTCGCCTTGGCCCGAGTTGGTTTTGCCCGAGCCCGTTTTGCCAGAGCCGGTATTTTTAGTCACAGCCTCGCTCATTCCGGCAATCCTCCGGGAAATTTGGTCTCGCGCTCATGCACGGCTTGCGCGGCTTGCTCTTTTAAGTGCCAGGGCAATTCTTCGAACACATCTTCGAACATGGTGCGGAACGGATGATGCAGGCCGTGGCCGAGAATTCCGTTCTTTTCGGCCTCTTTGGTCACTCGCTTCACATCTTCGGCAGCTTTGCGATCCATCGCCTCCTGCCGCTCTTCGTCCCATTCGCCCAGCGCAATAAGGTGCTTTTTCAAACGCATCACCGGATCGCCCAGCGGCCATTCCTCGCGTTCCTGCGCGCTGCGATAGCTGGTCGGATCGTCCGAGGTGGAATGCCCCTCTGCCCGATAGGTGAAATACTCAATCAACGTCGGCCCGCCATTGGCGCGGGCGCGATCCGCGGCCCATTTCTGGCTCGCATAAACGGCCAGCGGATCGTTGCCATCCACCCGCAATCCGGCCAGCCCATAGCCCAGCGCGCGCGCAGCAAAGGTCGTGCGCTCGGACCCGGCAAATCCGCTGAAACTGGAAATCGCCCACTGGTTGTTGATGATGTTGATGATGACCGGAGCGTTATAGACAGTCGCAAATGTGCAGGCGGAATGGAAATCGCCCTCCGCTGTGCTGCCTTCGCCGACCCAGGTGGCTGCAATCCGGCTGTCGCCTTTGATCGCGCTGGCCATCGCCCAGCCAACCGCTTGCGGGGTCTGTGTGGCCAGATTACCGGAAATCGAAAAGAAACTGTGTTCGCGGCTCGAATACATGATCGGCAGCTGGCGTCCTTTCAGCTTGTCGCCCTTGTTCGAATAAATCTGATTGATCATCTCGATCATGGGATAGCCGCGCGCGATCAGCACACCTTGCTGGCGATAGGATGGGAACACCATATCGTCGGAGGCCAATGCCATCGCGGCCGACACCGACGTTGCCTCTTCGCCGGTGCATTTCATGTAAAAGCTGGTTTTGCCTTGCCGCTGTCCGCGGAACATCCGCTCGTCAAATGCGCGAACAAGCGCAAAATGCGCCAGCATCGTGCGCAACGTATCGGCATCGAGCTTCGGATCCCAAGGGCCATGCGCTTGATTATCTTCGCCCAGCACGCGCACCAGATCGTAACACAGCGCGGAGGTGTCCTTGGCATCGCACGCTTCATCGGGGCGCGATTGCTGACCGGCTTCGGGAATGTTGAGATCGGAGTAATCGACCGCATCGCCAGGCCGGTATTTCGGTTCGGGAACGTGCAGCGACAAGGCTGGCTTATTGCTACCGGAAGGCTGGTCGGAATTACTCGTCAAAACTCTCTCCTCAGCCCGAATGCGTTTTTTCGCGGCATACGCAATCTTGCAGCTGCGTGTTATTTTATTTCAAGGCGCACTCACCGTCAAGGCAAGCCTTAAACAGCAACCGGGGCAGCGATCGGCTTGTGCGGCGTGTAATCGTGAACGGTAAAATTCTCCATCACATAGTCGAACATACTTGCCGGTTTGCCGGTGATCTGAAGTTTCGGATGCCCACACGGTTCGCGGCTCAACTGCTCGGCAATCAAGTGCTCATGATTGAGGTACAAATGCACATCGCCGCCCATCCACACCAGCTCGCCCGGCTGCAGATCGGTTTGCTGCGCGATCATGCGAGTCAGCAACGCCGCCGACCACAGATTGAACGGCAAGCCCAGGGCCACATCGCAGCTACGCTGATACAGCACGCAATTAAGGCGCCCATTGGCGACGTGAAACTGATAGGTTTTATGACATGGCGGCAAGGCCATCTGATCGAGCTGCGCGACATTCCATCCCTCGATAATATGTCTGCGGCTGCCGGGATTGTTGCGGAGCGATTCAATCACTTGCTCGACTTGGTTGATGCCATTCCCCGGACGGAAACCGCCCCGCCCATCCGGCTCGAAGGTCGGCCAATCGACCCACTGCTTGCCATAGACCGGACCAAGATCGCCCCACTTCGTTGCGAATTCTTCATCTTCGGCGATCCGCGTGACGAAGTCTTCAAGCGGCAGTTCGTCGCCTGTCTCTTTGACATAGCGGGCGTGTGGCCAATCGTTCCAGATTTTGACGCCTTGCAGAACCAGCGGGCGGATATTGGTGTCGCCGGTCAGAAACCACAACAATTCGCGCGTGGCGGTTTTCCAGTAAACGCGCTTGGTGGTGATCAGCGGCATTGCGCCTTCAGCCAGGTCAAAGCGCAGCATGGCTCCGCACACCGAGCGTGTGCCGATGCCGGTGCGATCGACCCGCTCATCGCCATGCTCCCAGATTTGCCGCATCAAATCCAGATATTGCCATTCGGGATGGCGCGCATCGCCTGCGGGAATCGGGTGGGTTGCCATGCTGCAAGCCCTAGCGCGGGCGCACCGCGCTTGCCAGCCTGTGGCGCACCCTTTGCCCCGTCAGACTTGCTGCATCGCCATCAGGCCTAAGGCGAATGTCAATGCGCCCAAGCCAAGCGACAAATGCCAACGCAATCGCATAAAAGCAGCGCTCGCTAGGCCGAGACTCCGATCAATCAGCGGCGATGCAGCGATCAACAGGCCAAGCCAGATCAGCGCCGGATCGGGCCATGCCCAGCCCAACGTCCACGGCAAAAATAAGGCAAGACCAATCAAACTGGGTAAAATCGCAACCAGATAGCCCCAGCGCGGTGCAGCAGAATGAGCCATCGTCTGGCCCCACCAAACCCCGCCCAGAAAACTGAAGATCAGCGCCGCATAAGCAAAGCCGCCCGCCAGCGCGACAAATCCCCACTCGCCGCCGCGCCAAGCAAGGATAACCGCGAAAAGCTGTGGCAACAATCCGGCATAACCCAGCCAGAGGTAGAGCTTGCCTTGATCGTCAGGCCGCTGGTTCTGCATCGTCGCTCCCGCTTGTAAGCATGGCTTGGCATAAACATATGACGACCATGTCTGATACCGATCAACCGAACCGGCATCGCGCGGTTCCCGCCGGGCGCCTGTCACGCCTATCCGGTTTTACGCGGCTTGCCGGCGGCGTTGCTGGCGGGATGATGGCCGAAGGCGCACGCAGACTGGCCGCTGGCGAGCGCCCCAGTATGAATGATATGCTTCTGACACCGGGCAATGCCAAGCGGCTGGCCGATCGCCTGTCGCATTTGCGCGGTGCCGCCATGAAGCTGGGTCAGATGATTTCGATGGATGCCGGCGATATTTTGCCGCCCGAGCTGTCGAATATCCTTGCGACCCTGCGCGACAACGCAAATTTCATGCCCCCACGCCAGCTCGACAAAGTGCTGGCCCAGCAATGGGGCAAAGACTGGCGCAAGCAATTCCGCCGGTTCGAGCCGCGCCCGATTGCCGCCGCTTCCATCGGGCAAGTGCATCGGGCCACGACGCGGGCCGGTGAGACGCTGGCCATCAAGGTGCAATATCCGGGCATTGCGCAAAGCATTGACAGCGATGTCGACAATGTCGCCAGCCTGCTGCGAATGTCGGGCATGATGCCCAAGGAGCTCGACATTGATCCGCTGCTGCAAGCGGCTAAGGAGCAGTTGCACGAGGAAGCCGATTACATCCGCGAAGGCGCGCAAATGCAGGCTTTTGCCGAGCGATTGTCGGGCAGCGACGATTTTATCGTGCCTGCGCTGCATGAAGAACTGACGCGCCCACAAATTCTGGCCATGACGTTTGCCGAAGGCATTCCGATCGAACAGGTGGCCGACGAACCGCAGGTCTTGCGCAACGATGTTTTTGGCAAGATCATTCATCTGGTCGCGCGCGAATTGTTCGAATTCGGCGTGATGCAGACCGATCCCAATTTCGCCAATTATCGCTATCAGCGCGAGACGGGTAAAATTGTGCTGCTGGACTTTGGAGCGACCCGCGACATCTCCGCCACGATCTGCGCAAATTACCGGAACTTGTTCGAGGCCGGATTGGCGCAGGATCGTGAGGCGCTGATGGCCGAGGCCGTGTCTGCCGGGTTCGTCTCGCCCGCCACGATCGAGCGGCACCGCAACAGCGTCATGCGCATGATCGACATCATCGTCGGCGAAATGGCGAACGACAAGCCTTTCGATTTCGGCGACCGCGCCTTTGTGCCGTTGCTGCGCGATGAAGGCATGACAATTGCCGAGGATCGGGAAAGCTGGCACATTCCGCCTGCCGAAACATTATTCGTACAACGCAAAGTCAGCGGCACGGCGCTGCTCGGCGCACGCTTCAAAGCGGTCGTGGATGTGCGCGGGATCGTTACGCAAGTCTTGGAAGCAAACCCGCGACAAGGATAAGCCAATGCATAATTCGATCACTTTGATGTTTGGAGCTGTTTTGATGGTGTCAGGATGTGGGCCGATAGCCGCCGACAACGCGGCAGCGGGTACGAGCGAGCCGGTTGGCCAATCCGAAGCGGAGCGCAATGTCGCGGATTTCAAGCGCGCTTTGACCGCTTGCGATCCTAAGCAGGCTCAGAACCTTGTCGGACAGGAATTGACCGACGATCTGGAAGCCGAAGCGGTCAAACTGACGAATGCGCAGCAAGCGCGCGTGATCGCGCCGGGTGACATGGTGACAAAGGATTACCTGACCGGGCGGCTCAACATCATGATCGACGAGCGCGACATCATCACCGAATTTCGCTGCGGGTAGATACGAAAAGGGCCGCACCCGAAGGCACGGCCCTTAATCGCATAAAGTCTCAGATTAGAAGCGGATGCTCATATCTGCGACGGCACGGTCGTTGCGCACCGTGTCACGTCCGATGGCCGTTTCGAAACCGGCACCGAATTTAACGAGGCCGCGCGTTACCGAGATGCCGCCTTTCAGCTCTGCCCAGTTGCTGTCGCCATTGGCCAGCGGCAACAGGATCGGCACATCGCTTGCCGCAGCAAAGCGAACGCTTAGCCCATTATCGGCACCATCCAGCATCCGCACGTAATTGGCCTGCATCTGCGGGACCAGTGTCCAGCCATTGCCGATGGTTTCTGACCCGGCCAGTTTCGCACCAAGGCGCGCTTCAATCTGGCTGGTCGAGTAATCATCGATCGCCAGCGCCGTCTCCCCGCCGACCTCTTCAAAGCCATTGAGATGTGTGCGGTTGTAAGCCACCTGAACGCGTGGTGTCAGAGTCAGACCTTGCGACACGGCCAGGTTCACGCCCGTTTCTGCCAGCGCTGTCAGGCGCTCGCTTGAACGGTCACCGCGCAGATCGAATTGCGAAGCGCCATCCCATCCAATGCGGGCCATATCCGTTTCGGCAAGCTGGTAATTGCCTGCAAAACCGACATAGGCGCCTTCGCCAAGCTGATACGAACCATAGGCCGAAACCTGGTTCATCTCGCTTTGCGCATTATCGGCCCCAGTGTTGGCGATACCGCTGGCATAACCATAAGCCACACCGATCGTCAGATTCTCGCGAACTTCATGCTCGATGCCCATACCAAAGTAGCGGCTTTGCTGGCGATCATCGACATTGCCCGTATTGCCTGCGCTGTTATGCGAGGCGAGCATTCCGCCGGTGACGAAACCGGTGAAGCCTTCGGGCAAAGCCAGTTCCTGCGTCTGGTCAGGCGAGAGATTGGCAAAGCCGTTACGCGCAGCTGGCGAATTACCGGCATTCTGACCGACCACACCGTAAACGGAACCGCTTACGTTCAGCGATCCGCTGCTGGCATTGCCCATCAGCGACAGACGATCCGTAACACCATCGAACAATTTCGCCGCCTGCTGCTGCTCGAGCAGATGCGCATCGTCGTTGATACGCGGAGCCAGCCCATCAAGCGCCAGCGTCAGCGATTGCTCGTCCAGCAAATCGATGGTGCCATACAAATTATAGAGCGAATCGTAGGATGTGTAGCGCAGCTTGTCCAAAGCCTTGGCAAAGGCGATGGTCGAGCGCTTGGCATTCTTCAGGAACCCAAAGAATGACTGCGCTCGCAATTCGGCAGTGATGGTGGTGTCGGTGTAAGTCAGCTCAGGTCGCAAAACGCCGGTAAACGAATAGACGTTCGCAAACTCGCCCTGGACCTGTCCGGCAGTGGCAATGGTTACCACTTGACCGAAACGTGGAGCCGGTCCTCGCAAGCCCCGCGTAAAGAATAACGAGGCTCCGTTGCTGGTGTCATCCACATCCGACAGCGATAGGATACCTGTCACATCGAGCATATCGTTCTCGCGGCGATTGGCGTCCATGAATACATCGGTGGCTGAGGTGAGGATCAGATTGCCATCGACCGTCAGCGTTCCCGCCTTGCCGAAGCCGCCCGGTGCAACCAGCGCATCGATCACCGTGACAAATGGCGCACGGATCGTGCCACTGCCCGACAAAACGCCGCCCATGATAAAGGCTTCGCGCGCAGCCAGCGTGCCATCAATATTGCTCCATCCTGCAATCTGATTGAAATCACCAAGCGAGGTCAGCGATGCGCTGTCATCCAGATCAAAGAAAGTCGGACCGTTGACGGTAAACTTGTCAATCGTGATATCAGCACCCTGAAGCTGCGTGATGCCCTTGGTCAATGTGACATCGAAATAGCGCGCGCGAATGCCGAGCGGTCCGCTGCCTTTGATGTTGTTCGGTACGAAATTCTGAGTGCCGGGGCCGCCTTCGACGAAGAATTCATCGCCGGTTGCTCCGACAACGCCAGCCTGCGTAAAGTCCTGACAATCGGAGAGGAAGCACACATCGCCGAATTTGGCTCCGTCGCCACTGGTTCCCTGACCCGGCGCATCGGGAAGGCGATTGATCAACTCGCCGTCCAGATCAACCAGATAATTGGGGTCCATCGCCTGGATCCAGTGACCCGGATCGGTCCATTGGCCGATCCCGCCTTTTGTCGTTGCATAGACATAGGGATTGTTGGCAACGATCACGTCCCAATAAGCGTGCAGCGGTTGATAGAAGCTGTGTCCACCATATGAGCTGAATGGCTGCG
This sequence comes from uncultured Alphaproteobacteria bacterium, assembly GCA_963736595.1. Taxonomy (GTDB): domain Bacteria; phylum Pseudomonadota; class Alphaproteobacteria; order Sphingomonadales; family Sphingomonadaceae; genus Parapontixanthobacter. Next base: position 187,108 of record CAVTPG010000002.1, read on the forward strand.
CACCGAAGAAGCGCGAACCGCCCGATAGAACGCCAATTACAACCGGCACGTCATACTTTTCATCAACGATCAGCGGTCCGCCGCTGTCGCCGCCAGCTGTTCCTGATTCGCGCGGCAGAGCCACGTCATTGTCACCGAACAAACCGAAATCGAAGCGGCCTTCGGCTGGGTTGAAAGCATCGCTACCGGCCGGATCACTGAATGAGGTCATGTAGAGATTCTGTGGCAACGCACCGGATGCGTTTCCGAACAGGAACTCGTTGCGATCGGCAAGCGAGCCCAGGAACGACACGTAGTTTTCACCGATGCGGCGACGGAAATCGACCCCTTGAACATCGCCAAGGGTGCCGTTTCCGGTCCGCCCGTAACCAGTGACCGTCACATGGGCCTGTTCGTCCAGTGGCGTGAACAACATCGCCCAAGTCGGAATATCGAATGCTGGCGTATCCAAAGTCGCGATTGCAACATCGGCTTGCAGAAAGTTTCCAGCCGGATTTACCGACTCTGGAATATAATAAAGATGTTCGACGTTGAAGAAGGAAGACCCGACCACGCTGTTAAAGCCGCTGTTAATCCAGTCGATTGTGGCCGGAAGATTATCGGCTTCGAAACCGAAACCCATCGGCGTTCCGCCGTCTTGCGAACCGTAAGCATCTGCTGGCCGGCTGTTGGCGCAATGCGCAGCGAATAATACGGTTCGAGGATTGATCAGCGTCCCGGTGCAAAGCCCTACGCCGCCATCGCCGTTCCAGATAATCATCTGCCCGACGCCGTTGATGCCGCTATCGTCGAGAATGCCGTTGGGCGGCGGTGCATTGGGATCGAGATCGTCGCGCGGGACCACGCTGGGAATATCGTCAACTTCGTCTGGATTCAGGCCATGATAGCCGCCGTAAGATGCCGTATTCAGGCTTCCGGCCGTATCCGATGTCTGCGCCATCGCAGGCATACTGACCCCTAGTGCCGCAAGCGAGCTGGCCGCAACCAAGGCATAACGTAGCTGAACGAGATTTTTCATGAATGTCCCCAAACTTTAGACCTAAAAGGACAGTCCGGCATCTCCCGTCGATAGGCGAGTCGCTGTCCCGAGCCGCTTACCGTAACCATTTCAGGCCGAGATGAAAGGGCATTTACTCATTGTTAACAAGCATCATACGCGGCGTGTGTAAGACTTGTGTTCCCGTCTTGTGCTATCCTGCCTGCTGGTCTGCGATCCAACGGTCGATATGCGCTTCCAGCACATCCAGCGGAATCGCTCCGTTCTCCAACACGGCATCATGGAAATCGCGCAAAGAGAAATCCGCGCCCAAAGCATCGCTTGCCCGCGCCCGCAGTTCACGGATCTTCAGCTCGCCGATTTTGTAAGCCAGCGCTTGTCCCGGCCAGGTGATGTAGCGATTGACTTCCGCATCGACATTGCCCGGCGTCAGCGCCGTATTGTCGAGCATATAATCGACCGCCTGCTGCTTGCTCCAGCCTTTGGAATGCAGCCCGGTATCGACAACCAAACGTGTCGCGCGCCACATTTCGTAAGACAAGCGACCCATTTGCTTTGGCGGCGTATCGTACAGCCCCATTTCGATCCCGAGCCGCTCACTATACAGGCCCCAGCCCTCGACAAAGGCAGTAAAAAATGTGCCGTTGCGGCGAAGCGGATGAATGTCGAGTTCCTGCTGCAAAGCGATCTGGTGATGATGGCCCGGCACGGCTTCATGCACACCCAAAGCAGGCAATTCCCACAAAGGTCGCTGATCCAATTCGGTGGTGTTGATCCGGTAAATTCCGGCTTGCCCAGTCTCGAGCGAGCCGGACTCGTAATAGGCCGTCGTGTTGCCCGGAGCATTGGCCGCAGGAATAGGCGAAACCGTGTAGGGCTGGCGCGGTAACTTGCCGAACAGTTGCGGCATTTTTCCGTCGATTTCTTTTGCCAACGCTTGCGCATAAGCCACATATTCATCCGCATCGGTCATGTAATATTGCGGATCGGTCCGCAAATGTTCGATGAACGCTTCGCGCGTGTCGAAACCGGCTTCGGCAGACACCGCTTCCATCTCGGCACGGATGCGGGCAACTTCGCTCAAGCCCAGCTCGTGAACTTCATCCGGCGTCATGTCGGTGGTGGTGAAAGCTTTTGACGCGGTAAGCGTAATAATCCTCGCCATTGGGCGTTTCGAGAATACCGGGCGTACCGGTGCGGCATTTCGGCGCGTAATCGGCCTCATAGAAATCCACAAATTCCTGAAATGCGGGAAAGACGCCGTCCGTTAGCGCGACGCGGGCACGATCCTGCAACGCAGTCCATTCGCTTGCCGAAACAGAGGACGGGCGTTCCGCGAAGGGAAGCCAGAACGGCGTTGTCGCTGGATCATCGGCGATTTGCGAGCTGACCCGGTCGACAAAGCCTACCATCGGTTCGCATGGCTGCGTCAGGCCGCGCGCCACCGCTTCGCGTGACCGGGCGATGCCGTCTGCGTTAAATGCCGGATAGGCTTCCAGCCGCGCCACATAGCTTTCGTAATCCGCCAGTGTGAAAAACGGCGAGCGATAAGGCAGCGAGGAAAGCGACTGGAACCAGCCACCGCGATTGGTAAACAGAATGTAGCGCGAATGATCGAAGGCCGAAGCCGCAATATCGTCGGCCAGGCTCTGCCGGACAATCGCCAGATCGACTTGTAGGTCAGTCGGCAAAGCGAATTGGTCGATGGCATCCAGCCGCTGAACAAATGCGCGCGACTCCGCGATTTGTTTGTCATATCCGGCGAGCGAAAGATCGCCCAGTTTTCCATCGCCGCGCCGGTCGCCGACGGTCGTCGCTGTCCCCGGCGAATTATCCAGCGTCCATTGCCAGATATCTTCGCGTATCTCTTTATAAGCGGCGACATCGGCAGCTTCCGCGACCTGCTCCTGCGCGCTCAGCGGGGCAGCCGCCGTGATGGCGACCAGCGATGCGGTGGACAGGACGAGCGCGGATAATAGCGATTTCATGGCGTGGATCTCCCTTATATGCGGCATAGTCCTATTGCGCAGGGAGCATCACGTCCAGTAAGCCCGCGAAATGTCCACCCGTTTCTCCATTCTGTTCGTTTGCCTCGGCAATATCTGCCGTTCACCCTTGGCCGAAGCCGCCTTCAGGAAAGCTGCCGCCGAAGCAGGCCTTGAAGCCGATGCCGATTCAGCCGGCACTGCGGATTATCATGTCGGCACAGCGCCCGATCCGCGCAGCATTGCCGTTGCTGCAAAATATGGCATGGATATTTCGGGCTATCGCGGACGGCAATTGCAGACGCGCGACTTTACCCGCTTCACGCACATATTCGCGATGGATCACGACAATCTTGCCCAGATCGAAGCGCGTGCGCCGGCAGAAATCAGCGCCCGGCTTGGGCTGTTGCTCGATGTCGTGCCCGACGCCGCTGGAAAGATCGTCAAAGACCCATACTACAGCGATGATGCCGCGTTCGAGCAGACCTGGGCCGATGTCGAGCGGGCAGCAAAGTCGCTCGTCGAACAGCTATCGGAAAGCTAGCCGCCGCGCAGTAACTGCACCCCGTAATCGCGCTCGAACAGATAGAGCAAAATGCGCGCCGCTTCTCCGCGTGGGCCGGTTAGCCCGCCATCCCGCTCGATCAGAAGCCGCGCATCGGCATGAGCCTTCGGCAAAAGTTTTGTGATCTGCTCAAGGCTTGCCACACGAAATGCATTATCGCCCGATTGCCGCGTACCCAGCAATTCGCCGCCGCCGCGCAATCGCAAATCTTCCTCTGCCAGCCGGAAACCGTCCTGCGTCTCGCGCATCAAAGCCAGCCGCTCCCGCGCGACTTCGGACAGGGTTTCGCCGCGCAGCAACAGGCAGACGGATTTGTCCGAGCCGCGCCCCACTCGTCCGCGCAATTGGTGAAGCTGGGCAAGCCCGAACCGCTCGGCTTGCTCGATCACCATCAGCGTCGCATTCGGCACATCGACGCCCACTTCGATCACCGTTGTCGCGACCAATATTTTGGCATCGCCGCTGACGAAACGCTCCATTGCCGCGTCTTTCAAGTCCGGCGCAAGCTGTCCGTGGACCAGCGCAACATCATTACCGAACCGCTCTTTCAGCGAGGCATAGCGCGCTTCGGCGGCGGCAATGTCATCGGCAATCGCTTCGTTTTCCCGCACCATCGGACATACCCAATAGGCTTGCCCACCCTGCCCGACATGACGCGCCAGTCCTTCGACGATTTCACCTATACGCTCGACACTGGCCACACGGGTGTCGATAGCTTGCCGACCGGGCGGCAACTCATCCAATTTGCTGACGTCCAGCTCGCCATATTGCGCCAGCGTCAAGGTGCGCGGGATCGGCGTCGCCGTCATCGCCAGCGTGTGCGGTGCGCGCTTGCCCTTGCTGGCCAGCATCAGGCGCTGCGCCACGCCAAACCGATGCTGCTCGTCGATCACAACCAGCGCAAGGTTCTTATAAGCCACGCTATCCTGAAAGATCGCGTGGGTGCCGACTACGATATCGATACTACCATCAAGCAATCCCATCAGCGTCGCTTCACGTGCACGGCCCTTGTCACGTCCCGTGAGCAGCGCCACATTAACGCCGGTCGGCACAGCCATTTTGCGCAAAGTTTCGTAATGTTGCCGCGCCAGAATTTCCGTCGGTGCGAGCATGGCAGATTGCGCGCCCGCTTCGGATGCAATTAGCATGGCGGTAAGCGCAACCACGGTTTTGCCCGCGCCAACATCGCCTTGTAGCAGCCGCAGCATGGGCGCGTCCTGCTGCAAATCGCCCTCGATTTCGGCAATAGTTCGCGTCTGCGCACCGGTCAGCGCAAAGGGCAATTCCAGCTTGTCCCTGAGCGCGCCCGTCCCTTTCAGCGCCCTGCCCTTGCGGCGTTTGTTGTCCGCGCGCACCAGCAACAAGGCAAGGCTGTTCGCCAACAACTCGTCATAAGCCAGCCGGTCGCGCGCCGTGTCATGCTCGCCTTTGTGCGCCAGCAGCAGCGCATCGCGCCAGCTTGGCCAAGTGTCATGGTCAAGCATACTCGGCTCGATCCATTCGGGCAGTTCGGGCGCACGCTCCACAGCCTGATCCACCAGACCGCGAACGCGCGGCTGTGTCAGCCCTTCGGACAAAGCGTAAACCGGCTCGCACAGCCGCTCCAGCGAATGATCCGCTTCTTTTAAAATGTGGTCGGGATGGACGATCTGCAGCATATCCCCATACCGGTCCAGCCGCCCGGCAATCCACCGCTTCTCGCCCACGGGAAGCTGCTTGCGCGCAGCATAGGACGCGCGCCCGAAGAACGCGATCGTGCAGATATTGCCGATCTTGTCTTGTGCCAGCACCCGGTAAGGCCCGCGCCCATTGCTGGCTTTATGCTGCGTCGGTTCCAGCGCAACGACGATCTGCTCACCCACACCGGCTTCATCGAGGTCCGCCACATTGCGCCGCGTCACGAAGCGATCCGGCAGATGATAAGCCAGGTCGCGCAGCCGCGTCAGCCCCAGTTTTTCCAACGGTTTCTTCAGCTTCGGCCCGACGCCTTCCAGCGTTTCTGTCTCGGCAAACAGGGGATTGAGAATCTCGGGACGCATCGCGCGTCTTATAGTCGCTTGCGCGGCATTTGCGAGTGTCCTACGCGCCAAGGCGATGGAACAGAGCGACACACTTACCAAACGGATGGCACGGGCAAAATTCCGCTCATGGCATCGCGGCACCCGTGAAGCCGATTACATGATCGGCGGTTTCTTCGATCGTTATTCGGCAAGCTGGGACGAAGCGGGACTAAGCTGGTTCGAGGCTCTGCTTGACGAGGACGACGTCGATATCATGGCCTGGGCGCTGAAATCCGAAGCCGTGCCGGAACCTTTCGCGGGCCAGCACATGACGTTGATGCAGCGCCTCGATTATGTCAGCCTGTCGCCGACCGCTTCCAATCGCAACTAAGATTATGCGGCTTTTGGAAACCCGAAGCCGCGCCATGCGCTGTGCACCATAATGCCTGACTTTTCCAAGATACTCGCCGCCCGCTCGCCCCTGACCTTTGCGCGGGTCGTGCGCGGAAGCCAGCCGCTGGTCATGGCCGACCTGGCGCGTGCCGCCAAAGGTCGCGCCGTATTTATTGCGCCGGACGAAGCCGCAATGCGCGTCACCAGCGAAGTCGCGCGCTATTTTGCGCCTGAACTCGATATTATCGAATTTCCCGCGTGGGATTCGCTGCCTTACGACCGGGCCAGCCCGGCGCTGTCCATCAGTGCGCAGCGCTTGTCGGCCTTGCACCGTTTGCAGGCTGGCAAACCCACTGCGCAATTGCTGGTGACGACTGCAAATGCCGTTTTGCAACGAGTCATTAGTCCTTTTCGCATTCGTGAAAATGTCCGCGAGTTTAAACCCGGCACGGAGATTGGCCGCGATAGTCTGGCCGCGCTGCTTCAGCGGCAAGGCTATTCGCGCAGCGATACTGTCGTCGATGCGGGCGAATATGCCGTGCGCGGTTCGATCGTTGATATTTATCCGAGCGGGCTGGATGCGGGCCTGCGGCTGGATTTCTTTGGCGACGATCTGGAAAGCCTGCGGCTGTTCGACCCCAACACGCAAATGAGCACCGGGACGCTCGACAGCCATTTGCTGTTGCCCGCCAGCGAAGCACTGCTTGACGAAGATACGATCAAGCGGTTCCGCAGCAAATATCGCGAGATGTTCGGCGCGCACGCCACGCAAGACCCGCTCTACGAAGCGGTCAGCGAAGGCCGGAGACAGGCCGGAATGGAACATTGGCTGCCCTTGTTCGAAGACAAGCTGGCCACATTGTTCGACTACCTCAGCGCGTCAGATGACATCGTCGTAATCGATCAGGCGGCTATCCAGGTGGGGCAGGATCGCTTGTCCGACATCGCCGATTTTTACCAAGCGCGAACCGGAACAGCCGGACAGAAAGCGGGCAGCTTTCGCCCGTTAAAACCTGACGCGCTTTATCTGTCTGATACCGAGTTTCGCGGCGCGCTAAAAGAAACACCAATCCATCGGACCGTTATTTTCGATCAGCCGGAAGGTGATGCGGCGGTCGATTTCGGGTTTTCCTCTGCCCGCGATTTTGCACCTGAGCGCGGTCGCGGCGAAAACATCTATGAAGCGGTGGGCGAGCATCTCGCAAAGGTCGGGAAAGCGAACAAACGACCGATTATTGCCGCTTATTCCAAAGGTAGTCTGGCACGGATTGCATCGATCCTGAAAGAGGCCGGCACCGGCGCGCGCAAAGTCGATAGCTGGCAAGAGGCGCTGGGCGCATCCAAATCCGGCGATCCGGCGATCCTTGTGCTGCCGCTGGATACCGGCTTTGCCAATGCCGATCTTGAGCTGCTGACCGAGCAAGACATACTTGGCGACCGGCTGGTTCGTCGGCGCAAGAACAAGAAGAGCAGCGACGCGTTTCTGGCTGAATTGTCGGCGCTCGCAAAAGGTGATCTCGTGGTCCACACCGATCACGGGATCGGCAAATATCTCGGGCTGGAGCCGATCAAAACCGGCCAGAGCCAGCATGATTGCGTGATGCTGGAATATAAGGGCGGCGACAAACTTTATATCCCGGTCGAAAATATCGACGTGCTGAGCCGGTTCGGCAGCAGCGAAGACAACGTTATGCTCGACCGGCTTGGCGGCGAAGCATGGCAACGTCGCCGTGCGCAGCTAAAAGAACGCATCCGCGCAATTGCTGGCGAATTGATGCAGACCGCTGCCGCGCGTGCCTTGCGTAAAGCACCCGTGCTGGAAGCCGAAGACGGCGATTACAACCAATTCGTCGATCGCTTCCCGTGGGAAGAAACCGACGATCAGGACGCGGCGATTGCCGATGTTTTGCGCGATCTGGAAAGCGGTCGCCCGATGGACCGCCTCATATGCGGCGATGTGGGCTTTGGGAAAACCGAAGTCGCTTTGCGCGCTGCATTCGTTGCCGCGATGAATGGTAAACAAGTGGCTTTGGTTGCGCCCACGACCCTGCTCGCACGCCAGCATTTCACCAACTTCTCCGAGCGTTTTGCCGGTTTCCCCTTGCAAATCGGTCGGCTGTCTCGGCTGGTTCCTCCCAAGGAAGCCAAGGAAACCCGCGAGGCTCTGACCGATGGAACGATGGATATCGTTATCGGGACGCACGCCATCCTGTCGAAATCGACAAGTTTCAAGGATCTCGGCCTCGTTATTGTCGATGAGGAACAGCGGTTCGGCGTCACCCATAAGGAAAAGCTGAAGCAGCTGCGCGCCGATGTGCATATGCTGACGCTGACCGCGACACCAATCCCGCGCACGCTGCAAATGGCGATGACGGGCTTGCGTGAATTATCCACGATCCAGACGCCGCCGGTCGATCGCCTTGCCGTGCGCACATATGTCAGCGATTGGGACGATATGATTATGCGCGAGGCTTTGCTGCGCGAACATCATCGCGGCGGGCGCAGTTTTATCGTGGTTCCCCGCATCGCCGATATGGAGCCGCTGGCCGATTGGCTTTCGAAAAACGTGCCGGAAGTGAAGTTCATAACGGCGCATGGGCAGATGTCGCCGACCGAAGTCGAAAACCGCATGGGCGCTTTTTACGAAGGTAAATACGATGTGCTGCTGTCGACCACGATTGTGGAAAGCGGCCTCGATATTCCCAGTGCCAACACGATTATTATTCATCGCGCGGATCGCTTCGGATTAGCGCAGCTTTACCAATTGCGTGGCCGGGTCGGTCGCGCCAAATTGCGCGCCTATGCGTATCTCACGTATCCCGCCGATACGGCTCTATCCGAAGTCGCGGAAAAACGCCTGAAAGTGCTGAGCGATATCGATTCTCTCGGCGCTGGTTTTCAGCTTGCCAGTCACGATCTCGACATTCGCGGCGCGGGCAATTTGCTGGGCGATGAGCAATCCGGCCACATCCGCGAAGTCGGATTTGAACTCTATCAGTCCATGCTGGAAGACGCGATCCTGGCTGCCAAAGCGGGCGATGCAGGCCTGGAAAAAGACCGCAGCGCGCTAAGCCCGTCGATTACCGTCGATGCGCCCTATCATGATCCCTGAAGATTATGTCCCTGATCTTGCGGTAAGAATGGCGCTGTATCGCCGTCTCAATCAAGCCGAAGGCAAGCGCGAAATCGAAGCTTTGGCTGCCGAGATTATCGACCGCTTCGGTCCGTTACCTGCGGCCACGGCAAACCTTATCCGCCTGCTCGAAATCAAGCATCAGGCGATCGAAGCCAATATCGCGAAAATCGATGTCGGTGCTGCGGGAACGCTGGTGACTTTCCATCAGGACAATTTCCCCGACCCGGTCGGCCTGCTTGCCTATGTCGATCGCTTGCAAGGCACGGCAAAGCTTAGGCCTGATATGAAGCTGGTCATCAATCGCAGATGGGGCGATCCTCAGTCACGTCTCAATGGCCTGTTTCAGCTTACCAAAGGCTTGAGCGGCATTGCCAAAAAGTCGGACAAGCAAGCCGCCGCCGCTTAGAATTCTAGTCGTTTACCAGCGCGTTAAATTCGGCGTCGCAAAGCGGCTCGGAACGCAAAAAGCCTTGATAATATTCGCACCCTTCGCGGGCGATAATCTGCCGCTGCTCGTGGCTTTCGACGCCTTCAACAGTGACCTGTAAGCCCAGTGCTTTTGCCATCGCGGTTATGCCCCGGAATACGGACAAGTCACGCTCATCGATGTCGATTTTTTCAACCATAGTGCTGTCCAGCTTCAGCAAGTCCAGTGGCAAGACTTTCAGATAGCGGAAATTGCAAAATCCTGCCCCGAAATCATCCAGTGCCAACCGCACCCCTTTAGCTTTCAAAGCTTCCAGTGTGGTGCTGACTTGATCGAGATCGGTCAGCAACAATTGTTCGGTAATTTCCAGCGTTAGATTGTTCAGCGGATAGTCCGCATCGGCCGCCATGGCGATAAAATCGCGGGCGAAATTGCCAGAAGATAAATCGGCTGGCGTGACGTTCAGCGACAGCCGCAATTTTTCGGGCCATTTGCTTGCGAGCCGCAACGCCTTGTCTTTGATGTGCCGCGATAGTTGCGCGACGTGATCCGCCCGCTCCGCAATTGTAAAAAGCGTGGATGCACCGACCAACCCCAATTCGGGATGCTGCCAACGCGCCAGCGCCTCCGCTCCAATAAGCTGATCATCGCTCACAGCATATTGCGGCTGAAACAGGATTTCGATTTCGTCCCGGTCCACTGCGGCCAGCAAATCGGCTTCCAGACGCGCACTGGTACGCCCGTGGATCGGAGCATCGCCGCTGACCCAGACAATTCTGCGCGCATTACCGTCGAAACTCTCCGCAAATGCGCTGGCCATCAAGTCGAGCAGCGCATCGGTGTCCTGATCGACGGCCCGCATCAGGGTCACTCGCGGCCACAAGCGCACTGTGCCTTCGCCGGCAACGTTGTTAACCGGCAACGCTATTGCATCGGCCAGAGCTTCGGCTAGCCATTGCCAGCGTTCCACGCTGCAACGCTCTTGCGATGCGATCAGGAACGTTCCGCCGCTCACGCGTGCAGCCACCCATCCGCTGGCGGCAAACTCGTCTTCGGCGAAATGCGTGATCCGCCGCGCGACTTCGATGAGTGCTCCATCTCCGGCGCTTTCGCCGAAGGCCACGTTGATCGTATCGATCCGCTGCAATGACACCAGCATCGCGTGCATGACACATGGCGCACCGCGTTTATGCGCATTGTCGAGCCATCCGCGCATCGTATCGCGCGCCGCGTCAATATTTGCGAGACCGGTCAGCCTATCACGCGCGGGATCGTCCTTGGCGGAAGCAACCGGCATCGTTTTGTGGATTGTCATAAGGTTTGTGGGCCGGTCAATTGGGAAAATCGTGTCAAAATCGCTACTGCGCGTTGCCAAGGCGAAGCTGTAAATCTACTTAGAGAGAGTTACATGGCTTTTCATCCGAAATCTTGCAGCCTCGTCGAAATGGCACACATCGTTAAAGGCGCTTGGGCATGAGCGAACCGTTCGCCAACATCGCGTTGCTGGCATCCGAAACAGAGCCTGCGCAGCAAGCTGCGGCGAACCTGTCCGAAATCCACCAATGGAGTGATCTTGAGAACGCCGATGCGGCAGTGGTCGTCGGCGGCGATGGCTTTATGCTGCAGACGCTGCACGCGATGCTTGACGCGGACCGAGTCATCCCCGTGTACGGCGTCAATTTGGGGACGATCGGATTTCTGATGAACCGATTGCGCGACCCGACCAAGCTGATCGCGCGCGTAAACAAGGCTCGCACAGTCGCCATTGCGCCGCTGTCGATGGAAGCGGTAACACAATCGGGCGAGCGCTTTGTGCATCGGGCAATCAACGAAGTGTCGCTGCTGCGTGAAACCCGGCAGACGGCAAAAATCGAGATTACGGTCGATAACAAGGTGCGGATCAAGGAACTGGTGTGCGATGGCGTGCTGCTGGCTACGCCCGCCGGTTCGACCGCGTATAATCTGTCTGCAAACGGGCCGATATTGCCGCTTGATTCGCAGCTTCTAGCCCTCACGCCAATCAGCCCGTTTCGCCCGCGACGTTGGCGTGGTGCTATCCTGCCCGACCGCTCTCGCGTTACTTTGCGCGTGCGAGAGCCGGACAAGCGCCCTGTGTCGGTCGTTGCCGACCAGATGGAAGTGCGCGATGTGGCCGAAGTGGTGATGGAAATAGCCGCGCAGGACGCGCTGACGCTGTTATTCGATTCCGGACAGGCCTTGGACGAGCGGATCGTTGCCGAACAATTTATCGCCTGATCCCTGTCGCCGATAAAGCGGACGATTTTTGCAAGGATACGCTTGCCAAACTGAAATGCGCTAAATATAGGCGGCGTCCTGCAACGCAGCTGTTCCCCGATAGCTCAGCGGTAGAGTAGGTGACTGTTAATCACTTGGCCGTAGGTTCGAATCCTACTCGGGGAGCCACTCTTTTTAGAGTGCAGTGGGCGTTACGTTCCCGACAGCAACCGTGCCCCGACCCAGATCGTCAGCGCGGCCGTCAGCCAGCGGATCCAACGCAGCGGCAGGACTTTTACTGCAAGCAAGCTGCCGATCTGTCCGCCGATTGCAACGGCCAGCATTAGCGGCAAGCCAAAAGATATAGCTGCCAAGAGCCTGTCCGGCCCACCTTTCATGACTTGCCCTGCAATCCCGAATAGCGAATTGACAAGAATGAAGAAGCTGGCCGTCGCGGCGATGGCGCGCGCGTTGTTCCATTTTACCAGATGCAGCAAAGGCGCCAGAAAGATACCACCGCCGATACCGACCAGGCCTGCAAGGTAGCCAAGCGGAACGACCGCGACCGGCATCAGCCTCGACATCGAAGCAGGCCGCGCATCATCGAGCGAAGCGCGCTGCGGGACAAGCAGACTGCCGCCGGTCAACACGAGACTTGCGCCGAGGATGGTGAGAAACAGATCTTCACCGATCGGCGTCAACCCACCGAGAAATGCCGCCGGCGCGGCTATGGCTGTCAAAGTGATCGCTCCGCGCCACGGCGTAATCCGCTGCTTCGCAAAGCGCACAGAACTGCCCGCAACTACGATCACGTTACAGGTCAGCGCCAACAGCGGCATGATCCGGTAATCAACGCCTGACAGGGCCAGCAAGGCCGAATAAGTCGAACCGCCCCCAAAGCCGACCGAGGCGTATAGAACTGCAGTCAGGAAGAAGGCAACGACCAGTACCATCATAGCGGTCGCGCCTTCATTCCAGTGACCCTAGCGCTATTCGGCAGAAGCAGGCGCGCGGACCGCTCCGTGACAATGTTTGTACTTGTTGCCCGAACCGCACGGACATTGCGCATTGCGGCTGATTTCCTGATCCGCAAAAGGATTGTCCTGCGCCGCGCCGCCAACGCCGGTTCGTGCGCGCGGACTACCCGCCAGCGATCCGAACAGCGATGCCCGCTCTGCCGAGCCATCACCATCATTGCTGTTATCCAGCCCGGTCAGCGGATCGATATGACCCGTCAAAAAGTCGGGCAAATCAGGCAAGCGGTTCACCGGCAGCGGTTCCGGCGCGTTGACCTGCACTTTCATCAGCTCGCCCGTGACATCCTCACGCAGCGCATCGAGCATCTGCTCGAACAGGCCGAACGCTTCCTGCTTATACTCGTTGATCGGCTGTTTCTGCGCATGAGCGCGCAGACCGATAACTTGGCGCAAAGCATCCAGCGTGGCGAGGTGTTCTTTCCAGTGAAAATCGAGACGGCGCAACAGCAACCCTTTTTCGAAGACGCGCCAGCGACCCGGATCGGTTTGCGCCAATTTTGCTGTCATTTCCTCGTCGATCTGCGCCAGAATGCGTTGCTCGATCAATTCCGGCTCGACCGCATCTTCGCCCATCCAGTCATCAATGGGCGGCGTAATCGTCAAGACTTCGTCCAGCTTGGTTTTAAGGCTCTCAATGTCCCATTGCTCTGGATAAGAGCCGGGAGGACAAGTTTCATTGATCATCGCGCCGATGGCGTCGTGGCGCATATCGAGCACCACATCTTTGACGCCTTCGCTATCCATAATCTCGGCCCGTTGTTCGTAGATAACCTTGCGCTGATCATTCATCACGTCATCATATTCGACGACTTGCTTACGCATTTCGTAGTTACGCGCCTCGACTTTGCGCTGCGCGGTTTCGATGGCTTTGGACAGCCATTTGGAACCGATCGCTTCGCCATCTTCCAGGTTTGAATTCATCATCTTAGAAAACAGCGTGTCGGGGCCAAAAATCCGCAGCAGATCGTCTTCCAGGCACAGGTAAAAGCGCGACAGGCCGGGGTCACCCTGACGCCCCGAACGACCGCGCAACTGGTTATCGATCCGGCGGCTTTCATGGCGTTCCGTGCCCAGCACGAACAAGCCGCCCGCTTCCAGCACCTTCTGACGTTCTGCCGCGACTTCCGCCTTGATTTGCTCGACTGCGCTATCGCGTTCTGCGCCTTCCGGCATTTCCGCCAGTTCTTCGTCGGTGCGGAATTCGACGTTACCGCCCAGCTGAATATCGGTGCCGCGACCCGCCATGTTGGTCGCGATCGTCACCGCCCCCAGACGCCCTGCCTGCGCAACGATATGCGCTTCTTTTTCGTGGAAGCGCGCATTCAGGACTTCGTGCTTCACGCCTTCATCGTCTAAAAATTTCGAGAGCAATTCGGATTTCTCGATCGATACCGTACCGACCAACACGGGCTGACCGATCTCGTTCTTCTCGGCGATGGACTTGGCAATCGCCTGAAACTTATCTTGCGTGTTTTTGAAGAACTGATCGTCCTCATCGATCCGCAATACCGGCAGATTGGTCGGGATCGTGACCACATTCATTTTGTAGATATCCCAGAATTCGGAAGCTTCCGTAGCCGCCGTTCCGGTCATGCCGGACAATTTGGGATACATCCGGAAATAGTTCTGGAAGGTGATCGAAGCCATCGTCTGGTTTTCCGGCTCGATCTTGACGCCTTCTTTCGCCTCGGCCGCCTGATGCAGACCATTCGACCAACGCCGTCCGTCCATCATCCGCCCGGTGAATTCGTCGATGATGACAACCTTGTCGTCCTTGACGATATAATCGGTGTCACGCTTGAACATATGCACCGCGCGCAAGGCCTGATCCATATGATGGACGACTTGCGTATTCTCGACATCATAAAGATTGTCGGTTTCAACCAGCCCTTTTTCGATCAGCACTTTTTCGATTTCTTCCAGACCTTCTTCAGTCATGGAAATCTGTTTGGTTTTCTCGTCTTTTTCGTACCAGTCTTCGGGGATTTCCTTCACCACCTCGTCGAGCGCGACATACAGATCGGATTTGTCCTCGGTCGGGCCGGAAATGATTAGCGGCGTCCGCGCTTCATCGATCAGGATCGAATCGACTTCATCGACGATCGCGTAATTGAAGGGCCGCTGCACCATCTGCTCACGGCTGTGCTTCATGTTGTCGCGCAGATAGTCGAACCCGAATTCATTATTCGTACCGTAGGTGATGTCGGCTTCGTAAGCCTCTCGCCGGGCGTGCTCAGGCAGGTTTGGCACGATGACCCCAACGGTCAGGCCGAGAAAGCGATAGATTTGCCCCATCCATTCGGCATCGCGCGGCGCAAGGTAATCGTTGACGGTGATGACGTGAACGCCCTTCCCCTCGATTGCGTTCAGATAGGTGGCCAGCGTTGCAACCAGCGTTTTACCTTCACCCGTCCGCATCTCGGCGATCTCGCCGCGATGCAGCACGATGCCGCCGATCATTTGCACGTCGAAATGGCGCATCCCCAGCACGCGCACCGATGCCTCGCGCACCGTTGCAAAGGCTTCTGCCATAATGTCGTCGAGGCTTTTGCCGCCAGCAATCTGGTCGCGAAATTTGTCCGTCTGCGCCGTCAGTTCTTCATCCGACAAAGTTTTGATCTGGTCTTCTAAACCATTGATCTGATGGACGATTTTACCGAGCGATTTGACATAGCGTTCGTTCGACGATCCGAACATTGATTTAACAATAGCGTTAAGCATGAAAGTGCCTTTCAGGCGCAATTATATGGGGATTTGCCCGCAACCATAGAGTTCGGGCCAAGAGAATTTGTGGTGGAAAGCTGTCGCTTATTCGTAAGAGCGATCGATGCCAATCAGCACGGTCGGCACGAAAATCGTGACCGTCGGCATTGGCTCGCAGCGAACGATACGGCGATGTTTGCGCTGTAATTCGCGCGTCTTCTGCTGCTCGCAGTGCACATCCTGATCGGATTCGGCGGTTTTTCCGGTGCGCTCGACCTCGGTGGCCATCGCTTCGACAGCGTAGGCGTGTGCGGGCGCTCCGGTCGCAGCAAGACCGGTAAGAAGCGCAAAACACGTGAGAAGCCGCCTGAGCATCGCTGATGTATAAGTGCAAAATGGTTAAAGGTCTATGGGGTGCAGCGCGTTTTACGATGCGGGATAGCCTTGGCGAAAGGCCCGCGATAAAGAGCGGCCCTATGGATTTACCTCGCTCCCCGCTCGCTTTG
Source organism: uncultured Alphaproteobacteria bacterium (assembly GCA_963736595.1). Classification (GTDB taxonomy): domain Bacteria; phylum Pseudomonadota; class Alphaproteobacteria; order Sphingomonadales; family Sphingomonadaceae; genus Parapontixanthobacter. The sequence goes on from CAVTPG010000002.1 coordinate 203,092, forward strand.
CCCTTTCCCGACTTGCCCGCCATTGCGGGTGTCACTTTGCGCACTGTGCGCGCCGGTTACAAAGATTGGGACCGCGCCGACTTGACCTTTGTCGAGTTGATGAAAGGCACAGCTGTCGCTGGCGTCTTCACCCAAAGCTCCTGTGCATCGAGCGAGGTCGAATTGGGCCGCGAGCAGGTCAAATCGGGCAAGGCGCGCGCATTGATTGTGAACGCCGGCAATTCCAACGCTTTTACCGGCTATCGCGGGCGTGAAGCGGTCGAACAGATCATGGCGCAAGTCAGCGAAAATCTGGGATGCCGCGAAACAGAAGTTTTCGTGTCATCCACCGGCGTGATCGGTGTGCCATTGCCCAAGGACATAGCCAAAGCGGGCGTCGCCGACGTACTCGCGTCCAAGCCTGTAGGATGGCGCGAAGCAACCGACGCGATCGGCACGACCGACACATTTCCGAAAGCGGCCACCACCAGCGCCATGATCGGCAGCACGCGGGTCAACCTCGTCGGCATTATCAAGGGATCCGGCATGATTGCGCCCGACATGGCGACGATGTTGGGCTACGTCTTCACGGATGCGCGAATGGACGCCGGCTTTTTGCAAAGACTGCTTGAGCAAGCCAATGCACAGACATTCTCGTGCATCACCGTGGATGGCGACACATCGACGAGCGACACGGTGCTGGCCTTTGCAACCGGTCAGGCCGAGCACGAGATTCTTACAGGTTTCGACGATCCGGGCGCCGACGCTTTTGCCGCCGCGCTGTCGGATTTGTGCCGACAAATGGCGCAACTGGTCGTGCGCGATGGCGAAGGCGCGCAAAAGTTCATCAGCATCGCGGTGCAAGGCGCCGTATCCGACGACAGCGCCCGCCGCATCGGGCTGTCCATCGGCAATTCGCCGCTCGTCAAAACGGCAATCGCAGGCGGTGATGCCAATTGGGGGCGTGTCGTCATGGCCGTCGGTAAAGCGGGCGAACCCGCCGATCGAGACACGCTGTCGATCGGGTTCGGCGGAATATGGGCCGCAAAAGACGGGCAGCCCGTTGCAGATTATGACGAAGCTCCCGTGGCCGCGCATCTGAGCGGAGACATGATCGACATCACCGTCGATCTGGGGATGGGTGATGGTGCCGCAACCGTTTGGACGTGCGATCTCACCCACGGATATATCGATATCAATGCGGATTACCGCTCGTGAAGGAATTATCCGCGTCGGACAGAAGTTTAGACACAGCGATCCATGCGTTGATGCGTAAGGTTAGCGAGACTGCTATTTTACCGCATTACCAGTCGCTGGCCGCAAGCGATGTTACGAATAAAGCCGCCGACGATGTCGTCACCGTCGCCGATCATCACGCGGAAGCAATGCTGACTGAAGGCCTCGCCAAAATCGACCATTCTCTGGCCATTGTCGGGGAAGAAGCGGCGCATGACGATCCTGCCATTCTGAAGAGATTGTCCGGCTCATGCTGGATCGTCGATCCATTGGACGGGACCAACAATTTTGCCGCTGGTAAACCACCGTTCGGAATTTTGATCGCACAAGCAGAGGATGGGCTGGCACAAGCGGGCTGGATCTACGATTGCCTTTCGGGGCGGTTTTGCTCCGCACATCGCGGCAAAGGCGCATATGTCGATGGACAAGCAATCGTGGCCAAGCCGACCGCTGCAGATAAGCCCGTCGCGGCAATCTCGCTTATATTTATGGACGATGCGCAACGCGAAGCAACCAAGCACCACATCGCACCGCATTATGCGCTGGTCGATATTCCGCGTTGCGCCGCCGAGCAGTATCCGCGTCTGGCATTAGGCGAAAACGATGTATCGATTTTCGAGCGCACGCTGGCCTGGGATCATGCGGCAGGCGTGTTGTGGCTCAATGAAGCAGGCGGTAAAGCCGCGCGTCCCGATGGCAGCGCCTATCGCGTGGACGAGCAAGACCGCACCGGATTGATCGGCGCGGCCTCTTCGCAATTGTTCGACGATCTAGCCGAGCGTCTGGCTATAATGCCGAACTGAGCGGGTTAAAGATGCTGCTCAAGCCAGCCCTTTAGTTGACTTTTTGGCGCTGCACCGCGCATATCGGCAATAATCTCGCCGTTCTTGTAAAGCGCCAGATACGGAATTCCCTGCACGCCCAAACTGCCGGGAACGTCCGGATTTTCCATGATGTCCATTTTGGTTATCGTGACTTTATCGCGCCAGCTCGTCACTGATTTCTTCCAGTGCGGGGCCGATCATTTTGCACGGTCCGCACCATTCCGCCCAAAAATCGACCAGCACAGGCTTGTCGCTGTCGATCACATCGGCTTGAAAACTGCCATCGGTTACGGCGGTGGTGGGCATTTCGTAAAACTCCTGTTTTTCTATAATAGTCAGCTAGGAAGTGGTCCTAAATTCTCAAGGTCGCGCACAACCCAAGCTTTTCTGTCAGACCGACAATCGGGCTTGTTCGTCGCGTAGCATAGCGGATGGCAGCGTAAAAATTTGCGGGGTTTGCGTGTAGACAAGCGACACTTGCACTGCGCGCTCCGGATAGATTTGTTCAAGCGCTGCGGCATAAGCCGCCATTTGCTGTATCGTTGCGGCGGGTATGTCGCCGATGGCTTCCGGCGGTCGGCGGGTGGTCTTATAATCGACGATCTGCACGCGCTTGGCATCGACCAGCAGCCGGTCCACGCTCCCCACGATCACGCGATTATCGACCAGCGCCGAGAACGGCACTTCGGCAAGAGACTCAGGACCGAACAAAGCCGCAAGATCTTCGCTGGTCATGACCCGCATCGCCTGATCGAGAATGTCTTTGCGCTCCGACGCATCAAGCTCGTCCGCATGGCGCGCCAGCCACAAATCTGCCGCTTGCTTGCGCTCAGACTCCGCCACATCGGGCAACCGTTCGAGCAGCGCGTGGATCAGCGTGCCGCGCCGCGCCGCTTCCAGTCGCGCACCCGGTTTCATCGGCGGAAACGCTGGCTCTGCCTCACCCAGTGAAGATGGAGCCAAAGGCCGTGGCGGACGCGGCTCTGCACCGACCGGCTGTCTGGCCCAGTCCGGCAATTGCAAATCCGGTGACGCCTCTTTGCGTTTGCTCGCAGATGCAATCGGGTCAGCGGCCTGCCCATGTTCCCACCGCGCGCCCCAGATCGGATCGTCCAGCGCATCCTCGCCAAACAATGGCTTTAACCGCGCATACCAGCTATCTTCATGCGCCTCGCCCTTCTCGCGCGGAGATAGGGAGCCGCCGATAAACAAAGCCTCTTCCGCGCGAGTCATCGCCACATAAAGCAATCGCCAGTGCTCCTCCATCTCGGCTGCCTCGGCTGCCTCATAAGCGGCCAGCACCGGCCCAACGCGCTGGTCTTTTGTTGGCGTTGGCAGCGGCACGTGCTTAGGATGGTCCGGCCCCGGCAAATCTTCGGCCAGCGTCAAAGCGCCCGGCGGCGATGGCCTTCCGGCGGCATCGGCCAGAATGACAATCGGCGCCTGCAAACCTTTGCTACCATGCACAGTCATGACGCGGACTTGATCGCCGCCTTCACCTGATTCGCGCTTCAATTCACCATCGCCAGCATCAAACCATTGGATGAAGCCCTGCAGGCTGACGATATGCGAACTCGCGTAAGACTGTGCGGCGTTTAGCAATTCATCGATTGGATCGTTCGCTTCGCGTCCCAGTCGCGCGACCAGTTTCTGCCGCCCCTTCATCGGACCGACCAAGATATGATGCAGCAATGCTTGCGGTGTGCTGAAATCGGCGCGGGCCAATATTTCGCCCAAGGACGCTACCGTCGCGACCACTAGTGGCGCTTCGGAGGCCCGTATGTGATCCCACAATCCAACATTTTTGGGGCGATAGCCATGCTCCAGCAAGTCATCCTGCGACCAGCCGCCCAATGGCGACACGAGCAAGCTCGCCAAGGTCAGATCATCGCGTGGTTGTACCGCAAATCGCAAGGCTGCCATTAAGTCCTTAACCGCCAGCGGATTGCCCAGGCGCAGGCGATCGACGCCTGCCACAGGAACGCCGCGCGCATACAGCCGGGCCACGATCAGCGAGGCCAATTCGCGGCGTTTTCGCACCAGCACCATGACATCGCCGGGCGTGGCCCGCCGCTTCCCGTCTTTTTCAAGCGTGAAAGCGTCCCCACTCATCCATTCGGCAATTTGGCGGGCGATCCGGTCGGCCATTTGCCGGTCATGCCGCGAAAGCCAACCCTCCTCTTCGGTTTCTGAGTCCTCGCCGTCATCGTCAAATTCAGATGTCACCGTATTCCACAGCGTTACAAGGCCAGCGCGCGGTTGGCCGATATGCGGCGAGACGCCCTCTTCCAACCCGAATGATTGCGGGCCGATGATCTCCAGCGCGCGATCGACGAAATCCAGCACAGGCTCGGACGTGCGATAGGATTGCGCAAGGTCGAGATCATTGAGATAGCGCGGCTCAGGTCCATCATGCAGCTTGGCCGCATTTTCGGCGGCACCGGCCATTTTCTCTGCGACACGCTCTTTTGCCGATTGGAAATTACGCGGACTGGTGCCCTGAAATCCGAAGATCGCTTGCTTGTAATCTCCGACGGTAAAGATCGTGCGGACTTTGCCATCGCGTGCGCCCAGACCATCGTAGAAATCGTCGATCAGGCCGAATATTATGTCCCATTGCGAGCGGTTCGTGTCCTGCGCTTCATCGATCAGAATATGATCGAATTGCCGGTCCATCTTATAACGTATCCACGGTGCCATATCGGCATCGCCCAGCAAGGAAGCCGCGCGCCTGATCTGATCGTCAAAATCGATGAGTCCTTCGCGTGCTTTGGCCACATCCCATTGCAAGGCGAATTTACGGCCAAGCTCCAGCATCGGTGTCAGGCTGTCGGCCAGTTCGATCAAGGCAAGCTGCTCTTCGACTTGCTTGAGCGAGGTGATGACCCGCTCCATCGCGCTGCCATATTCCGGCGCGCGCTTGACCAGATTGGCAATTGGCGTGCCTGCTTTGGTCAGAGCAGTGCCATAAAAGCCGTGCAGGTTTTCCAAACGCGTGGCCGGATCGAATGCCAGCCAGCTTATCAGGAACTCGGCAATTTTGCGCCCGGTTGCCGTGTCCCAGTCTTGCGCAATCTGCAGTGCTTCCCGCACCGCAGCGAGGTCGAACTGCGCGTCATCGCACAGCCGCGCTGCATCCTCGCGTGTCGCGTCAGGCGACAGCCCGAGAAGTCGCGAAACACGCGGACGCATTGGCGGACTCCATGCTCCCGGCCCAATCCACAGATCGTGATGCGCAACACAGCGCATCAACCAAGCGATCACCGCGTCGGGCCCTTTGCTGCGACTGATTTCCGCAATCGTGTGGAGCGTCGCTTTGTCGTTTTCGCGCTGTGCCTCGATCAACAGATCGCCCAACACTTTGCGAGAGAGCAAGTCGCGCTCGCGGTCATCCATCGCGCTAGTGCCGGGCATCAACCGCGCTTCTTCTGGAAAGCTGGCCAGCAAATATTGCGCAAAAGCGTGGATCGTATCGATGCGCAAACCGCCACCGGGACAATCCAGCACACTGGCAAACAGCGAGCGTGCGCGGGCAATCGTATCGGGATCGATCGGCGCGCCGATAAAGCCCAATTCGCTTGCCAATTTCGTGTCCGGCAAGCGCACCCATCGCGCCAGCACATCATTGACCCGCACCGCCATTTCCGCCGCACCAGCCTTGGTAAAAGTCAGGCATAAGATTTGCTCGGGCCGCGTATCGGAACGCAACAACAACCGCAAAACCCGCGCTGAGAGGACTTGCGTTTTGCCGGTCCCTGCCGATGCCGACAGCCACACGCTCTCGCGCGGATCGATGGCGTCGCGCTGCGCCCCTTCAAGTCTGTAAACCTGCCCGCTCACGTCGTGTCATCCTCGGCCAGACGCGGAAGCCATTCATCCAGCCGCATCAACTGATCGTAATCATTGTAAGCCGGGAAATCGGGATTGAGCCGCGCAGTGAACGGCGCATCACCCTTGATCCATTGTGCGATCGCATCCTGCAAATAATGGTATGACAGTGGCAGGAATTTGTCCGGCTCGACACCGCTGCGTTTGCGGCCTGTTTTCAGCGGCGTTTCGATATAGCCGAAGCCGGTTTCGCTGGTTTTGGACTTGCCAAGCGACCAGTATTCGAATGCCATCGGGCGGCCCTGCAAAGCGTCAAACCCGCCATTCTGCGCAATAATCCCGAGCAATCCCAGTTGCAGTGCAAAGCCCTTCTCCACCATTGAGGCGCTGGGCGGTTTGCCGGTCTTGTAATCGATGATGGCCAAGCTGTCGTCTTCGCGCCGGTCGATCCGGTCCGCGCGCCCGTGGATGCGCACGCCGTCCACGATCATATCGCCCCTGACCTCTACCGCGACGACTTCGCTTTCGTCGGCTTGATCGATCTGCGACTCGATCCATGCGAGCGCCTGCATCAGGCGCGGCTGCCACAAGGCAATGGTCAGCGGGTGCGCATGAATGTCGTGCAAGAAGCTTTGCGCTGTGTCGGCAATGCGGGCACGTGGATCGCTTTTGCGGGCATTGTGCCACTGCTCCAAAATCGCGTGCGCCACATTGCCTTGCCAAGCAGGTGTCGGCATCGCGTCCAGCGTATCCAGTGAGCGTAATTTGAGGATCGACTGAGCATAGAATTGGTAAGGATCGCCGCGCAATCGGTCGAGTGCCGTGACCGCAATGGGAACGTCCCGCTGCTCCGCCGATGGGTTCGGCGTCGGCCTTGGATAAAGCGCCGGTGTCTCGTCAGACACGTCGAGCTGTCCTGCCAGAAAGGGGATGCGATCTTCGCGTGCCGCACCATCGGGATCGCTGATCAGTGCTTCGACACGTAGCAAGAACCGTGACGGAATGGTTGGCCCGGATTCATCGCGCCGCGCCCGTGTCAGCACCACTTCAGGCGCGCCCATTGCACTGGCCAGATCATGCGCGGATAGCCCGATGCGATAATCCGGTCCCGGTATGCCGAGGCTGCGCAAAACGGCTGGCGCAAGATTGGCGTCCAGCGATGACGATCCGGGCCAGATACCTTCGTTCAGGCCTGCGCAGATCATCAGATCGGCCCGCGCCATCCGCGATTCCAGCAAGCCGTAAATTGCGACGCGCGAATGCCCGCCATAGGGCGGGCGCACGGCGATGGACTCCATCGCTTCCGACAACACCGAGGGCAGATCGCTTGCGGGCAGACAGGTTTCAGCATCGGCGGCAAAGCGGCGCAGATCCTCAACAAAGGAAGACAGCGCACGGCCATCTTCGCGTGACCATAGCGATTCGCCACAGAGCGCTTCTCCCGCAGCGATGAGCAGGTTCATCCAGTCATGCAGATGTGTTGCTTCCTGCGCCTGATAATCGAATAGGGGCTGCAGGATCGCTTCGACTTGCTGCCACCAGTCGGCGAATTCGGTGGTCTTCCGCTGCTCCGCGTCGCGCTGGATCATGGCAGCAATCGGGGACAGGCCTGCTTCCGGTCGCGGTCCCCGCAGTAGCAGCTCCAACCGGCGCACATGGCGCAACCATATGGCGCGGTCCATATCGCCGCTGACTAGCGGGTGGGACAGTAGCGCAATCAACGGTACAGGTGCAGCTTGCTCGGCAATGACTTCGGCAATCAGCAGTAGCGCACGTCCGGTCGCGGTAATCGAAAGCGGGCGTCCTGCCGTATCCTCCGCCACAATATTCCAGCGCAACAAATGTTGTGCGATCCGGCCAGCGAGGCTGCGATCTGGGGTAACGACCGCGACCTGTTTGGCTGGTATCTCCAGAGCCTCGCGCACCAGCAAGGCAATCGCCTGCGCTTCCTCTTCCGGATTGGCAGTTTCCATCATCCGCACGCCGGACAAGCGCCGCTTTTCAGGGGGCAAATTCGCCCAGATGCGGCTCGCTTTGGGTGGCAGAAACACCGATGAAATGGCATGACTGCGAGCGGGCGGACCGGCCATATCGCCCTTGCGGTGCCACGCACGCACTTCGCCGCGCGCAATCCCCATCCGGTTGAGCAGCAGCTTCAGATGATATTGCGGATGCGTGACGGCGTCGTCCTGCGCAAACACCGTGTCGGCATCGGCTGGCGTCATTCCGGCAGCGCCCAATTCATCCCAAACCTCGTCAGGCATAGTCAGATCGAAGTCGGGCAAAATGACCGCACCCTTGGGCAGAAACGCAACCGTGCGCAGCAAGCGTGCGATACCGGGCGACGTACTGGTTATCCCGGCTGCGATGATCGGCGTTTGCGGCGGATTGGCCTCCCAACTCGTCCGCGCATAATCGAACAGAGCGTTGCGCCGCGTCGCGCTGTCGATCCGGCCCCACTCCTGCAACTGCGCCAGCCAGCGCGCCTGAATACGAGCGAAGATCCGCAGCGATCCGCGCCAGTGATCGGCAAGATTATCGAGCAGCCCGATAACGCGATCACCCATCAATTCGTCGGGCGCAACTTCCTCGATCAGCAATCGGTCCATTGTGGCCGCCAGATCGCGCGCCATGCGCAGACGCGCGGCATCCGATGGCACTTCATCACCGAATTCATCTTCGATCAGATCGGCCAGCGCGAGCCAGCGCCGCATTGGATCGACCGCAGGTGGCAAGTCACTCGCGGCCAACGGATCAAGCAGACTGCCAAGCGCGTCATCAAGATCGAGGTCGCCGATCACCGCCATGCGCGGCAATAGCATCCCGGCATTGCCAATCTGGTCAAGCTGCCGAACAAACGCTTCGCTGACTGTGCGTTTGGCGCGATTGCTGGGCAATAGCAGTGTGACGCGCGCCATGCCGAAAACCTCGTCAGCATATCGGGGCAGCAAACCAGCCACCAAGGCTTCGGCAAATCCGCGATGCGCAGCGACGGAATAAATATCGGGATGCGTCTTCACTTAAGGCCTCTTGAGGCCGCGTGAACCCAACGCTTTAGCATTCTTGCAAAGCTGCCTCGGTCGGAGCGATGGCTTCCGGCGTTCCGACCTCGAACCATTGACCTGAAAAAGTAGCGCCGTATAGTCGCCCCTCTTCAATGGCTCGATCCCACAGAATATTGGTCGAAAATTTGCCCTCCGGCGCATCACGTAACAGGCGGTGCGATACAAGCTGCACGCCGGTATAAATATACGGAGCAGTCTTGCCCGGTTTTCGGCGCGATAGTTTCCCGTCCTCGGCCCTGTCAAAGTCCCCGTCGCCGATGAAGTTTCGCGCGTGGCTGTGTTCGACCAGCAGCAATAGCGCATCCATCTGGTCCGCATTCCACTGCGCCGACATATCCAGCAAAGAATTACGCGGGCCGTTGATCAATATGTTGTCGGAATTGAGGCAAAAGAATGGGTCGGCCAGCTTGCCTTGTGCCTTGACCATGCCGCCGCCGGTTTCGAGCAATTCTGCGCGTTCGTCCGACATTGTGACCGCCGGACGTTCTCGCTCTTGCAGATGCGCTTCCAACATATCGGCCAGATAATGCACATTCACGACCGCTCGCGAAACTCCCGCATCAGCCACCCAGTCCAGCGCGTAATCGATCAGCGGTTTTCCTGCGACTTGGACCAATGGCTTGGGCAGTGAGTCCGTCAGGGGTCGCATTCGCGTGCCAAAACCTGCCGCCATGACCATCGCACAATCGCTAGCCAATCCATGCTCGCTCATCGAAATGCACCGCCATGTGCCGCACGAAGATCACTGGGAATATTGGCATCGAACCATCGTGCGACCGGAGCCAGCGCCGCGTGTCGCAAATCACGCTCCATCGCGCGCCAGACTCGCGGGATCAGATCGAGATAATGCGCCTTCCCATCGCGCTTGGCGAGCCGCACAAAAATGCCGACGATCTTCGCATTACGCTGCGCACCCAACACGGCATAGTCGGCTTGAAAATCGTGATCGCCATTGGTCGCCGACAGGTAATAGTCGAGCATTTCCGCTTCCAATTCTTCGGAAACGTCGCGCCGCGCATCCTGCAACAGCGACACAAGATCGTAAGCCGGGTGACCGACCAGTGCATCCTGAAAGTCGATCAGGCCTTGCTGCGGTAACGCGCCGGATTGCGGATCGATCAGCATAATATTTTCCGCATGATAATCGCGCAAAACGGTGGTGCCAGCCTGTTGCCGCGCAATGACGGGCTGCAAGACTTGCGACCATGCCGCGTGATAGTTCTCAGCGGCGACTTCCAGCTCGCGCGCGGGACAATACCATTCGGTCAATAGATCGACCTCGCGCAAATACGTTGCCATGTCATAAGGAGCAAACGGTCCGGCAGGTTTCTGGCGCAGCGTGACCAGCGTATCGATGGCGCTCCGGTAAATCGCCTGTTCGTCATGCGGGTTTTCATCGAGCCATTCGCGCACCCGCTGATCGCCGAAATCTTCCTGTAAAACCAGACCTGCCGCAGCGTCCTCCGCAAAAATCTTCGGCGCACGCAGGTCGTTGGCGTTAAGCCATTGCGCAACTTGCAAAAACGGTTTCGGATCTTCCTCTGGCGGCGGCGCAAACATCAGCATGGCTTTATCGGCTCCGCGCTGAAGCCTGAAGTAGCGCCTGAACGAGGCATCACCCGGCAAGGCGTTGGCCTCCGCATCGCCCCAGCCCGCTTGCGTCAAAAATTCCGCTGCGCCGGGCGGCAGTCCTGTCAATTCCATCTGGTCAGCCACCCTTTGCCCGGTTGTATATCTGCTTTCCGGCCATTGCCCGATAGCGCCAAAGTGATATGCAGACAACGATCCTCATGGAGGAAATGACCGGCATTCTCGGGCCATTCGGCCAGCATCGCCGCGCCCTCACGGTAATCCTCCAAGCCCAATTCGTCCGCTTCCGAAGCGTTTTTCAAGCGGTAAAAATCGGCATGGATCAAAGGCAAGGTAAGTGCGGGCGGTTCATAAGTTTCGATAATCGTAAAGCTGGGCGATGGCACTTCGTCTTCATAACCCAGCGCTTTAATGATTGCTCGTGCCAGCGTGGTTTTTCCTGCGCCCAGCGTGCCCGACAATGCCACGACATCTCCCACTTCCAACAAGGCCGCAATCTTTTGCCCCAGCGCCGACATGGCCGGCAAGTCGGGCAAACCGATCGATGACGCAGCGGCATCATTTGAGAACGACGCCCTTTGAAGCAAAATCGCTCATGGCAGCGTGATCGTCGCGATTGTGCCTTTGCCTTTGCTCGACTTAATTTCCAGCGTCCCGTCATGCGCTTCGACAAGCTGCTGTGCGAGTGGGATGCCCAGCCCTTTGCGGCGCTCCAGCCCCTTGCCATCTGCTGACGGCCGTAGACCATCCAGAGCGCGCGATAGCTCATCCTTATCCATCCCGATGCCGCTATCGGAAATGACGATTTGTGTCGCGCCATCAGATTTTTTCAGGATGATCTGAATGCTTCCGTCTTTTGCGGTCGCCGCAATCGCATTGTCTAGCAGATGCGTAACCGCACGTCGCAATTGTGTGGCGTCGGCTTGCACTTTCAAGCCCGGATTGCCCTTCAGATCCAGCGTCAATCCGCCATCCGTAATCAGCGGTTCGCGCGATCGCACGATCTGCGTGATAAATGGCAGCAAATCCATTCGGGCTTTGCTGATCGGCAACAGCCCGGCTTCACTTTGGGTAAGGTCCAGCACATTCTCGACTTGTTCCGTCAGACGCTCCACAGAGTCGGTGATGGCCGTTACATAGTCTTTGGCTTGATCGCTTAGCTTACCTGCAGCGCCAGACGTCAGCAGCTCGGCAAACCCCCCAATTGAAGTCAGCGGGGTTCTGAATTCATATGACATATTGGCCAGAAAACGGCTCATCACTGCGTCCGCTTCTTCCAGAGCCCGATTGCGTTCCAGCAGTGCTTCTTCCGCCTGACGCGAGGCGGTAATGTCGAGGATTGTCAGCAGCCCGTTTCCATCGGGCAAAGGCACGCCCGCATATTCCAGAGTCCGGCCATCGCTGAGGACGACCCGCCCTTGTCGCTTCTTGCGATCCAGCGTGGCCGCGCGGATAGTGTTCCCGATCATGCTCGCGCGTTTCGGCTCTACCAATTTTGCGCTAATCGAAGACAGCAGGGATTCCGCATCGGAGTAGCTATCGATCGCGTCTTCTTCGAAACCCCAGATCGTATTGAAACCACGGTTCCATAATTCCAGCCGGCCATCAGGCGAAAATACTGCCAGCGCTTCGGATAGATTGTCGAAAGTCGCCGTGCGGGTGCGCAGCATTGTATCGCGCATGGCGGACAAGGCGAGTTGCTCCGTGCGGTCCTCGGCAATGAAAACAAGGCCGCCATCCGGCATCGGCTGCGCCACGATCCGCAAATGGGTGCTATCAGGCAAAGGCCATGCTTCCTCGCGCGTTTCTTTATCCTGAAACCACTCGACGATTTCTTTGCGCCAGCTCGGGAAATCGCGCACTTCCGGGATGCGGCCCTTTTCCCGCGCGATCATAAGTACACGCTCGAAATCGGTGTTTTCCGTGACCGCACCCGGCGGCAAGGCGAAGACGCGATGAAACGGCTGATTGGCGAAGGTCAGTTTACGCTCGGCATTGAATTGCGCGACGCCGATGGACAGCTGATCCAGCATTTGACGCTGCGCATTGCGGAACGCGCGAAACTGCCGCGCCTGTTCCTTCATTTCTTCGATATCGACCGCATAGCCCGCGATGCCTTCGCCCACCAACGGCAAATCGGTTACGCGCAACGTCCGTCGTTCGCCGCCAATGGTTGCGGTCACAACGCGCTCTATCGGCTGGCGCTTGTCAGCCGCCTGTTGCGCGATTTGCGAAGCGGATGACCCATTCACGGTTTCCACCAACTCGATCTGGTCAGTGACGACTGCATCTGCACTATCCGCCCCTACCGCTTCGACATAGGCGCTGTTCACGAGGCGCAATTTTGCATCTTTGCCGCGAAACCACATCGGGCTGGGAGCGGCTTCAATCAGGCCGACCAGTGCGGCAAAATCATCGCGCGCGCGCGACGCTTCGAGGCGAAGTTGCCCAAGTTCTTCCTGACTTTCGGTAAAGTCGAACACCCAGATCAGCGCCGCACCCGTGGGCGACACTTCGGGATCGGCAAGATAGCCCCACAAAGCCAGGCTGCGCGACGAATCCGCGATCTTCAGCGACATCCGAAACGGCGCCGCCGTCTTCTGCGTGCGGCGAACCAGTGCAGTCAATTCTTCGACCTGTGCTTCAGTCAAACCGCGATCTGACTTATTCGACAATTCGCTTAAGTAATCCGGCATTTTGTCGAGACCAAGCCACCGCGCCAGCCGGTCGGGCGCTTCCACCCGCCCGTCGGTCCGTACGAGTAATGGAATGGCTGGTGCTTCCTCAATCATGCGCGAAAGCCGCCGCGACACTTTCCTGCCGGATTCCGACGCTTTCGCCCGCGCGGCATAATGTAGCACAGCCCATGTCGCGCCAGCCGTCCACACGGCCAGCAACAATCCGATCAAAGCAAGAGCGGTAGCGGAAATTTCCATCGGATAAACGCTATGGCGCGGCGCAGCATATTGCAACGCACTTCGCGCTGCCGGTCCCATGATACGCCCCGAATTTGCGACGCGTGTGCGACCAGCCAAAGCCAACTGTCACTGACACGCGCCGCTTAAGCTTTCCTTAGTAGCGATAATGATCCGGCTTGAATGGCCCGGACTGCGGCACACCGATATAATTGGCTTGCTTCTCGCTCAACTGGCTCAAAGCTACGCCCAGCTTGTCGAGATGCAAGGCCGCGACTTTCTCGTCGAGATGCTTGGGCAGAACATAGACTTCGTTCTTGTACTCATCCGCTTTGGTAAACAGTTCGATCTGCGCCAAGGTCTGATTGGTGAAACTGGCACTCATGACAAAGCTCGGGTGGCCGGTCGCACAGCCCAGATTGACCAAACGACCCTTCGCCAGAATCAGGATTTTCTTGCCGTCGGGGAAGGTCACAAGATCGGTGCCTTCCTTGATTTCGGCCCAATCATAATTGTCCAGTGCCGAAATCTGAATTTCACTGTCGAAATGGCCGATATTGCTGACAATCGCCATATTCTTCATGTTTTTCATATGTTCGGCGGTTATGACGTCTTCATTACCTGTCGCCGTAACGAAAATATCGGCACGCTTGGTCGCTTCGTCCATCGTCACGACTTCAAAGCCGTCCATAGCTGCTTGCAAAGCACAAATCGGGTCGATTTCCGTGACCATGACGCGCGCGCCGCCATCGCGAAGGGAAGCAGCCGAGCCTTTGCCGACATCGCCATAACCTGCGACACAAGCGACTTTACCGGCCAGCATTACATCGGTTGCACGGCGGATCGCATCGACGAGGCTTTCTTTGCAGCCATACAAATTATCGAATTTCGACTTCGTCACGCTGTCATTGACATTGATCGCGGGAAACGGAAGTTTGCCCTGTTTGGCAATCTGATAGAGGCGCATCACGCCCGTGGTCGTTTCTTCTGACACGCCCTTGATGTTCGCTACCGAGTTGGTCAGGAAGCCGGGCTTCTTCGCGATGTACGCCTTCAGCGCCTTTTGCATTTCGATTTCTTCGGCATTGGCTGGCTCGGGCATGGTCTCGCCCGCTTCCATGCGCGCGCCCCACAGCGCAAACATCGTCGCATCGCCGCCATCATCAAGAATGAGATTCGCGGTGCGATCAGGATCGCTCTCTGTCGACCAGTCGAAAATGTTGCCCACATAACTCCAGTAATCGGCCAGCGTCTCGCCTTTGATTGCGAATACCGGAATGTCCTTTGCCGCAATCGCCGCAGCGGCATGATCCTGCGTCGAAAAGATATTGCAAGTTGCCCAGCGCACATCTGCGCCCAGCGCGACCAGCGTTTCAATCAGCACCGCCGTCTGGATCGTCATATGAAGTGAGCCGGTGATCCGCGCGCCTTTTAACGGCTGAGCATCGCCATATTCTTCGCGCAACGCCATCAGACCGGGCATTTCAGTTTCGGCAATGTCGATTTCCGCACGGCCATAATCGGCAAGCGCAATATCCTTGATCACATAGTCGGTAAAATCGGCCACGAAAATATATCCTTTGCTAAATGCATAATTGATCGCGGCCGCAGCAAGAAAAAGAGCGGCCCGAATATCGGCACCGCCCCTATCGTGTCGCTCGTGCAAGAGCAACCATTGCGACACCGTCATGCGCTGACCATACACAAACTTACCGGTTGCTCTGTGACGCCTCGCACCTATCTGCTAGGAGATGCACAGATCTTTCAAATAAGGAACAAACACAATGAGCATTTCCGTCGGCGATAAATTGCCTGAAACCACGCTGATCAAGCCCAGCGCCAATGGCCCTGAAAAAGTGCAATCGGGCGAATTTTTCGCCGGTCGCAAAGTTGCGCTGTTCTCCGTACCCGGTGCATTCACGCCGACCTGTTCGGCCAAACACTTGCCTAGCTTTGAAGACAATGCCGATGCTCTGAAAGCCAAGGGCATCGACGAAATCGCCTGCACGGCGGTCAACGATCCGTTCGTCATGGGCGCGTGGAAAGAGCAGACCGGCGCACAGGAAGTCACGATGCTGTCCGATGGCAATGGCGACTTCGCCCGCGATCTGGGCCTGACGATGGACGGTTCGGGCTTCGGTTTGGGCCAGCGTGGACAGCGTTTTTCGATGGTCGTCGATGATGGCGTCGTAACGCAGCTTAATGTCGAGCAACCCGGCGACTATTCCGTCAGCAGCGCCGAGCATATGCTCGAACAAATGTAATCAAGAACATCGGCCGGAGCGTTTTGCCATGCAAGCGTTCCGGCCCATTCGGGGCTATTTCATGGATGATAACCGGGCAGATACGACACAGGCGAAGGAGGCCGCACCCGCCGAGCTTTCCGCCGACTGCACCGATTACAAAGTCCTGCTTGGCTGGAATGCCGGCGATCTGGGCGATCGGCTCAATCTGCGCCTGCAATCGCTCGACGCGTCGGGAGCAGGCGATCAGGATGTGCGCGAAACGTGCTTGTTCTTAACCAAAACACAAGCGGTGCAGCTTGCGAATTACCTGTTCAAAGTCACCGGCGAGAGCGCCCCAACCCGACGCCGCGCGCCGCTACTCGATCGGCTGTTAGGCAAATAAAGTACCGCTCAATAGCCCATCAGGCTGAGCACTTCCTTGCGGCTGCGATGATCCTGTAAAAAAGTCCCCATCATCCGGCTCGTGACCATGCTCACGCCTTGTGTGCGAACCCCGCGTGCAGTCATGCACGCATGGCTGGCTTCGATCACCACGGCAACACCACGCGGATCGAGATGATCCTGAATGCACTGCGCGACTTCTGCCGTCAGCCGCTCTTGAATCTGCAAACGCCGCGCATAGCCATGTAGGACGCGCGCCAGCTTGGAGATGCCGACGACGCGATCGCCCGGCAGATAAGCGATGGCGGCCTTGCCGATGATCGGCGCCATGTGATGTTCGCAATGTGATTGAAACGGAATGTCGCGCAGCAGGACGATCTCGTCATACCCGCCGACTTCCTCGAACACGCGGCTGAGATGGATCGCCGGGTCTTCGCCATAGCCCTGGCAATATTCCTTCCAGGCGCGCGCAACGCGTTTCGGTGTATCAAGCAGGCCTTCACGCGCCGGATCATCGCCCGACCATTCGATCAGCGTGCGGATCGCGTCCTGTACCGCATCGGGAACCGGTACTTTATCGCGCTCGATATCATCCAGTGTTCGGGTCGTCGTGTTCACTTGGTCAACCTCCTGGCGATGCGATGCTTAATGCGGCTCAACCGCGTCTGCTTACGGAACATCCCGCCATTTGCAAACGGCTCGAACAATTCATCCGGGCTTTCCGGGTCGAGCAATTGGGATGTCGCCAGCTTTTCTTCCAGCTCGCTTAAATCGGGCACTTCGTAAGCGCGCAGATGGCGTCCGCCAGTCTGACACTCTGCCTCGATCATAGCGCGCATCGATCCGTGCTTGTCCAGCAATGCGGTAACCTCAGCTTCTTCGACACCGCAATGTTCCGCCAGCAAAGAATGCCTGATTGTCGTAATCTGGTCGCCGACGTGAGCGTTGGCCTCGCGCGCCGTGTCGAGAAAGACATCGCATTCGCTATCCAGCCCCAGCGAACGATTGTTCATATTGGCCGAGCCGATACGCAAGATTTCATCATCGACAATCATAATTTTGGCATGAACATAAATTGAAGTCTCGCCCGAATAAGGCGTCCAGATCGAGAATTTTTGCTGCTCATCCGCCGTCCTCAAGCAATCGACCAATTGCGCGCGAGCATGGTCCATCGCCTGTTGCTCCAGCCAGCCATCGGCATGGCGTGGATGGACGATAACAATCTCCGGCGGGTTTTCTTCCTGCAAACGAGCCAGCATTGCTTCGGCAATGACCCGAGAGGCAAAATACTGGCTTTCGGCATAAATAAACTTTTGGGCACGTTCGATATGGACGCAGAACAGGTCCTCGATCTCGTCCACCTTGTCCCAATCGCGATAGGCGGCACGCGTGCGCGCGATCCCGAACTCGACATTTTCGAACTGGATTTCCAGGCCTTCGGGCCACAGGCTGTCCTTGCGCGGTTCGATATCGACGAGAGCCTCGCCACCGGCCCTGATCCAGCGATCCTGCCCAAGCTCTGATAAAGCCGTAGCGATCGGCCCTTCCATCATCATCGAGGCGTCATGCCACGGCTCGTAAGTGTCGCCATCGGGATTTTTGCGATCGGGATTGTCTTCTTCATGATCGCGCGTGTCCCAACGGCCCGTGGTCATGTCGATCCCGCCGCACACAGCCAATGTGGAATCCAGCACGGCCAGCTTTTGATGGTGGCTGCACCCGACCGGATGCGCACTGTCGAACTTAAAATCGATCCGCCGATGCGGGAACCAGCGGACCAGATCCCACCACATCGATCCGCGCAAGGCGAATTTGAACGCGCCAAAGCTCCATTTCAGGATGCGAATTTCTAGCGCGGGTCGGTTACGGGAGAGCCATGCGATAAAACTGCCAAGGCGCGCGGGGTATTTTTTGCTCCAGCCGCGTTGCCACCAGCTTCGACCCGTCGCCAGATGAATACGCGTATCGAAATCCCACCCGATCAGCAGAATGCGAAATTTGGCGTTCAGCATCGCTGCTTGCATCACGGCAAAGTAATTCGCAGCGTCGATGATCAGCGTGGCACGCGTCACCTTCGCATACCGCCAGACGCCGCGCTCAATTCCGGGCTTCAGACGCGAGATATTATGGTCGACATCTTTTGTGTCGTTTTCTTGCGCCAAAATATCTACTCCCTTCGCCCCGGTTCGCTGCGGCCTATACCTATGATGCCTGTGCGATAAATAGCAATGTAAGGGAGAATGGTGCGCCCGGAAGGATTCGAACCTCCGGCCCCCTGATTCGTAGTCAGGTACTCTATCCAGCTGAGCTACGGGCGCACGATGAGGTGGGCACATAGGTTGGAGCCATTGGCTTGGCAATAGCAGATTGCGCTTTGTGTAGCCTGTCCGATCAAAGCCGGCTGGTGTGCGCCTGCAAGGCATTACATAACTGAATGTCGAGCGGCGGCATGGGTAATACGCGCATTTGCTCGATGTCGAACCAGCCAAGCGTGCCACCTTCGACTGAGATCGGCGTTCGGTGACCGATCTGCGCAGTGTAAAGCATTATGACAATCGGGTTTTTCGCCACATTGTGACTATCATCGGCAAATGCCAATGGCACAAGCTCGCTTTGTTTTATGCCTATACCAAGCTCTTCTGCGATCTCCCGAACCAACGCTTTTCTGGGCGTTTCATCCGATTCGATCTTGCCTCCAGGAAATTCCCACAGGCCTGCGTGGTCTTTATTTTCAGGTCTTTGCTGCATCAGCCAGCGCTGATTTCCGTCTCGCAAAGCCAGGGCGACCACGGGTAGCCATGTCGGGATTCTTTCCATCTGCGCTCACCTTCTCAACCAATTCTTAAGAACTTGGCATTTATTCATTGTCTCGCACCCATCCAATCGGTTCGGAGAAAGCAAGATAATGTCTCAAAAACTGAAAATTCTTGCTCACGACGAAAGCGGGGCAACAGCCATCGAATATGGTCTGATTGCGGCGCTGATCTTTTTGGGTGCGATGACGGCAATTACTACGACTGGCCAGCAAATATCCAACCTTTGGGAAACCAATAGCGAAGCCGTCGACGAAGCAGTCAATAAAGAAGAATAAGCAGCACGTTAGGACTTTTTCAATACGTCACGTTTAAACCGGATTTTGCTTGAACCGATATGGCGCAAGCCGGGTATCGAAGACCACAACCAGGAGACTATATATGTTGAATTTCAAACAGTTCATTCGCGACGAAGACGGCGCGACGGCTATCGAATACGGCCTGATCGCGGCTCTCATCGCAGTTGCTCTGATCACAACGCTTGGCGCACTTGGCAACAACCTTGACAATACGTTCACAACGGTAAGCAACGGTTTGGCCAACGCTAACGACTAAACCTAGATCTTATTTGCAAAACACAATAGGCGGTCAGGAATTTCCTGGCCGCCTTTTTCGTGCGCGCAGCACTCTTATAAGTAACACTACGCACACGGCAAAACATCTAACGATAATATAGCAGCGATATCATCCTCGCATCGGTCAGTTTTCCGGCCGATTATATATGCGAGAATGTATGCAAATTTCATTTATCTGATCAGTGATGAACGAGGTTCAACCGTCGCTGAGGCGGGTCTGCTGACAGGATTTGTCGCAATTACACTCATGTCATTTGCCAACGCGCTTGCCGACCGGACAAGCGACCTTTTTGAGCGAGCATCTGTCGCCCTAAATGAAGAATATGCACAACCATCGCGCACTAGCGTGGCGGACGGTGTCGATATCTATAAGTCGGAAACGCGCGAAATTCCGCGTGAACCGTTGCAATCGACTGCGCAATTACCAGCGTATGATATCAGCGGTCGCGCACCACAATCTTCACTTTCTGTCCAGCCTGCAGCTGCTGATTAGACGACAGACCGTTTAAGACCCGGAAACGCTCCACTTTGCCGCGATCGTAAGCCATCCGGTTAGCAAGGCTCTGCACCGTATCGCCCGAACGAACGGTCACGACATCGATCTTGCGCGCGACAATGTTGTTGGCTTCGCTCTGACTGATCCGCCGCATGGAATTGAACAGCGGCGAAAAGACACCAGCTTTTCCTGCCGGCGCAATGGCTTGAAAATGATAGGCGCGATTATCGGCAAATTCGTAAGCGAATATGACAACATCAACCTGACTTTGCCCATTATTGACGCGCGCCGTTCCATAAGCGGCCGGAATGCCATTTACTGTAGTCCGCTGAATATTGGCAGGGCGGATCTGCTGCTGCTCACCACCCAATGCGCTAAAAACCGAAGTCACGTAATTGTTCAAATTGCCGTCATATTGGCCAAGCGTAAACTGCGCGCGACCGCTTTGCCCATTGATACCAACCGAACGAGCCGAATTGACCATATAATAGCCATTAGGCGCAGTGAATGCGAGGCGCAGCTCTGGGTGGATAAAGCTTTGACCCTCGATCATCCCCTGACTTGGGCTGTCTCCATAGGTCAAACCGTCGATTCGAGTCAGGAATGTATCGCGATTGGTCACACCATCGCCAAGGCCCTGCGCTTTTTGCAACGCCGTCTGAACCCGGCTGGCCGGATCAGGGTGGGTTGAAGCCCATTGCGGAATGGTCGCATCGCCGCGACCCTGCAATTGCGCATCAAGCTGGTTTTGCAGAGCCAAACTGCGCAAAACCGTGCTCATCGCTTTTGGATCGTAGCCTGCACTGTCGAGATACTGGATGCCAAGCTCATCGGCCTCCAATTCCTGACTGCGCGAAAATTTCAAAGTCAGCATTTGCGAGCCTTGCAAAGCGGCTTGTCCCAATTGTTGACCCAGCGGGTTGTTGCCAAGCAAGACACCCGACAAAATAGCGCCAGCGGTTCCAAGGATCGAATTACGTTGAGCGGTTTGCTGGCGCCGTTGCGAATGGCGCGCGGCCACGTGGCCGACTTCATGGCCCAGAACGCCGGCCAGTTCGGCCTCATTGTTCATCAAAGACACAAGCTGCCGCGTCGTGTAAACATATCCGCCGGGGACTGCGAATGCGTTATTGACCGAGCTGTCGAGCAGCGAAACTGTAAATGCCTCGCGCGCGCCGGCAAGGCCGGATTGCACGGCAATATTCTGTCCGACCTGCTCGACATAAGCGGCCTGCGGACCAGTCATGCGGCCACCGAACTCGTTCAAAAGCTGCGGGTGATATTGCGCGCCCTGCTGCGCTTCGGTTTGCGTGATCGGGGAAGATGCACTGGGAATATCGCCGCCACCCATACATCCGGACAAGGCTATCGCCAGACCTGCGCTGCTTGCCAAAGCCAAAGTTTTGGAACGGTTGAAAATTGCGTGCGACATTGAAAATCCCCTTGTCATCCAGACACCTGTCAGCGGTATATCGAAAAACGACAGCCGACAAACTTGGCCAGCGTCAAAAACGCTGCTTACAGAATGACAGTGTGTGTGGTTGCAAATTGTTCCCGCAAATCGCCGCAGTTTGGTTAGCGCGCGATTTTCATCCGGCCATCTGCAAGAAACGCTCTTCACGCTGGCTGATGATTGCGTCGCTTGCTTGACCGTCGAAACTTGCCAGTTGTTCAGCGATCTCTCGAGTCAGATTTGCCGTGGTCACTTCGGCATCGCGGTGGGCTCCACCGACTGGTTCCGGCACGATTTTATCGATGACACCAAGAGCAAGAAGATCGCGCGATGTGACTTTCATCGCTTGCGCCGCATCCGCTGCTTTATCCGCCGTGCGCCACAGGATCGAGGCGCAACCTTCCGGCGAAATAACCGAATACACCGCGTGTTCCAGCATCAGCACACGATTGGCCGATGCCAACGCCACGGCGCCGCCTGACCCACCTTCACCCACGATGGCCGCGATGATCGGCACGGGCAAAGCAAGACACGCTTCGGTCGAGCGCGCGATGGCTTCGGCTTGGCCGCGCTCTTCGGCTTCGACACCGGGGAAGGCACCGGACGTATCGACCAGCGTGACGACCGGCAGGCCATACCTTCCGGCCAGCTCCATCAAGCGGATCGCCTTTCGGTATCCTTCAGGTTTTCCCATGCCGAAATTGTGCTGGATCCGGCTTTTCGTATCGTGGCCCTTCTCATGGCCGATCAGCATGATCCGCCGACCGTCGAGCTTGGCAAAGCCGCCCATAATCGCCTCGTCATCGCCATATAAACGGTCACCGCCCAGCGGCATGAAATCCGTAAAGCCGTGCTCGACAAAATCCTTGAAATGCGGCCGCTTGGGATGACGCGCAACTTGCGTTTTTTGCCACGGGGTCAGCGCGGCATAAGTGGATGCCAGCAAATCCGCGCTTTTCTGCTCCAAACGATGCAGTTCGACGGCGATATCGACTTCATCCTGTTCGGCGCTGGCGCGCAATTCGGCAATTCGCAATTCGAGCTGCGCCACAGGTTTTTCAAATTCGAGATAAGCGTTCATCGTCCGGTTCCGCTAGAGCGTGGAAAGCGCGGCGGCAAGGCTGCACTTATTTTATCGACCGCGATGCAAGCGGTTGTTCGGCCAGAGGATGCCGCTCATTCACCAACTTTACGAGGCGCGCCGCATCCAGGTGCGTATAGATTTGCGTGGTGGCGATATCGGCATGGCCCAGCAATGTCTGCAACACGCGCAAATCCGCGCCACCCTCCAGCAAATGCGTGGCAAATGCATGGCGCAGGACGTGCGGGCTGACTTTGTCGGGTGACAGATCGGCGCGCACGGCTAGCTCCTTCAAAAGCTGATACAGGCGAATGCGGGAGAGATGGCTGCTGCGCGAGGGGAACAGATATTTCGACTGGTCGGTGCGCAATGGCAACCAGCGTGCAATGACACTTTGCGCACGTTGACTGATCGGGACCATGCGCGCTTGACCACCCTTCCCCGTCACGGTCAGAAACGGGGCGTCGCGCGGGACTGCGGCCACGGGCAGCGCCACCAGCTCGCTCGCGCGCAAACCCGAACCGTAAAGCAATTCGACAAATGCAAGCTGGCGCACTTTTGCCGGAACACCGCCGTCGGCTTCCAGCTCAGCCTGACACAGCAAGCGATCGACTTCGCTGACTGACAAAATTTTCGGCAGCGATCGTTTTGCGGCAGGTCGGACCAACGATATTGTGGGGTCATCGCTGCGCACGCCCTCGTCGATCAAGAACGCAAAGAATTGTCGAAGCGACGATATCTTCCGCGCAACGGTGGACGGTGCGGCATCGCGCCACGCATCCATCAGTTTTGTGAGAATTGTCGATGTCGCCTCCTCCAGCGACCCGACAATCTCCTCGGTTTGCAAAAGATCGCGCCGATATGCCAAGATCGTATTCTGCGCTGCTCCGCGTTCCGCAGACAGCATCGTGAGAAACCGTTCGATCTGGCTACTCACGGGCGCGTCACACGATTACCGATCAGCTTATCCGCGCGCAATCGCTTCCGCCGCAATCATTCTGGCTTCGCCGTTCAAACCGACCGCGTTCAGTGATTGCACAATTCGGAAAAGATGCGCTGGCGTCATGCGCGACCAGTCATCGCCCTGCATCCCAAGCCCGGCGAGCAGAACCACCATCGCCCGATTATCCAGCTCTGCCGAGCGCACGATCAGCCGCGACCATTTGGTCTGCTTGTCTAACTTTACACCAAGCTGATCTTCGAATTGCGCAACGTCCCCGCTGGGCAAACGCCCCAGCCCTGCAAGTCCCGCCAAGGCAAACTGCGCCTTGCGACTGTTCGTGCTGCTATCGGCATCGACGAAATCATCCAGATCGCTCGAAGACACGCTTTGCCCTTGCCCGGGACGCGACACGGCCAACATCGCCCAGGCAGGCGAGCCGTCTTCCACGGCACTGCTCCACGCCATCGCATTACGGTCCAGCCCAGCCGCCAACATCGCCGCAATTAGCGTGTCCGTATCTGCCGTATCGACGTTGCTAACCGGCAAGCGCGCCGCAGCAAAGGCCGTGCTGACAAGATTGCCATAGGCGTCACCATCGCCCGACCAAACAGCTTGCAATGCTTCAAGTTTTTGCGCGGGATTGGCCGCGATATAGGCATTGCGCAGCGCTTGCGCGGTTTCGGACGCGTCGCTGTCCTGCTCTGCAAAAACATAGGCTTGCGCGTAAAAATCCACCATCGCTGATGATGACATAATGCCGCGCGCTGCCGCCAGTTTTGCGCCTTCGACACGCTGGGCAATCGGCAACATCGGAGCCGTCGCAGAAACCAGGCTGTAGTAGGGCGCGGCATCGTCCAGCAGATTGTCAGGCACCGTCTCGCCCAGAGCATTGGCCAGAGCAAAGCGCCACGGCGTCAATTCCTCGACTGCGTCCCACTCGATATTGACCGCACGGCGTCCACGCGCCGATGCTCCGGCGAAACGCTGCGCCAGCAGACTGTCGATGCGCGGGGTCGATCCACTGCGCAAAATTCGGTTAAGATCACTGGCAGCCCGTGCACCCTCACCCGCATAGGATTTGCAAATACCCTGCAGCAAGCGCCATTGGCCGTCATCACGCGCCGTGCCTTGCAGATTGACGGCCGGACAAATGCCCAGAATATCAGCCGTCGCAATGTAGGAATCAAGCGCGGCATCGGTCAGCCCGCTGTTCCACTCGCCGGTATCGACCGATTGCACCAGCGAGCGCGCCGCCGAAAACTCGTTCATGCGGTTAAGCAAACTCGCGCGCATTGCGGCAAATTCGACAGGGTTCATGCCTTTGGGTGCAGCAAGACGGCTGGCCAAGGCGCGGCGCATCAAAATATGGCCCCAGCGCGACACGAATTGCCCATCCATCCCGTTGATGGTTGCGCGAAGCAAAGCGGCGGGCTGATTGGCAAGCGACTGGCTCGGCATCCCGCCTTGTTGTGGCCCGACCACTCCGATCCGGGCAAGCGAACGGCGCGCTGCTGGCGGAATATCGTATTGCGGCTTCAACCCAAGCAAGTCGTCCAGCTCGTCAGTCGATAAGTTTTCCAACTCGTTGAGGCTAGGCAGATTGGACAGCACATCGGGCGCGGATACCGGCGCGCTGGGCGTTGCAGACGGAAGCGGCTGCACCACCGCGCCACCAGGACTTGGCGGAGCGGACGGAGTGCCGCCGGGACGCGGTGCGGCAGGTTGCGCTGGCTGTGTCGGGGTTGGAGCCGGCGCAGGTTCCGGCTCGGGGTCATCGAAACCTGGCGGAAGTAGCGATTCCGGCGCGTCTTGCGCCATGACCAGGCTCGCCCCCGTCAGCAGAATTGCGCCACCGATAAGACCGCCCAGCGCCGTGCGAGCGGTCGTCTTTGTATCAATCGCAAGTTTCACGTTCGATAAAACTCCTCATACGCCGTTGTTACGACGCGCCTGTCACTGGCACTTCGACCGGCTGGACCACAGGTCTCAGCGGTTCGCGTCCGCCGTCGATCCATGCCAGCGCAAGAACGGCGAGAATGACGGCAATCGCGACGACACCTATCCGCCTTCGTTTCATGACTGTTCAATCCGCCCCGGCTTGCCGCATAGGTTCCCGTACCAACTTTGCTTGCGCCGCGTCTAGCGCATCTATAGCGATGCGGGCAATGTCGAACACGCTCTCATCGGATAAAGCCCACTTAAGCGAGGATCAGCCAAGCGAGGCCGCGCCGCAGCCCAAAACGCGGCAATGGCTGGACGATCTGCGCCGCCGGTTGGGCAAGCCGATCGTTTTGATCGGCCTCATGGGCGCAGGAAAAAGCACCGTCGGGCGCAGAGTTGCAACGCTGCTTGATTGCCCGTTTACCGACGCTGATGAGGCGATTGAGGAAGCCGCGCAGCGGTCCGTCGCCGAAATATTTGCAGCGCATGGCGAAGCCTATTTTCGCGAAGGCGAACGACGCGTCATCGCGCGCCTCATGGAACAGAAAAACGGGGTAATTGCGACAGGTGGCGGAGCTTTCTGCGATGCCGAAACCCGCGAATTGATCCTCGAACATGGCATTGCCGTATGGCTCGATTGCGACGTTGCGACACTGGTCGAGCGGACAAATCGTCGCAACACGAGACCGCTATTGAAAGATGGCGATCCGCACGCAATTCTCACAAAGCTGCATGATGAGCGGGCGCCCTTATATGGCTTGGCTCCGATCCGCGTGTCGGGTGCCAATCGTCCGCATCTGGAAACGGCGCACATAATCTTGGAAGCGATCGATACATGGCTGTGATCGAAGTCGCGCTTGCCGGGCGATCCTATAACGTAAAAATTGGATCGGGATTGCTCAAACACGCAGCACAGCATTGTGCGCCTTTCCTGCGCAAACCGAGCGTTCCTGTCGTCGCAGACCGCAATGCCTGGCACCATCACGGCGGACAATTACAGTCATCTTTTCAAGCAGTTGGCCGTGATGTTGCGCTGTATGTGGTCGAGCCGGGCGAAGGCTCAAAGAGCTGGTCCGAATTGGAAAAGCTGACTGACTGGCTGCTGGCACAAGGCGTGGAGCGCGGCGACAATGTTTTAGCGTTTGGCGGCGGCGTCGTCGGCGATTTAACCGGATTTGCCTGTTCGATCCTGAAACGCGGATGCGGTTTTGTGCAAGTCCCCACCACCTTGCTTGCTCAGGTGGATAGTTCAGTCGGTGGAAAAACCGCCATAAATTCAAAGGCTGGCAAGAATTTGGTGGGAGCCTTTCACCAACCCTCGCTGGTTTTGGCGGACATCGATACGCTGGCAACCTTGCCGGACCGCGAGTTACGCGCTGGCTACGCTGAGGTCATAAAATATGGCATTTTGGGCGACAAGGCTTTCTTCGAATGGTGCGAAGATAATGCCAGTAAGTTATTGTCGCACAATGAAAAGGCCATGGAAGAAGCTGTGGCAAAATCGGTCGCAGCCAAGGCTCGCATCGTGGCAGAAGACGAGCGCGAAACATCCGGCGTCCGGGCATTGCTGAACCTCGGCCACACGTTCGGGCACGCATTGGAAGCCGAATTTGGCTTTGGAAACAAGCTGTTGCATGGCGAAGCTGTGGCATTGGGTATGGTGCTGGCCGCGCGCTATTCCGTGCGGATCGGCAAGCTGTCAGCCGAGCACGCTATGCGGATCACCCGCGCCATCGATCAAGCCGGTTTGCCTTCGGAAATCAGCGCTTTAGGCCTTAAATCGAACGGCAAAAGCCTCGCCGATCATATGCGGCACGACAAGAAAATGGATGCCGGGACGCTGCCATTTATTCTGCTCAGCGACATCGGTGCGGCATATCTTGATCGCGACGTGTCGCTGGACGATATTGCCGCTTTTCTGGATGCGCAACTTCAGGCACACTAGGGTTTCCGCCATTTTTTGCGCCGCGACCCACGAAACTCGCTGCTGCCGCGTAAAATTCCACAACAGCACCGAAACGACCCTCAAGGATGTCGAGACGGGCCAAACCCTCCCTTATTCCAGTTCGAGGATCACTTCATCGACGGCCAGGCTTGCGCCTTCATCGGCATTGATCGTGGCAATCGTTCCGGCTTTTTCAGCGCGCAGAATATTTTCCATTTTCATCGCTTCGACCGTTGCCAAAGGTTGTCCGGGTTGAACCTCGTCACCTGTTCCAACATGAAGCTTCACCAGCAAGCCCGGCATTGGACAAATCAGCATTTTCGAAGTGTCGGGCGGAATCTTTTCGATCATGTGATCGGCAAGATGCGCGATGTGAGTCGGCAAGATCCGCAGATCATGTTTTGCGCCGCGCGTCGTCACGGAGTAACCGCCAACTCTCGGCGCAAGCTGCACCGTCAGATCGTCCTCGCCTAGCGCCACATCGACCATCGCATCGCCGGGCGTGTATTCCATCTCCAGCGCGACCGGCTCGCCATCGACCGTGATCGCGTCCTCGTCCATCCGCACGGCGTAGTCCGTCTTGCCGATCCGCACAGTCCAGTCACCGATCGGAGCAATGCGCCCGGCCACTTGCTGATCGATCCGCCGCGCCCGATCCGCATTGGCCGTCGCAACCACTCCGCCGACCGCCGCCAGCCCGCGTTTCAGCGCATCCGAAGCCGCCGCTCCGGTAAATCCATCAGGATATTCCTCGGCGATAAAGCCGGTCGTCAAATCGCCCGAGCGAAAGCGCGGATGCTGCATAATCGCCGAGAGGAAATCGATATTGTGGCCCAGCCCCTCGATACGGAATGCGTCCAGCGCCTGCACTTGCAAATCGGCAGCCTCGTCGCGCGTCGCGCCCCAGGTAATTAGCTTGGCGATCATCGGGTCGTAGAACATCGACACTTCGCCGCCATCGCGCACCCCATCATCGACCCGCACACCGCTTAGCCCGCGCGTGTCGTTACCCTCGCCATCACTCGCCCACGGTTCAACTGGCGGATCGTAATGCACCAGCCGCCCGATGGATGGCAAAAATCCGCGATAGGGGTCTTCGGCATAGACGCGGTTTTCGATGGCCCAGCCCTCGATCCCGATATCGTCCTGCGTCATCGCCAATTCTTCGCCAGCTGCCACGCGGATCATTTGCTCGACCAGATCGATGCCGGTGATCGCTTCGGTAACGGGATGCTCGACTTGCAGCCGGGTATTCATTTCGAGGAAATAGAACAATTCGCCGGTTGTATCCGCGCCGCTGACGATCAGTTCCACCGTTCCCGCCGAATGGTAATCGACCGCACGCGACAGAGCCACCGCTTGCTCGCCCATCGCTTTGCGCATCGCAGGTGTGACGAACGGCGATGGCGCTTCCTCGACAACTTTTTGATGCCGTCGCTGAATTGAACATTCGCGCTCGTTCAAATACAGGATATTGCCGTGCTTATCGCCCAGTATCTGGATCTCGATATGGCGCGGGTCTTCGATGAATTTCTCGATAAAGACGCGTTCATCACCGAAGGAATTCAGCCCTTCGCGCTGCGTCGCTTCGAAACCTTCGCGCACATCGGTGTCGTTCCACGCCAGCCGCATTCCTTTACCGCCGCCGCCCGCGCTGGCCTTCATCATCACCGGATAGCCGATTTTGTTCGCCCAGATTAGCGCTTCGTCAGTGGTATCGATCGCATCAGGCGAGCCGGGCACGGTGTTGACGCCTGCATCCTTGGCCAACCGCTTGGATTCGATCTTGTCGCCCATGGCCGCGATCGCGCTGGCGGGAGGGCCGATAAAAGCAATGCCTTCCTTGTCCAGCGCCTCGACGAAGCTGGCGCGTTCGGACAGGAAACCATAGCCCGGATGCACGGCTTGCGCGCCGGTTTGCTTGGCCGCTGCGATAATCTTGTCCGCAATCAGATAGCTTTCGGCGGCGGGCGACGGGCCGATATGCACCGCTTCATCGGCCATCTCGACGAACGGCGCGCGCGCATCGGCATCGGAATAAACCGCGACCGTGGCAATCCCCATGCGGCGCGCGGTCTTGATGACCCGGCAAGCGATTTCACCACGATTGGCAATCAGAATTTTTGTAAACATTTAGGGTCGGCGCCTTTGTCTTATCGTGCGAGCTACGCTTCGTTCGGCTGAGCTACTCAAGGTCCGTTTCTTAGTAGCGCAAAATAGCAGATTATCACGCATGCCGCTAACATAACCAATGAACTACCGCGAACCATAAACGAAACGAGCATTTCCTGCATTCGCGACGCGCTAAACCCCTCGCCCGCCATAGGAAGCGCATCGCTTGCACCAAAAAAAGCAGCAAGCAGGATGCCTGCTGCAAGCACATAGGCCGAGATCAGCAAGGCGTAAGAAAGCCAAGGCGTCCACACATCAGGTATTGAAAAATATTGCCAAAACAGTGCGAAGACGATCAGTGCCGGTCCGGTCTGGACAGCGGTTAGATGCGCTGACAGGCCCATGCGCGAATTGCGAAGCATCGAAATGAAAATTCCAACAAGCAAGCCAAGCGTGAACAGAACGAATCCACCGATTCCCAAGGTCACTAGTGGCGCGCTCATCACTCGGCGGCTTCCAGTTCGGCCTCTGCGCTCCGCTGGGCGTGACGCATAGGTTCCTCGCCTTTCAGCGCAGTCAGGCCAAGCCGCTGGAACAGCGCCGCATCGCTATCATCGCCCGCGTTGGGCGCGGTCAGCAGCTTGTCGCCGGTGAAGATCGAATTCGCGCCCGCCATAAAGCACAAAGCCTGCGCGGCATCGCTCATGGATTCGCGGCCCGCACTAAGGCGGACCATCGAAAGCGGCATGGTTATGCGCGCCACCGCAACTGTGCGCACGAATTCGATATCATCAATCTTGGCCATTGGCGTGTCGGCCAGCATATCGCCCAGCACCGTGCCTTTTACCGGCACGAGGGCATTGACCGGCACGGACTCTCGGATGCTGCGGCAAGGTGGCCAGCGTGTGGACGAAGCCGACGCGATCCTCCCGCGTTTCGCCCATCCCTACGATCCCACCACTGCACACATTGATGCCGGAATTGCGCACATGGTCCAGCGTTTCGATCCGCTCGTCAAAGCCGCGCGTGCTGATCACGCGCTCGTAATATTCAGGGCTGCTGTCGATATTGTGATTGTAATAATCGAGGCCCGCTTCGGCCAGCATATCGGCTTGTTTGGGCGTCAGCATCCCCAGCGTCATGCAGGTTTCCAGGCCCATTGCGCGCACGCCTTTCACGATCTCGACGATGGCGGGCATATCGCGGTCTTTCGGATTGCGCCACGCTGCGCCCATGCAGAACCGCTGGCTGCCATTGTCCTTCGCTTGCGCGGCGGATTGTAGCACTTGGCGCACATCCATCAGTTTGGTCGCCTTCACGCCGCTGTCGGCATGGACCGACTGGCTGCAATAGCCGCAATCTTCGGGACAACCGCCCGTTTTGATGCTGAGCAATGTGCAAAGCTGCACTTGTTCCGGCGGATGATTTTCGCGGTGGACCGTGGCCGCTTGAAACAGCAGCTCGGTAAAGGGAAGGTCGAACAGCGCCGCGATTTCTTCGCGGGTCCAGTCGGTGCGGATTTGGGTCATAGATCTCTCATTTGTCTAATGTCTTTTTCGATGCGGCGAGCATACCATTTGCAGAAGAACCACCCGAAAATTCCGATGATCAAGGCAAAGAGGACAATCTCGCCGAGTAAGCGCCAATTCCAGCCCCAAGAAATCAGATTGAGGTCGTCGAGGTATGGCCACAGAAAGCTGTACACAGCGCTAGCGATTACATTCATCGCAACCAGCATTGCAGTACCTAGTGCAATAGTTTTTTTCACTCCGCCGCCTCGTTCAGCCCTCACCCGCAGGCGGCATATTGTGACCCAGCAAGCGGAGCAAATCCGCCCCGCATTCGACCACATTGCTACCCGGGCCGTAAATGCCCTGCACCCCTGCGTCGCGCAAAAACTCATAGTCCTGCGGCGGGATGACACCGCCCGCGACAACCTTGATGTCGCTGCGCCCGGCATCGCGTAACAGCTGAATCAATTCGGGGATCAACGTCTTGTGACCTGCCGCCAGACTGGACGCGCCGATGGCATCGACATCCTGTTCCAGTGCCATATCGCGCGCTTCTTCCGGCGTCTGGAATAGCGGACCGGATACGACGTCAAAGCCCATATCGCCGAACGCGCTGGCAATGACATTCGCGCCGCGATCATGCCCGTCCTGACCCATTTTCGCGACCATAATGCGGGGTTTGTGGCCCAGCCGCCGCTCCACGCTCGCCACGCCATCGACCACTTGCTGCCAGCGTTGGTCGAACTCGTAAGCCGATTTGTAGATGCCTGACACCGGCGTCGGCACAGTGTCATAGCGCCCGAACACATCCTCCATCGCCGAGGAAATTTCGCCCAATGTCGCATCGTGCCGTGCCGCTTCAACCGCCAGAGCCAGCACGTTTTCATCACCCTGCGCGCCTTGCGTCAAAGCCTGCAACGCTGCCTGACACGCAGCCTCGTCGCGGCCCGCCCGCACTTGTTCCAGCCGCGCGATCTGGCTTTGCCGCACCGCGTGATTATCGATGTCGAGCGTGTCGATATGCGCTTCTTCATCGAGGCGGTATTTGTTGACCCCCACGATCACTGTCTCGGCCTTGTCGACGCTGGCTTGTTTCGCCGCAGCCGCCGCTTCGATCTGCGCCTTGGGCTTCCCGCTCGCGACATAAGCGGTCATCCCACCCGCCGCATCGACTTCGCGGATCAACGCTTCGGCTTCCTCGACCAATTTGGCTGTCAGTGCTTCGATATAATAGCTGCCGCCCAAGGGATCGATTACCTTGGTGATGCCGGTTTCTTCCTGCAACACGAGCTGCGTATTGCGAGCGATCCGCGCGGAAAAATCGGTCGGCAAGGCAATTGCCTCATCCAGCGCATTGGTGTGCAGCGATTGCGTCCCGCCCAGCGTTGCGGCCATCGCCTCCACCGTCGTGCGGATCACATTGTTGTACGGATCTTGCTCTTGCAGGCTGACGCCCGAAGTCTGGCAATGGGTGCGCAGCATCTTGGACTTTTCCGTCTTCGCGCCCAGCCCATCCATCACATCGTGCCACAATTTGCGCGCCGCGCGCAGCTTGGCGATTTCCATGAAGAAATTCATACCGATGCCGAAAAAGAACGACAGGCGCGGAGCGAATTTATCAAGGTCCAGCCCCGTTGCCATCGCGCGCGCCGCATATTCCTTGCCGTCGGCAATGGTAAAGGCCAGCTCCTGCACCGCCGTCGCCCCGGCCTCGTGCATATGATAGCCGGAGATCGAGATCGAATTGAAGCGCGGCATATGCGCGCTGGTGTAAGCGATGATGTCGCTGACGATCCGCATCGATGGTTCGGGCGGATAGATATAGGTGTTGCGCACCATGAATTCTTTGAGAATGTCGTTCTGGATCGTGCCGGACAGCTTGTCTTGCGCGACGCCCGCCCGCTCTGCCGCAACGATATAAAAGGCCAGCACCGGGATCACCGCGCCATTCATCGTCATAGAGACGCTCATGGTATCGAGCGGGATCTCGCTGAACAGGATTTCCATGTCGCGCACGGTGTCGATCGCGACGCCCGCTTTGCCGACATCGCCGCGCACCCGCGCATGGTCGCTGTCATAACCGCGATGAGTGGCCAGATCGAACGCAACGGACAGGCCTTTTTGCCCCGCTGCCAGATTGCGGCGATAGAAGGCGTTGGATTCCTCGGCAGTTGAAAAGCCCGCATATTGCCGGATGGTCCACGGGCGACCAGTGTACATCGAGGCATAGGGACCGCGCGTAAATGGCGCAGAACCCGGCAGGCCGGGGTCAAGATCAGCCGCATCCTCGGCGGTGTAAAGCGGCTTTACTGCAAACCCCTCCGCCGTGTGCCACGTCAGATCGCGGCCTTTGACTTCCTTGTCGGCCTGCGCCTGCCAGTCTTCGGTATCAGCCATTTACTTGCCTTTGAAATCCGCTTTGCGCTTTTGCAGGAAGGCCACCGCGCCCTCCATCGCATCGGCGCTGTCTCCGGCGCGTTGCTGGCCCAAAGCCTCCTGATGCAGAGCCGCCGGATAATTTTGCTGCAACGCCTGCATGATGTTGGCGCGCATTTCGCCGAGCGCCAGCGTCGGCCCATTGGCCAACCGCATAGCCAGCGCCTGCGCTTCGTCCAACAACACCTCGTCCGCGACCGCCTTGTAAATGAGGCCCCAATGTTCCGCCTTCTCCGCCGGGATCTTCTCGCCCAGCAGCATCATCTCTGTCGCCCGCGCTTTGCCGACCAGTCGCGGCAACATCCAGCTTGCTCCGCCATCCGGCACCAGCCCGATATTGACGAAGGCTTGCAGGAAATAGGCGCTCGCTCCGGCAATGGTGAAGTCAGCAGCGAGAGCGATGGAGCAACCAATCCCGGCGGCTGGACCGTTCACCGCGCTGACGATCGGTACGGCGCATTGCGCCATCTGCATCATCAGCGGATTGTAGCTCATGCACAGGCTATCATACGCGCCGCGACCGCCGCTGACCGAACGGCCACCGCGCGCGGCCAGATCGGCGCCGGAGCAAAATGCGCGGCCCGCGCCGGTGATGAGGAAACAGCGCGCCTCACCCGGATCGGCCAGCACATCGCGAATTTCCACGGCCATATCGGGCGGGCAGGCATTCAGGCGATCCGGCCGGTTCAGCGTGATGGTCGTGACCAGCCCGTCGGTGTTGACGAGGATGTGTTCGTAATCGCTCATGCGTGCGTGCCTTGCTTCGGAGTTTCCATGATTTCGGTAAGCTGGCCCATCATATCCTTGGGGTGCAGAAAGAAGATCGGCGTGCCATGCGCCCCGATGCGGGTGGGGCCGAGAATGCGTTTGCCCTGCCCCTCGAACCACTCGCGCGCGGCGTGAATATCTGCAACTTCAAAGCACAGATGATGCTGCCCGCCCAGCGGGTTTTTGGCAAGAAACGTGTTGATGGCGCTGTCTTCGCCCAGCGGTTCGATCAGCTCGATTTGCGTGCCTTGGTGAGCGGAATTGGCGCTGGAATCGGTCGGCGTGTCGATAAAGCAGACTTTTACGCCCTGCTCCGGCAAGTCGAATGGCTGACCGATATTCGTCGCACCCATCACATCGCGGTAATAGGAGATCTGTTCCGCGATGGAGGGCGTTGCAACGCCGATATGATTGAGACGGCCGAGTTTCATTTCACTTTTCCGATTAAAGTTGCTGCGAGCCAAATCACGCCAACCCCCGCCATAAGGCAGAACGCATAAGCCTGGAGGTTGAGGAAGCCTTTGAGGAATCCGAAGAGATTGGGCCAATTTTCTTGACCGATACCGTGAAACACATAGCGGAACGTGCCCGTTTCCTTCGCAGCGGCCAGCCGATTGAAACAGCCCCATGCTGCGATCGCCGCAAACGCGATCCAGAAAATCAAGAATGTGATGCCCTTAGCGTCCATGTCTCACCTATAGCGGAATATTGTCATGTTTCTTCCACGGGTTTTCCAGCACCTTCCCGCGTAGCTTGCGCAGGCCCAGCGCGATGCGGCGCCGGGTCGAATGCGGGTGGATGACCTCGTCGATATAGCCGCGCGATGCCGCCACAAACGGGTTGGCAAAGCGGTCCTCATATTCCTTGGTCTTCTCGGCTATCTTTCTCGCATCGCCCCGATCCTGTCGGAAGATAATCTCCACCGCCCCTTTCGCGCCCATCACTGCAATTTCTGCCGTGGGCCACGCATAATTCAGATCGCCGCGCAAATGTTTCGACGCCATGACGTCATAGGCCCCGCCATAAGCCTTGCGGGTGATGACGGTGATTTTCGGCACGGTCGCCTCGGCATAGGCAAATAGCAGCTTCGCGCCGTGTTTGATGATGCCGTTATGCTCTTGCGCGGTGCCGGGCAGGAAGCCGGGGACATCGACGAAGGTCAGGATCGGGATGTCGAACGCATCGCAAAAGCGCACGAAGCGCGCGGCCTTCTTCGAGGAATTGATGTCGAGCACCCCGGCCAGCACCATCGGCTGGTTTGCGACCACGCCCACCGTGCGTCCCTCGACCCGGCCGAACCCGCACAGGATATTGCCGGCATGGGCGGGCTGCACTTCGAAGAAATCACCCTCGTCCAACACTTTGGCGATGACTTCGTGCATATCGTAAGGCTGATTGGCATTGTCGGGGATCAGCATATCGAGCGACGGCTCTTCGCGGTCCCACGGGTCGGAGGTCGGGCGCTCCGGCACTGGTTCGCGGTTCGACAGCGGCAGAAAATCGACGAAATCGCGGGTGGCCAGCAGCGTTTCGATGTCATTCTCGAAGGCGATGTCCGCCACGCTGGTCTTGGTGGTATGGGTAATCGCGCCGCCCAGTTCTTCCTGAGTAACTTCCTCGTTGGTAACGGTTTTCACCACTTCCGGCCCGGTGACGAACATATAGGAGCTGTCCTTCACCATGAAGATGAAGTCGGTCATGGCGGGGGAATAGACCGCCCCGCCAGCGCACGGCCCCATGATGAGACTGATTTGCGGGACGACGCCGCTGGCCAGCACATTGCGCTGGAAAACTTCCGCATATCCGCCAAGCGAAGCGACGCCTTCCTGAATGCGCGCGCCGCCGCTGTCATTCAGGCCGATGACGGGCGCGCCGACTTTCATGGCCATGTCCATGACCTTGCAGATTTTCTCCGCATGGCGTTTGGAAAGGCTGCCGCCGAAAACTGTGAAATCCTGCGAGAAAACGAACACCAAGCGGCCATTGATCGTGCCGGAGCCAGTGACGACGCCATCGCCGGGGATTTTCTGATCCTCCATCCCGAAATCGGTGCAGTCATGCTCGACATAGGTATCGAGTTCTTCAAAACTGCCAAAGTCCAAGAGCACGTCCAGCCGTTCGCGCGCGGTCAGCTTGCCCTTGGCGTGCTGCGCATCGATCCGCTTTTGCCCGCCACCCAGTTTGGCAGCCTCGCGGCGGCGCTCCATTTCAGCGATATTGGCCGACATCCCGTTCCCTTATGCGTTGGATTATTTCGTGACGCTCGCCTTGCCGCTCAGGCCCATTCGGGTCAAGTCGGGCGGGCCAAGTCAGGCGGTTCAGTCGAGAGGCAAGTGGGCGCGTCAGCCGCGCTGCGCCGCGATCAGGAATTCGACATTGCCTTCGGGTCCGGTGATCGGGCTTTGCACGATGCCCTGCACGATAAAGTCCAGACCCTCCAGCCACGCGCGCACTTCATCGCAGACTCTTTGATGCAAGGCAGGATCGCTGACCACCCCGCGCTTGCCGACTTCGGCGCGGGCCACTTCGAATTGCGGCTTGATCAGCGCAACCAACTGGCATTTCGGGGCGGCAAGCGAGAGTGGCACGTCCAGCACTTTAGCAAGGCCGATGAAGCTGGCATCGCACACCACCCAGTTGCACTCGCGTGTGATGTGGTCGGTGGTCAAAATGCGCGCGCTGGTCTGCTCCAGCACGGTGACGCGCTCATCCTGACGAATTTTCCAGGCAAGCTGATTGGTCCCGCTATCCACGGCGAACACATGAGCCGCGCCCGCTTGCAACAACACATCGGTAAAGCCGCCGGTCGAACTGCCAATATCCATCGCCACCGCACCTGACGGATCGAGCGCGAAATGGTCCAGCGCATGAGCCAGCTTGATCCCCCCGCGGCTGACCCACGGGTGATCGCGCCCGCGCACATCCAGCGGCGCGTCTGCCGGCAATTGCTGTCCGGGCTTGGCCAGTTTCGTTTCGCCGGAGAAGACCAGCCCCGCCATCACCAGCGCCTGCGCCCGCGTGCGGCTCTCGACCAGACCGCGATCGACCAGCATTTGATCAAGACGCATCTTTTTGGGGTCAGGCTTTTTCAACATAGACACGCGCGGCGATAGCGCGCATTTGGTGCCCATGAAACCAGTATATCTCTATTTCGCCGGCGCGCTGACGCTGACTTTCGGCCTCGCTGCGTGCATTCCGGCAGCGCCCGAACCAGCGCCGCCGCCTGTATCGCAGCCTATGCCGCAGCCGGACCCCGTTCCAATCGCAACGCCTGCACCTGCTCCGACGCCGGAATATGAGAGCTATCTCGATGCGCCGCAAACGCCGGGGGATTGGCGCTATTCCAAGCAGGATAATGGCACGGTCGCAGCCTTTGGTACGACCAGCGGAATGCCGCAATTCTCTCTGGTCTGCCGCAATGCCGACCGCATGATGTATTTGACACGCTGGGCTCCCTTGCAGGGCGACCAAACCATGACGATACGCACAGAAACCGTCACGCGTAAAATCGCCACGAAAACGATGCAAGATGGACTTCCCGGCGAGCAAGCCACTTTATCTGCACGTGACCCATTGCTTGATGCGATGGCGATTACGAAAGGTCGCTTTGCAGTGGAAACACCGGGGATGCCCACGCTGTATTTGCCAGCATGGCCGGAAATCAGCCGCGTGATCGAGGATTGCCGCTAGGTATTGACCCACTAACGTGTGGGCGGCTGGTGAAAACTAACAAATAACAGGCTTGCAAATCGTGCGCCGCTTACGCACATTGCCACACAAGATCAGCGGCGAACGCGGGTCTCGGGCTTCCCCATGACGGGCAGGCTCTGGCTTTATAGCGCGAAAGGAGGTGATCCGATGTCTCATGGTTCAGTAGTGGGGTCGGTCAAGTTCCGGGCGGAGCATTATTGCGGCTAAACCGCAGTAAAGGTTTCGTCGGCGGCACTTCCGGCCGCTGACCCATGAAAGGGCGGTTCCTTCGCAAGAAGGGCCGCCCTTTTGTGTTGGCGGTTCGTTTTGGTCCTTGGCGATGTGGGACCAGTGCGCGGCGGCGGCATTCACAAGCCTTGCCCTTGGCTCCGCTTCGCCATATTTGCCGGGTCCGCATTTCACTCGCTTGGAGAAGCGCCAGATGGCCGACGCGCCCGCACCAGAATTTGAACACATCGCGCATCCCGCGCCCGTTTCCGACGCGAATCGCGTTGAGGCCATCGCCGATCCGGGCTTTGGCAAAGTGTTCACCGATCACATGATCGTGGTCGAATATGACGAGGCAAAAGGCGGCTGGCATACCGCGACGCGTGGTCCGCGCGAGGCAATTACGCTCGATCCGGCTGCCGCAGTCCTCCATTATGCGCAGGAAATTTTCGAGGGCATGAAGGCCTATCGCCATCCTGACGGATCGCTTGCCCTGTTCCGTCCAGAGCAGAATGCCCGCCGCTTCAATGACAGCGCGCGGCGCATGGCGATGCCGGAAATACCGGAAGAGTTGTTTCTGGAGAGCATTCGCGAATTGCTGGCGGTCGATGGGCAATGGATGCCTGATGTCGATGGCGGTTCGCTGTATCTGCGCCCGTTTATGTTCGCGACCGAAGCTTTTTTGGGCGTGCGCCCAGCGAAACAGTATAAATTCATGCTGATTTGCTCGCCCGTCGGCGGCTATTTCAAATCCGGGCATGACGCGGTAAAAATCTGGGTCAGCAAGGATTACACCCGCGCTGCACCCGGGGGAACCGGCGCTGCCAAGACCGGCGGCAATTACGCAGCCAGCCTTGTCCCGCAAGCGCAGAGCATCGAAAACGGTTGCGATCAGGTCGTGTTTCTCGACGCGGTCGAAAAGAAATGGATCGAGGAACTGGGCGGCATGAACCTGTTCTTCGTGATGGATGATGGCAGCGTCGTCACGCCGCCGCTGACCGGCACGATCCTGCCCGGAATCACTCGCGCTTCGCTAATCCAGCTTTTGCGCGAGGAAGGGCTGAATGTGCGCGAAGAACCATATTCAATTCAGCAGTGGCAGGATGATGCCGTCTCCGGAAAGCTGATCGAGACCATGGCGTGCGGCACGGCGGCGGTCGTGACGCCAGTTGGGCAGATCATCGGTGACGGGATCGACTTCACTATCGGTTCGGGCAGTGCGGGCCAGATTACCACCAAGCTGCGCGACACGCTGACCGGCATTCAGCGCGGCACAGTTGCGGATACACATGGCTGGGTCGTCAAACTCTGAGCGCCGTAACCGATCACTGTAAGCGAGCATCGCTGCATTAAATTGGCGCGAACCGTGCTTATCTATTGGATAACACAGGAGATACGCAATGATCGAACATCGCCCATTCGGCAGTCTGGGTTCGGCAAATCACGGCTGGCTCGACGCTCATCACCATTTTTCATTTGCAAATTACCACGACCCAAGCCGCGTCAATTGGGGCGCGTTGCGCGTCTGGAACGATGACACGATTGCCGCGCAAACCGGCTTTCCGCCGCACAGCCACGCCGACATGGAAATCATCACTTACGTCCGCAAAGGCGCGATCACGCACCGCGACAATCTTGGCAATGAAGGCCGCACCGAAGCAGGCGATGTGCAAGTCATGAGCGCGGGAAGCGGTGTCGAACATTCGGAATATAATCGCGAGGATGAGGACACGCAGATCTTTCAAATCTGGATCATCCCGGATGCGCGCGGCGGCAAACCGCATTGGGGTGCAGCGCCTTTTCCCAAAAGCGACCGGGCGGGTAAATTCGTGGCGCTGGCTTCCGGCATGACGGGCGACGATGCTCTGTCCATTCGCGCCAATGCCCGCGTGGTCGGCGCGACAGTGAAAGCCGGGAGCAGCGTGACGTATGATACTGCAACCGACCGGCACATCTACCTTGTCCCGGCGACCGGCAAAATTCGTATCGAGGACATCGAAGCCAAGGCGCGCGACGGCGTGGCAATTACAAAGCGCGAGCGAATTACCATTACCGCGCTTGAAGATGCGGAGATCATTCTCGTCGATGCAGCCTGATGTAAGCTGAAATTTGCGTGCCGGGTGGATTAGCTGCCCGGCACATTGTCCCGCAATTCTTTGACCCACACATCGGCCACTGCATCGCTGGGAGCGCGCCAGTCACCGCGCGGCGACAAGGCTCCGCCGGAACTGACTTTCGGACCGTTCGGCATAGCCGACCGCTTGAATTGGCTGAACGCAAAGAACCGCTTGCAGAATTTCTCCAGCCAATCGGCAATGGTCGTCAAATCGTAAGCGTTTTTCGCAGCATCGGGAAATTCCAGCGGCCACGACCCCGCTTCTTTGTCTTTCCATGCGTGATGCGCGAGAAAGGCGATCTTGCTGGGTTTCTGCCCATAACGGATCGTGTGATGCAGGAAAAAATCGTTCAGCTCGTACGGCCCGACCATGCTTTGCGTCGATTGTATCGCGCCATCGCTGTCCGCAGGGACCAGCTCGGGCGAGATTTCCGTGCCGACAATTGCATCCAGCGCCTTGTTGCATTCAACGTCGAACTGATTGGTCCGCTCGATCCAGCGAATCAGGTACTGGATCAGCGTCTTCGGCACGCCCGCATTGACGCCGTAATGGCTCATCTGGTCGCCGACGCCATACGTGCACCAGCCCAGCGCCAGCTCGCTTAAATCGCCCGTGCCAAGCACAAAGCCCTTGTGCTGGCCGGCCAGCCTGAACAAATAATCGGTACGTAAACCGGCCTGCACATTTTCAAAGGTCGTATCATAGACCGATTGGTCAGCGGCATCGCCTTTGGTGGCGAATGGGTGGCCGATATCCTCCAGCATCAAGCGGGCCGCCGGTTTGATGTCGATTTCCTCGGCAGTAATGTCCAGCGCGCGCATCAGGCACCACGCGTTTTCCTTCGTCTCGTCCGAAGTTGCAAAGCCGGGCATGGTGTAGCCGCGAATGTCGCTGCGCGGACGGCCCAGCTGGTCCATTGCTTTGGAGGCCACAATCAGAGCGTGGGTCGAATCCAGCCCGCCAGACACGCCGATGATAATCGATTTGGCCTGCGTGGCTTCGATCCGGCGCATGAGGGCATCGACCTGAATATTGAAGGCTTCGTAGCAATCCTCGTCCAGATTGGCCTTGCGGTTCGGTACGAAGGGGAACCGGCGTACCGGGCGCTGCAAGCCAATGTCTTTCGCAGCATATTTGTGCGTAAAGCCGATATTGCGATAGCGGTCTTCGGGCCTGCCTTCGGCCTCTGCCGCATCGCTGAAGGTCATATTGCGGATGCGTTCGGACAGGATGCGCGTGGTGTCGATATCGACGATGCACAGTTCCGGCTTGCGGTCGAAGCGCACGCTTTCCGCCATCAACTCG
The DNA here is from genome assembly GCA_963736595.1 of uncultured Alphaproteobacteria bacterium. Taxonomy (GTDB): domain Bacteria; phylum Pseudomonadota; class Alphaproteobacteria; order Sphingomonadales; family Sphingomonadaceae; genus Parapontixanthobacter. Next base: position 244,570 of record CAVTPG010000002.1, read on the forward strand.
CCCATTTCGTAAATGACGCCTTGTCCGTCCCAAGCAAGATCGGTGGTGCTTTCGCCGTAGCCGCTGGCGGAATAGGCATAAGCGCAGATCGAGCGAGCGGAGCTTGACCGGCAATGCAATTTGCGATCGTCGGCGCGGCCAATGGTGATCGGCGAGGCAGACAAATTGGTCAGGATCGTTGCCCCCGCCAGTGCCGCCATTGTGCCCGGTGGATTGGGGCTCCAGAAATCTTCGCAGATTTCCATGCCGAAGGTAAAGCCCGGCAAATTGTCAGCGCTGAAAATCAGATCGGTTCCAAACGGCACGGTCAAACCGTCCACTGTAATTGTTAGCCCCTGACAATTGCGGCCATGCGTGAAGTAGCGTTTCTCGTAAAATTCGCGGTAATTGGGCAGGAAACTTTTCGGAATTACGCCCAGCAGCGTGCCATTCGCAATCGCCAGCGCGCAATTGTAAATCTTGCCGTTACGGCGCAGCGGCGCGCCGATATTCAGTACCGGCGTCAGACCGCGCGTTGCTTCAACAATTTCGCCAATGGCCTGCTCGCACGCATCGAGAATAGCGGTTTGCAAATGCAGGTCGTCGATGGCGTAGGAGGATACGCACAGTTCAGGATAGACCAGCAGATCGACGTGCTGCGCATGGGCGGCCTTTGCCTGCGCGATGATCCCGTCGCGATTATAGGCGACATCGGCCGTGCGCACATCGGGCGTCGCCGTGGCCACGCGCACAAAGCCATGCGTGTGCATTTGGTAAAAAGGATGGTCGTGCTGGCTCATTGCAGGCGAAACCTTGTGTAAAAATATGTGGTGGTTCGCCCTAACGCCTTCTTATGCGGCGAGCAATTCGGACGCTGCCGGGGCATTCTCCAGCAGCGCAATCAGTCCGCGCTCTTCACGCGAATGATATTTGGTGGAGCGCGGCAGCTTTAACGTCTCGCGCCACGCATCCTGCCGCTCGACCAGATCCAGCACAGCCGGATGGATATAGCTTTTGCGCGTGACCGCTGGCGTGTTGCCTAAGCTATCGGCCACGATCTCCAGCAACGCCGTCATCGATAGCGTGTCGTCAGCATGGGCCAGTGCATCGAACGCCAGCACACTGCCATGCCAAGTGCGAAAGTTTTTGGCGGTAAAGTCCTGTCCCATCGCATTGCGCAGGTAATCGTTCACATCGCTGCTGCCGACCGCCTGACGTTTGCCGTCCTCGTCCAGATATTGAAACAATCGTTGTCCGGGCAAATCCTGCAATTGCGCAATGACGCGCGACAGGCTTTTGTCGGATAGCTCGACGTGACGCTCTTGCCCCGACTTTCCTGCATAATCCAGGGTCAGGCTGGCGCCTTTCACTTCCGCGTGCTTTTGTCGCAAGGTTGTCGCACCAAAGCTCTTATTCGATTTTGTATAGACATCGTTGCCGACACGCACCGCGCCCAGATCGAGCAGACGGACCACGCTGGCCACAACCTTTGCCTCGCTCATCGTGCGAAGCCGCAAATCCTGTTCCACTTGCTTGCGCACCAGCGACAGCATCTTTCCGAATGTTACCGAAGCATCAAATTTTTCGCTTTCGCGCATCAGGCGGAAATCGGGATGATAGCGATATTGCTTGCGCCCAGCCGCATCATAGCCGGTCGCCAGAATATGACCGTTGGGCGCAGGGCAAAACCACGCGCCGGTATAAGCGGGCGGCAAAGCCACTGCGTTCAATCGCCGCTTTTCCGCGCGGTCGCCAATGAGCTGACCCTCCGGATCGTAATAAGCCCACCCCTTGCCAGCGCCTTTGCGCGTAATACCGGGCAGATCGTCATCCACATAGATGAGCTTGGCAAGTTTGGCGGTCATGGCTGCACTACGCGCCAGCGCATCGTTCGGTTTCCTTAAGCCCAAGCATTCCTATCGCTGCGCCAGTCATGATTGGGTCTTGCGCAGCAGTCTTGCGCGGCAGTCTTGCGCGGGAGTCTCGCTCAGGAGTCTTGCATCGTGAAAGCGCATACCCAACTGGCATAGATCAGCCGATGCGCATTTTTAAGGAAGCCATGAATGTCCGATGCCACGTACACACCGCCCAAAGTCTGGACCAACGACGTCGCAAATGGCGGCAAGTTTGCTAACATCAATCGTCCCACGGCTGGCGCGCGGGAAGAAAAAGCGCTTCCCGTCGGCGAGCATGATTTTCAGCTTTATTCGCTGGCAACGCCCAATGGCGTGAAAGCCAGCATCATGCTGGAGGAATTGTTGGAAGCGGGACATAGCGGCGCAGAATATGATGCCTGGACGATCAATATCGGCGAAGGCGAACAATTCGGTAGCGGGTTTGTCGATATCAATCCAAATTCCAAAATTCCGGCATTGCTGGATCGCAGCGGTGCAGAGCCGGTGCATATCTTCGAATCGGGATCGATCCTCGTGCATCTGGCGGAAAAATTCAGCGCATTCCTGCCCTCCGATGGACCAGCGCGCACCGAAGCCTTCAACTGGCTATTCTGGCAAATCGGCAGCGCCCCGTTTATCGGCGGCGGCTTCGGGCATTTCTATGCCTATGCGCCGGAGAAATACGAATATCCGATCAACCGCTATGCAATGGAAACCAAGCGCCTGTTCGATGTGGCCAACAACCGCTTAAAAGACAGCCATTATCTGGCAGGCGATGATTACACGGTCGCGGACATGGCGGCTTTCCCGTGGATGGCGCCGTTCGTTACCGGCGACATATACGAGGATGCGGACGTATTTCTCTCGATCCACGAATATGAAGCGGTCGCGCGCTGGGCCAAGGAAATCGCGGCGCGTCCGGCGGTGAAGCGCGGGCGGATCGTCAACAAGGTCTGGGGCGAGGAAAACGAGCAATTGGCCGAGCGTCACTCGGTAGAAGACTTCAAAGGCAAGGCGGTTTGACGCTGCTGCCTGGAGGAAACTTGGACTGACGCAGCACCACAGGCGTTTTCTCCCCTTCACATATCCGACAGCCGCGTTATAGGGAGCGGCGCTCGGCGCGAACCACGGTTCGCAAACGCGCGCATTGCTGGGGTGTGGCCAAGTGGTAAGGCACCGGTTTTTGGTATCGGCATTCGCAGGTTCGATCCCTGCCACCCCAGCCATTTCTTGAAATTCGCGGGTTAAGTAAACACCGCTGATCAAACACCGGCGCCGTTGCGGGCGCGAGTGGCCCGCGCCGCGTTTATCTGCCGTGCGTCGCTTAAAATTTATGGAAATGGTAGCGGAGGAGGGGCTCGAACCCCCGACACGCGGATTATGATTCCGCTGCTCTAACCAACTGAGCTACTCCGCCCCGAGAGGCCGCGCAGATTGCTGACAAAGCATCCGCGACAGGCGGCGCGTTTAGGGCGGGCACGGCGGTCGGTCAACCACCGATTTCGCCGTTGCACGGGCATCACTTTACCCGCGAAACGACCAATCGCGCACGAAGCCCCACGGCCCGCTTAGATAGCGGTACAGGGCAAAGCCCTTGAAGGCGAAGTCGCGCGGTTCGATTTCCGGCTCCAGCGCCACTTGCAACGCCTTGGCTTCGCGCGGTGCCACCTTGTTCTGGATCGTCACGTGCAAACGCGGGCGATGCTCGTCCTGCGGGGTCAGCATCCCGTGAAAGCGATCGGCCATTGCCTCGCGCAGGGCAAGCATATCGGGGCTGACCAGTTTCAATGCCGTCCCCCGCCCCAAATTCATCAACCCTTCCAGCCGGCCCGCTACCGGTGCGTATTCCTTCGCCATCCGTGCCAACACATCGCCCAATTCACCCTCGCATGATGGCGGCAGCGCATGGAACAGCGTCACATGAGCTTCGAGATAATTGCGTTCGGGCGGGAAATGCTCGGTCCGCAAAGCGGTTGCCCAGCGGTGCAGATCAGGCGGCAATTGCGCAGTCAGGATCAGCGGCGCATTTGGCTGCGCGCCCGCCTCACTCATAAGTCGCTGCGATCTTGGTCACGTCAATCATAGTGCGCCGCACTCATATCCCATTATCGCGGCGGAATTTCCGCCATTTGCGAACATTCTCGTTATGCTCGGCCAGTGTGTTGGCAAACACATGACCGCCGCTGCCATCTGCGACATAATACAGCGCTTCGGTTTCGTCAGGATCTAGCACCGCCGCAATCGCCGCACGCCCCGGATTTGTGATCGGCCCGACCGGCAGGCCAGCGATCGCGCGGGTGTTGTACGGATTGGGATCGCGCAATTCGGACACGCGAATTTGCCGCCCCAACGGTTTGCCCTTGGTGATCGGATAAATCGTCGTGGCATCCGCGCCCAGCATCATGTTTAGCTTCACGCGGTTCGACATGACCCCTGCCACCATGCCGCGTTCTTCGGCAATGCCGGTTTCTTTCTCCACAATGCTGGCCAGAATGATCGCGTCGCGCGGATTATCGACCGCAATGTCAGCGCTGCGCTTTTCCCACAATTCAGCCAGAGCCTCGTCCATCGCCGATTGCATCCGAGCCAGCACCGCTGCGCGCGTCTCGCCGCGTTCGAAATCATAAGTTTCGGGCAGCAGAGAGCCTTCTTCCGGTATGGCGATGTCCCCGGTCAGCAAAGGCTCGGCCAGCAGCCGCTCATAGACCAGGATCGAGGGCATTCCTTCGGGGATCGTGATCGCACGGCGGATGACTTCGCCGGTCTGGAACATCTGATGGATTTGCGCCGGGCTGGCCCCTGCCGCCAGTCTGAACTCGCCCGCCTTGATCGGCTCGCTTCCGCCAAGGAATTTCGCGCGCAGCAAAAATCCGTCCGCCGATGAAATAATGCCTTCCTCTTCCAGCTTGTTGGCAACCGACGTCAAGCTGGAGCCTTGCGGTATGACAAAGCTGCGATCTTCGACCACGGTGGCGCTGCCATACCACGGGAAAACCAGCGCACCCGCCGCAACCGCCAAGGCAAGCCCGATAATCGCAATCAGCAGACAACCGACCTTCTTCACAACGGCAAGACCGGCAACATCCGCATCGCCCGCCCTATTCGGCTTTGATCATGATCAGCGAGGCATTGGTCCCGCCGAAGCCGAATGAATTGTTCAGCACGGCTTTGACTTCACGCTTTTTCGCAGTGTGCGGCACCAGATCAACGCCTTCGCAACCGTCATCGGGATTATCCAGATTAAGCGTCGGCGGCACGATTTGATCGCGCAGAGCAAGGATGCAGAAAATGCTCTCCACCGCTCCTGCTCCGCCCAGCAAATGCCCGATGGCGGATTTCGTGCTGCTCATCGAAGCCCCGCCCAGATCGTCGCCGAACACACGCTTGGCCGCCGCCAATTCGATCGTATCGGCCATCGTCGACGTGCCATGCGCGTTAATATAGTCGATGTCTGCAGCTTCCAGCCCCGCTTTTCGCAGCGCCATCTTCATCGACAATTCCGCACCCTTGCCTTCGGGATGCGGCGCAGTGACGTGATAGGCATCGCCGGACAGGCCATAACCGACCACTTCGGCATAGATCGTCGCGCCGCGCGCCTTGGCGTGTTCATATTCTTCCAGCACGAGGACACCGGCCCCCTCGCCCATCACAAAGCCGTCGCGGTCCTTGTCGTAAGGGCGACTGGCTTCGGTCGGGCGATCGTTGAAACTGGTGTTCAGCGCACGGGCTTGCGCAAATCCGGCCACGCCCAGCGGGTTCACTGTGCTTTCCGCTCCACCGGCCAGCATGATATCGGCATCGTCATCGCGGATCATCCGCGCCGCATCACCGATCGAGTGCGCGCCAGTGGAACAGGCGGTTACGACCGCGTGGTTCGGTCCCATCAGGCCGTATTTGATTGAGACTTGCCCCGAAATCAGATTGATCAGACGCCCATGTACAAAATGCGGGCTGACACGGCCCGGTCCGCGCTCATGCAGCACGATCAATTCTTTTTCGATTCCCGGCAAACCGCCAATGCCCGATCCGATCGAACAGCCTGCACGGGTCTTCATATCATCGGACATCTCGGTCAGTCCGGCATCTTCCAGCGCCTGTCCCGCCGCATCGATGCCATAGATGATGAACGGATCGACTTGCCGCTGAACCTTGTGATCGACGCGCTTGTCAGGATCGAAACCATATTCGTGATCCTTCGGCTTGATCTCGCACGCGATCTTGCATTTCTGATCCGCCGGATCGAAGCTGGTGATCGTCGCCGCACCGCTTTTGGAAGCCAGTATGTTGGACCACACGGTTTCGACATCGGCGCCCAGCGGCGTTACCAGGCCCAATCCAGTTACGACGACACGGCGCATTTAACTCTCCGACAATCCAGTTTTACACAAGGTATGAAAACACGACAGGCCCGAACCCTCGTCGGGGCTGGGCCTGTCATAGCCCCGCTATGCGCGCACATATGAACGCGAAGCGGGAGATAGGAGCCTAAAGCCTCAGCCCTTGTGCTCTTCGATGTATTTGGTCGCATCGCCGACAGTGCTGATTTTCTCAGCTGCATCGTCAGGAATTTCCACGCCGAATTCTTCTTCGAACGCCATGACCAATTCAACGATATCCAGACTATCGGCACCCAGATCGTCAATGAAACTGGCTTCTTGCGTGACCTTGTCGCTTTCCACGCCAAGATGTTCGACTACGATTTTCTGTACCCGGTCGGCCGTATCGCTCATGAAATTCCCTCTCGAATTGGGGGTTAAGATGTTGATACACGCCCTAAAGAACGCCGCGCCGGAGCGCAAGAGGCAAGGCCGAACGCTACCCGTCTCATCCCAAGCTGCGTGAATATCGCGCGAGCATTTGATCCCCATGCGCCCGAGCGCCGCAATTTTGCGACGAACCGGCAATTCGTCGGACCAAAAGCCGAGTTCGCGCATTGTTTTACTATAAGCTGATAAAAACAAAGGATTTTTCTATGGAAACGCAACAAGTCGCCCTTAAGTCTCTCGCCGATACGACATATGATAGCGTAAAAGGCTATCGCATGGCGTCCGAAAAGGCGCAGACCCCTCAGCTAAAGCAGCAATTGGCGCAATGTGCCGAAAAGCGTTCGCAAACGCTCGACACGCTGAATTCGCAACTAACGCAAATGGGTTGCGAGCAGGCCGATGGCACAGTCGCTGGCTCGCTGCATCAGATGTGGGGCGAGATTACCGACCTGTTCGAAAATGGCGATGAAGCTGCGGTCGAACGCGTCGAAGAAGGCGAGGACTACATTTCCGGCAAGTTCAAGGAAGCGCTGGAAAATGTGCAATTCGATGCCGGCAGCAAGCAAGTGGTGCAGAAGGCATATGAAGAAATTCAGGCAGGCGAGCGGATGTCGAACCGGCTTGAACAGCAATATGACGACTGATTAGTCGCAAAATAACGCAATATACAGGGGCGCAAGGTCATTCGGCTTTGCGCCCCTTTTGCGTGTCAGGCGTCGCCAGCGCGATCGACCCGCTGCGCCGCGTCACCATCTCCGGTTTTGGCAGCCTCGGTCTTGGGCGGCTCGATCGTACGAATATGCAATTCGCGAAGCTGCTTGGGATCGGCGGCATTGGGCGCGCCCATCATCAGATCCTGCGCTTTCTGGTTCATCGGGAAAGCGATCACTTCGCGGATATTCGGCTCGTCGGCCAATAGCATTACGATCCGGTCGATCCCCGGAGCAGAACCACCATGCGGCGGTGCGCCAAGCTTGAACGCTTCCAGCATACCGCCGAAATTCTCCTCGACATCGGCCTTGGTATAGCCCGCCAGTTCGAAGGCCTTGTACATAATTTCCGGCTTGTGGTTCCGGATTGCGCCGGATGACAATTCATAGCCGTTGCACACGATGTCATATTGCCACGCCAGAATGTCGAGCGGGTCTTTGGTTTCCAGCGCTTCCATCTCGCCTTGCGGCATGGAAAACGGATTGTGGCTGAAATCGACGCGCTTCAATTCCTCGTCATATTCGAACATCGGAAAATCGACGATCCAGCAGAACTTGAAACAGCCTTGCTCGATCAGTTCGAGCGTTTCGCCAACGCGTGTGCGTGCAGCTCCAGCCAGCTTCACGGCGTCCTTTTCTTTGCCAGCCGCAAAGAAGAGACCATCGTTCTCGCCCAAGCCCAGCTCGTCATAAAGCTGCGCCATCAGATCCGGCCCGTGATTCTTGGCAATCGGGCCGCCGAACTCACCGCTTTTGCGCGTGACATAGCCCAGTCCCGCAAACCCTTCGCGCCGCGCCCAATCATTCATTTCATCGAAGAATTTGCGGCTTTTTTCATTCGTGTTCGGCGCCGGAATAACGCGGACCACTCCGCCGCCGCCGACGATTTTTTCAAACAGACCGAAGCCCGACTTGGTAAAGTGGCTCGTGACATCGGAGATAATCAGCGGATTGCGCAAATCGGGTTTATCGGTGCCGTATTTCAGCATCGATTCGGCATAAGGAATGCGCGGAAATTCACCGCTCGGCGTTACAGAATTGCCATTGGCAAATTCCTCGAATACGCCGGCCAGCACCGGCTCCAGCGCTTGAAACACGTCTTCTTGCGTGACAAAGCTCATTTCCAGATCGAGCTGGTAAAATTCGGGACTACGGTCGGCGCGCAAATCTTCATCGCGAAAACATGGCGCGATTTGGAAATAGCGGTCAAACCCGGCCACCATCAGCAATTGTTTGAACATCTGTGGCGCTTGCGGCAGCGCGTAAAAACTGCCCGGATGAAGGCGGCTCGGCACCAGATAATCGCGCGCGCCTTCGGGGCTGGATGCGCCCAAAATCGGCGTCTGTATCTCGTTAAAGCCCTGATCGGTCATGCGCCGCCGGATCGAGGCGATCACCTGACTGCGCAGCATGATGTTCTGATGCACCCGCTCGCGGCGCAAATCGACGAAACGGTATTTCAGCCGCGTTTCTTCCGGATAATCTTCCGCAGAATTGACAATCAGGGGCAATTCGTCGGCACTGCTTTGCACAGTGCAGCCGCGCGCAAAGACTTCGATCGCGCCGGTCGGCAAATTGTCATTCACCGTGGCTGCGTCGCGCGCTTTGACTTCGCCATCGATGGTGACGACGCTTTCCACGCGCAAACCTTCCAAAGTGCCGAGCGCAGGCGAATCTTCGTCTGCCACAATTTGCGTAATGCCGTAATGGTCGCGCAAATCGACGAACAAGACGCCGCCATGATCGCGTTTACGGTGAATCCAGCCCGATAGCCGGACATGATCGCCGACATTTTCTCGTGCCAAGGCCGCGCAGTTGTGGGTACGGTAAACGTGCATCTAATCTTTTTCCGTGTTTGGGGCTAAGGCTTGTCGGCGCATTGTTTGCGCGCACCTGCTCTCTTAGGATGGGCGGGCTAACAGGGGAAGCGCGGATTTTTGTCAAGCCAAACGGCACAATGGCAAAGGTTGGTCGCTGATAATGGTCGTTGGCCGATGGGTGGTACTCCGCCCCGAAGATACGAGAGAATGTATGATAATACACGATTTGATTACCGACACTGCCACTTTGACCGAATTATGCGAGCGGTTGGCGCAGTCCGATTTCATCACCGTCGATACCGAATTCATGCGCGAAAATACCTTCTGGCCGGAATTGTGCCTGGTGCAGATCGCGGACGATAAGGAAGCCGCCGCCGTCGATCCGCTGGCCAAGGGCATCGATCTGACGCCGCTGCTCGAACTGCTGACCGACAATCACGATGTGCTGAAGATTTTTCATGCCGGGGGGCAGGACGTTGAGATCGTGCATCATCTGACCGGCAAAACTCCGCAGCCGATTTTCGATACGCAAGTCGCGATGATGGCAATCAGCCAGTCCGAGCAGATCGGTTATGCCAATCTGGTCGAGGCATGGCTGGGCTTTACCGTCGACAAAGGGGCACGCTTTACCGATTGGAGCCGCCGCCCGCTCACCGATCGGCAGATCGAATATGCCATCGGTGACGTCACGCATCTGTCCAAGATTTTTCCCAAGATCCTGGAAAAACTGCATAGCACCGGGCGCGGGGCATGGCTGGATGCGGAAATGGAGAAGCTGGCTGATCCCGCCAACTACGCCAACGATCCAGAGATTGCCTGGCGGCGGATCAAGTCGCAGGGCCGTAATCCGGCAATCCTCGGCCGATTGAAAGCATTGGCCGCTTGGCGCGAAGGCGAAGCCAAGCACAAGAATATTCCGCGCGGACGGATCATTCGCGATGAAACGCTGGCCAGCCTTGCTGCTAGTCCGCCCAAAACGCAGGCCGATCTGACCAAAGTGCGCGGGCTGTCCGCGGCATGGCGCGACAATGATATCGGCAAGCGATTGATGGCGGCGCTGGAGGAATCCGCGCCCTTGTCCAAAGACGAGCTGCCGGACCGCAACCGGCGCGGAGTGCCGCTCGGCAAGGAAGGCGCGCTGGTCGCTGATCTTTTGAAATTGCTGTTGAAAATCCGCAGCCGCGAAATGGATGTCGCCTCGCGCTTGCTGGCCCGCAGTGATGAGCTGGATGCGCTGGCCGCCGGAGTGCGCAATCTACCGATTCTGGAAGGTTGGCGCTACGATGTTTTCGGTAAGGACGCGCTGGAAGTGGTCGAAGGAAGGCTGGCGTTCGGGGTAAAGAACGGCAAGCTGGTGATGAACCGGATCGATCATATGGAAGATGCCGTAAGTGACGAGCCGAACGAACCGCAACATGACGCGCCGGACGATGAAACTGAGAACGCGCAGATTGACGGGCAGATAATCGATCCGGACGAGGATAACGGCGAGGATGGCGACACGAATGCAACCAGTCACGCGGCGGTAAAAGCCGACTGACAATGGCCATTTACCTGCCGACCATCAAACAGCTGCAATATCTCGCCGCGCTGCACGAACACAAACATTTCGGGCGTGCGGCAAAAGCCAGCTTCGTGTCGCAATCCACCTTGTCGAGCGGGATCCGCGAGCTGGAATCGCTGCTGGGCGTGACGCTGGTGGAGCGCAGTCGGCGTGTGGTACGGTTTACGGCACTGGGCAATCAGGTGGTTGCCAAGGCGCACCGCATTTTGCGCGAGGCCGAAGAGTTGTCCGATCTGGTGCAGGCAGCGGGCAAGCCATTGGCGGGGCAACTTCGGATGAGCGTTATCCCGACGATCGCGCCGTTTTTGCTACCGCGTATTTTGCCGCGGCTGCGCAAGGAGCGGCCCGATCTCAAGCTCTTTCTGCGTGAGGAGACCAGCCACGATGCGGTGGAATCGCTGCATCATGGCCGCGTCGATTGCGTGCTGCTTGCGCTCCCTTACGACACGGGCGATGTGGCGAGCGCCGCGATTTCGCAAGACCGGCTGCACGTCGCATTCCCCAAAGATGATCCGCGCGATCCGCCGGATAAAATTACGCCGGGCATGATTGACGAAGGCCGCTTGCTGATGCTGGAAGACGGGCATTGCCTGAAGGAACACGCGCTGGCCGCGTGCAATCGCCCCGAATTGCGCGACGCGGCGACGATGATCGGCACCAGTCTGCACACACTCGTGCAACTGGTCGATAATGGGCTAGGCCTGACGATATTGCCGGAAATGGCGGTCAACGCGGGAATTTTGAGCGGGACCGATGTGGTGACACGTCCGCTGCAAGCAGAAAACGCAAGCCGTCAGATCACGCTGATCTGGCGCAAGAATTCACCACGCGAGGCCGATTTCCTGCTGCTGGCGGATGAATTGCGCGCGGGCTAAAATCGCGCGTGTTGGACCGTCCAACTACGGCGCCTCAATCCATATGCGTGAGGCCGACCCGCAGATAATCCCACCCGGTAATCAGCGTCAAGATCGCCGCAGCCCACAAAAACGTCAGGCTGACAACGTGAATCCAGCTATCGGCAAAAGTCGCGCATTGCTCGGCCAGCGACTGGCACGGTTGCCCGTGCACTGCACCGCCAAGGATTAGCCCGCCCAGCGCAAACAATTGAAACGTCGTCTTCCATTTCGCCATTTTGCTGACGGGAACAGAGACCTGCAATCCGCCTAGAAATTCGCGCAGACCCGACACGGTAATCTCGCGCACCAGAATCACCAGTCCGGCAATTACGTGCAAATCTCCTGCATAAGGTCCGCGTAAATAACCTTGGGCAGTCAGCACGATGATAACGGCGGCCACCATGATCTTGTCCGCAATCGGATCGAGGAAAATACCCAGCCGGGACACTGCGCCGCTCGAACGCGCCAGATAACCGTCGAAATAATCGGTGACGCCCATCAGGCAATACAGGACGAATGCAAAGGCATAGCCAAGCTGCCACTCAGGCCACCACAGCAAGAACGCCAGCAACGGCACGGCCACGATGCGGCTCAATGTCAGCATATTCGGCAAGCTAAGCATTGTCGTGATTGTCCCCCCGCCTATGGCGCCCTGCCCTGCATCACTAAACGGCTTGTCTAAGAGAGCAAGAGTGGAAGATCGCAAATCGGGGGCTTTGCACTTGTTCGCGGCGCGCGCTTCGCTAAGCTTCGCCCCAAGAGTGCTTTTGAAACAGGTGCTTTTGGTTTGAGCGATATGTTACCGCCATAATTTGGGCGCTTAGGGGGAGCGGCACAAGGATCATGACAGTCACGACGCAATTGCTGCGCCGCCGCCGGTTCGCGCCACTGTTTGTGACGCAGCTGTTCAACGCGTTCAACGACAATCTTTACAAAAACGCGATGGTCCTGTTTGTGGTTTATCAGGTGTACAATTCGCCTGCGACCGAAGGCAGTTTCAGCGCGCTGGCATCGGGCATTTTCATCCTGCCGTTTTTCATATTGTCAGCCGTCGCCGGGCAATTGGCCGATATGCGCGACAAAGCGGCGATCATCCGCACCGTAAAAGCGTGCGAAATCGTTTTGATGTGCATCGGCGCGCTGGGCCTGTATCTCGCATGGCAAGGCACTTTTGTGCATACACTCGCCATCCCGCTGCTGTTGTTCGCGCTGTTTCTGACCGGGGTGCAATCGACGTTTCTCGGCCCCATCAAATATGCGATCCTGCCGCAGCATTTGCGCAAAGATGAAGTGCTGGCCGGAACCGGGCTGGTCGAAGCCGGAACCTATATCGCGATTCTGGCAGGCACGATCCTCGCTGGCTGGATCGATGTGCAATGGGCCATTATCGGCATTATCATCACAGCCATTATCGGCTATTTCGTCAGTCGGCAGGTTCCGGACGCACCGCCGCAAGGCGAGCCGGAAAAGCTCGACTGGAATATCTGGCGCGCTTCGGTCAATCTCATCCGCGATACGATGCATGACCGGCAGATTTTCTACGCCATCATCGCCATCAGCTTTTTCTGGACCATCGGGGCGGTGCTGTTCATCCAGTTCGTCCCATTGGCCAAGAACGTCATCATGGCCGAGCCGGAAGTCGCCAGCCTGTTTCTGGTCATGTTTTCGATCGGCGTCGCCATCGGATCGGTGACGGTAAACGCGCTGCTAAAAGGTCAGGTTTCGGCCAAATTTGCGCCGTGGGCGGTCATTGCGATGGGCTTGTTCGTGGTTGCTTTTTATCTCGTCTGCTTAATGTGGCAGGCTGACCAGCCGACGCGCCTGCTGGGTGTCGCTGAATTTTTAAGCTGGCCAATGGCAAGTTTCCTGCTGCTGTGCTTGCTCGGCATTTCGATATCGGGCGGGATGTTCGTGGTCCCGCTTTACGCGTTCCTGACCACCCGCGTGCAGCCGGAAAAAGCGGCGCGGACGATTGCCGCCAACAATATCGTCAATTCGGGCGCGATGGTTGTCGGCTCTCTGGCCGCCATGGCACTGAATGTCGTCGGGGTATCGATTACCGAGCAGCTTCTGATGAGCGCAGTCATGTGCCTTATTTCAGCATGGCTGGGACAGCGGCTATACCGGATCGAGCGGTTGGAACGCTCGGGCGTAGCGCAACTGTCAGCGTAAATTGCGCTAGATCAAGAACGCCAGCGCAGCTGCAGCGACCGCGAAATAGGTGCTGGCCACGCCGCGCATATCCTGCATCGTCAGCCATAAGGTCGGCTTGCCGTGGAGATTATCGCGGTCTTCGTCATGACCGGCGCGGGTCAAGAGAACATAGTGAGCGGGGAAAGCTGCGCGGAACCGGCTGCGGGCGCTTTCATTCGTAAGGACCAGTGATCTTCTCATGACAAAGTTCTTAACGCGGTGGTAACCATCACGCTCCACGCAAAATTTGCATCGTCGCAAACTGGCACATTAAGCATGGTCATTAACCATCGCGGCCCGCAGAACTGCATTAATTTGTTAAGCTATTTGCCTCTTAACGCGCCAAACTATAGCGCCTGTTAACCATGAACACTAACACGACACAGGGCGGCAAAATGCCGCAAAATTCCGCAGCGCAAACACTGGTCGATTGCTTGAAAACACAAGGGTGCGAGCGGATTTTCACCGTTCCCGGCGAGAGCTTTTTGCAAGTGCTGGACGCCTTACACGGCGAATCGGAAATCGATGTCGTGACGTGTCGGCAGGAAGGCGGGGTGGCCTTTATGGCCTGCGCCGATGGCGCCATGACCGGACGTCCCGGAATTGCCTTTGTGACGCGCGGACCGGGCGCCACCAATGCCAGTATCGGCGTCCATGTGGCGCATCAGGATTCGCAGCCGATGATCCTGTTCGTCGGCGATGTCGCACGACCTATGCGCGAGCGCGAAGGCTTTCAGGAAATCGACTTTCCCGCCTTTTTTAACCCCATCTGCAAATGGGCGGCGCGGATCGACGATGCCGACCGCATCCCTGAATTTATCGCGCGCGCCTATGCAACGGCCATGTCCGGCAGGCCGGGTCCAGTGGTGTTAGCCCTGCCCGAAGATATGTTGAGCGATCTGACCTCGGCCAGCCCACGCGACCACATTACGCGCCCAGCTCAAGCCCCCTGCCCCGACGCCATGCAGGCGATGATGCACTTACTCAAGGACGCCGCATCGCCGGTCGCCATCATCGGCGGCGCGGGATGGAATGCAAAAGCGCGGCAGCATTTTCAGCTTTTTGCCGAACGGATCGGTTTGCCCTGTGCAACCGCTTTCCGGAGACAGGATGCGATTTCACCAAGCTCATCGGCCTATGCCGGAAGCCTTGGCTATGGCCCCAACCCCAAACTGGTCGAGCGGGTCAAGCAAGCGGATCTTATCCTTGCGGTCGGTGCGCGGCTGGGCGAAGCGACCACCGATGGCTACACCGTGCCCGCGCTAAACGGCAGCGATCGCACCCTCATCCATGTCCATCCCGACCCGGAAGAATTGCACAGCGTCTATCCCACCGATCTCGCAATCTGTGCGGATATGGCCGAATTCGCCGAATGCGCAAATTTGTGGGAAGATAGCGAAGTGATCCCGTTCGATGCGGCAAGCCAAGCAAACCGCGAATGGGAGGAATGGGCCACCGCCTTGCCGACCGATCACGCGCTCGATCTGGGTCGCTGCGTCACCTTCATGCGCGACACGCTGCGCGGCGACACGATCATCTGCAACGGCGCAGGCAATTTCGCCGGCTGGTGGCATCGCTATTGGCGCTATGCCGGGTATCCCACGCAACTCGCGCCAACCTGCGGCGCGATGGGCTACGGCGTTCCAGCTTCGATCGCAGCGGCTTTGCGCTACCCCGACCGCACGGTTGTTGCGATTGCGGGCGATGGCGATTTCCTGATGAATGGGCAGGAGCTGGCCACGGCGGCTCAGCACGGCTGCAATCTGATAGTCATCATCGTGGATAATGGCGCTTACGGCACTATTCGAATGCATCAGGAACGGGAATTTCCGGCCCGCGTTTCCGCGACCGAGTTAGCCAATCCCGACTTCGTGCAACTGGCCGAAAGCTTTGGCGGATGGGCTGCGCGCGCGGAAACCACTGAGGAATTTAAGACGGCGCTTGTGGCGCGAAAGGGCGCAGCGGCGTGCGCCTCATCCATTGCGTCATCGATATCGAGCAACTGGCCGCCAGCGGCGCCAGCATCAGCGGCTTACGCAGCCGATAAAGTCAGCCGATCCCCGCCATCGACATCACGATCGACCATTCTGCTTTAGTGATTTTGGCAACCGATAGCCGCGACAGTTTAACCAGTTCGCAATCGGCCATGGCAGGCTCGGCCTTGATCTGCTTCAATGTCACGGGATTGGGTAATTTGGTGCGCGGGATGACTTTGACTGCCGCCCACTTGCCCGTTTCATCGGTCGGATCGGTAATCCCGGCGACACTGACTTCGCAGATACCGACGATCTCCAGCCCTTCGCGCGAATGATAGAAAAACACCTGATCGCCGACTTCCATCGCCTTTAGATTGTTTTTCGCCCGGTGATTGCGAACCCCGTCCCATGTGCCCTCTTTTTCGGCGACGAGGTCGTCCCAGCTATATTTAAACGGTTCGGACTTCATCAACCAGTATCCGGGCATTTCGGGAGCGTTCCTTTGCTTGCAGCGCCGCGTCATCGCCGCACCTCGACACATTAACTATCGAGGCCGCACAGCGATCCGGTCAAGGCCGCAATGCGCTTTATTCAGCGTTAAGATATTCTTGAACGCTTGCTGCTATTGCGCCCTTTCATTGAATGCACAGGCCGAGGTAGCAATCCATCGCGATGACAGTGACCGATCAAAAATCACCGCTGACGGCCAAGCCGGACTACGTCACATTGGGCGTAGCGCTGGCTGCAATCATCATGTTCGTCGGACATGGCGGGATGGTCATGCCGCAAATTCTGAACATGGTGCTGCATGGCGGAAAAGCGCCGGATTTCGCGCTCACCAATGCTTTGCTCCTTAACATTGCTTTGATCGTCATGGGCTGGCGGCGGCACCGTATCTTGAGCGCACAAATCGCCGAACACATCAGGGCGGAGGGCGAAGCGCGCGAGCTGGCGCAGATCGACCCGCTGACAGGCTGCCTCAATCGCCGCAATGCCCTAGAAATCTTTGATGCAATGATCGTGCAAGGTTCGCGCATCGACGAGAAATTAGCCATATTCGTGGTGGACCTCGATAATTTCAAGCAAGTCAACGATCTGAACGGTCACAATGCTGGCGATGAAGTGCTGGTCGAAACGGTGGCTCGCCTGAGAGCCAGTATGCCGGCCGATGTCGCCATTGCGCGCCTTGGCGGCGACGAATTTGCCTGCGCCGTTTCTTATCTTTCCACCAATCCGGAACGCGTGGATCGTATTGCGCAGCGGATTATCGAACGGTTTGCCCTGCCCTTCACCGATTGCGACAGTGTCATCGACATCACGGTTTCGGTCGGGATTGCCAGCAATAACGGGCAGGATTACGCTGCGATGGCTCCGGTTAGCCAGATGGCTGATGCAAAAGCGCACGAGCTGCTGCATTGGGCCGATATTGCGATGTATCACGCGAAAAAGCAGGGCAAAAACCGCTACGCCTGGTTCGAGGCGTCGATGGAAAGCGACTTGCATTATCGCAGCGATCTGGAACGCGGCATTCGCGAAGGCGTAAAAGCGGGCGAGTTCGTACCGTTTTACGAGCAGCAAATCGACATCACAACCGGCGATTTGGTTGGCTTTGAAATGCTGGCGCGCTGGCAATCGCCCCATCTTGGCCTTGTGCGGCCAGATATCTTCATCCCCGTTGCCGAAGACATGGGCATTATCGCCGAATTGTCGGAGCAGCTTATCGCGCAAGCCCTGCAGGATGCGCGGGAATGGGCGCCACATTTGACGCTGTCGGTCAATATCTCCCAAATCCAGTTGCGCGATCCATTATTTGCGCAAAAGATGCTGAAATTGCTGACGCAGTATAATTTCCCGCCATCGCGGCTCGATCTGGAAATTACCGAAAGCAGTCTGCAAACCGATACGCAGCAAGTCCGCTCGATCATTGCGAGCTTGCGCAATCAGGGCATTCGCATCAGCCTGGATGACTTTGGAACCGGTTATTCCAGCCTCTCGCAATTGAAATCCTTGCCGATCGACCGGCTGAAAATCGACCGCAGTTTTATCACGTCGTTGCGCGACAAGGATGCCGACAAGACTATCATCAATGCAATCCTGTCGCTCGGCGATGGCTTGAAAATGCCGATCACGGCAGAGGGTATCGAATCGCCGCAAATTCTCGAAGCCTTGCAAAAACTTGGTAAGTTAAGTGGGCAAGGCTATCACTACGGCCAACCTGAAAACGCCGAAAACGTGGCAGCTCGGCTTGCCGAAATCGGCTTGCTTGCTGGTAGCAGGGCATCGTCCGATGATATCGCGGCGGTTGAAAATACAGACGACGATGGCGCGCCGGATACGCCCATTATTCGCAAATCGGCCTAGACCAGCCACTGCCGCAAGTTGCATTGACCGGCATAACCGCGATGCGTCCCGACCATCCGCCCTTTACGCGAGGGTGAGCGGCGCATAGATGCGGGCGCATAATGCGCATTCCCTTCATCAAGATGCACGGCCTCGGCAATGATTTCGTGATGCTCGACGCGCGCGAGAATGCGGTTCCGGAATTGCGCGATGAACACGTGCGCCGCTTGGCCGATCGGAATAGCGGCATCGGCTGCGATCAGCTGATTGTGTTGCAGCCATCCAAACAGGCAGACTTTGCCATGCGGATATTCAACGCCGATGGCAGCGAAGTCGAAGCCTGCGGTAATGCGGCGCGCGCAGTCGCGGTGCTGCACGGGTCAGACGCAAGCGTGGAAACCAAAGGCGGCATCATCCGTGTCAGCCCGCAAATGGCGGCGCAGTGGTCGATATGGGCCAGCCGCAATTTGCCTGGGATGCGATCCCTTTGCAGATGCCGATGGACACGCTCGATATGCCGGTCGCCTGGGGCGATTTGCAGCATCCGGTCGCGGTCAATGTCGGCAATCCGCATATCGTCTTTTTCGTGGAGGATTGTCATGCTGTGCCGCTGGACACGCTCGGCCCTGAAATCGAGCACGATCCGCTGTTCCCGAACCGGATTAACGTCAATGTGGCGAGCCTGAATGCCGATGGCAGCCTTGCGCTGCGCGTGTGGGAGCGCGGTGCGGGCCTGACCCGGGCGTGCGGAACCGGAGCGTGCGCGACGACGGCTGCGGCGATCAAACGCGGCCTTGTCCAGTTCAAAGCAATGGTGCATTTACCCGGTGGTGCTTTAGAAATCGAACAACGCGATGACGGCCATTTGTGGATGTCCGGACCGGCGCAGGAAAGCTTTCGCGGCTCGTTCGAGTGGGACGATTACGCATGACTGCGCCTGTCACAGTCACGACCAAACCAAGCGCACCCGCCGCCAGCCGCAGCGGCCCCGAAATCATCACGCTTGGCTGTCGTCTGAACATTGCGGAAAGCGAACGGATGCGCGCGATGTTGGCCGGTGAAGACAATCTGGTCGTAATCAATAGCTGCGCCGTTACACAGGAAGCAGTCAGGCAGACACGTAAAGCGATCCGCCAAGCGCGGCGGGCCAATCCCGATGCGCGGCTGCTCGTAACAGGCTGCGCTGCGCAAATAGAACGCGGACAATTGGGCGCGATGGACGAGGTCGATGGCCTCATTGACAACACGCGCAAGCTCGATCCACGCGTGTGGAACATTCCTGCACCTGACGCGATGCCGCGCACCGCACCCAAGCATACCCGCGCCTTTATCGCGGTACAAAATGGCTGCGATCATGCCTGTACCTTCTGCGTTATTCCGCAAGGCCGGGGCGTCAGCCGTTCGCTGACTATTGCGCAGGTGTTGCGCGAGGTCGAACGACACATGGAAGGTGGCGCGGCGGAAGTCGTCCTGACCGGCGTCGATGTGACCAGCTGGGGTCATGACTTGCCAGATGCGCCCGCTTTAGGGACACTGGTAAGCGCAGTACTGCAAGAATTTCCGATGCTTGGCCGGTTGCGGATGTCCTCGCTGGACGGAGTGGAAATCGATCCCTTGCTGTTTGAACTGTTTGCCAGCGAGATGCGCCTCATGCCGCATCTGCATTTATCGTTGCAGCATGGCGCAGATCTGATCCTGAAGCGGATGAAGCGGCGGCATTTGCGCAAAGATGCAGTCGATCTTGTGCGCGGCTTGAAAACCCGCAGGCCGGACATTGCGATCGGGGCCGATCTAATCGCTGGCTTTCCGACGGAAACGGACGCGCATCACGCGGAAAACTGCTCGATCATAGAGGAATTGGACATCGTTCACGGCCATATCTTTCCTTATTCGCCGCGCCCCGGCACGCCAGCGGCCCGTATGCCGCAGCACCCGCGCGAGCTGATCAAGCAGCGCGCTGGCGAATTGCGCGCGGTGGTCGGAAGAGCCCGTGACGCATGGCTCGACGGTCTGATGGGCCAGCCGCAAGCGGTGTTGGTTGAAAGCGACGGGACGGGATATGCGCCCAATTACGCGCGGGTAAAAGTCGCTAATGCTGGCGCATCGAACAGTCCGCAGCGCGGCGAAATCGTTACGATCATACCCACCTCGCACGAGCGGGGGCTGGCACAATGAGCGAGGGCAATTGGTCCGACCGCTTGCTCGGCGGATTTCGCAAAACTTCCGAGCGCCTATCGAGCAATTTGTCGGGCGTCGTCAGCACCGCCAAGCTAGACGATGCGACGCTGGACGACATCGAAGATGCGCTGATTATCTCCGATCTGGGTCCAGCCGCAGCGGCGCGCATCCGCAACAAGCTGGCAGAGCAGCGTTTCGGTCTGCAAATCACCCCGGAAGAACTGAAGGAAGCGGTAGCGGAAGAAATTGCCGCTATCCTGCGCCCGGTCGCAAAACCGCTCGACATCGTCGCTTTTCCGCGCCCGCAAGTCATCCTCGTGATCGGCGTCAATGGATCGGGCAAGACCACCACGATCGCCAAGCTGGCGCACTGGTTTCAGGAAGATGATTATGGCGTGATGCTGGCTGCGGGCGATACATTTCGCGCTGCTGCCATCGGGCAGCTGGCTACTTGGGCCGAGCGCATCGGGGTGCCCATCATTCGCGGGCCGGAAGGCGGCGATCCGGCCAGCATTGTGTTCGACGGCGTCAAAGCAGCGACGGATCAAGGGATCGACACGCTGATCGTCGATACGGCTGGCCGGCTACAAAACAAGCGCGAGCTGATGGACGAGCTGGAGAAAATTCGCCGCGTGCTTGGCCGCCTCAATCCCGAAGCCCCGCATGATGTCGTGCTGGTCATCGATGCCACCAACGGTCAAAATGCTTTGAACCAGATTGAGGTTTTCAAGGAAGTTGCGGGCGTTACCGGCCTCATCATGACCAAGCTGGACGGGACCGCGCGCGGCGGCGTGCTGGTCGCGGCGGCAGAGCAATATGGCTTGCCGATCCACGCCATCGGTGTGGGCGAGCAAATCGATGATTTGCGCCCCTTTGACCCAGATCTGGTCGCGCGCGTGATTGCAGGAGTGGCTTAGATGACTAAAAACGAAACGGCGCAGCAGGCGAAACCGAAGACCGGCTGGCTCAATGTGCTGGTCGATTACGGGCCGCTGCTGGTATTTCTGGGCGTGTATAAATTCTATTCGCCGGAAGAAAGCGCACCGCTGGCCGAAATCGGCGCAGTTATCAAAGGCACTTTTGCCTTCATGGTCGCAGCAGTCATTGCGCTATTGTTCTCCAAATTCAAGCTTGGCAAAGTGTCGCCGATGCTTTGGTTTTCGACCGGACTGATCGTCTTTTTCGGCGCTCTGACGGTCTTTTTCCGCGACGCGACTTTCGTGCAGATCAAGCCCACCATCATTTACGGTTTTTTCGGCCTCGTCCTGCTGATCGGCTATTTCTGGAAAGGCAAAGCCCTGTTGCGGATACTGCTCGAAGCCGCTTTCGAAGGCGTCACCGACCTAGGCTGGCTGAAATTATCGCGCAATTGGGGCCTATTTTTCCTAGGGCTGGCCGTGCTGAACGAAGTGTTGCGTGCGCAATTATCGTTTGAAAGCTGGCTGTGGGCCAAGTTCTGGGTGTTCATGCCCATGACCTTCATATTCACCTTCAGCCAGATTCCGATGCTGCTCAAGCATGGTCTCGATGTTGGCGAGGAAGCGGACGCTGCGCTGAAGCAACCACCCACTGGCGAGTAAACGGATCAGATCCTGACCTGACTGCCCAATTCGACGACGCGGTTCGTCGGTAGCCGGAAAAACTCCATCGCAGTGGCGGCATTGCGCAGCATCCAAGCGAAAATCTTCTCGCGCCAGATCGGCATTCCCGGCTTTTCAGATGGCAACAGCGTCTGCCGCGACAGGAAGAAGCTGGTCTGCATCATATCGAATTCACCGCCGCATTGCTGCATTGTTTTCAGCCCCAACGGCACGTCGGTTTCCTGCATAAAGCCGTAATGCAGGACAGCGCGGAAAAACCCGTCGCCCATATCATGGTATTCGCAGCGTTCTGCAGAATCTACATACGGCACATCGGCGATCTCGACTGTCAGAATAATGACTCGCTCGTGCAACACCTTGTTATGTTTAATATTATGCAGCAGCGCGGACGGCACGCCAGCCTTTGCCGATGACATGAAAATCGCCGTGCCGGGAACGCGGACCGCACTGTTTTTGGCTGATTTGGCAAAGATTTCCAGCGGCAACGAGACTTCGCTCATTCGTTCGCGCATCAGCTTGCGACCCCTCGCCCATGTGGTCAGCAGCGTGAATGCAATCGCCCCGATCAACAGCGGGAACCATCCGCCATCCGGAACCTTGGTCAGGTTCGCCAAGAAGTATGCGCCATCCACGATCAGGAACAGGATGACGACGGGCGCGGCATACCACCACTTCCACTTCCATACGCCGACCAGCAGCACGCCCATCAACAGCGTGTCGATCGTGACCGCTCCGGTCACCGCGATGCCGTAAGCACTGGCCAGATTGGAGCTGTTCTGGAACGTCAGGACGAGGATAATGACCGCGACCATCAGTGCCCAATTGACGATGGGAATATAGATTTGCCCGGCTTCTGTTTCGCTGGTGTGGCGGATCGACAGGCGCGGAATAAAGCCAAGCTGCATTGCCTGATGGGTGATCGAGAATGCGCCCGATATAACCGCCTGACTGGCGATAAAGGTTGCGCAGGTTGCGAGCAGCACCAGCGGCAAGCGCCATTCCTCGGATGCTAGAAAGAAGAACGGGCTTTGTATGGCTTCGGCGGCGGCAGCGTTATCCAGTCCGATGATCATGGCACCTTGCCCGAAATAATTGAGCAGCAGGCACGGCATGACAAAGCCGAACCACGACAATTTCATCGGCCCGCGCCCGAAATGCCCCATGTCGGAATACAGCGCTTCGGAGCCCGTCACGGCCAGCACCACGGAACCCAGCGCGAGGAACGCCAGCCAGCCATCGATCAGGAAGAAGTTGAGCGCATACCATGGGTTCAATGCCCACAGGATCTCCGGCGTCTGGAAAATCTGATAACTGCCCAGAAACGCGATTACGGTAAAATAGACAATCATCACCGGCGCGAACAAAGCGCCGACTTTTGCCGTGCCGCGCTTTTGCAGCAGGAACAGAAAAATAAGTAAAAACAGGGCAATGGGAATAACATATGGCGCCAGACCTTCATCCACTACGGTCAATCCTTCGACTGCCGAAAGCACCGAAATTGCAGGCGTAATCATGCTGTCGCCATAGAACAGCGACGTTGCAAACACGCCTAGCAACACAGCAATCCAGCCATATTTGCTTTTAGAGATGTGGCTGGAAATCAAGGCCACCAAAGCAAGCGAACCGCCCTGCCCCTTATTATCGGCGCGCATCAGAATCGTGACATACTGAATCGATACGACCAGCGTCATCGACCAGAAGATCAGGCTGATAACGCCCAGCACATGAGCGGTGTCGAGCGCCAGCGGATTGGGGCCAACAAACGTCTCGCGAAAAGCGTAAAGCGGGCTGGTGCCGATATCGCCAAACACGATGCCGATTGCACCGAAAGCCAGCGCTCCCTTGGTCGCAGTCTTGCCGTGACCGCCGCCCTGACCGCTCTCACCGCCATGCGCGCCATCGCCCGCCTGACCCCTGGCCGACGGGTGTTTTTGCGGGATAGCAGCGTCGCTCATAGGTTAAGCAATCCAAATCTCGGACCGACAGCGTTCTGTCTTGTCCGCCAAGGCTGCGGCAATACGCCGCTTATCGCCTCCCCCCGTTTTCCGGTCCACGTTATGAAGCGCGGATCCGCAAAGAGCGCGCGCTTAGCAGCATAGCGGGCCAGCGGCAAATTTTGAGCCGGAAAAGCTCCAGAAATGCTCCAAAAAAGCTAGGGCGTTTGCGCAGCTGTGCCATCGCGGGGCTCGGAAATCTGCGCCAACAACGCTTCCAGCCGCGTCACGCGCAATTCCAGATCGGCGTAATACTGCGCATCCGGTTGCGCCATATCCAATGCCTGCCGCCATAATCCGCTGGCGTCGCCAAACTGGCCGTTGCGCAACATGGCAACCCCCAAGAAATACGGTGCAGCGGGGCTGTCCGGGGCAAATTGGCCTGCGCGCTGGTAAGCTTCACCTGCGGCTGGCGTCAGTGTGCCATCGGCGTGTTCGACCAGAACATTGCCCAGAGCGATCCACGCTTCCGCATTTTCCGGCTGTTCATCCAGCGCCAGCGTCAGAAAATCGGCGGCATTGGCATACTGCCCCTTGCGGGCAAAGCCGTCAGCCAGATTGAGGTAGCGCGGCAATGGTTGATCGGGAGTGAAAAAAGCGCGGCGTTGCGCGATCAATAGCTCGCCCGAGGATTGCGCCGTGCGGTCAGCGGCGCGCGGCGATGCTGGCTGATCGGGGCGCCCCTGCACTGCATAACCGGTCAGCCCGAATAGCAACGTTGCTGCAAACAGCGTCCAGGTCGTGCGCGGTAAGTTAAACACGAACGCCGCTGCTGCGAACGCCACTGCCCCTAATGCGATGATCGCCAGCCAGATCATGAGGTGGACGGCTTAGTGCGCGTCAGCCGCCGCCATAGCACGAACAAAGCGGCGATTAAGAGCAGCATCGGGACCACGAACAGCGGCCACGTCGCCTTGCTGATTTGCGGTTCGTAACTGATATAATCGCCATAGCGCTCGACCATCCAGCCGCGAATTTCATCGGGGGTTTCTCCCGCCGCAATCCGCGTGCGCACCTGATGCCGCATATCGCCCGCCATCGGAGCATCGCTGTCGGCAATGGACTGGCTCTGACAGGTCAGGCAGCGAAGTGAGTGCATCAATGTGGTGGCCTCGGCCTCCAGCGCCGGATCTTCAAGTTGCGTATAAGCATAAGGCGCAGGGGGCAGCGATTGCTGCGCAGCCAGCGGACCGGCGGTGAACGCTAGCAGCATGGCCAGCGCATAAGCGAAATTGCGCGTCATTGCGCTGCCTCGCGCAGTTTTTCGAGCAGGATCGGCACATCGCGCGCGCGAATATCGCCGAGATGCTGATGCCGAATGATGCCCTGCCCATCGATCACGAATGTTTCTGGCACGCCCGAAGAACCTAGCGCCAACTGCACTTGCGACAGATCATCACCACCGATTTTGGCATAGGGATTGCCATGTTGCGCGAGGAACTGCGCCACATCTTCAGGCTTGTCACGAATGGCAATGCCGATGATTTCCGCACCGTTCTCACGCAGGGTTTCAAGATGCGGTGCTTCGGCAATGCACGGCAGGCACCAGCTTGCCCAGACATTCAGCAGACGCGGCTGGCCGTCGGCAAACTCGGTCGCAATAATGCCTTCCTGGCCGGGAATAGCGGGTGGTAAGGTAAAGTCGGGCAGCGGCTTACCCACCATCGCGCTGACGATCATATCATCCTTGGGCTGCATCAATTGATAGCCGGCCAACCCCAGGAAAAGCATGAACAACGCCAAGGGCACGAACAGTTTCCAGCGGCTCATGCAGCGCCTGCCAAGTCGGCTTCATCCGCGCGACGGATTGCCATTTTTCGCGTTGCTTCGCGCCGCTTCAAATCGCTGCGCACGCGCCCGAAAATCGACAGCACACCGCCTAGCGCAATCAGCAATCCGCCATACCAGATGAACGTCACGAACGGCTTCCACCACAGTCGCACTTGCCAGCGGCCATCGTCGGTTTGATTGCCAATCACAGCGTATAATTGCCCGTTCCAGCGCGTGGCCAGCGCGCTTTCCGTCGTTGCTTGCGAAGGCGCCCAGAAATTGCGCGATTGCGGTAGCAGAATGGTCGGTTCACCGCGTTCCGATATGCGAGCGGACAGCCGTGCTTGCAAGGCGGTCCAATTGGGTCCGGCGACCGGATCGACCGCATCCAGCGACACTTGCCACGGGCCGACGCTGGCCGCGCCGCCGACTTGCAATGCCGCCAAACGCTCTTTGGCAAAAGCGGTGTCGCTGGCCATTCCGAACAGCGCCACGGCAATGCCGAAATGCGCGATGACCATACCCCACACATTCAGCGGAACGCGCGTCAAAGAACGTCCGCGCAAAGGCAGGAAGCTGGCCACGGCAAGGCCCGCCGCCAAGGCCAATCCGATCAGCGGCAGGAAACCGACATCGAAGAGCAAGCTTACAAAAACCAAGGTGATGAGCGCGATGGCGAGCAAAATTGCCGCAGGCTTGGCAATGCGCTCCAACGTGTCGCGCCGCCAGCGCAGCATCGGTCCGATTGCCATTACGATCAGCATCGGTACGACGAAAATCGCGCCAACCGGGTTGAAATAGCTGGGCCCGACGCTCACTCGCACATCGAACGCTTCGGTCAGCAGCGGATATAGTGTGCCGAGCAGCACGATGCCGAGAATGGCGCATAACATGACGTTGTTGACCACCAGCGCGCCTTCGCGGCTGGTCACCGCGAAACGCTCCCCTTCTGCCACCGCCCCTGCGCGCAAGGCAAAGAGCAGCAATGCTCCACCGATATAGACAGCGAGCAGGAACAGGATGAACGCCCCGCGCTCCGGATCAACGGCAAAGGCATGGACACTGGTCAGGACGCCCGAGCGAACCAGAAAGGTGCCGAGCATCGACATCGAAAATGCGATGACGCCAAGCAATATCGTCCAGGCCCGCAAGGCATCGCGCGCAGCCAGCACGCTGATCGAATGGAGCAAAGCCGTCGCGGCCAGCCACGGCATCAGCGAGGCATTCTCGACCGGATCCCAGAACCACCAGCCGCCCCAGCCAAGCTCGTAATACGCCCAGTAACTTCCCGCCGTAATGCCCAGCGTCAGGCAAATCCACGCGCCCAGCACCCACGGCCGCGACACGCGCGCAAATTCCGGCGTCACTTGCCGCGTCAGCATCGCACCCACTGCAAAACTAAACGCAACCGACAGCCCGACATAGCCGAAATACAGGATCGGCGGATGCAGCGCGAGGCCGATATCCTGCAATAACGGATTGAGCCCCGCCCCTTGCGCAGCAGGCTCGGCCAGCCGCTCGAACGGGTTGGAGCTGAACAGCAGGAAAGCATAGAAGCCCAGCGCCACGAAACTTTGCGCGCCCAGCGTCGCCTGCATCATGCGTTCGGGCAAGCGCCGCTCGATCCCGGCGATCAAGGCTCCGGCCAGTGCCATCACCGTGACCCACAGCAACATGGAGCCTTCGTGATTGCCCCAAGTGCCCGATAGTTTGAACAACATCGGTTTGGCGGAATGCGAATTGGTCGCGACCAGCTTCACCGACAGATCGGTGATGGCGAACACCCATAGCAGCATGATGAACGCAAGCGCGCAGAGCAGGCCTTGCACGATGGCTGCCGGACGAACCATCTGCGCCAGCACTGCGCCTTGCGGCCTACTGCCCAAGATTGCCCCGGCCAATTGCAAAATGCATAGCGCGAAGGACAGCCACAGGGCGGCAAGACCCACTTCCGCGATCATGGCGCGTCTTCGGCTCCGGCGACCAATTGTTCCGCCTGATGCTCGGTCATTTCCTGCAATTCGCGCGGCACGTAATTTTCATCGTGCTTGGCCAGCAGATTATTTGCTACAAATGTGCCATCCGCGCCCAGCCGCCCTTCCGCGACCACGCCCGATCCCTCGACGAACAGATCGGGCACGATTCCGGCAAAACGCACCGGGACCAGCGCCTGCTCCTGATCGGTCACGGCAAAGGCGATGGTCACGCCATCCGCCATCGTCTGGATGCTGCCAGCCTGCACCATGCCGCCCAAACGCACATCGCGGCTGGCGGGCGGCGGGTCGCTGACCATCTGGTTCGGCAGGTAGAAATAATTCGCTTCGCTGCGCAACGCATAGGCGGCGAGCAAGCCTGCTCCGACCAGCGCGACGAGCGCAATGACGCCCAGAACAAGGCGTTGGTGCTTGGGCTTGATGGTGCTCATTGTTCGCGCTCTTCCGCTGTCTGGCGCTTTACCGCGTCGCGCCGCTGCTCTGCCCGCATCATGGTGAAGACCGCCCATGCCACCATCAGCAGCGTGGCGACGACGCCGATGGCATAGGACGCAATGACGAAGTCCCACTGGTCAAGCTGTTCACGGTTCATACGGCCTCGCTCGCCATCCGGCGCAATCGCGCCTCGGCCTGTGTCTCTGCCAGCAGCATCCGCATTCGCGCCAGCACGACGCCGCCGAACAGCAGCGAAAAGCCGACGACCGCCAGCAATAATGGCGTCAGATACGCCGCATCGATGCTGCTTTTGCCCAAAGTGATGCTGGGCGGTTGATGCAGGGAATTCCACCATACAACCGAACGGTTGATGATCGGGATATTGATCGCGCCCAGCAAGCCGAACAGCGCCGGAATACGCTGCGACCCGCCTTCGCGCGCGCTGGCATCGGACAAAGCGATATAGGCGAAATACAGAAACAGCAGGATCAGCATCGAGGTCAGCCGCCCGTCCCACACCCACCATGCGCCCCAGGTCGGACGGCCCCAGACCGCTCCGGTGGCAAGGCAAATGGCGGTGAAAACGGCTCCCGGTACGGCGGCGGCGCGCGCGGCCAATGCGGCCAGCGGATGCCGCCAGACAAGAAACGCCAGACTGGCAATCGCGATAACGCTCCACCCGCCCATGCCCAGCCACGCGGTCGGCACATGAATGAAGAGAATGCGCACCGTTTCGCCCATCAACCGATCAGGTGGAACTTGCGCAAAACCGATATACAGCGCGGTTGCGGAAAGCAGCAAACCGCTGATTAAAAACAGCGGAGTCATCCATCTGGCAAGCTTCAGAAAGCGGCGGGGATTGGCGTATCCGTGCATCATCGATTTATGCAGCCTTCATGCAGGAGAAGGCAGCGACTCGCAAGACTTATGCACCGCGTCCGATCAGCTTTTGCGCCATCGCATCGGCGACCGCATCGGACGGTATGCCGCTATCGTCGCTGGCTTCCCAGATTTCCTTCAAGCGGCCCGGTATCTGCGCGATCCGCGTGCGGACATCGTTGATGTCGCAATTCCTACCATGCTGACGGCACAGGAATTCCATCGCCACACTGATAATGCCGCCAGCGTTGATGACGTAATCCGGCGCGTAGAGAATATCGCGCGCAGCCAGCGCTTCGCCATGACCTTCGCGCGCAAGCTGATTATTTGCTCCACCTGCTACAATCGCACAGTCGAGCCGCGCAATGCCGCTATCATCGAGAATTGCACCCAGCGCGTTAGGGCTGAACACATCGCAAGCTGTGGACATGATTGCATCAGGTGCCACGGTCTTGCCGCCAAGCTGCGCCGCCAGAGCGCTCGCCCGCGCCTCGTCGATATCGGACAAAGTGAGTTTGGCACCGTCACGCGCCAGCAATTTCGCGACCCCGCCGCCCACGCTGCCTGTGCCCTGTACAGCGATATGCACGCCGTCCAATGTGTCCTTGCCCAGCTTATGCTGGACCGCGGCCTTGATGCCGTGATAAATGCCCATGGAGGTAAACGGGCCGGGATCGCCGCCCGCTGCATCATCGCCTTCGACCGGCAAGCCCGATACATAAGCCGTGCGCTTGGACACGGCGACCATATCGGCTTCGGAAATACCGACATCTTCTGCCGTCACATACCGTCCGCCCAAGGCCTCGATTGCATCGCCGAATGCCGCCAGCATCGCAGGCGTTTTCGCTTTGCCTTTATCGGCCAGAATAACCGCTTTGCCGCCGCCCATCGGCAAGCCTGCCATCGCATTCTTGTAACTCATTCCGCGCGATAAACGCAGGACATCGCGAATGGCAGCTTTGGGTTCGGCATAATGCCAGAAGCGCGTGCCGCCTGCACCGGGACCGCAATGCGTGGAGTGCAGCGCAATCAGCGCCGTCAGCCCGGATTTTTCATCGCGCACAAGCTGCACCAGCTCGTGATCGTCGAAATCGGGTTCGGTCCAGAATGCACTCATATTGAAACAGCCCCTGTCCAGCAGGTAAGAATTACGTCCAACTTGCCAGCAACAGGTTCAGCGTGAGCCTGAACTATTCGAAAATGGGGCGATCGAGGGGTCTTGAACCCCCGACCTCCGGTACCACAAACCGGCGCTCTAACCAACTGAGCTACGATCGCCACAAACCCGCTTCGACAAGGGTGAAGCCGGGCTGATACTGCCTATAGTCGCAGGGTCAACCCGCGTTTATCGGCAGCGAAGGCCTGTTGCATAACACGCCCGCTTTGCAAAGAGGAAAAGGGTTTTTCTCAGGCTAACGCGCAATATTATGTCGTGAGCGTGATTGGACGACTTGCCGCATGGGAATTTCGCTTTATTCTTGGCCCCATCATGCCGCCGTCAAACGAAACATCAGCGCAACGCCTGCTGCAATATGGCCATGTCCAGCGCGTGCCAAGCGACAAGCTGGAATTGTTCCAGTGCCGCAATTTCGCTGACAGCGCGCTTTGCAATGAATTAATCGCGTTGATCGATGACAAGCGCCGCCCTTCGACCATTGCCGACGATAATGGCGACAAATATTTCCGCACCAGCGAAACTTGCGATCTGGCACGCAGCGAACCCGCTGTCATGCGGCTTGAGAAACTGCTCGCGCAGCTATCGGGCATCGATCCGGCGTTTGGCGAACCAGTGCAGGGACAGCGCTATGCCGTGGGTCAGGAATTCAAAGCGCATACCGATTATTTCGAACCGAACGGCCCCGACTGGTCAAAATATTGCACAGTAGCCGGTCAGCGAAGCTGGACCTTTATGGTGTATCTCAATGCAGTCGAAGCGGGCGGCGCAACGCGTTTCAAGACGATCAAAAAGAGCTTTCATCCAGAGCCGGGCAAATTGCTGTGCTGGAACAATCGCCGCAGCGACGGGCAGCCCAATCCGAACACGTTGCATCATGGGATGAAAGTGCGCGCTGGCATGAAATATGTGATTACGAAATGGTATCGCGAGAGGGAATGGGGATGAGGTTTAGTCCAGTCGCTCAAGCAATGGTGGCAGCTATTGTCGCGAGTATTGCGGCTACGCTTTATTGGGTGCTGATCGACAACATTTCGCTATCGCAAGCCGTCGCTTCGCCGTTTCCGTATATCATGGCGTTTGCCGCCATATTTCTAGGACTACCTGTCTATTTCTTATTGCACAATTGGCTCGGTACTTCGCTGCTACGTCCCCTGATATTGGCCGCACTCGCGATCAGTCCGGCCATCCTTTATTCGTGGAATTACTTCCTCTATCCGCGCAGCGCTTTTGTTGCTTTTTTGTTGCTGACGACAGCTTGGGTCGGAACTGCTGTGTTCTGGTTATTCGCAAGAAGGATCAAATTTTGATACGAAAAAGGCGGCCCATCAGGACCGCCCTTTCTCTATTCAATAACGCAAAGCGCTTATTTCTTGAGGCTGATCCCGCCGAAACGCTTGTTGAACTGCGCAACGCGGCCGCCTTCCTGAATCTGCTGCTTGCCGCCGGTCCAGGCCGGGTGGCTGGTCGGGTCAATATCGAGCGTCATCGTATCGCCGTCCTTGCCCCAGGTCGAGCGCGTCTGAAATTCGGTGCCATCAGTCATTTTGACGTTGATGGTGTGGTATTCGGGGTGAGTTTCGGCTTTCATGGGTCGGCGCTCCGTGCGGGTTGCACCGGTTCCGACCGGCACAGCAATGGGATGATAGGCAAAATTTTGTAATGAAGGCGCGCAATTAGCGATCCAAGCCGCTTATTGCAACCGGCAAGTTTACACCGGCGCGTCGGCAATCATCGCGGTGAATTCAACCTCACAGGTGGTTTTGCCGTTTACGCTGGCCTTCCCGGCGAATTTGCACACCCGCGCGCGCTTTTGCAGAAATTCAGCGTGCAGATCGAGCAGACAGCCCGGCTCTACCGGCGCGCGAAACTTCGCATTGTCGATCGCCATAAAGTAAACCAGCTTGCCACTATCGGCGAGATCAAGCGTTTCCACCGCCAGAATACCGGCAGCTTGCGCCAGCGCTTCGATCTGCAAAACACCGGGCATGATCGGGCGTCCGGGAAAATGCCCCTGAAAGAAACTCTCGTTAAAGCTGACCGCCTTGACCGCGTGGATGCTTTCATCCTTGGTCAGGCTGGCCACCCGATCGACCAGCAGCATGGGATAACGATGCGGCAGGGCTTTTAGGATGCGTGACACATCCATCGCCGTTTCTTGTGCGATTTCTTCGCTCATAGCCCTGCCCAATTATCCGACCTTATGGCCTGTTAGCGCCCTTGAGGCTGCGGTGTTGCAGCTGGTTGCTGAGCCTGCGCGGCTTGCTGTGCCGCTTGTTGCTGCACGACTGCGCCAACAATCTGCTGCACCGTCTGATGCAGGGACACCGTTTCGCGGCGCGGCTGCCAGCCGGCTGGCGGCGTGATGCTGACCGTTGGCAAACGCTGGTCGAGCGCCGCCACAATATCGTCCGTCACATTGGCTGTATCCGGCGCATATTGCACCGCGTCAGGTGACAGGATCATCGAAATACTCTTCTGCTGAACCACGACCGTCTGCGCGTTCTGGTAATCATTCACAAGCTGCTCGATCACATAAAACTGCGCCATGCGGATCGGTTGTGCGATCTGCGCGGTCTGCTGCTCTTTGGCTTGAATCTGCTGGATTACCGCAGGATTGGCCTGCAATTCAGCATCGCTCAGCTGATTGTCATTATTCGTGTCGAGGCTTTTTTGCAGCGTCGCCAATTCCTGCTGTGCGGTACGCACTTGCTGGATTTGCGCAGTATAGGTCGTCTGAATTTGCTGTTCGGCAGCAATCCGCGCGGCAGAGCGGACGATAACCGCTTCGGGGCTGGCGGTTGCGATACCGTTGACCTGCGCCGCAGCGGGAGCGGCAAACGAAACAGCGCCGGCGCACAGGGCCAGCGACAAAGCGGACAAAGAAGATGTGTTACGTGTCATTAGAATTGCGTTCCTACATTGAAGGAGAAGGTTTTTGTATCGTCACCGCGCTGCTTTTTAAGGACGCGGGAGAAATCTATCCTGAACGGGCCGAAGGGCGAATTCCAGTTGACCCCGATCCCCACCGAAATGCGCGGGCTGGCACTGTCGGCCAGAAGTGCTTCGCTAAACGGCGCAATTTCGCCTGCCGGTATGTTGGCCGCGCCCTCCGCATCAGTCGGCGTTAAAGTCCGCGTGCCGGTAATATTGTCGATAAACAATGGCTGGCCCGGCGGCAGGATTTCCAGCAGTTGCGTATTCGGGGAACTATAAAGCGCACCGATATCGGCAAAGATCGACGGGCGCAGCCCAAGTTCGCGCGCGCCACTGCCCAGCGGAATTTCCAGTTCTGCACGGCCCAGATAATAAGCCGTTCCACCGATCGCATCATTGCCGCGACGCTGATTATCGGTGAAGTCGATATCGTCGATAATGACACCGTTCTCATCGAATTCACGCCGGATCACACGCGGGCCAACGCCGCGAATATCGAAGCCTCTGATCTGCCCTTCGCCAAGGAAGAACCGATCGGTCAGACGCACCGGGTCATCGTTCAGGCTGCGGATCGCGCCACCTTCGGCCGAGAGTGAGAAGATAAAGCCCTTCCCGACATCCCAGAATTGCGCGGCATTACCGCGAATCCGCAGATAATCGACCGATCCGCCCAAGCCAGCAAACTGCCCGCTAATCGACAGCGTGCGGCCACGTGTGGGGCGCAAGCGGCTGTTCAAAGTGTTGAGATTGACGGTAACGCCAAGGATCGAACTGGTCCGCTCACCCACCGCATCGCACAAAAAGCGACCAGCCAAGAACGGTTCGCAAGTGCTGATCCCGTCGCCATCGAAATCGGCGAAGAAATTGCGCTCATCGATCGAAACATCCTCGACCTGGAACGTGTAGCTGCCGATCAGCGAGATAAATTCTGTCAGCGGGACACCAACCCGCGCCGATAATCCGGTCGAGCTTTGTTCAAAAGTCGCAGCATCGCGGTTAAAGAAGTCATTGTCGAATTCCCGGTGGAATACGTCGACTCCGGCGGAGATATTGCGGTCGAACAGATAGGGTTCTGTGAAACTGACTTGCGCGGACCGGGAAATGCGCGAGTAATTGACGCTCAGGCCGACCGTCTGCCCGCGACCACGGAAATTGTTTTGCCGAATCGCACCGGACAGGATGAAATTCTCGATCGAGCTGAAGCCCGCCGATAATTGCAATTCGCCGGTCGGCTGTTCCTGCACATTGGCTTCCAAGACGATGCGGTCCGGCTGGCTGCCCTCGGACTGCGTGACTTCGAAGTTTTCCTGAAAATACCCAAGCGAATTGATCCGCGCGGTCGAACGCGCCACTTGCAGCGAATTGAAAGCATCACCTTCGGCAATGCGGAATTCGCGGCGCAGCACCTTATCCTGCGTCAGCGTGTTGCCGTTTACATCGATCCGCTCGACATAGACACGCGGTGCCTCGCGCAGCAGGAACGTGACATTCATTGTCAGCGTATCCTTGTCGCGCTCGAACCGCGGTTGCACATCGGCAAACGCATAACCGAATGCGCCCGCTGTTTCAGTCAGCGATTCGACCGTCTCCTCGACCGCTTGCGCGTTATAAAAATCGCCGGATTTCATCGGCAGACGCTGCGTCATCGCATCGCTGTCGAAATCGCGCAGCTGGCTATCGACTTCGAGATTGCCGAATTTGTAGCGCTCGCCCTCTTCCACGACATAAGTGATAATGAAGTCGCGGCGATCGGGCGTCAATTCGGCCACGGCGGACACGACGCGGAAATCAGCATAGCCTTCGGTCAGATAAAACTGCCGCAGCTTTTGCTGGTCGAACGCCAGACGATCAGGATCGTAGCTGGTGTTGGAGCTGAAAAAGCTGGTCAGGCGCGCTTGCTTCGTCACCATCTCGCTGCGCAATTCGCCATCGGAAAATTGCTCGTTACCGATGATATTGATCTGGCGGACTTTGGATTTCGGTCCCTCCTCGATCTCGAACACGATATCGACGCGGTTTTGCGACAGCTGCACCATTTTCGGCTCGACACTGGCAGCGAACCGCCCTTGCCGCTTATACAATTCGATGATGCGCGCGACATCGGCGCGAACTTTGGAGCGCGTGAAAATCTGGCGCGGGGCCAGCTTGATTTCCGGCAGAATCTTGTCGTTCTTAAGGCGTTTATTGCCTTCCAGCACGATCCGGTTGATGACCGGGTTTTCCGTGACTTCGACCACCACATTGCCATTGTCATTGCGGATCGAAAAGCTGGAGAACAGCTCGGTCGCAGACAAATCTTTCAGTGCCTGGTCGGCGGCGACGGCGGAATATTCCTCGCCCACCCGCAAGCGAATGTAAGATAGGATGGTCTGCGCTTCCAAACGCTGCGCACCGACAATCTGAATCGAGCGAATAGTTTCGCCCTGCAAAGTCGGCACCGATGTCGGGGGGGATGCAGACGGCTGCTCACCGGCAGGTTGCGCAAGCGTCTCGTCAACCGGCGCAGGGTCAGCATTGCCATCCTGCGCATAGGCAACCGCAGGTATCCCCGCCAGCGCCGAACCGCATAGCAAGCCAGCCATCAACCGGGGCATCAGCCGGGACGCAGATTTCGTCGTTCCGCGTATCGCCATCGTTGTTCCACTCATTGGTTAGGAAATTCCCGTCCTGCCCGTTTGTTCAGCCCTTTGCGACATCCCTGTCATCGCATCGGGCACTTCACACCTGCCATAGCAGATATATCGTGCGGTCGTCCTTTAGGCGAAGCCAGCGGCCAATCAACCGTGTGCATCGCCCGATACACATATTTACCATCATGACCCTTGGGCCACAGCGCGTCTGCCTAGCCAAAGAACGGCAACGATAACACATCGTTGATCGTCACGAACACCATCAGCCCAAGGACCAATGCGATGCCAGTGCGGTAAGCGATTTCCGTGCCGCGCGGTCCGACGGGTTTGCGCCGGATAGCTTCGGCTGCGTAAAACGCCAGATGCCCACCATCGAGCGCGGGAATTGGCAGGAGGTTAATGAATGCTAAGTTAATTGAGATCAGCGCAGCAAAATTCACATAGGACAGCCAGCCTTCGGACAGGCGCTCGCCTGAATATTTTGCGATCTTAATGGGTCCGCCCAATTCCTTGACCGACCGTTCGCCGAAGATGATCTGCCGCAGCCCTTCGACCATATTGATGACCAGATCGACGTTAGCCTTCACTGCCAGGTTAAGCGATTCGATCACGCCCACCTCTTCAAAGCCGACCTGCTCGCCCATAATGCCGAGCAAACCGATCCGGCCTTCATTGCCATAACGGTCGGTGAAAAGGTAATCTTCCGTCACCAGCGAAACGGTTTGACGCTCGCCGTCCCGCTCAAGCGAAATGTCCATCGCCTTGCCGGGATACAGCGCCACCGCGTTGCGCACTTCGGTAAAGTCTTCAATGGGTGCGCCATCGACCGACACGATCCGGTCGCCCACTTCGATGCCAGCGGCCTGCGCCACGGAATTTTCGGAGAAACCGGTCACGACCGGCTCGGCAACGGGCTTCCCCATAAAGGCAAAGAAAGCCGCAAAGATCGCCAGCGCAATCAGGATGTTCATCGCCGGTCCGGCAAAGACAATCAGCGCCCGTTTCCACAGCGCCGCGTGCTGAAATCCATCGCCAATGACGTGGCGGTCGTCATCTTCGGCCAGCGCTTCTGCCGTGCCCATGCCGAACACGGCGTCATTGTCGATATTGTCCGTTGCGGCGGTTTGCGGGATGCTGGCGGGGTTCATATCGCCCTTGAACTGCACATATCCGCCCAGCGGCAGCGCCGACAATTTCCAGCGTGTGCCGCGCCCATCAGTCCAGCCGAATAGCTCTTTGCCAAAGCCCACTGAAAACGCCTGCGCGCCGACGCCGAACCAGCGCCCGACGAGATAATGCCCCAGCTCATGCAACGTCACGAGCGGGCCAAGCACCGCGATAAAGCCCAGCGGCCACATCCAGAAAGGAATTTGCTCAAGCAAAGAGGTGCTGCTCCATAAGATTATCCGCCAGTTTGCGCGCCGCAGCATCGGCGGCCAGCACATCGTCCAGCGTTTCCAGACGCGGCGACAGATTGCTCTGCGCCAGAACGTCTTCGACCATTACCGCGATGCGGGTGAACGGTATCTTACCGGCCAGAAACGCGGCCACTGCCACTTCGTTGGCGGCATTCAAAGTCGCGGGCGCGGCTCCGCCCTGTTCGACCGCTTGACGGGCCAGTTTGGTCGCCGGGAAACGCTCTTCATCGGGCGCTTCGAAAGTCAATTCGCCGATAGCGGCCAGATCCAGCGGCTCGCACGGCGTATCCATCCGCTCAGGGTGCGCAAGGCACGAGGCGATCGGCACGCGCATATCGGAGGGGCCAAGCTGCGCCAGCGTCGATCCATCGCGATATTCCACCATCGAATGAATGACGCTTTGCGGGTGAACGACGATCCGCAATTTATCGAGGCCGACCGGAAACAGATGGTGCGCTTCGATGAATTCCAGCCCCTTATTCATCATCGTGGCCGAATCGACGCTGATCTTTGCGCCCATATCCCAATTGGGATGCGCCACCGCTTGCTCGGGCGTGGCAGCATCAAGCTGTGCCTGTGTCCAGGTGCGCAATGGCCCGCCGCTGGCTGTCAGGGTAATCCAGCGGACATCGGTAACCGCGTTGCCCGCAAGGCATTGAAAAATCGCATTATGTTCGGAATCGACCGGCAACAAGGTTGCACCGTGTTTGGTGACCGCCGCCGTCATCACTTCGCCCGCCGATACCAGTGCTTCTTTGTTGGCGAGCGCAATCGTGCCGCCCTGCTCGATCGCCGCCATTGTCGGCGCTAGTCCTGCGCAGCCCACAATCGCGGCCACCGTGATGTCACAAGGCGCGCCGCCGCTTCGCACAAGGCCGCTGCGCCTCCAGCCAAGTCGATATCCGTTCCGCCAAGCGCCTCGCGCAGATCGCCAAGACAGCCCGCATCGCCGACCACGGCCATCTCCGCGTCAAATTCTTGCGCCAGTTTCGCCAGATCGTCAGTCGAGCAATTCGCGGTCAGAGCCACCACTTTCCAGTCGTCGCGATTGCGGCGGATGAGGTCCAGCGTCGATGCGCCGACCGATCCGGTCGCGCCCAAAATGGTGATGCGGCGCGTCATGCGTCGAGCCAGTGCGGGAACTGGAAATACAGCAAGCCGCCAATGGCGATGGATACCGGTAGCAATCCGTCCACCCGATCGAAAATGCCGCCATGACCCGGTATCAGGCTGGAGGAATCCTTGCGTCCCGCTTTGCGTTTCAACCAGGACTCAAAAAAGTCGCCGGCTTGCGCCAGCACGGCGAGCGCGAAGCCCGGAATGATCTGCACCAGCATCTCCCACGGCGGAATATAGGTGAACACATATCCGTAACGCCAGAAGACATTGAGTGCGATGGTCGCGCCGATCACGCCGCCCAGCAATCCAGCCCAGGTTTTGTTCGGGCTAATCGACGGCGCAATCTTGGGACCGCCGATGGTGCGCCCGAAAAAGTAAGCAAAAGTGTCGATCAAAATGACCAGCCCGATGATAAGCAGCAGCACATTGAGATTGTCGATCTGGATCAGGAAGAACGCCGCCGCGCCGATATAGATTGCTCCGGCGACCAACGCCGCTGCTCTGCCGAGGCTCGTCAGGTTCAGCGCCATAATCAACCGGGCAAACTCATAAAATGTCGCCAGCCCGACCAGCGCCACCAGCCCGTCGAACCACAATCCGCCCAGCCACAATTCCACGCTGACCACGGCCAGCATCACGATGGCGGACACCAGCCGCACCAGCAGATCGGAGTTTTTGCGTGGCGCCGTTTGGGGCTGCACTTTACCGTCCGCCATAACGCCGCTCTCTGCTGGCAAAATCGTCCAGAGCCGCTTGCAAATGCGCAGGCGTGAAATCGGGCCATAGCGTATCGACGAACATCATCTCGGCATAAGCCGATTGCCACAGCAAAAAGTTGGAGAGGCGTATTTCGCCACTGGTTCGGATCAGCAGATCGAGCGGCGGCAAGTCGCTCGTGAACAAATGGCGTTCAATATCTTCTGGCTCGATATCTTCTGGCTCAATGTTGGCTAGCGCGATGTTAGCTGGCGCGGTCTCGCTTGGCGCGTCATTGTTAACGTTTGAGCCGCTTAAGGACGCCTCGACATCCTTGTGACCCGTTTCAGTCCGCTTCTGGACATCGCGCATTGCAAGGGTCGCCGCGCGAGCAATTTCCTGCTGTCCGCCATAGTTCAGCGCCACCGCCAGAATGCGCGATCCCTTCGCCGTCTGCTCCAGCGCATCTTCAAGCATTTTGACAATATCGGGAGCCATCACACTGTAATCGCCGATGATTTTCAGCCTTACATCGTTGGCAATAAATTCTGGCAAGTCGGATTTGATAAATCTGCGCATCAAATTCATCAGGTCGCTGACTTCGTCTTCGGGGCGCTTCCAGTTCTCCGAAGAAAACGCATAAAGCGTCAGGCAATCGAGGTCCATCGGCTCGACCGAGCGCACCAACTCACGCACGGCTTCCACGCCTTTCTTGTGACCCAGCGCGCGCGGCAAGTGCCGCTGCTTGGCCCAACGACCATTGCCATCCATAATAATGGCGACGTGGCGTGCTTGATTGTCTTTATTAGTCATAGGGTTAGTCAGCCGACCTGCCCGTCACTGCGTCATGATTTCCTTTTCCTTGGCCGCTGCAAGCTGATCCGTATCCGCCACATATTTGTCGGTCAGTTTCTGCACGTCATCTTCGTGCCGCTTGCGCTCATCCTCGGAAATATCTTTCTTTTTCTCGTCTTCTTTCAACGCTTCCATGCCGTCACGCCGCACATTGCGGATCGCGATTTTCGCATTTTCGGCATATTTTCCAGCCAGTTTCGCCAGTTCCTTCCGGCGTTCTTCGGTCAGGTCCGGCATCGGCAAGCGCAAGGTCTGGCCGTCAATCATCGGATTAAGACCGAGATTTGCGTGCGCAATACCCTTTTCCACCGCAGAGATGTTCGATTTATCCCACACCTGAACGCTTAGCATCCGCGGCTCCGGCGCCGACACCGTCGCCACCTGATTTAACGGCATCATCGCGCCGTAAACCGATACTTGCACCGGATCGAGCAACGTCGTGTTCGCGCGCCCTGTTCGCAAGCCTGACAAATCGCCCTTCAGCGCCTCTACGGCTCCGGTCATGCGGCGTTCAATGTCCGATTTTTCGTATTTTGCCATAGCGGCCTCTCCTCAAAATGCTCTAATCGGCCTGTACGATAGTCTGCACGCCATCGCCAGCCAGAACCCGCGCAACATTGCCCTTTTCCCGGATCGAGAATACGACGATGGGGATGCTGTTCTCACGAGCCAGCGCAACAGCGGTTGCATCCATCACCTTGAGATTATCTGACAAGACTTGCCCGTAAGTGATTGTGTCGAAACGCTTTGCTTCTGGAAACAGTTTGGGATCGCGGTCGTAAACGCCGTCAACGCTAGTGCCTTTTAGCAAAGCATCGCAATTCATTTCCGCCGCGCGCAAAGCCGCGCCCGTGTCGGTCGTAAAAAACGGATTTCCGGTTCCGGCAGCAAAGATCACCACGCGGCCTTTTTCCAGATGGCGTTCCGCCCGGCGGCGAATATACGGCTCGCACACGCTGGCCATCGGAATGGCGGATTGCACCCGTGTCTCGACGCCTGCCTGCTCCAGTGCGTTCTGCATAGCGAGCGCGTTCATCACGGTCGCCAACATTCCCATATAGTCGCCGGTCGTGCGGTCCAGCCCGCGTGCCGCCCCTGCCACGCCGCGGAAAATGTTACCGCCGCCGATCACCAGACAGATGTCAAGGCCCGTTTCCTTGGCTGCCTTCACTTCTTCGGCCAGACGCGCGACATAGGCCGGGTCAATCCCGTAATCCTGTTCGCCCATCAACACCTCGCCTGACAATTTCAGCAGGACACGGTTGTATTTGGGGGTCGACATGAGCGATGAGAATCCAAGTGGTTACGGGCTGCCGCGTTCCTTAGCCGCCCCGCATCGAATCACAAAGGCCCGATACGCGCAAAAGGATAGCCCGTGAAAGTCCAATACCATCGCTCTCGGTCATTTCAGCTTATCGCGCTGTTAAGTCTTGCCGCAGCGGGATTGCTGATATTGAAAGCTTGGCACGACACTATGAGCGTTCCAGTGGTTAAGCGCACCAGTGTAACGATGGGCGACCTTAAAACCGGAAGTGATCCAATTGTAATCGCACTCATCTCCGATATCCATGTGGCAGGTCCGGATATGCCACCTTCACGGCTTGCGAGCATTGTTCGTCAGATCAATGGTTTACAGCCCGATTTTTTGATGATTGCTGGCGATTTTATTAGCGATAAGCGAACCGCAACCCGGCATTACAAAGGCGCCGAAGCGGTGGCTCCTTTCAAAAAATTAGACAGCCACATTCGCAAAATCGCAGTGCTGGGTAATCACGATTACTGGTATGAACTGGACAGCATAAAAGCCGGATTGCAGTCAGCAGGGTTTCAGGTTTTGGCCAATGAAGCGCGTAAAGTCGGTCCGCTTGTTATCGGCGGCCTGGACGACGATTACACGGGCCGCGCGGACGTGCCTGCGACGATACAAGCTATGGATCAAATGGCAGGCGCGAACATCATTTTAAGCCACAGTCCCGATCCGTTCCCGGATTTGCCGCCCGATTATGGCCTGATGCTGGCGGGGCACACACATTGCGGACAAATTCGCTATCCTTGGGGCGGATCGCCTGCGACGATGTCGGAGTACGGTCAGCGATATGCGTGCGGGCGAGCGGATGAGAACGGCAACACGATCGTTACGGGAGCAGGCCTTGGCACCAGCCTGCTACCGTTCCGGCTCTTTTCCCAACCGGAAATCTGGCTCATAACAATTCGGCCACCGAAGCGGTGATGCTTCGATGGCCGTAATTGCACGTCAAATCTGAAAGCATTAGCTGCCGCGTGTGGCAGCAACCTCCGCTGCGAAATCTTCTTCTTTCTTCTCGATGCCTTCACCGAGCTGAAAGCGGACATAATCCTTTAGCACGATCTCGTGGCCTGCATCCTTGCCCGCCTTGGCAACGACGTCAGCAACCGGCGTTTTGTTGTCCATCACGAACAATTGGCTGAGTAGCGCGTTTTCTTTGGCGAATTTCTTAATCGCGCCCTCGACCATTTTTTCCTGCACATTGTCAGGCTTGCCGCTCTCGGCCGCTTTTTCCTTGGCGATCGCGCGCTCGCGTTCGATTACGTCAGCGTCCAGGTCATCGGCGTTCAAGGCCTGCGGGAATGCAGCTGCGATATGCATGGCAAGCTGCTTGCCTAATGGTTCGAGAACATCTGCGCCCGCTTCGCTTTCCAGCGCGACAAGCACGCCGATCTTGCCAAGATTATCGGCGACGGCATTGTGCATATAAGGCACGACCACACCGTTTGCGACCGACACCGTTTTCATGCGGCGGATCTGCTGGTTTTCGCCGATCGTGGCGACATTGTCGGTCAGCTTGTCGGCTACCGTTCCGCCATCGGGATATGATGCGGATTTCAACGCATCCACATCGTCGGAGGATTGCTGCGCGGCAACTTGTGTCGTCTTGCGAACGAAGTCCTGAAACTGGTCGTTCTTGGCGACGAAATCGGTTTCTGAATTGACCTCGACAGCGACGCCGCGAGAACCGCCACCGTTGGCATCGACGGCGACGCCGACCAAGCCTTCAGCCGCAGTCCGGCTGGATTTCTTTTGCGCAGCCGCAAGGCCCTTTGCGCGCAAAGCATCGACTGCGGCTTCGATATCGCCATTCGTCTCTTCCAGAGCTTTCTTGCAATCCATCATGCCCGCGCCGGTTTTCTCGCGCAGAGCTTTTACATCAGCGGCAGTATAAGCAGCCATCTGTCATGTCCTTTATATCGTTGCACCGGATGCGCCGC
Source organism: uncultured Alphaproteobacteria bacterium (assembly GCA_963736595.1). Classification (GTDB taxonomy): domain Bacteria; phylum Pseudomonadota; class Alphaproteobacteria; order Sphingomonadales; family Sphingomonadaceae; genus Parapontixanthobacter. The sequence continues at coordinate 287,635 of CAVTPG010000002.1, forward strand.
AAATGGCGATCCGGTGCGTAATTTCAATGACACCGCTCTATAAGAAGAGCGCGTGTTGTTCGGTTAAGCGGCAGCTTCTGCCGGTGGTGCATCCATCGCGCCGACATCTTCGCCGGATTGCGCGGCTGCACCGCCCTTGCCGGCCCGCGCCGCATCGGCGATCGCGTCGCAGTACAAGCGCACCGCACGGCTGGCATCATCATTGCCCGGAACGGGGAATGCGATACCGCTGGGGTCGGTATTCGTGTCGAGAACCGCAACCACCGGAATGCCCAATACGTTGGCTTCCTTAATGGCGAGGTCTTCCTTGTTGGCATCGATCACGAACATGACATCGGGGATACCCGACATATCGCGGATACCGCCCAAGGACAGTTCCAGCTTGTCGCGCTCTCGCGTGAGTTGCAGGACTTCTTTCTTGGTCAGGCCGGACGTTTCGCCGCCCAGCTGTTCTTCAAGCGCTTTTAAACGCTTGATCGACTTGGAAATCGTTTGCCAATTGGTCAGCATTCCGCCGAGCCAGCGGTGATTGACAAAGTGCTGTCCTGAAGACCGTGCTGCTTCGGCAATCGGATCCTGTGCTTGACGTTTGGTCCCGACGAACAGAACCTTGCCGCCCGACCGCACGGTTTGCTCGACGAAATCGAGCGCGCGCGCCATCAATGGCACGGACTGCGACAGGTCGATGATGTGAATGCCGTTACGCGCGCCGAAAATATACGGCTTCATGCGCGGGTTCCAACGGTGAGTCTGGTGGCCGAAATGTGCTCCGGCCTCGATCAATTGCTGCATCGTGACGGTAGGTCCCGCCATAGATAATTCCTTTCCGGTTAAGCCTCTGGAAGACAGGAACCCGAACGCCATCAAAGCGTGCGAACAGGCACCGGTATGTAGCGCCTTCCATGTGGATTTTCTCGCCCGATACGACATGGAATATGCCGATTTCGTATGCGAGAAGAGGCCCAATAACGGAACACCACGCCAAAAGCCAGCGTAAAGTCGCCGATAAAAAGACACGGTTTGCCGCAGAAAAGGCTTGACGATGCAGAACAAAAAGAGAACAAGAACTGTTACCGGGAACCGAACTTTCTCTCGCGTCGTTTCAACATGGTTATCCACAATGTGTCAACAGGTGGATCGTCGTATTTGGGAAGTGTTACAATGGTCGAAATCGCTATTATCGCCGTGTTTGCAATGGCAGCTTTTGTGGTCATCACCAGCCTTGCCGACAGCACGCTTCGTTATGTCTCGGCAGTCAAGGCGTTGCAGATGCGCAAACACGCGCGGGCAAACGTAACAGCCATCGAATCGCGCGCTGCCGAGCCTGTTCTTCGCCCGCTATCGCGGACACGTTTGACTACTACTCAATCGCCTGATTATCATCGCGGCTATCGCGCTGCCGCTTGATCCGGTTATATTTTAAAAACCCGTAAGGCATCAGCGCCAGATAAATTGCGCAAATTGCGATCAGCGCCCACCACGGTTCGGCGAGCAACGCGGCAAAGAATATCCCCACAATCGCAATCATTTCCAAACGGATGGACCGGCGCGGACGGATCGATGTCCAGCTTAATGTGGCAATGTTCGATATCATCATAAACGCGATGACTGTCAGCCACACTGCCATCAGGATCGGGCTGCGGAAAACTTCGATATCTGTAGCTGTCCACAAATAGAAGGGCAGAAAGGCTAGTCCGGCAGCGACCGGAGCAGGCACCCCTGTCAGGAAACCCGCTGATTTGTGTGGTTGTTCGTCGGTATCGATCTGCGCGTTGAAGCGCGCCAACCGCAACGCACAGCAGATCGCAAATGCCAAAGCGGCAAACCACCCGAGCCGTGGCATCTGCTCCAGTGACCAGAGATAAATGATCAGCGCAGGCGCCATTCCAAACGATAGCGAATCGGCAAGGCTGTCCATCTCCGCACCAAACCGCGACTGCGCATTCAGCAGCCGCGCGATCCGCCCATCCATCGCGTCCAGAACACCGGCGATAATCACGGCGAAAATTGCAAGGCTCCATTGCTCCGAAATCGCAAAGCGTATTCCGGTCAAGCCTGAGCATAAAGCCGCTGCCGTGATCGCGTTCGGCAAGACCGCGCGTAGCGACAGACCCCGCCGACTGCGTCCGCCGACTTGCGTAGGGATCTCGTCTTCGGTCGCGCGCGGGCCGATCCGCTGTGACCGTCCGTGTTCATCCAGCGAATCGCTCACAAAGCGATACCCTCGATCAACTTCTGTTGCCCGACTTCAGCCAGAACGGTTTCGCCCGCAACAATCCGCTGTCCCAGCAGGACTTTGGAATCCGTACCCGCCGGCAGATACACGTCCACACGACTGCCGAAACGGATCAAGCCGACTCGCTGACCGACAGCGATAATATCGCCCGGCTTCACGAACGGAACGATCCGCCGCGCCACCAGCCCCGCAATTTGCGTAAAGCCCACTCGCATCCCATCGCCACGCGAAATCAGGATATGTTGCCGCTCGTTTTCCTCGCTTGCTTTATCAAGGTCGGCATTCAAAAACTTGCCCGGCATATAAATGACGCGCTCGACTGTTCCCGAAATCGGTGCGCGATTGATATGCACATCGAACACGCTCATGAAAATTGAGACGCGGGTTACCGGCTCGGCCGGCAACCCCGGATTGCCGGAACTGTCGGGCAGTTGCATTTCTTTTGGCGGTTCGACTTTCATGATCAGCGAGACAAGGCCGTCTGCCGGAGCGACGATGGAACGCTCATCCTGCGGTACGACCCGCTCGGGATCGCGGAAGAATGCAAAGACCCAGGCCGACACGGCCAGCATCGGCCAGCCAATAATTTCCCAGTCCAGTATCAGCAAAAATACGAGGCTGATCGCCACCGCGATGATGCCGAATTTTCTGCCTTCGGGATGGATTGCGGGCCAGTTCCAGCTTGCTTCGCCGCGGCCCTGATTGTCGAGTTGATTTCCTGCCATATCGACGCGTTTAGTCGCAGCGCCTCATCGCGGCAAGCAGATGTCGCAGCATCGTCACCCGCGAATGCGCTGTTTCTCGGTCAAGCGACCTTGCGGACGAACACGGTTCCTGCGGAATATCCTGCGCCGAAGCTGCAAATTAGGCCCGTATCGCCGTCGGCGAGATCGGCATTATGTTTGTGAAAGGCAATGATCGAACCGGCACTGGACGTATTGCCATACGTGTCCAGCACAGTCGGACTTTCGTCCTCATTGGCTTCATGCCCCAGCACGCGCTGCGCGATCAGGCGGTTCATCCCAGCATTGGCCTGGTGCAACCACAAGCGGCGCAGTGTGGCGGGATCGATATCCAGCCGCTCGGCTTCGTCGATAATCATTTGCGCCACCATCGGCACGACTTCTTTGAAAACCTTGCGGCCTTCCTGCACGAACAGCTTGTCCGCATTATCGGCAGTTTCGGGATGCGCGCGATTGAGAAACCCGAAATTGTTACGGATGTTGTTCGAAAACACAGTTTTTAGCTTCGTGCCGACAATATCCCAATGCGCTTGCGGCGCGATGCTGACATCTTCGACCAACACCGCCGTGGCGACATCGCCGAAGATGAAGTGGCTGTCACGGTCGCGCCAGTTCAAATGCCCAGAGGTAATTTCGGGACTAACGACCAGCACGCTTTTCGCATTGCCGCTGCGAATATAATCGGCTGCCGTCTGGATGCCGAAAGTCGCGGACGAGCAAGCTACGTTCATATCAAATGCGAAGCCATCGATGCCCAATTCTTGCTGGATTTCGATCGCCATCGCCGGATAGGCACGCTCCATATTCGACGCCGCGCACAGCACCGCATCGACCTCACTCGCGTCCCGCCCGGCTGTCGTCATGGCTTCGCGAGCAGCCGCCACGCCTATTTCTGCCATATGCGACAATTCGTCATCGCCCCGCTCATCCCAGCGTGGTGCCATTGTCTTTATGTCGAGAATGGGCGCTTTCGCCATCACATGGCGCGCTTTGATCCCGCTTGCTTTCTCGATGAATTCGACCGAGCTTGGCGCCAACGCGTTCGTCTCACCCGCTGCGATAGCATCTGCATGACGCGTATTGTGATCCGCGACGTAGCGATTGAAGCTGGCAACCAGCTCTTCGTTGGTAATGCTCTCCGGCGGCGTGAACAGACCGGTGGCGGAAATGACGGGTTTATGCTGCGTAATCATGCGCTCGCTTTACGCTTTAGCCCGATCAGCGGCAAGCCACCCATGACGCAATTTGCGACATAATATCTGCAGGCATATGGAGGGCGCAAATGGTGGACAGGGCTGGATTCGAACCAGCGTACGCTTGCGCGGGCAGATTTACAGTCTGCTGCCTTTAACCACTCGGCCACCTGTCCACATCTTGCACGAATGATCTGCAAAAGCGCGCCTGCACATAGCAGGCCTCCAGCCGAGATGCGCCGCTTTGGCGAAGCGACGCTTGCCTGTCAATGGGGCGACTGGCAGGAGGCGCAAAACGAATGCAAAACAGGATGAACGATCATGACTAAACCTGAAAAGAAGCGCGCTTTGCGTGGTCGTGCGGGCCGTATGCGCGGTGGGCGCGGCAGTGGCCGGGCGAGCAGCGGCCAGGTGCGCCTGTGGGGCCGTCATGCGGTCGAAGCCGCTTTGACCAATCCTTTGCGACAGCATCGCAAATTATGGGCGACACGCGAGGGGGTTGCATCGCTGGACGGAGAGCTCCCCGCAGATTTCCCGGTCGAATATGCCGAAGTGGCCGATCTTGGTCGGCTGGTCGCGCGCGATGCCCCGCATCAGGGACTGGTGCTGGATTGTGCGCAGTTGGAAGACGTGCATTTGTCCGATATCTTGGCGGAAGCCAAGGGCGCGCCGATCATCGTGCTGGATCAAGTGACCGATCCGCATAATCTGGGCGCAATTCTGCGTTCGGCTGCCGCGTTCGACGCCGCCGCGATTGTAACGCAGGATCGCCACGCCCCGCCTGAAAGCGGCGTCGTCGCCAAATCCGCTTCCGGCGCCATGGAAACCGTGCCGTGGGTTCGTGTGGTCAATCTGGCGCGCGCGTTGGAAGAATTGGCCAATGCGGGATACTGGCGGATCGGCCTGACCGGAGCGAGTGAGACCAATTTGTCCACTGCCATTCCCGATACGCCTGTCGCTTTGGTGCTTGGCGCGGAAGGCGAAGGTATGCGCCAGAATATCGAAGCGCATTGCGACGCGCTGGCCAGGCTGCCGATCAGCGACCGCATTGAGTCCCTGAACGTGTCGAACGCCGCCGCGATCGCGCTTTATGCCATCGCGACCCATAGCTCCGGTAGCGAGTAGCACAGCTGGAACCCATGTAATTCAGGCAAATAAAAAGCCGCACCTGTTTAACGCAGATGCGGCTTTTTTAATTGGAACAGCTTTCAAACGAAAGCCACGCGCCGTTTAATTAACGGCGTCTTTCAGACCTTTACCGGCCTTGAACTTCGGCTGGTTGGACGCTTTGATCGTCATCGGCTCGCCAGTGCGGGGGTTACGACCAGTCAATTCTTTGCGGCGTGCAACGGAGAACGTGCCAAAGCCGACCAAGCGCACTTCGTCGCCTTTGGACAAAGTCTTCTGGATGGAATCGAAAACGCCTTCGACGGCATTTCCGGCATCGCTTTTAGACAGGCCACTGGCTTCCGCTACGGCGCCGATCAGATCGTTCTTGTTCATTATGTCATCCCCTGAAAATTTGTTTTTACAAATTCGGTAGTCATGCTGACCGAATGCGCGGAATTGAGCGGTTTTCGGCGTGACTGTCAAAGGCTAAATGGCCGAATTGCGCCATTTCAGGCAAAATCTAAGATAAATTAAGCGAAAACAGCGCGCAAAAGCTCGCCCTTCACTCACAAATCTCAGTTTGGCACAGCCATATGCAGTGACGCCGCAACCGCAAACCGACTCATTTAATGTGCGGTGGGATGCCCGCCATATGGTCCGGCAAGCGGCTGGCTCGCCAGATCGTCCGCTTCGGTCCAGTCGATTGCGACCAGCTCCTCCGTTAGCGCCTGCGCCAAAACTTCATCGACGTGCGACACCGGAACAATCGTCAGACCTTCGGTCACATTGGCCGGAATTTCTGCCAGATCCTTGACGTTTTCTTCCGGGATCAAGACGGTCGAAATGCCGCCGCGCAATGCCGCCAGCAGCTTTTCTTTCAGGCCACCGATCGGCAGGACACGACCTCGCAGCGTGACTTCGCCGGTCATGGCAACATCGGGCCGCACGGAAATGCCCGACAGTGTGGAAACAATCGAAGTAACCATTCCGACACCCGCGCTTGGCCCATCTTTCGGCACTGCGCCTTCGGGCAAGTGAATGTGGATATTCTTGCGCTGAAATATCGACGGCTTGATGCCGTAAGCGGGGGCGCGCGCTTTGACAAAACTGAAGGCCGCCGCGACCGATTCGTTCATCACTTCGCCCAGCTTACCGGTGGTCTTGATCTCGCCTTTGCCCGGCGTTGTCACGCTCTCGATCGTCAGCAATTCGCCGCCCACTTCGGTCCAGGCAAGCCCGGTGACCGCGCCGACCTGTGCTTCTTCTTCGCCCATGCCGTGCTTAAATTTGCGCACGCCAGCAAAGTCGCCCAGATTATCTGGCGTAATCGTGATGCTGGTCGCCTCGCCTTCCAGGATTTTGCGGAGCGATTTACGCGCCAGCTTGGCAATTTCGCGTTCAAGCGAGCGCACACCCGCCTCGCGCGTGTAGTAACGCACAAGATCGCGCAGACCGGCTTCGGTCAGCGTAAATTCGCCATCTTGCAGCCCGTGATCCTTGATCTGCTTGGCCAGCAAATGCCGTTGCGCAATTTCGACTTTCTCGTCTTCGGTATAGCCTTCAAGGCGGATAATCTCCATCCGGTCGAGCAGAGCTTGCGGCAAATTGAGACTGTTGGCCGTGGTGACAAACATCACATCGGACAGGTCGACATCGAGTTCCAGATAATGGTCCTGAAACTTGCTGTTCTGTTCCGGGTCCAGCACTTCCAGCAGCGCAGAAGCCGGATCGCCACGAAAATCCTGACCCAGCTTGTCGATTTCGTCGAGCAAGAACAGAGGGTTGGATTTTCCCGCCTTTTTCAAATTCGTAACGATCTTGCCCGGTAAGGAGCCAATATATGTGCGCCGATGGCCGCGAATTTCCGCTTCGTCACGCACGCCGCCAAGCGACTGCCGCACAAATTTGCGTCCCGTCGCCCGCGCAATGCTTTTGCCCAGCGACGTTTTACCGACGCCCGGTGGACCGACGAGGCACAGGATCGGACCTTTCAGCTTATTCGTCCGCGCCTGCACGGCCAGATATTCGACGATGCGATCCTTGACCTTTTCCAGCGCATAATGATCGGCGTCGAGGATTTCCTGCGCCTTGCCAATATCTTTCTGCACTTTGCTTTTCTTGCCCCACGGCAGCCCGAGCAACACGTCGAGGTAATTGCGGATAACGGTCGCTTCCGCGCTCATCGGCTGCATACCCTTAAGCTTTTTCAGCTCGGATTTTGCCTTGGCTTTGGCCTCTTTCGACATTTTCAGCTTTTCGATTTTAGCCGCCAGCTCTTCCATCTCGTTGGCTTCTTCGGCTTCACCGCCCAGCTCGTTCTGGATCGCTTTCATCTGTTCGTTCAGATAATATTCGCGCTGTGTTTTCTCCATCTGGCGCTTGACGCGGCCACGGATTTTCCGCTCGACTTGCAGCACCGACAATTCGCCTTCCATGAAGGACATCACCATTTCAAGGCGCTTTAGCGGATCGGTTTCGGTCAGCAGCATTTGCTTGTCGGAAACCTTGATGTTGATTGCCGCAGCGATAGCATCGGCCAGATCACCCGCATCGTCGATTTCGGACAGATCATTCGCCGCCGATTCGCCCAATTTCTTGTTCAGCTTTGCATAATTGCCGAACGCCTCGACCACCTGACGCATGGTGGCGGTAACTTCGCTGCCCGACGCAGTTTGTGGCGCGATCATCGACACTTCGGCCATGACCAGATCGCCCGCATCGGCAAGGTTTTCCAGATTGATGCGTTGCTGACCTTCGACCAGCACACGAACGGTGCCATCGGGCAATTTTAGCAATTGCAGAACTTGCGCGACTACGCCGGTATCGAACAGATCATCGCGCTCAGGATCGTCACACGCCGGATCAAGCTGCGCAAGCAGGGCAATTTCCTTGCTACCTTCCATCACCGCTTCGAGAGCGGCGACCGATTTCGCGCGTCCCACGAATAGCGGCACGACCATGCCGGGAAAAACGACGATATCGCGCAAGGGCAAAAGTGGGTAAGCTTTGGTCATAAATCGGTCCGTAATCTGTGTGTCGACATCGCCGCGCGAATGCCGTCAGGGGTTGCCGACTATATGGGAACCGCGCCGCCGTGTCGCAATGGCCGATAATGGCCGGCTGCGATGCAGGTATGGAACGCTTGCACGCGCAGCATCGCGGGTTAGCTCATACCCGGCAAATTGAAGCCCGGCGGCAAGCCCATCCCGCCCTGCATATCCTTCATTTGCTCGTTCGAGACACGGTCGGCCTTGTCGCGCGCATCGTTAAATGCTGCCGTGACCAGATCTTCCAACATCTGCTTTTCTTCCGGCTTCATCAGGCTTTCATCGATGCTGACGCCCAACATCCGGCCCTTTGCCGTGCAGCGAACTTTTACAATCCCGCCGCCCGATGTGCCTTCGACTTCGATCGTGTCGAGCTTGGCCTGCATCTCGCCCATTTGGGTCTGGATGTTTTCCGCAGCTTTCTGCGCGGCCTCAATCATTTCTTCCATCGATTTCATGCTGATTTACTCCAATTGTTGTGACCGCGCGGGGCGCCGGATTCTTCTTCGACAAATTGCGCATCGGGGAATTTTGCGAGGGTCGCTTTGACCAGCGGATCTTCGCGCATGGTTTGTTTCGATTGCTCGGCAACAGCTTCCTGCTGCTCGACCAGAGACGGCAAGCCTCCTTCGCTCACCTCGTCCAAGGTCCAGCGCGCGCCGGTAATGTGCGACAATGCATCGCGCAACACTGCACCGATATCGTCCCGATATTGTTTGCTGCGCGCAAATTGCAATGTAGTTTCGTGAAGCGCAACCGGGCGCATCTGAAGCCGCATAATGCTGGCCGCATGATGATGTCCGGCTTGCTCGATACGCTCGATCAAATTCAGCCAATCAGCAGCCAGATCACGAGCCTCGCCTTGCGGCGCACCGCTATCCCCCGCGCCCGCATCACCGGCAGCATCAGCACTTGGCGGCGCCTTGGCAGCCAATTCCTCGATCCGTTTTATTAGCCCGCCGGGATCCGGCAAATCGGCAGCATGGAGAATGCGCAGCAAGGCCATCTGCGCACTGACCAGCGGATCAGGCGCTTGCCGCACCTCGTCATAGCCTTTTAAAAGCAATTGCCACAGGCGGTGTAATTGACCGGGCGACATCCGTCCGGCCCATGCCGAAAGCGCGGCACTTTCCTCCGCGCTTGGTGCTTCGGCTTCTCCGCCGCCGACTTGCGCAACGGTGATCCGGTGGACCAGATCCATCAGCGTGCGCATCAACGCCAGCGGCTCGACACCTAGCGCATATTGATCGGCCACCGCGGCCAGCAGCGCTTTTGCATCGCCTTCCAGAATCGTGCCCAGCATACGGCGTTGCGCGCTTTTATCCGCCAGCCCCAGCATTGCGCGGACCCGCTCTGCCGTGACTTTCGCGCCCTCACCTTCGCCACCGCTTTCACCGCCATCACCTTCCAGATCACCATGCGCGATTGCCTGATCGAGAATGGACAGCCCGTCGCGCACCGATCCTTCGGCAGCGCCCGCAATCATGTCGAGCGCTTCATCTTCGGCAGCGACGCCTTCCTGCTGGCATACCCAAGCAAAATGCCGATGCAGCAAATCGGTCGGTATCCGGCGCAAATCGAACCGCTGCGTCCGGCTGAGAACGGTAACTGGCAGCTTGTCGACTTCGGTGGTCGCGAATAGAAACTTGACGTGCGCAGGTGGTTCTTCGAGCGTTTTTAACAGCGCATTGAACGCATTGCGCGAAAGCATATGCACTTCGTCGATAATATAGATTTTGTAGCGCGCGGACACGGCGGCATAGCGCACCGCTTCGATAATCTCGCGCACATCATCGACGCCGGTATGGCTGGCCGCATCCATCTCGATCACGTCGATATGGCGACCCTCGGCAATTGCCTGACATGGCTCGCATTGCCCGCACGGGTCGATTGTCGGACCGCCCTCTCCATCAGGTCCGATGCAGTTCAAGGCCTTGGCAATCAGACGTGCGGTCGAAGTTTTGCCCACGCCGCGCACGCCGGTCATCAGAAAGGCATGAGCCAGCCGGTCGCGCTTGATCGCATTGGCCAGCGTGCGAACCATCGGCTCCTGCCCGATCAGCTCGGAAAAAGTTTGCGGGCGATATTTGCGCGCCAGCACGCGGTAAGGCGTTGCGGCAGCAGCCGGATCGTCACCCGCTACCGTCAGTGCAGGTTTGGCATCGGTTGGCGCGCCTTCGGTTGCGGATTCTGCCTGCGCGCCAGTTCCCGCGCCCATTTCTGCTCTCGGCTCAACATCCGCGTCCAGACCGCCGAACAGCGCGTTCTGACCCGCCGCTTCCAACTCGGCTTGAGTCGGCTTGGGTGCCTCGCCGCTGGGCGCGCCAGAATTGGGCGCGTCAGAATTGGGCGCGTCAGCATTGGGCGCATTGCTATTACCAGCGTCCTCCGCCCACGGAAGGCCACCATCGCTCTGGTCCGAATTGTGCGGTGAATCACCCATCATGCCTAGCTACGCGCTGGCAGAGGATTTGTCATCGTATCGATATGAAAAGTATCGATGTGAAAAGTGTTGGGGTGAAAAAGGAGCCGAGCGACCCGCCGCAACCCGCCTTGGCTGCTTCCTTCCGGACCTGACCAGGTAAACAGACGCAAACGTCCACCCGACTCCCGGCGCGCCATATGGTGTTTTGCACGCGTCTTGTCCAGCCTTTGCGAGCAGGACACGCCCCGTTTCGCTCAGCCGAAATTATCGGCGTAAGCCTGCAGCTTCAATGATTTGGGCGGCGTCGTATGAACGCGCGCGGTGATGCCATATTTTTCGGCATAGGCCTTGGCCGCGTCCTTATCGGGAAAGGTCAGCTCGACTTGCGCTTGCGTGTCGCCGCTGCCGGTCCATCCCATCAGCGGGTCAGGCTTGCGCGCTTCGGATTGTTCGAATTCCAGCACCCATTCATCGATCCGCGCTTTGCCGGACTGTGTTGCGCTTTTCGCTCTTTGATAAATACGTGCTGCCATGCGCGTAGCCTTTAATCCGTTTTCCGCGTCCGCGCAAAAGAAGATTTGGTTTTGAGGCTCGGCTTGCTCGGTCCACGGTTCGCCCGGCCAGCGATGCTTGGGGTAGCGACCCTTCATGTCCTTCACCACATCGGCCCAGCTACCACGCCAGAAACCCGGCAGATCGCGGGTGGACTGGATCGGACGGCCTGCGGGACTGGTCAGCTTCAACAGCAAGGGCGTGGTACCGATAAACGGGTGCGCGTCCAGCCCGAACATGGCCTGCACCCGGACTTCGACCGATGGTGCGTCATCGCCGATATAGTCGATCGCGTGAGTGCTGTCGGCGGGCGAGGTGAACTGGCGGGGCGCTTGGGCGTCGAGGCGCTGCCGCGTGTTCCAGTCAAGCAATGCCAGCAGGCTGTCGGTCAGTCGGTTCATCGGAATATTCAAGTCGCGCCGTCCGATTAACATCGGGGCGAGCCAAAGATCTGCGCTGTTTTCCAGCGCGTCTGGTGCCAGCTCTTCAACCTGAGCGTATCGTGCGCGGGCAATCAGATCGGACGGGAGCAACGCGTCCAAATCTTTCATTGCGCGTTCGGTTAAAAGAGCCGTGATCGCTCCCTCATCCGGGGCCATGTCGGGGCCGGATGCCAAGATGATTGCGCCCAGCCGTCGCTCCAGGCGTGCCTCGATGCGCCCCGCACTCTCGTTCCAGTTCAGCACGCTGCGCTGCTCGATCAGCGAAGCCAGGTGCGTTTCTACATCCTGCGCGGACAATTCTGCCGCCGCCGTGATCCGCGCGCCCTTGGCCTGCCCCTGCGCATCGCCGATGACAAGCCATTCCGCCCGCGCCAGTGACGATGCCGGATCGCAGTAAAATCCGCGCCCGCCCGCCGATTGCCAGTTTTCGCCTTTGGCATCGCGCCGCTTCGCAATATTGTCCGGCTTGGCGTGGGCTAAATGGATCGCCGGATTGATATTTTGCGCGCTGCTTCCCGCAACCAGCTTTTCCGCCCGCCGCGCCCAGCCATCGGCAAGTTTGCGCGAAGCAGCGGCACGCGGTGAACGATCCGCGTTCCAGCGGGACAGCCGCGCCAGCAAATCCTCTCCGCGACCGCCTAGCCCACGCTCCTGCAACAGCAGCACCAGCCGCGCCGCATCACGCGCCTGTCCGGCCTTCGCGCCAGCCAGAACCGTCGCCGCGCTAACCGGATCCATCGGCAGTGCCGCAATCTGTTCGCCGCGTGTCGTGATGCGATTACTCTCATCCAGCGCGCGCAATGCTTGCAGACGTTTGCGTGCAGAAGTCAGCGAGGCGAGCGGCAGCGGATCGAGCCATTGCAAACTGTTCGGGTCGCTCGTGCCCCACTTCGCCAAAGTCAGGACGAGCGGCGCCAGATCGGCGGTCTCCATTTCGGGCGCAGTAAATTCAGGTCGCCCGCTATGCGCGGCTTCATTCCACAAGCGATAGGCAACGCCTGGCCCTTGCCGTGCAGCGCGTCCGGCCCGCTGCGCTGCGGCGGCTTGTGACGCGCGAATGGTCGTCAAATGCGTCGTTCCGGCAGTGTGATCGAACGCCGCCTGCCGCGCCAAGCCGCTATCCACAACGACCGACACGCCTTCCAGCGTCAGCGAGGTTTCCGCAATGCTGGTGGCCAGCACGATCCGGCGACGTCCCTCACCATCGCGGCGGATGGCGGCGCGCTGATCGCGCGGCATGATCTGACCATGCAAGGGCAGGATCGGCGTGTCTGGCAGCTTTGCTATTAGTCGCTCGCGTGTCCGCTCGATGTCCCGCACGCCGGGCAGGAACGCGAGGACGTCGCCCTCCTCTTCCCGCCATGCCGTCATAATGGCGGCGGTCATCTCCTCCTCGATCCGCATTTCGGGCCGCGCACCAAGCCACGCGATGCGCAGCGGAAATGCCCGTCCCTCGCTCTCGATCACGGGCGTTTTGTCACCCAGCAAATTGGCAAAGCGTGCGCCATCGATCGTCGCCGACATCACCAGCACGCGCAATTCCTCGCGCAGCACGGCGCGGCTTTCCAGTGCCAGTGCCAGACCCAGATCGCTGTCCAGATGCCGCTCATGCGCTTCGTCGAACAACACGGCAGAGACGCCTGACAGGTCCGGGTCTTGCGTAATCTTGTTAACGAAGATCGCTTCGGTCATCACCAGAATGCGGGTCCGCGCCGACTGCTTCGTGTCCATCCGCGTCAGATAGCCGACCGTTTCGCCGACTTGCTCGCCCAGCATTTCTGCCATGCGTTCAGCGGCTGCACGGGCCGCCACCCGCCTTGGAGAGGTCAGGATAATCTGGCCATCGCACCAGACCTCATCCAGTAACGCCGGAGCAACGGCAGTCGTCTTGCCAGCTCCCGGTGGCGCAACCAGCACCGCGCCCGTCCCTGCCCGCAAAGATGCGAGCAATTCGGGCAGCACTGCCTGAATGGGTAAATCGGGCGTCATCGCTCCCGTCAGACTTTTGGCGAGATCAATAGCCCCGCGAGACGGCGAACATGGCCGCTTCGACCAGCGCCATGCGCGCTTTGCCATCGGGGAAGATCGACAACGCACCGATGGCCCGTTCGGCAAAATGGCGAGCGCGTTCGCGCGTCGCTTCGACCGCGTCATGCTTGTCCATCAGATGAATCGCATGAGCCAGATCGTCCGCGCTTGTGCGATGGCCACCAATGGCCGCTTTCCAGAAGGTGCGCTCCTCTTCGCTGCCGCGCGCATAAGCCAGAATGACGGGCAGCGTCATTTTGCCTTCGCGGAAATCATCGCCCCGGTCCTTGCCCATTTCGGCTGCTTCACTGGCATAGTCGATCGCATCATCGACCAGTTGGAAAGCCACGCCCAGATTACGGCCATAGGCATCCAGCGCCTGCTCTTGCACTTCGTCGCATTCGGCCACGACGGCGGAGATACGGCTGGCCGCAGCAAACAGCGCAGCGGTTTTGGCGGCGATAATCGACAGATAGCGTTCTTCGCTGGTGTCGATCTGTCGCTGCGCGGTTAATTGATCGACTTCGCCCTCGGCAATGATCGCGCTGGCGCTGCTGAGAATTTTCAGCACCTTCAAGCTGCCATCCTCGACCATCAATTCAAACGCGCGGCTAAAGAGAAAGTCTCCGACCAGCACCGTTGCCGGATTGCCGAAAATGATGTTCGCCGCCGCCTTGCCTCGTCGCAGATCGGACCCATCCACCACATCGTCATGCAACAGAGTAGCGGTGTGAATAAACTCGACCGCCGCAGCCAGCTTGTGATGACGTGAGCCTTGATAACCGACCAGCTCGGCCCCCGCCAAAGTCAGCATCGGACGCAATCGCTTACCCCCGCCGGAAATCAGGTGTCCAGCCAGCGCAGGGATCAGCGGAATTTCGCTCTGCATCCGGTCGAGGATCACGGTATTGACCGAATTCATCCCCGGCGCGGTCAGCGACAACATCGGGTCGAGGGTGGGTTTCTTGCGCGGCAGAGGCACGATTTCGGCTGTCATGCGTCACACTTGCCCACGCGTTTGCGCTTTAGCAAGTGCGTATCGCGCCATATCCCTTGCGTTTATGGCCTTGTCACTCCGCGCAATGCCGCACATGGTAAGCCATCTGCAACCGCGCTGCCAAGGACGATCATGGCCGACCCGCAACTCGAAACATTTCGCCGCAGCATCGACAATATCGACGCGGCGCTGATCCATATTCTGGCGGAGCGCTTCCGGATTACGCAGGCGGTTGGCGAGTACAAAGCCAAAATGACCTTGCCGCCAGCCGATCCCGATCGCGAGCAGCGTCAGATCGCGCGATTGCGCAAATTGGCCGAGGATGCGCAACTCGACCCGGAATTTTCGGAGAAGTTCCTGCGCTTCATTATCGATGAAGTTATCCGCCACCACGAAAGCGCACGCGACGCTTGATTACTTGCCAATTGCGCGCCTGCAAACAGGTTAGCCCGCGTGCTCACCGGCGCGTATTCCCGATCGGGGCAAGCTCAGTCTGACCAGCAAACCGCCCAAATCTTCGCTTTCGTTCAGCTCGACCGATCCACCATAAATCTCGGCCACATCGCGCACAATCGCCAGGCCCAACCCCGTGCCCGGCTTGCCCGTATCCAGCCGCGCGCCTCGATCGAAAATGCGAATGCGCTCGGCCGCGGGAATGCCCAACCCGTCATCCTCCACCCAGATTATGCATTGTTTGGAGCCTGGCTCTGCATCGACTGTCGCAAACACGCTGCCGCCGCCGTATTTGGCTGCATTCTCGATCATATTGCCGAGAATTTCGTCCAAATCCTGGCGTTCGATTGCAACCGCAGCGCCTTTATTTCCATCCAAATCGAAGCGCACATCGGGATAAAGCCGTGCGACCGCGCGCTGTACCGCTTCGGCACTTTCGCACACCGGCGTGCGTGCATGACCGATCGCCCGGCGACCCACGGCACGCGCACGGGCAAGGTGGTGATCGACATGGCGGCGCATGGTGGTCGCTTCGCGAATGACCGTGTCGGGCAAGTCACCAGCCTTTGCCGTGGCAGCATTGTTGATAACCGTCAGCGGCGTTTTCAGCGCATGAGCCAGATTGCCGGCATGGGTGCGGGCTTCCTCCGCCTGTTTCTCGCTATGCGCCAGCAATCCGTTAATTTCCTCGACCAGCGGCTCGACTTCCAATGGCAGCGGTTCGGTAATGCGGTTTGCGCCGGTCGTCCGCAAATCCTGAATGGCCTGCCGCACACGGCGCAGCGGTCGTAATCCAAAGCGGTTTTGCAGCACTGCAAGCAATAGCAAGCCCAGCCCCAGCGCCGCAAAGCTCCAGATCAAAATCTGGCGGATCTCCGCAATCTGCGCATCGAGATTATCGCGCGCCGAAGCCACGGCAAAAGTCCACCGCGTTTCGCTTTCGGGTAAAATCACCGTGCGTTCCGCAATCCGTAGCGGTTCGTTGGCAAACTGGTCGCTGTCATAGATATGGGTGTCCATATCCACATGATCGCCCTGCAATTCCAGATTACGATCCCACAGACTGCGCGAAAGATAATCCTCGTTCCCCTCGCCCGTAATCTGCCAATAGACGCCGCTATCAGGTTCGAAAAAACGCTGATCGCCCAAAGCGCGCTCGAACCGCACTTCGCCATCGGTCCCGATTTCCGCCGAAGCGATCATTGCGGTCAGCACATAGGCAAGTTGATCATCGAAATTGTTTTCGACCAGATTGGTCAGCGTCCGGTCGAGTGCAAAACCTCCACCCAGCAGCAGGACCGCGATCCAGCCCGCTGCAATATACATCATGCGCGTGGCCAGGCTGCGCTTGGGACGCGGCGTTATCGCCTTTGAATGCTTGGGGACATCGCCCGCCGGTACAGAAGCCGTCTCCGGCTCTGCAAATCCGGCAGGCTGATGGGTATTCATATCAGACGTATAACTGGCATATCAGGCACGCGGCTGGTCCGCCGGATCATCCAGACTATAGCCCAGCCCGCGAATGGTCGTGATGACTTCCGCACCCAGCTTTTTGCGAATGCGCGTCACGAACACTTCGATCGTATTGGAATCGCGATCGAAATCCTGATCATAGATATGTTCGATCAATTCGGTGCGGCTGACGACTTTGCCCTTGTGATGCATCAAATAGGACAGCAGCTTGTATTCTTGCGCGGTCAGTTTCACCGGCTCGCCTTGCAAGGTGACGCGGCCCGACCGTGTGTCCAGCCGGACATCGCCCGCCATCAACTCGCTTGACGTATTGCCGCTGGCACGGCGGATCAGCGCCCGCAGGCGTGCAATCAACTCTTCGGTTTGAAACGGCTTGGCCAGATAATCATCGGCGCCGGCATCGAGGCCCGCCACCTTGTCCGACCAGCTATCACGCGCAGTCAGCACCAGCACCGGGAAGGTCCGGCCTTCCTTGCGCCACATCCCCAGCACGGTCAGCCCGTCGATTTCCGGCAGACCCAGATCGAGGATCACGGCATCGTAATCCTCAGTCGAGCCAAGATAATGTCCGTCTTCGCCATCGGTGGACAGATCGACCGCATAGCCATTTTGCTCCAGCGTCGATTTCAGCTGATTGCCCAATGTCGGTTCATCTTCGACGATCAATACGCGCATATGCTTATCTATCCCTGTCTATCCGGCCGTAGCGATCCAGTATGGCTCCGCGATGTGCGGTATTGCAGGGAACGCGTCAAGCAAGCACAAGGTTTCGCAGGGCCCCGCAGGTTGTGGGACAAGCCTATCGGCTGCGGCGCAGAATACGTCCCGAACGCGCATCAACATCGACGAATAGCACGCGGCCATCGCGAATAAACTTCAAGCGGTAAGCACGCATTCGCGAATCATAGGATGGCCCGAGATATTCCGCACCGCGCATCGTCGGCAGCACCCGCTGTTCGATCTGGCGCAGGGACAATTGGTTGCCTGCGCGCATTTCCTTACGCGCCTCGCCCTGCTCGCTGCGCGGCTGCGCACTGGCCGCCGAAGGGACCACCATTGCACCCGCCAAAAGCGATGCGAGAACCAGTTTGCTAATGCGTTTCATAATAGCCGTATCACTAGCTCAGCAGCATTGAACAAGGTGTGAATACTCTACCCGGTCGGCAGTCAGCTTCGCCTGACCGCACTTTAGCGTGTCATTTCGTATTTCACGTTCAGCGACACGCCGACCCCGACTTCGCCCGGTTCGATTGCGCTCGATCCAGTTGTCACAATTCCGCTTTCGCCTCGCATCATCGCAGGCGCGGGAGGTGGCGGGACCGGGCCATAACCTTGAAAACTCTCGCTGATTTCCAAAATACGCACATCGCTATAGCCCGCCATCTGCGCATATTCGCGCGCTTGCGACAATCCACGAGCGAACGCCGTCTTGCGCGCCTCTGCCTTCACTTCGGCATCATCTTCCAGCATGAAATTCGGCCCATACACATTGCTTGCGCCTGCCTCGACCAGTGCATCCAGAATATCGCCCGCCCGCTTCAAATCACGCAGCTTGACGCTGACCGAATTGTTGACGTTGTAGCCTTTGAAAATCTGCTCACCCGTTTCGCGATTATACTCGTAATTTGGATTGAGATTGAAGCTGGAGGTCTGAATATCCTTGCGCTCAATGCCCAACGCCAGCACTTGCTTGATCAGGCGATCCATCGATTCTGCATTCTGCCGGATCGCTTCGCGCGCAGTTGCCGCACGGGTCTGCACCCCGGCATTGACCACCGCCACATCAGGGGCGACGCGCACCACTTCATTCACGCCCAGCTCGACGACCGGATTTTGCACTTGTATTTGCACTTCGGCAGCGGAGAGCGGCGCAGCCAATACAGCGGGAAGCGCAGCAGCGGCGAGCAATGGAATGGCGTAACGGATCATAGGTAACCTCCTGTTTCGGCTCGCTCTATCGCATCTGTGTCCTTGACGCCAAGTGAACCGCCTTGTTCGCCCTGCCCCCGCCCGCTAAGCGGCGCAGCTATGGCCCAACCCCCGATCCTGAGTCTTGAGAATATCGCGTTGCAGATCGGCGGCAAATGGCTGTTCGGTCATTCCGATCGGGGACAGCCAATCGAGGGCGGGCTGGACCTGCATATCGGCCCGCGCGACACGATGGCACTGATCGGGCGCAACGGAGCCGGAAAAACCACATTGTTCCGCCTGATCATGGACCGGGTCGAAGCCGATCGCGGGGAGCGCAAAGTCAAACCCGGCACCCGCATCGTGCTGTTGGAGCAGGAGCCGGATTTCGCCCCATACGACACGCTGATGGATTTTGCCTTGTCGGGCCAGCACCCTCCGGCGGAATACGAAGTCGAAGCGATTGCCGGACAACTCGGCATCGATATGGCCACCCCGGCGGCAGGAGCCAGTGGCGGAGAGCGCCGCCGCGCCGCCATTGCCCGCGCGCTGGCGCAAGATCCCGACCTGTTGCTGATGGATGAACCGACCAACCATCTCGACCTCCACGCCATCGACTGGCTGGAGGATTGGCTGTCGCGCTACACCGGCGCGTTTCTGGCGATCAGTCACGACCGCACTTTCCTGAAGCGGCTCACCAATGCGACTTTGTGGCTCGATCGCGGCGGCTTGCGGCGCAAGGATGTCGGGTTCGGCGGATATGAGGCGTGGGAAGAGCAAGTCTATGCCGAGGAAGCGCGCGCCACGCAGAAACTCGATGCCAAGCTGAAACTGGAAGCGCACTGGCTGGAACGCGGCGTCACCGCGCGGCGCAAGCGCAACCAAGGCCGCTTGGAAAAGCTATGGCAGATGCGGGCGCAACGCGCCTCGATGATGACGGGTCAAGGCACGGCCAAGCTGAAACTTGCCGGGGACAGCGAGTTCAAGACGAAGTCGATCATCGTCGCGGAGAACGTTACAAAATCCTATGGCGAAGGCGCGGACAAACGCACGATCATCCGCGACTTTTCCCTGCGTATCCAGCGCGGCGACCGGATCGGTCTGGTCGGGGCGAATGGTGCGGGCAAAACGACGTTATTAAGGCTGCTGACCGGCGAGATCGAGCCTGATACCGGCACTATCACCATCGCCAAGAACCTGACCGGCGTGATGATCGATCAGCAGCGATCGCTGATGGCGGGCCAGAAAACCGTGCGCGACGTGCTGGCCGAAGGCGGCGATTGGATCGATGTCGGCGATGCCCGCAAACACGTTCAGGGCTACTTGAAGGAATTCCTGTTCGATCCCGGCATCGTCGACACCAAAGTCTCCACCCTGTCCGGCGGCGAACGTTCACGGCTGTTGCTGGCACGGGAATTTGCGCGCAAATCCAATTTGCTGGTGCTGGATGAGCCGACCAACGATCTCGATCTGGAAACGCTCGACCTGCTGCAGGAAGTGATTGCGGATTACGAAGGCACAGTTCTGATTGTCAGTCATGACCGCGACTTTCTGGATCGCACGGTCACGGTCACGCTGGGCCTCGATGGATCGGGCAGCGTCGATATCGTCGCCGGCGGTTATGAGGATTGGGCCGCCAAACGAGCCGAGCGCAACAAAAAGCCCGCAGCCAAGGCGAAATCATCCGCTGGCCCTTCAGCTGACGATCTTGTTAAACCATCACCGCCGCCAGAGACAGCCAAACTGACTTATAAGGATCAACGCGATTACGACCTGCTGCCAGCGCGGATAGAGGAGCTGGAAAGCGCGATTGCGCGCGGCGAGCAAATCTTGTCCGATCCCGATTTGTTTGCCAGCGATCCGCAGAAATTTGCGAACATCTCCAAGGGGCTGGAAAATGCGCGAGCCGAGAAAGACGCGGCGGAAGAACGCTGGCTCGATTTGGCACAGCGCGTTGAAGGGTAATCAGCTGTTGTTGAAAAAATAAGAAGTTTAAACATAACCAAGCCTCGGGTCGAATTGAATTAGATTGGACCCAAATCATGCAAAGCATCGAACCGAGTACATCGCCAAACGGATGCAGCAAAGATCACGTTGATCTCTTATGGACCAGCGGGTGGGACTCCACTTTCCGCCTGCTTTGCTTGGCTTTCCATTCCGAAGCTAACGTCCAACCTTATTATGTGCTAGTGACGCCGGACGACCCTCCACGCAATATCGAAATTGAAACGCAAGATCTAATATTGGAAGCTATTGTCAAGCGCGATCCATCGGCTGCAAAACGTATCGCACAGCCTATTGTCATAACCTCGACGATTTCCCCGAAGATCCAGATTACGCGCCAAGTTCGATAAAATCGCTTCGAGAAGCAAAGTACATCGCAGATTCAATATTCTTTGGCTCACTAGCTTTGCCAAACATCATGGTCGGACCTTCATTGTCTGGAGAGTTGACACGCACCACAAGACACTCAACGTCCCCACCAGCAAACAATTGCGTGAACTGGTTAAGACTTACGAATCACCCTATGGCGAAGCGTATTATATGCCGGACGAGCGGAGTTGAGGAATGCTACGCATGTTTGAACGGTTGAGCTTTCGTCTGTTTGGCTGGACCAAGACTGACATGAAGGCAACTTGCAAAGCGAAAAGGGTTGGCTTGATTTACTCGAAATGTCTTGGTTCTGCCACGAACCGCAGAATGGCAAACCTTGCGGAATGTGCGGACCTTGCAGCACGACATTGGCAGAAAAGATGCACTATCGTTTTCCAAAACGCCGCTTATTGCTTCGCTATATCCGCCGTGCACCGAACAAAGTGATGCGAGTGTTCGGGCTGGCTAAAGGCATAAGCGAAGCTCTGCTGACCGACCGACAGCCGATGCGGATTGCCTCAGCAATCGCCCAATCGCTCAGTTAATACGATAGAATTGCGCGACCCGGTCAAGCGCCAATTTCAGCACCAGCTTGCCGCTGCGCGCGGGCCATTCCAACGTCTTTTCCGCCGTCGGCAGTCCTTCCCCCGCGCACACAACGCGCCACAAAATGTCCTGCAAGCCTTTGCCCGCTTCAGCCATTGCGCCATCGAAGCGTGCCTTGGCTGAAATCTGCCGCTCGGTTTGCGATAGACCCTGCTCGCCCGTCCCTTTGATCCGCACCGGATCCCAGCGCATGGTGACGTTCGCACCCAATTGCGCGCGCTCGTAATCGGC
Organism: uncultured Alphaproteobacteria bacterium; assembly: GCA_963736595.1. GTDB lineage: Bacteria > Pseudomonadota > Alphaproteobacteria > Sphingomonadales > Sphingomonadaceae > Parapontixanthobacter. The sequence goes on from CAVTPG010000002.1 coordinate 309,453, forward strand.
GCGCAAGCGCTCGCCCGCATCGAACAGCCGGTCATCGACATGGCCGCGCGAATGGAGCCATGACAGCGGCGATTCCGCCACGTTGACGGTCACACTGCGTCGGCGTTTGGCCGTGCCTGACACGCGACGCGGCCCTTCCTGCGTCAATTCTTTCTCGACCAAATATTGTCCCATGCGGCGGCATCCCTGTGCAAATTATAGTGCAAAGCTGTGGAGTTGCTTCACGCCGCTCTTGCCGCCCAGGTCCATCTGTAGGAAAGGGAATAATCACCGATTTGGTTAAGGGATACGCTAATGATAAATCGCATCCGCGACATTCGTAAGGAAAAAGGGCTAACGCTGGCCGATCTGGCAGCGGCTTGCGAACCAAAAACGACTGCGCAAACCATCGGGCGGCTCGAAACCGGAATGCGCAATCTGTCGTTAAAATGGATGGAGCGGATCGGGAAGGCGCTGGACATCGATCCCGAATTGCTGGTGCGATCCGAAGTGTCCGATCATCCGCAAATCGTGGCCCGCCTGATCGGCTCTGGCCCGGAGGCGCTGGAGAAACCGCGCGATGCAATGCTGGCAACCGATTTGGGCGGGGATGGTCCGCTGATGGTGTTAAGCGTGGAGGAGCCAATCGGCGAATATCGTAGAGGCGATCAACTTTGGCTGCGGCAGTTGGATCCGGCTGATGCGGCGCGCGCGATCAACCGCGATGTGCTGGTCCCGAAAAAAGCCGGGCGCTTTGCTTTCGGGCGCCTGATCGATCGGCGCGATAACCTCGTTGGATTGCTGCCGCCAGGTCATGGCGAGAAACAAGTCGTGGTCGATGATCCGCCTTGGATTGGCGTTGCCGAAATGCTCGTGCGCGAACTTTAAGCGCAATATCTTTGCGCAAATTGGGCGGTCCGAGTGCGAAGGCAGTTTCGACGCCGCTCTGACCCGCTCGACCCCCGCTCAGTTACCCTAGACCCCTGCTCGGCGACGTTCTGCTCCGCGCTAGTTTTTGCCGCGCGCAATCCGGTCCTGTCGGTCGGCAACTGTCTCTTCCGGCACGAAACTGTTGGAATCCACACCCAGCCACAGGAGCAGCGGCGCGGCCATATAGACCGAGCTGTATGTACCGACGAACAGGCCCAATATGATCGCTGCGACTAGGCCGAACAAGCTGGCCGGACCCATAAATAACAGCGGCAACAAGGCGACCAGAAGCGTCAGCGATGTCATCACTGTGCGGGCCAATGTCTCGTTCACCGACAGGTCCAGCAGCTCGGGCAATTGCATCTTGCGATACTTCTTCAAATTCTCGCGGATGCGGTCATAAACCACGATCGTATCGTTTAGGGAATAGCCGATAATTGCCAGAATTGCGGCGATAATTTGCAAGCTGAATTCGAGCTGGAACAGCGCAAACATCCCCAGTGTCAGCGACACGTCATGGAACAAAGCGAACAAGGCCCCCACCCCAAATTGCCACTCGAACCGCACCCAGATATAGATCGCCACGGCCAACATTGCAGCCAGCAAAGCATAGACAGCGCTCTCGCGAAATTCGCCGGATACTTTGCCCGAAACCGTATCGCGGCCGTCAAGTTGGAAGTCGGAAAACTCGGATTGCAGGCTTTGCGTGATCTCTTCCGCAATGCGGTCTGCCGCTTCCTTGTCGCCCGTCACATCGTCCGGCAGGCGCACGCGGATCGACACTTGGTTGGCTTCACCGAACCGCTGCACCAGCGGCTCGCCATAACCCAATGCGCCGACATTCTCCCGCAATTCGGGGATCGGTGCGGTGTCGCTTTCCGTGAATGACGCGCGAATTTCCTGACCACCGGCAAAATCCACGCCGTAGTTCAAACCTTGTGTAAACACCAAGGCCCAGCTGGCGATGATCAGCACGATGCTGAGTACAAAGAACGGTATCCGCAGTTTCAAGAACGGAATGTTCGTGTCTTCAGGGACGAGTTTGAGAAGTCGCATCGGTCTGTCCCCTTAAATGTTGATGTCGCTGGGCCGCGACGAACGTAGCCAGCCGGCCACCCACATCCGCGTCAAAATTACGGCCGTAAAGACGGATGTGAACAGCCCGATGATTAGCACGACTGCGAAGCCTCTGATCGGGCCGGAACCGAACATAAAGAGCAGCACGCCCGCTATGAAATTGGTAATGTTCGCATCGTAAATGGCGCGGCTCGCTTCCCTGTAGCCGTTCTCGACCGCAGCAACCACCCGTCGCCCACGTTTGCGCTCCTCGCGGATGCGCTCGTTAATCAGCACATTGGCATCGACCGCCGCGCCGATCGTCAGCACGAAACCGGCGATGCCCGGCAAAGTCAGCGTGGTGTTGAGCGCGGCCATAATTCCCAGCAACATCAGAATGTTGACGACCAAAGCTATCGTCGCATAGATGCCGAACCGGCCATATGTCGCGATCATCAGCACGACAACAGCGATCGAGCCGATCATCATGGCGATCATGCCCTTGCGGATTGAGTCGGCTCCCAAATCCGGCCCGACCGTGCGCTCTTCGATGATCGAGAGATCGACCGGCAATGCACCGGACCGCAAGGAAATGGCGAGGCGATTGGCGCTCTCAACCGTGAAATTGCCGGAGATTTGCGCGCTGCCGCCAAGGATCGGCTCGTTAATATTCGGCGCGGACAACACGCGGCCATCCAGAATGATAGCAAATGGCTTGTTGACGTTTTCCGAAGTCAGCTTGCCGAAGCGCGCCGCGCCTTGCTGATCGAACTGGATCGAAACGACCGGGACATTATCTTGGTCGAAAGTCTGTTGCGCGCCGACCAGATTGTCGCCGCGAATGCCGCCAAGCCGCCGGACAGCGACGGATTCGCCCGCAAATGGCGAGTCATCAACATAGGCAAAAATCTGCGAGCCGGGAGGCGCAACGCCGGCCTGCACATCGGCAGAATTGGCATTCTCATCGACCAATTTAAATTCGAGTTGGGCGGTTTCGCCGAGCAGCGCTTTCAATTCGTCCGGGTCTTGCAGGCCGGGAACCTGAACCACGATGCGGGTATCGCCCTGACGGATAATCGTCGGCTCGCGTGTGCCCAGTTCATCGATCCGTTTGCGCACGACTTCGACCGCGCTTTCCATCGCCTGCTGGATCGCGGCATCGACGCCTTCGCTGGTCGGCGTCAAAATAAAGCGGTTTTGATCGACGACTTGCAAATCCCAGTCGCGGGTCAGCCCGGTACCATTTAACGATGGCAGCAACGCTTCGCGCGCCCGGTCCACATCGCTCATGTCATCAAGCAGGAAACGCAGTCGATCGCCTTGCGTCGAGACATCACCAATGCGGATGCGCGGCTCTGCCTGACGCATCAGCGTACGGACAGTTTCTTCCATATTTTCAAGACGTTGCGAGGTAACTTCGCCGGGTTCGGCTTCGAGCAGCAAATGGCTACCACCGGCCAAATCGAGCCCTAAATTGACGGTTGGATCGGGCAACGCATCGGGCCAGTCCTGATTGCCGAGCAAGGCGATCGAGGGCATTGCGGCAAACATGGCAAGCGCCGCCAAGCCCCATAGCCAGACTTTTTTCCATATCGGAAATTCGAGCATCGTTAGATCCTAAAACGCATCTGGTGGACCGGAAAGCCGGTCAGTCGTTCGACTTGGCTTTGCCAGCCGGAGGAATGACATCGCCGATCGTGGTCTTGACCGCTTTGACGCGGACCCCCTGTGCCAGCTCCAATTCGGCATAGTCGTCATCGACTTTCACGACCTTACCGACAAGGCCGCCAGCGGTGACGACTTGATCGCCCTTTTTCAGGCCGGAGACTTTTTCGGCATGAGCCTTTTGCTGACGCATTTGCGGGCGAATGATAAGGAACCAGAAGATCGCGATCATGCCGATAATCGGCACCCACTGGATCCATCCCGGCGGTGTAGCGCCCCCGGCAGCGGCAATCATGTGAAGCATCGTAATTCCCTGTCCAAAGTCAAATCGTCACGCGATATTCGCGCGCCGCAGCTCTTTTATAGCAAGCTACTCGCGGTTGCTGCGAATTGGGATGCGCGCCTAGCAGCAAAGTTCAACGGGAGCAACGCAACTTCGTGTCAGACCGTATACGCGACTTCGTGCTCGTCACGTGTCGCCGATGTGCAGACCATGTGGCGCTTGCAAAGCATTTTTACGCGCCCTATAGCGCCGCCTCCACTGGAACGGGACGTAGCGCAGCCTGGTAGCGCATCACACTGGGGGTGTGGGGGTCGGAGGTTCGAATCCTCTCGTCCCGACCAGTGGCTTCTTCAAGCTATGGGAAAGTTTGGCCGATCAGCCGGGGCTGTCGTTGCGCGTTGGCCTGGACGATCGATCATTATCTGCTCCTGACAGAGCGGCCCATACGGCAACTGCCGTAACCTGCGCGACCAGTCCAATCGCAACCGGACTTCCCGCAGTGACTGAAGTCGCCGCGCCGTCAAGCCAGCCAGCGCCCGGGCAAGTGCCTTCATACCAGTCGAGCCATTCCGCCCAATCATACAGGCGCTCGTCGCTGGCCTCGCGATAAGTCTGGCCGACATATTTCCAGTCTTGCGGATCGTTTTCGGCTTCGATCCAGTCGCGATATTCCGGCACGATACGCTCGCAATCCCACAGTCGGGGCGGCTCCAGACCATCGGCGGGTTGCTGCCATACGACAACGCCATCACCTTGTTCTGCCGTTTGCGCAATCGCTACCGCGCCCAGACATGAGGCCGCGACGAAAGTTGCAGCGACAGCATTCTTTACAAACTTCATCACTATCGCCTTTCCGTTTCGACCGCTGATATCCAACAAGATGGCAGCATCATGGTTAATTCTTGTAAATTATGGCCTTGCCCTTGTCCATACCGCGATAGTTTGCTTGAGGTGATGCCTGACATCCTGTCGGAATCTGAGGAGCGTAGTAACAATGCCAGCAATGCGATCATGGTTATTTGCACCCGGTGACAGCGACAAGAAAATGCTGAAAGCCGCCGACGGTGAAGCGGATATCGTTATCCTCGATCTGGAAGATTCTGTCGCAATTTCCGAAAAAGCCAAAGCGCGCGACATGGTGGGCAAATTTCTCAACTCGCGCAGCGATACGGCTCGGTTATGGGTCAGGATCAATCCGCTGGATGGTAAATTTGCGTTAGCCGATCTGGCCGCAATCATCGACGCGCGGCCCGGCGGGATCATGCTACCCAAAGCCAATGGCCGGGAGGATGTAGAGGCGCTGGACAAATATCTGTCGGCGCTGGAAGTCAAAGCGGACATTGCGATAGGCTCGACCCAAGTAATCGCGCTGGTCACCGAAACGGCGGCGGCCATGTTTACAACCGGAGATTATAGTGGATCGCCGCGCGTCATCGCGATGAGCTGGGGCGCGGAAGATCTATCCGATGCTTTGGGCGCGCGCGACAATGCCGGCGAGGATGGTGCTTACCTGCCAACTTATGAACTGGCTCGCAGCCTGTGTCTGCTCGGCGCAAAATCGGCCAGCGTCTTGGCGATCGAAACGGTGCAACCCGATTTTCGCGATACCGACGGTTTGAAGGTGCGGGCAGAGCAGATGTGGCGCGCCGGATTTGACGGAATGCTGGCCATCCATCCAGCACAAGTGCCAATTATCAACGAAGCCTTCACGCCGGGTGAAGGCGAATTGGCCGAAGCCCAGGAAATCGTCGATTTGTTTGCGGCCAATCCCGGCGCAGGGACACTTGGATATCATGGCAAGATGCTCGACCGGCCGCATCTAGATCGTGCGCGCCATCTGCTTGGGCTCGTAATAGATACATAATCCACGCAGATTTTCCTACACTAACCGATTTGGTTATGCCGCGCTCCTTTGGATAGGAGCAAGCACATGGGTATTATCGAAAACATCATCGGACCACTCGCCTCGATCATCGACAAGATCATTCCAGACAAGGAAGAACGCGCAAAAGCCAAGCTGCGCTTAATTGAGATGCAGGGCACACAGGAATTGAAAACGATCGAAACACGGCTGGGTGCGATTATCGCCGAAGCCAACTCGCGCGATCCGTGGACCAGTCGGGCGCGCCCCAGCTTTCTTTATGTCATGTATGTGATCATTCTCGCAGCCTTGCCGATGGGCCTGCTGGCCGCCTTTGACGCCGATATGGCGCAGGGCATCGCACGCGGGATGAACACCTATCTCTCCGGATTGCCGGAGCCGCTCTATGCTTTGTTCGGAACGGGCTATCTTGGTTACACCGCCGCGCGTCAGTGGGGCAAAATAAAAGGCGTCGAATAAGCGAACTGTCTAGGCATGGCCCCGCTCGCTGCGCTATGGCCGGGGTCATGCCAGACAATACCGCCACGCTCGTCTATGTCCTGAACGGACCGAACCTCAATCTGCTGGGAATGCGCGAGCCGGAGATCTACGGCCATGACACGCTTGATGACATTGCCGATATGCTGGACGATCGCGCACGGGAATTGGGTTTGCAGATCGATATGCGTCAATCCAATCACGAAGGCCATCTGGTCGATTGGCTGCATGAAGCGCAGGCCAATTCTGCCAAGGCCGTGCTGCTGAACGCCGCCGCTTACACGCACACTTCCATTGCACTGCTCGATGCGATCAAGGCGATCACCACACCGGTAATCGAAGTCCATCTGTCAGACCCCACGACGCGTGAGCCGTTCCGTCACCATTCGTATGTAGGCATGGGCGCGATCCAGACCGTGCAGGGGCTCGGCTCGCAAAGCTACGTACAGGCGCTGGAAGCCGCAGCGAAGCTATAATCTTGCGCATCGCCGACGCCCACCCCTTGCCAGCCAGCCCGCCCCCGCGCATATGGGCGGCATATAACAATCCAAGGGGCGTTCATGGCCGAGACCAAAGGCAGCTCCGGGCGTAAATCCGGAATGAATATCGATACGGCGCTGGTGCGCGAGCTGGCAGAAATGTTGGCCGACACAGGGCTTAGCGAGATCGAAGTCGAGGATGGCGAGCAGAAAATCCGCGTTGCGCGCGGCGGTGTCTCGGTAGCGAGTATGGCAGCGCCGATGGCGGCTCCCGCAGCAACGGCAACCATTCCCGCACAATCGGATTCTGCAGCGGCAGCAGCAGCACCTGCCGACGTAAAAGCACTGAAATCGCCGATGGTGGGCACGGTCTATCTCGCGCCCGAACCCGATGCACCCGATTTCATGAAAGTAGGCGACAAGGTCAGCGCAGGCGACACGCTGCTGATTATCGAGGCGATGAAGGTGATGAACCCGATTACCGCCGACAAGTCAGGCACCGTGACACAAATTCTGGTCGAGAATGCGCAGCCGGTCGAATTCGATCAGCCGCTCGTCGTTATCGGATAAGCTTGCGATGGCCATTACACGCATCCTGATCGCCAATCGCGGTGAAATCGCTTTACGCATTCATCGTGCGGCGCATGAAATGGGTATCGAGACGGTAGCGGTCCATTCTACTGCCGATGCCGATGCCATGCACGTGCGCCTTGCTGACCACGCGGTTTGCATCGGCCCGCCTCCGGCGACCGACAGCTATCTCAACGTCGCAGCGATCATCGCGGCAGCCGAAATCGCGCATTGCGACGCCATTCATCCCGGCTACGGCTTTCTGTCCGAAAATGCGAAATTTGCCGAGATTGTCGAAACGCACGACATTGCGTGGATTGGACCCAAGCCCGAACACATCCGCACGATGGGCGACAAGGTTGCAGCGAAAAAGACGGCTGGCGAGCTGGGTCTGCCACTTGTCCCTGGCTCGGCTGGCGCAGTTAGCGATCCGGTCGAAGGCGCGAAAATCGCCGAGGAAATTGGCTATCCGGTGATTATCAAAGCGGCGAGCGGCGGCGGCGGGCGCGGCATGAAAGTTTGCGAAAGCCCCGACACGTTGCAGAGCCTGATGCAACAGGCCGGAAACGAGGCCAAAGCGGCCTTTGGCGATGCCACCGTCTATATCGAGAAATATCTCGGCAATCCGCGTCACATCGAATTTCAGGTGTTCGGCGATGGCAACGGCAATGCAATCCATCTGGGCGAGCGCGACTGCTCTTTGCAACGCCGCCATCAAAAAGTGCTGGAAGAAGCACCCTCGCCAGTCATCTCCGCTGATGAACGCGACCGGATGGGCGACATCGTATCCAAGGCGATGGCCGATATGAGCTATCGCGGTGCGGGCACCATCGAATTTTTGTGGGAAGACGGTGAATTCTACTTCATCGAGATGAACACCCGCCTGCAAGTCGAGCATCCCGTGACCGAGATGATTACCGGCATTGACCTCGTGCGCGAACAAATCCGTATCGCGGCCGGCAAGCCCTTGTCGGTGACGCAGGACGAGATCGAATTTCACGGCCATGCAATCGAATGCCGCATCAACGCCGAAGATCCTTTCACCTTCGCGCCCTCGCCCGGAAAAGTGACCGCCTATCACGCAGCAGGCGGAATGCACGTTCGCGTGGATAGCGGCCTGTATGCGGGCTATTCGATCCCGCCCTATTACGACAGCATGATTGCCAAATTAATCGTTTATGGCCGCAATCGCGACAAGTGCATCATGCGTCTGCGCCGTGCACTGGAAGAGATGGTGGTCGAAGGCGTGAAGACGTCCCTGCCACTGCATCAGGAGCTGCTAAAACAGCCCGACGTCCTAAGCGGCGACTATAGCATCAAGTGGCTGGAAGAATGGCTGGCAAAACGCGACGAGTGATTCGTGCGCGTTAATCACTTGCATTAACTATAAGTCGCAAATTCGTTGCGCAATCGCAATGGGCGGCTTTCCTAGCGCCTTGTAGTTTTGCGTAATATTTCAGTGCCTTCTAAAGTCGGTCCCGAAGTGAGACATCGCTGAAAATCGTCACCCGGTTTGTGAAATCCGCTTTATTGTAATGGCAGATTTACCAAGGGGGATCCGATGAAATATCTTAGCTCGACACTGGCTTTACTCGCTGCTTCTACAGTCATCTGCACATCGGCGTCTGCCGCTGAAATCGTGTACAATGTTTCCGACTTTACCGGCGGCAAGCACGGGTTGTGGACCAACAAGTCCGATGAAGGCGCGGATCGTTACTATTCGATCGAAGATGGCACGACGTTCACAGTCGATACCGATACCATGACTGCGGTTCTTGCTGGAACGGCTAAAAACGCATCGGGTACGATTGCAGTCCTCGATCTGACATTTGGCGGGTTTCTCGAAAACCTGAACGGAACGAGCTTCACGTACAAAAAAGAAAACGGCGTTTCTTATAATGCAGCGACCGATTCGCCGGACATCGACTTTTACAGCACGGCGACCGGGACGATCACGGTCGGCGGCAACACTTTTGCACTCAATTCTACCAACCCGTTTGCCGGCGGGCATCTGTTCCAGATCGGCACCGGTGCGAACGCCAAAAGCGTCACCGATTTCGGCGCGTCTTCCTGGCTTATCGTCGATGGCCAACAGTCGCATTGGGACATTAATGTGCAGCTGAGCGCGGCAGTTCCGGAACCTGCGACATGGGCGATGCTGCTATTCGGCTTTTTCGCAGTGGGCGGCATGATGCGCTCGCAAAAATACCGGCAGGAAATCAAGCTCAACTTCGCCTGAGCCTGCCAAAAACGATCCCTCGATAACAAAAGGGCCGCCTCTATCGAGACGGCCCTTTTCGTTGTGTCAGATGATATTTACGTGCGCATACGGGTCGAGTTGTGACCGCCTGCATTATACAGCACATCGTCGCTGCGCAGATCGGCGGATCCGACCTGATCCGTGTCTACCGTTACGAGGACTGAACCGTCCTTGATCCGCTCACCGTAATATTCGGAATCGGCATCCGAAAGGCCGTGATCTTTCAGCACTTCGTTGATCGATCCGAGCGTTGCACCGGCAACGGCGCCTACACCCATAGCTGCGGGCGCTGCTGCGGCTGCGATCGACCCGATTGCGGCCAGTGGACCGACACCTGGAATGGCCAAAGCGGCTACGCCCAGCCCTGCGCCCAATGCGCCGCCGCCGAAAATTCCGCGAATGAGATTGGTATTTTCATCTTCGGTAACTTCGCCATCGACCGTGCTGACACGGGTTGTGTCATCGTGGCTGGCGATTACCGAGATCGCATCGTCAGGCACACCGGCATTACGCAGTTGCGAGATGGCTTCCTGTGCTTCGGCACGGGTATCGAAAATAGCGGATTGAATTGTCATATGTTTTCTCCTCTGTTGTGTATTTGCAACGGGAGATATGAGGCTGCGTTCCGAACAATTGGCGCAGCTTCGCATAGTTTAAGTTTGCCAGTGCCTCGTCTACAATTTTAGCCCGACATTGAAATTGGCGGCGACTATTACGGCGTATTACACTAATTGAATGCCAGACTAGATCGGCACACCTGGCGCGTGTTTTGCTGTGCGAATAGTTAGCGACGTTTTCACACTTTCGACATTGGGTGCAGGAGTCAGTTTGCCCGTAAGAAATTCCTGAAAGCTTTGCAGGTCTTTGCAGATAATTTTCAGGATGAAGTCGATTTCCCCGTTCAGCATATGACATTCGCGCACTTCAGGCAGATCGCGCATGGCATCCTCGAATTCGCGAAGCGCATCTTCCGCCTGACTTTTCAAGCTGACCATCGCAAAAACCGTGATGGTAAAGCCGAGTTTCGACGGGTCAAGATCGGCGTGATATCCGCGAATAACACCGCTTTCTTCCAGGCTGCGAACTCGCCGCAAACATGGCGGCGCAGTCAGCCCAACCCGATTGGCAAGCTCCACATTGGTGACGCGGCCTTCATCCTGCAATTCAGCGAGCAGGCGCTGGTCGATCTGATCGTATTTTTCCATGCGCCTCTCTTCAATTCTGCAAGCCTTGCGCGCGATGGTCAGGCGACAAGGGCGCTATCGTTTACGTGGTCGCAACATATCATGCGTTGCTGAAAATGCTAAGATAATTTCCTTAACCATGTTCCGTCCCGCTTTGTTACGAATGTCAATCTTTCCCGGCATTGCGCGAAGAAACAAACTAAACAATGCGTTAAGCATCGTGTCCTGGCGAATTCGCCTTGGCCGAACCATCCATTGCGCAGGAGCAGTATGTATATCGATGATCGCCTGATTACCGTTCTGCGGCAAGGCGTCACCGGTGAGCGGGCGGCGCGTACGCAGTACCGGCAAATCCTCGATATTCTGGGCAATGGGCAACCGGTCGAAAACGAGCATTTGCTTGCCGAAGCGTGGGCGCAGCTGGGCGCGCTGGAAACCATCATCGACCGCGAAAGCCGCGCGGTAATTTTGCAGGATGCCGGATGGCGTCTGCGCAGTCCTGCCCTCGCTTCGTATTTCGCCAGCGATAGCCCCGATGTCGCATCCGCTGCTTTAGGCCGTGCGCAATTAAGCCCGGACGAATGGCAGGCTTTGATCCCGGAATTGCCCGTACGCACGCGCGGCTATTTGCGGTTGCGCGACGACCTGCCGGCGGCGGCAGAAGCGGTGCTGGCGCAGTTGGGTGTGCAGGATCGCGGCTTGCCACAGCCTGACAAGCACGTGTCTGATATTTCGACCGAACCAACTCCAACCAATGACAATAGCGTAGCGGATGAAGAGCCAGACGCGGACGACCTTGGTGACAGCTTCGGCGAGGTGCAAAGCGAACTTACCAATAGAAACGCGCCAGTCGTTGATTTTACGGCAAGCGCAAGTGTAGCCGAAAGCGACCTGATCCAGCCGAATGACGTGCCGATCGGTGAGACCGCGCAGAACGGCTCGATCAGCGATCTCGTGCGCCGCATCGACGCTTATCAAAGAACACGAAACGGCGCCTCGAAGCAGCGGGACAGCGCAGCGAACTATTCGCGCACTTCGCAGCCAGTCGATCATTTCGCGTTCGAGACGGATGCCGCAGGCCGAATCGACTGGGCCGATCAAAGCGTGGCGAGCAGTGTAATCGGTGCAAAGCTCCCACATTTGGAAATGGGTGATGGCGCACCGAAAACGACGATGCTGCAGAGCAGTTTCAACCAGCGATTGCCCATACGCGACGCCACAGTTACACTCGGTGGAGCAGCAGCCATCGTCGGAAAATGGTCGCTCTCGGCTAGCCCGAAATTCTCGCGCCACACCGGCAGTTTCCAAGGCTATTGCGGCAAGTTTGTGCGTCTGAACGTTGTAACGCCAGACAACACACAGATTAAGGCCGATCGATCCGATCAAATTCGCGAAATGCTGCATGAATTGCGCACACCAATCAACGCGATCCAGGGTTTTTCCGAGCTGATCCAACAACAGCTTTTTGGGCCGACGCCGAATGCCTATCGCGCGCTGTCGGCAACTATTGCGGGCGACAGCGCCACTATGTTGGCGGCGTGTGAAGAGCTGGAACGTTATGCCCGACTCGAATCCGGTGATATAAAACTGACAGGCGGCGCGTGCGACATCTCCAATGTGCTGCAGCGTATGGTCGGGCGGCTGCGCGGTTCCATCGAAGCCAAAGCGGCACAGATCAATCTTCATAGCGCCCCGGATGAAATCTACGTTTCCATGACGCAAAGCGACGCTGAAATGCTGTGCTGGCGTCTGCTCGCCAGTATCGTCACCGCGACCACGGCGGATGACGCGATTACGGTCGAGTTGGAACAAATCGAAGGCCGCCCCTTCGTGTTGCTGGCTTTGACTTTGCCGAAGTCTTTCCAAAATGCGGACGAGATGTGCGGCGATGTCCCCGAACCGGACAATTCGGCGATCAAACCTGGCGTTCTGGGCACAGAATTTGCCCTCAAACTGGCGCGTGCGGAAGCCAGAAGTGTCGGCGGCGATATGTTGTGCGAAGACGGGCAGCTTTTTCTGATTCTGCCTGACGCCAGATCTCGACAAAGTCGGCAGCAATCAAGAGCCACGTACGATTAACGCCTGACGCCTTCGCGCCAAACCCGGATCGACACGCCCTTTCGCAACATTTTTGCAACGATGCGCTTGCAAGGCGAACAAGGGCAAGCTAGGCGCTGCCGCAGTCAATCGGGGATGTCTTCGCGATATCTGACCAATCGGCATCAGGCGGGCCTGTAGCTCAGTTGGTTAGAGCTGGCCGCTCATAACGGCTAGGTCGCGGGTTCGAATCCTGCCGGGCCCACCAGATGCTCGGAGAATTGGTACGAAGATTGGCTCCGGTCGGGGAGTGGCGCAGCCTGGTAGCGCACCTGTTTTGGGTACAGGGGGTCGCAGGTTCAAATCCTGTCTCCCCGACCATTTTGCAAACTGGCTGTTGGCAAAAATCGCTAACGCGCAGCCGAGAAAAGGCCAAAGCGCCTTGAACCAAACACCATCGAAGATCGATCGCCGCGTTATCTGGGCCATTGCGATACCGGCGATGGTGACCAATGTCGCGACGGCGCTGATCGGTCTGGGCGATATGTGGATTGTCGGGCGGCTGGACGATGCGGCATTGCAAGGCGCAGTCGATATCGGAGCGCGACTGTTCGCCATCCTGTTTACCGTCATGAACTTCCTTAAGACCGGCACGACCGGACTGGTCGCGCAGTCTGGATCACGGGCAGGATCACGGGCGGGTACATTGGGCCAGATCGAAATTCTGCTGCGCGGGCTTTTCGTCGGTCTGACGATTGCGGCGGTTTTGCTGCTCCTGAAGCCTGTGTTGCTGCCAATGCTGCTTTCCGCCTTGGGCGCGCAAGGCGATGTTGCCATCGCTGCCGAGACTTATGCGAGCATACGCTACTGGTCGGCTCCGGGCGTAATGTGCAATCTCGCGCTAATCGGGTTTCTTGTCGGCAGGCGGCAGATGCGCGCAGTCCTGCTGATCGAAGTCGCGTATAATCTTTTGAATGTCGGCTTGGGCTTGTGGTTCGTGCTGGAGCTTGACTGGGGCATTGCCGGCATCGGCTGGTCCAGCCTCATCGCCGAATATGCCAAGCTGTTCGTGGTCGTCATTTTCCTGGCGCGCGACCCCGCTTTTGCAAATTTGCGAGGATCGTTTCAAGGCAAGGCGCTGTTCGGGTGGTCGGCATTGCGCCCGTTCCTGACCGTTAATCGTGACCTGTTCCTGCGCACGATTATCCTGATGCTGGCTTTGGCTGCGCTAACGCGATTGAGCGCGGAACAAGGCGCTGCGGTGCTGGCTGCAAACGGCATCATCTATCAGCTATTCGTGTTGACCGCCCTGCTGCTGGACGGATTTCGAGAATGCGGCGCAAGTTCTCAATGGCGAACGGTTCGGCGCAAAAGACAAGGCAGGCTTTGCGAAATATGTCGGCGCGATCATTGCGCGCGGATTGGGCGCGGCGGCTCTGGTCAGCATCGGCTTTGCCCTTGCTTCACCCGCGATCATCGCCAGCTTTGCTGCGACGCGAGAGGTGCAACTTGCCGCCAACGACGTGTCGGTTTGGCTTATAGTCTTCCCGATCGTTGGGGTTATCGGGTTCATCTTCGATGGCATATTCGTCGGAGCCAGCTGGACCCGCGCATTGCTGCTTTCGATGGCGGGCGCAAGCGTGGTTTACGCCCTCAGCCTGTGGCTGACATGGCCGATGGGGAGCCACGGATTGTGGCTGTCATTCACGATCTTCCTGCTAACTCGCGCTGCTTTGCAAGCCATTATGCTGCCCAAATTGATCCGGCGCAGCTTCCCGCAAGCCACGCATTGATCGCGCCGCTTAGTCGGCGGCTGTGCCCTGTGGTAAGACAGGAGGCAGGATTGGAGCCGCTTCATTGGCAAGAATTCCGGCCACCTGCGTCCACACCGCGACATTCTGTCGCAATTGGACGGGATCAATCTTGTCCAGCGTATCGTCGGGCGTATGGTGCAGATCGAAATAGCGTGAGCCATCCTGCTGCAAATCGATGATCGCGGTTTTCTGATCGCGAGCAATATTGATGTCCGCGCCGCCGCTGGCAACGATGGTGGATGGGGCGACTCCGAACCGCGCAACCGCTTGTGCCAGCCGCTCATACAAATCGGGATTGAGAGTGGTAAAGTTCGATTCCAGCCGCCAGATCCGATCCGCACCGAAATCGCTTTCCAGCCCAACTGCAATTGGTTCGTCAATATGGGCTTTGGAATAAGCCACGCTGCCGAACAACCCAACCTCTTCCGCGCCCGCCATCAGCACGCGAATGGTGCGTAGCGGCTGGCCGTGCGACTCGACGTGTTTTGCAGCAGCGGCGATGATCCCGCAGCCCGCCCCGTCGTCAAACGCGCCCGGCGCATTCCACCAGCTATCGAGGTGACAGGCGAGCAGCACCGGCGGCAGCGACGGATCACGACCGACGATTTCGCCCACGACATTGCCGCTTATGGTCGTGCCCAGATCGCGCGGCGTCAGCACCAGTTTCATCGTGATCGGCACATTACGCGCAAACATCCGCTCCAGATTCAGGGCATCGGGAATGGACAAAGCGCCTGCCGGAATCATGTCCTCAACCACCCGCGTTCCACCCGTATGCGGGTTGCGGTGCTCATCGGTCCCGACCGATTTAATAACCGTCGCCACCGCGCCTTTGCTTTGCGCAACGCTTGCCCCGATCCAGCGCGCTGGCCCTGCAAAACCGTATTGCGAGCCATCCTGCGTCGGCGTCATCGAATGCGAGATATAAGCGATCTTGCCTGCAAGACTGCCAGCCGGAGCAGCCATCAGATCGGCCACAGTTTCGAACATGACCACCTCGGCAGTGATGCCATCAGGCCCGGTTGAAGTGCTACCGCCCAGCGGCGCAATCACGAATGGCTGCGGGAACGGATTGACGATGGCGGCGCTCGGGTTCTCGCCCGGCACCCATGTCTCCATTGCAAACGGCTCGTCCGCTACATTGGCAAAGCCTTTTGCCTTAAGCCATCTCACCGCCCAGTCACGTCCGCGCTTTTCCGCTTCGGTTCCGGCCTGTCGTGGGCCAACTTCGGTCGTTATCCCCTCGACAAAATCATAAGCGATTTCGTCATGATCGAGCGCATGATCGGCAGCGGCTTCAACGCTGGCTGGCGGCGGCACCAGACTGGCGAAAGCAGGACTGGACAGCGAAAGCGCGGTGGCCGCAAGAATGAGGTTCTTCATGCGACACCCCCTAGCCCGCCATGCGCATTTTGCAAACGCCCCGCCTGCGCTTGCCCATCACGCCTCCACCGCCTATCTGCCACACCGACTTTCACCCAATTTCCGTCAGCGGCCCGCACACGCTCTTGCGCCGCGCACAATTCAAGGATCGACCCGATGGCCGCGCAATACGCCTATGTCATGAAAAACATGACCAAAACTTTCCCCGGCGCCAAAAAGCCCGTGCTGGAAAACATCAATCTGCAATTCTACCAAGGCGCGAAAATCGGCATCGTCGGCCCCAACGGAGCGGGTAAATCTACGCTGATCAAGATCATGGCCGGGATCGACAGCGACTTCACCGGCGAGGCCTGGGCGGGCGAGAATATTACCGTCGGCTATCTGGAGCAGGAGCCGGAGCTGGACGAGACCAAGACCGTGCTCGAAAACGTCAAGGATGGCGCGCGCGAAACCGCCAATCTGGTCGAGCAATTCAATGCCGTCTCCGCACAGATGGCCGAACCCGACGCCGATTTCGATGCGCTGGGCGATCAGATGGCCGAATTGCAGACAAAGATCGATGCCGTCGACGGCTGGACGCTGGATAATCAGCTTGAGATCGCGATGGAGGCTCTGCGCTGCCCGCCATCCGATGCCAGCGTGGAAAACCTGTCCGGCGGGGAAAAACGCCGCGTCGCCCTCACTCGCTTGCTGATCCAGAAGCCCTCGATCCTGCTGCTGGATGAGCCGACCAACCACCTTGATGCCGAATCCGTCGAATGGCTGGAAAACCACCTGAAGGAATATGCGGGCGCGGTGCTGATGATCACCCACGATCGCTACTTCCTCGACAATGTGGTGGAATGGATCCTCGAACTCGATCGCGGCTCCTACTACCCGTATGAAGGCAATTATTCGACTTATCTGGAGAAGAAGTCGAAGCGCATGGCGCAAGAGGATCGCGAGGATTCCGGCCGCCAGAAAGCGCTTTCGGAAGAGCTGGAATGGATCCGGCAAGGCACCAAGGGGCGTCAGACCAAATCCAAGGCACGTATCCGCAAATTCGAAGAGCTGCAGGACGCGCAGAAAGACCGCAAGCCCGGGAAGGCGCAGATCGTTATTCAGGTGCCGGAACGGCTGGGCAGCAAAGTCATCGAAGCCAAGAACGTTACCAAGGCATTCGGTGACAAGCTGCTGTTCGAAAACCTGTCATTCATGCTGCCACCGGGCGGCATTGTCGGCGTCATCGGACCGAACGGTGCGGGTAAATCGACGCTGTTCAAAATGATCACCGGACAGGAAACCCCCGATAGCGGGACCATCGACATCGGCGAAACCGTACACCTCGGCTTTGTCGATCAGAGCCGTGATGATTTGGACCCGAAGAAAAACGTCTGGCAGGAAGTCAGCGACGAACTGGATTATATGAAGGTCAACGGCCACGATATGTCCACCCGCGCCTATGTCGGGGCGTTCAACTTCAAGGGCGCGGATCAGCAGAAAATCGTCGGCAAACTGTCGGGCGGTGAGCGCAATCGCGTGCACATGGCCAAAATGCTGAAAGAGGGCGGCAACGTGCTGCTGCTGGATGAGCCGACCAACGATCTTGATGTGGAAACGCTGCGCGCGCTGGAAGATGCGGTGGAAAATTTCGCCGGCTGCGCCGTGGTCATCTCGCACGACCGTTTCTTCCTTGACCGGCTGGCCACGCATATTCTGGCGTTTGAAGGCGACAGCCATGTGGAATGGTTCGAAGGCAATTTCGCCGCGTATGAGGAAGACAAACGCCGCCGCCTTGGCGATGCCGCCGATCGTCCGACAAGGTTGGCGTATAAGAAACTGACTAGGTGAGGTGTAATTTTAGTTGGCGGCAAATATTGGCATTGGAATTAGAGTACGTTTCGGCACCGAAGCGCGTAGCGGTCGGCCAGCTAATGCAATTTCGAGAGACTCGATTGCAGGTTGCCCGGTCAATGTAATGACACCCCGTACGTTTCGACTAATGTTACGCGTTTCACCACTTTCGGATAACGTGATGGCTAACTGCAGCTCTGGCAAAAAAAAGTCGAACGTCGAGTCGTCGGATTGGTAGTCCCGCTCGAATTTTAAGCCATTTGCAATGAGAGCAAGTTCGATCTTGCGGAAATTTGGATTGCTATCGGTCGTTACAGTATCGCTTACGGCCGGGCGCAGACTATACGCCGCAATACTTATGCATTTGCTTATAGCCTTTTCGTCTCGCTCGAGCATCCCAACGTACTGACGTGTAAGGCCGAGAGCATTTGCCAATGCTAATTGGGTCATGCCCAACGCTAAGCGAACTGAGCGCAGCTCTAATCCTGTCATTCTCGTAATTTAGCACTTGTTTTTGATTCGGGACGCCATGATGCATCGTTTTCCCCAGACTTATTCACACCTATCTACCCCTAATGCAAACTGAGTTTTCATTTGCTTTGTGGATAAAACCTTTTGAGGTTGCGACTGATTTTCAGTCTCCTTGTAACAGCATCGACGGCTCGCCGTATTTTTTCTGACCACCCCCTGTCACCTTTAGGGCGGGGTGCATGGGGTATCCCGGAGCCCGGGGCTGAAACTCCGGACCCACAGGAGAAGTACGATGAGAACATTGTGCGTGTGGCCGAAGGCTGTGTCTGTTATAGACTACTGGCGCTATCGGCTCGGTCGGTGGGAGCATATAAGCTCTCACTGCCGATCTTATCCAACCCGCTGACACGGGGAGGATAGTTAGAGACCACCTTGCGGCGGGCCGTCACCATCTTAACATTGCGTGATTCCCAAAAGCAAGGGAAATCTCATCAATAGATTTTCAGCCATCAAAGCCGAGCAAATCTCCTCGTGGGTCGCTAGAACGACTAAAACAAGTACAAAGGCCCTTATTGCGGTTCAACGGGTGGAGAAATTATGCCCAACACATCCTCCGATCTTGGCACTTGGCTCTCACAGCAGGGTCTGGACACAGCACACAGAGCGCCGGCCCCGGCGACATCGCCAATGTGGCGCTGGTGCGTGAGCATCTGATCGTGGCGGCGAAGGCTGGCACGGCTCTGAGCTATTCAGAGATGCTTGGCAAACTGGGCTTCCGCTTCACGCGGCCCAAAATGCGCGCATTGTGCAAGACGCTGGACGCGATCGACCGCCACGCCGTCGCTGCCGGAGAACCGGAACTCGCCGTGCTGGTCGTGCGCGAATCCGACCGGCTGCCGGGCCAAGGCTGGTGGGTCGGGATGGCCGAGAAACTTGGGCACAAGGGCGATTGGACCGGACCCGATGCAATGGCTTTGGTCACCCGATTGCAGGACAAGGCGTTCGCTTACTGGCAACGCGGCTAGCGATCTGTAACATAGTCAAACTGTGATTTGCCATAATTCACGCTTACCCATTTGTAATTCGTCAATTATTTCGCGTTAGGCATAGCCCCGCACCCAGGGCGAGGCTTCCGTGATCGATATCGAAGTTCAGAACGAAACACATCAGACGAATGAGCGGCTGCAATTTGCCGTCGTGCCGCGCATCGGCGAAGGCATACGATTGCGCGAGCCGGACGGGTTCTGGGCATCCTACGATATCGTCGATCTGTGGTACCAGCAGGCGGATTACGGAAAAGTCTGGGTGCCGTATCTGCACGTTCGCAAAACGCCGGGCGAGAAAGACACTTTGCTGTCAGTGAAAAACCTGTCCAGCGATGAGGAGACATTCCCATTCGCCATCTCATAAAACGATCCGGCGGCAAAAGCCCGCCCGGCACCGTCAACCGCACGGCTTTGCGGCCATCGCGGACGGAGATCGACGCATTGGCGCGCGAGGGCGATGATCACGATGATCAGACTCGTGATGCTCAGTCCCATGATGCTCAGACCCATGATGCTCAGACTCGTGACACCCCTGCCGCAAAACCCGCTTCGGTGGGGCGCGCTGCGGTCGAACGCGACACGCTGGCTTCCCGGCTGTCCGGTGCTGCTCCGAAAGAAACCACGCGCCGCTCATGCCTGCTAGTCGATGATTCGCGGATGATCCGCAAAGTCGCGCGTCCCATCATCGAATCCTGCGGCTTTGCCGTGTCGGAAGCGGAAAATGGCGAAGAAGCGCTGGCCAAATGCCGGATGGCAATGCCCGATCTGGTGCTGCTGGACTGGGATATGCCGATCATGACTGGGATCGAATTCTTAAGCGCGTTGCGCAAGCTGGACGATGGTGATCATCCCAAAGTGGTGTTCTGCACCAGCAAATCCGAATCCCAAGACATTGCGCAGGGCATCACGGCAGGAGCGGATGAGTATATGACCAAGCCGTTCGATCAGCCGGCCTTGCTCTCGAAGCTGAAAAAGATCGGCGCCGTATCCGCCTGATTTATTACGGGACCAGCCAGTTGGAGGCCGTCGCGCCCTCGCCTGCCTTAATCGTAAATTGCGCGCGGCGATGCCCGCTATTGGCAAGGTAAAGCCAGTCCAACGCTTCGATTTTAATAAGCAAAACTGCAAAATTTTCGCGCCCTGGTGCGATTTGCTCCTCGGTTGGTTGCAGCCCTTCGATCCAATCCGGCAGACCGGACGTCGCGGCATCGCTATGTGAGCTAGGCGCAGTCTCAGCCATATAGCATCGCCGGGCGAACGTCGTACTTTCCTGCCATGCCGCCTCCGCCATCGGCCCTTCGCCATGCACCTCAGCCGTGCCGGATACGCGGATCTGTACTTTCTCGCTCGCGTCGTAAAATAGCGCGCTGGCCGCACCACCGTGCATTTGCGCCACTTTGGGACTGCGCGCATCGGTGTGAAACCGCAGCGTCCATTGCACACTGTCAAATTCGCGCAGCACCATGACGCGCTGTTCGGGCCGATGATCGGCATTAAGACTGGCAATTACGGGCGTGTGAAATGGCGACTTGCGAGCATTCGCTCCGGTTTCCAAACCGCTGATAATTTCCGCCAGCACATCATCGAGTGTTTTTTCCATGCGCGGTTCAACACAGAAGCAAACGAGCCTGTCAACAAAATCGCTGTTGTTCATCAATTGAGCGCCCAACATTAACAAGAGCCTGACTCGATGGTTCATTTTGCGGTCAGTCGTCTACCGGTAGAACCGTCTCATCGATGAGATATCGCTTCGGTGGGCGCGGTAAGAACAGTGGAGAGTCCGACATGACAATTGAAAGCATCTTGCGCAGCAGCGGGTTCGGCGTTGTTGCCGTTGCCCTTGCAACAACCGCAATGCCTGTGGCAGCCGCTGAATCGACCGCAACGACTGCGACAACAACGGCTGCAGAACAGCCGCGCGAGCGTGGAGAGCGAAAACGCGCTCGATCCGAACGCCGCGAAGCAGCCCAAGAAAGTCGCCAGGAAAACCGGCAGCAAAACCGCCAGGAACGACGCGAAACGCGGCGTGAGACGCGACAGGACAACGGCGGCAATCGGGCTGAGCGCCGACAAGAGCGCCGTTCTGAAAACCGGTCCGAGCGTCGCTCGGAAAGACGCTCCGAACGTCGCGACAATCGTCAGGAACAACGTACGCAAGCACGCCAACAGATGCAGGAACGCATCGACCGGCGCGAACAGCGCGGATTACGCCGCGAAAACAACGACCGCGGAAGTGCGCGCCGGGAAGCGCGTCAGGAGCGCGGCCAGAATGTAAATCGCCAACAGCGTGAGCGGCTGCGTGAAGCACGCCGGGGCGGACAGACAACCGATTTGCGCGAAGCTCGCCGAGGTGGTCGCACGGATGGTATCCGCGAGGCTCGCCGCGACGCACGACGCGATTATCGGGGTGAAGCCAATCGTTATGACAGGCGTGCTGATCGACGGGCCGATCGCGGGCCGATCGCAGGGAAGCCCGCCGGGATGATCGACGTGCAGACCGCAGAGAGACCAGACGCGATGCAAGACGTGATGCCCGCCGCGACTATCGGCGTGATGCCAGACGTGCAGATCGCAGGGAAGCACGCCGCGATCACCGCCGTTGGGATCGCAAAAGGTGGCGCAACAATTCCCGATACAACTGGAACCGGCATCGCCATGTCAACCGCAGCCACTATCGGCTCGGGCGCTATTATTCACCCTATCGCGGACATCGCTATAGCCGAATAAATATCGGATTTTATCTCGACAGCCTGTTCTTCAGCAACCGGTATTACATTCGCGATCCGTGGTCTTACCGTTTGCCCGAAGTGTATGGTCCCTATCGCTGGGTTCGCTATTATGACGATGTCATGCTGGTCGATATCTACACGGGCGAAGTGGTCGATGTGATCCACAATTTCTTCTGGTAAATCGATCGCTTAACAGCATCGATAAAATGCACTGCAAACCTTTTAAGCCCCCGCTAGTCTGACTGGCGGGGGCCTTTTTTGATGCTCTAGTTCAGCGAAGATCCCGTCTCGTTCTTCGGACCAAATGGCAGCATTCGAAAGATGCCCAGCGTCTTGTCGAAAAATGTATGTTTTAAAGCACCAACTATATGCAACGCGATCAGATACAGCATGATTTCGGCGCCGGTGCTATGCAGCCCTCCGATGGTTTTGCCCGCATCAATGTCCTGCCCGACTGGCAATCCGGGGATGGTAAATAGTCCCCAGAAATTGATGTCGCTGCCATAATAGGAAATGGTCAGCCAGCCGCCCAGCGGCAATCCGATCAGCATAACGTAAAACAGAACGTGCGTAATGCGCGCCAAGACACGCTGCCAGGTCGGTATCGTGCGCGACAAGGGCGGCACTCTGTGCGTCAAACGCCACATCAGACGGCCAAGCGTCAGGAGCAGGATCGTAATACCGACTGCCTTATGGTGAGCCCACCACCAACCGGCATCGGCTTTACTTGCGTGCTCCGCCGCCTCCGCAATACGCCAATTGGCGATGACAGCGATCGCGATTAGCCAATGAAACGCCATGGCGACTTTCGAATATCGCGCTTCGGATTGATCTTTAAGTATCATTCGACAACTCCCGATCCGTTTGGCAACAGATCATAACGCAACCAGCTTTCGGGACAAGCGGTAAGGCTGGCGGTTTGGGAAAAGGCTCTGAGAACACGTTATGGCTTTACGCGAAACGCATCCCGATCAAGCAGCCCTTGCCAAAATTGGCGAACATGTGCGCGCGCGTCTGGAGCAGGATCCACAAGCCTATAAACTGCCGACGGAGATCGCCGAGATTTATGCCATCGGCGATTTTCTGACGCCCAAGGAATGCGCGCGTTTTATGGCAATGATCGACGATGTGGCTCAGCCAAGCTCGGTCTTCGATGTCGAATATGCCGCACAGTTCCGCACGTCTTATTCGGGCGACTTCGACCCGACAAATCCATTTGTTCTGGCGGCATCGCGGCGGATCGACGACCGCCTGGGGCTGGATGACAAGCGTGCAGAAACGATCCAGGGGCAGCGTTATTTGCCCGGGCAAGAATTCAAGCCGCATAATGACTGGTTTTATACCGATCAGCCATATTGGCAGGGCGAAAAGAAACGCGGCGGGCAACGGTGCTGGACAGCGATGATTTTCTTGAACGAGGTCGAGGAAGGCGGCGCGACGCATTTTACCGAAGCGCAATTGTCCATCGACCCGAAGCCGGGCGTGCTACTGATCTGGAACAATGCCCTGCCCGATGGCTCACCCAATCTGGGCACGATGCACGCCGGAACGGCTGTTACCAAAGGTCAGAAATACGTCTTAACTCGCTGGTATCGCGCGCGAAAGTGGCAATAGGGTTTTAATGTGAGAACGCCATAATTTCACGCTGCCTCAAGCGCTGATGCAATCAATTTCCGCGAGTTTTCGATACCGTACAAAGCGATGAAACTACCCATGCGCGGACCTTGTTCGGAGCCGAGCAAAATTTCGTATAGTGCCCGGAACCAGTCGCGCAGGGACTCAAAACCATGCGCTTCATTTTTGCCGATTTCATAGACGATCGTCTGAATGTCTTCGGCAGACGTATCGCCGCCTAAATCCGCGAGCTTCGCGTCCAATTCCTTGAGCGCAGCGGCTTCGCTACCTTGCGGCGCGCGGCGATGAAGCAAAGGCGCGACAAATTCGCGATTGTAATGAAGCGCACTTGTCACGAGACCATCCAGCTCAGGATGCTTGGCCGGATCGGCATCGTCGATGTAGTTGGCAAGATATGACCAGATCTGATCGGCAGTCGCTTCTGGACCCAACACCCCGACGAGATTTAACAGCAGCCCAAACGTTACCGGCAGCGTATCCCCTGCTCCGGGTGCTTCTGCTTCAGCAAATCCGCCATTCGCGCGCAGCAAATGCCACACCGGATTGCCCAATTGCTTGTCTAATGGCTGATCGGCCAGGCGTTCGCGAAACTGCCAGTAATCATCCACCGCGCGTGGGATGACACCGCTATGCAATTGCTTGGCACTTTTCGGGTTCGGGAAAATGTAGAAGCCCAGCGATTCCTCGCTGCCATAATCCAGCCATTGCTCAATTGTCAGACCGTTGCCCTTGGACTTGGAAATCTTTTCGCCATTGGCATCAAGGAAGAGTTCGTAAATCAGGCCTTCCGGCTTTTGCCCACCGAGAACCCGCGCGATCTTGCCCGATTGCACCCCGCTATCGGTCAAATCCTTGCCATACATTTCGTAATCGACGCCTAGCGCAACCCAGCGCATCGCCCAGTCCACTTTCCATTGCAACTTGGCTTGCCCGCCCAGTGCCGATTGTTCGACCGTGCTGCCATCGTCATCCGTAAAGCGAATAATGCCA
Source organism: uncultured Alphaproteobacteria bacterium (assembly GCA_963736595.1). Classification (GTDB taxonomy): domain Bacteria; phylum Pseudomonadota; class Alphaproteobacteria; order Sphingomonadales; family Sphingomonadaceae; genus Parapontixanthobacter. Next base: position 334,156 of record CAVTPG010000002.1, read on the forward strand.
GCTTGCGCATCGATGATCTCGACCGGGACTTGCAGCACGACCCCGCTGCTTGGTGAGATCGGCAAGACCGGGGAATAGGTTTGACGCCGCTCTTCACGCAACGTGGGCAGCATAATGTCGAGAATTTTTTGATTGTTCGACAGCACGTTGCGCAAGGCGTCATCGAAGTCGCCGGAATTGTAACGCTCGGACGATGAGACGAATTCGTAATCGAACCCAAACCGATCGAGAAATTCGCGCAGTTTCGCGTTGTTGTGATGCGCAAAACTTTCATGCCCGCTATCGAATGGATCGGGCAGACGTGACAAGGGCTTGCCGAGATGCCGGGTCAACATTTCCTTGTTCGGCACATTGTCCGGTACTTTGCGCAAACCATCCAAATCGTCGGAAAAGGCGATCAGACGCGTCTTCCCGTCTTCCGGTTTTGCACCGATCAATGCTTCATAAGCACGGCGCACCAATGTCGTGCGCAGCACTTCCTGAAACGTACCGATATGCGGCAGGCCGGATGGCCCGTATCCGGTCTCGAAAATTACCGGCGCGCCATCGTCTTTCTTGCGCCCAATCCGCTTGGCAAGGCGTTGCGCCTCTAAAAATGGCCAGGCCTTGGAATTGCGAGCGGCGTCGATCAATGTGCTGTCAGTCATGGCTGACCGTTTGGTGTAGCTTGGGCAGTGTGGCAAGCAAAGAAACGCGCATTTTCATGGCGCGGCGATGTTTACTTTTCGTTCCGCCGCATCCATCACGCGCATAGTGAGCGATGACAGCTATCTTATCGAGCAACCGGCGATGGCGATCCCGGCGATCCACGCCACCCATGCGGGTATCTGGTTGCGATCCGGCCACGGTGAGACGGCGGGAATAGCCAAGGGCGAAGCCATCAATGCGGCCGCCGATACGCCGCTACTGCTTATCAATGCGCCGCTGATCGCGACCCGGCTGGGTTATCCCGATTTGTCGGGCCTCGATCTGCTGGAATTGTTCGCATTCATTCATCCCGCCCGCTTTTGCGTGCCCACGCCAAAGGGGCTGGCCAATTCTCTAGGTCTGGCAGCGCCAGCGTCCGATGCGGATGCACCCGTTTTCTTACAGCAAGCAGCGGCAAAGCTGTTTTCAATCTGTCAAAGCCCTGACTGGACCGAGCGCGAAGGGGCATGGAGTGCGCTGCAATCGCTGAAACGGCTTCGCTGGCCGTGGGCGCAATTGCTGTCGCAATACATCGCCAAGCCCGAGCGCGCGGAAAAATGGTTGTTTTCCAAATTGCCGGAGTGGGAGGAAGCGCCCGAGAGGGCCCAACCGCGGCAAACCGTTCTCGATCCTGCCAAAGTCATCCGTCAACTCGACCGGCTGACCGGCGAAAATGCCGAGCGGCGCGATGGGCAGCAAGCCTTTGCCAGTGATGCGGCAAAAGTGTTCGCTCCGCGCGTGACGAAAGGCGTCCCACATTTGCTGCTTGCGCAAGCGGGGACGGGCATTGGCAAAACGCTGGGATACATCGCACCGGCCTCCCATTGGGCGGAAGAAACCGGTGGCACGGTCTGGGTGTCCACCTTCACCAAGAACCTTCAGCGGCAATTGCGGCGTGAAAGCGCGCGGGCGTGGCCAGAAAAACGCGCGGACGGCACGCGTCCGGTCGTGGTTCGCAAAGGCCGGGAAAATTATCTGTGCCTGCTGAATCTGGAAGACGCGTTGCAAGGCGGTTTTGCTGGACGCCCGGCGATCATGGCGCATTTGGTGGCGCGCTGGGCCGCTTTCAGCAGCGATGGCGATATGATCGGCGGCGACTTGCCCGGATGGCTCGGCACGTTGTTCCGCAAGCGCGCCATTGCATCGCTAACCGATCAGCGCGGAGAATGCGTTTACGCCGGATGCCCGCATTACCGGAAATGCTTTATCGAGCGCAGCGTAAGAGCAGCAGCACAAGCCGATCTCGTCATTGCCAATCATGCGCTGGTGATGATCAACGCCGCCCGAATGCGCGACACAAGCAGCATTCCGCAGCGCATTATCTTCGACGAAGGCCACCACGTCTTCGATGCTGCCGACAGCACCTTTGCCGCAGCATTTACCGGCCGCGAAACGGTTGAACTGAAACGCTGGTTATTGGGGCCAGAGCGTAAAAACCGTGGCCGCAGACGCGGGCTGGCTGCGCGGTTGGCCGATGTATCGAGCTATGATGAAGCAGGCGGCGAAGCGATCGAAGCCGCCATTGCCGCCGCGCAGGTGCTGCCCGAAAGCGGATGGCTGGACCGGCTGTCCGAAGGCGCACCATCCGGCGCAATCGAAGCGGTATTTTCAGGCGTGCGCGCAGCAACCTATGCGCGCGATGAGTCCGGTGGACAGGAAGCAGGCTACGGCATCGAGACCGAAGCGGCACAATTGCCCGGTGAGTTAATCGAGCAAGCCGGGCATTCGCTGATTGCGCTGACCGAAATCAGAACGCCTCTGGTAAAACTGGCAGGGCGATTGGAAGCCATCGCCGAGGATGCGCCTGACTGGCTGGATGCGCAAGGCCGCGCGCGGATCGACGGCGCGCGCCATTCGCTTAGCTGGCGGATCGATCTGCTGGGCGCGTGGATTGCGCTGCTCGACCGGATCGGCGGCCCGGTGGACGAGCAATTCGTCGATTGGCTGGTGGTGGAACGCAGCGAAGCGCGCGAATATGACGTTGGCATCCATCGCCGCTGGCTCGATCCGATGCAGCCCTTTGCCCGAACCGTTTTGGACCAGGCGCATGGCGTCATGCTGACATCGGCAACCTTGGCCGAGCGGACCGAGGACGGACTGGCGTGGGATACCGCAATAGCACGCAGTGGCGCCGAACATAGCGATGCGCAGCCGATCCTCACCCATGCCGAAAGCCCGTTCGATTATGCAGCGCGCGCCGAAGTGCTGATCGTAACCGACATCAAACGCGGTGATCTGGCCGGACTGGCGGGCGGATTTGCGCGCATTATCGAAGCCAGCGGCGGCGGGGTACTGGGCCTGTTCACCGCCATTCGCAGGCTGCGCGCAGTGCATGGGCGCATCGCCGACCGGCTGGCGCGCGCCGGATTGCCATTATTTGCGCAGCACGTCGATCCGATCGATACGGGCACGCTGACCGACATTTTTCGCGACGACCCGGCAGCCAGCTTGCTTGGCACCGATGCGTTGCGCGATGGCGTCGATGTGCCCGGACAGTCGCTGCGCTGTGTTGTGATGGAGCAAGTGCCCTGGCCTCGCCCGACAATCCTGCACCGGGCGCGCCGTGCTGCGGCGGCAAAGAATGGCAGCACCGGACAAGCCTATGACGACCGGATCATTCGCGCGCGTCTGGCGCAAGCCTTTGGCCGGTTGATCCGCAGCAAAGAGGATTCCGGTCATTTTATCGTCCTGTCACCTGCCTTTCCCAGCCGTTTGAAAAGCGTCTTTCCGCCCGGCACACCGATCCATCGGGTCACACTGGATGAAGCGTTGCAGCGCCTTGCCGGAAACCCAGATCACCGGGAGAATGACACGGATAACGATTTTCTTGCCGAATTGACTGGAGCAACGCAGCCATGAAAATTTCTTGGGCTATTGCGCCATGCCAAATCCGACTGGAGCGATTCGCGCAAAGCGGATTTCGAGCGCGGGCTGAACGATCGCGGACAGCGTGGCGCGCGGATTATGGGCGCGCATATCGCGCAGCATGGCATACCGTGGGATCGTATCGTCGCCAGCCCTGCCGAGCGCGTGAAAACCACACTGGCAAATGCTTTGCCCGATCACGATGTGACCTATGACCGGCGGCTGTATCTCGCGTCGACCGAAACGATATGCGAAGTCCTGTCCGAAGTTGATGGCAATCCGCAATCCATCCTGCTTTCAGGCCATAATCCAGGGTTGCAGAATTTGTTGTTCACGCTGGTCGCGCCTGAGCGGGAAAATGCTTTATTCGATCAAGCCAAGGTCAAGTTTCCGACTGCATCTTTTGCAGTGTACGAACTTGATTTGGAGAGCTGGGCGGACATTAAGCCCGAATGCGGGACGCTGGTGCACTTTACCCGCCCACGCGATCTAGATGCGGACCTTGGCCCGGAGGACTAGCGCGCACCTATCGAAGGTCAAACGCCCGCATTGCCGACCACATAGCAGGCCGCCGCAAGCAATCCTCCCGCCAGCCGGTTGGAGCGAAACCGTTCAAGAGGGTTGTCGGCATCTGCCGGATCGAGCGTAGCAATTTGCCACAGCAAATGCGCTGCAACGGGAATAAGCGTCAGCAAGGCAATCCAGTCCGCCCGGTACAGCCAGAATGCGATTGCCCAAAAAGCGATGGCTGCGGCATAGAATATCGCCACGCCGCCTTTTACGCTTTCTCCCATTCGCAAAGCGGAGGACCGGATACCGACCAGCGCGTCGTCCTCGCGATCCTGCAACGCATAGATCGTATCGTAACCGATGACCCAGCAGATCGCGCCGCCATACATGGCCAGCAGCGCATCCCAATTATCCGCGCGAAACTCGGTCCAGCCAACCAGCAGCCCCCATGAAAAAACCAGGCCCAGCCACATTTGCGGCCACCACGTAATGCGCTTCATAAACGGATAAGCGGCGACCAGCGCGATGCTGGATAGCGCGATGATCTGCGCGCGAAACTGAAGCTGTAGCAGCACCACCAAGCCGATACCGCACAACAGAAGTGCCCACACCCATGCCGCGCGCTTGCCGACACGCCCGCTAGCGACGGGGCGATTGGCGGTCCGCGCAACTTTTTTATCGAGATCGGCATCGACAATATCGTTATAGACGCAGCCCGCGCCGCGCATGGCAATGCTACCAGCGAGCAGCCACGCCAGCATCGCCCATTGCCAGCCTGCACCGGCCAGCCAAACGCCCCAAACACATGGCCAAAACAGCAGCCACCAGCCAATCGGGCGATCGAACCGCGCCAGCGCCGCATAATCGCGCAGCCGCTGCGGCAGCAATTGCATCACTCCGTTATGTTGGCTGTCAGGCATTATAGGTTCGCTCATTATGCTCGCCCTAGCGGCTTCGCATAGGCTCGTCTAATGGTCTGCGCCATGTCCAGTTCGCCCCGACCCGCTACGCCTGCCTGGCCGCCCAAGAGTGCGCCGCGCTTGTTTGTCAGTCAGGAAGTGATTGCCGGTGGCAACATCATTCTGGATGGTCCGCAAGCCCACTATTTGCTGCGGGTCATGCGTGTCGTAGAAGGCGCAGTCATCATCGTGTGCGATGACATAAGCGGCGAGTGGGCCTGCGAAGTCACTGCCACTGACAAGCGAAGTGTCACGCTGACAGCAGTCGAAAAACTGCGCGACCGCGAAGCCGTGCCGGATTTTTGGCTATGCCCGGCGCTCCTGAAAAAGGATCGTTTCGATATCGTTCTCGAAAAAGCGACCGAGCTTGGTGTGGCGAGAATTTTGCCAATCCTCACGCATCGCTGCGTCGCGACCAAGCTCAATCTGGACCGCGCCAAAACCCTTACCACCGAAGCGGCGGAACAATGCGCGCGCACCGCCCTGCCACAAGTGCAGGCTCCGCAAAAACTGGCTGCGCTGCTGCGTGACTGGCCGACCGATCGCGCCTTGTTCTTCGCTGACGAGACCGGCGGTGACGATTGCGCGCAAGCGTTTCGCAGCTCTACCGGGCCAGCAGCACTGCTCATCGGGCCGGAAGGCGGATTCGACGAAAGCGAACGTGCCGCGATCCGCAGTGCACGCCAAGCACGCGCCATCGGGCTTGGTCCCCGCATTTTGCGCGGCGAAACCGCTGCCGTAGCGGCAACCGCGCTGTGGATGGCACTCGCGGGCGACTGGGCGAGCGAATGATAGGGCAAAACTGGCAGATAACGCTTTTCAGAGCGTCGGGCCTTGCCTAACGCGGGTGAATGAGCACGCGTGACACGTCCGGTTCCCAGGATCCCATCATCGAGCACCGCGATCAACTGGTCGCGCCGATGCAGGCTGGCGAAAAGCCCAAACAGGACTGGCGCATCGGCACCGAACACGAAAAACTTGTGTTCAAGCGCGACAATCATTCTGCGCCTTCGTACAGCGAAGCTGGCGGCATCCGCGATATTCTGCTCGCGTTGCGGAAGTTCGGCTGGGAGCCGATCGAGGAAAATGGCCATGTCATCGCGATGCGCGGGGACGATGGAACGGTAAGCCTGGAACCTGCGGGACAACTCGAACTATCGGGCGCACCGCTGGAAAATCTGCACGAAACCTGCGCCGAAACCGGACGCCATTTGGCGCAAGTAAAAGACGTGGGCGAAGAACTGGGCGTGGGCTTTCTTGGTCTGGGAATGTGGCCTGACAAAGCGCGCAGCGATTTGCCGGTCATGCCAAAAGGCCGCTATGAAATTATGATGCGGCATATGCCGCGCGTGGGCGAACTTGGCCTCGATATGATGCTGCGCACCTGCACCATTCAGGTCAATCTCGACTATTCGTCCGAAGCGGATATGGCGCAGAAATTCCGCACCGGGCTGGCCCTGCAACCGCTTGCCACGGCGCTATTCGCCAATTCGCCGATCACTGAGGGCAAGCCCAATGGCTACCTCTCATATCGCAGCCATATCTGGTCAGACACCGATCCGCATCGCACAGGGATGCTGCCCTTCGTCTTCGAGGACGGCTTTGGATATGAACGCTGGGTCGATTATATGCTCGATGTGCCGATGTATTTCGTTTTTCGCGACGGCAAATATATCGACGCCGCCGGGCACAGTTTCCGCGACTTTCTGAAGGGCGAATTGGCGGTATTGCCAGGCGAAAAACCGCGACAGAGCGACTGGTGGGATCATCTTTCCACTGCGTTTCCCGAAGTGCGCTTGAAAAGTTTTCTGGAGATGCGCGGCGCAGATGGTGGTCCGTGGAGCCGGATCTGCGCCCTGCCCGCATTCTGGGTCGGCTTGCTATACGACCAGTCCGCGCTGGATGCTGCATGGGATGCGGTTAAGCACTGGACCGTCGAGGAGCGCGAAGATTTGCGCAATGCCGTGCCGAAGCTGGCGCTCGACGCACCGATACCGGGCGGCGGCACATTGCGCGATTTGGGCAAGGACATCCTCGCCATCGCGCGATCCGGCCTGTCCAATCGCGCGCGCTTGAACGGCAGCGGCGACAATGAAACCGGGTTTCTCGAAACGCTGGACGAGATCGTGGCAAGCGGCAAAGTTCCGGCCCAGCGCCTGCTCGATAAATATCACGGCGAATGGAACGGCGACATTTCCCGCGTTTACAAATACAGCTTTTAGACGCTAGCCCAGTCGCTGGCTCCGCCGCTAGCGGAAAGCAGTGATCCGCCCGCTATCATCCAGCACATACAGCGTGTTGTTAGCAACGACCGGAGCGTTACTGATCGGCTGCTTCAAATCCATGAACAGCGAGCTTGAACCTTCGCCGACACTGACGCGGTGTATTTCGCCTTCGGAATTGCCAACCCATAGCTGACTACCGGCAAGGACCGGACCTGCCCAGAAAATCGGGCCTTTCTTGTCCTCTTCATCGCGATACTGCGCCAGTTTGGAAATCCACCGGACGCGACCGGTTCCGCGCGCAATCGCAAGCAGTTGGGCATCGTTGGACAGCGTGAAAATCCACTCGCCCGCAATCGCCGGAGTAGAGATGCCGGACAGGTTCAATTCCCACACGCGCTGACCCGTGACCAGCTCGTACGCGGCCATCCGGCCACCCTGACCCAGAGCATAAACGCGGCCATTATCAATAATCGGATCGGCATCGATATCGGTCAGCGAGCCGACCTCGGTCGAGATGGATGTGCGCGCCAAAGCATCCGACCACAAGGTACGGCCATTCTCATAGCGATACGCCGATAATTCGCCCGAACTATACCCGGCGATGACCGTGCCTTGTCCGACCGATGGAGCCGCCACCCCGAAAACGCTGGCTTGTGTGGTCGAACCGGAATCCTGCCACTGCTGCGATCCGTCGCTGGTGTTTAACGCGAAAATCTGATTGTCCTGCGTCATCACAAACACATTGTCGAACGCAATGGTCGGCGCCCCGCGCAACGGCCCCGATGGCTTCACTTTCCATTTAAGCGTGCCGGTCGCTGCATCCAGAGCAACGACTTCGCCTGCACCGTTAGTGGCGTACAGCGTCCCTGCCGCATAAGCCGCACCGCCGCCGAAGGCGACATCGCGCAGACTGTTTTCAAGCTCGCTATTGTGCTGCCATTTGCGCGCGCCGGTTGCCGCATCGAACGCATGGATCACGCCCGCCGTATCGACTGCAAACAGACTGCCGCCGCCGATTACCGGCGCTGCTGCCAGACGCCTGCGATCGGTCGATCCTGCGATGTTCGCTGTCCAGACTTGCGTCGGGTTATCGGCCAGTGCGAGATGTCCGTAAGCCTTGTTCGCCGTGCCGCTGGTTTGCGCCCAGTCGGAATTTAAGGTCGCAGCGGGAACCGTGACACTTACGCCTGCCAGAGCCGGGTCGACCTTAGCCGAGCTTTCGATACGGGAAAGGACCGGCATCCGCTCGCCCAGCGTCGGTGTGTCCTTCTTATCATCGCCGCCGCCGAACAGCCCGCCGCTACACGCAGCCAGACTGAAGCCGAGTATGCTCAGGCCCGTCATACGGATCGAATTTTTCATGGTCAGGTTCAAAATAAAGCCTCGATTATATCTATTGTCACGGCATGGGCCGCCGAAAATCTGGTAAAGTGCAAGCGGCTTCAGGATGCAGCAGTGTCACCCGCTGCTGCACTTGCCTCTTCGCTCACAATATCGTCAGGATCGTCCACCGCATCGACGCCCATCAATCCGGCCATTTGCCGCGCACGGGCCTGCAGTGTTTGCGGCGCATTTTCGTCTCTTGCGATCTGCGCAAATAAAGTGCCTGCTTCTTGACGCTTGCCTTGCTCGACTAGCGCCATCGCCACCATCTCTCCCGCACTCGGAAAAAACGGGCGGCCCGGCTTTGCGGCAGCATCGAGCAAACGCACAATTTCCGCCGGTTCAAGCTGGTCATAGAGAGCGGAAACCTGACGCACGCGCGCCAATTCGCGGATCTCGTCGGCAACATCGGCATCATCGGCCACACCGGCAAAAATTTCGGCCGCTGCGGTCGGTTTGCCATCCTGCAAAGCGATTGCGCCTTGCGCCATCAAAGCGATCGCTCGCGCACCGGCGCGCTTGCCTGTGGCCAGCGGCTCCAGACCTTGCGATGCGGCAGACAAATTGCCTGCATCCTGTTGGTCCATCGCGGTAATCAGGGTCTCAGAATCGCCCTGCCGCGCCTGTTCCTGCGAATTGTTCCAATACAAATAGCCGCCGAATGCAGCCAGTCCCAGTACGAGCGCGCTCACGATCGGCACACCGTAACGCTTGCCGAATTCGGCCATGTCTTCCTGACGGACCGCATCATCGACCTCGCGCATCAGCACGTCGCCTTCTGCTGCAGCTTTTTTGGCCTTTTTGTCGGCGGTTGCCGGTTTGATCAGGTCTTTTGCCAAGAGTTCACATCTTTCAAAATTCGGGCCGGAAAGTCAGGCTGTATCGCCCCATCCGCCAAGCCGCCTGTGTGGCCAACGCCTTTAGGCAAATGCGGCGTCAAGAGCAATGGCTGCGCGTTTGTCGTGAACATTGATGCCTGATCGGTGAATGGCCGGTTAAGCATCGTACTGCTAATCAAACGGCTACCAATCGTCGCGCTGCATCGCGCTGGCATAGAGCCGTCGATAAGTTGCTATCGATTTTTGCTCGTCATAATCGGACAGCGCTTTGCGGCGGTTCGCATCGCCAAGTTTTGCCCGCAAGCCCTTATCTGCCGCCAGCTTGGTTATGTTGCGCGTCAAATCCTGCTCGATTGCGTGGGGCGAGGCAACAAATGCGCGATTTTCTTGCGCGACGAAATTTTCCGCGTCACCGTCATCGGCGGCAATTATCGGCAAACCGGCGGCCATCGCTTCGATCAATGTGCGAGAGCTGCGCGATGCATCGGACACGCTGGCAAATATATCGAACAGGCCCAGTACTTGTGAAAGATCGTCTATCTGGCCGGGCATATGCACACGATGATTGACTTCCAGCCGGTCCGCTTCGTCCAGTATCGCTTGACGCTCAGTCCCCTCGCCCAAAATTACCAGATGCCAGTTTTCCGGCAAAGTCGCGCAAATTTTTATCAACCGCGATAGCTCGTCGGTCATCGCGAGATTTGCTACGGTTCCAACCCATTTTTCACCCGTTCGCTTGATCAGCCCCGGCAACACATCATGGGCAGGTCGCTTGGCGTATTTGCGCACTTCGATTCCGCTTGGAATATGTTTTACCCGGCCGATGGGCTGCTGCCATTGGACGAGCGCCATCTCCTCCATTCGTTCCGACGAGACAACCACACCCGCCGATTTTCCCAAAGCAAAGCGACGATAAATATTGCGAACTGCACTTGGCTGTTCGGCTTCGCTTTCGTGATGGATTAGCGGCGGCAACGACATCGCATCTTTGAAGACCGTGTGGGCCATCACAGCATTCATCGCGGGCCAGCCATAAGTGCAGATCAGATCGTAATTCGACATGGCACGGGCAATATGGTTGAGCCGTCCGGGCAGCGGCCAGCCTCGAATACGTGGAAAATCAACCGGATAATCTATTGTAATCTGGCGATTAATTTTGTTTTTCGAAGCACTTGCAAAAACGACACTGTGCCGCAGTTCCGGCCCCAACCCTTCGATAATACGAGCAGTGGCATCGGACATACCTGCGCCCGGCACATCGCCAAACAAGTGCAGAATATGCGGTTTTGTAGAGCGTTTCATGGCCGACCAGTCGCTGCGACCTTAGCCAGCATTCGCTCGATCGCGGCAATCGCTTGCCGCTCATGCAAAGTCGGCGCGTGACCGGTGCGCGCTATCGTGACCGCCTCTGCTTCAGGCAATCGACGCTGCATTTCCGCAAAGGTTTCCTGCGATAACAAGTTCGACAATTCACCGCGAAGGAACAGCGCAGGGCGGCCTTGCAATGCCTCGAATGCGGGCCAAAGATCGGGCGGAGCCGCGGCATCGTCGGATGACATAATTGGCTCGGCAATTTTCATGTCGTAATCGAAACTGATGCGGCCATTGGTGCCCAGCACCATGTTGCGTTTCGCCATCGCCAGCCAGTCCTGCGTCGCAAAATCCGGATGCGCCTCGCGATGCGTTTCGGACAGCGCGCGCGCGGCATGAATCCAGGTGGGGAAATTGCGCCCTTGCCCGACATAGTTCTTGATTGCGTCAAGCCCGTTCTGCTCGATCACCGGTCCGATATCGTTTAGCACTACTCCGGCAAGGCGTGAAGGATCGTGTGCGGCTTGCACCATCGTCATCAAACCGCCCATCGAGGTGCCGATTGCGACATATTTCGCAATGCTTTGCTGCGCCAGCAGCGCCTGCACATCGGCAACATATTGCGGCAGCGCGTAATGTGCAGAATCGCTGGCATAATCGCTCGCTCCGCGCCCGCGCATTTCGGGCACCAGCACACGCCATTCTCGCGACAAATGCTCGGCCAAATCGGCAAAGTCGCGCGCATTGCGCGTTAAGCCATGCAGACACAGGATCGCGGCCGGTCACTGGCCGCGTCTGATCGCGACGGGTAGTCGCGAAAATGCAGGGTCAGACCATCTTCGCTGGTCCATTCCCGATCCAAATATGCTGCTTGTCCCATGCCGCATTCGCTACCGTTTCGGCTGTCCAAGTGCAACGCGCGAAAGCGGCTGGCCTTGCGGAAGGCGCATCATTGGCGATAGCAGCAGCGCATGAACGCATCCTATCGTCCGCATATTCCGATCAAAACGCTGGCCGATTGGCTGGGCACTCCGGTTAAGCCCGCCAATTTTCCCAAGCATATCCTGCGCCATCGCGGCGACAGCCAGGCGGCGACAGTTGGGCTACAAAATCTGAGCGACGAGCAATGGATCGAGCATTTCGGACGGTTCACGCCGCTGCCTGATAATCTGGCCCAGCCCCTCGCGCTGAAATATCATGGCCACCAGTTTCAAGTGTATAATCCCGACATCGGTGACGGGCGCGGGTTCTTGTTCGCGCAACTTCGCGACACTGCCGGAAGGCTGCTCGACCTCGGCACCAAGGGGTCTGGACAAACACCCTATAGCCGGCAAGGTGATGGCAGGCTGACGCTGCAAGGCGCGGTGCGCGAATTGCTCGCAACGGAAATGCTCAACGCGCTGGGCGTGGATACGTCACACACCTTCTCCATTATCGAAACCGGCGAAGAGTTGGTGCGTCACGACGAGCCGTCCCCTGCCCGCTCCGCTGTGTTGACCCGGCTCAGTCACGGGCACATCCGCATCGGCACATTTCAGCGCCTGATGGCGCTCGATGAGCGCAATCACATGGCGCAGCTGGTCGATTATTGCCTGACGCAGTTTCCCGGTCCGCTGCCGCCGGAAGATGCGCCTGATCGCGACAATCCTGCGGTAATCCTGCTACATCAGGTGGTCGAGCGCATGGCCGATCTCGCTGCAAGTTACATTACGGCGGGCTTCGTTCATGGCGTGCTGAACACCGACAACATGAATGTCAGCGGCGAAAGTTTCGATTATGGACCGTGGCGCTTTCTGCCCGCTTGGGACAGCCGCTTCACCGCGGCCTATTTCGACCAGAACGGCCTCTATGCCTTCGGCCGTCAACCCGAAGCGATCCATTGGAACTGCGGGCAATTGGCAATCAGCTTGCGCTTGCTGGTCGATGCCCCGCCCCTGATTGCCGCAATGGAGCGATTTGGTCCCCTGTACCAAGCAGCGGTCGGTCGTCGCTGGTGCTGGCGCTTGGGCGTTAATCCCCGCAGCGACGCCGAAAACGCCAAGCTGGTCGCTGCGTCGGAGACGACCATGCGAGAGGCGGCAATCGGTCCGGACGAATTTTTCTATCGCTATCGAAGTGGGCAGAATGCCGAGAGCGCGCTTGGTGATACTCTCAATGACTTTACATCTGGCAATGCCGAACACCCGTTCTGGAAGCAGCCATATGAGGATTACACGCACCCTCCCAGCCTCATCCATTCCGAAGTCGAGCGCATCTGGCAAGCCATTGCAGCGGATGATGACTGGACCCCACTCGACAATAAAATACGCCAGATCAAAGAGTTGGGAGCGGCTTTGGGAAATCCGCCTGAGCCCTGTGGGCACAAAATGTAAGGGGCACTGCGTAATCTTACCAATTGGCATTAACGCTGTGCTGTGCCAGAGACTTGTCGCGCCTTCTCATCCCAATCGATAATAAGAGTTTACCTGTTTGTGAGCGAAATTTTACGGTCAATCGAACCCGCCACCGGCAAGGAAATTTGGCAAGGCAAAGCTGGCGATGTGGATCGGGCGGTCGCGCGCGCAAACGAAGCGTTTTCCAAGTGGGCAACGACCCCACTGGCCGTGCGGATCGAATTGCTGCGCCGCTTTGTTAATGTCGTGCGCAAGCATAATGACGACTTTGCGGAACTGATCGCGCGCGAGACCGGCAAGCCGCTGTGGGAAGCGCAAACCGAAGTTCAGGCCGTGATGGGCAAAGTCGATATTTCGGTCATATCCTATGCCGAGCGCACGGGTCAGAAAAAGCTGGATAGCGCGCTGCAAGGTTCGGCTGCTTTGCGGCATAAACCGCATGGCGTCATGGTTGTGCTTGGCCCCTATAATTTCCCCGCGCATCTACCGAACGGCCATATCGTTCCGGCGTTGCTGGCCGGCAATACTGTGGTCTTCAAACCCAGTGAAAAAACGCCGGTTGTCGGCGAATTTCTGGTGCGCTGCCTGCACGAGGCGGGCATTTCCGACGATGTCATCCAATGCGTGCATGGTGGCCCGGATGAAGGCAAGCAGCTGGTCAATCACAAGGCGATAAACGGGGTTTTGTTCACCGGATCGGCGCGCGCCGGAATTGCCATCAACCGCGCGCTGGCCTCCGATCCCAGCAAGATCGTGGCTCTGGAAATGGGTGGCAATAATCCCATTGTCGCGTTGCCGACGGCCAAGCTGCACGATGCCGCTGCGACGATTATCCAGTCCGCTTTTACGACTGCCGGACAACGCTGCACGGCGGCCCGCCGCCTGATCGTCACCGCTGATTTTTACGATGAGCTGATCCCCGCCGTCAAAAGCCTGGCGGACCGGTTAATTGTGGACGAACCGTTTGCCGATCCGGCACCATTTTTCGGCCCGGTAATCGATAACGAAGCGGCTGATCTGCTGAGTGAAAGTTTCCTCGCGCTGATGAGCCGTGGCGGTCGACCGATTAAACATTTGAAGCGACCGCACGCTGATCTGCCAATGCTCAGTCCCGGCATAATCGACACGACCGAGCTTGAAGAGCGGCCTGATATCGAGCTGTTCGGCCCGCTGCTGCAAGTCATCAAAGTCGATAATTTTTCAGCTGCCATCACTGAGGCAAATGACACACGATACGGACTGTCGGCTTCGCTCCTTGGCGGAACACCCAAGGATTTCGAGCGGTTCTGGACCGAAACGCGCGCCGGTATCGTTAATTGGAACCGGCCCACCAACGGCGCATCTTCTTCTGCACCATTTGGCGGTATCGGCCTTTCCGGCAATCATCGCCCCGCTGCGTTCTACGCCGCCGATTATTGCGCTTATCCTGTTGCCAGCGCCGAGATGATCCAGCCCAGAGCAACCATTGGGATCGGGCTGCGCGATAGTTGATCGCTCCCAGTCGATCGCACCCGTTTAATCGCTGGTGGTCAGCCGCGCCAGTTAAGCACAGGTCGCCGACTAGCCGCCAAGAGAAAAGCGCCCATCGCCGGGTTACCGAACGATGAGCGCTCCATCCACGACCCGATGCGGATCGCTAGCCGGTCACAGGTGGGGGTGACCGAACCTCGTTAAATTTACCGGCAGCGTGGCGACGATGCGCGGTCGATCGTGCGGCCAAGCAAGGCTCCACCCGCTGCGCCAAGGATCGCGCCCAACGTCCGGTCATTGCCGCGTCCTGCGACTTCGTGGCCGACCAAAGCGCCCACACCTGCACCGATCAAAAGACCCGTCGTGCCGTCTTTCTTGCGGCAGTGATACCGGCCATCGCGATCCTGCCAGACGCGGGTGTCGCGATACACCGGCTCGCCATATGTGCGATAATCGCTGCGTTCGTAACGGTCGCCGCGCTCGTACCGATCATAACGGTCGTGCCGGCCATGACCGTGTCCGCGATGCTTGCGCTTATGCTTGCGTTTGTGTTCGACACTCTGATCGCCCCAAGCCGGTGCAACATGGCTGCTGGTCGTGATGATGTTGGTAAAGCCCGCAGTCGAAAGCTCAGCCGCTTGCGCTGGCATGGCGAATGTCATCGCCGAAGCGGAAAGCGCTATTGCCAAGGTTTTCAAAGTATTGCGTGTCATATTCCATGCTCCACATTAAGAGCGGCTTGAACCGGTCACAGCCTCTATCCAAGGACAGTTGCAACGGCCGGTTCGAGTCGCCGTTTGCTGATGTGTTCATGTTTAGGGCGATAAACCTGAACGACGGGCAACCATGCTTAATATCCGGCAAATTTGCGACGAACCGACTTTGCTCGAGCGATGAAATGCAGATTGCTAAATGCAGATTGCCAGCAGCCACGGCGCGCTTTACCGGCCCATGATGAATTCCATACCCGCAGAGAAAAACCGGACCGGCATTATTGCCGCGCTATCCGCTTACGTGATGTGGGGCTTGCTGCCGCTCTATCTGCTGCTGGTTGCGCAAGTACCGGCGTTCGAGCTGGTCGGGTGGCGGATCATCTGGACCGTGCCAATTTGCTTGCTCATCGTTGCGTGGCGCAAGCAGGGCGCGGAAATCATCGCGGCCTTGACGGACTTCGCACGCTGGGTTGGCTGCTGCTTAGCGCGACTTTGATCGGCGTAAACTGGCTGATCTATGTCTGGGCAATCCAGAATGACGCAGTTTTGGCGGCCAGTCTGGGCTATTACATCAACCCGTTGCTAAACGTCCTGCTCGGCACATTGTTTTTGAGCGAGCGGTTAAGCAAGTTGCAATGGCTGGCGGTCGGGGTAGCGGGTTTCGGCGTAACGATCCTGGCGGTGGGCGCTGTTTCGACGCTGTGGGTTAGCCTGAGTCTGGCGTTGTCTTTCGGCATATACGGCATCGTCAGAAAACGGATCGCCGTCGGCGCCCTGCCCGGCCTGACTATCGAAGCCTTGCTGTTGTTTTTGCCCGCTGCCGGGATCGCTGCGTATTATGCCGCTTCACCGCAAGGTTCGTCCTTCGATGATTCGCTGTGGCTTGGCACAGCGCTGGCCTTTGGCGGAGTTGTCACCGCCATTCCGCTGCTGCTGTTTGCCATCGCGGCGCGGCGGATGGCCTATTCCACCCTCGGTTTTATCCAGTTTCTTGCGCCCAGCATCGTCTTCGTGCTGGGCCTGACCGTGTTCAAAGAACCGCTGCTCAAAGTGCAGCTATTTTGCTTCCTGTGCATCTGGTTGGCTGCAGCGATCTTCATCTGGGACTTGTGGCAACGTCATAAGGCGGAGCAGGTTTAAGACACCAAGCGCCAGTCCAACCTCTCGCCGGCATGGAACGGGACGATTCGCGCTTCGCCGCCATCGACTTCGTCAGCGACTTGAAACGGCTGCCGCTGCAACGTCGCCGTCTCGGTATTAAGGGGCAGACCGTAAAAGAGCGGTCCGTGTTCCGATGCAAAGCCTTCCAGCTTATCGAGCGCACCTTCCGCTTCGAACACCGCAGCATAGCTTTCGATTGCGTGCGGCGCGTTGAAGATCCCGGCGCATCCGCACGAGGTTTCTTTCAAGTGACGATGATGCGGCGCGCTGTCGGTGCCTAAAAAGAACTTGGGCGAGCCGGATGTGGCCGCTTTGCGCAAAGCCAGCCGATGTTCTTCGCGCTTTGCCACCGGCAGGCAATAGGCATGAGGGCGGATGCCGCCGACCAGCAAGGCGTTACGATTGATGTGCAGATGCTGCGGCGTGATCGTGGCGGCAATGTTCGGCCCGGCTTCCTCGACGAATGCAACCGCCTGCGAGGTCGTAATATGTTCGAACACGATTTTGAAGTCGGGATGCCGCGCGACCAGCGGACGCATGACGCGCTCGATAAACACCGCCTCCCGATCGAAAATGTCGATGTCATCATCGGTCACTTCGCCGTGAATGAGCAGCGGCATTCCGGCTTGCGCCATTTGCGAAAACACCGGATCCAACCGTTCGACATCGCTCACCCCATGCGCAGAATTCGTGGTGGCATTGGCAGGATAGAGCTTGGCCGCCGTGAATACGCCTTCGCGATGTCCGGTAAGCAAATCCTGCGCATCGCAATCATCCGTCAGATAGCAGGTCATCAAAGGCTGAAAATCCAGCCCGCTTGGAACCGCCGCCAAAATACGTTCGCGATAGGCGATGGCCGCCGCTTTGCTCGTTACCGGAGGCGACAGATTCGGCATAACGATCGCCCGCGCAAACTGACGCGCGGTATAAGGCACGACAGCGCGCATCGTCTCTCCATCGCGAAAATGCAGATGCCAGTCATCGGGGCGGCGGATCGTAATCGTGTCCATAGGCCCACATAACATTTTGCGCCGCGCGGGCTAGTCACTTGCAGCACCTTGGCACTGGCCCGCATCGCCCCTATTTCAGAGAGGCTGCCGAAACCGGCTTACAAAGGTATGACGCGACATGATTGCTGCACGACTTTTTACACGCGCGGTCATCCGCGTCTCATCCGACGATGACAGCGAAGATGTGGCGGCGTTCCTGCAAGGCTTAGTTACAAACGATGTCACCGGGCAATTGCCGGTCTGGTCTGGTTTGCTTTCACCGCAAGGCAAGGCCCTGTTCGACTTTATCGTGTGGCCTTCGGGCAAAGATGCGCTGTTACTGGATTGCGAGGCAGAAGCGGCGGACGATCTTATCAAACGCCTGTCACTCTATCGGTTGCGCCGGAAAATTACGATCGCACGTTCGGACGAGGTCGGCGTGTATTGGCAAAAGCAGCTGGGCGATGGCGGCGCGCCTGACCCCCGACTGGCCGGGCTGGGCCAGCGCTGGCTCGCGCAGGCATCGGATGACGACGCGGCGGTGGATGACGAGTGGCTGGCCCATCGTCTGCTCCTGGGCGTGCCGGAAGGGCGCAATGAGCTGGGCGATATTTTGTGGCTGGAAACAAACGCGGTCGAGCTGAACGGCGTCAGTTTCGATAAGGGCTGCTATATCGGGCAAGAGAACACCGCGCGCATGAACTGGCGGCAGAAGATCAACCGGCGGCTGGTCGTATTGCCGCTGGACCGCTCGAACGAGAAGCGCCGGATCGCCGCTTACCCTGACCTGTCATTGGCAATCGATCATCTTCGGGTGAGCGACATTGATGCTACGTTGCTGCCTCAATGGCAAGCCGATGCGATCCTCAAAGCGGCTGACCAACCGCCACATTCGTAATCGACTGCGCCAGCATTTCCTCGGCCCGATCCCGTGCTGCAACGCGCGGCAAGTTCAGCGATTTCGCCAACTGCGCGCCCATCAGCGCATCGCCCAACGCCAGCAACACCAGCGTCAACGTGTCTTCATGGACCCGCATGACATCCCCCCCATGCGCGGCCGCCTCTTCAGGTGCAATTTCATCGACCAGCTGATGGATCGTCTCGACAATAGGATCGAGCGCGTCCTCGTTTCCTGTCAGCAACATCCAGCCTGCCAGCGCGCCCGCCCCTTCGGCATCGAACGCATCGAACGCGAGATCGACGACTTTGCGCGGCTTTCCGGTCCCGTCCCGATTGGCCTGGACCGCGTCCTTGATCGTCGCACACACCGCCTGCGCCAGATGCGCGGCCAACGCTTTTTGCAAGCCAGCCGCCGATCCGAAATGATGTAGCAAATTGGCATGGGTGCGCCCAATCCGTCCTGCAACGGCTTTCAGGGTTACAGCTTGCGGGCCTGATTCGATCAGCAGATGACGTGCGGCTTCCATCGCAGCCAAGCGCGATGCTTCGGGTGACAAGCGTGTCCGTGTGGCCATGAGTTTCCCCGTCCATTCGCGCAGATTTGCGAGCGTTTGTGCCTACTGTGCTATCGGCTGACAGGCAAGATATGCGGAGTTTTTCACATGGTGCACGCTTCGCCCAGCCCCAATTTGGACTGGCGCGCCTCTACCTTAATGGCGCGGTCAGCAAACATCTCTTGCAAATTCGCTTCGTAGCAAGCGACCTCATCATATCCGCCGCGCGCCAGACTGTAACCCGGACGAATAACGCCCGTGGATTTAAAACCCGCTTTCAGCAGCACCTTACCCGATGCCGGGTTGTCGAGGAAATGCGAAGCGGTAATCACTTTATGACCAAGGATACTAGCCAAAATCAGCAGCGCCATGGTCGCTTCGGTCGCATAGCCCTGGCCCCAATGATCGCGCGCAATCCAGTAGCCAAGCTGTACTCTGTCCGTTTCTGCATCAATGCCAAGACCTGCCTGCCCGACCATAGCCGTGCTGACATCAGGCGCAAAAAGCGCAAAATTGGGAAGCTGCGGCGCACGCGTCAATTGCACGAAGTCTTTTGCGTCCTGCTCGGTATAGGGCCAGGGCGCAGTCGCGAGGTTCTTCACCACCCAATGATGTGCGATCCCGTCATAGATTGCCCGCCAGTCTTCGGGAAATACAGGCCGCAGGAACAGCCTTTTCGTGCGGTGGAACATCGCTCTCTCCTCCTCGCCACGCAACTCGTCCTTTGACGTTGCAGCATGACAGTTTCGTGATCGCGCTGCCGATATTCGGGCGCGACGGATAAGAGGGAGAATGCAAAAAAGGGAGACGGGACGATCCTTTAATGGATGGCCCATCTCCCTCTTGGAAAGATCGATTGTTTTATCGATCGGGACCGTTCCATCTGGACGATCCCGTTATCGAAACGTCCGTTTATTCGGCTGCTTGCGCCATCATGTCTACCGACACGAATTTGCGGCCCAATTTGCCTTTGTGGAAGCGCACACGTCCGCCTTCCAAAGCGAACAATGTGTGATCCTTGCCCATCCCGACATTGACGCCCGGATAGAACTTGGTCCCACGCTGGCGCACCAGAATGTTGCCCGGAATGACTTCCTGACTGCCGAATTTTTTCACACCAAGGCGGCGACCTTCCGAGTCGCGACCGTTACGCGATGAACCGCCTGCTTTCTTATGTGCCATGGTCGAATACCCTTATTTCTTCTCGTCGGCTTTTTTGGCCGGAGTTTTCTTTGCCGCTGGCTTGTCAGTCGCAGCAGTCTTTTTCGGAGCGGCTTTCTTTGCAGCTGGCTTATCGGCAGATGCCGCAGGTTTCGCCGCATCTGCTTTTGCTGGTGCAGCTTTTTTCGCTGGCTCAGCTTTGGCCGGTGCATCCTTCTTCGGAGCCGCCGCCTTATCCGTCGCAGCCGTCGTGGTCGCAGGCTTGTCATCAGCCTTCGCCGCAGGAGCCTTCTTCGGCGCTTTGCTGTCGCCAACCGCAGTAATCCGCAGCAACGTCATCATCTGGCGATGACCGGCTTTACGGCGATAATTGTGACGGCGACGTTTTTTGAAAACGATCACCTTCTCGCTTTTCGCCTGCGCGATGATTTCAGCCGAAACCGTGACTTTGCCCGCATCGGACAGCTTTTCGCCGTCGCCTGCCAACAGAACGTCACCCAAGGTGACGGTGTCGCCGGCTTCTCCGCCAAGCTTCTCAACAGCTATCTTGTCTCCGGCAGCAACCCGGTATTGTTTGCCGCCTGTACGCACGACTGCGAACATGGTGATTTCACTCTCAATCAAAAATGTGTGACGGCCTGTAAATGGCCGCATAACAAGGCGCAACGCATCGCTGCCCGCGCCTCGAGGAACGGTGCCGTTAAGCGATCACCGGATTTAAGTCAACGCCCGATAACACGCTTTGTCACGACAATTCCGACTTGAGCAGGTGCCAAGCGCGCGATCAACTGTTATATGATTTGCCATGCGATATTTCAGCTTTAATTCGACCCCAGTCACACACAATAGCACAGCGATGGCTGCGGTATGTACCAGCCTGTTGCTTGGTGCGTGCGCGGCACCGTCGGGTGAATATCCGTCACTCGCCATTCGCGATGCGGAGATAGCGGCACAAACTTCGGCTGAAACGCCCGATCCAGCGCCGCCCGCATCGGTAGCGCAAGCTGTGCTAGAGCGGCTCGCTACGCTGACCGCACAAGCTCAGGAAAGCCATGCTATTTTCACAGGTGCAGCGCCTGTCGCCACACGCTTGATCAGGGCCGGAGCCGGTCAGTCGATGTCGGCGGATGCCCGCGCGTCGGCGGAAATTGCACTGGCAGATTTGCTCTCCATCCGCTCACAAACGACCATCCCGCTGGCCGATCTCGATCTGATGCTGGTGGAAGCAAGCAACGCGTTCGAGCCAACCGCCGAAATCACTCAGGCGCGCAATCTTGTGGCGAGGCTGGTGCAGGAAGAAGATCGCGTAATCGCGGAAATGCGGGATTTATTAGCACGCTAAATTGCGGTTCACTTATCCCCAGCGCGTAAGGCCAGCGTGATCGTCGTCGCGCGGTTCGATCCAGTGCCATGTATTACCGCGTTTCTCGCGTTTCCACAGCCAGCTCGCCGATTTTAAATGGTCCATCAGATAATCGACGCCGTCCAGCGCAGCCCGTCTATGCCGTGCAGCAGCAGCGACCAGGACGATTGGCACACCAGGTGCAAGGTTACCGATCCGGTGCCACACCAACACGCCTTGCAAAGCAAACCGCGCCTGCGCCGTGTCCGCCAATTCCTGCATCGCGGGCAGTGTCAGCGCACGTAATGCGTCAGTTCCAGCGCTTGAGTATCGCCATCATCGCGCACTTTACCCACAAAGCTGGCGATGGCACCTGCTTGCGCGTGTTTGGCAGAAAATGCCGCTTGTGCTTGATCGGCATCCATCGCCTCGTCCAGCAAGCGTACATCGCACGGCGTCCTGATCACCAGCCTAGCCTCCGCTGACCGGCGGAAGCAGCGCGACCTCGTCACCATCCTGCGCCACTAACTCCGCTTTGTCGGACAGGATTACGCCATTCACGGCGATGTGCGCCTTGTCATCACGCAGTGCATCCGCGATTCGCTGATCGACTTCGTCAAGCAAGCCGTGCCAGTCGAGCGGAGCGGAAAGGTCGCTTTCACCTCTGCCTGCCCAATCGGCAAACTTGCCCAGAAACACGAGCCGTACCATCGCTACCCTCCGGTGGTGGACATATGGCGCGGCTGCGCAGGCTCCTGACCCGCCCGCTCGATGCGAAAATCGTGGCGCTCCGGTTTGATCCTCAAAGCGCGATCCATCGCGTTGTTCAACGCCACTTCGGAATTCTCCGAGCGCATCGCGCTGCGCAAATCGACTTGTTCCCCGCCGCCCAGGCACGGATATAGCTGCCCGGTCGTCGTCACCCGCATCCGGTTGCACCCCGCGCAAAAATTGCTGGTAAGCGGCGTGATGAACCCGATCCGCCCGCTGGTTTCCTGCACCTCGACATAGCGCGCCGGACCACTCGTCCTGTGCACACTCGGGATCAGCGTCCACCGCTTTTCAAGTTTCCGCCGCACCGCATCCAACGGCAGATATTGATCGATCCGATCTTGCTCGACATCGCCCAGCGGCATGACTTCGATCAAGGTAATGTCGTGCCCTTGACCATGCGCCCATGCGATCAGGTCGGGAATTTCCGCTTCATTCTGGCCCTTTAGCGCGACCGTGTTCAGCTTCACTTGCAAGCCCGCTGCCTTTGCCGCCGCAATTCCGTCCAGCACTTTTGGCAACATATCGCGCCGGGTCAGCGATGCGAACAATGCGCGATCCAGCGTATCGAGCGACACGTTAATTCGCCGCACTCCGGCTTTCGCCAAGTGGTCGGCATGACGGACCAGTTCCGTGCCGTTGGTCGTCAGCGTCAATTCTTCAAGGCCATTGCCGATCCGGCGCCCAAGCCGTTCGACCAGCGTCATCATATCACGCCGCACCAGCGGCTCTCCGCCGGTCAGCCGCAGCTTCGTGACGCCGCGCGCGATAAATGCACCGGCCAGCCGCTCCAATTCTTCCAGCGACAGGACATCGCTTTTCGGCAAGAATCGCATATTTTCGGGCATACAATAAGTGCAGCGCAGATTGCAGCGATCCGTAACCGACAGGCGCAGATAGGTGATCGTGCGCGCGAAATTGTCCACCATCGGCTGCTGAAGCAAAGCATTCATACGTATTGCCCTGCTCGATGCGCAGGCAGATACTGGCCCGTCACACCCGGCGCACACGCACAATATTCCGTCATAGCAGCAATAGTGTCGGGGTCGTCGGCAGCGATCATATTAATGCGCTTAGGCGTATTTTCGCGCGCAAGCGAGCGAGTTACCGCCCGACGCCACTCGCTATGCGTGAAATCGGCCAAGGGCAGCACGATCAGCAACGCATCGGCATCGCACAGCGCCTTCTGCGCCTCGGCCAAATAGACCTGATAAAATGCGGTTGCAGCGTCCAGCGGGTCATGCGGCAAATCGCCGATCGCCAGAACCCGCTGCCCCGTCATCAGCTTCGCTCGCGCCGCAAGGTAACGCCGATTTGCTCACTCGCTTCGGCAATGGCCAGCTTCACGATATTCACGCTGACTGCGCTCACGCGGCTGTCCTGCTTCAATATTTTGGCAATGATGTGGTCCGCCACCGCCTCGATCAGCTTGAAATGGACGTTTTCGGGAAGCTGCAAAGCCGCGTCCTTCAAATCCATATAATTCTTGCTTTGATCGAGCGGCGTATCGGCCTCATACCGCTCGACTACCGCCATCTCTGCCGCGATCGAAATCCTCAGCGGTTGCGGCTTACCCGTTTCCTCGGAATAGATGCCGGTCAAAACATCGACTTCCAGATCGGCCACATTCAAGGTAAGAGAATCGCTCATTTGTCTCCGGTCCTAGCTATCATTCGACCAGCGCGCGAATATCGCGGTCGGCAGCATCCGTCCATCATCCTGCTCCCGAACGCCCAGATCGCCATGCTCGATCGTCCCGGGAAGTCCGGCGAACAACTCGTCCATTAGCCCAGCCAGCGCAAGCGAGGACATCCGCACGGCGTAAACGGTCAGGAACAGAAACCGGCTGCGCTCGTCCAGCAAGGCGCGGCAATCGGCCAGCAATTCGGGCAAACCGGCTTCGATCCGCCAGGTTTCATTGTTCGGGCCGCGTCCGAATTTCGGCGGGTCGAGAATGATGCCGTCATAGCGCCGCTCTCGCCGTACTTCGCGCGCGGTAAATTTGGCTGCATCATCGACCAGCCAGCGGATCGGTCGATCCTCCATCTTGGACAATGAAGCATTCTCACGCGCTTGCGCCACGGATTTCTTCGAAGCATCGACATGGACCACCGGACCGCAGCCACTCAGCGCCAGACTGCCGACCCCGGTATAACCGAACAGATTGAGCGTTTGCGCCTCGTCCAGTCCCGCGAGCCGCTCCCGCATCCAAGTCCAGACGGGCGCCATATCGGGGAAAAACTGCAAGTGCCGAAAGGGGGTCGGCTGCGCGGTGAACTTCACATCGTCCCACTGCACCGGCCAGCCATGTTCCGGCAGATGCGCCGCATCGCTCCAGCGTCCACCGCCATCCTCATCCGATCCCGGAATAAATTCGCTATCGGCCCGCCAATCGGCATTGCGCGGGGTCCACATCGCTTGCGGTTCGGGGCGGATGAAACGGTAATCGCCGAATTGCTCCCATTTGCGTCCATGACCGCTGTCGAGCAGGCGATATCCGTCCCAGCCCTCCCCGATCATCAGCTGCGGTTGTTGCACCAGATCGGCCATCAGGCGGACGGCGTCGCGTGTTCGATGATATGCGCTTTGACCGCGTCGTAATCGCCGGGCAGGCTGACAAAACTTTCCTCGCGCGAGAACAAGTCACCGACGCGCGCGGGCAGGCTTGGGCGAACGCCGGTGGCCTGCTCAACGGGATCGCGGAACTTTGCAGGATGCGCCGTTGCCAGCGTGACAATCGGAATGTCGCGCGGCAAATCCTGCGCACGGGCAGCGTGCAAGCCGATGGCGGTGTGCGGATCGATAATTTGCCCGCAATGTTCGCTGGCCCAGCGCATCGCCTGCGCCATTTCAATCTCATCGCCGCGCGTGCTGGTCAAAAGCTGCGCCGCACCATCCCGCTGTCCAGTCGTGAGTTGCAACGCTTTACAGGCCTCGAAACTTGCCATTTGATCGGTCAGCGCGAGCGCATCGCGCCCACCGCAATCAAACAGAAGCCGCTCGAAATTGGAACTGACCTGAATATCCATCGAGGGGGCTGCCGTGGGCGTAACGTCGCCCGTTGAATAGTCGCCATCACTTAAGGCGCGGTGCAGAATATCGTTCACATTGGTCGCCACGATCAGCCGCGCAACCGGCAAACCCATCTTCGCAGCGACATAGCCAGCGAACACATCGCCGAAATTGCCGGTTGGAACGGAAAAAGCGACCTTTCGATGCGGCGCGCCTAATTGCACGGCAGCCACAAAATAATACACCACTTGCGCCATCAGCCGCGCCCAGTTGATCGAATTGACCGCACCGATGCGAAAGCGGCTGGTTAGATCGGGATCGACAAACATCCGCTTCACCATCGCCTGCGCATCATCGAAGCTGCCCGCCATCGCCAGATTGTGGACATTGGGCGCGCATACGGTCGTCATCTGCCGCCGCTGCACATCGGAAATACGCCCCTCAGGATGCAACATGAATATGTCGATATTTTCGCGCCCTGCTACCGCGTCGATCGCCGCTGATCCCGTGTCGCCACTGGTCGCACCGATAATCGTCAGCTGATCCGATCGCCGCGACAGAAACTTTTCGAACAATAGCCCCAGCAATTGCAGCGCTACATCCTTGAATGCCAGCGTCGGTCCGTGAAACAATTCAAGCAGCCATTGCTGCTGATCGAGTTGCACCAGCGGCGTTACGGCGGTGTGTGAAAAGCGCCCGTAAGCCGCCTCGCATAACTCGCGCAATTCCTGTTCGCTCAAGGCGTTGCCGACAAACGGCTGCATCACCCGCGCTGCTATCTCTGCGTATGGCAGCCCGGTCATCGCAGCGATGTCAGCGTGGGAGAATTGCGGCCATTCGCGCGGCAGATACAATCCGCCATCGCTGGCCAGACCGGCCAACGTCACTGCTTCGAAATCAAGGGTAGGCGCACGGCCACGGGTGGAGATGTATTCCATGCCGAAGCGGTTAGCGGGCCTGTCCCCTGTCGGCAAGCAAGGCCAGCTTTACGCGCGCAAATTGTGCTTCAGTCGGCCTTGTTCCGGCGGCGCAAGGCTAGCACGTAAATGATCAGCGCGGTCAACGCGAAAAAGAACCACTGACCGGTGTAAGCCAGATGATTGTTCGGCAGATCGGTCGGGTCGGGCTTTGCCAGCGGCTGGAGGCCAGCAACCGCAGGATCGGCGACCAGACGCGGCCCCGGCGCAATCGTCCCGCTGACAGTGCCGCCGGTCCAATCCGGGGATTGCGGCACATTCGACCAGCCCATTGCGACAGTCGCATTATTCGCCGGTGCTCAGCAGACAATTCGCGCGATGCGCCCAGCCTTTTGCGCCCTTAGCGCTCGTCCCGGCAACGGCGGTCATGTCCCAGACTTTGACGCATTCGACATTGCTGCGGCGGTAAAGCGCCGTTTCCGCTTCCGCTTCGTTTGACGGCCAGACGGTTTCCTCGCCCATCTCCTGCGCTGCGATCGACCGCGCGATCAAAGCATCTTTTTCCCCTGCCCGGCCTAATTGCCAGAAACCGAGCGCGATCATCACCGCGCAGGCGGCCCCCACAAACAGCGTCGGGATCAGCGGGATATTGCGGGTCATGTCAGGTCGGTCTCGGCAGGATCGGCGGGATGACCGCTCGTCGCTTCGCCCGCGCTGTTGCGATACTCGCTGATTAGCAGCAGCGCCTTGGCAATCCGCAATCCGCCCAGCACGGCAATGACCGTTAGCGGAATCCAGATCAGTGCGTGAACCCACAGAGGCGGTCGAACGGAAGCATCCAGCCATAAGGCCAGCCCCACCAGAGCCGCTCCGATAATAAGCGTCAAAAACGCTGCCGGACCATCGCCGACATTGAACTTGGCAAAATCCAAAGCGCATGCGCGGCACCGCTCGGCGAACTTGACCGGGCCGGTAAACAGGGTCCGCGCGCCGCATCGCGGACAGCAACCGAAAAGGGCAGCCTCCGCGTAAGAAGGCTGCCCTTTGGTTTCGGGAGGATTAGCATCCCTCATCCTCAATAATATTCAGCGCCCGCACTGCCCCAGACATAGACGGTGATGAACAGGAACAACCACACGACATCGACGAAGTGCCAATACCATGCCGCCGCTTCGAAACCGAAATGCTGGCGCGGGGTAAAGTGGCCTTTATAGGCTCGCACAAGGCACACAATCAGGAAGATCGTGCCGATCAGAACGTGAAACCCGTGAAATCCAGTCGCCATATAGAATGCAGAGCTATACGTGTTGCCGCCGAATTCAAACGGCGCGTGACCATATTCGTAAATCTGGATCATCGTAAAGATCGCGCCCAGAATAACCGTGGCCCACAAACCTTTTTTCAGGCCTTCGCGATCGCCGTGGATCAGCGCATGGTGCGCCCAGGTTACCGTTGTGCCGGAACACAGCAGGATCAGCGTATTCAGCAGCGGCAGCTCGAACGGGTTCAGCACATATTCGATCGCAACCGGCGGAAATGTGCCGCCGATGACTTCGCTGATTTCGCTCGGGAACAGCGAAAAATTAAACCAGCTCCAGAACCAGCCGACGAAAAACATCACTTCGGACGCGATGAACAGGATCATCCCGTAGCGCATATGCAATTGCACCACCGGCGTGTGATCGCCGCGCTGCGCTTCTTTGACGATGTTGGAGAACCACGCGAAAAACGTCGCAATCAACCCGGCGATGCCGATGCCCAGGATCAGCCAAGCATTGGCCATGTCATTCATAAAGAACACCATGCCCGTGGTAAAGGTCAGCGCCGAAAACGACCCGATGATCGGCCAGATATCGGGGTCCAGAATGTGGTATTGATGATTGACGTTGCCAGCCATGTAATGCGTCCTGTCTAAATTATTCCATGCCCATAATAGGCGATATGCGTGTGGTCCAGTGTCTTAGGATCCGGTTTCCGGCGCGGCGTCCTTGGTCCGGTGAAAAGTGTAGCTCAAAGTGATCTGCTCAACCTTGCTGGCATTCTCGTCCTCAAGGATCGCCGGATCGATGAAATAGAGAACAGGCATCCGCACTTCTTCGCCGGGTTGCAGCGTCTGTTCCGTGAAGCAGAAGCACTGCACTTTGTTGAAATATTTACCTGTATATTCCGGCTCGACATTGAAGCTGGCCGTGCCGGTGATCGGGACATTGCCATCATTGCGCGCGGTATAGAACGCCATATCACGCTGTCCGATCTGCACCGTGTCGGTGGATTGCTCGGGCCGAAAGCGCCACGGCACATCGCGCGCCACGCTGCCATCGAAGCGGATGGAGATGGTCTTGCCGCCGACAGACTTACCGAATTGCGCCGCCAAATCGGCCTCTGCTGCGCTTGCCCGCTGCGTTGTGCCACCAAATCCGGTCACGCGGCAAAACAGATCGTAAAGCGGCACCGCAGCATAGCCAAGCCCCAGCATCGCGGCAGCCAGCATGGCGGCAAGCAATCCGGTGCGGATATTCGCGTCCATTGCGGCTAGTCTCCCATCCGCACGACAGTGATCGCGTAAAACAGAACGACGAAAAACAAGAGAATGCCGCCGATGACCCAATTGCGGCTTTTGCGGCGCGCTTTGAATTCGCGTTCTTCATCGGGTGTCATGCGCTTACTCCGGGTATCGGCCAGTTTTGATAAGCAGCAATCCGGTCGAGCACCAGCACGCCGAACAGCGCAAACAGATAGACTATGCTGAATGCGAACAACCGCTTTTCCTCGGCCATTTTATCACCCTCGACCGCTTCACGGCGAACGACCGGCACGGACAGGGCAAGGAACACAAGCGACAGGATCAGCGCCGAGACGCCGTAAATCGCGCCGGTTCCACCAATCAGCCACGGCGCAATGGCGATCGGGACCAGCAAGGCCGCATAAGCAAAAATCTGGCGGCGGGTCGATTTCTCGCCTTTGACGACCGGCATCATGGGAATGCCGACTTTCGCGTAATCCGACTTTACGAACAGGGCGAGCGCCCAGAAATGCGGCGGCGTCCAGAAGAAGATGATCGCGAATAGCAGGATCGGCATGGCAGTAATCTCGCCCGTGACAGCGATCCAACCGATCAGCGGGGGAAATGCGCCAGCACCGCCGCCGATCACGATGTTCTGCGGCGTGCGCGGCTTCAGCCAGATCGTGTAGATCACAGCGTAGTAGATAATTGAAAACGCCAGAATGGCGGCGGCGAGCCAGCCGATGGCCAGCCCCATAATCACCACCGACGCGCCGCATAACAGAATGCCGAAATCGCGCGCATCCGTGCCCTGCATTCGTCCGCTTGGCAAAGGCCGCCGCGCAGTGCGCTTCATTCCGGCATCGAGATCGGCTTCCCACCAATGGTTCAACGCCGCGGCACCACCTGCGCCCAAGGCAATGCACAGGATTGCGGTAAAAGCCAGCACCGGATGCAGATTGCCCGGCGCTGCCAAGAGCCCGCAAATGCCGGTGAATATGACCAGCGTGATGACGCGCGGCTTGGTCAGCGCATAGAAATCGCGCCAGTTCGCCGGAAGATGTTGCGTGGTTGCAGTGGTCATAATGTGCTTTGTTCGGTTTCTTGGCAAAGAGGCGCAGCTTTCGCCGCGCCCCCTTGTTTGTATCTCATCAGTCTATCGGATGCAGGACGCCTGCACCCTTACCGGTCGATCTTACGCAGTCGCGGGTTTGCCATCTTCTGCGGGCAGGTGATTGTGATAATCGTGATGATCCTCGATTACCGGCAATGTTTCGAACTGGTGATAAGGCGGCGGGCTGGACAAGGTCCATTCCAGCGTCGTTGCACCTTCACCCCAGTAATTGTCCTCGGCCCGCTTACCCGCGATCAGCGCATAGGCGGTGTTCACGAAGAAGATCACCATCGATGCGGCCATCACCATGTAACCGTAAGTCGAAATCTCGTTCCAGAACGTATGCGCTACGGAATAGTCGGGAATCCGACGCGGCATTCCCTGCATTCCTAAGAAGTGCTGCGGGAAGAAGATGATATTCACGCCGATGAAAAACACCCAGAAGTGCAGATGCGCCAGAAATTCACTGTGCCAGCGGCCGCTGATCTTCGGGAACCAGTAATACCAGCCCGCGAACAGCGAGAAGACCGCACCCATCGACAGGACGTAATGGAAATGCGCGACCACATAATAGGTGTCGTGCAGATTATCGTCGATCCCGCCATTGGCCAGCACAACGCCAGTTACACCGCCAACAGTGAACAGGAAGATAAAGCCCAAGGCCCAGACCATCGGAGATTTGAACTCGACGCTGCCGCCCCACATCGTGGCGACCCAGCTGAATATCTTCACCCCGGTCGGAACCGCGATAACCATCGTGGCCGCCGTGAAATACATCTTCGTATTCACGTCTAGACCGACAGTGTACATATGGTGCGCCCAGACGATGAAGCCAACGACGCCGATTGCGACCATCGCATAAGCCATGCCGAGATAGCCGAACACGGGCTTGCGGCTAAAGGTCGCGACAATCTGGCTGACCATGCCAAAGCCCGGCAAGATCATGATGTACACTTCGGGGTGGCCGAAGAACCAGAACAAATGCTGGTAAAGCACTGGATCGCCGCCGCCCGACGCATCGAAGAAAGTCGTGCCGAAATTGCGGTCGGTCAGCAGCATGGTGATCGCTGCGGCAAGAACTGGTAGCGCCAACAGCAACAGGAATGCAGTAACCAGCACCGACCATACGAATAGCGGCATTTTATGCAGGGTCATGCCCGGCGCGCGCATATTGAAAATGGTCGTGATGAAGTTGGTTGCGCCCAAAATCGAGCCTGCGCCCGCAAGGTGCAGCGAGAAAATCGCGAAATCGACCGCTGGTCCCGGCGAACCGATAGCCGATGACAAAGGTGCATAGACTGTCCAGCCCGTTCCTGCGCCCAGCGACCCGTCGAGCGTGCCCGGCACGAACATCGAGAAGACCAGCGACAGGAAACCTGCGACCGTCAGCCAGAACGAAATATTGTTCATCCGTGGGAAGGCCATGTCTGGCGCGCCGATCATCAGCGGCACGAACCAGTTACCGAAACCGCCGATCATAGCTGGCATAACCATGAAGAAAACCATGATGAGGCCATGTGCCGTGATCAGCACGTTCCACATATGCAGATTGGCATTGACCGAGGCTTCGCCGCCCATGAAATCGACCATCGCGCCAAGATGCTGAATGCCCGGCTCGGCCAGTTCCATCCGCATGACGCCGGAAATCGCGCCACCGATGATACCCGCCATGATCGCGAAGATCAGATAAAGAGTGCCGATGTCCTTGTGATTGGTGGACATGAACCAGCGCGCGAAAAAGCTCGGCTTGTGATCGGCATGATCATGCGCGTGGTCATCGGTATGAGCCTGAAAACTGTCAGCTGTCGTCGCCATGTATCGTGTCTCTTCTATCGGTATCTATCAGGAGCGGACGGCGGAACGCGCCGCTGCTGCTACGGTATCGACTTGCTCATCGACGTCGGACTCTTCGCTGCCCGTTTCATTTTCGTTGTCTGCGTCGGCATCCGCGTCACTCGCGTCAGCCTCGACCACTTCGGCTTCTGCGCCGCCATCCAGCGAACCGCCTTGCGCCAGCACCCACTGCTCCCACTGCTCGCGCGGCAGGGCTTCGACCGTGATCGGCATATAAGCGTGACGCGCGCCGCACAATTCGGAACATTGTCCGTAATAAATGCCTGGCTCTTCGATGGTC
The DNA here is from genome assembly GCA_963736595.1 of uncultured Alphaproteobacteria bacterium. Lineage (GTDB taxonomy): Bacteria > Pseudomonadota > Alphaproteobacteria > Sphingomonadales > Sphingomonadaceae > Parapontixanthobacter. The sequence continues at coordinate 366,069 of CAVTPG010000002.1, forward strand.
ATCAAACGCTCGTTCAAGCGACCGGGAATGGCATCCAGCTTGAACCAGAGCGATGGCACGGCAAATGAATGGATCACATCGGCAGCAGTCGTTTGCAAACGAATCGGCACACCGACCGGCAGGACCAGACGGTTATCCACTTCTAACAGCGCAGGGAAACCTTTGGCCTCCGCCTCGTCTTCCGGCATCATGTTCGAGATTACCTCGAAATCACCATGATCGGGGAACGAATAGGTCCAGTACCACTGATAACCGGTCGCCTTCACTGTAATCGCATCGGCGGGTGGTGCTTCATACTGGCTGGCCAGCAAGCGGATCGAGGGAATCGCGATCACCAGCAGGATCAATGCCGGAACCACCGTCCACACGACTTCGATCAGCGTGTTATGCGTGGTGCGCGAGGGTGTCGGATTGGCTTTCTTGTTATAGCGCACGATCACCCACAGCAGCAGGCCCAGCACGAACAGGCTGATGGCCGTAATGATCGGCATCAAAATCGCATTGTGCATCCACAGCGCATATTTGCCGTCTTCGGAATATTGGTCCTGAAACCCAAGGCCACCCGGCTCAGGCTGTCCCTTGATCCATTCGGGGCCGAGCGGTGTATAACCTGCCGCATCGCTGCCTTCGGCTGCATCACCCTGCTCACCCGCACCGACCAGCGGTGACACATCGTTTTGCGGGGTCGTCGCATTCATATCCATCGGCTGCGTCTGGCGCGCGTCGACTTGCGCGATGGCCGCCTGCGGAGCCAGCGCCAAGAACATGGCAATGATCAGACTCGCGAGAAGTTTTGGCGATTTCATTGGCCCGGAAGTTCCCATTGTTGTTCGCACGACAAGCACGATGCCCCTATTAAAACCCCTGATTCCTGCCGACGCGACCACCATAGCGGCGCGCAAATTTCGACCGGTATCAGGATTTATGGTCCGGCCTATACGCGCGCTTGCCCGCAGCCTCAAGCGGTTCTAGGAGAAAAATCCGCAACCAATGTTGCATCCGTTTCACGCTGCCTGCCACTTACAAACTTATGTTATAGGATTTCGATGACCGACGAGGACGTAATCAAGGAGTTTCGCGATAGCGATGCTTTGCTGGAAGGACACTTTAAACTTTCATCGGGACGCCACAGCACGCACTATCTGCAATGCGCCCGCGTGTTGATGGAGCCGATGCGGGCGGCACGGCTGGCCTCGGCACTGGTCGCAAAGCTGCCGCGCGAATTGCGCCAGTCCATCGACAAGGTCATTTCTCCGGCGATGGGCGGTCTGATCATCGGGCATGAGATGGGCCGCGCTCTGGGCAAGGAAGCGATTTTTCTCGAACGCCCCACTGGCACGTTCGAATTGCGGCGCGGGTTTACCATCGCGCCGGGCGAAAAACTGCTGATGGTCGAGGATGTCGTGACCACGGGCCTCTCCAGCCGCGAAGCGATTGCCGCAGCGCAGGCAGCGGGCGGCGAAGTCGTCGCCGAAGTCGCACTCGTTGATCGCACCGGCGGAGATGAGGATCTCGGCGTGCCGCTGCATTCGCTGATTGCCTTGAACTTCCCGACTTTTGCCGAAGACGAAGTGCCCGACGATCTGGCGGCGATTCCCGTTACCAAGCCGGGCAGCCGCAAAGCGTGAGCGGAGCGCAAGTCAGCACTCTGCGTCCCGACAAGCTCAGGCTGGGCGTCAATATCGATCACGTGGCGACCATTCGCAACGCGCGCGGCGGCGATCATCCCGATCCGGTGCGCGCAGCGCAGATTGTGGCAAGCGTTGGCGGCGATGGCATCACTGCGCATTTGCGCGAAGACCGCCGCCATATTCGCGATGCCGACCTGCGCCGTATTCAGGAAGCGACCAATTTGCCGCTAAATCTGGAAATGGCAGCAACGCAGGAAATGCTGGACATTGCGCTGCGCCATAAACCGCACGCGGCCTGTATCGTGCCGGAAAAGCGGGAAGAGCGCACGACCGAAGGCGGGCTGGATGCAGCGGGCCTCGACAATCAGCTTGCGCCAATCGTCACCAGTCTGGTGGATGGCGGCATCCGCGTCAGCCTGTTTATCGAAGCTCAGGAACGCCAGTTGGACGCGGCGATCAGACTGGGCGCGCAAGTGGTGGAATTCCACACCGGCGAATATGCCCACGCATTTCTGGACGGTGATGCCGAGCGGATCGCCAGCGAATTGAAGCGCATTGCCGATATGTCGGCATTGGCCGTTAAAAATGGCATTGAACCGCACGCCGGCCACGGACTGACATATGAGAATGTGCAACCGATTGCTGCCATTCCGCAACTCGCCGAACTCAACATCGGACATTATCTGGTCGGTGAAGCGGTGTTTGTGGGCCTGGAAAATGCGGTGCGCCGGATGCGCGAGTTGATGGACGATGCGCGGTGAGCGAGGCTTCGCTGACCAATAAGCAGAAATGGCTTTATATAGCGGCGGCGATACCGTTTCTGCTGAGCCTCGGTTTTGCGGGATATGCGCTGAATTCCGGCGCGCTGGTTGCGTTCGGCGTCGCGTGGCCGCTGCTGCAAATGTTCGGCTACTACTCGACGCTGAAAATGGCCAAAGGCGAAGTCACGCATCCGCTCGTCACTTCGCAAATCCTGCTGCATTTTATGGTCCTTATACTGCTCGCGGCGATTTTAGGGAAAGCGCTGTGATTATCGGGCTGGGTTCCGACCTGTGCAATATAGAGCGAATTCAGAACTCGCTCGACCGGTTCGGAACACGGTTCGAAAACCGCGTGTTCACCGACATCGAGCGCGCGAAGGCACAGCGGCGCCCCTTCACCATCGCCGGAACTTACGCCAAGCGGTTCGCCGCCAAAGAAGCCTTTTCCAAAGCTGTCGGAACAGGTTTCAAACGCGGCGTCTTCATGAAGGATATCGGTGTGGTCAATGCAAAGTCGGGCGCGCCGACGCTGGCGCTGACCGGCGGCGCTGCAAAGCGGCTTGCGGAATTGACGCCACAGGGCCATGACGCCACTATTCATCTGACTCTCACCGACGATCATCCATGGGCGCAGGCCTTTGTGATCATCGAAGCGTATCCGAAACCGTAGAAATTATGACGACCGGCAACCCGACTGTGACCGAAAAACGCAATTCCGACACCGAAGAAACATCCAATTCAATCAATTGGTGGGTGGAGCTGCGCGGCCTTGCGCTGATGCTGCTGGCGGTGATGGGCTTCCACAGTTTCGTCGCCAAGCCGTTCTACATCCCCAGCGAATCCATGTTGCCCTCGCTGATGGTGGGGGACCGCCTGATCGTCAGCAAATATCCGTATGGGTGGAGCTGGGCCTCGGTCTCGTTCCACCTGGCCCCGCGCGGCGACTGGCGCATCTTCGGCTCGACCCCGGAATATGGCGACATCGTCATTCCAACGCATCCCGAACGCGACGAGGATTATATCAAGCGCGTCGTCGCTTTGCCCGGCGATACTGTTGCGGTCGAAAACGGTCAGATTATTTTGAACGGCACACCAATCGCCCAGGAAGTCGAACCCGCCATACGCCTGCCCGTCGATCTTAACGCACCATGCGAGCCGGGCACCTACCCCGGAATGCGCGTGCGCCAGCCATCGGGCGAGATGGTATGCGAGATGCCGGTGCTGCGCGAAACCTTGCCGAACGGAGCCAGCTATCTGGTTATTGACCATATTGAGAACCACCCGCTGGATAACCGCCCGGCGGTCACCGTGCCCGAAGGCCATGTCTTCGTGATGGGCGACAATCGCGATCATTCGGCGGATAGCCGCGCACCTCTGGCCACGGTCGGCGGCGGACTTGGCGGTCCGGTTGCGCTGGAGAATATCGGCGGACGCGCGGAATTTCTCACTTTCTCGCTCGACGGAACGACCAATCTCAATCCGATTTCATGGTTTACCTCGCTGCGTTCTGGCCGGTCATGGACCACCTTGCGCGCACCGCAAGTCGATCAGCCTGCGCAGGCCGCACCGCGCATTCAGGCGGCAGACTAACCCTTGGCCCAAGACGGTTCCAAACCCGATAGCGAGATGGGGACCAGCCCTACCCGCATCGCCAATCCAGAGCTGAGATACGAAGCCGCCAAGGCTTTCGTATGGGCGGGCGTGATCGGCCTGTTCATACTGGCCGTCTATATCGCGCAACCGCTGCTCGTCTTGTTCGGAGCGATGGTGTTTGCCGCGCTATTGGATGGCGGCGCACGGCTGCTCGGCCGCGTCATCCCGATCGGTCGGCAATGGCGCGTTGCGCTTGTGCTGGCTTTGGCCGTGGCATTTTTCGTCTGGCTCGGCCGATATGCCGGATCGCAAATTAGCCAGGAAGCCGCGCTGCTGCCTGAAATCGTGCTGGCCCAGGCGGAATATTTCGTCACCTGGCTGCAAAGCCAGGGCGTTGCCATCGATCAAGCGCAAGTGCAAAACTTGACCGGCACGATTATGTCGGGCGTTGGCACCATCACCAAAGCCATCGGCGGCTTGTTCGGCGGCTTTGCCACAATCATCCTCATCATCATTATCGGCATTTACGTCGCGCTGGAACCGATGCTGTATGAGCGCGGGATTGCATGGATGCTGCCCCGCCACCGCCGCGACGATTTTTATGTGACCGCCGAGCGTATGGGCTACACCATGCGCCGCCTGATGGCCGGGCGGCTGGTCGGCATGGTGTTTGAAGGGCTGTTCACTTACGCTCTGCTCGCTTGGTACGGAGTACCGATGGCCGCGTTACTGGCGATCCTCACCGGCTTGCTGGCCTTCGTTCCCAATCTTGGCGCATTTATTTCCGGTATCATCATGGTGCTGGTCGGATTTTCCGGCGGCGTGGAAATGGGGCTTTATACGGTCTTTGTTTATTTTCTCGTCCAGTCCTTCGATGGCTATGTCATCATCCCGCTGATCGCGCGCAAAACGGTCGATCTGGCTCCGGCGCTGGTGCTGGCGGCGCAGTTGATCATGGGAATATTGTTTGGCGTGCTGGGTCTGTTTCTGGCCGATCCGCTGCTCGCCATGCTGAAAGTTCTGCTGGAGCGCCGGTCGGAACATGGCGATGCCGAAACACAGGCGTCCAAGCCTGCCATCGAGCGAACCCAGGCCTAAAGTCACACAGGTCATGGCACGCAAATTTCTCTACATCATCGCAACCATCATCGTGCTGGTCATGGCCGGATTGGTGGTTTGCGCGTGTGGTCGCAGGAACTGACCGCGCTGGCTTTCGTCCCGACGAGCGATTTCGCCGAACAAGCGCCGCTGGAAGCCAACAGCTACGACGATCCGGCGATGTGGTTCGACCGGCCCGGCAAAGCGACGACACTGGCCCGCTGGCAACCGCTACTGGCCGAGGATGACACGGCGCCAGATGAGGCAGCGCCAGATGAGGCAGCGCCAGATCAGGCAGCGCCAGATTCTGGGCCGGAAGACAGCGTCGCGGACGCAACGCCGTCAGAGCCACCCGCGCGCCTCGATTACGCCGTCTTTTTCCTGCACCCGACCAGCTATCTCGATCGCAGCAATTGGAATGCGCCGCTGGACGATGCCGATTCGCAGCGGATCGCGCAAATCTATGTGCGCGGCATGGCCAGCCCGTTCAACCGCGCCGCCCAGATCTGGGCACCGCGTTACCGCCAAGCGACGTTCGGTGCGTTTCTGACTACGGGCGACGATGCGGAGGCGGCCATCGATGCTGCTTATGCCGATGTGCGCCAGGCCTTTGCCAAATTTATCGCTGACGTGCCGCAGGATATGCCGATCGTGCTGGCCGGTCATAGTCAGGGCGCGCTGCATCTTATCCGCCTGATGCGGGAGGAAATTGCGGACTCACCGCTAAGCGATCGCATCGTGGCAGCCTATCCGATCGGCTGGCCCATTTCGGTCACGCAGGATCTGCCGTTTCTGCCTTTCCCGGCCTGCAATGCAGCCGATCAATCCGCCTGTATCGTCAGCTGGTCGAGCTATGCCGAACCCGCCGATCCCAGCGCCGTGCTGGACAGCTATCGCGCATCGATCGGTTTCGACGGAGCGCCGCGCGGCGACAGCCCAATCCTTGTGCTCGAACCCGTTGACGGGCCGCATTGGCGGCGAAGCAGCAGGCAGCGCAAACCTTGGCACGCTGGTCCCCGACGAGGATTTGAGCGATGGACGCTTACGGGTCGGACTGATCCCGGCGCGCTGCGACGAACGTGGGCTGCTGCTAATCGGTGATCCGCCGGAAATGGGCAGCGCCGTGCTGCCGGGCAACAATTACCACGTGTACGACATCCCGCTGTTCTGGGCGAATTTGCAGGCCGATGTCGCCGCCCGTGTGGCTGCTTGGAAAGCCGCGCAATGAGCGATGCCATCCATGAAAGCGCATTGGCCTTCACCGACGCGCTGCCCGATGGCGGGTGCCTGATGGCGCTGGACCTTGGGACCAAAACCATCGGCGTTGCGCTGTGTGATGCGGGCTGGCGTTTTGCCAATGCGGACAAGACCCTGCCCCGCGCCAAGTTCGGACAGGACCGCGCCGGCCTGGAAAAGCTGATCGAACAGCGCAGCGTCAAAGGCATCGTGCTCGGCCTGCCGCGTAATATGGACGGGACCGAGGGGCCACGCGCACAAGCGACCAGAGCCTATGCCCGCAATCTGGCGCAAGCCATGACCCTGCCGATCCTGTTGTGGGATGAACGCTGGTCCACCACCAGCGCAGAGCGCGACATGATCGGACAGGATTTCAGCCGCGCAAAACGCGCCGGCAAAATCGATTCGCACGCCGCAGCTATCATCCTGCAAGGGGCGATCGACGCCATGACCGGAAACGCGTTATGACCCAACCCAAGAGCTTCAACGCGGCGAAGGCTGCGCCCTTCCTGCTCGATCACGGTCACACGGGATGGCTGGGCGTTAAATATCGGGAAAGCGGGCCGGACTGGGTCGAGCTGGAATTGCCGTGGCGTGAGGATTTGCTAGGCGAAACGGACGAAAACATCCTCGCATCGGGACCGATCGTCAGCTTGCTCGACATGGCATCCGGCTTGGCGATTTGGACCAAATTGCAGGAATTTAAGCCTATCGCCACGCTGGATTTGCGCGTCGATTATCAGCGCCCTGCGCGCGCGCACGCTTCGGTCATTGCGCGGGTGGAATGCTATCGCAACACCCGCTCTGCGGCCTTTGTGCGCGGAGTGGCGCATGACGGCAATCCCGACAATCCAGTGGCGCATCTGGCGGGTTGCTTCATGTCCATTGCCGGGGAGCCGCGTCATGTCCCAAGCTGACTTGCCCGCCCTGCCTGCCTATGCGCAATCGCTGGGCATTCGGCATTGCAGAAACGAAGATGGCTTGCCCGTACTGACTGTGGATTTCGGCGCGTCAGTCGAAGGCAGACCGCAGCATTATCACGGCGGCGCAACCAGCGGGTTGCTGGAAAATGCCGGTTATGCGGCGCTGCGCGTAACTTTGGCCGAGATGGGCCGCACGCATCAGCTAAAGCCGATCAACATCACCGTGCAATTCCTGTCCGCCGGTAAATCGAAGCCGATGTTTGCCAAGGGCCGGATTACGAAAATCGGGCGGCGCAATGCCAATTTGCTGGTCGAGGCGTGGCAGGATGATCGCGCGCGTCCGATCGCTACGGCAGTGATGAATATTCTGATGGTCTCGCCGGAAAGCTAAACGCGCGCAGTGCTCGGCGTGAAAACCCGGCGCCTAAACGTGGCGAGCCTGCACAATCAGCGTTCGATCTGCTCCATTTCCCGCTCGAAGGCTTCTTCGAATTGTCGCGCCCGTTCTTCGGCCTGATCGCTGGCTTGCTCGCGCGCAGCTTCCGCCCGTTCCTGGGCGCGGCGGCGTGCTTCCTCGATCCGCTCCTGATCGACCCGCAAGCCTTCCTCGCCCAGCGTCACATCGACCGGCACGCCGTCGATCTCGGTCGTCAGGACCACTTCGCCGTTACGAATGCGCAGCCGCGTGTTGCCATCTTGCCCAAGCGGAATGTCATCGAGGTCCGGCACGTCGAACGGCTCGACCGGACCGCCGGGATCGTCCTGTTCGGTTGCGCCCGGACGTTCGGGAGCCGCCGCTGCCACGCCCGCCTGCGCCATGAAATCGCGCCAGATCCGCGCAGGCAATCCGCCGCCCGTCACGCCGTTTAGCGGGGAATTGTCGTCATTCCCGATCCACACGCCCACGACCAGATCGCCTGCATAGCCCACAAACAGCGCGTCGCGATTGTCCTGCGTCGTGCCGGTCTTGCCATAAGCGGGCGCTCTCAGGCGCGCGGCGCGGCCCGTACCGACTTCCACTGCACGACGCAGCAGGCGTTCCATATCGCGATGAGTTCCGCGTGACAGGCTGCGTTTGCCGCTCACCATGCGGTCGAACCATCCGGCTTCTTCCAAAGCAAAAGCGTGCGGCACGACTGGAAAATCATTCGCCGCAATCCCGGCATAGGCAGCGGTCAGTTCGAGCAGACTGGTGGTGGCTGTGCCGAGCGCCACGCTGGGGTCGCCCTTGGTCAAATCACCCTGCCAGCCCAATGAGCGCGCCATATCGATCACATTCTGGCTGCCGACCTTTTGATATAGGCGCACGGTCGCGACATTGCTGGATTGGGCAAAAGCCTGCTCCAGCGTCAGCGTCTCGGTATAGCTTTCATTATAGTTTTTCGGGCGATAGCCACCTTGCGTGATTGCCGCGCCGGATAGCGGGTCATCCGGCTCCCACCCCTCGCTCAAGGCCGTGAGATATACGAATGTCTTAAAGGTCGATCCGGGTTGCCGCCGCGCCTGTGTCACGCGATTGAAGGGAGTCTTCCGATAATCCGTGCCGCCGATCATCGCGACGACTTCACCGTTTTGCCGCATCGCGACCAGCGCCACTTGCGCACCGCCCAACGGCGCGCGCTGCGTCACCCGCCGCGCGATATTCTGGAGCCGCGCATCCAGCGTGGTCGTTATGGTCTGCGAATCGTAGCCGCCCTCGATCAGCTTGCGCGCTTCAGGCAAGGCCCAGTCCGCAAAATAAGTGCCGGTCGGCAGCTCGCTTTTCAGCCGCACATCCAGCGCCGGTGCGCGCATGGCGTCCGCTTGCGCCTGTGTTAGCACGCCATTGCCGACCATCGCGACCAGCACGGTGCGCATCCGCTTTTCCGCCCGATCGTAATGCTTGGTCGGGGCATAGCGCGATGGCGCTTGCACCAGCCCGGCCAGCATCACCGATTGCGGTAGAGTGAGGTTTTCCGGCTGACGGTAAAAATAGTGCAGACTTGCCGCGCGCAAGCCATACACATTGTCGCCGAAATATGCGTTGGAGAGATAGCGGGCGAGAATTTCGTCCTTGGTCAGCCACCCTTCAAGCCAGAACGCAATCAGCATTTCACGCAGCTTGCGCGTCATGGTCCGCTCGGGCGTCAGAAACGTAAATTTGGCGAGTTGCTGCGTGATGGTGCTGCCCCCGCCATAGCCGGTCCATGCCGCACGAGCGAGGCCGCGCGGATCAATGCCCCAATGACTGTAAAACCGGCGATCCTCCACCGACAGGAAAGCATCGACAACGTGTTGCGGTAGCTCCGGCACCGTAACGGGCTTGTCCACCACCGCCCCGTTGCGCGCAATCGGCGTGCCATCGGCGGCCAGCAGCGTTATCTGCGGCGGCGCAATCGGCTCCAGCGATTTCGACAGCGGCGCAGTAAAGGCGAGATAAGCCAGAATCGCCACGAAGATCAACGCAAACGCCAGCAGACCGCGCTTGATCCATTTCCACCGCCCGCTCCATTTGCTTAGCGGAGGTGGCGGTGGTTCGTCCCCATCTACCGGCGCATCGCCATCGATCCGCGCCTGATATCCGGTCAGCTCATCGAATTCATTCAGCCGATCATCCCAGCTATTTCCGTAAGCGTCCTGCGTCGCGTAGTAGCCGCCAAGCGGTTGGGTCGGCCCGTCATCGTCACGATGGCGCCGTGCGCGGCGAAAGAGATCGAGAAATGCCATGTCCGTCTGTGTGTTATCGTAATACTACAGTTAAATCGAGAGGTATCTGGCCCTTCACGCGCGGCACGTTAACAAAAGCAATATAACCGTATGGTAAGTTCAGGGCCAATGACGAATTTCAGATACGAAAATCAAGGCAGGCGGCCGCTTACCATCATCTCGCTGGTGTTGGTGCTGTTTATCGGCGCAATTACCATCGATGCAGATATGCTGGCCGATCCTGCAGGTCCGTGGGTCAGCGGTCTCTGGCTTCTCTGTGCCTTAGGCCTTGGATGGATGGTGATTGCCAATCCCAAATCCGGCTTTTGCGTTTCGGAAACGGGCATAGACTGGTGGAACGGATCGCGGACCGGATCCGTCCCTGCGCGAATGCTTGACCGTTTCGAAATCCGCGATTGGACGGATTCTACCGATTACAAACTCGTGCTAAACGATGGCAGCGAAGTTGCTTTACAAGCGCTGAGCGATGTCGACCGGGAAGGTTTGGCCAAAGTTCTAGCCGACAATAACATCGGTTTTGTAATACGGTAATGTCCGGCAAAACTGTGTTATCAAGTTTTGCTAACGGCGCTTTCCGGCAAATCTTCCCCGAACACGCGCTGATAATATTCAGCGATCAGCATCCGCTCTTCCTCGTCGCATTTGTTCAGGAATGACAGGCGGAACGACAGGCCGAGATCATTGAAGATCGAGTCGTTCTGCGCCCAGGTGATGACCGTGCGCGGGCTCATCACGGTGGAAATATCGCCATTGATAAAGCCCTGCCGCGTCAGATCGGCAACCTGCACCATCTTTTTCAGCACGTCTTTGGGCGTATCGGGGTTTTTCGTGCGGACAATGTTGAGCTCGGTTTCCTGCTCCAGATAATTTAGCCCGACCACGATGTTCCAGCGGTCCATCTGCCCCTGATTGATCGCCTGCGTCCCGTGATACAGCCCGCTGGTATCGCCAAGACCGACTGTGTTTGCGGTCGCGAACAGGCGGAAATGCGGATCGGGCCGGATAACGCGGTTCTGATCGAGCAGCGTCAGCTTGCCCTGCTGTTCCAGCACGCGCTGGATCACGAACATCACATCGGGCCGCCCGGCATCATATTCATCGAACACCAGAGCCACCGGATGTTGCAATGCCCACGGAAGCAAGCCCTCTTTAAACTCGGTAATCTGCAACCCGTCACGCAGGACGATGGCATCGCGGCCGATCAGGTCGATCCGGCTGATATGCGCGTCCAGATTGATGCGAATACACGGCCAGTTCAAGCGCGCGGCAACTTGCTCAATATGCGTCGATTTGCCCGTGCCATGATAGCCTTGGATCATCACCCGGCGATTATGCGCAAAGCCAGCCAGAATTGCCATCGTCGTATCGGGATCGAAGACATAGCCTTCGTCCAGATCCGGCACGCGCTCATCCTTTTGGGAAAATGCGGGTATCTGCCAGTCGCGATCGATGCCGAACGCATCGCGCGCATCGACAGTCGTATCGGGGGCGGAAATTACGGGCGCGTCATGCGCGTCGAAGCTCTTTTCGGTCATATCATTCATTGCGTCTGTCGGTTAGCGATCCTGCCCGCGCCTCGCAAGACAAGAGATGTTTAGATGAGATCACGCGACTGGAACGAATGCGCTCGATGGCGCATTCAAGGCCTGTATGCTCGCCCTTGAAACAGCCCTGTGACTTGCCCGTGATGACGCCATGACGCCTCCGCGCAGTCCCGCAGAATTTTTGCGGCAGCAGCTCGTTAACCGCGTCCGCGCCGTATTCAACGACACGAATAACGGACAGCAGCCGGTGCCGCCATCCGACAATGCCCTGTTCGAGCGGGATTCGCCCATACGTCTGGTTCATGCCGATGTGGTGAGCATGATGGTGGGCGGCATTCGCTCGCTGATGATCCAGATGCTGCACCCGCACGCGTTGCAAGGTGTCCTCGATCATTCCAACTTCCGCGCGGATATGCATGGCCGCTTGCGCCGCACTGCGCGCTTCATCGCCGTCACGACTTTCGGCGATCGCGACGCGGCAATGGCTTCGATCAAGCGCGTCAACACAATCCACGAGCAAGTGACCGGCACTTTGCCCGACGGGACGCAATATTCCGCGCGCAATCCGCGTACGCTGGCGTTCGTCCATGTCGCCGAAGCGCAGAGCTTTCTTGCCGCTTATCTGCGTCATGTGCGGCCCGATATGTCCGGGCGGGAGCAGGATGAATATTACCGGCAATTCGCCATTGTAGCGCGGGCGCTCGATGCCGATCCGGTTCCCGAAACCCGCCACGAGGCGGAGCAATTGATGCGCGAATTTCGCCGCGAACTGGTCGGCTCTGTCGAAGCGCGGGAAATCGCGCAACTGGTTCTCAATCAAAAGCCGGAAGGCGCACCGCCCGCCGTGCAGGAATTGATCGGGACCGAAGCGGTCGCGATGCTGCCAGCTTACGCGCGCGCCATGCTGGGGCTGGAGCGACCCGGCCTTGCCGCGCTGCCCGCTCGCGCGGCGACCTGGGGCATGGGCAAGACCCTGCGCTGGGCTTTCCGGCAGACCTGATTGGGCCTATGCCTCCGTCATCAAGGGAGAGCAAAATGGCATATATCGAAGGATTTCTGGCGCCGGTGGCAAGCGACAAGCGCGACGAATATCTGGCGTTTACCAAGAAAGCCGCGCCATTGTTCAAGGACATCGGCGTCACCCGCATGGTCGAATGCTGGGGTGACGATCTGATGAAGGGCGAGCATACCGACTTCTATCGCGCAGTCGATGCACAGGATGGCGAGACAGTCGTGTTTTCGTGGATGGAATATCCCGACAAGGCGGCCCGCGATGCGGCTCATGCCAAAATGGAAAATGATGAGCGGTTTGCTGCGCTGGGCGAGATGCCAATGGACGGCAAACGCATGATCTTTTCGGGTTTTCAGCCGATCTTCGACACTGACGGCACGCTCGCCTAACCCGACTGGCCTAATCCGATTGGCCCAACCCGGCTCGCTTAGCCCGCTTCCACAAACACACTGGATTTGCGCAAAAGCTGATAGGCTTCGACCACGCGGGTAAGCCGCGCTTCATGCGCCCGATTGCCGCCATTGCGGTCGGGATGATAGCGGCGCACAAGGTCGCTGTAGCGGCGGCGTAAGGCTTTACGGTCGGCATCCCTGCCCAGCCCCATAATATGCAATGCCTCGGCTTCCTCGCGCGAAAAGCGTCGTTCGCCTTGTCGCTCCGCCATCGCCATCTTTGCGGCGCGCTCGGCCCGGCTCTTGATCCCGTTCATCCGCGCCCCGATGGCGTCCAGCGGATCGGAAAAATCGGCCCAGCGCGGCGTGCCATCCACGCCCGCAGTCGGCTTGAACGCAGGCGTTTCGGTTTGCCAGCCATACATGGGCGATTGCGCGGCCAGTATTTCATCTGCGCTCATGCCTTCAAACCAGTCATATCCGGCATTGAATTCGCGCACATGATCGAGGCAGAACCAGCGCCATGCGCCCGGTCCATCGAAGCTGTTGCCATAACCGGATGGCGCGCGAAATTCGCCGGGTTCCGCGCAATCGGGGTGCTGGCATTCCTGCCCCGTATGGTCGAACCGTCCGTGAAACCTGTTGCTGCGCATGGACGATAAACAATGGGGACAGAAGCAGCATTTTCCAATAGGGTTGGCTCATGACAGGAACTCTACAAGCGGAAATGGAGCGGTTGCTGCGCGAGGCTTTTGCGCCCGAAACGCTCGAAATCATCAATGACAGCGCCGCACATCACGGCCATTCGGGCGATGATGGCTCGGGCGAATCGCACTTTACCGTGCGGATCGTGGCGCAAGGCTTTGCAGGCAAATCGCGACTGGACCGGCAACGCATGGTCAACCGTGCGCTGGGCGATATTCCGGGCGACCGCGTTCATGCTCTGGCGATCAAAGCGAGCGCGCCACAAGATGGTGCAACTTGAGCGAAAATCCCTTTGAGCTAACGGTCGAGCCGGTCACGCATGATCTGGGCCAATTCGAAGTGCGGCGGGTGTTGCCATCCAAAGCGCGCACGATGGTCGGCCCATTTATCTTCGTGGATCAATTCGGCCCGGCCAATCTCGACATCGGCAGCGGGATGGATGTCCGCCCGCACCCGCATATCAATTTGGCAACAGTGACATGGCTATTCGAGGGCGCAATCGAGCATCGCGATTCGCTCGGCACGTTCTCCACCATCCGGCCCGGCACGGTCAATCTGATGACGGCGGGCAAAGGCATCGTGCATTCGGAACGCAGCCCGCAGCAAGATCGTGCGGCCGGACCACAGCTTTACGGGATGCAGACCTGGCTCGCATTGCCGGAAGCACTGGAAGAGGTCGAACCGGAATTTGAGGCGGTGGACGATCTGCCGATCGTCGAAGATGGCTGCGCCAAGGCAACGGTCATCATGGGCGAATTGTGGGGCAAGCGCGCGGCAACCTCCACGCACGCGGCGACAATCTATGCCGAGATCGTGCTGGCAGCGGGCGGCGCTCTGCCGATCGAAGCCGGAGCGGATGAACGCGCGGTCATGCTGGTCGGCGGCGCAGCACAAATCGGCGGTCAGGATTTGCCGCTTTATACGCTGGCCGTCCTGAAACCGGGCGAAGAAATGTTGCTGTCATCCCGCGAAGGCGGGCGCGTCATGCTGCTCGGCGGTGAAGCCTTTGCCACCAAACGCCATGTCTGGTGGAATTTCGTCAGCTCGGATCGCGAGCGGATCAATCAAGCCAAGCGCGACTGGCGCGACGGTAATTTTCCCAAAGTGCCGGGCGATAGCGAGGAATATATCCCCTTGCCGGTCAAGCGCCCCAACACCGTCAGCTATCCCTGAAATGAAAGACAATGCGATGAAGCAGACGCGCGTAAAGCTGGAATCCGGCATCGAACTGGATGTGGTCGATACCGGCAATCCGCCGGGCGTGAATGATGCGCCAGTGCTGATTTTCCTGCACGGCTTTCCCGAAAGCCACCGGACCTGGCGGCATCAAATTGCGAAGTTTCGCGCCACCCATCGCTGCATCGCGCCCGATCAGCGCGGCTATCGCGGGTCGTCCAAGCCGCAGGATGTGGCCAGTTACAGCGTGGACAAGCTGATCGGCGATGTGTTTCAAATGGCCGATGTGCTGGGCGTCGATAAATTTACCATCGTCGGCCACGATTGGGGCGGTGCGATCGCCTGGGCCGTGGCTTATACCGGGCAAATGAATGGCCGGGTGGAGCGGTGCATCATCGCCAATGCGCCGCATCCGGTTATCTTTCAAAAGCTGCTGTTCACAAATAAGCATCAGCGCGAATCCAGCCAATATATGCGCGAATTCCGCGATCCTGCAAACGACGCACTGGTGCGCGAACAGGGGCTAACGGGCTTACTGTTGAAAGCTGTTCGCTGGACGCGCCCGAATGCGATGGAACCCGAAGAGCGTGAGGCTTTGCTGGCCGACTGGCAGGACCGTGATGCGGCGTTCGGAATGCTGAACTGGTATCGCGCAACGCCGATCGAGGTCCCCGCGCCGGATGAGCCTTACGAAATTCCTGCAAGCTATACCCCGCCGCCGCTCCCCAAACTGACGATGCCGGTGCTGGTGATCTGGGCGATGGACGATCTTGCGCTGCCCGCAGAAAATCTCGACGGGCTGGATGAACACGCGAGCGATCTGACGCTGGCCAAAGTGCCGGATTGCGGACATTTCGTGCCGTGGGAATCCCCCGATGCGGTCAATCAGGCGATGGAAACGTTCCTCGCTCGCAACGCCTAAACCGAATTGTCGTCTGGTCGTGCGATATACGCGACAAATGCCCGGTTCTAACGGATAAAACGGCCGGTTCATACGCTCCTAAAGTAACGTAACTTTACAGGAGCTTATTATGGACAATCGCGATACGACGAAAGTTTATTCGCTTAATCAGAATATTGGCAAGCTGGAACGACTGATCGAAGCATTACGCGATGGCAAAAGCTATCAAATTCAAGTCGACAATGAAAAGATCACCGTACCGGCCGACGCCGAATTTTCGATAGAACATGAGCGTCAAGATGGCGAGCAAGAGCTGGAATTTCAGTTTCGCTGGAAAACGAGCAGTTGAACGACTTTGCAAGCCGACCGCAATGCGATTTCAGACCAGCCACTTAATCCAAGCCCCGTGCGGGTGCGCATGGGCCAGTATGAATGCCTCCCCACTCCCGGTATCACCATTCCAATAACGCACGACCAATTCATGCCGGTGCGTATCGCGATTGGCCTCTAAGGCAATCCATGCCAGCGGTGCTTGTTCGGTTGCCTTGGCCCCAGCTGCCTCGATCAGCTGCGTCACCGCATAGCGCTCTGTATCATTCAAATATTGCCAGACGACGGAGTGCATTATGACGCGTGTGATCCCTGCCTCTGGCACCTCAGCCAACACATCTTGTACAAAATCCGCGGCGCTTGCCTGCGTGATCTTTGGCGGGTGGGATGCCGCCAGCACGATTGCAGCATTCATGCGGTCGAAGCGCGTTGCAAATTCGGGCCATATAAATGCCTTCAAACGCAAGGCATCGTTAGGATCATTAAGATCGAGTGGCGCAACATCGCATCCTTTTGCATCCACAATCGTTACGGCTGCATCTGTCGGAGAGTTGCCTGTCCATTCCGGCGCAAACTGCATCGCCGGATCGTTTGCACCGATCGCCAGCTTTCCTAACCGATATGCATAATGCGCCATCATTAAGTTGATGCCCGCACTCGACCCAATTTCCTTCAAAGCAAAGCGCGGCGGCAGTCCGCGACCCGATAGCCAAACCAGAGACGCCATTAACCCGGCCGATCGCCCCGCTTCATTGGTCTGCGGCGGCCCGTCTAGCCAAGGCATAAGGAAAGCTTCATGCCGAATCAGAGCCTCACCGATCGCCAAAGATGTATCGAAACCCTCATGCGCTTCATACAATCCGAGCAGCGCAGGCTCACCCCCGGACAGGTGTAGCGCATGAAGGCCGCCCGCTACGCGTAACGGCAAGGCATCGGCCAACGGCGGACCTTCCCACGACCGTACTTGCGCAATCACCGCCCCGCCGGAAGGTGCGCTCTGATTGATCAGGCCAAGCAGAACTTCGCACACATCAGCGGTGATCGGTGAGCCGTTCGCACGGCAATAAGCGATCTGGTTCGAAAATGAGGCGCGTACCGCATCAAATCCACGCGCTTGCGGATCGATCGCCTTATATTCGTGCTTCACACCACCCGCTCCATCAACCATTCTCATTGCCCTTTATGCCTGCCGCCCCTATCTCGCGCAGACTATGCCCATCCCGCTGACATTTGCCATCCCCAAGGGCCGGATTCTCGACGAGGCGCTGCCGATCATGGCCGCTGCCGGGATCGTGCCGGAAGACGGGTTTCACGACAAATCCAACCGTTCGCTGACCTTCGCGACCACGCGCAGCGACGTACAGCTGATCCGGGTGCGCGCCTTCGATGTGGCGACATTTGTGGCGCATGGCGCGGCACAGATCGGTATCGTCGGATCCGATGTGATCGAGGAATTCGGCTATCCCGACCTTTACGCTCCGGTCGATCTCGACATCGGGCATTGCCATCTGGCCGTGGCCGAACCGAAAGCGGGCAATCCCGCCTCGAATCGCGCCAGCCATTTGCGGGTCGCAACCAAATACCCGAACATCACGCGTCGTCATTTCGAAGCGCACGGCATTCAGGCCGAATGCGTCAAGCTGAACGGTGCGATGGAGATCGCTCCGACACTGGGCCTTGCCGGCCGGATCGTCGATCTGGTTTCCTCGGGCCAGACTTTGAAACATAATGGCCTTGTCGAAACCGCGCATATTATGGACATTACCGCGCGGCTGATCGTCAACCGCGCCGCGTTGAAAACCGATGGACGGGTGGCCAAGATGGTCGATGCTTTCCGCCAGCAGCGCGCTGATGCTGCACCCAGCGATAAAGCCGCCTGATGCAACGCCTGTCCACTGCCGATCCGGATTTCGAGACCGCCTTCCGCGCCATCGTCGACAATCGCCGCGAGAGTGATGCCGATGTCACGCGCGATGTCCGCGACATCTTAAACGACGTGCGCCATCGCGGCGATCGGGCGCTGGTCGATTACACCATGCGGTTCGACAAGCACCGCTTAAATGATGAGGCCGACTGGCGCGTTCCGCTGACCGATTGCAAAGCTGCGTATGACGCGCTGGACGACGAATTGCGCACGGCGCTCGATCTCGCTGCAACCCGCATCCGCGATTATCACACAGCACAATTGCCGGAAGCGCGCGATTACACCGATGCGGCAGGCGTGCGGCTCGGTGCACGTTGGAATGCGGTCGAGGCAGCGGGACTGTACGTGCCCGGTGGACGCGCCGCTTATCCCTCCTCGCTATTGATGAATGCGATCCCCGCCAAGGTGGCAGGCGTAGAGCGCCTTGTGGTCGCCACACCGACGCCGAACGGCGCAATTAATCCGCTGGTGCTGGCGGCAGCACATATTGCTGGCGTCGATGAAATCTGGCGCATTGGCGGCGCGCAGGCGATTGGCGCACTCGCTTATGGTACGGAGCGGATTGCCCGCGTCGATGTCATCACCGGCCCCGGCAATGCCTGGGTCGCGGAAGCCAAGCGACAAATGTTCGGTGTGGTCGGCATCGATATGGTCGCCGGACCGTCCGAAATTCTGGTCATCGCGGACAAGGACAATGATCCCGAATGGATCGCCGCCGATCTGCTTAGTCAGGCCGAGCATGACCCGTCCTCGCAATCGATCCTGATCACCGATGATGCCGGATTTGCCGCCCATGTGAAAGACGCGCTGGAATTGCAGCTGCACGAGCTGGCGACGGGCGCAACGGCCAAGGCAAGCTGGGACGAGCATGGCGTCATCATCGTGGTCGATGACATCAGCGAAGCGCCGGCTTTGTCCGACCGGCTGGCCGCCGAACACGTCGAATTGGCAGTCGCCGATCCCGATGCGCTATTTGCGAGCCTGCGCCACGCGGGCAGCGTGTTTTTAGGCCGGATGACGCCCGAAGCCGTGGGCGATTATGTCGCCGGACCCAATCATGTGCTACCCACCGGGCGGCGCGCACGGTTTTCCAGCGGCTTGTCGGTGTTGGACTTTATGAAGCGCACCAGCTTTATCGCCGCGTCGGACGCTGCCTTGTCTGCCATCGGGCCAGCCGCCGTTGCTCTGGCCAATGCCGAAGGCCTGCCCGCCCATGCCCGCTCCATCGCATTACGATTGAAAAACCAATGACCAAAACTACCAAATTTCGCGCAACTGCCCGCTCTGCTGCAAGGTTGGCCGCAGTGCAGGCCTTGTATCAGCATCATATGGAAGCGACGCCGCAAACCCGGTTATTGGATGAATTTCATCAGCATCGGCTGGGCGCGGAAGTCGAGGATGATCAATATGCCGATGCCGAGGTCGATTTTTTCGACGATCTGGTGACCGGATCGCTGGCGCGGCTGGAAGAAATCGACGAGCATCTGTCGGCAAAATTGCGCGAGGGCTGGACGGTGAAGCGGCTGGATAAGACGATGTTGCAAATTTTGCGCGCCGGAACTTATGAATTGCTGGCCCGCGCGGATATTCCGACCGGCACGGCAATCAGCGAATATGTCGATGTGGCCAAAGCCTTCTTCGATGATCGCGAGGCGAAATTCGTCAATGGCGTGCTGGACGGCGTGGCCAAAGCGGTGCGGACATAGACGAAGCCGCTTTCATCCATGCCCTGCGCGGGTTGGCGACGCATTCTGCCGCGCGCGGGCTCAATGATGATGCGGCGGTGCTGGAAGTCGGCGGGGAAACGCTGATCCTGACGCATGACATGATGGTGGAAGGCGTCCATTATCTACCGGCGCAGGACATGGCGGATGTCGCGTGGAAGCTGGTCGCGGTAAATTTGTCGGATCTCGCCGCCAAAGGTGCGGAGCCGGTCGGGGTGTTGCTGGGCGCGATGCTGGGCGCTGACAATGCGCGGTTTGTGGCGGGTTTGCGCGAAGTGCTGGAAGCCTATGACGTGCCGTTGCTGGGCGGCGACAGCGTATCCACGCCGGAGAATGGCGGGCGCAGCTTCGGCCTGACCGCGATTGGACGCGCAACCCATACGCCAGTGCCATCGCGCAGCGGCGCACAAGTTGGCGATGGCCTTTATCTGACCGGACCTGTCGGCGCAGCAATGCTGGGTTTCGAGACTCTGCGAGATGGTGGCGGCATAAGCCAAGCAAACACGCTGAGCTATCGCCGCCCAACGCCTTTACTTAGCCAAGGGCAGGCGCTTGCTCCTTATGTCAGCGCCATTCTGGATGTGTCGGACGGCGTATTGCTCGATGCGAGCCGGATTGCCGAAGCCAGCGATGTGACATTAGCCATCGACACAGCTTCGGTCCCGATTGCGGCTCCCGAAGCTCGTCGGCAGGATGCGCTGCGATGGGGTGATGATTACCAGCTTTTGTTCACGGCTCCGCTGCAAATCAATTTGCCGAATCATGGCGCATCGGATCGGTGAAGTTACGAGCCGAAACGATAGTCCGCTCCTGTTGGATGGCAAGCCACCCAGCCCTGACGACAAGCTCGGCTATCAACACACCGCCTAGACGACCGGAACAGTGTGCTCGGTGACGCTTGGACCCGTCTCGACATCCTTGTGGACGTGTTTGTCAACGGCTGGTCGCACACTTCTCTCTTGCCAGCGGGCAGTCAGCATTTATAGGCACCCTGTCGCTACCCGCATCATAAGCGGGAGCTTTACGAAATAGAGGGGATGTTCGTGGAACTTGTTATCATTTCCATCGTGTTTGGACTGGTTGCCATCGCGTATGGTTTCATCACCAGCCGCCAAGTGCTTAGCTCAGGCGCAGGCAATGAGCGGATGCAGGAAATTGCCGGAGCCATTCAGGAAGGCGCGCAAGCCTATCTGCGGCGGCAATATACAACGATTGGCATTGTTGGCGTCGTAGTTGCTGTAATCGTTGGGTTTTTCCTTGGCGAGATATCGGCGATCGGCTTCGTGATCGGTGCGGTTCTCTCAGGTGTTGCCGGTTTCATCGGCATGAACATCTCGGTGCGGGCTAATGTCCGCACAGCCGCAGCCGCGCAAAGCGGTTTGCAGCAAGGGCTGACCGTGGCGTTTCGCGCAGGTGCGGTAACAGGGATGCTGGTTGCAGGCTTGGCCTTGCTGGCCATTGCGGTGTTTTTCTACGTTCTCATCGGTCCGATGGGCCTCGACCTCACGGTGCAGGCGGAAAAGCGGGAAGTCATCGATGCTCTCGTCGGGCTTGCCTTCGGCGCTTCGCTGATCTCGATCTTTGCGCGGCTGGGCGGCGGAATCTTTACCAAGGCCGCCGATGTCGGCGCCGATCTGGTCGGCAAGGTCGAAGCCGGAATTCCAGAGGATGATCCACGCAATCCCGCCACTATTGCAGATAATGTCGGCGACAATGTCGGCGATTGCGCCGGGATGGCCGCCGATCTGTTCGAGACATATGTAGTGACTGTCGGCGCTACGATGGTGCTGACGGCGTTGCTCTTCACCGGCCTAGCCAGCGATGCGCTGTTCGCTTTGATGAGCTTGCCATTGCTCGTCGGCGGCGTGTGCATCGTCACTTCGATTATCGGCACATATTTCGTACGCCTCGGCTCCAAGAACAACATTATGGGCGCGCTGTATAAGGGCTTCATTACAACCGCAGTCTTGTCGATCCCTGCGATCTATCTTGCCACAGAATATGCGGTCGGAATGGACACTGCTTATGCCGTTGGAGATCAGACATTTACGGCGATGGATTTGTTCTGGTCGATGATGGTCGGCTTGGTCGTCACCGGCCTGATTATCTGGATCACCGAGTATTATACCGGCACGGAATATCGCCCGGTCCGCTCGATCGCGAAATCTTCGGAAACAGGGCACGGAACCAACGTAATTCAAGGTCTTGCCATCAGCCTTGAGTCCACCGCGCTGCCAACTTTGGTAATCGTGGTCGGCATCATCGTGACCTACCAACTGGCAGGCGTCATGGGCATCGCTTTTGCGGCGACAGCCATGCTGGCGCTGGCGGGAATGGTTGTTGCGCTCGATGCATACGGACCCGTCACAGACAATGCCGGCGGGATCGCTGAAATGGCGGAGTTGGATGAAAGTGTGCGGGAAAAAACCGATGCGCTGGATGCTGTCGGTAACACCACGAAAGCTGTCACCAAGGGCTATGCCATCGGTTCGGCTGGTCTGGCGGCACTGGTGCTGTTCTCCGCTTATACGGCGGATATCCGGGCCTTTTTCCCGGAATATCTGGACGGCAATTTGGCCAATGGCGAGACTAGCTTCAGCCTTGAAAATCCGTATGTGATCGTCGGTCTGCTATTGGGCGCGTTGCTGCCATATTTGTTTGGCGCAATGGGTATGACAGCCGTCGGACGCGCAGCGGGTGACGTGGTCAAAGACGTTCGCGCGCAATTTGCTGCCGATCCGGGGATCATGGCCGGAACTTCGCGACCCGACTATGCCCGCACCGTCGATCTGGTAACCAAGGCGGCAATCAAGGAAATGATCATCCCGTCGATGTTGCCGGTGCTGGCTCCGATTGTCGTATATTTCATCATCACTGCGGTTGCCGGACAAGCCAACGGCTTTGCAGCCCTTGGCGCATTGCTGCTCGGTGTGATCGTCTCGGGTATCTTTGTAGCGCTTTCGATGACTGCTGGTGGCGGCGCATGGGACAACGCTAAGAAATACATCGAAGATGGTAATCATGGCGGCAAAGGTTCTGAAGCACATAAAGCTGCTGTAACCGGCGATACGGTTGGTGATCCGTACAAGGATACGGCCGGCCCGGCGGTCAATCCGATGATCAAGATCACCAACATCGTAGCGTTGCTGCTGCTGGCTGCTCTGGCTGGCTAGATACTGGTTTTGATATAAAAATTGCCCCGCTCGGATCGCTCCGGGCGGGGTTTTTTACAGCCAGCAATGTGCGAACGACTAACGCGCACTCAATCGCCCGCGTGGTAAAAGTCCCAGACCGATTGCGCGACGGCGGCACTGACACCGGGCGCACGTTTCAAATCCTCCAGCGCAGCAGCGCGCACTTTGCTGGCCGTGCCAAAATGCAGCAGCAGCGCGCGTTTCCGGGTCGGCCCGACGCCTGCAATATCGTCCAGCGGCGAGGTAATAATCGCCTTGCTCCGCTTCGCGCGGTGCGCGCCAATCACATAGCGATGCACTTCATCGCGCAGATTTTGCAGGTGAAACAGCACCGGCGAGTTGGTCGGCAATGTCTTCTCTCGCCCATCGGGAAAGTGAAACACTTCACGCCCCTCGCGGCCATGATGCGGGCCTTTGGCAATCGCGATCAAAGGGACATTCTCGATCCCCATCTCAGCCAGCGTATCGCGCACCGATGACATCTGCCCCTTCCCGCCATCGATCAGCACAAGATCGGGCCAGACGGCGTGCTCGCCTTCGGTCGCGCGATCCGGATCGTCCTTAATCGCCCGCGCAAAGCGGCGCTCCATCACTTCGCGCATCATTCCGAAATCGTCATTGGTCTGCGCGGTCTTGATATTGAACTTGCGATACTGACCTTTTTGAAAGCCCTCGGGTCCAGCGACAACCATCGCCCCAACAGCTTTCGCGCCCTGAATGTGGCTGTTGTCGTAGATTTCGATACGAGTAGGTGGCTCGTCCAGTTCGAGGAATTCAGCCATTTCGCGCAACGTTTTGGCTTTGGTTCCGCTTTCCGCAAGCCGCCGCTCCAGCGCCTCGCGCGCATTCCGGCTGGCCTGCTCCATCAATGTCCGGCGCTTGCCCCGCTGCGGGACCGACAATTCTACCTTGTGTCCGGCCAGTTTTCCAAAAGCGGTTTCCAGCAATTCCTGATCGGGCAGCGTGCGATCGACCAGCACAATGCGAGGCGGCGGCACTTCCTCGTAAAATTGCGCCAACACGCGTGAAATGACTTCATCCTCGCTCACATCCTGTGTGTGCGTTGGAAAGAATGAGCGGTGTCCCCAATTCTGGCCGCCGCGAATGAAAAATGCCTGGATGACCATTTGCCCGGCTTTGCCCGACAGCGCGAACACATCGGCATCTCCCACACCGCCCGGATTGATCGCCTGCGTGCCTTGGATAAAGGTCGCCGCACGCAAGCGGTCGCGCAGCATCGCCGCAGTTTCGAAGTCCAGCCCCGCCGAAGCTTTGGCCATTTGCTGCTCAAGATCGGCCTGCACTTTGCCCGATTTTCCGGCCAGAAACGCCTGCGTCTGATCGACCAGCTTTTGATAGCCATCTTTGTCTATGCGGCCCACACACGGCGCACTGCACCGCTTAATTTGATAAAGCAGACATGGACGGTTCCGATTGGCGAAAAAACTATCGGTACAACTGCGCAACAGGAACAGCTTTTGCAGCGCGTTCAAGGTCGTGTTGACCGATCCGGCACTGGCGAACGGGCCGTAATACTCCCCCTTTGCCCGGCGCGCCCCGCGATGCTTCTGGATACGCGGGAAGTCATGCCCTGCCCGCAAGAGGATAAACGGAAAGCTTTTATCGTCGCGCAGCAGAACATTAAACGGCGGGCGATAGCGTTTGATCAGCTGTGCTTCGAGCAGCAGCGCTTCAGCCTCCGAATTCGTTGTCACGATTTCCATCGAACGGCACTGGCTTACCATCCGCTTCAGTCGATTGGTCAGGCCCGCAAGCTGCGTATAATTGGCGACACGATTTTTCAGCGATCTGGCTTTGCCCACATAGAGGACATCGCCGCGCGCATCGTTCATCCGGTAGACGCCGGGTTGATGCTTCAAAGTCTGTACGGTTGCCCGGATCGCCGCGACACCAGCTTCGATATCGGGCTGAGCCGAGGCGACGGTTTTCCGCGCGCTGGCCTCATTAAATCGCTGATCGCCGTGAGGGTTTTGCATCCGACCGGATCGATCGGCGCTCACCTGTCCCATCTTTTTGTCGTCCGAGCGCGCCATACGGGAATACATAGCGACCTTGCGAATCGGTTAAAGATGCAATGCCATCAGATTGGCAAATTATTTAGCAAACATTTGGGCGCGGTTCGCGCCGCTGATCAAGCGATCTCCTGACAATAAAAATACCCCTGCGAAGATAGTTGTGGAAAAGTTAATGCAAACGGGTTTATGATCTAAGTTAAGACTCGATTGCGGAGAACGCACAAGTCTGTGGCGGGGATATTATGGCAGATACTCAAGGCAAGCATCTTTCCAGCAGCCGGGCACGATTGCCTGAATTGCCGGATCGCATTGTCGATGATGTCTGCACGCGCAAACTTCCGCCAGCGCATATTATTACTTTCGCGAATGAGAAAGGCGGCGTTGGCAAGTCCACCCTCGCGTTTCACTGTGCCGTGGCACTGGCCAATGCCGGTGCGGAAGTTCTGGCGGTCGATCTGGACAGTCGGCAGCGCACTTTGGCGACTGCGATGGAAAACCGCCGGGCGACGGCAACGTGCCTGTCAGCGGGGCTGGCCTGTCCGCAATTTACCGTTGTCGAGCAGCAATATGGCTCGCTGCTGACGCAAGAAATCTGTCGCCTGGGCGACAAAGCACGGTTCGTCGTCATCGATGCACCCGGCAGCGATTCGCCTTTAGGGCGGCGCGCGATTGCATTGGCTAACACGCTGGTTACACCGCTCAACGCATCATTCCTCGATCTTCAGCAATTGGCACGGTTCCATCCGGCAACACTGGAAATGACCGCGGCCGGACCGTTTGGACAACTCGTTCATGCAATCCAGGAAGAAAAGCTGGCGCGTGGTATGATCCCCGCTGACTGGGTTCTGTTGAAAAACCGCGTTCGCACCAGCGAGCAGCGGCAGCAAAAGCGGGTGGACGATGCGCTAGAACACGTTTCATCCGCGTGGGGAGCGCGCATTGCCAGCGGACTAGCCGAACGTGTGGCCTATCGCGAATTGTTCATTTTCGGGCTGGCTCATGCCGACCTGAAAAACATCCCTCAGCTTGGCAGCGCCAACAAAAAGTCACCGCAGGATATTCAGCGTTTTCTCGCCGAGTTGCGCCTACCGCCGATGGGCATCGGATCGATCAGTCACAAGAAGGCGCAAGCGCGCGTTCGCGAGCGGACACGCGACAATTATCTGCATTCGCTGAAGACGCATCTTACCGGACACAAGATCACCGCATCCACCAACTGATTAGAATATTTTGCGCACATCGATGCCAATATAACGCCCTGTTGGATCGATCAGAAACGGCTGAAACCGTGCAGGCGTGTTCCCGTCGCCATCGCGGATTTCCTGCCGTGTATCGAAGACATTATCGATCAGAAATGACACCCGCATTCCTTTGAGCGGTTCCGTCTTGGGAAAGACGCGCTGCAGATCGGCGAACATCCGCAAATTCAGCGTGGCGAGCGAGCCGAAGAAAAGATCGCTGCTGCCCGGCAGGCCCGTCCCGTCAACGCGGGTCGCATCGCGATAGCTGAACCGCGCAATACCGCCGATGCCCTTATGCACCGCGAAATTGTTCAGTGATACGGTATGGCGCGAGACACCCCCGCCGCTGCCCAGCGCATCACCATCGAGCAGGTCGAGCATCGTGCCGTCTTGCGCAATCAGCACTGTGTTGTCGATCTCGTAAGTGTGATCCAGTGTCGTGCGCCAGCGCCCTTGCCCGCCTGGACGTCCACCGCCGAAACCGCGACCGCCGCCCCTACGTGCGCCGCCTCGGCCTCTACCTTGTCGTGCCTCGCCTTCCGGCTCCTGATACTTGCCTATGTCGCCAGCAAGGCTGAACGAGGTCCGCAAACGACTCGCATCGCGCTGGGCAAAGGTGATCGGCCTGCGATCGATGGCAATTAATTTCCCGGTCGCGTCGCGGGTAACCCGATCGGCAAAAGCTGCTTCATTGGCAGGCGTAAGCAACGGGAAATCGGCGGTCACATCTTCTGACGTTTCGCTGAAATATTCCACCGTAATGTCAGCCCTGTCGAACAGGTCGAATTCGTAATTGGCCGACAGCTTCCAGTCCGATTGTGTCTCTGCGATGAGATCGGGATTGCCGCCGCTGGTGATCGAGACAAGCGCCGTTTCGCCAGCTGAAAAGTCGAATATCGGCACGTTGGCAGTGACGATATTGGCGGCACCCAGACGAGTCAGGCTGGGCGCGGATTTCCGCATCGTCCGGTTTGCACTCAAAGTCAGCCGGCGCGTGGGACGCCAGTTCAACCCTGCATTCGTGTCGGTCAGCGTGCCGAAGTCGGACAGATAATCGATGCCCGCGCCAAGGCTCAGCGAGATCTCACCAAGCGCCCCCAGAAACGCGCGACGGGCGCTGGTCAGCGGAACACTCAGATTGAAGCCGCCGCTAATCCGCCCCCGCGTTAGCGACAGCGGATCGTCGAAGTCTTGCGTGGCCTGGCTCTCGATCCGGTTCCATTGGTATCCCCCATCCAGCGTCAGCGACACCTCGCCTGCGGGTAGGACGAATGGCGTGCCGCTGGCCGTCACCAGCGAATCAAACGTGTAGGTATCGGTCAACGCTCGCTCGAAACCGGGATCGGCAAGCTGAGGAATCGGCGCATCGATGGCCAGCGCACCTGCCAAAGCATCCGCGACCAACCCGCTTGTATCGGCTGGTAAATCGGTTTCCGTAGAAGATTGAGTCATGGCTGCGTCGAGCGTTGCCGTCAGCTGCCATCCGCTCACCGGCATATTCAAGGTCGAGCCAAACGCATAGGAATCGGTGCGGCGTTCGCTCGCCAGCGGATCGTTCGCATTCACGCTGCGCAGCGCGCTGTTGCCATCTGCCATCGACCAGCAACACCGTATTAAGCCCTTCGAGCGAACGCTGATCTTGCCGCTCGAACGTGCCATTCAAGCTAAGCGAACCGCCTGCCCCGCCTTCGCCGAACCCGCGCGACCAGTTTACCGTTGCTTCGATCCCCGCGCTATCGGCAATCAGGGTTCGGAAATTGGCCGGATCGGTGTCCCCGCCAAGCACGGGTGCGGATAGATTGAGGCCGCGATCGGCTTCGGTAAGAGGCGTGACATTGTTCAATTCCACATTGATATTAAGCCGGTTTGGCCCGTCGATCTGCAGGTACGTTCCCTCCAGTTCCGACCGGTGATATCCGCCGATACCGGGCTGTTCAAATTCCACTTCGACTTCGCGGCTTTTGAAATTGTCTTTCAAGATAAAATTGACGACGCGCCGGTCAGCCGAAAAACCATATTGGACCGCAACCTCTTCCGGCAAAACCTCGACTTTTTTCAAGGCTTCGGGCGGATAGGATCGTAACTCGCGGAAGCTGGAGATGCGGCGGCCATTGACCAGAAAAACGGGCCGTCCGCCGCGCCCTGACCCCGACTGCGTTTGCGGACCAAGGCGCGACACGACCTCGGCAAGCGAACCTGCACCCAGTGCCGCAATATCGGCCTCATCCAGTTCGACGAGCGGCGCTGCATCGGTTTGCACTTCGCCTCTCAGCCGCTCGCCCACCACGATGATCGTATTGCCATCGGGAACGGGCTGGTCGGTCTGCACGCTGTCTTGCGGCGGCGTCTGTTCCTGCGCGATAGCTGGCGCGACCACTGCGCATTGGGCCGACAAGATCGCGCTCAGGGCAATGGATTTCTTGAGACTGCGGGGTTTGGTCATATTGGCCCTGTTGTCTCTTGGTAATTGAACGGGATATGACCGCGTTTGCGGGCGACAGCGCAAAAAGCCAAGCGCCATTTGCGCAATAATCCGCTCAAAAGCTTCCCTTTACGCCGCAGCATCGCTATGTGCGCCTCGCAGTTGCACAAAATATACAGGATTTACAAAATATATGGCCAAAGAAGAACTCCTCGAAATGCGCGGCAAGGTAGTCGAGTTGCTACCGAACGCGATGTTCCGAGTGGAGCTTGAAAACGGCCACGAAGTCCTCGGCCATACTGCAGGCAAAATGCGTAAAAACCGCATTCGCGTGCTGGTCGGTGACGAAGTCCTGTGCGAGCTGACGCCGTATGATTTGACCAAAGCGCGCATCACTTACCGCTTTATGCCCGGACGTGGCGGTCCCGGACCACAATAAGCATTGAGGGTGTGACGCCCAAGCTCGTTCTTGCTTCGGCCAGCCCGCGTCGGCGCGATCTGCTGGCCCGCATCGGCGTTGTAGTCGATGACATTCGGCCAGCGGATATCGACGAGACGCCGCTAAAGGCTGAGTTGCCGGACCATTACGCCACACGCATGGCGCGCGAGAAAGCCATTGCCGTGGCAAGTTCCGGCGCATTTGTGCTGGCGGGCGATACCGTGGTTGCCGTTGGAAGGCGTATTTTGCCCAAGGCGGAAACCGAAGCGGAGGCGCGGATGTGCCTCGCCTTGCTTTCCGGCAGACGGCATCGCGTTTTGTCCGCCATCGCTCTGCGCGCGCCTGACGGTAGCTTGCGTGAAAAATTGTCCGTAACCACTGTGAAATTCAAACGATTGTCTGATGAAGACATGGCGGGTTATCTTGCTAGCGACGAGTGGCGCGGGAAAGCTGGCGGTTATGCCATTCAGG
The DNA here is from genome assembly GCA_963736595.1 of uncultured Alphaproteobacteria bacterium. Taxonomy (GTDB): domain Bacteria; phylum Pseudomonadota; class Alphaproteobacteria; order Sphingomonadales; family Sphingomonadaceae; genus Parapontixanthobacter. The sequence continues at coordinate 395,528 of CAVTPG010000002.1, forward strand.
GTGCTGCCGAAGGCTTGATTAGCTGGATTCAGGGCAGTCATTCGGGCGTGGTCGGCTTGCCACTTTACGAAACGCGAATATTGCTGAAAACGGCAGGTTTCGACCTTGCGTGAGTGGCTGATCGAGCAGGGGATCGGCGAAGAACGCGCAATCCTGCTGGAAAACGATCAGGTCAAAGCTGCGCAGTTATACTGGCCCGCGCAATCGGCGCCGGGTCAGATTTTCGCAGGCAAGCTAGTCAAGAAAATTCAGGGAGCGGCGCGCGGAACAGTGCAAGCTGCGGATGGAACCTCGGCGCTGATCGACAAGCTGCCAGTAAGCGTAAGCGAAGGCGCGACCATCCACTGCGAGGTTACGCGAATGTCGATTACCGAGCGCGGCCGAACGAAGCTGGCGCAGGTCCGTTATACCGAGCAACCGCTGCGCGCGCCGGATAATTTGGCCGATCAGCTACAAGGCAGCGGTGACCCGGTCAAAATCGTGCGACGATTCCCCGATGGCCTGTGGGAAGATGTCTGGTTCGAGGCGTGGTCTGGCGAAGTGCCTTTTCCCGGCGGATCGCTGATCTTGTACCACACGCCCGCGATGACGCTGATCGACGTCGACGGTGCAATGGCCGCGCGCGAATTGTCGCTCGCCGCAGCTAAGGCGATTACCACATCCATAAAGCGCCTCGACATTGCGGGCTCAATCGGAATCGACTTTCCTACGCTCGAAAAGAAAACAGACCGCAAAGCTGTCGATGCTATGCTGCAAGAGGGTCTTACCGACTATCCGCACGAGCGGACCGCAATGAATGGTTTTGGCTTCGTGCAAATCATTTCGCGCAAATCGCGGATGTCTTTGCTGGAATTATTGCAGCATAATCCATTCGCCGCAGCGGCCAGAATGCTTTTGCGAAAAGCTGAGGGTCTTAGCGGCTCTGGAGCCTTGTCACTGCGCGCGCACCCAATGGTTTTGGAGCAAATAACGACAGAATGGCAAAACGAACTTGGGCGACGCACCGCTTGCCAAATCCGCCTTGAGCCCGACGACGCACTTGCCATCGAGGCAGGCCATGCCCAGATTGTGCCGCTATGACCCGACCAAGGCTTTGCCCCATTTGCAGAAAACCGCGCAGCGAGGAACACAAACCATTTTGTTCAACGCGATGCCGCGATCGCGACCTTAATCGCTGGTTTGGCGATGGCTATGCCGTGCCGGGACGCAAAGCCAACCCGGAAGAATTGGTCGGGGACGACTGAAACGCTCTTGCCAAGTTGCGGCGGCTTCGCCATAGGCGCTGCTTCCAGCCGTGGCCGCGCTTTTAAGACAATGCCGGCCTGATGGATGTGCCCGGGTAGCTCAGTGGTAGAGCAGACGACTGAAAATCGTCGTGTCGGTGGTTCGACTCCGCCCCTGGGCACCACTATTTCCCAAATTCGCGCTTGAGTAGTGCATAGCTGGTCGCCAACTCACTAAGGTCTTTGGGCCGCGTCAGGCGATAGACCGGGACATCTGCAATGATCTGCAGCGTTTTCTGTGTGTACCGGCTCTCCAGCCCCATCGCTTGCAAAAACGCCGGTCGGTAAGCAGTCGCGGCCAAGACTTCGCGCACAGCCTCCCCGCCAACCAGCTTTTGCAACTTATGCTGCTCTCCCCAAGCCAGACAAACCACTGCGCGCAAGGGACGCGGTAAGGGCGAAACAGCCCTGCGTGCTGCGCAATGATACTTGTCTGCGCGCAGCAAATCGCGCTCGATGACGGCTTCACTCATGTTCAAGCCTTCGACCGCATCGTCCCATAATTTCAACCGCGCGGATGAGGGATAGATCGCTGCAGGTTTGTGATCTTGAGCTGGGACAATGCGACTAAGATCGTCGGCCAATAGTGCGTGCGATTGCGAGATCAAATACGCCGCTAAAGTCGATTTTCCAAAGCCTTGATTGCCGCATAACATCACTGCGCCATCCAGCCATTCCACGGCGCTGCCATGCCACATCAGCCAATCACGTTGATAGCCGAGCGCGCCCCATGCGCTGCCCAGAGTGAACAGGCGTAACGCGCGCGGATCGGCTTGCGGATCAGAAAATAGCGTAATTGTGCAGCCACCTTCGACGAGCCACGTGCCGACGCCATCGACATAAAATGCCAGTTTGTCTGCTGCGCCGGCATAGCCTTCGTCACCGATGGTATGGCGCGGGTCACTTGAATGTCCCCCTTGTCGACAGCGAATAGTGACATCAGGTTTGCCATCATGTGACGCGCCAAAGCAATCCCATTCCGGCAAAGCCAGCTCCGAAGCGGTTATCACACCAGAATGCTCGAACTGATACAGCGGCTTGACCATATATTTGGCCTGCCGAAGCGGCGCGATCCATGCAAGTCGCGACCTCAGTTTCGCACTGCAATTGCATCGCGCTAAGAGGCGGTGTATAGCGAAACAACGCCCCGGCAAGCGCAGCAGATTGAGGCTTCGCACACCGGGGCTTACGTGTTCTCAACACCAAGGATCGTTGCCCATGTCCCGTCGCCGCCAGATTTACGAAGGCAAGGCCAAAATACTTTATGAAGGTCCGGAACCCGGCACCATCATTCAGTATTTCAAGGACGACGCAACTGCCTTTAACGCTCAGAAAAAGGGCACGATCAACGGCAAGGGTGTCATCAACAACCGCATTAGCGAGTTCGTGTTCACCCGGCTTGGTCATATCGGCATTCCGACGCATTTCATACGCCGCTTGAATATGCGCGAGCAGCTGGTGCGGCAGGTCGAGATCGTGCCGATCGAAGTGGTCGTTCGCAATGTTGCGGCAGGGTCCATCTGTACGCGCCTTGGCCTGACCGAAGGCGATCAATTGCCGCACACGCTGATCGAATATTGCTACAAAGACGATGCACTCGGAGACCCGCTGATCGGCGAGGAACACATCGCGTGTTTCGGGTGGGCCGGACATGAAGAGATGCAGGACATCGCTTCGATGGCGATCCGCGTGAATGATTTTCTGGTCGGGATGTTTGCCGCAATTAATATTCGTCTGGTCGATTTCAAGCTGGAATTCGGGCGGCTTTATGACGGCGATTTCTCGCGCATTATTCTGGCCGACGAGATCAGCCCCGACGGATGCCGCCTGTGGGATATGAACACCGGCGAGAAACTGGACAAGGATCGCTTTCGCCGCGATCTGGGCGGCGAGGAAGAGGCCTATAATGAAGTCGCCCGACGCCTTGGCCTGTTGAAAAACGACGATAATGTGCCCGGTGAAGTCCTGGATTTATCGCTCGCGCGCCATCGGCTGCGCGGGACCGGGAAAACGCCCAAGGCCAAATAAGCTCTCTGGTATGTTGTTGCCTGTTAAGGCGGCACTGTGCATGAATTGGTCCATGCAAAATCCATTAAAATTGACAGCGATCGCCGCGTTGTTAGTGGTGTATCCTAGCCATGCCGGGCTTGCCCAAAGCGCGCCTGCTGAAACACCGCACGCAAAAACATCCATCGGCTGGAATGCAGCCGACTGGGAGCTGGAACATAGCGAATTTGAGCCTGAAGCTGGATGGCATTTCGGCAAGCTGGCCAATGGAATGCGCTATATTATCCGGCCCAATGACCGGCCGGAAAAGACGGCACTGGTGCGCCTTTATATTGCGACCGGATCGCTGGATGAACGCGATGACGAGCGCGGCTTTGCCCATTATGTCGAGCATATGGCGTTCAACGGATCGGCCAATGTCCCGGAAGGCGAAATGGTCAAATTGCTGGAACGCGAAGGCCTGGCGTTCGGAGCCGATACCAATGCCTCGACCGGCTTCGATGAAACCCAGTACAAGCTGGATTTGCCCCGCGCGGATCTGGACCTGCTGGATACGGCCCTGATGCTGATGCGCGAGACGGTCGGTGCGCTAACCTTCGATGAGCAAGCGGTCGAGCGAGAGCGCGGCGTCATCCTGTCCGAACGGCGGGCCCGCAACAATTACGCGCTGAAAAACACCATCGCCAATCTGCAATTCCTTTACCCCAATGCGCGGCTGGCGGATCGCCTTCCCATCGGCACGCTGGAGACTTTGGAAGGAGCGACCGCGCAAGGTTTGCGAGAGTTCTGGACCCGCGAATATCTGCCGCAGGACACTGTGCTGGTCATCTCCGGCGATTTTGATGCTGACGATGTTAAAGGCAGGATCGCGCAGCACTTTGCCGACTGGACACGCGACGGCGTCAGTGTGGAGGTCGATCCCGGACAAGTCGATCCAGCCAGAGCAAACGAAACGGATATTTATCTTGATCCGGCTTTAACCGAGAGCATTTCGATAACGCGCCACGCGCCTTACATCGATCGCCCGGACAGCCTTGCGGAGCGAAAAGCGGCACTGCTGCGCGGCATTGGTAACCGCATCGTGACGCGCCGCCTGCAAAGGCTGACGCGCTCGGACGATCCGCCGTTCCGCAACGTCAGTGTGGGCACATCAGACTTTTTTGAAGCCGGACGCACGGCGCAATTGTCCGTTGCTACCGATAGCGGCGGCTGGAAGCGAGGGCTGGACGCAGCGCTTGACGAATATCGACGCGCACTGGAATTTGGCTTCAGCGACGCGGAAGTAACGGAGCAGCTCGCCAACATTCGTACCGCTTTGGAAAATGCAAACGCCAATGCTGCGACACGGCAAAACGGTAGCTTCGTCCGGCAAGCCCAGCAATTTGTCAGCGGGCGGAGCGTCCCGACAAGCCCGCAGGAAAATCTCGCACGGTTCGAAGATTTTGCTGGCGCAATAACACCCGAAGCCATCCTCAATGAAATGCGCGCAGTCGCAGTCTCGCTGGACGATCCGCTTATCCGCTTTGTCGGAAAAGATGCGCCTGCAGGCGGCGAAGAAGCGTTACGGGAGGCCGTCGATGCGGCATTGGCCCGAACGCTTGCGCCACTCGCGGACATTGCTGCCAGCGAATTCGCTTACACCAACTTTGGAACGCCGGGCGAAATCGTCAGCGATGAACGCAAGGGCACGCTTGATATACGCACTATCCGCTTTGCCAACGGCATAATGCTGAATTTGAAACCCACCGAGCTGACCGATGACAGTATCAGCGTTAATGTCGAGCTAGACGGCGGAAGTCTGCTGCAAACGCGCGAAAATCCTCTAGCGGTGGCGCTCGCCAGCTTGCTCCCGTCAGGCGGATTGGGTCAGCACAGCCGTGATGAATTGCAGACGATCATGGCGGGTCGATCGGTCGGCAGCCGCTTTGCAGCGTCTTCGGAAAGCTTCGTCTCATCGGCGCGAACCACGAGGCGCGATCTGGAAACGCAGCTACAATTGATGGCCGCGCAAATCACTGATCCCGGCTACCGCGCGGAGGGGTTGGGCACTTGGCGAAAAAGTCTGGATGATTTTTACGCACGTTTAGGCAAAACGCCTGGCTCTGCCTTGTCCGAGGCGAAACTTCCGGCTTTGACGGACAGCGATCCTCGCTTTGTGCGGCAACCAATCGAGGCTTACCGCAACCTTGGATATCAGCAATTGGCCAGCAATATCGGTAATCGTTTGACCGATGGCGCGATCGAATTGACGTTAGTCGGAGATTTCGACGAGGACGAAGCCATTGCGCTGGTCGCCAGAACATTTGGCGCGCTTTCACCGCGCGAGGACAGTTTTCGCGCTTACGATGATGCGCGGCGTGAAGTACGTTTTACCAGTGAGCGCGGCTTGCGCATCGTACCACATTCCGGCGAGCCCGATCAGGCGATCATCCGCATGATCTGGCCCACTGTGGACAACGACGACTGGATCGAAGTGTCGCAATTGAACTTGCTCGCCCGCGTCATGCGCTTGGAATTGCTCGACAAATTACGCGAGGAACTGGGCCAGGCCTATTCTGCGTCGGCGAACAGCAGCCCCTCCTCAACCTACAATGATTTCGGACTGTTTGAGATTGGCGCTTCGATCGAAGCTTCGCAAATTGACGTCGTTCGCGCGGCTATGGTGGAAATTGTCGAGCAAATGCGGACCACGCCGATCGATGACGATGTGTTGCAACGCGCGCGTGAGCCAATTCTACAATCCATCGACAATCGCTTTAAATCGAATGGAAGCTGGATGCAGATTATCCGCCGCGCACAAAGCAAACCGGACGATATAGCCAGAACATTGTCGGCAAGAGCGCGCTACGAAACCGCCACTCCGCAAGATTTGAAAAACCTTGCGGAGCGCTTCCTCGATCCATCCCATGCCGTCGAGTTCAACGTGATCCATGACAGCCTGATCGACACGGCGAAACCGCGCTCTGAATAGTGAGTATCCTCGCTCGCCCTGCTTGCTTGCCTCGCGATCGTTCGGCATAGCATCAAGCAATCGGTGGCCGACGAACAAAGCGAGTCAATTACGGTGAAAATACGCGTCCATGTAAGCTTAAAACCCGGTGTCCTCGATCCACAAGGTCGCGCCGTGCATCACGCGCTGGACGGTTTGGGCTTTTCCGGCGTCAAAGATGTCCGCATCGGGCGCACTGTCGAACTTGATGTGGCAGATGACACCACAGACGAGCAACTGGACGAGATGTGCCGCACACTGCTTGCCAATATGGTCATCGAAAATTATGAAATCGAGAAAGTCGCCGCATGAGCTTTCAAGCTGCGGTCGTGACGTTTCCCGGCTCCAATTGCGATCGTGACATGGCGGTTGCAATTGAACGCATCAGCGGTCGTCCGGCAACGCGCGTCTGGCATGGTGATACCAGCCTGCCGGACGGTCTCGACTTCATCGCGTTACCCGGCGGCTTTTCCTATGGCGATTATCTGCGCTCCGGTGCGATGGCGGCGAACAGCCCGATCTTGCGCGAAGTCGTTGCCGCTGCGGCGCGCGGTGTCCCGGTTCTAGGCGTCTGCAATGGCTTTCAAATTCTGACCGAAGCCGGGCTATTACCCGGCGCATTGCTGAGAAATGCCGGACAGAATTATATCTGCCGCACGGTCGCGTTGCGGGTCGAGAATGCGCGGACGCATTTTACCAGCGCGTATGGCCATGATGCCGAAATCGCTATTCCGATTGCGCATCATGATGGCAATTACTTCGCCGATGAAGAGACGCTTGACCGTCTTGAAAGTGATGATCGCGTAGTATTTCGCTATGTCGACAATCCCAATGGTTCCCAGCGCAACATTGCCGGTATCGTCAATGCGAACGGCAATGTTCTGGGCATGATGCCCCATCCCGAACGTGCCGTCGATACCGCGCATGGTGGCACCGATGGACGCGGATTGTTCGAAAGTTGTCTCAGCGCTTTGCAAGCCGCTTGACTGGCTCAAGCGCGGCGCAAAGTCTCGCGTTTTAGCAACTCTTTGGCATCGGATGGTTGCATCGGACGGCCGAAATAATAGCCCTGAATTTTGGTACAGCCCAGACTGCGGATCAAAGCCGCTTCATCGGCGTTCTCGACACCCTCGGCTGTTGTTGTCATGCCCAAACTATCGGACATGGCCACAACCGCGCGAATAATGGCCAGGCTTTCGCGATTTCCTTGTGCCGCGCCCTGCACGAACAAACGATCGACTTTGATCGTGGAGAAACGCAGCGTGCGCAAATAACCAAGCGACGAGTACCCAGTACCGAAGTCATCAAGGGCCACGCTGCAACCCAATTCGAGAACCTTTTCCAAGGCTTCGCGGGCAATACTGGCATCGGACAGGAATACACTTTCCGTGACTTCGATCTCCAGCCTTTCCGGAGCCAGCTTGGTCGCTTCCAATGTCTGCCGGACAATATCGGCAAAGTCGGGCTCCAAAAGCTGTGCTGCGGCGACATTCACATTGACCATGACGTGCGCAGGCCATTCGATCGCGCGGCGACAGGCTTGATACATGACCCAGTGCCCGATCGGCAGGATCATCCGGGTTTCCTCTGCCATTGGGATAAATTTGTCCGGGCCGACGAACCCGTGCTGCGGACTGTTCCAGCGCAATAGCGCCTCGAAACTGACCACGTTTTCATTGTTGGCATCGACCACCGGCTGATAAACAAGTTCGAATTCGTCATTGTCCAATGCACCGCGCAAGGACGCTTCCAATTGGCGCTGTTCTTCGGCAAGTGCGTGAAGCGAGGGTTCGAATTTGCAATGCTCTCCGCCGCCCAGATCTTTGGCCTGATACAGCGCAAGATCGGCATTGCGCATCAGATCCTCGACATTGCTGCCATCGCGCGGACCAACGGCAGAGCCGACGCTTGTACCGACATGAAGCGTATGATTATCGACGATGTAAGGCGCTGAAATTGCTTCGATAATGTCACTGGCGAGCTTCTTGATGTAATGCGCTTCGGCATTGTCGTGAATGACCACACCGAACTCATCGCCGCCCAAGCGCCCGCACATATCATGCTCGCCCATCAGCGTTTTCAAACGCTCCGCAACTTGGGCCAGCAGCTTGTCGCCAACCAGATGGCCCAGGGTATCGTTGACGGCCTTGAAGCGGTCGAGGTCGAGCATCAGAAACGCGCAGCGCGAACGCCATTGCTCCGCATATTTCAATGCACTGCCGAGCGTCTCATTTACCAGCAACCGGTTCGGCAAAGCCGTCAGCGTGTCATAGCGCGCCAGATAAGCGATTTTTTCCGAAGATTCCCGCTCTTCGGTGACATCAGAGCCGACTCCGCGAAAGCCGGTGAAATTGCCGCGATCATCCAGAATTGGTGTGCCGGAAATCTCCCACCACCGCTTGCGCCCCTGAATATCGACTTTGACCACGAGTTCGGCAAAACTTTCGCGCCGCTTCAGCTTTTCGGCAAGTTCGGACAAGCTTTGGCAAAGCTTTTCGCCTTCCCAGCTTTTTCCCGCCAGCACCTCGATGAAGCTAAGTCCGTTGGCGTCACTCGGCTCTTTACCAATGGCATAGGCAAAGCGCGGCGACACACTCCGCAATCGCCGTGCGCTGTCGATTTGCCATAGCCAATCCGCACCATGCTCCTCAAATTCGCGCAGCAAGAGCGAAACGACCTGATCTTTTTCAGCTTCGCCCGCTTCGGCAATTTTTGACTCCAGATAGACGCGCGATTTGCCGATCGTACCAATGGCCACCACGGCCAGATAGATGACCGAAACTAAGGTAAGGTGATAATAGCCCATCGCGATGAAACTGACGACTGCGCCAAGTCCGGAAAAGACCGTGAACACGATTGTCGATAACGGAGAATTGCCCAGTCCAAGACAGGAAATCGTTATGCCGACGATGATGATGGAGCAGGTTGAGACAAGGCCGAAGAAATCGCCTTGAATTGCGAAGTATACGGCAGGTATCGTCCATAGCGTGCCGATTAAAGCCATCATCAGACTGAACTCGATCAGCTCGGATTTCAGCATCATGCGGCGATCCACATCGTGGAGCGAATATTGAAAACGCATACTGACCGCGACGCTGCCGAGCAAAGCCGAAAGCCAAGCGGCAAAACCAATCAGGCTCGCACCCGATGAAATCGCCAGCCACAAAAGCAGCGCAGCGCCCAAACAGTGGCCTGCCAGCCGTCCCATTGCATGGGACCCGGCATCGGCATACTGGAACGCCCGCAGACGCCGCCATTGCTCGGTGCCTGGCTTATCCAGACCCAAGACAGCACGAACCGAAAGCTTTTGCTCAGGGCCGCTTTTAGTGACTTCAGACATGTTCACGTAAGCACGGTTACGCGCGAAAAGTTACGCATGCGTAAACCATCCGCGATAATGCGCGGCGAATGGGCGGAAAATTCTAACGTGTCATAATTTTACGCAGATTTTCTCGTGCATTATTCAACAGTTACGGATTTTGCCAGATTGCGCGGTTGATCGACATCGGTGCCTTTTAGACACGCTGTGTGGTAGGCCAGCAATTGCACCGGAATGGCATAGACCAGCGGCGCGATCAGGGGATGCACACGCGGCATTTCAATTGTCGCCATGCAACCCTCGCCAGCCTTGGCCAAGCCCTCCGCATCGGAAATCAAGACGATCTTTCCACCGCGCGCCCGCACCTCTTCCATATTCGACACGGTTTTTTCAAACAATGGCCCGGACGGTGCCAGCACAACCACCGGAACATCTTCGTCGATCAAGGCGATCGGCCCGTGCTTCATCTCGCCGCTGGCATAGCCTTCGGCATGAATGTAGCTGATTTCTTTCAGTTTCAGCGCGCCTTCCAACGCAAGCGGGTAATCCGGCCCACGCCCCAGATACAGCACATCGCGCGCCGGAGCGATCAGATGCGCCATTGCGGCAATATCATCGTCATGATCCAATGCCGCATTCAGGCAAGCGGGCGCTTCGAGCAGATGCGCAACCACTTCCTGCTCTTGCTCACGTGACATCAGTCCTTTTTTAACGGCCATATGCGCGGCCAGTGCGGCCAGCACGGCAAGCTGACAAGTAAAGGCTTTGGTCGAAGCAACGCCAATTTCCGGGCCGGCATGGGTAGGCAGGAGAAGGTCCGCTTCGCGCGCCATACTGCTGGTCGGGACGTTAACGACCACACCGATCGTCTGGCCGTTTTCCTTGCAATGACGCAACGCCGCCAGAGTATCGGCCGTCTCGCCACTTTGTGAGATGAAGAGCGCCAGACCGCCCTCTTCCAGGATCGGCTCGCGATAGCGAAACTCGCTTGCGACATCCAGATCGACAGGCACGCGGGCAAATTGTTCGAACCAGTATTTTGCAACCATCGCTGCATAAAAGGAGGTTCCGCAAGCCACGATGGTAATGCGGTTTACGCTGGACAGATCGAAGTCGAATTGCGGCAACGCCACCGAATTATCCGATTGCCGCAGATAGCTGCCTAGAGTCTGTGCAACCACAGTCGGCTGTTCGAAAATCTCTTTCTGCATGAAGTGGCGATAATTGCCCTTCTCGATCGCCGATGCGGATGCACCCGACTGCTGGATTTCGCGCGTGACCTTCGCATTGTCTTCGTCGTAAATTGCAACCTTACTGCCCTCAATGATGGCGACATCGCCTTCTTCAAGATAACTGATCTGCTGAGTGAGCGGGGCGAGAGCCAGAGCGTCGGAGCCAAGGTAAATTTCGCCCTCATTGTCGTTGGTGCCATAGCCGAGGACCAAGGGCGATCCGCGTCGTGCCCCGATCAGCAAATCCGCATGGTCCTTGAACACAATGGCAATCGCAAACGCGCCGCGAAGCCTAGGCAAAACAGTCTTCACAGCATCTTGCGGCGATGCGCCCTGCTCCACTTCGCGCGAGACAAGATGCGCCACAACTTCGCTGTCGGTTTCGCTTTCCAGCTTGCGACCGTCGGCGGTTAATTCCGCGCGCAATTCCTTAAAGTTCTCGATGATGCCGTTATGCACCAGCGCCAGATGATCGGTCGCATGGGGATGCGCGTTTCGGGCCGTGGGCGCGCCATGTGTGGCCCAGCGCGTATGTGCGATGCCGATCTGGCCCGCAGCAGGATTTGCCGCCAGTTCCTCAACCAGATTGCCGAGCTTGCCTTCCGCTCTGCGGCGCACGAGTTTGCCATCATGGATCGTGCATATGCCAGAGCTGTCATAGCCGCGATATTCCATCCGCTTTAGGCCATCGACCAGGCGATCTGCGACAGAGCTGGTGCCGACGATACCGATTATTCCGCACATAAGCGCATCTGTCCTTGTTACTCGAAAATTGCTGGAATTAAGACGGCGGCCTTGAGCGAAGCCGCATCCCTCTTTTGTAGTGACTAAAACTTACCAATCAATGGCAGTGCCCGAAGGCTGCAATTGTCGGTTTGTTAACCAAATTCCGCCACTCCCACACTTGCTAGAGATTACGGGGCGGCAAGCGATGAAAAACGAGCTGAAGGCGGAGTTGTCGAAGATCGAACTTCCGGTCGAGATCATTCTCGCTTTTGTCTTCCTTGCCATCACCCTGCTCGTCGGCTTTGCGCTTAACCTGCCTTTCAGTCTGCCAAGCAGCGAGCGTGCTTCTTTCGTCGGCGTGCATTACCTCTATCCGCTGGTCGCAATCGCGATCTGGGCCGTCACGATCATGTTTTCGCGTGAGCGCAAAGTCAGTGCAGTCTTTTTCACAGCTTTGCCAAGCTATGCCATCGTGTTGGTATGTCATTTCAATCTGAAATTGTGGATCCCGCACATCAACCCGTTGCTGTGGGACGACTTTTACTGGGCCACCGATCAAGCGATCCGGCCCGTCATCAATGCTGCAATCGCGATCAGAGAGTCGCTGGATTTTGTCATACCGCTGGACGGCAATTTCTATATGCTCGGCTTCATCGCGATGTTTTATCTCGTGTTTATCTATATCTCATTCAAAAAATCGGACGATTTCCGCGAGCTGATGGTCGCGATCATTTGCCTCCAGATAATTGGATCGATTGGCTATTTGCTGACCCCTGCTCTCGGCCCGTTCCTGTATGAGACTGGCGTCGAACCGATGTCCACCGGCGCCCAAGCGGCCATGCTGCAATCATGGGAAGCCAATGCCGCAGGGGGCGCAACATGGCTGGCAGCAGAAGGCGGCAGACAGATTACCGTGGGCCTTGCGGCCATGCCTTCGCTGCATACCGGAGCATCGTTTCTGTTTCTGCTTTTTGCTTACAAGCGCTCTCCCGTTCTCACCGGATTGTTAGCGCCGCTCTTCCTGTTTATCGCGATCGATGCGGTCGCCAATCGCTGGCATTATGTCATTGATCTGCCGGTCGGCATGGCATGCGCGGTGTTGGCCTTGTTCCTGGCCCGCAAAATGACGGCCCAAACGTCGGCTTCCTCCAGCGAAGCGGCAGCGCCACCAATCACTATCGGCAACCCTGAAAAGGCTTGAACAGCTTAGGAAAAATTAAGGTTTCCGATTTATTCACCAAGTTTGAAAAAGCGCACCGCTGAACATGACGTGCGCACCAAAAGGTTAGCAAGGGATACGGGCATGAGTGCTTTTGGACGGAAAAATGGCGCAGGCGGGATGAAACCCGGCGCACGCCCGAATTTCGGCGTGGCCAAGTCCATGAAAGGCGGAGAAGCACCGCACCCCGGAAAACAGGCCGGTAAAAATGCCGACAGTCAATTTCCTCCGCTGCCCGATGACGAAGCCAAGGACCGCGCACCGTCGGCTCCCTCGGCGGGGCAATTAAATCCCGATGATCCGATGGCGCGCCTCACCGATCGCGCCAATGCCGTCATGGAAGGCCCGGTCGAAATTAGCGGCTTTGAAGCCAGCGTTCATACGATCAAAGAGCAGGTTCTTCCGCGCCTCCTCGAACGGGTCGATCCCGAAGCTGCCTCTACGCTGACGAAGGATGAATTGTCGGAAGAATTCCGCCCGATCATCATGGAAGTGCTGGCCGAGTTGAAAGTTACCTTAAACCGGCGCGAGCAATTCGCACTGGAAAAAGTGCTGATCGACGAATTGCTTGGTTTTGGACCTTTGGAGGAATTGCTGGGCGATCCAGATGTCACCGATATCATGATCAACGGCCCGGATCAGACCTATATTGAAAAAGGCGGCAAGCTGATCATTGCTCCCATCCGTTTCCGCGACGAACAGCATCTGTTCCAGATCGCGCAACGGATCGTGAACCAAGTCGGTCGCCGCGTCGATCAGACCACGCCGCTGGCCGATGCCCGCCTCAAAGACGGATCGCGCGTCAACGTCATCGTGCCGCCATTGTCGCTTAAAGGCACGGCGATTTCCATTCGTAAGTTCTCCGAAAAGCCGATTACGATTGATATGCTTAAGGGCTTTGGCTCGATGAGCGAGAAGATGGCAACCGCGCTGAAAATCGCCGGTGCGAGCCGGATGAATATCGTCATTTCGGGCGGTACGGGTTCGGGTAAGACGACCATGCTCAATGCCTTGTCGAAAATGATCGATCCGGGCGAGCGCGTGCTGACGATCGAGGATGCGGCCGAGCTGCGCTTGCAACAGCCGCACTGGCTACCGCTGGAAACGCGGCCGCCTAACCTTGAAGGCCAAGGCGCCATTACCATCGGCGACCTTGTTAAGAACGCACTGCGTATGCGCCCCGACCGCATCATTCTGGGTGAGATTCGCGGCGCGGAGTGTTTCGATCTGCTGGCCGCGATGAACACCGGCCATGATGGTTCGATGTGTACGCTTCACGCCAACAGCCCGCGCGAATGCCTAGGCCGGATGGAAAACATGATCCTGATGGGCGACATCAAAATTCCCAAAGAAGCCATTTCGCGCCAGATTGCGGAATCGGTCGATCTTATTGTGCAGGTAAAACGCCTGCGCGATGGTTCGCGTCGCACGACCAACATTACCGAAGTCATCGGGATGGAAGGTGATGTCATCGTGACGCAGGAATTGTTCAAATTCGAATATCTGGACGAAGGCGAGGACGGCAAGATCCTCGGCGAATTCCGTCCGTCCGGCCTGCGCCCCTACACGCTGGAAAAAGCGCGTCAGTTCGGCTTCGATCAGACATATCTGGAAGCTTGCCTGTAACTTATGCAGCGAGCAGTCCTTTGACTGCCATCACCAGCAAGCCGGCTCCGATAAACGCGCTGCCGAAAAATAGCCCGAGCCACGGCATGAAGCCGACGCGATCGACGGAGCGGCGCTTAGCGCGTCTGCGCTCTGCATAAGCGGCTAATGCAGCCAATGCGATAAAGCCGAGCGCCCATAGCAGGACGATCTCGGCCTCGCTCGCAAAAGTGAAAAATTTGGCCATCATATTATCGTGTTTCGGTATCAGGATTTTGAACGCGTGCCTGGCTTGCGAAAAACATTGCTAACCCATGCAGTTAAGGCTGGAACCGAACAAGCGCAGCTTCGTTTTTAACCTTACCCGCTAATGGGTAGAGGAGGAATAGATGGTCCGTAAAGTTGTTCTCGCTGTAAGCGTTGCTTCGCTCGCTCTTACCGCTGCTGCCTGCAATACCGTGCGCGGTGTTAGTGACGATCTTGAATCTGCGGCTGATGCCGTTGATGAAGAAACCTGACGTCTCAAAAATTTTCAAGTTAAGCCCGCTAGCGACGCGTTAGCGGGCTTTTCTATAGACAATCGTCAGATTATTGGCCGGCATCTCGTACCGGGAAGTTCGCGCCAATCCATGCGTTATCGCCAGCGCATCGACATCCGCCAGATCGCGCAAACCCCATTGCGAATTGCGCGACTTTAGCGACCGATCGAAATCTTCGTTCGATGAGGCCATAGTAATTTCGCGCTCGATAAACGGCCCATAAATTATCAGTGGGGCGTTCACATCCTGTAACAATCGCTCTGCGCCGCGCATCAAGCCCTTCGTCGCTGACCACGGGCTGATGTGCAGCATATTGATGCACATAATCGCCGATGCAGTTCGCACCGGCCAATCATCCGCCTGAGCATCCAAAGTCACCGGCGCTTTCAAATTTAAACACTCAGCCTCGTCACGCCAAGCCGCAATCGATGATAAAGCCTCACTGTCGGGATCACTGGGTTGCCATGTCAGATGCGGAAAGCGCCGCGCAAAGAACACCGCGTGTTCGCCTGATCCGCTGGCAATTTCCAGCACGTTTCCGCTGTCCGGCAATTCCTTGGCCAGAATTTCGGCAATCGCTGCGCTATTGCGCGCTACCGCCGGTGAATACCGCTTCATAACGACCTCACTCTTGCGCGCTGACCGGATCGGCCAAGCCGCGCGACAGTTTCATCAGCGCGTCATGTTCATGCGAAAACCTGCCGCGTGTCTCTTTTTTGGAGAGCGCCAATATGGCCCGCGCGACTACATCGGCATCGATGGCTCTGTAACGCCGCGCCTTACCGTGCAAAAACAGATTTATGAGCGGACTGGCGATCATCGCTGCCTGCTCTCCCGGACGCAGATCGTTGTCGCGCTGCCCGCGCAGCAGACCGGGGCGAAGAATGTCCAGCCGGGCAAAACCCAGCTTCGCCAGATCCCGCTCGACCTCACCTTTGACTTGCAGATAAAAGCTCTTCGATCCAAGCATTGCCCCCACTGAGCTGACCGAGATCATCCGTGTGATACCATGATTTCGCGCCGCTTCAGCCGTTCGCAACACCAAGTCATGATCGACCGCGCGGAAGTCAGCTTCGCTTTTGTCAGACTTTTTCCAGGTCGTGCCAAGAGCATTCACCAGCACGTGCGGACGAACGGCTTCAAAAACATCGCCCCACTTGTCCGGCTCGGCCACGAACAATTCCATGCGCACACCATCGGGAAGCGAGGTTTCGCGCCGCGCCACTCCGGTCAGCCTGACATCCTCGCGTCCGATCACGGCGTTAATCATAGACTTCCCGATCAGTCCGGTCGCACCAACCAACGCAATACGGATCGGCTTTGCTTTGCCGTGCCTAGACATTGCTCAAACCCTCCGGCCAGAAGCCATAAATCTTGGCATATTGATCGATCGCGAAACGGTCGGTCATGCCGGCAATGAAGTCGGCGATGTGCCGCGCTTTCGCAACGGCATCGGCAGGTAAGCCGTCTTGCCAAGTCGCAAGAGAGCAATGTGCTGTCCGCAGCATAAGCGACGAAAAGTTTCGCGACGACGTCGCTGGCCCGCGCCGATGTTTCGACTTGCTCGGCATGGTAGTATAAATTCTCGTACATAAACTGTTTGAGCGTTCGCTCCTGGCTCGCCATTGAAGCGGAAAAGCCTGCCAAAGTTCGGCCAGCATTGCGCACATCGGCAACGCTCTCCATTCCAGCGATATTGGCGCGCGTGTTGTCCAGAACGTCAAGCACCATCGCGCCAATTTGCGTGCGGATCAATTCTCGCAACTGCGTTTCGCGCGGCGCATTGGGAAAACGCTGCTCGATTTTACGAAACGGGCGCCGCATAAAATCGAGCGACAATATCTGATCGGGCTCGAGAAAGCCTGCGCGCAATCCATCATCGATGTCGTGATTGTCGTAAGCGATATCGTCGGCAATCGCGGCCACTTGTGCCTCCAGCGACGGATGCGCTTCCAAGGCCAAGGGGAAGTCATCGTTCAGGGCACTTAAGGCCCAGTTTGGTTCCCTTATGGGCCCGTTGTGCTTCGCCATTCCTTCCAGCATATCCCATGTGAGATTGAGGCCGGGATGATCGCAATACGGGCTTTCCAGCCGCATCAGAGTGCGCAATCCTTGCGCATTGTGGTCGAACCCGCCTGCCTCGCTCATCGCCTCGGACAAGGCTCGCTCGCCTGCATGACCGAACGGTGGATGGCCGATATCATGCGCCAGACACAGCGCTTCTGTCAGGTCTTCGTCCAGTCCCAGTTCGC
The DNA here is from genome assembly GCA_963736595.1 of uncultured Alphaproteobacteria bacterium. Lineage (GTDB taxonomy): Bacteria > Pseudomonadota > Alphaproteobacteria > Sphingomonadales > Sphingomonadaceae > Parapontixanthobacter. The sequence continues at coordinate 412,699 of CAVTPG010000002.1, forward strand.
GAGCGATTACACGGCCGATTTGTGCGACTTCCAGACTATGTGTCAGCCGTGTGCGGTAGTGATCACCATCCGGCGCGATAAAAACTTGGGTTTTGCTTCGCAAGCGGCGGAAGGCGATGGAATGGATTGTGCGGTCGCGATCACGCTGAAATTCCGTGCGCGGTCCTCTCGACCCTTGTCTGTTTTCACCGAATTCCCGGCCTGGCGAGCGGTTGGGATCGGCGGCATATGGTGCAAGAGACATGGCCAAGAGGCTGGGATTTCCAATGAGGTGACGTTGCGCTCACTTAGTCGGAATGCGCCGTAGGCGACAAGCGCAGCGTGCCTCAGATATCGCAGCAAAAAGGCCGCCCATCCGAAGACAGGCGGCCCTAAAGCTCGACAAGCCGCTCAAAATTGTTGAGCGGCAGGATATTTCAGGAAATTACCGAACGCCGATTGTGTCCGCATTGCCGTCTGGATCGCCAACGACCGTGCCATCCGCACGGGCATTACCCCACAGCAGGATACCGGCGAGGTGCGGTGCCGCCATCGACGTTCCGCTTAGCGTTGCATAACCGCCATCTTTGTAAGTGGACGCAATCGCAACGCCGGGTTCGGCCCAATCGATTGGCGGGTTGGAAAAGTTGGAGAAACTTGCCCAACGGTCGCCATTTGCGAAGGCCGACACGGTAAAGATGTTCGGACCATTGGTGCGCGCTGGCGACGAGTTGTTGGCATCTTGCGATTCGTTACCGGCTGCCAATGTGAAGGACGCTCCCGACCGTTGCGCTGCAGCACGTACTGCATCGTCCAGAGCAGAGGATACACCGCCACCAAGCGACATATTCGCAACATCGCCGGGTCGTGCCGTCGCACCGACATAATCGACACCGGCAATAACGCCGCTATTCGATCCGGAGCCGCGACGGCCCAGCACTTTAACCGGTACGATTTCTGCTCCGGCAGCGACACCGACCACGCCGATGCTATTATCGATCGCGCCGATCGTTCCGGCTACGTGTGTGCCGTGACCATTGCCGTCATCGGCATTCTTTTCCTTTGTGGCATTGAAAGCGAGCGATGTGTTCACGTTCAGATCGGGGTGATCGAGATCAACGCCGCTATCGATCACAAATGCACGAGCAGAACCGGTGTAGGTGGCGCCCCCATTTACCCGCGTGATGCCCCAAGGCGTTGTTTGCGATGGTGACGTCGTCCCGCCGCCGCCGCCAGGCTTGCCTCTGCGTTGCACGATCGTCATTTGCTGATCCTGCTCGCAATATGCGATGTTCGGATTCTTGCGCTTCATATTCGCAAGACCCTGAGCGGAAATATTCGCTGCAAATCCGCGGATCGTGTTCTTGTAGATGTGCTTAACCGAGCCGCCATTGGCACGGGTCGCTTTACCGGCGAAATCCTTCACCTGGCCTTTGGCGACCTTATCGGCCTTGAATACGCAAATGTACGAATTGTCGATTTTCTGCGCGGCAGCTGGTGTGGCAATGCTTGCGATCCCGAGAGCAAGCGCGCTTACGCCGAGCGCACGGCGTGCGGTATTTTTCATCATGTGTGGATGTCCCTATCCCGTTACAGTTCCATGACACTATTGTGCGCCACGTAAATAACAAAACAATTGGAACAGCTTATGGACAGAATGTGCAAAACAGTCGGTGAGCCGCTCCGGCCAGCGGGAACTTTACCATTTGTTTATTATACTGCGTCGTTGCCGAGGATCCATTCAGCGGCAACTTGGCAATGGATGTCCGTGCAATCGTAGACCGGCAACACATTCGCATCGACATCGACGACCATTTCCAGCTCGGTGCACGCTAAAACGATAGCATCGGCACCTTCCTGCGCTTTGCGGGTAAAAATCGTCTTCAAGGCTCGCTCTGCCTGACGCGTTGCTTTGCCGATCATCAACTCGTCGTAAATGATGCGGTCGATAATCTCGACATTCTCCATTTCGGGAGGAAGCAGATCGATTCCATGCGACAATAAGACGCTGCCGGTAAAAGCTTTCGACCATGACATTGCGCGTCCCGATCAAAGCGGCGTTTTTACAGCCATTGCTGGCCATCCGCCTGCCCACGCATTCGGCAATATGAATGATCGGTATATCCACATGGTCTGCGACTTCATCATAGACTTTGTGCATGGAATTCGCGCCAATTATGATTGCACCAGCGCCGGCATCTTCGAGACGTTTGGCCGATGCTTTAATAACGTTCGCCGCCCGCTTCCAGTCATCGGCTTCCCGAATTCCGTGCAGTTCGAGAAAATCGAGGCTTTCGATCAGCATCGGTGCGCTGGCGAGCGGCGCCGACTTCTTCTGAATGAGACGGTTGATGCGGGTGTAGTAAGCCCCGGTCGACACCCAGCTCATCCCGCCGATAAGTCCTAATTTCCGCACGCTGTTTGCCCTTGCCCCACTCACGCCGGATCGGCGCGCATCTTGTCAATTAACGATTGGCCTTTCGACCAGCCAAACGCTTATGGTAAAGCAATATTTAGATTAAGATAGCCGATGCAAGTTCAGGCTTCCCAACGTATTTGCCTTCGCTAAGAAATGCGAAGCTACTCGCCTTCATACCGCAACACAGTGTATTGAATGTCCGCCGGTTTAGCGGGCAAGCCCAATGTGTAAACTGCTGTTTCCTGCGGACCCATGAGGGCAATCTCGATTTCCCGCGGCTCGCCAAAGCCGGAATCGATTTCCATCGTCAGATTTCGGATCGTGTCGCTGGAATCATTGACGATTTCGACCGGCAAGAAATACTGATCGTTCTGGCTGCGCGCATCGGCCCATTGCGGCTCGACCGTCAGTTTGGCTTTCGTCATCGGGGATAACGCCTGCACGATCAAGTACACCAGCAATGTGCCAACAACCGCAAACGAGAACAGGCGAATCGACCAGCCGAGCACCGTTGGGGGAGTAGGACGCGCCTCATCGTCGGGGCCACCCTGGCCCGGCTTCTTCTGACTATCGCCAGATTGTTCATCATCACTCATAAAACGAGCCTTCCTGCCGCGCCGCCTATTGCGGTTGCATAAGCCACGGTCACAACTTGCGGGACCCAAATCGAAAGTGGGTCTGAGAAACTGATAAAGTCGAACCCGAACAGCAGCGCGTAAGCTATCACGAGCGAAATCGCGTAAGATATGATGGCCGCTGTAAAGGCGTTGTCGATAAAGCCGGGATCATCGTCTTTGCCTTCATTGGAAAAATCCGCGACTTCGACGATCATCCATGACACGAAGATCGACAGCAGCATCGTCGCCAAAATCAGCCACCAATTCTGCTGCAGCGTGACGATCTTGGTCTCCATCGTCGGCGCAATATTAAACGCGAACAGAACACCGCCAAGGATCGATCCCAAGATCATGATCGTGCCGGGCGACATCTTGCTTTCGCCTGATCCGCCATCACCGCCGCCAAGCTGGTTCTTGGCAACAGCGGCACCGATGCCGGTCACGACGGTTTCCAGTGCGATCGCTTTCACCAGAATATGCGTGGACATTCCTGCCGTTATCACTCCCGCTACGAACAGCGTGACGGCACTGGCCAAGGCGCCAAGGCCCATCGCGATCAACGCGTCCCAGAAGTGATTGGCGGGCCAGTTAATCTGCCGAAAACCGGAGAATGACAGCATTCCCAAAATGATGAGATAGGATGCAACCAGCATACCCAGCACGTGCCAGTCACTCAGCCAGCGTGCGTGCTGCCACATCTCCATCGTGTATAATAGCGGGAGCGAGACGAATAGCGCGCCGGACAAAGCGCGGGCAATATCGCGTATCTCAAGCTTCCACGCAGGGACAATATCGCCCTTATCGCACATTTCCTCCGATAAGGGCGTCGCCAGTTGATCGGATGACATCTAGTCGAGTTGCTTTACGATTTCTTCGACCATCTTCTTTGCATCGGAAAGCAGCATCATTGTCTGGTCCATATAAAATACGTCGTTATCGACACCGGCATAGCCGACGCCGCCCATGGACCTCTTAATGAACATGACAGTCTTTGCGTTCCCGACATCGAAGACCGGCATCCCGTAAATTGGAGAGCTTTTATCGGTCTTTGCCGCGGGATTTACGACATCATTGGCACCGATAATAAATGCAATATCGGCCTGATTGAACTCGCTGTTGATGTCTTCCAGCTCGAATACCTCGTCATAGGGAACATTGGCCTCTGCCAGCAGGACGTTCATATGTCCGGGCATCCGTCCGGCAACCGGGTGGATGGCATATTTCACTTCGACGCCAAGCTCTTTCAGTGCTTCACCCATCTCGCGCAAAACGTGCTGCGCCTGAGCCACCGCCATGCCATAGCCGGGGATGATGATGACTTTCTCGGCTTGCTTGAGCATATAGGCTGCATCATCGGCGCTGCCTTGCTTGAACGGGCGTTGCTCGCGCTGTTCGCCATCATTGCTCGCGGTGACATCGCTGCCGAAACCACCGGCGATCACGCTTATGAAACTGCGGTTCATGGCGCGGCACATAATGTAACTGAGGATCGCGCCGCTTGCGCCGACCAGCGCGCCGGTGATGATCATCGCCGTATTGCCGAGCGTAAAGCCCATGGCGGCTGCGGCCCAACCGGAATAGCTGTTCAGCATCGACACCACGACCGGCATATCTGCCCCGCCGATCGGAATAATCAGCAGAAAACCGATCAGGAAAGCCGCCGCAAGAATGGCCCAGAACAGCCATCCCTCGCCCGGTCCGGCATTAGGAGCCATCGCGTAAAGTGCAGTCCCGATCAGGATCGCAGCCAGCGTTCCAAGATTGATAAAATGCCGCCCCGGTAGCAGGATCGACGATCCGCTCATCCGGCCCGATAATTTGGCAAAGGCGATAACCGAACCGCTAAAGGTGATGGCCCCAATCGCCGCGCCCAGCATCAGCTCGACCCGGCTGACGGTCGAAATGTTGCCAGTGCCATCGAGTATGCCGAACGCACCGGGATTAAGGAAAGCTGCTGCTGCGACCAGCACCGCCGCTAGACCCACCAAACTGTGAAAGGCTGCGACCAGTTCAGGCATGGACGTCATTGCAATGCGGCGAGCAATCACAAAGCCGATGGTGCCGCCGATTGCGATGGCGATGGCGATCTCGACGATATTGGCAATATCATGCGTGACGAGCGTGGTCACGACCGCAATCAGCATTCCGACCATACCGAACCGGTTGCCCGCGCGACTGGTTGCTGGGCTGGAAAGGCCGCGCAGCGCGAGAATGAAGAACACACCTGCGATCAGATAGGCCAGTGCCACCCAAGGGTTTACGGCTTCGCCAGTGGCGGCGTTAGCTGGAACGGCGAGCAGCGCAAATGGGGTTACACAAAGGAGGCGAAGCATCACTTCTTCTCCTTCTTTTTATACATGGCCAGCATTCGCTCGGTTACGGCAAAGCCTCCAAAAATATTGACGCTCGCCAGCACCACGCCTGCCAACCCCAGCCACTTGGCCGCCGGGCTACCCGCTTCCGCCGCAGCGATCAGCGCCCCGACGATAATAACGCTGGAAATTGCGTTGGTCACCGCCATCAGCGGCGTATGCAGCGCCGGAGTGACCGACCACACGACATAATAGCCGACGAAACAGGCCATCACGAAGATCGAGAGAATTGAAATAAAGTCCATCTTCTAATCCGCCACCTAATTGCCGCTTTGGCCTAATTCGTAGCCAATATCATAACCGAAATTGTAGAAGCCTACGCCTGCAACCGTGATGACCGTGAGCAAGATGATTGCCTGCAGCCAGCCGGGCAGACTGTTGAATTTGCTCACGCCTTCAGCCTCTCGTTTACGATTTTGCCACCTTGGGTCAGCCGCACGGCATCGCCGATCTCTTCATCCAAAATTGGCTTGCCTTGCTCCTCGTCCCAGAACGCGTTGAGAAAGTTGAACAGGTTGCGCGCATAAAGGGCGCTGGCATCGGCCGGCAAATGCGCAGGCGTGTTGGCGTAACCCATCAAGGTAACACCGTGCCGCTGTACCAATTCGTCAGGTCGGGAATGCTCGACATTGCCGCCCGTATCGTCGCCCTGCGCCACCGCAAGATCGAAGATGACGCTACCGGGTTTCATGCTGGCAATCTGCGCATCGGATATGAGCCGCGGTGCGGTGCGCCCAGGAATAAGCGCCGTCGTGATGACGATATCCTGCTTGGCGATATGTTCGGAAACCAGCTTGGCCTGAGCGGCTTTGTACTCATCGCTCATTTCCGTGGCATAGCCGCCGCTGCCCTCGCCTTCGATACCCGCAACATCTTCGACAAATACCGGTTTTGCGCCAAGCGACTGGATTTGTTCTTTCGTGGCAGAGCGCACATCGGTCGCCGAAACTTGCGCGCCCAGACGCCGCGCCGTGGCAATCGCCTGCAATCCGGCGACACCGACGCCCATCACGAAGACCTTGGCCGCAGACACAGTGCCGGCCGCCGTCATCATCATCGGAAAAGCGCGCCCATATTGGCTGGCCGCGGCCAGCACGGCTTTGTAGCCCGACAAGTTCGACTGGCTCGAAAGAACATCCATGCTCTGCGCGCGCGTGATGCGTGGCATGAACTCCATCGAAAGCGCTTCAAATCCGGCTTTTGCGTAAGCTGCCACGCGATCTTTTTCGCCAAATGGATCGAAGGTCGCCGCCACCCATGCGCCCGGCTTCGTATTCTTTAGCAGCCCAACATCGGGCGCCTGCACGGCAAGCACGATGTCGGCATCCTTGGTCACATCCGCAGATGACGCGACGCTCGCGCCCGCCTCCTCGTATGCCGCATCGCTAATGTCTGCATGAGCGCCCGCATCGTGCTCAATGCTGACGTCTGCGCCCAGAGCGATAAATTTGCGGGCCGTTTCCGGCGTCAGCGCCACGCGCGTTTCCCCGGCGGCGCGCTCTTTCAAAACGGCTATGCGCATAGGCTGGCTCAATCCGATATCAGGATCACGACAATAAAGGTGATGATCGCGATCAAAGGCACGGTCCATTTCAAGCTGCCGATGAATTTGTCGTAAGTCTTGTTTGCCGCGTTAATGTTGTTGGCCGGTTCCATGTCGTGGTCCTCGTAAAATTGCTTTTCGATGCAAGCTCTATCCGTTGGACAGCTTTTGCTCAAGGTCAAGCCATTACAAGGCGTTCTCCACGCACAGGCACCAACGCAGGCGTAGCGGTCTGCGCAATCAAAATTGCCTTAATGTGACCTTTACCCATTCAGATTATGGACATGAGTTGTATCAATACGAGACAACGGGAAACCCATGGCAGAAAACGATTCGCAAGTTTTGATGCTGATCGACGACGAACCGGCGCAAAGCCGGTTGATCAGTGCGCTAGCCGCTCGAGAGGGCTGGCGGACGCTGGTCGTGGGCGATGCGGACTACGGCGCTTGCCACGTTGAATTCGCATGATGGGCTGGATGTGGCCGCGATCCTGCTCGACCAATGGGTGCCGGGCGACGATACGTGCGAGCTGATCGGCGATCTTAAAAACCTGCGCCCCGATTTGCCTATTCTCATGCTGACTGCCGATGCCTCGCCGTTGCTGGCTGTGCAGGCGATGCGTGCTGGGGCCACCGATTATCTTATCAAGCCGATTGCGCCTGACCGCTTTTTGCAAGCACTACGCAGTGCAACCACGCGCGAAACACCGCGCAATGAATTACAACCGCTAAGCGAGAAAATGAGTGCCACCCTCGATTTTGAGGACATGATCGGCACTTCGCCTGCTTTCAGAAGCGCGCTGGCACAAGCGGCCAAGGCGGCCCGCGGGCAAGGCCATGCTCTGGTCGAAGGAGAAACCGGGACGGGCAAGGAAACCATCTTGCGCGCCATGCACACGGCTTCACCGCGCGGCAAAAATCCGGTCAGAATTATCAATGTCGGCGGTGTTCCCATTAATTCGGTGGAATCGCTGTTATTCGGGCATGAGCAGAATGCTTTTCCCGGTGCGTTCGAGCGGCAAGTCGGCGCGTTGCAGCAATGTGATGGCGGCACGATTATTCTCGATGAGATCGACCGTCTGGCGCTGTCAGTGCAGGACCGCCTTGCCGATGCGCTGGCGACCAGCATTGTCAGACCGACCGGCGCGACCCACGGCTTCCGTGTCGATGTGCGCTTGCTGTGTGCCAGTAATTTCAAACTGTCCGAAATTGCCGAAGGCGGACAGTTTTCGAACGCTTTGCTGGCGCAGATTGGCGGAACGCGGATCAGCTTGCCCCCCTTGCGCGAACGGGCCAGCGATATACCCTCGCTTACGCGGCATTTCCTCGCACGGATTGGCGAAAAGCCGGGCCTCAATCATCATTCCATCACCGACAGCGCGCTAAATCTACTCGCAAGTTATGACTGGCCGGGCAATGTGCGCCAGTTGCAAGCCGCGCTGTTTCGCGCTGCCGTGTTCTGCGATGAGGAGGCTTTGACGGCCAATAGCTTCCCGCAATTATCCGAGATTTTGGGCGATTGCGAAGATCTGTCCGATCACCGTCAAGATGGCGCGGGTATCTTGCTCTATACCGCTGACGGCAATTTGCGCCCGCTCGAAGAAATCGAAGCCGACGTGATCCGCCTTGCCATAGGGCATTATTCCGGCCGCATGACCGAAGTGGCGCGCCGCCTTGGCATCGGTCGATCGACGCTTTATCGAAAACTCAGCAATCTTGGGATCGATAGCGCGGCCTAATCAGCCCAGTTGATCGTGCGGGTTGCGCGCACCTCACCCTGATTTCCGCGCAGCGACACGGTCAGCGCTTGGCTAGGCCAGTCGATTTCGACCAGACCGAAATTCTCTTCCGAAATGAACGGCGTGACACGCTTTGGATCAGGCTCGCGTGTCGTGTTGGCTTCGGTAGTCGCGAACGCCAGATTCAACGAACTGGAGGTAATTTCCCACAGCTCTTCATTGGCGGACTGCGGCGCGAAATTGTAAATACCGCCAGCATGACGGTCGCCGGACAATAGCAGCAGCCCGCTATCTTCGCGCTGCCCCAGCATCGTATAAAGCCGCTCGCGTTCACGCGGCATCGTTTCCCATGCCTCGTAATCATGCGCATCGGTCAGCACTTGAATGCTGCTGACAACCAGCCGCAAATCCGCCGGTTTTTTCAGCTCCGCATTAAGCCAGCGCCATTGCGCATCGCCCAGCAGCTGCGCATCGATACTGTCGTCAGGCAAATATGAACCCAACGGTGGACGCTCTTTCGTATAGTCCATGCGTTTCAAATTCGAGCGGAAATAACGCGTGTCGAGCAGGATGATCTGTACTCGCTTGCCCTCGGCGCCAAACATCCGACTATCATAAATACCGGGACGCGATTTTACCGCTTCGCTCGACCCCCAATAGGTTTCGAATATTTCCTCGGCCCAGCGACGCATGGGAAACTCCCGGCCCGCATCGTTCAGCCCATAATCGTGATCGTCCCAAGTCGTCAGCATCGGGATCTGCCGACGGAAGTCAGCGAATTCGGGATGGGAGGATTGCTTGGCGTAAGCCGCGCGCGTGCTTTCCATCGCCGCATCGCCTGCCCAGCCGGTATCGCCATACACATTGTCACCGATCAGCATGAACAATTGCGGGTTCGTGGCGGCAATTTGCGCCCACATATGCTGTGAGCGGGACTGATGATTGCAGCTACCGAACGCAATCCGCGTCAGTTCTGTATTGGCCGACAAATCGGCCCCGGCAGGCGCCGTCGGCAGGGTGATTTCCTGACGCAAACGGTCGTAATATACCGCTAACGCCTCGTCAGCCGATGTGATTGCAGGCGCAACAGATGCCACAGCGCTGTCAGCCTGTCCGGTGGAATTATACGCGCAAGCTGAAAGTGCGAGCGCCGCGAGCGAAGCAGTGATGGTGCGGAAGGTCATGAGCTTGTCCCGATAGCTATTATTTCTATGGCGTGGCGTTGAACGCGGAATGTGTCAATCGGACGACAGATCATAAGTATCGGATAAAGCCGCGCGGCCCTCGACATTGTGCCCGGCGCGAATTAGCGCCTTGGCCATGAGCAACATATTCGATTTTAGCGGGCGCAGCGCGCTTGTCACCGGCGCGGCCAGCGGCATCGGCGCGGCGTGCGCAAATTTCCTTGATACACATGGCATAGAAAAACTCTGGCTGGTCGATCGCGATGGCGACAGGTTGGATGCGCTCGACCTGCGCTGTGAAGTAGAACGACGGGTCGGTGATGTTTCGCAAGAGCCATTCTGGACGCAACTCGAAAGCGAGATCACCACGCTCGACCACGCGGTCGTCAATGCCGGGATCGGCACGGGCGGCGAAATCGCCAGCCTCGACTTCGCGCAATGGCGCAAGGTCATGGATGTCAATCTCGACGGTGCGTTTCTGACCTTGCGTGCGGCGCTTCGCAAAATGATCGGAGCCAAGAGCGGCAGTGTTGTAATAACCGCTTCGGTAACCGGGCTGAAGCCAGTACCGGGCATCGGGGGCTATGGCGTCTCTAAAGCTGCGGTCGCGCATATGGCCAGAATTGCGGCGGCGGAGAACGCGAAGCATAATGTGCGCATTAACGCGATTGCGCCGGGCGGTGTCGATACTGCGATCTGGGATAGCGGCGAGGAGTTCCGCGCTGCCGTCACGAAATATGGGCGTGATGCAACAATTCAGGCGATGGCAAAAGACACGCCGCGCGGCCGCTTTGCAACGCCTGACGAATTGGCGGGCGAAATCGGCTTTCTCCTGTCCGACCTGTCATCCAACATCACCGGCACCGTGCTGACCAGCGACGGCGGCTATACGCTCTAAGGTCAGTCAGGTGAGATTTGGTCAGGCGAAATTTAGTCAGGCCAAATTTAGTCAGGCAGGTCGCTAAAGTCCGTTACTGCCGCATCGCGCAGCCCGCGCCACACATTCCGCGCCTGCACCGTCTCCGGCACATCGTGGACACGCAAAAGCTGCGCTCCGGCATTCATGCCCGCGATGCAGAGGGCAATCGATCCGCCAAGGCGTTTCTCAACCGATGCTTCGTTTGACAACGCACCGATCATCCGCTTGCGGCTGGCGCCGAACAGCAGCGGCTGACCCAAGGCATGGAACAGCGGCAAAGCGTTGATTAGCGCCAGATTGTCGCGCAAAGTTTTGCCAAATCCGATGCCAACATCGAGAATGATATTCTCACGCGAAATCCCAGCCGCAATTGCCGCATCGCGCCGTGCTTTCAACGCATCGAACACATCGAATACGACATTGTCGTAATTGCCCTCTGCGTGAAGATCATCGCCCTTGCCCGGCGCGTGCATGATGACGACCGGACAGCCGCGCGCGGCCACAAGCTCGATACTGCGCGGATCGAATTGCAAGCCCGATACGTCGTTCACCAGTGCCGCGCCTGCATCCAGAGCCGCTTCCATCACGCCTGCGCGCCGTGTGTCGATGCTGACCGCTGCGCCCATCGCAGCGCAGTAAGCAATTGCTGGCAGAACGCGGTCGCTTTCCTCGCCTTCCCACGTGGCTTTTGCACCGGGCCGTGTGCTTTCCCCGCCGATGTCGATGATTGCCGCCCCCGCTTCCTGCATCGCAGCAGCATGAGCGCGCCCAGCTTCCGGATCGTCGAGAAACGCGCCGCCATCGGAAAAACTGTCTGGCGTGACATTCAATATGCCCATGATCTGCGGCTGATCGAGCTGAATGGTCCGCTCGCCCAACTGCAACGCCGGATGCGCCATTCGCAGGTTCGACCATTGCAATTCAGCTTCCGTGCCCACTTCTTCGGGCAGCTTGGCAAACACCTCGGTGACGGTCTCGGGCGAGCAAAGCCAGCGTTCGGCGATCATGCCATCGCGCCGCAGGATCACGGCAAAACGATGCGCGTAGATCATCCCACCGGCAAGCCGCACCGCATTCCCGTTTTCGGCTTGCGGACCGGAGCAAAACCCGATCGGGCGAATATAAAGTTTGTCGCTCATGTGCAGAACAGCTGCGCCATCAATCCTCGTTCGCCAGCAAATATTCTTGCCGCAAAGCGTCGATCACCGTGACTTGCCCCGCTCGCTCGATATGCCAGAACAGCCAGCCATTGCAGCTTGGCGCATCCTGCAGCACCTTGCCCAGCCCGTGGATCGAGCCGCTTAGTTTTTCATACACAAGCGAGCCATCGGCGCGAACTTTTGCCACCCATTTGCGCTTTTTGTCGAAGATCTGCGTACCGGGCGTAATCATGCCGTTCTCGACCAGCGTGCCGAATGCCACGCGCGGCGCGGACTTTTTCGACTGCATCGTGGCCAGCGCACTTTCATCGAGCGGCAATTCCTTGGCAATCCGCTCCAGCGCAATGTCACGATAGAAATCCTCGCGCTCGCACCCGATCCATTGCCGCCCCAGCCGTTTGGCCACCGCACCGGTCGTCCCGGTTCCGAAAAACGGATCGAGCACAACATCGCCTTTTTCCGTCGTGGCCAGCAATAAACGATACAGCAGCGCTTCGGGCTTTTGCGTGGGATGCGCTTTGCGGCCATCCTGCTTCAGCCGCTCCTGCCCACCGCAGATCGGGATCAGCCAGTCGCTGCGCATCTGCAATTCGTCATTCAGCGTTTTCATCGCAGTGTAATTGAAATGGTAGCGCGACTTTTCGCCCTGACTGGCCCAGATCAGCGTCTCATGCGCATTCGTGAACCGCGTGCCTTTGAAATTGGGCATCGGGTTCGATTTGCGCCACACGACATCGTTCAGGATCCAGAAGCCAAGGTCCTGCAGGATCGACCCCACACGGAAAATATTGTGATAGCTGCCGATTACCCAAAGCCCGCCATCAGGCTTAAGAACACGTCGCGCTTCAATAAGCCAACTTCTTGTAAAATCATCGTATATGGCAAAGCTATCGAACTGATCCCAATGATCGTTGACCGCATCGACTTCGCTGCCATCGGGTCGGTTGAGATCGCCTCCCAATTGCAGATTATAGGGCGGATCGGCAAAGATCAGGTCAATGCTGTTATCGGGTAAGGAGCGCATCGCTTCGATACAATCGCCCGACAGAATTTTACCCAGCGGCAAATCCGGTTTTTGCTCCGTTTTACAGCTACTTGACGCGCGCTTTTCGCGCATTTTCGCCGTTTCGATAACGCCCACGATGATCCCCTCTGAACAGACTTATCCACAGGGTGAATCTTTGGCGAGTCCGCGTCAAGTTTTGATTTCAACGCGTGCCTTTGTGGCGAATGCGTGTCTGTTCGCTCACACGCGCAGAACCACAAGATATGGCGACCTGGCTGCGTGACGGACTCATGATGCTGCGGTGTGGCGCTAAAGACTCAAACCGTCGGCCATGTTGCCGTTCGCCCGATCAGCCGAGCAGGAAGATCGCATTTGCTGCGCCGAACGCGGCAAGCAAAACGAAGCCCAGACCGCGCCCGATTTCGCGCGCTTTCCACAAAAGCAGCCACAGCATCACCGCACTTCCCGCAACCAGACCCCATTCCAGATCGGCCAGTTCGAACGGGATCGGCATCGGCGCAACGATCATGGTCACACCGCCGATCAGCAGGATGTTATAGATGTTGGAACCCAGCACATTGCCGATCGCAAGGCCCGGCTTACCGCGAAATGCAGCTGCGGCGGATGCGGCCAGTTCAGGCAGCGAGGTTCCGATCGCCACGACGGTCATGCCGATCACCGTCTCGCTGATGCCCGCTTGGGTCGCAATGACAACAGCGCCCTGCACCAGCCATTTACCGCCGATAATCAGCGCACCGACGCCAAGCGCAAACAGCAGCAGCGCAATCCAAATATTGGACGGCGCACTTTCCTCTTCATCATCATCGCCACGCGGGTGACGGTAACGCCAAACGATATAGGCGATGAGGCCGATTAGCAGCATGATCCCGACAATTGCATTGCCGATCTGTGCAAAGGTCAATCCCCATGCCAGCAGTGTTACCAGCACTGCAACCACGGCATCGCGGCGGCCCAACCCGCTAAGGACGATCGGAGCGATCAACGCGGTTGCACCAAGAATCAGCAGTGTATTTGCCAGATTTGAGCCGACGATATTGCCCCAGGCAATTTCCGGCGATCCGATCAAAGCCGCTTCCACACTGGCGACCATTTCGGGCATCGATGTTGCCGCGCCGACGATGACAAGGCCTGTTACAAGGTTCGAAATGCCCAATTTTTGCGCGATACCAACGGCCCCGCGCACCAGCAATTCTCCGCCGATAGCAAGAGCGACAAGTCCGCCAAGGACCAAGAGGGAAGCGTCAAACATCGCCGCCCTTTAATGCGAGATGCGGGCGGTTGCACGAACTTTCGCACGGGCGACTACATATCGGAAAACTGCATCTCGGCCTGGGCAACAGGGGCAAAGCTGCGCCGGTGCAATGGCGTGGGGCCGTGGTCGCGCAAGGCTGCCATGTGGTCCCTCGTGCCGTACCCTTTGTTGCTGTCCCAACCGTAGGCGGGATAGTCCAGCGCCGCTTCGCGCATCAGGCGGTCGCGATATTCCTTGGCCAGAATGGACGCAGCCGAAATCGCTTGTTCGCTGGCATCGCCGCCGATAATTGCGGTCGCAGGCCAGCGCCACTCTTTCACGCGGGTTTCAGGGGTCAGATTGCCGTCAATCAGCACGCGCTCGGGTGCGCCAAATCCGCGCTCCAGCAGCAGAGTTTCCAGCCGGTCCATCGCCTGCGTCATGGCCAGCATCGTCGCGCCCAGTATATTAACGCGGTCGATGATGGCGACATCCACGACGCCCAAACCCCAAGCGCAGCTCTGCCTGATCTCCGGCTCCAGCACCGCCCGCCGTTTGGCTGAGAGGCGCTTGGAATCATCCAGCCCCTGCGGCACGCTCTTGCATAGCATCACCGCAGCCGCCACAACGGGCCCAGCCAACGGACCGCGCCCGGCTTCATCGATACCAGCCACGCCGTCGAGGAAATTGAACTTTTCAGGAGTGCCGCTCAACATGACTTACCCGTTTACCCCTTTCACGACCGCCTTAAGCGTTGCCGCGTCTGCCATGGCTCTGGCAAGTTGCAGCGCGCAGCCATCCGTGGATAGCGCCGCTGGCACGAGCGCCGATAGTGGCGAATTTACAGGCTTCGCGATCAGCGAACATGGCAGCTATGCCGAGCCGTGGGCAGCGGCGTTTGCGCCCGGAACGCCGGTAATGTTCATCACTGAACAGGCGGGCGCGATTAAGGCATTCGATACGCGGACCAGCCGGATGATCTCTGTTTCCGGCGCGCCGGAGGTGGATTATGGCGGACAAGGCGGCTTGGGCGATATCGCATTCCTGCCAAGCGAAGCGAGCGGAACATTGGATCGCCGAACGATCTATCTCAGTTGGGCGGAAGCGGGCAGCGGCGATACGCGCGGCGCGGTCGTGGGACGCGGAACGCTAATCTGCGAAGAAGCCGATGCCTGCCGCATCGACGGGCTGAACATTATCTGGCGGCAAGCGCCCAAAGTCACCGGACGCGGCCATTATTCGCACCGGATCGTTTTTTCGCCTGACGAGCGGCATATGTTTATCGCATCGGGCGACCGGCAGAAGAAAGAGCCTGCGCAGGACAATTCCAACACGCTGGGCACGATCGTGCGCCTCAATCTGGATGGCACACCTGCCGCCGGTAATCCGATGGCCGGACAAAGCGGCGTGACCAGCGAAATCTGGTCCTACGGGCACCGTAACATTCTGGGCATGGATTTCGATGCGCAGGGCCGGTTGTGGGAAATCGAGCATGGCCCCAAGGGCGGCGACGAGCTGAATCTGGTCGAAGCTGGCGCGAATTATGGCTGGCCAACTCGTTCGAACGGCGTAAATTATAACAACACCAACATTCCCGATCACAGCGCGGATGATGGATTTAGCAAGCCTGCGATCAGCTGGACTCCGGTAATTGCACCGGGAAATATGGTGTTCTATTCGGGCGATATGTTTGGCGATTGGCAAGGTGACGCGCTGGTGTCGGGCTTGCAACGCAAAGGCCTGATCCGTATCGAACTGGACGGCGATAATGCCCGCGAAGTGGCGCATTACGAGCTCGACAACCGCACACGCTCGGTCATCGAAGGCCCCGATGGCGCATTATGGGTGCTGGAGGATGGCGAGAAAGGTCGCTTGTTGCGCCTGACACCGCAAAGCTAACGGGCCTGCTGCCGCGCGCGGTCCAAGCATTTGTTGAGTTGCAGTTTAGCGTTTCTTGAGTGACACAGCAGCGTCTGCGCCGTATCGGCGGCGCGCATGGCCGCGCTTATTCCCTTGTCCACCATCGACCCGGAACTGGTCGAGGCGTTACTCGACCGCGCATTCGGCAGCGAGCGGCACGCACGCACGGCCTATCGCATTCGCACCGGAATGGAGCCGCTGGACGCGCTGTGTTTCGGCGCATTGGACGATGCGGATTATCTGGTCGGCACGATCCAGGCTTGGCCGGTGGCGTTAAGCAATCGCGAGGGAAAACCGCACCCGTTGGTGATGATTGGTCCAGTCGCCGTGCTGCCCGAACGGCAGGGCGAGGGCTTTGGACAAGCTCTAATGGCGGCGTGTCTTGCCGCAATGGCAAGCGGCACTTTGCCTGCGCTCCCGCAAATCATGATCGGTGACGCGGACTATTACGGACGCTGGGGCTTTGCGGCCGATCCTGCGCGCGGATGGCATTGCCCGGGACCTTATGACCAAGCGCGCTTGCTGGTGCGCTGCGACAATCCCGCCATTCTGCCCGACACCGGGATGCTCGGCCCGTGGAGCCCGCAAGACACAGACTAATTCGCAGGCTGCGCTTGAGCCCAGCCGCTTGTCTATGTCACGCGCTTCTGCCATCGCTGGATGCGACCATGCCTTATACCCCGCCCCCAGAACTCGCCGAAATGTCGCTCGAACAAATTGCCGAGCAAGTAAGCTTGCGCAAATTGCCGCCGGTCGAGGAATGGAAACCTGAGAGCACCGGTACCAGCGAAATGCGAATTGCGGCTGACGGGACTTGGTTTCACAACGATAGCAAAGTGACGCGCCCCGCAATGGTGCGCGCCTTTGCCAGCCTGCTAACTTGCGATCCGCAAGGACAGCACTGGCTGGTCATGCCTTACCAAAAGCTCAGCATCGAGGTTGCGGATGCGCCGCTGATCGTCGTGGATGCGCAGCAGCGCGACGGCGGCATTGCCATACGCCTCAATACCGATGAAGTGCTGGTCATCGGGGCCGATCACCCGCTGACCGCGACCGGCGATCCCGACCACCCTGCCCTGTATGTCGATGCGCGGCGCGGCTGTCTGGCGCGGCTCAATCGCAGCACTTATGCGCAGATGGCCGAAATCGCTCTTTCCCAAAGCGAGGGGGCCCAAGGCGAGAGGTCACAAGGCGATAATTGGCAAGTGACCAGTCAGGGCGAAACCTATTCGCTAATCCCGCCGACCCCATGAGCGCGCTGTTCGACCGGATGAAAATGCTGTTCGATGAAGGCCATGGCCGCGACTTGCCCGATTTGCTGAGCGATGCCCGGTTTGCCGGCTCGCAGCGCACGGCCGATGCCGCCGTGCTGATTGCTGTAACCGAGCGGCCTGATAGCGAAGGCGGACCCGGCGTCATCCTGACACAGCGCCCGCAAACTATGCGCGATCATCCGGGCCAAGTCGCTTTCCCGGGCGGCAAGCTGGAACCGGGCGAGGATGCAATTGAGGCGGCTTTACGTGAAGCGCATGAGGAACTGACGCTGGATAGCAGCCAAATCCGCATCATCGGTGCAACCGATCGCTATCAGACCGGAACGGGTTTCGACATCACGCCTGTGTTGGGCATTGTGCCGCCCGATGTTCCAATTAGCCCTGATCCGCGCGAAGTCGAAGACTGGTTCGAGGCGCCGCTTGCCTTGTTGATGGCGCGCGAAAACTGGCAGACAAACGAAGTGTTTTGGCAAGGCGCCATGCGCAGCTATCTCGAAATGGATTATCAGGGTTTTCGCATCTGGGGCGTGACGGCGGCGATCATTGCCAATCTGTCGCGCCGGATTGCGTGGGACGGCGCAGCGCAGTGACGATTGCAGCAACGCCACCTTTGCTGCCCGCTGCCGACTGGACTCGAAATGAAGGGCTTCAAGCCTTGGCCAAGGCCTTGGGAGCCGACAATATCCGCTGGGTCGGGGGAGCCGTGCGCGACACGCTGACCGGCACAGCGGTTAAGGATGTGGATGCCGCCACGCCGCTCTTACCCGATGCGGTTATCGCCGCGTGCAAAGACGCCGGTATCCGCACCGTTCCAACCGGCATCGATCATGGTACGGTGACCGCGATCCTGCCCGGTATGCCGGTAGAAATTACCACCTTGCGGCGCGATGTCGCCACCGATGGCCGCCGCGCGACGGTGGCTTTTGCCAGCGAATGGCGCGAGGATGCGGCCCGGCGCGATTTTACGATCAATGCGCTTTATGCCCATCCCGAAACGCTGGAGATATCCGACTATTTTGGCGGACTGGACGATCTGGCCGCGCGCCGCGTGCGCTTTATCGGTGAGGCGACCGAGCGAATTGCCGAAGATCACTTGAGAATTCTGCGCTATTTTCGATTTCGTGCGCGTTTCGGCGGCTGGGACGAAGTCGATGACGCGACCGAGCAAGCCGTCGCGCGCATGGCCGACACGCTGAAAGGCCTGTCACGCGAGCGAGTGGCGATGGAATTGCTGGCTATTCTCGCCTTGCCCGACCCGGCTGCGACTATTGCAAAAATGAGCGAGCTTGGCGTGTTGAAAGTCGTGCTGCCTGAAGCCATGCCGCGCGAACAAACGGTGCTGGCACAGTTGATCGCTGCGGAGAGAGCGAACAATGTCGCTGGCGACCCTGTGCGGCGCTTGGCTGCGCTAATCCCGCCGATCCCGTCGCTGGCCGAAGCGGTCGCGGCGCGTCTGCGCCTGTCGCGGGCGCAGCGTGCACGGTTGATCGGAGCCGCCTCGCGCAAACCGGGCGATGTCGAGCAAGCTCGCGCAATCGCATTTGAAGAAGGCATAGTCGAAGCGCAGGATCGCTTGCTATTGCAAGGCGCGTCGCTTGAAAAACTTAGCGGATGGCAAGTGCCCATGTTCCCGCTGAAAGGTCGCGATATTATTGCGCGCGGTGTAGAAGCCGGGCCGCAAATCGCTCGCCTGATGCAGGCCGTTCAGCGCGAATGGATAGCCGCTGAATTTCCGGACGAAGCGAGCACATACGCCATTCTGGACCGGATTATCGCCGAAAAATCGTAGATAAGTCCGTCTGTGCTTCAGCCACGCTTAATGAACGGTTTTCTATAAGGATGATGGTTGCCAAGCACGGCAATCGATGGAAGAAGTCTCACCGTTCCCCAGTCAATTTTGGTGGAACGCTCCGTCCCTGCGACCCGTTTCTGCGGTCGTTTATGATGGATTATTTCTGGTCTTGCCAGTCTGCAAACGACCCCTTGTCGTCGGTCTGTGCTTGTGCCGAAAAGAATGTTTAAGACGAACAAATTTTGGAGAATTACATGAATTTCGCGAAACTGGCCGTTGCAGCAATCGCTCTCACCGCTACTCCGGTTCTGGCTCAGGATGCCGATACCGCGCACATCACCGCTGGCGCGATGGTGCATGGCCCCGAAGGCAATATGGTCGGCACGATCGAGACTGTCGGCGAAGGACAAGCCATTCTCGACACTGGCACGCACAAGGTTCCGGTGCCGTTTTCCGCCATCGGTAAAGATGCGGACGGGGTTGCCGCCATCGGTGTGACCAAAGCGCAGCTTGATAGCATGATCGATCAGCAGCTTGCTGCCGCTCTCGCCAAGCGTGATGCCGCGCTCGTCGCTGGCACGGCTGTCATGACTGCCGATGCTCAGGAGCTTGGCACGATCGAAACGGTCGATGGCGATAATATCGTGGTCATTCGCGGCGATGCAGCCGACAAGGTCACGCTGCTGCGCGAATATTTCGATGCGACCGATGCAGGCGTATCGGCGCGGCTAACGATGACGCAGATCGACGAGGCGATGGCCGACATCGAAGCGGACGCTGCCGCCGAATAATCAATAATGCAAGATCCCTTGGACGGGACGAAGGTCGGAAGCGCTCGCGTTTCCGGCCTTTTTCGTTGGTGCAGCGAATCGGGTGTTCGGCGCGGGTAGGCGGCCGCTTAGAAGCGATTGTCGCGCGGGAAGCCATTGGGCGGCATCCGCCCTGCTCCCCCGCGTGCGACTTTCCACTGCCACATCTCAGGTTCTGTGCGGGTGCGGTCGCCCTTCCCGCCCATCTGCCAGCTCAGCCCCTCTTCCAACGTGAATGTCACTGCATCGCTTAAACCGCCGTCGCGATAGCTTTGTAGTTTTACGCCTTGTCCGCGCGCCAGTTCGGGCAATTCGTCCAGATTGAACACGACCAGCTTGCGATTGTCTCCGACAATGGCAACGTGATCGTGGCCCGCTGCAATGGCCCGCGCGACCGCTAGTTTCGCTCCGCCGCGCAAGTTCATCACCTGACGGCCCTTGCGTGTTTCGGCCAGTAAATCGGCTGTGTTCGCAGCAAAGCCCTTGCCCGTATCGGCGGCCAGCAGCAGCCGGCCCTTTGGCTGATGGACGATAGCGGCCACCAGACCGGCATCGGCATCCATGTCCAGCATGGTGCGGATCGGCTCGCCAAACCCGCGTGCGCCCGGCAATTTGTCGCAACCTAGCGTAAAGAACCGCCCGTTGCTCAAAGCCAGCAGCAGCTTGTCCGTCGTTTGCGCGTGAAGCACGAAAGCCTCCGCATCGCCTTCCTTATATTTAAAATCGGTAGCAAGATCGACGTGGCCTTTCGCCGCGCGGATCCAGCCCTTCTGCGAAATGACGATAGTCACCGGCTCTTTCTCGATCATGGCATCCATCGAAAACTCGACCGCCGGTTGCGCCTCGGCAATCGTGGTCCGGCGTTTGCCCAGCAGCGTATCCTCGGCATATTCCTTGCGCAGATTGGCAAGGTCGCGTTTCAACTTGGTCCGCTGCCGCGCGGGCGAAGATAGCAGCTTTTCCAGCCCGTCCTGCTCTTTCAGCAGATCGTCTTTTTCCCCGCGCAATTGCATCTCTTCCAGCTTGCGTAAGGAACGCAGCCGCATATTCAGGATCGCTTCGGCCTGCCGGTCGGTAAGGACGAATTCCGCCATCATCACTTGTTTTGGCTCATCTTCGGTGCGGATGATGGCAATCACGCGATCGAGGTTGAGGAATGCGGTGATGTAGCCTTCGACCAATTCCAGACGCGCGGCGATCTTGGCCAGCCGGTGCTGGGCGCGGCGTTGCAGAATGTCGATTTGCGATGCCGTCCAGTTTTCCAACAGCTCTTTCAGACCCATCACCAACGGCGTGCGGGTCGCATCCAGAACGTTCAGATTAAGGCTGAAGCGCGTTTCCAGATCGGTCAGCTTATAGAGCGATTCCTTCAGCAGATCGGGATCGACATTGCGGCTACGCGGAACCAGCACAATGCGGATCTGCTCATCCAATTCATCGCGAACATCGTCGAGGATCGGCAGTTTCTTGTCAGAAATGGCCTGCGCGATTTGCTCAATCAGTTTGCCTTTGGTCACCTGATACGGGATTTCGGAGATAACGAGTTGCCATTGTCCGCCGCCCAGCCGCTCGATACCCGCCTCGCGATCAGCCGCCTTTTCCGCCTCCTCCGCATGAAAGCGCCCGCGCACCCGGAACGACCCGCGCCCCGTTTCGTAAGCCTTGATGATCGACTGCTCGCTATCGACGACCAGCCCGCCCGTGGCAAAATCCGGGCCTCTGAAAATCTCCATCAGCCGCGCGTGTTCGACTTCGGGATTGTCGATCAACTCCAGCGTCGCATCGATAATTTCATGCACATTGTGGCTGGGGATGCTGGTCGCCATGCCCACCGCGATCCCGCTTGCCCCATTGGCAAGCAGATTGGGGAACAGGCCCGGCATCAGCTCCGGCTCTTCTTCTTCGCCATTGTAAGTCGGGATGAAATCGACGGTCCCGGCGTCCAGCCCTTCCATCAATTGCATCGCTGTGCGCGTCAGGCGCGCTTCGGTGTAGCGGTAGGCGGCGGCATTATCGCCATCGATATTGCCGAAATTCCCCTGCCCCTCGACCAGCGGATAACGCAGCGAGAAATCCTGCGCCAGCCGCACCATCGCATCATAGGCCGCCGTATCGCCATGCGGGTGGTACTTGCCGATCACTTCACCCACGACGCGCGCGGATTTCTTGAACGTATTGGTCGGGTCGAGTTTCAATTGCCGCATGGTCCAGAGCAGCCGCCGGTGGACCGGCTTCAGCCCGTCGCGCAGATCGGGCAGCGACCGCGCGGTAATGGTGGACAGGGCATAGACCAGATACCGCTCCGACAGCGCCGCATCGAACGGCGCATCGACGATTGCATCGAATGGATCGGGGTCTTGCTTGTCGCTGTCGATAGTGGCCATGCGCGCTCTCTAGCGATCATCGGGGCCGCATGGGAGAGGCCATTGCAAAATAAATCCGCTGTCCCGTCCACCGGCTAGCGCGCAACAACACGGCGCTCACTTTTTCAAGGCGGCGATCTCGTCCCGCAACGACCGCAATTCGTGCAATATTTCTTCACGCTCATGCCCGGCTTCCTCGCTATTGGCGCGGTCCATAGCGGTGACGATAATGGCGATGAACAGATTAAGCACGATGAAGCTGGTGATCAGGATAAACGGCACGAAAAACGCCCATGCGTATGGAAACTCTACCATGACCGGACGCACGATCCCCATCGACCAGCTTTCCAGCGTCATGATCTGGAACAGGGAATAAAACGATTCCCCCAGCGTGCCGAACCATTGCGGAAATGCCTCCCCGAACAGCTTTGTCGTCATAACCGCGCCCATATAAAAAATCAGGCCGAGCAGCGCGATCACCGTCCCCATCGAAGGGATCGCGCGAAACAAGCCCTGGATGACTTTGCGCATACTCGGAATGACCGAAACCAGCCGCAAAACGCGCAAAATGCGTAGCGCACGCAGCACGCCGAATTGCTGACTGGCCGGGAACAGAGCTGCGGCCACGATCACAAAATCGAAAACGTTCCAGCCATTGGCAAAGAAGCGATGGCGATAGACGACGAGTTTCAATGCGATCTCGACGACGAAAATGACAATGGCCATTCGGTCCAGCAGCAACAGGAGATCGCCAAATCTGGCCATCACGCTATCGACCGTTTCCAGTCCCAATACGATCGCGTTGACGATGATGACGACAGTTATCGCAAACTCGAACTGTTTTGACTCGACCAGACGCTGCAGCTTTTCAAACATGGTTTGCCAATCGTCCGTTTCACATAGTTGCCGTGCGTTTCACCTCTGCTCCATCTCGCATCGTCACGCAAATCGGAACATCGCGCCAACTTCGAACATTGGGTTACCAGACACTAACTTTCAAAGGACGATACTATGACACAGACAGTGATGATCCTGGCAACCAATGGCTATGAACAAAGCGAGCTGGAAATGCCGAAAGCGCATCTAGAAGATGCCGGTATGACAACCCATGTGGTCAGCCTGGAAAAAGGCGAGATCAAGGGCTGGAAAGACAAGGATTGGGGCGATAGCGTCGCGGTCGATAAGACGATTGGCGAAGTCGATGTGGCCGATTACGATGCGCTGCTGCTGCCCGGTGGTCAGATGAACCCGGATATTCTGCGCATGAATGACGATGCGATCCAAATCGTCAAAGACTTCGGCAAAAGCGGCAAGCCGATTGCAGCGATCTGCCATGCCCCTTGGCTGCTCGCCGAAGCCGGCCTGATCAAAGGCAAGACTGTAACCAGTTGGCCCTCGATCCGTACCGATCTGACAAATGCCGGCGCGAATGTGGTCGATCAGGAAGTGGCGGTTGATGGTAATCTAATTACCAGCCGCAAGCCGGACGATATTACGGCCTTCTCGCGCGAATTTATCAGTCAGATCCAAAATGCGAAAGTTTCCGAACCAGCCTAATTTTCTGACGGAAATGTAGCTCAAATCAAAGGCCTCGTCGCTTCATTGCGGCGGGGCTTTTTCGTGCTTGCCAACTTCACGCTTGCCAAACTTATGTAATAGTGTCACCTTTATGTCATAAATAAGGCAGCAGGACGATTTGGTTTTTTAGGAGAGCTTTAAATGCGATATTTGGTGATTTCAGCTTGTATCACGTCAGTTATGGTTGCCGGGTGCAGCCAGAGCGAGGACGAAAGCGTTGAATATGTCACCACTGCCGACATGGCCGAACCACCTGCCGCGCAATACGAATTTTCAGAAGAGGCGGATGACAGCTCGCGTCCGTCGCCTCCTCTAGCGCCCCCGCTTCCGACTGATGGACAAGCCAATGCGCAAGACGATGCACAGGCCGACGTAAGCGAGCCGCTAATTGCGGGCGGCATTCCCACAGCCCTGCCGCAAATTGCCTACAGCTATTCTTATGGTTTCCGGATGCCCAGCGAGGCAATCAAGCCGATGCAGGAACGTCACGCCGATATGTGCGAGGCGAAAGGACCGGATATTTGCCGCATCATTTCGATGAGTCAGGCCGATGAACAGGGCGATTATGCCTATGGCAATTTGCAACTTGCCATTGCCACGGCGGATGCTCGTGATTTCGGCAAGCAATTAGCCGGAGCCGCCAAATCCAGCGATGGCGAGCTTGTTTCGAACGCAATCCAAGGCGAGGATTTATCGAAGCGGATCGTCGATACCGAAGCACGGCTGCGCGCCCGAACAGTGTTACGCGATCGCCTGATGGAAGTGTTGCGAACGCGGAAAGGCACGGTCGCCGAGTTGGTCGAGGCGGAACGCGGTGTGGCGCAAGTGAATGAGGAAATTGATCAAGCGCGAAGCTGGCTTACCGAAATGCGTGGGCGGGTCGCTTTCAGTCAGATGAGCATATCGTACCAATCAGGCTCACCCAGCAGCGGCGGCTTTTTCCAACCCATCCGCCGGGCGTTCAACGCATTTGGCGATATACTTGGCGGTGTTATCGGCGGCATAATTATGTTCACCGCGTGGCTGCTGCCGGTCGGATTGCTTGTCGCAGCGGCGGTCTGGATATGGCGGCGATTTGGATTGCAGCTGCCATTTCGAAAAGCGAGCAGCGAAAAGTTTGCACCCGACGCTTAACTTCGGCTCATATCATGTGCATCGGGCGGGATGGTCACGGCAATTCCGTCCAGCGCCTCATCCAGCGTAATCTGACAGGCCAGGCGGCTCGTGCGGCGTGCGCCCGCAGCAAGGTCGAGCATATCTTCCTCGTCCTCGCTTGAGCGCGGCAGCTTGGCAAACCACTCCGCTGCAATGATCACATGGCAAGTCGAGCAAGCCATCTGCCCCTCACACGTCCCTTCAAGCGGCATCCCCGCCGACTGCGCCACGGTCAGCAAATTGTCGTTTGGCTCAGCTTCGGCCATCACCGTCTTGCCCTGTGCGGTCGTAAAGTGAATCTGCATTGCCGCTAAACGCCTTGCGCCTTGGCCGCTTCGTTGATCGCTTCGGCGGCCTCTTGCAGCTCTTCCAAAGCAGTGTAGCGACCAAAGCCCAGCCGGATGGAGGATTTCGCCTGAGCCTTTGACAAGCCCAGTGCCGTCAAGACATGGCTGGTACGACCCGATCCGCTGGCGCAAGCGGAGCCGGCGGAAAACATGATGTTGCGGCAATCCGACATCAGGCGGTTCACATCGACATCGTCGCGGCGCAGATTGAGATTGCCGTGATAGCGTGCCTCTGCGCTGCCATTTAAAGTCCATCCGCGAAACAATTCCCGCCCGCGCTGCCATAGGGAATCGACGTGCGCCATATCGGTGACGCGCTGTTCGGCGGCGAGCTTGGCCGCGGCACCGAAACCGGCGCATAAAGCGGGCGACAACGTGCCGGAGCGCAAGCCGTTTTCCTGTCCGCCGCCGGTCTGCACTTCGTCAATTTCCAAGCCCTCGCGCAGCCACAGCGCGCCGACGCCTTTGGGTCCGTGCAACTTGTGTGCGCTGACCGCGATCATATCGGCATTGGCGACCTCGACCTTGCCGTAAGCCTGCACCGCATCGCACAGATACAGTGCGCCGATCTCCTTGGCGCGGCGATGCCATTCAAGGCAGGGCTGCACCGTGCCGATCTCGTTATTCACCTGCATCACGGCGATCATCCGCGTGTCATTCGGCAAGTCGATCTTGGTATCGGTAACGCCGCCCTTACCCACTGGGATGTCGACGATTTTGCCGCCGACTGCCCGCGCCGTATCCGCGACACAGGCGTGTTCGATTGTGGAAATAGCGACGGGTGCATCCGCCTTGTCCGAGGCCGTACCGCGAATGGCCAGATTAACCGCTTCGGTCGCGCCGCTGGTGAACACGACTTGCCCGCCGGGCGGAAATAAGGCGGCCACTTGGTCGCGCGCCAACTCGATGGCAGCAGCCGCTTGTCGGCCCATTTTGTGCGGGGAATGCGGATTGCCGAAGCCGATGCCATCCGGTCCATCGAGCCAGCGCAACATGGCATCGCGGGCTTCGGGGGCGAGCGGCGTGGTCGCCTGATAATCGAGATAGATCATGAAAGGCTTACCCATGCCTTGGCGAAGCGTTCCAAATCTTGGGGCGTTGTGTTCCACCCCAAGCTGACGCGGATCGTGCGCGCGGCCACGTCTTCGGCGATACCGAAGGCTGTCAAAGCGCGGCTTTGTTTTAACGTGCCGGAGGAACACGCGCTGCCTGCAGAAACAGCAAAACCCATCGCGTCGAGCCGGATCAGCAGCGCCTGTGCGCTTATGGTCGGATGACTGAGCGCGATGATATGGGAGCAGCGTTCGCCAGGTGCGATGATCGCGCCGTGCTGAGCCAGAGTGTCGGCGAATTCGCGGCGCTGTGTGTCGCTGGTTGCCCAGACTTCCAGCTTGCTCGCTTGCCCTGCCGCCTCGAGTGCCGCCGCCATCCCCAGCGCACCGGGCAGATTTTCCGTGCCTTGACGATAGCCGCGCTCATGCCCGCCCGTTGGCCGCAACATGGCATAATCTTTCACCAGCAGCGCGCCGATCCCGATCGGTCCGCCAAATTTATGCGCGGAAATGACGAGCATATCGGCGTCGGGCAGCGTGATTTTACCGGCGCTCTGCGAGCAGTCGGACAGTAACATTCCGCCCGCCTCGCGCACGATTGCGCTATAGTCGACAACAGGTTGCACAGTTCCGGTTTCCGAATTGATGTGCTGGATCGCAACCACCGGCTTGCCTGCCGTTTCACTCAATGCATCAATCAAAGCCTGCCGATCGACTGCGCCATCGGCACCCACCGGCAATTCCTGCGCGTCAGGTGCAGCGCGAAATACCGCATCATGTTCGACTGCGCTGACCAGTTGCCGACTGGCATTTGCTTGACCAAGCCCGATCGCCAGCGCCTCGCTTGCCCCGCTGGTAAAGATTAGTTCGCCGTTCCAGCCAAGCGCATCTTTCACGCGCGCGCGCGCATCCTCCAGCGCATTGCGCGCCTTGCGTCCTTCCGCATGGGGGCTGGACGGATTGGCCCAGATCGCAAAGCCCTCCTCCACGCCGTGCTGCGCTTGCGGAAGCAGAGGCGTCGTGGCCGCATGGTCGAGATAAATACGCGCGATCGGGGATCATCCTCTCATGGCACAACTCGTAGCTTGGAATTGCGAAATTGATATTTGTGACTATATAGCCCGCATATTCCGGCGCGAACACCCGCGTTTCGGCTAAACCCAGTTGTGAGTTCTCACGCCCATGCCATCAGTCATTTTTCCCGGTCCGGAAGGCCGCCTCGAAGGTCGTTTCAGCGGCGCACCACGTCCGCGCGCACCCGTCGCCATGATCCTGCACCCGCACCCGCAAGGCGGCGGCACCATGAATGAGCGGATCACGCAGAAACTCTATCAGACTTTTGTGGATCGCGGCTTTGCAACGTTGCGATTTAACTTTCGCGGCGTCGGGCGCAGCCAAGGCAGCTTTGACAACGGTGTCGGAGAGCTAAGCGATGCGGCATCCGCACTGGACTGGGTGCAGCAAATCCATCCGGAATCCAAAACAACCTGGGTTGCCGGAGTAAGCTTTGGTGCGTTGATCGGGATGCAACTTTTGATGCGGCGTCCTGAAGTGCGCGGCTTTATCTCGATCGCCCCGCCCGCCAATATGTATGATTTCAGCTTTCTGGCGCCATGCCCGGCCAGCGGCATCTTCATTCAGGGCGCAGCCGATACAGTCGTTCAGCCGCCTGCGGTGCAGAAGCTGGTCGATAAGCTGCGCACGCAAAAGCACATCACGATCCATCACGAGGAAATTCCTCGCGCCAACCATTTCTTTGAAAACGAGATGGAAGATTTGATGGGCTCGGTCGACAATTATCTTGATTTCCGGCTGCATCCCGACTGCCCGATCAAATAGATTTTGTCTGTCCAATTGCGGCGATTATTGGCCAAAATGACGCAGTTTCGGCGCGGTTGCGGGACACTCGTACTTCCTGCGTTCATATAAAATAATGCGATCTCAAATGGATAGGTTGCGTTTCGCGACGTGATACACCTTGTCACAATTATGTAATGATGTAACATCTTGTTTGACGCGGCTAAGTCGCGCAATGAGAGAGGACCAGCATTATGGCTTATGTAAATCAGGCAAGCACTGCCCGTCGCCCCGGAACCATTCTGGCGGTTGGCGCAATTCATGCGCTGCTAGGGTACGGATTGATCGTAGGCCTTGCCGGTGGCGTGTTCACAGACATTATCGACAAGAATCCGGGTGCCATATTCATTCCCGATACACCGCCTCCTCCGCCGCCGCCAACCGAGCCGGAGCCAAAGCCCGATGTAAAAACTTTGCCGCAAACTGCGCCCGATCCTTACATTCCGCCCACGCCCAATGCTTTGCCGCGCGACAATGCGCCGGTGATAATCTCAAGCAATATCATCGTGCCGAAAAGCGATGTTGTCTTAACTACCGCTGCCATCCGGCCCCGTGTTTCAGCCCAAGGCTACCCCCAAGCCTGTCCCGAAATTTACGCCGGAAGCTGCTAGCCCGCGCAACGATCCGGCAGGCTGGATCGACGATCGCGATTACAAATCGCGCTGGGTCCGCGAAGATATGATCGGCACGGCCAAATTTCGTCTCGAAGTTGCCGCCAATGGCAGAGTTACGAATTGCGTTATCACCGGCTCCACGGGCCATCCGCAACTCGATACGGCAACTTGTGCATTGGTCAGCAAGCGGGCGCGATTCAAGCCCTCGACCGGCGCAGATGGAAAGCCGGTGGCGAGCACTTACAGCAACGCGGTTCGCTGGGAATTGCCTGACTAAAGACGCGCAGGCTTCAGGTTGCGCCCTGCTCGATCCGTTCGAGCGGGGCGGTTCCGCTGTCATCGGGCAAAGTCCAGATCGCGATATTGATACCCAGGATCACGGCCAGCACCACCATCATCGCCGCTTGTTTGCGCACCCCGCGCCGCCACAGCAGAAACGC
Source organism: uncultured Alphaproteobacteria bacterium (assembly GCA_963736595.1). Taxonomy (GTDB): domain Bacteria; phylum Pseudomonadota; class Alphaproteobacteria; order Sphingomonadales; family Sphingomonadaceae; genus Parapontixanthobacter. The sequence continues at coordinate 442,089 of CAVTPG010000002.1, forward strand.
TCCGCCCAGCAGCAACACGCCGGCCAGCATCATAATCGACAGCACCACGTTCAGCATCCCGGCATCCCTGCATAAGCGCGCTTTGTGCGCATACGTATAATCACGCGCGCCTTATCGGAACCGCGCCCCTTTCCCAACGTTGACATATATTAAGATGCGGACGGCATTTCGTCACGCAGATAAGGAGGACATATTTTATGGGAATTTTCAGTTCGATCAAAAACGCCATTCTGGGCAAGGACGATAAAGCCGACGCGAAAGACGCACCGACGGCATGGGGCAAAGCTCCGGTATCGCAGCCGAAATCCGTTTCCGGCGTCGATGTGGAGCAGCGGCTCGACAATATGAACGGTGCGGACAAGCTGAACTGGCGCGATTCGATCGTCGATCTGATGAAGCTGATTGGCGTCGATCCAAGCTATGACAATCGCAAGGAACTGGCCGGTGAGCTGGGCCGTGCGGATTATTCGGGCAGCGCCGAAGACAATCTGTGGCTGCACAAGCGCACGATGCAGGAACTGGCCGCAAATGGCGGAACGGTTCCAGCCAAGTTTCACGACTAATCTGACGGGTGTGGCTGTTTGACAGCCGCCCCATGCTGCTGCCACACATGGCGGCATGACACAGAACACAAGTACGAGTTTCACCCGCCGACAGACCCTAGCCGGTCTGGGAGCGGGTGTTTCTTTGGCCGCCCTTGGCGGTTGCGCCACTGGCCCACGACCCGCTGGCATTGCGCAAGCGCGGCAAATCGGCGCAGACCGATTGCTGGAAGGCGTCGCTTATGCACTGCTTCGCCATGAGCCGGAGCGGGCTACGGCCTTGGGCGTCGATACCGGGCGCTATGCCCCGCTGCGCAGCCAGCTCGAAGATCAATCGCAAGCCGGACAGGATGCGTATGCCGCACAATTGCGCAGCGATCTGACGCTTGTCCGAGAATATCCCAAGGACGGCCTCGACAGCGATACGGTGACCAATCTCGAAGTCGTCGAGAGCGCCTATTCGGTTGCGCTGGACGGATTTGCTTTGCCCTATGGCGATGTCGCAGTCGGCAGCTGGCGCAACGCGCCTTATGTCGTCATTCAAAATGTCGGCACTTATCTCGATATGCCGCGCTTCATGGATTCGACGCATCCATTAAACAATGGCGACGATGCCGATGCTTATGCCGACCGGCTGGCCGCTTTGCCGGACGTGTTGGCAGGCGAGCTTGGCCGGATGCAGGCAGCCCGCGCGATGGGTGTGGTTCCGCCCGACTTCCTGCTGGCCAAAGCGGTCGAGCAAATGAAGGCAACGCTGACCGATGCGATGGCAGGTGGTGCGCTGGTCGCTCCGCTGGAGAATGCCGAGATGGCCGCTGCTGCTTCCTCTGCGGCCCGTGCGCGCGAAATCGTGACCAAGCGCGTGGCGCCTGCTTTGGAAGCGCAGCTGGCTGAATTATACGCACAACAGAAAGTTGCTACATCCGAGCCCGGAATGTGGGCGCAGCCACAAGGCGATGCGTGGTATGACTGGGCTTTGCGCGCCAGCACCACCACGACCCTGTCGCCCGACGAAATCCATGAGCAGGGGCTGGACGAACTGGCGTCCCTGCATGGTCGGATGGACCCGATCCTGCGCGATATCGGCTATACCAGCGGAACGGTTGGCGAGCGGATGCAGGCCTTGTCGCAAGATCCGCGCTACAAATTTGCCGAAGGTGATCCGGGCCGGGCCGAGATTATGGCTTTCATCGAGGACCGTATTGCGTGGATCAAGGGGCAGATGCCGCGCGCGTTCAACACGCTGGTCGATCCCAATCTCGAAGTCCGCCGCTTGCCCTTGGCGGAAGAACCCGGCGCACCCGGCGCTTATGGCGGCGCGGGCAGCAAAGACGGTACGATACCGGGGCGGATGTGGATCAATCTGCGCACCACCGATTTGCACCGCAAATACGATCTGGCCGACCTCACCTATCACGAGACGATCCCCGGCCATGTCTGGGAAGGCGAATATTCCAATCGCTTGCCACTGATCCGCTCGATTTTAGCCTTCAACGCCTTCAGCGAAGGCTGGGCCTTGTATGGCGAACAAATCGCGGACGAATTGGGCGCGTATGACGATTTTGCCGTCGGACGGCTGGGCTATCTGCAAAGCCTCGCCTTCCGCGCGTGCCGTCTGGTCGTCGATACCGGGCTGCATTCCAAACGCTGGAGCCGCGAGCAAGCCAACCGCTTCTTCGTCGAACGCAATGGTTCCAAGCCTGAAGAAGTCGCAAGCGAAGTCGATCGCTATTGCTCATGGCCGGGGCAGGCGTGCGGCTATAAAGTCGGGCATAGCGAGATCGTGCGCCAGCGGGACCGTGCGCAAAGCGCGCTGGGATCAGCTTACGATTTCAAAGCGTTCAACGATGCCGTTATTCTGGGAGGCAATGCGCCGCTCGATGTTCTGGCAAAGAATGTGGGCCGCCATATCGCAGCGGTGCAGGTCTAGGCGAACAAGCGCAAAATCTGCGCGCGTAGGCGGCGAACCAAGAGCCGGCGAAATCAGACTAATTTGCGGTCTTGATCGACCAGCGTATCGAATGATCCGCGATAGCTGCGCATATCGGCTTCGAGTTGCGTCAGCAGATCGTCCATCGTCTGAAATTTCGTGCTGACATCGCCCAATTCGTCGGCCACCTGATTTGCCGCCGACCCGATTGCGCCGACATCTTTCGACACCAGCTCGGCGCTCATAAACGTCTCGGAAACGGCATCGGTGATCGACTGTACCAGCGCCAGCTGATCGCTGACTTCGTCCTCGACGCGCGTGGTGCGCTCCTTGATCGCGGCAACCGAATTGCTGATCTCTTCGGCCAGCGCGGCACTGCTTTTGGTCGCGGCCATCATCTCGGATACTTGCTCGCGATTTCGCCCGTCGCATCGCGTGTCTGATTGGCCAGCGCTTTCACTTCGTCCGCGACTACGGCAAAACCAGCGCCACTTTGGCCCGCGCGTGAGGCCTCGATACTTGCATTAAGGGCCAGCATTTGCGTCTGATCGGCGATCTTCTGGATCATTTTGACGATTACGCCCACTTTCGCGCTGCTATCGGCCAGTTGTTTGGCGCTGGCCGCAGAAGCCACTGCTTTTTCCGCCGTATCGCCCGACAATTTTCCCGCCCGCTGCGCGCTGTCGCTGACCGAGCGGATGGTGTTGCCAAGATATTCGACAGACCGCTCCGCTTCGGCCATCGCGGTCGAACTTTGCTGAGCCGATGCGCCCACCGAATGTCCGGAATCCAGCAATTCCCGGCTCGCATCGCTGGCGTTTTTGGTCACATCGCGAAAGCGGTGCGTGTGTTCGGTCAGCATCTTGACTGTGCCCAGAACCTTGTCTTCGAAATGCTGTGCCTGATTGGCCAGCGACGCCTGATAGTTTTCGCGCGCCACATCCTGCATAGCCTGCATCATCATGTCGCTTTCGATCGTGCTGAGGATTTGCAGGCCTTCCAGCGCGTCCATCAACCGTTGTCCGGTCAAGTGCCTGCCGACCAGCCGCATGGCTTCGCTGAACGCCACCGATGTGATCGCAAATCCGGTCGAGGAATGCGCGCCCAGCCCTGCCAGCAAACGCCCGAAATTGTAGATATATTGCGCAACCTCTTCGCGGTTGGTGAAGGTGAAGCGACCGTCGTAATGCAGCATCGCGACCGCTTGATGGGCGGCCAGCGATTGCGTTGTGACAGTGGCCCCGATGTTCGGATCTTTGCGCGTCACATCGGACTGCATTTCATACATCCGGTGGTATTCATCGGACAGGATCGCATCCAGACCCGCCACCAGACCGGACAGGCGATTATGCGGATCGTAGATTTCCAGCCGGCTTTGCCAGCTCGAATAATCGAACCGTTTTTTGGCAAAGGCCTGTTTCATCGGCTGTTCCATGTCGCGCGCGTCTCCTGAAAGTTAGCAAAGCCTTACGCGCGATTGACGAAAATATAGTTAACGAACAGCGAGTTGCGATACGCGCAGCGCGCTGCAAATCTTGCAAGAAACATTGTCGCGCGCGGTCCCATATCGCCACCTTGCGCGTTAAGCGTTCATGTTTGGCCTCGACCCGTATCATTTCATGTTCGCTGGCGCAGGCGCCGCCATCATCGCCGCATACTGGCTGCCCCGCTTTTTATCGGGCCGCGAACCTGCAGCTTCCGCGCTGCTAGTGCTGCTGGGATTTGCAGCTTTCACCCTGATCCCCGGAATGCCCAAGGCGATTGATCCGGTTAGCCAGCCGCGCATCTGGGAAGTTTTTGCCGAAGTCTGCGTCATCATCGGCCTGTTTGGAACCGGTCTGCGCATCGACCGGGTGACGGACAAAAAGCAGTGGTGGCCGACTATGAAACTGCTGTTAATCGCCATGCCGCTGACCATTATCGCGCTGACGATTTTTGGCTGGTATGCGGCCGGAATGACGCTGGCCGGCGGGTTGCTGCTGGGCGCGATCCTGTCCCCCACCGATCCGGTGCTGGCCGCCGATGTGCAAGTCGGCCCGCCGCATGAGGGTGGCGAGCATCCCGTGCGCTATGCCTTGACGACCGAAGCGGGCCTGAATGACGGGCTTGCTTTTCCGTTCGTGCATCTGGGCATTCTGGTCGCGGTTGCGGGCGGAATGTCCGCTGGATTGGTCGGCGAGTGGCTGCTGCGCGATGTCGTGTACAAGATCGTCGTCGGTGCGCTGATGGGTGTGGCAACCGGCTGGCTCGCGGGTAAAGTGCTGTTCGATTGGCCCAGCAAGAACCCACTATCCAAAACGCGCTCCGGCGTGATCGCTTTTGCCGGAGTTCTGCTGACATATGGCATGACCGAACTGGTCGAGGGCTACGGCTTTATTGCCGCTTTCGTTGCGGGTATCGTGTTGCGGCGCGAGGAAAGCGACAACCGCTTTCACCGCCGAATGCACGATTTTTCCGAATCACTGGAGCATACGCTAACATCCGTGCTGCTGGTTGCGCTGGGCGCGGCGTTGCCGAGCTTGTGGCCGTTTCTCGACTGGTCCCATGCGATGATTGGCCTCGCGCTGATCTTTATCATTCGCCCGATTACGGCGTGGGCTGCACTGATCGGCACGCCGCTCACTGTGCGTGAACGGTTGGTCACGGCATTTTACGGCGTGCGCGGGATCGGCTCGATTTATTACCTCGCTTATGCGGGGCATCATGTGGAGCTGGTCGATGAGGAAACGCTGTGGGCGACCGTCGCCTTCACCATCGTCGTTTCAACCGTCGTGCATGGTCTGACTGCCGGGATCGCGGTCGAGCAAGCGACGAATGACCAGCCCGAAAAAGACAAACCGCAAACGGCTTGAACGGGCATAGAAAAAGGGCGGACAGCTCGATAGCCATCCGCCCTTTCGTACTTTCTATGCGTCTGCTTATCGGCGGGTCATCATACCTGTGACGATCGAGCCGAGAATACCGCCCAGCGCGCCGCCACCTGCTCCAGCTCCGGCACTGGCAACACCGCCGCCGCCAGTCGCTTTCTTCGCCATATAGCCAGCCGCTGCCATCGCCAAGATCGGTAGCATCTTCTTCAAGATGCCTTCGTCGATCCCGGTCATTGCGGCCACTTCGCCTGCGACGCCGCGGCTAACGTCTTTGCTGCCGAAAATATTGCCCAGAATGTCATTGCCTTGCGTAGTTTGCGTGGGCGAGCTGCCCAGCACGGAATCCAGCATATTGCCGCCTCCCCCGCCAAGGATCGCTCCGGCAAGGCCGCCCAAGCCGCCCGATCCGCTGGCGCTACGGCCCATACCCGCAACGATGGCAGGCAATAACGCGCCCGCTCCGATTTGTGCGGTTTTTTGATCGATACCAAGTTCACCCGCGATGCTTTCGATAGCTCCGGATTGCTGCAACATTTGCGCAAGGCTCATAAATATCTCCTGATGTTTGATTGAAGTTTCGTTTGTCCTGTTTATCCAACGCATTGGGTGGCGAAAAGTCCCGAGAAACTGACGGCTCGACGCGAATTACCGCTACGGAACGGCCAACAAGAAACCCCTTCCCGGCACTAGGCCGAAAAGGGATTGTCTGTATTTGCGGCGCCTCAATGAAGCGCCGTGAAATTGAAGCCGCAGACTTAAGCTGCAGAATTCAAGCGGCAGTGGGGGCAGCCTCGCGCACACCGGAATCGACATGAGCTTCAAACTCGGCAAAATTATCGACGAACAGCTTTACCAGCTTTTGCGCAGTGCGATCGTATTCTTCCTTGTCAGCCCAGGTATCGCGCGGATTTAGGATCGTCTGATCGATGCCTTGCGCGGCCAGCGATGGCACCGAAACAGGCACATCGAAGCCGAAATTGGCATCCTTGCGGAATTCCACATCGTTAAGCGATCCGTCCAGCGCCGCATTCAGCAGCGCGCGAGTGGCCTTGATCGGCATCCGGTTGCCGGTGCCGTATTTGCCGCCGGTCCAGCCGGTGTTGACGAGCCAGCATTGCACGCCGCCTTCGGCAATGCGCTTTTTCAGCAGATTGCCATAAACGCTTGGGTGACGCGGCATGAATGGCGCACCGAAACAGGTGCTGAAAGTGGCTTCCGGCTCGGTCACGCCGATTTCCGTGCCCGCAACTTTGGCGGTGTAACCGGACAGGAAGTGATACATCGCCTGATCGGGCGTCAGCCGCGCAATCGGAGGCAGCACGCCGAAGGCATCCGCCGTCAGCATGATCACGTTGGAGGGGACCGGCCCCATATTCTGTTCGCTGGTATTGGGAATGGACGACAGCGGATAAGCGCCGCGCGTATTTTCCGCGAGGCTGTTATCGTTGAGGTCGATCGCGCCATGTTCGTCCATGACGACATTTTCCAGGACTGTGCCTTTCATTTTCGTCGTAGCGTAAATTTCCGGCTCGGCTTCGGGGTCGAGGCGGATCATCTTGGCATAGCAGCCGCCTTCAAAATTGAAGACTGCCGTATCGGACCAGCCATGCTCGTCATCGCCGATCAGCGTGCGGCTGGCATCGGCACTGAGCGTAGTTTTGCCCGTGCCCGACAGGCCAAAGAACACCGCCGTCTTGCCATCCGGGCCGATATTGGCAGAGCAATGCATCGGCATTACGCCTGCGACCGGCAGCAAATAATTCAGCACGCCGAACACGCTTTTCTTCATCTCGCCCGCATATTGTGTGCCGCCGATCAGGATCAGCTTTTCTTCCAGATTGACCGCGACGACCGTCTGGCTGCGTGTGCCATGACGCGCCGGATCGGCTTTGAAACTGGGCAAATCGATGATGGTGTATTCGGGCGTAAAGCCGTCCAGCTCTTCATGCGTCGGCCGGACCAGCATCGTGCGGATGAACTGATTATGCCAGGCAAGCTCGTTAATGACGCGCACATTGACGCGATGCTCCGGCTGCGATCCGCCGAACAGATCGGCGACGTACAGCTTATCCTGCTCCGCCACAGCCTTTAGAAAGTCCGCTTTCAAAACCGCAAAATGATCGGGTGTCATCGAGGCGTTGTTATCCCACCAGACCGTCTCTTCGGTCTCGCCATTGCGCACGATGAATTTGTCTTTCGCGCTGCGACCCGTGTGCTGTCCGGTTTCCACCACCAACGGCCCGCCCTGCGCCAGCTTGCCCTCGCCATTGTCGAGCGCGGCCTGCGTCAATTCATCGGACGACAGATTGGCATGGATGGTTGCATTGGTAACTATGCCATGATCGGCAAGGGAAAAGGATGACACGACGCGAAAACTCCTGAAACGATTGACGAAGCGGCAGGACACGAATCCCGCCAGCCTGAGCATCGGCAAACACTACACCATTTGTGGCGCCTTGTGTGCATACGAATGCGCGAATAGTGAAGCTTGCGATAATGGGCAGAGGAAACGGCGTCAAATGGCGTTAACTGCGTTAGGCGGGATCATTTGCAGTAGTGTCGCAGTTTGCGACAGTTCGGCTTATCAAAGTTTATGCGCCGAGCAGGCATTGGCTATGGCCGTATCGACGGAATGTTTACGCTTGTATCCTGCTGCGTTGTCACCGCGCGCCAAACAGATTAGATGATGCGTCATGGAGACGACCAACCAGCCTTCCGAAACGCCGATGATCGGCGATGCGAGTGCTACCGAAACATCGATAATTCGCGATGCGCGTGCTGCCAATACATCTGGCGAAACAAATGGCGAAACGACCGCTGAAGGGGCAGCGCAGACCGTCATCGCGCTGGTCGATGACGACCGCAATATCCTGACGACCGTTTCCATTGCCTTGCAGGCCGAGGGTTACGCGACGCGGGTTTATTCCGATGGCGAAGCGGCGCTGAAAGCCTTGCTCGACAATCCGCCCGACTTGGCCGTGTTCGACATCAAGATGCCGCGTATGGATGGCCTCGAATTGCTGCGCGAATTGCGCGCGCATTCGGCGCTGCCGGTAATTTTTCTGACCAGCAAGGATGACGAGCAGGACGAGGAACAGGGGCTGGAAATGGGAGCGGATGATTACATCGCCAAACCGTTCAGCCTGCGCTTGCTGCTCGCCCGCATCCGCGCGATCCTGCGCCGCAGCGAAGCGCGCTTGCCCGGCAATGACAATGCAGCCAGCGGCGGGGTCAGCCGTGCCGAAATGCTGGAACGTGGCCGTTTATTCATGGATGCCGAGCGGCATTATGTAACCTGGGACGAACAGCCCGTGGCTCTGACCGTGACCGAATTTCTGCTGCTCGAAGCGCTTGCCACTCGCCCCGGCGTCATTAAGTCGCGCAATCAGTTGATGGATGCCGCCTATACCGATGATATGTTTGTCGATGACCGCACGGTGGACAGCCATATCAAGCGGATGCGGCGCAAATTCCGCAGCGTCGATAATACATTTTTCCGCCATCGAAACGCTGTATGGCGCAGGCTACAGCTTTGCCGACGTTTAGCGCGACCGGGCGCTTGAGTTAAGCGCGCCATGTTCAGAGACCCCCGAAGTGTCTTGCGCAGCGACCCCCGGCTGGCAAAGCTGCGCTGGTCGTGGCGACTGTCCCTCACGAGCCGCATTCTGTTTGTGCAAATCCTGCCACTGGTGCTGCTGGGCGGCGGACTGATCTACCTCGACAGCTACCGCAAGCAATTGCTGGATGAACGCTTCAAACTGGCCTTGATCGAAGCGCAGATCACCGCCGAGGCGCTGGCCGGAGCAACCGATGAACGGCAGGAAGCGCTGCTGATTCAGATCGGCAAGGAACAGCGTTTGCGCCTGCGCGTGTACGATCCCGAAGGCGCGCTGGTCGCGGATAGTTTTGCCCTCGCGCAGCCGTCCTTCACGCTGGCGTCGCCCGCCAAGGATACGCGGTGGCAGAACACGGAACGCTGGCTGGACCGGGCTTTCGATGCGCTGGTCGGTGCACCGCCTTTGCCCGATTATCGCGAACCAGATGACGACGATGCGCAGGACTGGCCGGAATTGCGCCGCGCGCGCGATGAAAACCTGACCCAGATCGTGTTGCGCCATGCGCCCGATCGCACACCGGTCATCACTGCTGCTGCACCGGTCGGCCTCGATGGCGAGACGCTGCTAACCACCCGCAACCCGATCGATATCACGCAATCCGTGCGGCAAGCACGCCAGACCGTCGCGATCGTGGTTCTAATCGCGCTGACCATCTCCACATTATTGTCGCTGTTTCTTGCCCGCACCATCGTTCAGCCTTTGCGCGAGCTGGTGCGCGCGGCCATTCGCGTGCGGCAGGGCCGCGAGCGGCTGGTCGAAGTGCCGCGCTTGCCCGATCGGAGCGATGAAATTGGCCTGCTCGCCCGCGCCATCTCCGATATGTCGAGCGCCTTGCGGATGCGGATCGATGCGGTCGAGAGTTTTGCTGCCGATGTCGCGCATGAGATCAAGAACCCGCTGGCGTCGTTGAAAAGCGCGCTGGAATCGCTCGGCAAGGTCGATGATCCCGATCTGCGCCGCCAATTGAGCGAGATTGCCGAACATGATGTGCGGCGGATCAGCCGCCTCGTGACCGAAATTTCCGATGCCAGCCGGATCGATGCCGAGATGTCGCGGGCAACCTTTCAGCCGGTCGATCTGGCCAGTCTGACGGCCAATATCATCGCTTCGCGCGATACAAGACACGAAAATGGCACGGCCAAGGTCGAGCTGATCACAGGGCACAATTATCACTTCGTCAACGGCGTCCCGGCACGGCTGGAGCGGGTGATCGACAATCTGATCGACAATGCGGTATCCTTCTCGCCAGACGACGGAACCGTCACGCTCGAACTCAGCGCAATGGACCACGCGATCGAACTGACGGTGTGCGACGAGGGGCCGGGCATTCCAGAAAATGCGCGGGAGAAAATCTTTTCGCGCTTCCATTCGGATCGTCCGAACGAGGAAGATTTCGGCAATCATAGCGGTCTGGGCTTGGCCATCGCACGGACGATTTGCGAAGCGCATGAAGGCACACTGACAGCGCATTCGCGCAGCGATGGGCAGACGGGCGCGTGTCTGCGCATGGTGCTGCCAGAACTGCCGCAAACCGAATAGATTATGTCAGGCAATCCCGAAGCCCTGCTTAATGTTAGCGCAGTTGCGATTGGCGGGCGCGCACTATTGATCGCAGGTCGGCCCGGCTCGGGGAAGTCTACGCTGGCGTTCGCTTTGATCGATCGCGGCGCGATTTTGGTCGGAGATGACGGGCTTATGGTTACGAATTAAGGACAGCGCTGTGGTCGCGTCACCACCAACCGGGCAAACGCGCGGATTGCTCGAAGTGGCTGGCGTTGGGCTGGTGCAATTTCCGGTGACCAGCGCAGCAGTTGCGCTGATCCTCGATCTTGATGGAGAGCCGGAGCGCCTGCCGGAGACACTCGCCACGCGCCAACTGTGCGGCTGCGATATACCTGTACTGCCGTTCAACGCACGCAATGCAAATGCCGCGATACGCGCCGAACACGCGCTTGCCCTGCACGGCTTGGAAGCGCCTGCGTGATTGCACCTTGTTCCAAGCTGCGGCATCAAGGGCTTCTATGACCTCCAAGACCCCCGCCTCCAATTGCTACCCCTCACTGCCCTCGCCCCCTCCGGCCATGCGCAGCGCATCCTGCTGGTCACCGGCCTCTCAGGCGCGGGCAAATCCACCGCGCTGCAAGAGTTGGAAGATATGGGCTGGGAAACGATCGACAATTTCCCGATCCGCCTGCTCCCCGGCATGATTGCGGCGGAAAGCGAGCAGCACGCGCCACTCGCTATCGGTTTCGATTCGCGCACACGCGGCTTCGTGCCCCACGACATTACCGAGATGGTGAAGGACTACTCGCAAAGCCCTGATCTCTCGATCACGACGCTGTTCATCGATTGCGGCAGCGCCGAGCTGGAGCGGCGGTATAATGAAACGCGCCGCCGTCACCCGATGGCCTTGGAGCGCCCGGTGCTGGAAGGCATCAAGGCCGAGCGCGAATTGCTGGAGCCACTGCGCCGCTGGGCCGATCTGGTGGTGGATACGACCGATCTTGCCACCAATCAATTGCAGCAAACCATGCGCGACAGATTTGCCGATGCGCATAGCCAGCCGATGACGATTACCATTTCCAGCTTCGGCTTTGCGCGCGGAATGCCGCCTTTATCCGATCTGGTGTTCGATATGCGCTTTCTCGACAATCCGCACTGGATCGACGGGCTGCGCGAACAAACCGGTCTCGATCCCGCCGTGGCCGACCATATCCGCAGCGATCCCGCTTTTGCGCCCGTTTTCACGCGCATTTCCGAGCTAATTCAAGAGCTGCTGCCACGCTATGCCGCACAAGGTCGCAGCTACCTCAACATCGCCTTCGGCTGTACCGGAGGGAGACATCGCAGCGTTTTCACCGCCGAAACGATGGCGCGCGCCTTGCACGACGCCGGATTTTCGCCCACGGTCATCCATCGCAATTTGAAAGCCCGTCCGACCGATGAACTCGAAGGCCCGGAAAGCCCGGATTAATGTCGCACTCTCATAATCGGCCACTTCACCCGGAAACCGCCATTACGAGCCGTCGCCACACCATGCAGGTATTTGTTTTGCTACAGTCCACCCACGCATTTACACGATCGCGCAACCGTCCATGATCGGGATCATTCTCGTCACGCATGGCACGCTGGCCGTTACCTTTATCGAGGCGATGGAACACGTCGTCGGCAAGCAGGAACACGTCCTGCCGATCTGTATCGGACCAAATGATGATATGGAGCGGCGGCGCGAGGAAATTGCGGCGGCGATTGGCAAAGCCGACACTGGCCAGGGCGCGATCCTGTTGACCGATCTGTTCGGCGGCACGCCATCCAATCTGGCCATCTCGCTGATGGAAGCGGGTAAAGTCGAAGTTATCGCCGGGATCAATCTGCCGATGCTGATCCGGCTCGCCAGTTGTCGGAGCACCATGAACGTGACCGAGGCCGCGCTTGCCGCCCGCGATGCCGGTCGCAATTACATCACGGTCGCCTCGGAATTTCTGGGTCAGGGCGATGGCAAAACCCCTGCAAAAGTCGCTTCATCGTGAGCGGCGTTTCACGCGACATGGTGATCGTCAATCAGCGCGGCCTGCACGCACGGGCCAGTGCCAAATTCGTGGGCGCGGTGGCGGAATTGCCGGAAGGCTGCTCGGTGCGGGTTGCCAAGGACGGCCATTCGGCGGCTGGCGGTTCGATACTGGGCCTGATGATGCTGGGCGCGGCGAAGGGTGACACCATTAATATTTCGGTCGAAGGCGAGGATGCCGACGCCGTGCTGGAGCAATTGACCGTGATGATTGCGGATGGTTTCGGCGAGGAATAATGCCCGTTCTTGGGGATAATAATGCGGGCGCGGTGGGCGAAGGTAACATTATGCGCCGCCAGATTACCGGCTTTTCCAATCCCACAGTCAAATATCTGCGATCGCTGCGCGACAAGAAGCACCGCAAACGCGAAGGCAAATTCCTGGTCGAGGGTCTGCGCCTGCTGACCGATGCGCGAACCAACGGCTATGTGCCTGAAATGCTGGTCATGTCGGATCGCCGCGACCCGCATCAACTGATCGACGCGTTGGAAAATGCGGTCGCGCGTGGCTCTGGGCGTGATGGCGAGCAAAGCGGCGGGAGTAGCGGCGGCGAGATCATCGAAACGACACCCGACATCCTCTGCAAGATAACCGGCAAGGACAATGCGCAGAGCGTTGTGGGCGTGTTTGCGGAATTCGACACGTCGCTCAGGTCATTGAAGCGCACGGATCAAGCGATCTGGCTGGTCGCGCAGGCGGTGCGCGATCCCGGCAATCTTGGCACGATGCTGCGCACCGGAGATGCAATCGGGGCCAGCGGATTAATCCTGATCGACGATTGCGCAGACCCGTTTTCAGTCGAGGCCGTGCGGGCGAGTATGGGCGCGGTGTTTACGCAGGCAATCGCGCGCGCAACGTGGGAAGAATTTGTGCCGTGGCTGCGCGGAGCGGATGGTAACGCACCGGGGCAGCTGGTCGCCGCAAGTTTGCGCGATGCCGTGCCGTATCGCGAGGCCGATTATCAAGCGCCGTGCTTCATCATGGTCGGCAACGAGTCGCGCGGATTGCCGGAAGCCTATGAAGCGGAATGCGATCTGCGCGTCAAAATGCCGATGAAGGGGCAGGCGGACAGTCTGAATGCCGCCGTCGCCGCCGCAGTGCTGGGTTATGAAGTGCTGGCCTCACTCTCGGACTGATCGGGCAACGATTTTTTGTTAGTGATATCAGCGGCAACATCGGCGCTGCCATAGCGCGGCGCGCCTTCGACCAATGGCACTTCCTCGATTTCACGTTTGCCGATCTCGATGCCTTTTTCCGCCAGCCGCTTGCCGGACGAAAGCACATTGCGTTCAAAACTGCCGACGAATTTGTTGTAATTACCAACTGCTGTTTCCAGACCCGACCCGACGCGTTTCAAATGCTGCGTTGCCACCGCCAGCCGCTCATATAATTCTGCGCCAGCCTTACCGATTTCGACCGCTTCATTCGCAATCTGATCCTGTCGCCAGACTTGCGCCACCGTGCGCGCAATCGCAACAAGATTGGTCGGGGTCGCCAGCAACACGCCGTTTTGAAACGCAAAATCCCACAATTCGGGATCGGTTTCGAGCGCCGCCGCCACGAAATGCTCGCCCGGCACGAACATCACGACATAGTCGGGCGCTTCGTCAAATTGTGATTGATAAGATTTCGCGCCCAGCGTCTGCACATGATTGCGCATGGATTTCGCGTGCATGGCCAGCGCCCGCTCGCGCACCGCATCATCATCGGCTTCGAACGCTTCCTGATAAGCGTTCAGTGACACTTTTGCATCGATAACCAGCTTCTTTTGACCCGGCACATTGACGATGGCATCGGGTCGCAAACGCCCATCCACGGTGTCGATCGAATGTTCCAGAATAAAGTCGGTATGCTGCGACAACCCGCATTGTTCCAGCACGTTTTGCAACGCCCGCTCACCCCAGCGCCCGCGCGCCTTGGGTGCATTGGTCAGTGAATTGCCGAGCCGCTGTGCTTCGCGCCGAACCTCCTCCTGCCCCCGCTGCATATTCTCGATCAGGCCGGTCAACTGCCCGAAGGAATCAACCCGCTTGGCTTCCAGCGCCGACACGTGATCTTCATATTTTTTCAGGCGGTCGCCGACCGGTTGCAACAGCGCGCGCAATTTCTCTTCGGAGTTTTTCTCCGCATGGCCAAACCGCTCATTCGCTCGCTCAAGAAACGCTTCCTGCGCCTTACCCAACACCGCGTTTCCGGTGTTCTGAAACTCTTTCAGCAAGGCTTCGCGCGCATCGACCAGCAAACGTTTCTGCTCGTCGAAATTGGCTGCTTTCTCTTTCAGAGTGGCCAGCTCCGCGCTTAAACCTTCGCGTTCACCGCGCGCCGTGTCCAGTTGTGCCGCCAGCACATCCGCCCGATCTGCGCGCTCGCTCATCGTGGCCAATTCAGGCGTCATCCGCGACAAACGCTCGGCCACATCCTTTGCCTCTGTATCACGCTCGGCAAAGCGGTTCTTCCAATCCGCCACCGGGCGCGAGCCAAAAAACCACCCCAGCCCCAGCCCGATCAGCAGCGCCGCCAAAATCGCAATTATCGCAACAATATCCATCCTCGGAACATAGCCGGAACGAAGCCGCGCCGCCAGCCTGTTTGGCATGAAAGCGGAACTAATCCCCAAGCTGAAACGCTCCGGTTAGGCAAAAGGAGAATATTCAATGTCGATCAAGGCTATGATTCAGGACCACCCGAAAGTGGGTGACGATTACAACGACGCGCTGGGCGAAGCGGTCAAACACACGATGTACGGCGCGGCGATCATGAGCAGTTGCGCCGATGCGTGTCTTGCTGAACCCGATGTTGCGGAGCGACGCGAATGCATCCGTCGCTGCCTCGACGCATCCGACGCCTGCACCGCATTCTATCGCATGGCCAGCCGGCGCACGGGCGGCAATGTTGGCTCCATCAAGGCAATGGCGCAGGCCACGATCACGACGGTCGAAGCGTGTCACGAGCATTGCTCGATGCATGACGATCCGCATTGCAAACGCTGCACGACGATGTGCGAGGAAATTATTCGCGATGTGAAAAAAGCGCTGTCCGAAATGTAATTCGCGCGGCGTTACGGCAAAGAAAAAGCCCTGCCAGTGCGGCGGGGCTTTTTTGTTTTCGGCCTGTATTCGGGTCGTGCGCGATGAAGCCCGGTCAGGCCGCGCGGCGCAATTTGTCCAGTTTCTTCATCGCCATCTGCCGCTTCAAGCGTGACAAATGATCGATGAACAAGACGCCTTCCAAATGATCCATCTCATGCTGGATGCAGGTCGCCATCATTCCGTCCAGCTCTTCCTCATGGCTCTTACCGTCCAGATCCTGATAGCGGACGCGGCACGCCGAGGGACGGTCCACATCGGCATAGATTTCAGGGACCGACAGGCAGCCTTCCTGATAAGTCGCCAGCACATCGGACGGATCGAGGATTTCCGGATTGACGAAAATACGCGGGTTTTTCTTCATCGGTTGATGCGTGTGCGGCTCATCACCATGCGCAGTACCATGTTCAGTACATTCGACCGGCTCAGCATCCTCGTCCGGCTCCTGCAAATCGATCACCAGAATACGCTTGGGCACGCCGATCTGGATCGCGGCGAGGCCGATGCCGTTCGCATCATACATCGTTTCGAACATATCGTCGGTCAGCGTTTTCAGGCTTGGATCAAATGTTTCGACAGGCGAGGAGATCGTTTTAAGACGCGGATCGGGCGCTTCGATAATCGTGTGAATAGTCATGTGGCGCAAGATAGTCGGCCTGCGTTCAATATTCAATTGCGACGTGCGCATACGGCACTGTTCGCTCGCTCTGATGGATCAGAGTTACCCCATCGGTTTGCGCGCGCGCAACGCCTGCGCCAGCGTGCCTTCGTCGAGATAATCCAGCTCGCCGCCGACCGGCAGGCCGTGCGCCAGTTGCGTGATCCGCACCGGATTATCCTCCAGCCGCTCCGCAATATAATGCGCGGTCGTCTGCCCTTCCAGCGTGGCATTCATCGCGAGCACAACCTCGTCGATCCCGCCTGCCTTCACCCGGTCCATCAACGCGGCGATGTTCAGATCCTCGGGCCGCACCCCGTCCAGCGCGGACAGCTTCCCGCCCAGCACATGATAGGTTCCGGCAAACAGCCGCGCCCGGTCCAGCGCCCACAGGTCAGCCACATCCTCCACCACGCAGATTGCCCGCGCATCGCGGCGCGGATCGGCGCAGATCGCGCACGGATTGCGGGTATCGACATTACCGCACACATCGCATTCGACCAGCGTATCGCGCACGCCTTCCAACGCTTCGAGCAAAGCGGGCAAGGCATTCTCGCGCCGCTTGACCAGCCACAGGACCGCTCGCCGCGCGCTGCGCGGACCAAGCCCCGGCAGACGCGCCAAAGTGCTCGCCAATGTCTCGATCTCTTGCGATGCCATCCTTGCGCCCTATTCATTCCGGCCACGCTTGTCGAAGCCCGGACCATTCCCTATCGCCATCCAAGAAAACCACCCCGCGACAGGCCGGGGGTGAACGAGGTATATGTAATGCGTATCGTCTTTATGGGAACACCCGATTTTGCGGTTCCGACACTGCGCGCGCTGGATCATGCGGGGCATACGCTGCTGGCCGCTTACACACAGCCGCCGCGCAAAGCGGGGCGCGGCAAAAAATTGCAGCCATCCGCAGTGCAGAAAGAAGCGGAAATCCTTGGCATAGAAGTGCGCAGTCCCGTCTCGCTCAAGTCAAGCGAGGAACAGGAACGATTCGCTGCGCTTGAGCCGGATATTGCAGTCGTGGCGGCGTATGGCCTGATCCTGCCGCAAGCGATCCTCGACGTGCCGGAACATGGCTGCCTCAACGTTCATGCCAGTCTGTTGCCTGCATGGCGCGGTGCGGCCCCGATCCAGCGTAGCATTTTGGCGGGCGACAATGTGACCGGAGTAACGATCATGCAGATGGAGCGCGGCCTTGATACCGGGCCGATGCTGGCCACGGTGCGCGTGCCGATCGAGAACAAGAATGCGGGCGAATTGACCGAGGAACTGGCGGATCGCGGCGCGCAGCTCATGGTCGGCACTTTGCGCGATCTGGCCATCCATCGCGCCATCGCACAGGAAGACGCCGAAGCGACCCATGCGCCCAAGATCGACAAGGCCGAAGCCCACATCGACTGGACGCAAGCTGCCGAACAAGTGGAGCGGCAAGTGCGCGCCTTTGCTCCGAAACCCGGTGCCTTCTTCATGCTGGGCGAGGAGCGCGTGCGAGTGCTGGCGGCGCAAGTCGTGGCGCAGGACGGCGCGGTTGGAACAGTGCTGGACGATGAATTTTCCATCGGCTGCGGTCATGCCGCGATCCGCCCCGTCCGCCTTCAGCGTGCAGGCAAACCGGCGATGGAGACAAGCGATTTCTTGCGCGGCAAACCCGTTGCAGCCGGAACGAAGCTGCATTGACTCGGTTCGCTCTGACGCTGGAATTTGACGGCACGCCGTTTCAGGGCTTGCAGCGCCAAGCGCATGGTCCCAGCGTGCAGCAGGCCGTCGAGGACGCCGCTTTCGCCATCACCGGTGAGCAATGCACGTTGCATAGTGCCGGGCGCACCGATTCCGGCGTCCATGCGCTCGCCATGCGCAGCCATCTCGACCTTGAAAAAGACATCGCACCATTCCGCTTGATGGAAGCGCTGAACGCGCGCCTACGACCCAATCCGATAGCCGTGACTGATTGCGAGGAAGTGCCGGATGACTGGCACGCGCGGTTTTCCTGCATCGGTCGCGCATACCGCTACAATATTATCAACCGCCGTGCGCCGCTGACGGTGCAGCGGGATCGTGCCTGGCACGTCTCGCAAGAGCTGGACACGGATGCCATGCAGCGCGCCGCACAAATATTGGTCGGGCGGCATGACTTCACCACCTTTCGCTCGGCCCATTGTCAGGCGAACGACCCGGTCAAGACGCTCGACCGGCTCGATGTCACGCGCGATGGCGACCGGGTGATGATCGCAGCCGAAGCGCGCAGTTTCCTGCATCATCAGGTCCGCTCGATGGTCGGGTGCCTGATGCTGGTGGGCCTCAGCCGCTGGAGCGAAACCCGCATGGCGCACGCGCTGGCCGCAAAAGACCGCCACGAACTGGGATACAATGCCCCGCCTCACGGATTGTATTTCGTGCGCGCCGTCTATCCTGATAGCGAACCCACATTCACCAACGGAGAAACCGAATGACCACTACCGGCAAACAGATTTTTACGACTCTCGACAAGGGCGGCGCGCTGACCGTCGAAGTCGGCACGCAGGATTTTGCCGATCCGACAGGCAATCAAGTGCTGGTCAAAATGGAAGCCGCGCCGATCAATCCGTCCGATCTCGCTTTGCTGTTCGGTCCCGCCGATCTGGAAAATGCGGAGTATTCCGATGGCAAGATTGTCGCGCAAATGCCCGAACCGTTCCTGTCCGGCTCCAAAGGGCGTCACGGTCAGCGGATGCCGGTCGGTAACGAGGGCGCAGGCGAAGTCATCGCAGCAGGTGACAGCGACATGGCGCAGGCGCTGATCGGCAAGCGCGTGGCGTGTGTCCCCGGCAATGCGTTCTCGCAATATGCGCTGGCCGATGCAACGATGTGCCTGCCGCTGGGCGATCATTCGGCAGAGGACGGCGCGAGCGCGTTCGTCAATCCGATGACCGCGCTGGGCTTTGCCGAAACCGCGCGGATGGAAGGGCAGCAAGCCATCGTCCATTCCGCTGCCGCGTCCAATCTGGGGCAGATGCTCAATCGGATCTGTCAGGAAGACGGGCTGGCGCTGGTCAATATCGTGCGCAAGCAGGAGCAGGTCGATCTGTTGAAGGGCATCGGCGCCAAGCATATCGTGAATTCGTCGAGCGATGATTACATGAAGCAGCTGCGCGATGCGATCGATGAAACCGATGCGTTTTTCGGCTTCGATCCGATCGGCGGCGGCAACACGGTCGATACCGTGTTCAAAGCGATGGAGCAGGTCGCTACTCGCAAGATGAGCGAATATTCACGTTATGGGTCGGACCAGGCGAAGAAGATGTATATCTACGGACGCCTCGACCTTAATCCGACTGTGTTGACGCCCGCTTATGGCTTTGGCTGGACCCTATCAGGCTGGCTGCTGACGCCGTTCCTGCAGAAAGCGGGGATGGAAACGGTGATGCGGATGCGCAAGCGCGTGCTCGACAATCTGACCACGACTTTTGCCAGTAATTACAAGCAGAAGGTCAATCTCAACGAGATGCTGAAAAAAGATGCGGCGCTGGATTATCGCGCCATGAAAACCGGTGAGAAATATCTGGTCACGCCGTGGAGCTAGCGGCAAAACGCTGACCTAACGGCGGCTGAATTCTTCCTGTGCGCGAGCGGGGTCGGTGATCCCGTTCGCCAGCAGCAATTGCAGCAAAATGCGCGCTTTGGCCGGACCCAGCGCCCGTGCCGCGATGAAGCCATTGGCATCGTCTTCCGGTTCGCGATCGACCAGCCCCTCATCGACGCGGCTGGACCTTGCTATCAGCACGCCAGCTTTCACCGCTTGCGCCAATCGGTCACGAACCACGCCAGGCGCATTCCCTTCGCCAAAGCCTGCGAGCACCAGCCCCTTTGTGCTGTCATCCAGTGCGCGGTCCACGTCGCTCACCGGCATCCCGGCATAGGCGTGGAGGATCGGCACGCGCGGCATTTCGGCGAACAGCTTGTATCGTGCGCCCTCGCCGCTTCCGTCCGAATTAAGCCGCCATGCAGGACCAAACCATTCGAGCGACGTCGGCGTGACATGGCCGATCGGCCCACGTGGAAAGCCGCGAAACGCATCGACGCCCGCCGTGCGCGCTTTTCTGGCGTCACGCGCGGCAAACACGCGGTCGCTCATCACCAGCACGACGCCCCTGCCCGCAGCCTCCGGATCGTTTGCGACCCGCACCGCATTGGCAAAATTGCGCAAACCGTCGCTGCCCACCGCATCGGCTGGCCGCATCGCCCCGACCAGCACCACCGGCTTTGTCGTCGGCAACGTCTGATCCAGCAGGAACGCGGTTTCCTCCGCCGTATCCGTGCCATGCGTGATGATAATACCGAGGCAATTGCGGTCCGCCATCGCCCGCATCACCGCATCATGCAGATCGCGCCACAGCTCGAGGCCGATGTCTTCGCTGCCGATATTGGCAAGCTGCTCACCTTTTAACGTCGCAGGCAGATCGAGCTTCGCAATCTCCTGCAAAAACTCTGCAATCCCGATTTGCCCCGGTCGATAATCGCGGCGCGTGGCCGACCCGGCGACCCCGGCAATCGTGCCGCCGGTCGCCAGGACAAGGATGTGAGATTGGCTCATCCCCGCCGCTCTATCGCTGGACGCGCATTTCGCAATTGATTTTATGTGCGGGCACGCTAGAAGCGCGACTTCTTATCCGGATTCGGGATCGCCAGTCGATCTAGCGTCAATGCGGATCAGGGCGATTAGCTCAGTTGGTAGAGCATCTCGTTTACACCGAGAGGGTCGGCAGTTCGAGCCTGTCATCGCCCACCATTTTCTTATAGTTTTCCGCTACTTATCGCGGATCGGGCGGTTGTCGCATGGCGGTGCCGGACCATCGATAGACCGGCGCGTCAGCCGCCGCGCCAGATCGGGAGCGATCGCCTCCACCGCATCGCAGCGATCATCGGCTTCGATCACTTCGGCAATATCCTCGATTGCATCTTCGCTTTGTTGCAGCGCCTTGGCTGCTGCCGGTTTGCCGACCCGCTCCATCTCTGCCTGCGCCAATTCCAGCATTCGTTTCACCAGACGCAATTCCTCGCCCAGTCGCAGGCTCAACACATCATCGGTTTTCTCGATTGCAGGCTGCGCAGCAAATGTCTCCTGCATCGCGGTGAAGTGCTGAACGGCCAGCCCTTCCAGCTCTTCTTCGGATAAGGCGCGACCGCCAGAAATGGCTTTACCATGTAAATACGTCATGCGGGCGCTCTAAAACGCGCATCTTAAAATAGCGCAAACACGTGGCTCAGGATTTGCCCATAGCCTCGTCGATCCGGGTTTTGGCGGCATCGCTGGTCCAGTCATAACCGCCGGTCACGCGCCACACTTCGCGGCCGCTCGCATCGTACAGCACAGTCACTGGCAAGCCGCCATTGCCCAAGGCTTGCCCGAACTCCGCATCGGGATCGAGCCACGACGGCAAATTATCAAAGCTATTTTGCGCAAAGAAAGGGGCCACCACTTCGGTCCCGCGCGCATCCTGACTGATCGTCACAACGCGCATACGGCCTGCATAATCCTGCGCCAGCTCATCCAGCATCGGCATTTCGACCACGCATGGCGCGCACCAAGTCGCCCACAAATTCACCAGCACCGGCTGGCCCTGCAACGCGCCGGTATTGAGTTCCTTGCCCGCCGGATCAGTGAGTACAATCGCTGGCATCAAAGACCCGGCTTGGCTGGTATCGAATTCGCCGGATAGCACCGCGTCGCTGCCGGAAAGCGTGGCTTCCGGTTGCGCGCTATCCTCCGCGCCCCTATCGCAACCCGCAATCAACGCCGCCAGCGATAGGGCAAGACATTTGACAAATGAACGGGACAAAACGGGCACCAAGGCCTCCAATGCAATGTGGGGCGGACGCTTTGCCGACGGGCCAAGCGCGATCATGCGCGAGATAAACGCCTCCATCCCCTTCGACAAGGCTTTGTGGCGGCAGGACATCGCCGCATCCAAAGCCCATGTCGCGATGCTGGGCGCGCAAGGGATTGTCTCCGGCGAAGATGCGCAGGCGATCAGCGACGGGTTGGATGCCGTGGCGGCTGAATATGAGCGCGATGGCGTGCCCGAAGACTGGGATCTGGAAGACATTCACATGACGGTCGAGGCGCGCCTGACCGAGTTGATCGGCCCGGTTGCCGGGCGTCTGCACACCGCGCGCAGCCGCAACGATCAAGTGGCGACGGACTTCAAACTGTGGGTACGCGATGCGATGGAGCGGGCCGATGATGCGCTGATGCAATTGCAACGGGCGCTGGTCACGCGCGCACAGGAACACGCGGCGACGATCATGCCGGGCTTTACGCATTTGCAGACCGCACAACCCGTGACTTTGGGGCATCATCTGATGGCCTATTACGAGATGATCCGGCGCGACCGATCCCGCTTTTCCGCCGCGCGCAAGCGGTTGAACGAATGCCCATTGGGCAGTGCGGCGCTGGCCGGGACAGGCTTTCCTATCGACCGGGAAGCAACGGCACAGGCATTGGGCTTTGCCGCCCCCACTCGCAACAGTCTGGACGCCGTATCGGATCGCGATTTCGCGCTGGATTATCTGATGGCGGCAAGCCAGTGCGCGCTGCATCTCTCGCGGCTGGCCGAGGAGATGATTATCTGGGCCAGCCAGCCCTTCGGATTTATGCGGATGCCCGATGCCCTATCGACTGGCAGCTCGATCATGCCGCAAAAGAAGAATCCAGACGCTGCCGAATTGGTGCGCGGCCATGCAGGGCGGATCATCGGCAGTGCGACGGCGTTGATGGTGACGATGAAAGGCCTGCCGCTGGCCTATTCCAAAGATATGCAGGACGACAAGCCGCCAGTATTTGATGCTGCCGGACTGCTCGATTTGTCGATTGCCGCGATGACCGGAATGGTCGCGATGAGCACGTTCAATACGGAGCGGATGCGGCAAGCTGCTGAGCTGGGCTTATGCCACCGCGACCGACCTCGCCGACTGGCTGGTGCGCGAAGCCGACATTCCCTTTCGAGAGGCGCATCACATTACCGGCGCGGCGGTCAAACTGGCGGAGGCAAATGGCGTTGCGCTGGATGCGCTGTCACTGGCAGAATTGCAGGACATCGACAGCCGGATCGACGAGCGCGTGTTCGATGCGCTGTCAGTCGATGCATCGGCAAATTCGCGCAGCTCCTATGGCGGGACGGCGCCCGATCAGGTACGTCAGCGCGTGAGGCAAGCCGCGGCAGAGTTGGAAATGGATTTATGACACGCGCAAATGTGATCAAGTCTGTTGTGATCGGCGCAGCGCTGTGCGCGACTGGCCTCTCAGGCTGCGCAAGAAAAACGCCACTGCAGCCGGAGCCGGGCCAAGCCCTGCCCCCGCCGCAATATGGATCGACGGTAGAAAGCACCTCGCAGGAATTGCTCGAACTCGAACCACAGGCAGCACCCGAACGCAGCACCGAATTGAGGCGTCGATCCGAAGAGCGCGAGGACGATCCTTTCGATATACCACCGGAATGATGTGGGCGTGTAATCGAAGCGGCGGTTTTGCGAGGCTTCCGCGACGCTTGGGTACCGCTCGACATCATTAAGGGGTGGTTGTGGACGCTTAAGTAACGCTTGCTCGACAGGCCGGTTTTGAGCGTGAAAAGGGAGCGGCAATGGATCATTTTCAATTGAAAAACGGGCATTTGCACGCCGAAAATGTGGCTTTGTCGCAGATCGCGGACAAGGTGGGCACGCCGGTCTATGTCTATTCGCAAGCGACGCTGGAACGTCATGCCAAAGTGTTTCGCGATGCACTGCAAGGTGCTGGAAACACTGGTAAACCTTTGCTGGCCTTTGCAGTAAAAGCCAACCCGAATTTGGCTGTTTTGCGGGTGCTGGCCAAGCAGGGATATGGGGCCGATGTCGTCTCTGTCGGGGAGCTGCGGCGCGCGCTTGCGGCAGGCGTCGAGCCGCAGAAAATCGTGTTTTCCGGGGTGGGCAAGACTGCCGCTGAAATGCGTGTGGCACTGGCGGAGAACATTGGGCAATTCAATCTGGAATCCGAAGAGGAAGCCGAAGAACTATCTGAAATTGCTGTCGAATTAGGCTGTGTTCCGCATTGTGCCTTGCGGGTAAATCCTGACGTCGATGCCGGAACACATGACAAGATTTCGACCGGTAAAGCGGATAACAAATTCGGTGTGCCAATCAGCGAAGCCGCTGCGCTTTACACGCGTATTAGCAGCCTTCCCGGCCTGCATATGCGCGGTCTGGCGGTGCATATCGGCAGCCAGCTTTCCGACCTTACTCCGCTCGAAACGGCCTTTGTAAAGCTTGGTAACCTAATGTTTTCATTACGCGATTCTGGACAAAGCGTAACTCACATCGATCTTGGCGGCGGCCTCGGTGTACCATACAAAACAGATGAAATTTTGCCCAGCCCAGCCGATTATGGCGCAATGGTTAAGCGCGTCACGCAAAACTGGGATGTTGCACTTACCTTCGAACCGGGCCGTGTAATTGCCGGAAATGCTGGAGTTTTGCTAACCCGTGTGGTGCGCGTCAAACGCGGCCTGGTGCATCCCTTTGTCGTAGTCGATGCGGCCATGAACGATCTTGCCCGCCCCGCGATGTATGGCGCATACCATGACTTCGCCGCAGTCGAGCCAAGCGGTGCGCAAATGACCGCGAACATTGTCGGTCCGATCTGCGAAACGGGCGATACGTTTGCGACGGGGCGCGTTTGCGACGAAGTAAAGCACGGCGACCTCGCTGTTTTTCGCACTGCAGGCGCTTATGGTGCGACTATGGCTTCGAGCTACAATTCGCGCGGTTTTGTTGCCGAAGTGCTGGTCGATGGCGACCGCTTTGCTGTCGTTGCAGATCGTATCCCGGCGGATAGCATCATGAGCGCAGAACGCGTGCCGGATTGGCTGTAAGGCAATGAAAAGTTGATCAAATCGCTGCCGCTATTTCACCGTATCGACGGAAAACCCGTGGTGGTAATCGGGACGGGCGAGATGGGTGAAGCCAAAGCGCGGCTGGTCACGCGTGCCGGCGGCATCCCGGTCAGCGAAGCCGAAGCGCATCAGGCCGATATGGCTTTCATCGCGATTGAAAACGACAGACAAGCAGAGAAAATCGCGTTGCGTCTGAAGCGGCTCGGCTTGCTCGTGAATGTCGCCGACCGGCCAGAATTGTGCGACTTTACAACGCCCAGTATCCTTGATCGCGATCCGGTGCTGATTGCTGTCGGGACCGGCGGCGCATCGGCGGGATTGGCCAAACACATCAGATTGCGGCTTGAGCAAATCCTGCCGCAAAGCCTTGGCAAATTGGCTACAAATCTATCGCAAGCGCGCGATGCCATGCGTGCTAAGTTCCCATCTGCCGATCAGCGTCGCGGTGCCGTGGATCAGGCGCTGAGCGAAGGCGGAATTTGCGACCCGCTCGACCCCGCCTCGGCGGATCACGTCGAGCATTGGCTTGCATCGGAAGATCAGGTTCAGAAGGCGGAAACACATACAATTGAGCTACGCAGCGACGATCCTGATGATCTGACCCTGCGGGAAGCGCGATGGTTAGGGCAGGCTGACATTGTGTGGCACGACTCCGCAGTTCCGGCGGCCATCCTCGACCGTTCACGTGCCGACGCATCCCGGCGTTTGCTTACCGATGAACTTACGCCGCAAATCGCAAATGGCCTTGGCGTGATCCTTCATTCTGCCGCACCCAATTGAGGGCAAACTAAGCAGCCAGAGCCGGGCGTTCCGAAATCGCGTCGAAATAACGCGCAATGGCTTCGCGGCTGCGCGCGGTTAGCGATACGAACGCGCGGCGCTTGTCGATATCGTCTTGCACCCGTTCCAATAATCCTTGCCCGACCATCTGATTGATCCAGCGCAGAGCGGTGGTGTTCGGCACACCCGACGCAATGCACAGGGATGTGACAGAAACGCGATGGTTTTCCGCATGAGCCGCAGCCAGATCGAGCAGCATATCCCACGCCGGATCGGCAAACATTTCGGCACCGAAAATCTCCGAGCGGCGCTGACGCTGACGGATGATTTTACGCACCAGTTCGGGATCGGGAAGTGCCGGTTTTGCAATGCGCATCGCTGGCGCGCCAGGAGCTTGGCAAGGACGCGCGGACACTTGCTCCGCATCGATACCGGCAACATTGTCCAAGGCTCCGCCTTGCGACAAGGCATCAATATTATGCGCCAGTTCCGCCATTTTCTGGCTGAGCTGCGCCAATGTTACGGGATCTGCCTCAGTCATCATCTGCTCCCCATTTCGCCAAGACTTGCGCGGATTTGACCGAGTAAAAACATCCACTCCCACCGCGTCGGCACGGGCATGACTTGCGCCGTGCTGCGCTTGAAACAACTGCCAATCCGGTGCGGGCACCCGCCTTTTGTCGTGAGATAAATATGCGTGATTTGCGGATCGACTGTGCGATCGACGAATTCGATGATGGCGCGCGCCGCGTCGTCGAGCTCTTCGATGCGCACGATAAGTAGTTCGGCCCACTTCATGATGCGCTCATTGGCAGAAGCGGCAGCCAGATCGACGAGCGAAAATTCGTCCATGACGCGCAAGCCGGATCGCTTGCAGTCGATGACCAGGCGCTTGCGATAATGTGGGCATTCAGCGCCGATCGCAATCGTGCCATGAACCAGAACATTCGGGATTACGAACGATGCCCGCCGCTGCTGCGTCTCTGCTGTAAAGTCTTGGTTTGTTCTCATGTGAACGGAAGTAGAACAAACCGGATTTCGGTCAAGAACAAACGCAGTCTCTAAGCAAGCTCGTATTAACCAGTTCAATTAGGCATAAAGTATTTCTCGCAGCCTCTATTAGTACCAAGACTGGCTTATCTTGGTTAAAGAAAATGAGAACGGATTGCGAACAAAATACATTTTAATGAAATTGTTCAGCTGAAATTAGCTATATTTGCAGAGCTTGCCATCTCATTTCGAGCGGCATTATGCGCAGTTCTGGATGAACCAGACGCCTATTCGACTCGGCCTGACGATTAGCCAGCGGCAGCGTCTTCGCGCCCGCTATCATTCGCGCCCGCTATATTTCGGCATCGCACACGACCGGTACGGATCAATCCTCGAACGGATCGCGCACCAAAATCGTATCTTCGCGCTCCGGACTGGTCGAAACCAGCGCCACCGGCGTTTCGATCAACTCTTGCACCCGCTGGATATATTTGATCGCATTGGCCGGTAAATCGGCCCAGCTGCGCGCGCCGGCGGTGGTCCCTTCCCAGCCGTCCATCTCTTCATAGATTGGTTCGACCTGCGCCTGATCCGCGCTGTATGATGGCAAGTAGTCATAGACATTGCCGCGCAGACGATAGCCTGTGCAAATACGCACTTTCTCGAAGCCGTCCAACACGTCGATCTTGGTCAGGGCGATGCCGGTAACGCCGGAGATCGCACAAGTTTGCCGCACCAGCACGGCATCGAACCAGCCCACACGCCGTTTACGGCCCGTTACGACGCCGAATTCATGGCCCCGCTCGCCCAATGTCTGACCGATTTCATCATCCAGCTCGGTCGGGAAAGGGCCTGAGCCGACGCGGGTTGTGTATGCTTTTACAATGCCAAGCACGAAGCCGGTCGCATTGGGACCAAGGCCCGACCCGCTGGCGGCGCTGCCACTCACTGTGTTGGAGCTGGTCACGAACGGATAGGTGCCGTGATCGACGTCGAGCAGTACGCCCTGCGCCCCTTCGAACAAGACTTTCGCGCCTGCCTTGCGCACCTTTTTCAAACGTTTCCATACGGGCTGTGCGAAACGCAAAACCGAAGGCGCGATTTCGCGCAATTCTTCAAGCAAAGCCGCGCGGTCCACGGGCGGCTGATCGAAGCCAGCTCGCAACGCATCATGATGCGCGCATAAGCGATCCAGTTGCGGCTCTAGCTCATCGATATGCGCCAAATCGCAGACACGGATCGCGCGACGGCCGACCTTGTCCTCGTAAGCTGGGCCGATCCCGCGCCCGGTGGTGCCGATCTTGCCGCTGCCTGCTGCAGTCTCCCGCAAGCCATCGAGGTCGCGGTGTAGTGGCAGGATCAGCGGGCAATTGTCAGCCACGGCCAAATTGTCGGGCGTAACGGACACGCCCTGCCCCTCCAGCTTTTCTATCTCGGCTTTCAATGCCCACGGGTCCAGCACCACGCCGTTGCCGATGATCGACAACGTACCAGTAACGATGCCCGACGGCACGAGGCTGATTTTGTAAGTCGTGCCATCGACGACCAGCGTGTGGCCGGCGTTGTGACCGCCTTGAAAACGCACCACGGCATCGGCGCGGCTGGCCAGCCAATCGACGATTTTTCCCTTGCCCTCATCGCCCCATTGGGCGCCGATGACGGTGACATTGGCCATGTGGTATTTCCTGTAAATCGTGAGGGACACAAACGCATGGGGGACTAGGCGTTACGCTGGCCAAGGGCAAGCGCGCGCACGGCGATCTGACCGAGTTAGTCCACGGCTGCGCGAGGTTTGCGTATTTGCGAAGCGCGCGCCCTGCCACTATGTGCGGCGCTATGTCCGATCACTTGCCCTACAAAGTTGCTGCGTTTTATCAATTTGCCGCTTTTGCCGACCCGGCTGCTCTGAAACCGGCTTTGCTGTCGCTGTGCCAGCGGCGCGGAGTTATGGGCACAGTGCTGCTCGCCAAAGAAGGTCTGAACGGAACGATTGCGGGAAGCGACGAAGCGATTGCGGCGGTGCTGGACCATATCCGCTCGCTGCCGGGATGCGACGGAATCGAAGTGAAATATTCGCGCGCTTCGGAAATGCCTTTTCACCGGATGAAAGTGCGGCTGAAGCAGGAAATCGTCACGATGGGACAGCCCGATATCGATCCCGTTGGCAGCGTCGGCACATATGTTGCGCCGCTGGACTGGAACGCGCTGATCGACGATCCCGAAACGCTCATCATCGACACCCGCAATGATTACGAAGTCGCGATCGGCACGTTCGATGGCGCAATCGACCCCCAAACCGAAAGTTTCCGCGACTTCCCGCAATGGTTTCGCGACCGCGCGCAGGAGATCGGCAAAGCGCCAAAAATTGCCATGTTTTGCACTGGCGGTATCCGTTGCGAAAAAGCCACCGCATTTCTGAAACAGGAAGGGGTGGAGGAAGTCTATCATTTGAAAGGCGGCATCCTGTCCTATCTCGAACAAGTGCCGGAAGCGGACAGCCGCTGGCATGGCGAATGCTTTGTGTTCGACGAGCGGGTCAGCGTGAAACACGGGCTGGATGAAGGCAGCTATACATTGTGCCGCGCGTGCCGCCGACCGCTGGATTCGCAGGCATTGGCCGCGCCAGACTATGTCGAAGGGGTCAGCTGCCCGGCGTGTATCGACGAGAAATCCGAGGAACAGCGCGCTCGCTATGCCGAGCGGCAGAAACAGGCGGAGCTGGCTCGCGTTAGAGGCGAGCGGCACGTCGGGACCAATCCAGCACCGGATCTTGCGGGCACATCAGTCGCCGAACATGGCTGATCCGATCCTCTACAGCTTCCGGCGTTGTCCCTACGCAATGCGAGCGCGGATGGCGCTGCATATCAGCGGCGTGGCGCACGAGGTGCGCGAAGTTGTCTTGCGCGATAAGCCACTCGCCATGCTGGCCAGATCGCCGAAAGGCACTGTCCCGGTGATGGTCCTGAGCGATGGCACGGTGCTGGAAGAAAGCCTCGACATCATGCGCTGGGCATTGGGTCAAAACGATCCCGAAAGCTGGCTGGACCGCGAAGATAATGATTTGATCGCGGCGAATGACGGGCCGTTCAAGCATCACCTCGATCGCTACAAATACGAAACACGCCACAATAGCGATCCCGTCGAGCATCGTAGCGCAGCGGCGGAAATTCTGCGTGTTCTGGAGGCGCGCTTATCCGATCAACCGTTTCTATCAGGTGCAGCGCGCGGTCTGACCGATGCCGCCATTATGCCGTTTGTCCGCCAGTTTGCGCACGCCGATAAAGCATGGTTCGATGCGCAAGATTGGCCGCATCTCATCCGCTGGCTGGAGGATTGGAAAACCTCACCGCTGTTCACTGACATTATGGTGAAGCGCGAGCAGTGGATCGATCCCGCTACAGCTTGACCGGCTTGCCAGCTTCCAGACGGTGCGTGCAGCCCAAGCCTTCCGC
This sequence comes from uncultured Alphaproteobacteria bacterium, assembly GCA_963736595.1. Lineage (GTDB taxonomy): Bacteria > Pseudomonadota > Alphaproteobacteria > Sphingomonadales > Sphingomonadaceae > Parapontixanthobacter. The sequence goes on from CAVTPG010000002.1 coordinate 472,482, forward strand.
ATTGCATTTCTCGCAAATCGCGGCTCGTGTGCGCCACCCCTCATTGCGTAGTGCAGATGCCACATTGCGATCATGCCCGAGCGGCAAAAACAGCGTGTCGCGTTGAGGTTTTTGCGCGCCGCCTAAAGATTGCAGGATCGGGTCGATATAGAGTGAAAACCCGACCGCCGGTTCGTCCTTCCCCTGAATTGCGTAAGTGCCGCCGCGTCCCAGCGCGCCACGCGCTCCATCGGCATACAGCGTGAAGCCGAACCAGCTTTGATATTCGAAACCGTGCCGCTCGCTTGGATCAAGAGTCACCCGCGCGCGATTCCCGATATTCAAAACAATGTCGCGCAACCCGGCTATACGGCTGGCCAAGACGCCGCCTGCATCGATGTCGGACAAGCGCGTGATCGCCTCTTCAAACGGGCCGGCTGCATATAGTAATGGCAGATAAGCCTCGCCGCCCGGTACGCTTGCCAGACCGCCTGCATCCTTGGTATCCAGCTCGCGGCGAACATCGGCAATATGCGCCTCCGACAGCGGAAACGCCTTATCCGCCAGCACATCGACCAGATCGGGCAACGTCAGATCGACCGAGATATTGCGCGCGCCTGCCTGCTCCAAAGCATCCAGCGCAACGGTCACGATTTCGGCAGCGGCCTCGACCCCGTCATTCCCGATCAGCTCCGCTCCGATCTGGATTTGCTGGCGCGATGGATCGAGCTGATCCGCCTGCAACACGGCGACTTCTCCGCCATAACACAGCCGCAAGGGGCGCGGCGCATCAGCTAGTCCGGTTGCGGCAATGCGCCCGACCTGCACTGTCATATCGGAGCGTAACGCCATCGTGCGCAGGCTTTCGGGATCGGTAAACCGCACCATTCGCCGGGTGTTAATACCCTGCATCCGCTGCCCCAGCGAGCGTTCGAACTCGACCAATGGCGGGCGCACCCGATCATATCCGTGCGAGTCCATCGCTGACAGGGCAGCGCGCATGATCTGCGTCACTGCGCGCGCCTCGTCCGGCAAGCGGTCTTCCAGCCCGATCGGCAGCAAATCATCGGTCGATTGGTTCATGTCCACGCCCTTATCGGCTTCTGCAAGTCGGTCAAAACGTCAGCGGGGTCGCGACTTTGACGCCTTCCAGACCACACGCCTTTGCGACCACATCGCTACCGATTGCCTGATCGACCGATAGCAGCAACACGGCATCGCCGCCCTCATCTCTGCGACCAAGGTTGAAGTTACCGATATTGATACCGCTTTCGCCCAGCAACGTCCCGATCCGACCGATGAATCCCGGCGCATCCTCGTTGACAATATACAGCATATTGCCTTTCAGATCCGCCTCGATCCCGACGCCGAAAATCTCCACCAGACGCGGCGCAGCATTGCCAAATAACGTGCCCGCGACCGAGCGTTTGCCCTGTTCCGTATGCACCGTGACACGGATCAGCGTATGGTACACCCCTTCGCGTTCATGGCGGACTTCGCGCACATCAAGGCCGCGCTCTTTCGCCAGATATGGAGCGTTGACCATGTTCACCGTGTCGGAATAGCGGCGCATAAATCCGGCCAGCACCGCGCCCGTAATCGGCTTGCCGTTCAAATCGGCGGCAGCACCTTCGCGCTCGATGCTAATCTGCGTCAGATTGCCATGCGCCAATTGCCCGACCAGCGATCCCAGCTTTTCCGCCAATGCCATGTATGGCGCCAGTTTGGGCGCTTCTTCGGCGCTCAGCGAAGGCATATTCAGCGCATTGGTGACGCCGCCATCGACCAGATAATCCGCCATTTGCTCTGCCACTTGCAGCGCGACATTGACCTGTGCTTCGGTGGTCGATGCGCCAAGATGCGGGGTGCAAATGAAGTTAGGCGTCCCGAATAGCGGGCTGTTTTTTGCCGGCTCTTCAGCAAAAACGTCCAGCGCCGCACCTGCAACCTGGCCCGACTCCAAGCGCATCCTTCAACGCGGCTTCGTCGATCAATCCGCCGCGCGCGCAATTGACAATCCGCACGCCCTGCTTGGTCTTCGCCAGATTTTCACGGCTCAAGATGTTGCGCGTTTCATCGGTCAGCGGCGTGTGCAAACTGATAAAGTCGGCTCGCGCCAGCAGCGCATCCAGTTCTACCTTCTCCACGCCGATTTCGATCCCGCGCTCTGCCGTCAGGAACGGATCGTAAGCGATGACTTTCATTTTCAGGCCGAGCGCGCGGGCTGCGACAATGGAACCGATATTACCGGCTCCGATCAGGCCCAGCGTTTTGCCGGTAACCTCGACGCCCATAAACGCACTTTTGGGCCACTCGCCCGCTTGCGTGCGCTGATTGGCCGCCGGAATTTGCCGAGCAAGCGCCATGATCATCGCAATGGCGTGTTCGGCAGTCGTTATCGAATTGCCGAACGGCGTATTCATGACGACGACGCCTTTGCCGCTCGCATAGGGAATATCGACGTTATCGACGCCGATTCCGGCTCGCCCGATCACTTTCAGGTTCGTCGCCGCGTCAAGTATGTCCTGCGTCACTTTGGTGGACGAGCGAATAGCAAGCCCGTGATAATCACCAATCCGCGCCATCAATTCCTCAGGCGTCTCTCCGGTGATGACATCGACGTCGCACCCGCGTTCTTCGAAAATACGCGCGGCATTCGGGTCCATTTTATCCGAAATCAGGACTTTGGGTTTGGTCATGCCGCCTCTCCCTGAATTTCGGCATAGGCCCATTCGATCCAGGGCAAGAGGCGCTTTAGATCCTCTTGCTCGACCGTCCCGCCGCACCAGATGCGCAAGGATGGCGGAGCATCGCGATACCCATTGAAGTCATAGCCGACATCACGCTCGTCCAGCATCGCTGCGATGGTCTTGGGAACACCGGCCTGCTCTTCGGCGGACAGGCTGTCATAATACTCACCCTGAAACACGAAGCAGATGCCGGTATTGGTGCGCTGGGCCGGATCGGGGACCATATTGCGGAGCCACGGCGTCGCTTCGATCCAGTCGGTCACGATCTTCGCATTGGCATCGGCGCGCTTGAACATGGCGTGTCTGCCGCCCATCGATTTCGCCCATTCCAGCGCCAGGATATAGTCCTCTGTGGCCAGCAGACTGGGCGTGTTGATCGTCGCGCCTTCGAAAATTGCGCGGTTCAGCTTGTCGCCCTTTTTCAGGCGGAACAGCTTGGGAAGCGGCCAAGGTGGGTCGTAAGATTCAATTCTCGCAACCGCTTTCGGGCTTAAGATCAGCATCCCGTGCTGCGCTTCTGAACCCATGACTTTCTGCCAGCTGAACGTAGTCGCATCCAGCTTTGCCCAGTCCATTTCCTGCGCGAAAATGGCGCTGGTGGCGTCGTTGATCGTGATGCCTTCGCGTCCCGCCGCAAGCCAGTCGGTATCGGCGATCTTCGCTCCGCTCGTGGTGCCGTTCCAGGTGAAAACGACATCATTGCCTTGCGGTATGCTGGAGAGATCGGGGATCTGTCCATAATCTGCATCGAGCACCGTCAGATCCTGCAATTTCAGCTGCTTGACGGCGTCCTGTATCCACACATTGCCGAAGCTTTCCCACGCGGCAACGGTGGCCGGACGCGCGCCCAGCATCGTCCACATCGCGCATTCCAGCGCGCCCGTATCGGACCCTGGCATAATGCCGACAAGATAGTCATCTGGCACGCCCAGCAATTCGCGCGTCAGGTCGATGGCGTATTTCAACCGCCCCTTGCCCACGGCGGAGCGATGCGAACGGCCCAGTGCTTGAGTATGAAGTTTGTCAGCCGACCAGCCTTTGAATTTGGCAGTCGGACCGGACGAAAAGAACGGACGCTCTGGTTTCGAGGACGGTTCAGGAAGACGCGCAGACGCGCCTTTAGAGGTAAGTTCAGTCATGTATTCTCTCCTTACAGAGAGCTCGCGCGGCGTTGGGACCGCGTGGCCCGTCGGCGGCAATACGCGCACGCAGGGCGAAGTCAACGCGCATCGCATCGCTTATCCGCCAAGCCGTTCGTCTGACGTGACCGCAGGAAATTCGCGTGATTGCCCTCTCGCCAATCTGAAACACCTGACCTATGGGTGCGGGCATAATGGAACTTAGCGACCTTCGCATTGCCCTGTTTAGCGGGAATTATAATTACACGCGCGACGGCGCGAATCAGGCGCTGAACCGGCTCGTCGAATTTCTGCTGCGCAAGGGCGCGACCGTGCGTATCTATGCGCCGACCGTCGATAAGCCTGCCTTCGAAGCAACCGGCGACCTTGTTTCCGTGCCTTCGATCCCGATGCCCGTGAAAGGTCGCGGCGAGTACCGGATGCCAACGCATCTTTCGCGCGAGAACAAGGACGATCTGGCAAGCTTCAAGCCCGACCTTGTGCACGTTTCCTCTCCTGATCCCGGCGGTCATGCGGCGGTAAAATGGGCGCGCAAGCGAGGCTTGCCGATCCTGGCGTCCGTCCACACGCGCTTTGAAACCTATCCGCGCTATTACAAAATGGGCTTTATGGAGCCGGTCGTCGAAGCAGGCTTGAAGCGATTTTACAATCGCTGCGATGCACTGGTCGCGCCTTCGCATTCCACCATCGCGGAACTGCGCGAACAGGGGATGCACACGGATATTTCGCTGTGGACGCGCGGTGTGGATCGCACCGTCTTCAGCCCCGAAAAACGCGATCTAAGCTGGCGTCGCGCGCAAGGTCTGGCCGATGACGATGTGGCGATTGCCTTTCTCGGGCGGCTGGTGATGGAAAAAGGCCTCGACCTGTTTGCCGAATCCATCGTGCAGCTTCGCCGTTTGCAAGCTCCACACAAAATTTTGGTGATCGGTGATGGACCGGCGCGCAAATGGTTCGAGAATGCCCTGCCCGGTGGCATCTTTGTGGGCTTTCAAACCGGCGCGGATCTGGGCCGCGCATTGGCCAGCAGCGATATTTTCTTCAACCCGTCAGTGACCGAGACTTTCGGCAATGTCACTTTGGAAGCCATGGCCAGCGGTTTACCGGTCGTCGCTTCGCAGGCAACCGGTAGCGCCAGTCTGGTCGCCGATTGGGAAACCGGGCGCTTGGTCCCGCCGGGGCAACCGCAGGAATTTGCCGACGCGCTGGCGCCCTATTGCAACAATGACGAGCTGCGCGCGCGGCACGGCGAAGCGGGTGAGAAACTCGCTCGCGATTATAGCTGGGACGCGGTCAATCAGGCGGTTGCCGACACGTATTTGCGACTGGTTAACAAGAGCACCTAAACGACTGCTATCGCAAAACGTCGAGATCGGTCATCCGTTTGGAATACCATATCAAACCCAGAGTTATGATCCAGATGACCCCTGCGAAAACGATCTGTCCGACGCCGTACAGCTCTGCCGGCATCGCTCCACTAAACTGGTAAATCGTGGTGCCGACAGCGCCGAGTGCCGCAGTGACGAATGCCCACATGGCAAAGCGGCTTCGCAGCAGCAAAAGCAACGATCCCAGTACCGACCCCCAAACTCCAATCGCCCATGCCGCATCGGCCCATGCCGGAAATGCATTGATATAATTGAGCATTTCATCGACGCTGATACTGTAAGTGCCGGTCATCTGTTCCAGATATTCGCGGTTATTCAGTTGCGATTGCGTGTAATCATTCGCTCCGAACCCGTTCCATATCAGGGTGACGACGCCAATGACCCACAAATGCCACGGCGTCCGGGCTTTATCCAACGTAACCATGTCCAGATTTCCCTTCATGGCGACCCGACATTATCATAGCGGACTTTGCGCCGATGGCAATTTCGCATCAGCGATATTAGGTAGGCTGCATGGCAGACCTTTTTGGCGATGATGCAGAGCAAGCTGCTGCGACGAACCTGACGCGCGCTGACGCACCGCTGGCAGACCGATTGCGGCCGCAATCCCTGACGCAAGTCATCGGACAGGAGCATCTGACCGGACCAGATGGCGCAATCGGGCGCATGGTGGCCGCGGGCAAGCTGTCCAGCATAATTTTGTGGGGACCACCCGGCACAGGCAAGACGACCATCGCGCGTTTGCTTGCGGATAGTGTGGGAATGCGTTTCGCCGCGATCAGCGCGGTTTTTTCAGGCGTGGCGGACTTGAAAAAGGCCTTTGCCGAGGCTGACAAGATGGCCGATGCGGGGCATTTGACGCTGCTGTTCGTGGACGAGATCCACCGCTTCAATCGCGCGCAGCAGGATGGCTTTCTGCCCTTTGTAGAACGCGGCACAATCACGCTGGTCGGCGCAACGACCGAAAACCCCAGCTTTGCTTTGAATGCTGCATTGCTAAGCCGCGCGCAGGTGCTGATCCTTGAGCGGTTGAATGCCGATGCGCTGACGGAATTGTTGACCCGTGCCGAAGCACTCGAAGGTCCGCTGCCGCTAACAGATGACGCGCGCACGGCGTTAGTGGCGAGCGCCGATGGCGACGGGCGTTTTCTGCTCAATCAGGCCGAAACGCTGTATAATGCGAAGCTGACAAGCCCGCTCGATCCGGTAGCGATGGGCAAGTTTTTGCAGCGCCGCGTGGCAGTGTACGACAAGGATCGCGACGGTCATTACAATCTGATTTCCGCGCTGCATAAATCGGTGCGTGGCTCCGATCCGCAAGCCGCGCTGTATTATCTGGCGCGGATGCTGACGGCTGGCGAAGAACCGCTTTATCTGTTGCGCCGCCTTGTGCGGATGGCGGTCGAAGACATCGGCCTCGCTGACCCGCAGGCCTTGCAGCAGTGCCTGGCTGCAAAGGACGCCTATGACTTCCTCGGCAGTCCGGAAGGCGAGCTCGCCATTGCGCAAGCGTGCCTGTATCTGGCGACCGCACCCAAATCCAATGCTGCTTATGCAGCGCAAAAAGCCGCGTGGAAAAGCGCGAAGGAAACCGGCAGCCTGATGCCGCCACAAAACATCCTGAATGCGCCGACCAAGCTGATGAAAGACATCGGCTACGGCAAGGATTATGCCTACGATCCCAATGCACAAGACGGTTTTTCCGGTGCGAATTACTGGCCGGAAGAAATGGAGCCGCAAACCTATTACGAGCCGGTCGAGCGCGGGTTCGAGCGCAAGATTGCAGAGCGTATTGCGTATTGGAACAAGCTGCGGAGCGGGCGCGATTGACGCGTTCGGCATCGACTAGCGCGACTATGCGGCGCTTCACGCATTTTCTAGGGCTTGATTGGTCGGGTGCAAAGGGGGCACGGCAGAAGGGGATTGCGCTGGCCATTGCCGATGCACAAGGCGGGCCACCTGTGCTGGTGCACACAGATAAGCCGTGGTCACGTCAGGACATTTTGGAACTGATCCGGAATGATATGCCGCGCGACACGCTGATCGGCATGGACCTTGGCATCGGGCTGCCGTTTCAGGATTGCGGCGCGTATTTTCCGCGACACGAACGCTCGCCTAAAAACGCGCGCGAGCTATGGGCGCTAATCGATCAGATATGCGCCGATGATCCCTATCTGGAAGCAAGCAGCTTTGTCGATGACCTCGCGTTTGCGCCTTATTTCCGACGTCATGGCTCACGCGAAGGCACACACTTCCGCTGCGATGATGCGCCGCACGGTCGCGGACGGTTTCGCGCGACCGAACACGCGCAAGCGGCAATGGGCTGCAAACCCTATTCCAATTTCAACCTTGTCGGAGCCGCACAAGTCGGCAAATCTTCCTTAACGGGAATGCGGATGCTGCATCAGCTTGGCGAGGCGGTCAGCGTGTGGCCCGTCGATCCGTTGCCTTATAACGGCCCGGTCGCGGTCGAAATCTACACCGGCCTAATATCGGTTGAAGCCGGACGCAGCGCCAGCCGCAGCAAAATTCGCAGTTACGAAGAGCTGGACGCCGCTCTGACCGTTCTCGGCTCGCCGAAAACACGCAAAACGGGCGCGATCGATGATCACAGCAGCGATGCTTTGCTAGCCGCTGCATGGTTGCGCGCGGTCGCGCACAAGCCGCTTTTGTGGTCGCCGCCAGCCATGAGCGAAGAACTTGCACAAACTGAGGGCTGGACATTTGGCGCAATTTGAAGCAATCGCGCCGCCGCAGCCTCTTTTGCGGTAAGCATATGTGCCGGCTTAGCTCAGTTGGTAGAGCAGTTGATTTGTAATCATCAGGCCACGCGTTCGAATCGTGTAGCCGGCACCAGCTTCCCTCAACGCTGATAAGGCGTGCTTCACGAAAGCGCGCGAAAAGTTCTCCGCAAACCGCGATAATCATGTAACCGAACATCGCGATCCGGCGAACAGTCTGGCGGGTCAACCGGGGATATCATGAAAAAACTAATCCTTCTTGCCATCATCATCGGAGCGATCGCAGCATTCTTTCTGGGTGGCGGAGCGGAGTATTTCTCGCTCGATTTTCTGAAGTCGCAGCGCGAAAGTTTCGATGCGCTTTATGCCGATCGGCCAGTGCTCGTCATCGCAGGATTTTTCCTGATCTATGTCACGACAACGGCGCTATCCCTGCCCGGAGCCGCCATCCTGACCCTGGCAGCGGGCTATCTGTTTGGCCTTGTCACCGGCACGATCATCGTCTCATTCGCTTCCACAATCGGCGCAACTCTGGCGTTTCTGTCGGCGCGTTTCGTCCTGCGCGACTGGGTCGAGGCCAAATTCGGTGAGCGGCTGCGCACGATCAACAAAGGGATCGAGCGAGAAGGCGCGCTGTATCTCTTTTCGCTCCGACTAGTCCCATTCATCCCGTTTTTCATCGTCAATCTGGTGATGGGTCTGACGCCGATAAAATTGCGAACGTTCTTCTGGGCGAGCCAGCTCGGTATGCTGATCGGCACCATCGTCTATGTGAACGCCGGAACACAGCTGGCTGATATCGAGCAGTTGTCGGACATCGCGACACCAACGCTGATCCTGTCGTTCCTGGCGCTGGCGGCACTCCCCTGGATCGGCAAAGCGATCCTGGGCTTCATCAATCGCCGCAAGGTTTACGCTGCCTACACGAAGCCAAAATCCTTTGACCGCAATCTGATCGTTATCGGAGCCGGATCGGCGGGTCTTGTATCGGCTTACATTGCCGCCACGGTCAAAGCGACTGTCACGCTGGTCGAAGCCAAAGACATGGGCGGTGACTGCCTTAATACCGGGTGCGTGCCGTCCAAGGCGTTGATCAAAAGCGCCAAAGTTGCGGCGACCATGCGCAATGCCGACAAATACGGACTTACGCCGCACGAGCCCGAAGTGCCGTTCAAGCAGACGATTGCCCGCGTGATGGAGATTATCAAAACTCATCGAGCCGCATGACAGCGTCGAACGGTTCGAGGGATTGGGCGTTGATGTCGTCAAAGGCTACGCCACGATTATCGATCCGTGGACCGTCGAGATCGCGCGCAACGATGGCGCAACGCAGCGCTTGACCGCACGCTCGATCATTATCGCTGCCGGGGCTGCTCCCTTCGTGCCGCCTTTGGACGGGATTGAGCAATCGGGCTACCTCACCAGCGATACGATGTGGGACGCCTTTGCCGAAATGGACAAAGCACCGCAGCGCGTCGTGGTGCTGGGCGGTGGGCCGATCGGCTGCGAATTGTCGCAATCGCTTAGCCGCCTCGGTAGTCAAGTCACTCAAGTCGAAATGGCGGATGCAGTGCTGGGCCGCGAGGATGACGACGTGTCTGCGCTGGCGCGACAATCGCTGGAGCAGGCGGGCGTAAACGTGCTGACGGGCCACAAGGCGTTGCGGGTCGAAGGTGCGCCGGGCGCGAAACAGCTGATCGTCGAGCATGGTGGCACGGAGAAATCCCTACCCTATGACGTGCTGATCGTCGCCGTGGGCCGCGCCGCACGCCTCACTGGCTACGGTCTTGAGAAACTGGGCGTGGACACTAGCAAAACCGTCGTCACCGACGAATTTCTCGCGACCAAATTCCCCAACATCTTTGCCGCGGGCGATGTCGCCGGTCCTTATCAATTTACCCATGTCGCCTCGCATCAGGCATGGTTTGCCAGCGTCAATGCGCTGTTCGGCACATTCAAGAAATTCAAGGCCGATTACCGGGTCATTCCAGCAGTCACGTACCTTGATCCCGAAATTGCGCGGGTCGGCCTGAACGAACGGGAAGCGCAGGAACAAGGCATCGCTTATGAGGTCACAAAATACGACCTCGACGATCTGGACCGGGCGATCACCGAAAGCGAGACGGCGGGATTCGTCAAAGTCCTGACTCCGCCAGGTAAGGACACCATCCTTGGCGCTACCATTGTGGGCGCTCATGCCGGCGAATTGCTGGCCGAATATGTGCTGGCCATGAAGCACGGGTTGGGCCTTAACAAGATCCTTGCCACCATCCATTCCTATCCGACGATGGCGGAAGCCAACAAGTTTGCGGCGGGCGAATGGAAGCAAGCGAACAAGCCCGAAAAACTGCTTGAGTTTGTGGCGAAGTACCACACTTGGCGGCGCGGGTAGTGGCTATCATCACCCATTTCCAAGGAGTGCTGGGAATTGCGGCGCTCCTGCTGCTGGTCTGGGCGCTGTCGGAAGATCGCACCAACCGGCCAAGCTGGCGATGGATCGGCGGCGCATTGGCGATGCAGGCCTTGCTGGCGCTCGTAATTTTGCGCGTGCCGTTCGTGTGGGATTTGATGGCTTACGCTAATGCCGGAGTCATGGCGATCGAGCGCGCGACATTGGCCGGATCGTCCTATATGTTCGGTTATCTTGGCGGCGCAGATTTGCCGTTCGCCTTGAACGACGGCGCGCAGCCGCCCCTCATCATCGCGTTCCAGATATTGCCGCTGGTGATCGTATTTTCGGCGCTGGCAGCGGTCCTGTGGCACTGGGGCATTTTGCAATGGCTGGTGCGCGGGCTATCCTATCTGCTGCGCCGCACATTGGGCGTCAGCGGTGTCGTTGGCCTCGCCGGAGGAGCCAATATGTTCCTTGGCGTCGTCGAATCCCCGCTGGCCGTGCGCGCCTATTTCGAGCGGGTCAGCCGCAGCGAGCTATTCGCAATTATGGTCTTGGCGATGGCCACGATTTCAGGCGCGATCCTGATCCTCTATGCGCAAACCCTGTCGCAGACAGTTCCCAATGCCGTCGGCCACATGATTTCCGCCTCGCTGATATCGCTGCCCGCTGCCTTGCTGATCGCCAAGTTGATGGTGCCGGGCGATGGCGCGACGCAGGAGGACCGGAGCGAGCCGGGCCTGAAATACGACAACACCATCGACGCGATTATTCGCGGCACGATGGACGGGATGCAGCTGTTTCTGGCGGTGATCGCAGTCATCATCGTGATCTTTGCTCTCGTTGCTTTGACCGATCAGATTTTGGCCCTGTTGCCATTTATCCAAGGCGAGGCGATCTCGGTCAAACGCCTGTTCGGCTGGCTGTTCGCGCCGCTGATGTGGTTGATCGGAGTGCCGTGGGGTCAAGCGGTCGATGCCGGTGCCTTGATGGGGACAAAAGCGATCCTCAACGAGTATGTGGCGTATCTGGAGCTTGCCGCCCTGCCATCCGACACGTTCGATCCGCGCAGCCAGTTGATCGTCACCTATGCTTTGTGCGGTGTCGCCAATCTGGCCAGCATCGGGCTGCTTGTCTCCACCATCGGCACCTTATGCCCGGAACGCCGTGCGGAAGTGGCGGGCCTTGGCGTCAAAAGCTGGATCGCGGGCAATGCAGCCACCGCCATGACCGGCGCGATGGTCGGGCTGGTGACATTCGCATGATAATCATCTGAGCCATGTTCGACGCGAAGATCCGCCCGCTGATCGATCCGCCGCTTAACCGCATGGGGGCGGCATTGGCGCGCGCCGGATTAAGCGCGAATATGCTCACTGCCATCGGATTGCTGCTGGGGCTTGGCGGCGCGGTCGCGATAGCGTTTTCGCACTTTACCATCGGGCTGGCGCTGATCGTGGCGAACCGTCTGGCCGATGGGCTGGATGGGGCAGTCGCTCGCGCAACGCAGCCGACCGATCTGGGTGGATATTTCGACATCGTGGCAGATTTTGCGTTCTACGTGTCGATCCCGCTCGCTTTCGGCATTGCCGATCCGACCAACGCCCTGCCCGCTTTGGTTCTGGTCGCCAGTTTCGTGCTGACCGGAACCAGCTTTCTGGCCTTCGCCGTTATTGCGGCCAAGCGAGGCGAGGAAACGCAGGCGCATGGACGCAAGAGCTTCTTCTATTCGACAGGTCTGGCCGAGGGGACGGAGACGGTCATCGTCTTGATCGCAATGGCAATATTCCCGGCGTGGTTCGCAGCGATCGCCTATGTTTACGCTGCGCTATGCGTATTAACGGTCATCCAGCGAAGTATTCTCGCCGCGCTCACTTTCAGGAATTGAGCTTGCCGTCGATGGCAACGCGCAATTCGCGCACGCGTTCGGCGTTTTTGCCAAGGTCGCTTTGTCCAACGCGGCTGACCGAGCGCAAATCAATGACCGATCCGGCACCCTCGACAGAGCGAATGCGGGCTACGACATCGTCCTTGAACCCGTACCAGAAGGTTTCGTCGGTTCCCTCGACGCGCCCTTCCGCAAGATCGGTCGTCACGTCTTTCAATCCTTGTGCCGCGAACACGCCAGCGACCACATCGGCCACTTCACGCGGCGATGCGGCTGTCACCAGCGGCTCCATATCGGCGTAAAGCTCGGCGTTGATGCCTTGCAAAGTCTTGCCGTCCATTCCGTCCAAGGCCCGGTCGTAAACATTGATCGGATTGGCGTCTTCTGCCTCGCGCTCTGCCAGAAGTTCGGCGGAAAACATCGGCGGATCGGCGGGATTGGTCGTCACATCGTGGATTGGATTATCGCCCGCCTTGTCTCGGACACCAGCCAGAAAAACGAACGCTCCGACCGGGATGGCCAGCGCGATCAGCGGTACGATCCAGTTGCCGCGCGGCTTTTTGATCAAAGCCCACAGCAATGCGATGATGGCGAGGATCGACACCGCCGTCAGCACCCACGGCCCCCAGCCGATCGTCATCGTGCCAAGCCCGAACTGCCAATTCCACAGGCCGATCTTGCTGCCGATCGCCGCTGCTGCAAACCAGAGCGGCAAAAGCACGGCGAGCAGCAATGCAAACCGTCCCAGCCGCGCTTGCAAAGGCTTTCTCACAACAGGATCGGCGGCAGGCGCGGCTACCGGCTCCGCATTGGCGGGCGGTACGGCGGGATCGTGATGGATGTCGTTATCGGTCATGCGCCCTGACTGCCGATGATTGCGCAGTTTGGCAAGATGTCAGCCGCGCCCGCGATAAGGTTGTACCCCTTGTTCCGGCACCCACAGCCCTTCGGGCGGCGCGCTGCTTTGCCAGAATACGTCGATCGGGATGCCGCCGCGCGGATACCAGTACCCGCCGATCCTGAGCCAGCGGGGCTGCATTTCCGCGACCAGCCGCTGGCCGATGCCGACCGTCACATCCTCGTGAAAACCGGCATGATTGCGGAAGCTGCCCAGGAACAGTTTCAGCGATTTCGATTCGACGATTGTATCCGCCGGAGCATAATCCAGCACCAGATGCGCAAAGTCAGGCTGACCGGTTACCGGGCACAAAGACGTGAATTCAGGGGCGGCAAAGCGCGCAAGATACAGAGCATCGGGGCGCGGATTGGGCACGTAATCCAGCACCGCCTCTTCCGGAGAAGCAGGCAGCGCGCTATTCTGGCCCAGATGCAAGGGCGGCGTATTGTCAGGTGTGTCGCTCATACCGCGCCTGTGCCGCACATATTCCGTGCGTGCAAGGCAACGGTTGGCGTGCGCACATACCGGGGCTATGAGCAGCGCCCAACGCAAACCTTACGCTCAGTGACTGTTCACACCGTATGCTGACAAGGAAAGCGCAACCTTCTGGCTGGAGCTGCTCCCCCGACATTATGACCTCGCTGCGCCTCTTCCTACCCTGTTTCTCGTTTGTCGCGTTTGCGCTGCGACGCTGTCGGTCTTTGTGGCAGGGCCCGTGTCCGCGCAATCTGTGCAGGATTTTCAATTACCGCCCTCGCCTGACGAAACGCCCGATGTGCAAGGTCCGGTGGATGGCGATGCGCCGGTGGTGCGTACCACCCGTCCGCCGGTCGATAACGAGCCCACACCAACGACCACGCGAACGCTGCGACCCGTCCCCCGCGATACGCCGACTGTGTTGCCCAATACCCAAACGGCTCCCGCACCAGCGCGACGCATTACGTCGCAACCCGCTTCCTCGCCGGTAACGCGGCCAGCCCGGACGCAGCCAGTGCCGCTCCCGAGACAATTGGAACAAGCTGACCCGTCTGCAGTGAACGAAGAACTCTCGCCGCCAAGTGACCTCGCAGGCGATGGCGGAAGCGAAGTTGCACCTCCACTCCGCTCGCCAAATGTGCCAATATCATCACCACCCGCGCCAATCGACGAGCCGGAGCAGGACGGCTTTGCCTGGTGGTGGTTCGCCGTGATCGGCGCTATTGCGGGCGCAGTGGCAGTATGGCTGAGAGGGCGCAGCAAACGTGACTTGCCCGTGCCGACGATCGAGCGCCCCACGCCGAAATCCGCCAATAACGGCGCTCCTAATGGCTCTGCGGGCGCTGCCAGCAACCACGCCGCAACACGCCTGCGCAACTCACCATGCGGGTGGAAGCGATAAAACTCACGCGCAGTTTTATGAATGCAACGCTGGATTACCGCATCATCCTGCGCAATCGCACCGACTCCGCTGTGAACAATATCGCCATCGGAGCCAAGCTCGTCGCCGCACATGGCGCGCTGCCCGTCGAGCAGCAGATTGCAGGCGCGCATACCGAATTGGACGCAGCGCATCGGATCGAACGGCTTTCTCCCAGCCAGAGCAAGACAATCGAAGGCAAGCTCACCCTGCCGCTCAGTGCGATCCAGCCGATCCGGCAGGGCAATGCCTCGCTCTTCGTTCCGATCCTGCAATTGCGCGCGGATGGTCCCATGATCGAGCCAGTCATTCGCAGCACCGTGATCGGGCAAGTCGCTGCGGGCGGCACGGAGCGATTGCAGCCGTTCAATCTTGGCGATCCGCCACAAAGCTATGCGGCTTTGTCGCAACGCGCGTTGGACTGATCATCGCCGCTGCGCTAGACCGCAGGCATGGACAGCCTCATCACCGCGCACGAACTTAGCGCCTTAACCGACACGATCCTCATCGACGCCAGCGCGCATCTGCCCGATGCCAAGCGCAACGCCCAAGTCGAGTTTCATGCCGGACATATTCCGGGCGCGCGCTTCCTCGACCTTGCCAGCTTCTTCGACCCGCAATCATCCGTCCCCAAAGCCGTGCCAACGCCGCAGCAATTTGCCGACCGGATGCAGGCGCTGGGTGTATCGCCGGACAGCCGCGTCGTCCTGTATGATGACAGCAAAATTCGCACAGCTTGCCGTGCGTGGTGCATCTTTCGCCTGAATGGAATGCGCAATGTCGCGATATTGGATGGCGGCTTGCGGGCGTGGCGCGATGCCGGATTGCCGCTGGAAAAAGGCGAGCCGGAGATTGCCCGCACCACTTTCGCCGCGCCCGAACCACATACCGCCACTCGCAGCAAACAAGATATGCTGACCAATATCGGCGAACAGAGCGAGCAAGTCGTCGATGCGCGCGATGCGGGCCGCTTTTCCGGCACAGTGCAAGACAATGTGCATGATCTGCCGAGCGGACACATTCCGGCCTCGTGCAATCTGCATTTCCCCAAGCTGCTCGATGACACAGGTTGTTTTCTGGCGCCCGCACAGCTGCGCGAACGCTTCGAGGAAGCTGGCATCGATCTCAAAAAGCCGGTCATTGCAACGTGTGGCAGCGGCGTTACGGCTTGTGTGTTGCTGTTCGCCCTGCACCTCATTGGAGTGGATGACACGGCCTTGTATGATGGCAGTTGGGCCGAATGGGGCAGCGATCCCGACACGCCCAAAGCGACGACCGCAGCAACCGCATAATCGCCGCCAATCCGGCACTCAAACCGACTTAGCAGGGTACAGGCGCACATTACCCCTTCACGCGTTCGCCAGAGGCGCTACGGTGCGCTGCGACTATCGCGGAATTGGGGATTGTTAAGCTGTGGCGGGACCGGATAAGACCAACAATATCGGACATGAAATCGGTGACGCGACGCGCGCGGTTCACGCCGGGCGGACCGGCGACTGGTCGGCCAAAATCGTCAACACGCCGATTTATCGCGGCAGCACGCACCTACACGCCGATTGCGCCGCGCTGACCGATGCGGGCAAGCACAATAATGACGGGCAATTCTTTTACGGGCGGCGCGGATCGCCCACGCAATGGGCGTTGGCGCAGGCCATTACCGAGCTTGAGCCGGGCGCTTACGGGACCATGCTCTATCCCAGCGGGGTTGCCGCGCTTTCCGGCGCTTTGATGAGCGTCCTGTCGGCTGGCGATGTGCTGCTGATGACCGACAATGCCTATGATCCCAGCCGCGGAATGGCGAGCGGCCTGTTCCGGCGCATGGGGGTGGAAACGCGGTTTTTCGATCCGCTGGACCTTGATGATTACCGCGCGAAATTCTGCGCCAAGACCCGCGCCGTTCTGCTGGAATCACCGGGCAGCCTGACGATGGAAATGTGCGATATTCCTGCTTTGGCGAAGATTGCGCGCGAACATGGCGCGACCAGTTTGCTAGACAACACATGGGCGACCGCGCTCGGCTTTCCTGCATTGCAGCATGGGTGCGACATCGCGATCATGTCGCTCACCAAACATATCGGCGGGCATTCGGATTTACTGATGGGCAGCGCGAGTGCGGGCGAGCAGCATTACAAACGCCTGCGGCAAATGTCGCAGCAGCTTGGCCATCATGTCTCGCCCGATGATGCGGCGCTGGCACTGCGCGGATTGCGGACTATGCCGATGCGCTTGAAGCGGACGACGCAGACCGCGCTGGACGTGGCGCAATGGCTCGCTTCGCGGCCCGAAGTCGCTCACGTCCTCTGCCCGTTTCTACCACAATCGCCTGATTACGAGCTGTGGCAACGCGATTATCAAGGGGGATGCGGGTTGTTCAGCTTCGTGCTGGCCGGTCGCACCGAAGCGCAAAGATGCGCGTTGATCGACGCTTTGAAACTGTTTGGCATCGGGTTTAGCTGGGGCGGATTTGAAAGCCTGGCCCTGCCATTCGATCCGGCGAAAATGCGGTCCGAAACGCCGTGGCCCAAGCCGGGCTGGAAATGCCGAAGACCGCCTTGGCATTCGCCTCTCGATCGGGTTGGAGGATTCGCGCGATTTGATCGCCGATCTTGCCAATGGATTTGCCGCAATGGAACGCCAATGACCGCAGCCAGCGTTCCCGACCCTAGCGCCGAATCTGCCGCAGAAGGCAGCACGCAAGGCGTCATCGAAGGCGGTCCCGCAACCGTTGAACAGGCATGGAGCATGGCCGAGCCGGTGCGCGAAAACGCTGTCACCGCAGCCGAAGGCATCAAGGAAGCTGTCTCTTCCAAAAGCGAAGCCGCGGGGTCGTTGCTGGAAACGATGGACAATATGGCGGTCAGCCTCGGCACCATGCGCCTGTCGGTGCTGGATGTGCTGGTCGTGGCCGCAATTCTGATCGGGGTTATCGTCGGTGCGTGGATGCTCAACAGATTGGCCCGCGCGGCTGTTAAACGCCTGACCAAACTGGACGGCGCGCAGCAGCTTCTGGTCGAGAAGCTCCTGACTATCGCGGTGTGGGGCGCGGCGGTGTTTATCGGGATCGATCTGCTAGGGATCGACTTAACCGCCCTTACGGTATTTTCCGGCGCATTTGGCCTTGCCATCGGTTTCGGTCTGCAAAAAACCTTTGGTAATCTGATTGCCGGCATCATCCTGCTGATGGATCGTTCGATCAAGCCGGGCGATGTCATTGCCGTCACCGATATGGCAGGCAACGAAAGTTTCGGACAAATCCGCAAAATCGGCATTCGGGCAGTATCTGTCACGACGCGGGATCAGCGCGAGTATCTTATTCCGAACGAAAATCTGATGATCAATCAGGTGGAAAACTGGTCCTATTCCTCGAAGAACGTGCGGATGCAGGTCGATGTCGGAGTGAGCTATAACGCGGATCTGGAGCTGGCTGAAAAACTGATGCTGGAGGCGGCGGGCAAGGTCGATCGCGTGCTGAAATCGCCCCCGCCGACCGTATGGCTGAGCGCTTATGGCGACAGTTCGGTAAACTTTACCGTGCAGTGCTGGATACTCGATCCTGAAGACGGCGTCGGCAATGTCCGCTCCGGTGTTCTGAAAGAACTGTGGAAGCTGTTCAAGGAAAACGACGTGGAAATTCCCTTTCCGCAGCGCGATATTAATTTGCGCGGCAATGCGCAATTCGATCAGCTTGTCGCTGCCATTTCTCAACGTGTTCTGGCCGATCAAGAAAAATAGCATCGCCCAGCGCCGCTAGGGTTTGGCGCGATACACGGCGTTACAAAAGGTTTACTAAGCCGGGGAATATTGTTTCTCGCTGGCTGTTCATGGATGCGAAGCGCATCTGCGGACCATGGCTGATACAGGCACAATTTATCTCGTCGGCGCAGGTCCGGGCGACCCCGACTTGCTGACGCTCCGCGCTGCGCGCTTGATCGAGAGTGCGGACATCATCGTGCATGACGGATTGGTCGATCCGCGCATTCTGGACATGGCACCCCGGTCCGCGCGCCGCATTTGCGTCGCCAAACAACGCGCGCGGCACACTTTGCCGCAGGACGAGATTAACGCGCTGTTGATTTCGGAAGCACGCGGCGGACATGATGTTATCCGCTTGAAAGGTGGCGATCCGCTGATTTTCGGACGCGGCGGTGAAGAAGCGGAAGCCGCCCGTGCCGCCGGAATCGACTGTGTGTTCGTGCCGGGGATCAGCGCCGCCAATGGCGCTGCCGCCGCCTCGCAAATCGCGCTCACTCACCGCGATGCGTCCTCCATCGTCAGTTTCGTGGCCGGGCAATGCAAGGGACTGGCTGAGCAGGATTGGGCCGGTCTGGCGGGCGTAGGGCGCACGCTCGTAATCTATATGGGCGTTAAAACTGCGCCACAAATCGCCGAGAAATTGATGGCCGACGGTCTAACCCCCGATATGCCCGTTGCCGTCATTGAAAACGGCGCGCGGCCCGAAATGCGGGTGCTGCGCAGCGCCTTGGCCGGAATGCCGGACATGGTCCGCGATGAAGCGGTGAAAAGCCCCGCATTGATCGTCATCGGCGAAGTGACGGCACGCGCCGACCTTGCCCTCACGCAGACGGCTTTTGAGGCGCAGCTGGAGGCAGCATTATGAGCGAGATTGTTCTGATAACGGGCAATGACCTAAAGACCGGATCCGTCACCTGGTGGACCGGGACCAGCTGGTCGCTCCATATCGAAGACGCGGTCGATGCCGGCGATACGGCCGAAACCATTGCCACACGCGAAGAGGCCGCCCGGCGCGTCAATGTGCCTTATATTGTGCGCGCCACAATGGATAACGGGACGCCCCGCCCGCTGCATATTAAGGACCGGGTGCGCGCGCTCGGCCCCACCGTCCGCCCTGACCTCACCTTGAAACCCGATAGCGCCGACGCCGCTATCCGCGAGATTGTCTGATGTATTTGTACGACCAATATGACCAAGCGATGGTCGATGCCCGCGTTGCGGAATTTCGCGATCAGTGCCAGCGCCGGATCGACGGTAAGCTGAGCGAAGATCAATTCAAACCGCTGCGCCTGATGAACGGCCTGTATCTGCAGCTACACGCCTATATGCTGCGCGTGGCGATCCCTTATGGCACGCTTAATAGCGGGCAAATGCACGCACTGGCTGACATTGCCGACAAATATGATCGTGGTTACGGGCATTTTACCACGCGGCAAAATATCCAGTACAACTGGATCAAGCTGGAAGATGCAGGCGATATTCTGGGCGATCTTGCCAAACACGAAATGCACGCAATCCAGACCAGCGGCAATTGCATTCGCAATATCTCATCCGACCATTTTGCAGGCGCGGCAGCAGACGAGCTGGTCGATCCGCGACCCTATGCCGAATTGCTGCGCCAATGGTCCAGCTTCCACCCCGAATTTTCATTCCTTCCGCGCAAATTCAAGATCTGCGTCATCGCCAGCAAGACCGACCGCGCAGCCATGAAGCTGCACGATATCGGCATCCAGATCGTGGAAAACGATGCAGGCGAGCTTGGCGCGGCCTTCTATGTCGGCGGCGGCATGGGGCGCACGCCGATGATTGCGCCACTGATCCGCGAGTTCGTGCCGCTCGATCAACTCATCACCTATTCCGAGGCGTGTTTGCGGGTCTATAATCGCTATGGCCGCCGCGATAACAAGTACAAGGCGCGCATCAAAATCCTCGTCCACGAATTGGGCGCGGAGGAATATACGCGGCAAGTCGAGGAGGAATTTGCGCATCTGCTGGATCAGGGCATCGAACCGCCTTTGGCCGAACTTGAGCGTATTCGCACGTTTTTCGAAGATCCCGCTTTTGCTGCCGATACTGACACTGAGATCGACCGCAGCGATCCCGATTTTGCACTCTGGTTCGACCGCAATTGCCATCCGCACAAAGCACCCGGCTATGTCTCTGCCGTCATCAGCTTGAAACCTGTCGGCGGCATTCCGGGCGACGCAACCGCCGAGCAAATGCATCTGATGGCCGACCTTGCGCGGGATTACAGCTTCGATGAATTGCGGGTGATGCACACCCAAAATGTCGTGTTGCCCCATGTGCGCATATCAGACCTTCATGCTTTGTGGACGGCGCTGGATGGCGCGCGGCTAGGCACACCCAATCTCGACCAGA
Organism: uncultured Alphaproteobacteria bacterium; assembly: GCA_963736595.1. Lineage (GTDB taxonomy): Bacteria > Pseudomonadota > Alphaproteobacteria > Sphingomonadales > Sphingomonadaceae > Parapontixanthobacter. Next base: position 493,182 of record CAVTPG010000002.1, read on the forward strand.
TCGGCGACATTATCGCGTGCCCCGGCCTCGATTATTGCAGCCTTGCCAATGCGCGCTCGATCCCCTTGGCGCAGAGAATATCCGAACGGTTCGCCGCCAATGGCAAACAGGATATGCTGGGCGAATTGAAGCTGAAAATTTCCGGCTGCATCAATGCCTGCGGCCATCATCATGCAGGCCATATCGGCATTCTGGGCGTCGATCGGAAAGGCGTCGAGAATTACCAATTATCGCTTGGCGGCAGCGAAGCGGAAGATACCGCGCTCGCCAAAATCACTGGGCCGGGCTTCAGCGAAGACGGTATCGTCGATGCCGTTGAGACCGCGGCTGACGTCTATCTGGCGCAGCGAGAGGACGGCGAACGCTTCCTCGACACTTATCGCCGGATCGGCATGGCTCCCTTCAAGGAGGCGCTTTATGGTTGAGCATTCGCCCGGCACACAGTCTGCCGCCGAGGGGCGCGGTCCATCGGAAAACACCGCGCTGCGCTTTCGCGATGACACGCCGGTTCTCGATCCTGCCGTCACAGTCGATGCCTTTGCAGCGCAGACCAATGCCGTTGCGGTCCGTATCGAGCCGGGCGAAGATGCGCGCGATTTGCTCGATGCGCTTGACCGGATCGCACTGGTCGAAGTGAATTTTCCGAGCTTTGGCGATGGACGCGGATATTCGGCAGCGCGAATTTTGCGCGAGGCGGGGTATCAGGGTGAATTGCGCGCCGTGGGCGACATTCTGGTCGATCAGATCGCCTTTCTGCGCCGCTGCGGTTTCGATGCTTTTGCGCCAAATGCTCCGCTAGATGCCCAACAGGTCGAAGCAGCGCTGACACGCTTCCCGCACGTCTATCAGGAAGCCGCCGATGCCGCGCAGCCGATCTGGAACTTGCGGCACGGTGTGAAGGCTCATGCAAAAGTGGAAGCGGGCGCGCCGCGTGAATAAGCCGTTCGTCAATCGCGCCATCGACCGCATCGATACCGGACCGCGCTTCACAGATGGCGATGCGGAGCGCCTCAACCGGATGTTTCGCGGGCAGGAAACGCAGGAATTGCTACGAAATTTGATCGAGGACAATGTGGCGGGCGATATCGCCACCGTGTCCAGTTTTGGCGCGGAAAGTGCCGTATTGCTGCATTTGATCAGCGAGGTGGCGCCCGGTTTGCCGGTGCTGTTCCTCGACACAGGCAAGCACTTTCCCGAAACGCTGAAATATCGCGACGACCTCATCGCGCATCTGGGCCTGACCAACCTTGTTAATCTAACACCCGACAGCGGCGAACTGGCTGCGAAAGATGAGACAGGCTTGCGCTGGTCGTATGATCCCGATGGCTGCTGCGACTTGCGCAAAGTGCGCCCATTGGCGCGCGCGCTGGACCAATTTGATGCCACGCTAACGGGGCGCAAAGCATTTCAAAGCGCCACGCGCGCCAATCTTCCGCGCTTCGAAATCGATCAGTCCGATGCGCAGGGCCGCCTGAAAATCAATCCGCTAATCGACTGGGATGCGGACATGATTGCGGCCTATCGCGAGCAGCACAAGCTACCTGCTCACCCGTTGGTGGCAGACGGCTTTCCCTCGATTGGCTGCTCGCCCTGCACGCATCGCGTTGCGCCAGGCGAAGACCCGCGCTCAGGCCGATGGAAAGGCTGGGACAAAGTCGAGTGCGGTATTCACAAGCCGGGCGAGGAACCGTTTTTGTAAGCGGCGATACTTACAGCCAGCCCTGCTCCGCATACCATTTGGCGGTCATGCGCAGCCCATCCGCGCTGTCGATTTCAGGCGTCCATACATCGTCGGGCGGTCGAAATTCAGGACGCGAAACCCAGTCGGGATGCATCATATAGCCGACGCGATCGCGAGTTAGCTTGGCCTTGTCCTTGCGGAAAAACTCATCGGCGCGCGCTGCCATTTGCAGGACCGACTTCGGCAGATGTAAAACGCGCACATCGCGGTCCAATGCGCGGCCCACGGCGGTCGCAAGTTGCTCATGCGAATAGCCGCGCGGCCTGCCATCATCCGGCTCATATGTTTGCCCAACAGCTGGCGAAGCATCCGTCACGGCGACCAGCAGGCGCGCCAGATCGCTGACATGGATCAGCGACGCGCGACCGCCTTTTGGCGGCATTGGCGTAATGCCAGCTTTGGCCGCACGGAACAGCTCGAACATCTCTGTATCACGCGGCCCGTAAACCGCAGGCGGGCGGATGATCGTCCAGTCCAGCCCGCTTTGCTTGACCAGCTCCTCCGCTCGAAATTTCGATGCGCCATAAGCGGACAAGTCCGGTTCTCGCGCGGCCAGCGAGGACACCAACACGAACCGCTTGATCCCTTGCGCCTTGGCCGCATCAATCATCTCTCTGCGTGCCCGTCACATTCGCCGCTTCGAATTCGGCATAGTCCAGCGTGCTGGTTAGCCCCGCAATATGCAGCACCGCATCCGCTTCATCGCATAGATCATCAAGCGATTGCGCGTCCGACAAGCTGCCTTCCACCCATTCCAGCCCAGCAAATTCGCGCATTTGCGGACGACGGGTCAGCGCGCGCACGGACCGTCCCTGCTGCTCCAGCAAATCCAGCACCGCCTGCCCGACAAAGCCGGTCGCGCCCGTAATCGCCAATTTCATGACGCCACCCAATGATTGCGATGAATGACGGCGGAGCGCGGCACATAACCCAAAACGCGCGCCTGATGCTCCTGCGACAGACCAGCGATATAGCGGCATTCGACCGCACTATATTCGCTTAATCCCTGTCCCAGCCGCTCGCCCTGCATAGTCTCCACCAGTACCAGATCGCCGCGCGCGAAATGCCCGGTGACTTGCGCGATGCCAGGCGCGAGCAAGCTGTTTCCCTCGCTCAGCGCGCGTGCGCATCCGGCATCCACGATTAGCGTTCCGGCAGGGGCAATCCGTCCGCCCAGCCATGCCTTGCGTGCGCCATCCTGCCGCTGCGCCAGAAATACTGTGCCACGCGATTGCTCACACGCTCGGCCAATCGGCGCGTTATGCGTGCCATTGATGATCGCCAGCGCAATCCCCGCTTTCTCCGCAATTTGGGCCGCCTGCAGCTTGGCCATCATGCCGCCCGAACCCATGCCCGACGCCGAACCCTGCGTTGCCAGCGCCATAATGTCGGGCGTTACGCCATCGACCTGCTCGACCAGTTGCGCGTCATTTGCGCGCGGATCGCCCTCATAAAGTCCATCGACATCGGACAGCAACACCACCGCATCAGCCTGCGCCGCCTGAGCCACCCGTGCGGCCAGCCGGTCGTTATCGCCAAAACGGATTTCGTGCGTTGCAACGCTATCGTTCTCATTGATGACCGGAATCGCTCCAGCCTCGATCAGGCGCGCCAAAGTTGCCGAAACATTGAGGTAGCGCCGCCGGTCCTCCAGATCCTCCAGCGTCAGCAAAAGCTGCGCTGCGGTGAGGTCATGGCGGGAAAGCAGCTCCGCCCACAACGATGCCAGCGCGACCTGCCCGACACTGGCAGCGGCTTGCGCATCGGCCAGCGTAGCCCGCCCGCCATCGGCAAAGCCCAGCCGAATCGCGCCAAGCGCAACGGCGCCCGAACTTACGATGATAATTTCCTGACCGCTCGCCCGCAATTCAGCCAATTCCGCAACCAGCGAGGCCAGCCAGTCGCGTCGTGGCTGCCCGTTTTTTTCAACCAGCAGAGCAGAGCCAACCTTCACCACCATCCGGCGTGCGTGTTTGACTTCGCGTATCTGAGGCAGGCTTGTGATCGTCATCGCGCACCAACTCTATAAGATGCCCGGCGACCGCGAAAGACTGAAATCAGCGGCGTCAGATCGGTGACCAGTCTTTTGCATCGATTGCTTCATCGACCACTTCGGCGGCGTTGGTTTCGGTAGATGTGCGATCGGGCAGATAGGACAGCACGGCATCCATCAATTCAGAAATGCCTGCGCCGGTTGCGCCGGAAATCGGGAAGACTTTGTCGGCCCCCGCATCCCGCAATTCCTGCGCAAAAGCATCGCTCAATTCGGCATCGGCCAGATCGAGCTTGTTCAATGCAATAAGACGCGGCTTGTCTTCCAGTCCGGCACCATAAGCCACCAATTCCTCATCCACCACGCGCATGGCGGCTACTGGATCGTCTCCAGCAATATCGATCAGATGGATGAGCACCCGGCACCGCTCGATATGACCCAAAAAGCGGTCGCCAATCCCTGCCCCGTCTGCTGCGCCTTCGATGAGGCCGGGGATATCGGCCAGCACAAACTCGCGGGCCTTGTGATGCACCACGCCCAGTTTCGGAACCAAAGTCGTAAACGCGTAATCGCCGACCTTGGCTTTGGCGTTGGACACCTGATTGATAAAAGTCGACTTGCCCGCATTGGGCAAGCCCAGCAGGCCCACATCGGCCAGCAGTTTCAGCCGCAGCCACACCCACAGTTCCTGTGGTGGTTCGCCCGGCTGGTGCTGACGCGGCGCGCGATTGGTGGAGGATTTGTAACTGGCATTGCCGCGCCCGCCCAGCCCGCCTTCAAGGAACACTTCGCGCTGTCCGACTTCGGTGAAATCGGCAAGAATGTCTTCCTTGTCTTCCGAGAGCACTTGCGTACCCACAGGGACTTTTACGATCAGGTTTTTCGCGCCTGCGCCAGTGCGATCGCGACCCATGCCATGAGAGCCGCGCGCAGCCTTGAAATGCTGAGAATAGCGGAAATCGATCAGCGTGTTGAGACCTTGAACAGCCTCGAATATGATATCGCCACCCTTGCCGCCATTGCCGCCATCCGGGCCGCCGTATTCAACGTATTTTTCGCGCCGAAAGCTAACGCCGCCAGGGCCGCCAGCGCCGGATTTCAGGAAGATCTTGGCTTGGTCGAGAAAGTGCATGGTCCGCTATGTAGGGACGCAATCAGGCAATAGCCAGCACGCAGCCGTGCCCGCGCATAACATCGCCCGTGCGCCGTACCTTTTTAGCCGGGTGTATCGCCGGTATTGTCAGGCAATGGCTGCACAATCGGTCCGCTCGACGGAAGCGGTTGCACAATCGGCCCCTCGGTTGGAAGGGGCTGGATCATCGGACCGCTGGCGCCGCCAATGGCTGGCCCGACCGGATATTGTGGACCATAGCGCGCATCCCATGCCGCCAGTTCCACCAGATAAGTCTCATATTCGCTGTAGAATTGGTCAAACACCGTTTCAATGCGTGGCAGCGCCTGTGCAGTGAAGAACGGAAACGCATCGGGTTCGATCACCAGCGCTTCTTCGCTGATGTCATGCGCGACGGAACAGAAGTGATTGCGCGTCAGCGGCAAGGCAAAGTAATTATAGACGCGCGTCATATACACGTCCTGCTCGTCCAGATATTTTGGGCCGTGACGGTCGCGAAATTCCTGCCGCAAGGTGCGATTGGTTTCGGACAAATGCGATTTGTGACGCTCAAGGAAGCTGGCGTAATTTGCCGTCAGTCGCTCAAAATTCGGCTCGCGGCAATTTAATGCGGCGACATTCAGGGCGGACCGGACATTCCAGGTCATTTGCGCCGGAGACAGATAAGCGTTGACTGTCTGGCGCACGCCATCGGGGCCGGTCATCGGAAGCAGGAAATTGGCAACCGCGCCGCGCGGCGGGGTCGGGCGATCAGGGATGATCTCCACGACTGGCGGCGGTGGTGGTGGCGGAGGCGGTGGCGGGGCGGGCGCCGCACATCCGGCAACCACGAGCAGGGCCGCAACTGCGGTCAGCTTCTTAAAACTTACAGGGCTGCCCTGAGCCATCACCAAATCCTTTTGCACAAATTTTTCAACCACAAGGCTGCCCGATGCTATCTTAGCCTACGCTTAAGACACTGCCTTAACGCGCATTGCCAATAAGAAAAGCGCCCGAAGCGCATATTGCACTCCGGACGCGATTAACTGGTGTGGGCGTGCGATCTTGCGCAGCGCCGAATGTATGTTCGCTTATTCGCGGTTGCCCATAAAACGCAGCAGGAACAGGAACATATTGATGAAGTCGAGATAGAGCGACAATGCGCCCATAATGATCGCCTTCCCGGCAAATTCCGTGCCGCGCAGATAATCATATTCACGCTTCAAACGCTGCGTGTCATAAGCGGTCAGGCCAGCAAAGATCAGCACACCGATGGCGCTGATGGCCAGGTTCAGGATGCTGGATTGCAGGAAGATGTTGATGACCATCGCAATGATCAGGCCGACGACGCCCATGATGAGGAACGTGCCGAAGCCCTGCAAATTCTTTTTCGTGGTGTAACCGAACAGGCTCAACCCGGCGAATGCGCCCGATGTGGCAAAGAACGTCGCCGCAATCGATTCATTCGTATAGACGAGGAAAATCGTCGAAAGCGACAAGCCCATCGTGATCGCAAATGCCCAGAACATGATCTGCAGCGTACCCTTGCTGAATTTGTTCTGGCCAAAGCTCATTGCAAAAACGAAGCCCAATGGCGCCAATGCGACCAGCCACATCATCGGACCGGATGCAAAGGTCATCGCCAAACCGGACCGTGCGGTCAGCATCGCGACGATACCCGTCAGCAAAATACCCGAAGCCATGTAATTATAAATCGATAGCATATGCGCGCGCAGTCCGGCATCGAACCGCTCAGCACGGGCAACCGGATCACCGGCGCGTGGCACGGAACTGAAGTTCGTGCGCGACTGCTCCGTATTTTTCCAATCTGCCATAAGACTAGTCTCCTTGAAATCGGCCCGACGATACGAGCCATCTGCCTGCAATATCGGGCTTTCTTGAGGTTTTTTCAAGCAAAACCGGAGACTTTCGCTCCGATTTACACTTAATCGGGTGTTTATTACTTTTTTCGGGCGTTATCAGCCATTTCTTGGCCTCTGTTCCGAGCCGCGCGCAAACAATCGGTCATCAATGTGGTCAGCGCATCGTCATTATCCAGCACATCCAGCCCTTTTTGCGTCATTCCTCCGGGGCTGGCGACCCGTGCAGCCAGCGTTCCCGGCGAGTGTTCGGACCGTGCCGCCAGCGCCCCTGCGCCCTCCACCATCTGCACCGCCAGCCGCTCAGCTTGCGCCGCGTCCAGCCCCAGATTGGTGGCCCCCTGCGCTAACGCGTCGATGAAACGGTACAGAAAGCCCGGACCCGATCCTGCCAGCGCCGTAACCAGATCGAATTGGTCCTCGCGCGTGATCCATTCCGCACTGCCGCCCGCTTCTGCCAGAGCCGTCACATGGCCGCGCATGACATCGGAAAGACCCTCCCCTATCAGCGCATTGGGCGATTTGCCCAGCGCAATGGCCAGATTCGGCATGAAGCGCACAACCGCTGCTGCTTGGCGAAATGCGCCGCGCAAAGTGGCAAGCTCAACTCCGGCCAGCACCGACAGAATGACCGTTTCGCCATTGACCGCAGGTGCAAGATCGGGCGCGACCGCCTCAAGCATATGCGGTTTAAAGCCCAGCACGATCGCATCGAACGCTGCATTCGGAACCTGCGTCACCATGCCAATGCCGTCCGGCGCCGCTTTGGCGCGCGGATTGTATATCGTGAAAGTGGCCGCCGGAATGCCTGCAGCCAGCCAGCCCTCGACCATCGCCGAAGTCATCGTGCCATAGCCCGCCACCAAAATGCGCTTAAATGTCATAAGTGCGTGTGTAGCCATGTCATACGCAGCTGCAAACCGCCGTTCAGGCTTCGCCCGCCGCATCGACCATTGCGCTGGTCAAGGCATCGCGCGGGCTTTTATCGCCCCATAAGACGAACTGGAACGCGGGATAGAACCGGTCACATTCATCGATCGACGTTTCGACGATGGCCTGCGCCTGCGCCAGCGATAGCAGCCCATCATCGGCCAGCATCGCGGCATGACGATACAGCAGCACGCCGCCATCCGACCAGATATCGAAATGCCCGAGCCAGATCTGCTCGTTAACCATCGCCAGCAAATCGGTCGCCGGCGCGCGCTTGTCCTTCGCAATCCGAATATCGGGCAGGCACAGCACTTGCAGCACGTTATCTTCTGCCCGCCAGACGCAGCGCAATTGATACGTCGCCCAGCTTCCCTTGACCTCGCCGCTGATCTCCTCAGCTGAATGCACTTCGCATTTCCACTCGCGCGCTTCGAACAGCGCGGCCAGCATATCCATCGGCGCACTACCGGCCTCGGCCTCGAATTCGTGCAGCGCAGTCGTCATCGTTACTTTCCCGTTCCCTCTATTCGTTAACGCTCATGGAACTGTGCAAGGGGCGCTGGCAATCATGGGCGGCAGGGCAATTGGGGAGAAGTCGATCAGGCGCGCGATTGCCTGTTAACAGCCTGTGCAAAACGCGGTTTTCCACATCTGCGTGACGTCAGTGCGTCAGTCGAGCGGAGTAATCGCAACACCCGCAGAACTGTCATGGCGGAAAGTGTCGATACCCTTTTCTTTCAGCGCGGTAATCAGCTTGGCAGCATCCTGACGGTCCGCGAACGGCCCGGTCAACAAGCGGTTGGTCTGTCCCCAGCTACTTGTAAAGGCGGACAGATCGCTCAGCAATCCATCGGAATTGCGCTGCAGACGCCGCCAGTCAAAGCCAAGTGCTTTGCGATCGCGTCCGGTTGCCACCTGCACCCAGATACGCGCGGGATGCAGCTCTTCGCGTGTCGGCTCCGGCTTGGATTCGGGTTGAGCTTCAGCACTTTCAAGCGCGGCTTGCGGCGGATCGGGTCGTGCGGGTTCGATGGTGTTGATGTCCACTGCACCCGCCACTTCTGCGCCAGATACCGGCGTGTCGGGTCGCTCCAGCACATCGGCAAAAATATCGCTCATATCGCGCGGCTCCGCTGGAGCAGGTTCCGGTAATGGCTCTTGTGCTGGCTGCGTTACTACCTGAGCAAGCGGCGGCTGCGCTGGAAGAGGCTCGCTAACAACACGCTGCGCTTCGACACGCGGTTGCGCCTCCACATCGCCAAGCGGCCTGCCAGCAGGAGCCAGCCGCGATCCGGCGGCATCGGCTCGTGGTACGCCATCGGCAACGCGCGGCAATCCGGCCCGCGCCACCGCAAGGCCGGGATCGTCACGACCAAAGTCCACACTACGCGGGAAAATGCCAAGATTGGCGGCGCTGGCCTGTTGCACCGCCGTCAGCTTGTTCATTGCACGCAAATACGGGAGCAACCCTTCGATCAAAGCGGGCGGCGTAATCACCCGCGCAATCGCTTCCGCATCCGCAATATCGCCCAGCATCGCCAGCCCGAACGCGCGGGTGCGAAATGCGGTGTTATCGCCCGCTTGCAGAAAGGGGAGCAAAACCGCCTCGAAGCCGGTGCGGTCGCCGGAAATTGCGAGGCTGGTCGCCAGACGCAGCGCCACCTCCCGGTCCTTGTTCCGCGCCAGATATCGGCGGTACTCCGATTGCGCTGCTGCATTGTCGCCGACCAGATCGAACGCCAGTCCTCGCCCGGCTGCAAAGGTTTGCGGCGTTGCACCGGCAGCTTCAGCGCGCGCGTAGAGCCGCAAAGCCTCGATCGGACGGCGCGCCGCAACATAAGCATCGGCCAACCCAGTCAACACGCTGGGATTGTTGGGCGAGAGATCATCCGCGCGGCCGAAAAAGCCGATGGCCGCCTGCACATCGTCCAGCGCAAGAGAAGCCGAACCCGCATGGATCAAGGCGTCCACATCTTTGGGTTGCGCGCGCCAGCCGCCGCAGCGCCTTGCTTAGCTCTGCCACCCGTTCAGATGGCAGCGGCTGCACAATTTCGCCCGCGCTCCGCTGCGCCTTTGCTGGCGCTGGCAACGATATCGCGCCAAGAAAAATGGCGACACTGCAAAGTGCCGCCATCTGTCTGAATTTCATCAAAGGTTTCATAACGCCTGAGCGCGCCAAAATTACGTGATTACTGGTTGTTCTGACGACCGAGGAAGCGCGGAATGTTCAGCGCGGAGCCGTTATCATCATCGTCGTCCTCGTCTTCCTCGTCGCTGCCCGATCCGCGTGACAGATTGGCCATACGCTCGAACAAGGTGGAGCCGCCCGCTGCAGCTCCCGCCGCCGCACCAGCCCTGCCAGGAGCAGGCGCGCCATCGTTGTTATTACCGCCATTTTGGCTGCCATTATCATCGTCGCTCTCGTCGACGCGACCACCCATCAGACCGCGCTTGCGGCCCTGCGGCTTGGATTTCAACGGACTGTCGAACGGCATCTGATGGTCTTCGCCCAGCACCAGCGCGTCCTGATCGTCATCGCTTCTGCCCGCGCTCTCGCCTGCTTCATCTTCGCTGGCGAAGCCGCCTTCGCCAACCATGCCGTGCTTGGTGTCGATGGTCGGATCGACCAGTTTGTTCTCGTCGTCCTCGTCGCGATTGCGCAATCCGGCGAGCGGATCGACAATATCGTCCACATCCTCGTCATGTTCGTCGCCGAAATCGGAAGCGCCCAACGGATCGGACAAAACCGGATCGGACAACACGCTGCCCGCATCGTCGGTATCGTTCATGCCGCTGCCAAAGCCATTGGTCAGGTCGAGCGGCGCATCATCGATCGCCTGCGCCTTCGCTGTCGTCGCTCGACAATTCGAGCACCGGGCGCTTGGGCGGTTTAGCGTCCGACATCGCGAACGGCTTGGATTCATTGGCCGGCGCGCTGGCCGTCGCATCATGATCGATCCCGGTCGCTACGACAGACACGCGGATTTTGCCTTCGAGATCGGGATTGAAGGCCGAGCCCCAGATGATGTTGGCATCGTCATCGACCAGCTCGCGAATGTGATTGGCCGCTTCGTCCACTTCGAGGAGGCGCATATCTTCGCCGCCAATGATCGAGATGATGACGCCTTTTGCGCCCTGCATCGAAACACCATCGAGCAACGGGTTGGCAATCGCACGTTCGGCAGCTTCCAATGCGCGGTTTTCGCCTTCGGCTTCGCCCGTGCCCATCATCGCCTTGCCCATTTCCTGCATGACGGAGCGGACATCGGCAAAATCGAGATTGATAAGGCCCGGCATCACCATCAGATCGGTGATCGAGCGGACGCCTTGTTGCAGGACTTCGTCAGCCAGCTGGAACGCTTCCTTGAAAGTCGTTTCCGCCTTGGCGACGAGGAACAAATTCTGGTTCGGGATCACGATCAGCGTATCGACGTGCTTTTGCAATTCATCGATGCCGCTATCGGCGGCGCGCATCCGGCGGCTGCCTTCGAACATAAACGGCTTGGTCACGACGCCAACGGTCAGCACGCCTTTTTTACGCGCCGTCTCGGCAATAACGGGCGCAGCGCCCGTACCCGTGCCGCCGCCCATGCCAGCCGCGATAAAGCACATATTCACGCCTTCCAGCGCAGCTTCGATATCATCGACCGTTTCTTCAGCCGCCGCTTTGCCGACTTCTGGCCGTGCGCCAGCGCCCAAACCGCCGGTAATATCGGGTCCAAGCTGTATCCGGTTTTCGGCAATCGAGGTGGTCAGCGCCTGCGCATCGGTATTGGCGACGATAAACTCGACGCCTTCGATTTCGGCTTCCATCATGTTGGCGATCGCATTGCCGCCAGCGCCGCCAACCCCGATAACCAGGATTTTCGGGCGCATCTCATCCGATGTTGCAGGGCCGATATTGATACTCATGCGTGCGTTCCCTTTCGCGGGTCTATGTCTCGCCGGATACGATACCGTCTTGCGAGCGGTTCCTTATCGTGTGTCCACGGCGTTCGTGTTTATCCTGTGCCTGTCTTATTGCTAAGCGCAAAGCGTGTGACACGCCTATTACGCATTAACTACAAAGGCAATCGGCAGCGACTTAAATGCCCGTCTAAAAATACTTGCTCACCGCTTTGAAAACGCGCCCGACCGCATCCGCCCCGCTATAACGCGCAGTCGGCTGATGGCGCGGGCCGATGGCGCGGATATCGACCGGATCGTTGGCGGCATAAAGGCATAAGCCTGCCAGCGTCGCAAAGCCGGGCGTGGCGTGCGCTTCGGGCAATCCGGTGAGCGCTTTGGGCGGTTTGCCGATCCTGACCGGCTGACCCAACGCGCTTTGGGTATATTCGGCAATCCCTGCCAATTCCGCGCCGCCGCCCGTCATCACCACTTGGCCGCCCTTAGCGCCCGAAAAGCCCATGTCTTTCAGCGACTTGCCGATTTCACCCGTTAGCCGCGCAAGCTGCTGCGTCACTACGCCCACAAGTTCCGCGCGCGGGATGCGATTGCGATCATCTGCGCCGCGCGCGATCAAGCCGCCTTCCTCATCGCCCGGACCATTGACCGGGATCATTTCGCGGTGGTCGCTGGGGCTGGCGATGGCCGAACCGGATACGCATTTAAGCCGCTCGGCCTGAAACCGGCGGATGCCGAAAGACGACGCGATGGCATCGGTAATGTCGGCGGAACCTAGCGGAATGGCGCTCATGCCCAGCAGCATTCCGCCCGCATGAACCGAGATATTGGTGATATCGCCGCCGATCTCGATCATCGCGACGCCCAATTCGCGCTGCTCGCGCGTCAGACACGCAAAACTGGCGGCCAATGGCGAGGCCACGACGCCCTCCACATCGAGATGCGCATTCTGCACGGACTCGATCAGGTTTTTGACCGGAGCGCCATCGGCCAGCATGACATGGATATCCACGCCCAGCGTCTCTGCGTGCAGCCCCACCGGATCAGCCACGCCATGCGCGCCATCCAGCGTGTAATGCGTTGGTTGTGCGTGCAGCACCATGCGTCCATCGGGCTGAATATGATCGCGCGCGGCATAAAGCAGATGCTGAATGTCGTCGTCCTCGATCCGCCGCCCGTCGATCGGTATCTCGACCTTGGTGACGCGGCTGGCCAGCCCTGCGCCGGCACATCCGATCCACACGCCCGACACGCTGGTTCCGGCGTTTTTCTCCGCCCGCTCGACTGCATCGCGAATGGCGTAAGTCGCGGCTTGCATATCGGTGACGTAGCCGCGCTTGATCCCCTGGCTTGCCCGGTGACTGGAGCCGAGCACAACCATCTCGTCATTTTCGGTCAGCCCAAAATCATGGCGGAAATGCGGAACGAGCCGATATTGACCGCGCCGATATAGCGTTTGTAACGTGAGCTTGCCATTATGTGCGGGCCTTAATTCTCTGCCATCGCGGCAAGTTCTTCCTTGCGGCATTCGGGGCAACGGATGAATACGCGGTCGGTGACGCGCATATCGATCGCTTCGGCTTTTCCGCCCAGCAAGCGGTTCGCGCCGTCCATCTTGGCAAATTTCACAAACGCAATGGCGGAATTGTCCGCACCTTCGGGCAAGGCCAGCATTTGTCCTGTATCGAAAGTGAAGTTCCACCGGCGATTGCCAACCCATTCGGCTTGCTTCACTTTTGCTTTCAAGGCGGGGGCCGTGTCGAGCAATTGCGTCAATTCTTCCACTTGCTTCGATGCGCCGGGGCCGCTGACAGTTAGCATATCTTTCGCCGCAGCCGCCGTAATCGTTTCCAGCTCCACCCCGCTGCGATCGATCAGCACCAGCTTGTCCGGTTTACTCAAGACTGCGTGCGGCACCCGCTCGACAATATCCACCGCCAGCGTATCGGGCAATTGCGTCGAAACGCGCGCATCGCTGACCCAGGCGAGATCCAGCAATTCGCTGCGCAAACCTTCGATATCGACCAGCGGCATCGGGCGTTCGCGTTCGGACAAAGCGCGCTCATACACGCGCAATTCGTTCATCCGCTCGACTCCGGTGACGCGCACATGGCGCACTTCGAACCCGGCATTGGCAGCCAGATGCGCGACTTGTGCATGAGCCATGGCGGGCAATCCGGCGAGGCTGGCGATGAACCATGCAAAAGCCGCAGCGCCTGCAAAGATCATCACGAGAAAAAACTTGTGCCATTGCTCCTCGGTAAAGGGCAGAGCGGCCATCAAACTGTCGAGAAAGCCGCTGGTATGCGCCTTGGCTGCGCGCGCACGGGTTGCGCGGCCCTTGGCAGCCGCCGATCGCCGGACCCCTTTGCCGCCGCGCTTAATCGCCGCCATTTTCGGCCTCCGCTTGGGGCAACGCCGCCGCCACGATCATTTCCAGCATATCGGCAAATGCGATGCCCGCATAACGCGCTTGCTCCGGTGCCAGACTGAGCGCGGTCATCCCCGGCTGCGTATTGGTTTCCAGCACGAACAGACCAGCCTCGCCGCGCTCGTCATCCCAGCGGTAATCGGTGCGGCTGATGCCTTTGCAGCCCAAAACTTCATGCGCCGTCAAAGCGTGCTGCAAGCACAACTCGGTAATGCGGTCAGGTATTTGCGCGGGACAAACGTGCTGCGTCAGCCCCTCGGTATATTTCGCCTCGTAAGTATAGAAACCTGACTTGGGGACCAGTTCGGTAACGCCCAGAGCGCGCGGGCCATCGGGCGTGTCCAGCACCGCTGTCGTCAGCTCATGACCGCGAATATATGGCTCAGCCAGTAAACTCGCAAACTCCTGCCACGGCCCCTTTGCATCGGGGCGGATCGGATTGCCGTAATCGCTATCATCGGTGACAATGGCGACGCCCACCGACGAACCTTCATTGACCGGCTTCAAGACATAGGGGCGCGGTAGCGGATCGGCTTTATACAATTCTTGCGATTGCACGATCCGTCCGGCTGGCATCGGCACGCCATGCGGGATCAGCGCTTGCTTGGTCAATTCCTTGTCGATCGCCACGACCGAAGTTGCGAGGCCGGAATGTGTATAAGCCACGCCCATCAGATCGAGCATCCCTTGCACGCTGCCATCTTCGCCGGGAACACCATGCAGCGCATTGAACACGACATCGGGCTTAGCTTCGCCAATGCGCGCTGCCACGTCGCGGTCCATATCGATCCGCGTGATGCGGTGGCCTTTGCCTTCCAGCGCATCGGCGATGGCATTGCCGGACATCAGCGACACGTCGCGTTCCGCCGCCCATCCACCCATCAGCACGGCGATGTGCAACTTTCTCATGGCCGCCCTACTCGCTGGATTTCCCATTCCAATTCAGTCCCCAACTTTGCATAGACGCGGGCGCGGACTTCTTCGCCCAGCCCCTCAATGTCCGCACTGGTCGCATCGCCGGTGTTGATGAGGAAGTTGGTGTGTTTCTCACTGACTTGCGCGCCGCCCAGCCGATGGCCTCTGCAACCCGCTTCATCGACCAGCGCCCAGGCCTTTTTGCCTGCCGGGTTCTTGAAGGTCGAACCGCCGGTTTTGGTGCGCAAAGGCTGCGAGTTTTCGCGCGCCTCGGCAATCCGGTCCATCTCCGCGCCAATGGCTTCCGGGTCGCCCGGAAAACCGCGGAACCGGGCGGAGACGACAACTGCGCCATCCAGCAATTCGGAATGGCGATAGCTGTAAGCCAGATCAGCCACCGGCAACGTCGCCAGATTGCCATCGGGCATCACGACATCGCAATCGAGAAGAATATCGGCCACTTCGCGCCCATATGCGCCGCCATTCATGCGGACGAAGCCGCCGACTGTGCCGGGAATACCGCGCAGGAACTCCATGCCCGCAATCCCCGCATCGCGCGCGGTGCTGGCAACCAGAATACCCGGCGTTCCGGCCCCGCAGCGCAAAGTCATGGCTGCCTCACCAGTATCGCCCTTAATTCCGTCATCCCCTTCGCGCTCGGCAAAGGAAAACGGCTTGCCCAGCCGCACGACCACGCCCGGCACGCCGCCATCGCGAATAATCAGGTTGGACCCCAGGCCCAGCGGCATGACCGGCACATGGCCGTCCAGCATTCCCATCAGTTTCATCAGATCGGCAACGTCTTCCGGCTCAAACAGGTGATCCGCCGCGCCGCCCGACTTGAACCAGACCAGCTTGGCCAGCGGCGCATTCGCCGTTAGCTTTCCGCGCACTTCGGACGGGTCGATACCAAGCTGCTTGCCGCTTTCCTGCGTGCCGGAATCCGGCGCCGTGCCATCGTCATACATCGCCCAGTCGTCAGGCTGATTGCGGGTCGTCTCCATCAGGCCACCTGCCCCTGCCCTTGGCACTGCCGCGTGATCGCATCGGACAAGCCCGCCGCAATTTTCGTGATATCGCCCGCGCCAAGGCACACGATCACATCGCCGCCTTGCAAATCCTGCGCCAGCGTCACGGCCAACTCGTCCGCGCCGTCGATTACGCTCACGCTGCGATGTCCGCGATCTTTCAGCCCGGCGACCAAAGCCGCTGCATCCGCGCCTTCGATCGGGTCTTCCCCCGCTTCATAGACCGGCAATACATAGACCACATCGGCATCGTTAAAGGCAGATTGGAAGTCGTCCATCAAATCATGGAGGCGCGTATAGCGATGCGGCTGCATCACCGCGACCACGCGCCCGCTACCCGATGCTGCACTGGCCGGTCTGCTGCTGGCGGTTTCGCGCGCAGCGGACAGGACGGCCCGGATTTCAACCGGATGATGCGCGTAATCGTCGATGATCGTCGCGCTGCTTGTCCCGCATGGCACTTCGCCGACTTTGGTAAAGCGCCGCTTCACCCCGTCAAAGGCCTTGAACCCATTGCAGATAATTTCCGTGTCGCAGCCCATTTCCAGCGCCACGGCCACTGCCGCCAGCGCATTCTGCACATTGTGACGGCCCGGCATCGGCAAGTGAATGTCGTTGATCTGCTTCGTGCTGCCATCGCGTTCGCGCAGGACCACATCGAACAGATTGCCATCTTCCTGCGGACGGATGTTTTCGCCCCGCAAATCGGCTTGCGCGGAAAAGCCGTAAGTCAGCACGCGCCGGTCGCGCACTTTGGAAATGACCGTCTGCACTTCGGGGTGATCGATGCACAGGATTGCAACGCCATAGAACGGCACGTTTTCGATAAACTCGACGAAGGCGTCCTTCACCCCCTCGAACGAGCCGTAATGATCGAGATGTTCAGGATCGATATTGGTGACGACTGCAATTTGACCGTCAAGGCGCAGGAAGCTGCCATCGGATTCATCGGCCTCGACCACCATCCAGTCGCTATCGCCCAACCGCGCATTCGAGCCATACTGGTTGATAATCCCGCCATTGATCACCGTCGGGTCGATCCCGCCTGCATCCAGCAACGCCGCAATCATGCTGGTTGTGGTGGTTTTGCCATGCGTTCCGGCGACGGCAACGCTGCGTTTTAAACGCATCAATTCGGCGAGCATTTCGGCGCGGCGCACCACCGGCACACGATTTTCCAGCGCGGCGGCAACTTCCGGATTGGTCCGCCGCACGGCCGTCGAAGTGACCACCACCGCCGCATCGCCGATGTTCTCGGCCGCATGGCCGATTTTCACGTCGATCCCGCGCGCTTTCAGTCGCTCCACCGTCGCGCTGTCCGCCATATCTGACCCTTGGACGCTATAGCCCAGATTGTGCATCACTTCGGCAATGCCGGACATTCCGATGCCGCCGATCCCGACGAAATGGATCGTGCCGATGTCGGTCGAGACGCCCTTCATCGCGCTTTTGTCCGGTCATGTGCGCGAGTCGTACCATGCGCAGGCGTCGCGGAGTGCAAATTCGCGCGCGCCTTGTTGCCGCCAACGCGGATCACATCCATCATATCGGCCCCGCCAAAGCTTTCCACCAGATCAGCCAAATCGCTCACCGCATGGGGGCGTCCGCAATTCCACGCCCCATGCGCAGCCTTGGCAAGGCTCTTGGGCCGCTCCGCCAGTGTCTTGATTTGCTTGGCCAGTTCCTTGGCCACGAAATTTGTTTCCCGGATCGCCCGCGCGCCGCCCGCATCCACCATTTCACGCGTATTCGCGGCTTGATGATCGTCGGTCGCAATGGCCAGCGGCACGAGGATTGCCGGACGTCCGACCGCCGTCAGCTCCGCAATGGTCGAAGCGCCTGCACGCCCGATAAACAAATGCGTATCGGCCAGCCGCGCGTCCATATCCTCAAAATACGTGCCGAGTTCCGCCGGAATACCATGCGTGCTGTAGCGATTGCGGACCGCGTCGATATCTTCGCGGCGACATTGCTGCGTGACTTGCAACCGCTCGCGCAAGGCAGGCGGCAACATGGCGAGGCCATCGGGCACGACTTCGGACAGGATGCGCGCACCCTGACTGCCGCCCGTGATAAGCACACGTAAAATACCATCCTCGCTGATATGCGGATAGGGCTCATCGCGCAGAGCCATCAACTGCGCACGCACTGGATTGCCGACCAGATGCACTTTCGTGACGTGCTTGCCTTTCAATCGCTTTACGTGCGGATAGGAGGTCGCAATCGCATCGACCCAGCGCGCGAGCAGGCGATTGACGCGCCCCAGCACCGCGTTCTGTTCATGCACCAGACTGGGCAGCCCCGCCGACTTCGCCGCCAGCAGCGCGGGAAAGGCAGGATAACCGCCGAAGCCAACCACCGCGCTCGGCTCGAAATTTTCAAACAGGCGCAGCGCCATGCGCCGCCCTTCCAGGATCGACTTCAGGCCCGCAAACCATTTCAGCGGGTTCTTGCCGAAGCGCCCCGCCGGAATGATATGCGCCGACAGAAAATCGGGCTTGCCGGGGATCGCCGCCCCGCGCTCATCGGTTACCAAAGCGACATGATGCCCGCGCCGCTCCAGCTCGCTTGCCAGCGCGAAAGCCGGAATCAAATGCCCGCCGGTTCCGCCCGCTGCCAGCACGTAATGCCGGTTCGATGTCGTCATTCTGTGTGTCCTCGGCCCTTCGCACGCTCAGCCTGAGGCTCTTCGCCCAGCCCCATCATTTGTGCAAGGCCCGCCGTGCGGCTGCGCAGATGCGGATTGCGCCGCGTAATGGCCAATAAGAGGCCCACCATCAGGCCCATCGCAATGGTCGATGACCCGCCATAGCTGATCAAGGGCAACGTCATTCCCTTGGAGGGAAACAGTTGCAGATTAACAAGGATATTGATGAACGCCTGTCCCACGATCATCGAGATGAGGCCCGCTGAAGCCAGCATCGTGAACAGATTGTTTTCATCGATCATCCGCATCAGAACGCGCGCTGCCATGGCCAGATAAAGCAACACAATGAGGCCGCAGGCGATCAGCCCGAATTCTTCGGCAATAACGGAGAAAATGTAATCCGTATGCGCTTCGGGTAGCCGCATTTTCTTAAGGCCCAGCCAAAAGCCGGTCCCGGTCCATCCACCGGCCAGCAAGGTCCGCTCGGCCAGATCGACTTGATCGAAGGCCGTGCCGCCGCCGAAAAACGCATCGATCCGGTGCCGCGCATTGTCATAAATGAAATAGGTCATGGTCAGCAGCGCCGCGCCCACGCCGATTAACGATCCGATCCGCGCAAAGGACAGGCCGGACAGCAGGATCAGCACGAACCACACGCCGGCAAACAGGATCGCTGCGCCGAAATTGGGCTGCAAGGCAAGCAGCACGACGACGATGCCGATGCATCCTGTCGTAATGCTCATTACGGGCAAATCGGGATCGCGCATCCGCCATGACAAAATCCATGCCAATGCGATGGCGAAACTGGGCTTTAAAAATTCGGATGGTTGAAAGCGCATTCCCACATCGATCCAGCGGCGCGCACCATTGACGTCCGCGCCGAATATCGGGACCAGAAACATCATAAACAGCATCGCTGCCGCCAGCAGCAAGCCGAACCGGCGCGCCATATCGCGCGTCAGCATCGACACGCCGATCATGGTGGCGAATGCGACCGCCTGCCATGCCATGTGTTTGTAGAAGAAGAACAGGTCGGGCAAAGTCGTGGCGCTGGTCGACAAACGCCGTGCGCTGGCGGGCGAGGATGCGGCCACGGCGATGGCGCTGATCGCCATCAGCAATACAATGAGGCCGAGCAGCACCCTATCAATCTCGCGCCACCAGATGCGCAAATCCGACAGGCGTGAGGATTGCAGCGGTGGGCGATTGCCTGGGCCATTACCGGAGCGATGACCGGGCCGGTCACTGGATCGCCGCTGCTGACCGATAAAGGCGCTGTGATCGTTCATGCGAGCGCTTCCACCAAGTCGCGGAAATGATCGCCGCGCGCTTCGTAATCGCGATATTGATCGAAGCTGGCGCAAGCGGGCGATAGGAGCACCGTGTCGCCGGGCGTGGCGGCTTCGGAAGCCGCGGTCACGGCGCGATCCAACGTCTCGCATTGTGTGGTCGGCACGCAGGGATTGAGCAATGCCGCGAAATCAGGTCCTGCTTCACCGATCGTATAAGCGGCTTTGACATGGCCGAGTTCGGCTTCGCATTCGCCCAATCCCGGTTCCTTGGCCAGTCCGCCCAAGATCCAGTGGACATTGTCGAATGCGGCCAGTGCGGGCGCGGAGGCGGCGGTGTTCGTGCCTTTGCTGTCGTTGACATAAGCGACGCCGGAGATTTCCGCGACCCGCTCCATGCGGTGCGGGAGGCCGGGGTAGTCCGGAGCGCTCCCTCTACTACGGCGTCGCTCAGTCCCAAGTCTCGCAAACAGCCACAGCGGCGTCCGCATTCTGACCGTTGTGTGGCCCCTCCAGCGCAGGCCAATGAGCCTGGTCACCCGCATCGACGTCGTCAACAAATTGGATCAGCGGATCTTCGGCGTCGTCTCGAACATCTTCGTCTGCCTCGGCTCGACCATCGACTACTGCAAAACGCTGGGCCGCTTGCATCGCGAACAGACGCGCTTTCGCCGCCGCATATTTCTCGAAGTCCCCGTCATACCGGTCCAGATGATCCGGCGTGATGTTCAGCAGCACCGCCACCTCGCAATCGAGCGAATAGGTCAGGTCGATCTGGTAGCTCGACAACTCCAGCACATAAACCCCACCTTCCGGCAGCGGCTCCTGCGCCATGATCGGCAAGCCGATATTGCCGCCCATTGTGGTCGGCACACCCGCCTCTTTCAGAATATGATGCACCAGCGCGGTCACGGTCGACTTTTGCCATTCGTGCCGGTAATGCCGACGACCTTATGCGGCGGCAGATCGGCGCGAGCTTGTGCAAACAGCTCGATATCCCCGATCAACGGCACGCCAAATTGCGCGGCATGGGCGGTAATTGGGTGCGTGTTGATCGGTACGCCGGGCGACACGACTACGCCATCATATCCCGTCAGATCGGCGCTTAACGGATCGACCAATTGCGCGCGGCCTTGCAGCTTTTCGCGCGCCTCCGGCTTATCATCCCACGCCAAGATATGCGCGCCACTGGCCAGCAATGCCTCGGCCGTTGCCAGCCCGGATCGCGCCAGCCCCAGCACCGCATAGGTCTTGTCGCGAAAGACCGGCGAGGTAATCATCTCAGCTTCAGTGTCGAAAGCCCGATCAGCGCCAGCACGATCGACACGATCCAGAAGCGAATGACCACGGTGGATTCGCTCCAGCCCAATTGCTCGAAGTGATGGTGGATCGGGGCCATGCGGAAAATGCGCTTGCCGGTGCGCTTGAACCAGAAGACCTGAATAATGACCGACAGCGCCTCGAACACGAACAGTCCGCCGACAATGGCCAGCACAACTTCGTGATGGCTCGCCACGGCAATCGCGCCCAGCGCTCCGCCCAAAGCAAGACTGCCCGTATCGCCCATGAACACGGCAGCGGGCGGCGCATTGAACCACAGAAACGCTAGCCCTGCGCCCATGATCGCGGCGCAGAATATCGCGAGTTCCCCTGCCCCCTCGACGTGCGGAATGCCGAGATATTCGGAGTAATCCACCCGTCCCACCAGATACGCGATAATCGCAAAGGTTCCGGCGGCGATGATGACCGGCATGATCGCCAATCCGTCCAGCCCGTCAGTCAGATTGACCGCATTGCCCGCGCCCACGATAACGAAGGCGGCAAAGAGGTAATAAAACGGCCCCAGCGGGATGGCGCGGTCGCTGATAAACGGCACATAGAGGCTGGTATTGATCTGGCTGACGATGATGTAGGATACGACGCCCGCCACGATAAATTCCAGCAGCAGGCGCGTCTTGCCCGACACGCCCTTGTGGCTGGCCTTGGTGATTTTGTCGTAATCATCGAGAAAGCCAATGAGGCCGAACCCGACCGTCACGGCAAGACACGCCCAGACGAACGGATTGGTCAAATCCATCCAGATGACCAGTCCCAGGATCAACGACACCAGGATCATCAAGCCGCCCATCGTCGGCGTGCCGCGCTTGGCCAGATGCGTTTGCGGACCGTCCTCGCGGATCGGCTGGCCCTTGCCCTGCCGCACCCGCAGCATGGCGATGAACCGCGGCCCGATGAACAGACCGATGATGAGCGCCGTCAGCAGGGTCGCCCCCGCCCGCGCCGTCTGGTAGCGCACGAGGTTGAAAATCCCCTCGAATTCCATCCATTCGGCTAACCAGTAAAGCATCTATTTGTCCCGGTGAGTGAGTTCCACCACCACTTTGGCAAGGCCGACGGAATTCGACCCCTTCACCAGAATCGCGTCACCCGAAACGATCCCGTATTGCCTCAAAAGCGCCAGCGCTTCGTCCGCATTGTTGCAATGGTCGAAGGTCGGCACCTTGCCAAGCGCATCACGTCCCGCTTTCCCCAAAATCCGGTGAAATTCTCCAACCAGCGCGCGCATTTCCTCGCCCACCAGAATGGCGTAATCCACTTTCGCATCACAAAGGGGGTCGGATAATTGCGCATGGAAGCGGTGCGCGAAGTCGCCCAGCTCTTTCATGCTGCCCAGTATGGCGATCCGCCGCGTGGCAGGCGTCTGACCCAATTGCGCCAAAGTCGCGCGCATCGAGGCCGGATTGGCATTGTAGCTTTCATCGATAACCAGCGCCTTGCCGCCCGGTGCGCAAATCTTGTGCCGTGCGCCGCGTCCGGCCAGTCCGCCCATTTCGGCCAGTGCCAGTCCCGCTGCTGCCAGATCGCCGCCAGCCGCCAGCACTGCCGCCATCACAGCCAGCGCATTCATCACCCAGTGATCGCCCGGCTCCGCGACCGAAAACACCAGCCGGCCATTGCCGAATTGCGCGGTCATCAACGAGCCGCCATCGGCTGCCGGAATGGCATCGAGCAACCGCATATCGGCATGGGCCGCGCGTCCAAAGCT
Source organism: uncultured Alphaproteobacteria bacterium (assembly GCA_963736595.1). Classification (GTDB taxonomy): domain Bacteria; phylum Pseudomonadota; class Alphaproteobacteria; order Sphingomonadales; family Sphingomonadaceae; genus Parapontixanthobacter. The sequence continues at coordinate 516,096 of CAVTPG010000002.1, forward strand.
CATCACGGTGCAGTTCTGCGCCCGTGCCGCGTCGCGCAGTTGCTCGAAATGCTCACTATCCGCCGGAATAACCGCCGTGCCGCCCTTGGCCACGCCTTCGAAGATTTCCGCTTTGGCAGCGGCAATCGCCTCCATCGAACCTAAGTTTTCGATATGCGCTGGCGCGATCGTGGTGATGACCGCGACATCCGGTTTCACATGAGCAGTCAGTTCAGAAATTTCGCCTGCATTGTTCATGCCCATTTCAAAGATGCCGAATTTGCTGCGCGCTGGCATCCGGGCGAGCGACAAGGGCACGCCGACATGGTTGTTATAGCTTTTGATGGAACGGTGCGCCGCGCCCCGGCTGCTGCGTTCGAGCGAGGCAAAAATCGCTTCTTTCACGCCGGTTTTGCCGACCGATCCGGTGACACCGATAAATTTCGCTTTGGTGCGCTGTCGTGCGGCTTTCGCCAAGGCTTTCAAAGCCGCCGTAGTGTCCTCCACCAGAATATGCGGATAGGCGACGGCGCGATCGACGATAGCGGCAGTGGCGCCTGCGGCAAAGGCCTGCTCGATAAAGCGGTGGCCGTCCATCGCTTCGCCTTTCAGAGCCACGAACAAATCGCCATTGCGGACATAGCGGCTATCGGTTTCGACGCCCGCCACTTCAAACTCTTCGCTCGCCTGACCGCCCGTGGCCGCAGCAATCTCCTGCGCGCTCCACAGGCTGAGCGGGATCGCATCGCCCGGCATCGTGGGCCATTGGCGTAAAGCAGTTACAGCGTTCACTTGGGTTCTCCTGAAGCAGCCGCACATTCGCGCGCCACTTCCACATCATCGAATGGCAGCCGCCGCGCATTGTCCCCTGCGCCCACAATCTGCCCTTGTTCATGGCCCTTGCCCGCGATCAGGACGATGTCGCGGGGTCCGGCTTCTGCAATCGCGGCCGTGATGGCATCGCGGCGATTGCCGATTTCGCGCGCGCAAATGTCCTTGACGTTGGCAGCGCCGTGCAAAATTTCCGCACGGATCGCGCCAGGTTCTTCGCCGCGCGGATTGTCGTCAGTAACGATCACCACATCGCTGGCGCGGCAAGCCGCTTCGCCCATCGGCGCGCGCTTGCCTTTGTCGCGGTCGCCGCCCGCACCGAACACGGTGATGAGCTTGCCGCCTTTGTCCGCATCGACATGAGGCCGCAGCGCATGGATCGCCGCTGCCAAAGCGTCTGGCGTATGGGCGTAATCCACATAGACTGGAGCGCCGGCCGGGGTAATCACCGCACGCTCCAGTCGTCCACGAACAGGTTGTAACCGCGCGACTGCATCGAAAGTCAGCGCCGCATCCGCGCCGGTCGCGAGCGCAAGGCCAGCCGCCGTCAGGGCATTGGCCACTTGATATTCGCCGATCAGCGGCAGTCGGATTGTGTGCGTTGTGCCGCCATGCTCGACCGACAATTCCTGGCCTAATTGCGTTGGCGTGCGGCTGAGCAGCTTCACATCGTCGCCCGCCATGCCGACGGTGAAAATCCTTAGCCCGCGCTGCTCCGCCGTTTCACGCGCACGTACATTCCAGTCGCTGTCAGCGTTCGCATCGGTCCAGATTACCGCCGTGCCATCTGGCGCGACGACTTCGGTAAACAGGCGCATCTTGGCCGCGAAATATTCCTCCATATCAGTATGATAATCGAGGTGATCGCGGCTGAAATTGGTGAAAGCTCCGGCCGAAACTGCAATGCCTTCGTTGCGATATTGCGACAGGCCGTGACTGGATGCTTCATAAGCAACGTGCGTGACGCCTTCGCGTGCCAGCCCGCTGACATTGGACAGGAACGTGACGATGTCGGGCGTTGTGAGGCCGGTTGAAACGCTTTCATCCGGCGTCGTGACGCCAAGCGTGCCGATGCTGGCCGCGCGCTCGCCGCACATCCGCCAGATTTGCCGTGTCATCTCCACCGTGGAGGTCTTGCCATTCGTCCCGGTGACCGCGACAATCGTGTCTGGCACGGGGGTGAAGAATTTCGCCGCAAGCTGCGCAAAGGCACGGCGTGGGATGGCGTCCGCGAGATGGATGGCCTTGCCGACTTCGGCCTGCGGGCGCGCTACGATGGCTACCGCGCCAGCTTCGATCGCTTGCGCAATGAAGTCCTCGCCATTGACCTCTGCGCCCTGAAACGCGCCGAACACGGTGCCGGGTGCGACTTTGCGATGGTCGATGGCAAAGCCGGTCACTTCGGCATCGTCTGCGGGTCGGGAGAGATCAGCAGCGTCGCACAGACGCGACAGCTTCACTTGTTTGCTCCGGGGATCAGGGGCTTCAGATCGCTGATATCGATGTCGCGATTGGCATCAGGTCGCACGCCCAGCATCGGGCCAATTCTTGGGACCAGCCGTTTGACGATGGGTGCTGCATTCCATGCCGCCGTCCGCTGATACGAACTGGCAACCGTGCCGCGTGGCTCGTCCAGCATGGTGATCACGACATAGCGCGGGCGATCCATCGGGAACGCGGCGGCAAAGGTCGAGATCAGCGAAGTGCGCCGATACCCGCCCGAACCCGGCTTTTCCGCCGAGCCTGTTTTGCCGCCAATCCGGTAACCGGGCGCATCGGCATTCCGGCCCGTACCATACAGCGCGATCATGCGCAGCAATTGCCGCATCCGCGAGGAGGTGGATTCCTTGAATACCCGGCGACCACGCGGCGCAGCGCCCGCTTCCAGTTTGTGCAACGTCGCAGGGCGCCAGATCCCGCCATTGACCATCGCCGCATAAGCGCTCGCCAGATGCAGCGGCGTCACCGCGATACCGTGGCCATAGCTCACCGTCATGTTGCGCAGACGCGGCCATTTGTCGCCCGGCCAGATCGGATGTCCGCGCGCCGGCAATTCGATATAGGGCCGCTCATGCATTCCCAGATCGATCATCGTCTGCCGCAAACGTTTCGCGCCCAGCTCGTCCGCAACCCGCGCGGTCACAGTGTTCGAGGAATACACCAGGCTTTGCGGCACGTTCAGCGTCGCGCCATAGGAATGCGAATCGCGAATGCGCGACTTGCCGATCTGCACCGTGCTGGCATCCCAGCGCGCACCGAAATCGCGTACGACACCGGCATCGATGGCAGCGGCAACCGATAACGGCTTGAACGTCGAACCCAGCTCGTAAACCTGATTGGTGACGCGGTTGAACATATTGTCCGCGCCCGCCTGATCGATCTTGTTGGGATTAAATTCGGGCAATGAGGCCATCGCCATCACTTCGCCCGTATCCACGTCCAGCACGATGCCAGCCCCGCCCTTGGCATCGACCAGTTTCATGCCGCGCCGCAATTCATCTTCGAGCGCGCCCTGCACCCGCATATCGATCGACAGCGCAATCGGCGTGCCGCGTGTCACAGGGTCGAGCAGCGCCTTGTCCAGCACTTGCTCCATCCCGACGCGGCCATGCCCGTCCGATGCGACATAGCCCAGAATATGCGCCGCCATCGAGCCTTGCGGATAATGGCGGTCCGGTTCCTGCGGCATTTCCAGCGCCAATTCGCCCAGCCCCTGAACCCGGTTCGCTTCTTCGGGCAGGACACGGCGCCGCAGATAGCCCGCTTTGCCTGATGCCAGACGAGCTTCCACATCGGCTTGATCCAGATCGGGAAAAATCGCTTTCAGACCAGCTGCCACATCGGCGGCGGATTTCACCAATGGCGATCCGCCATCATCCATTGCCTTGGGATTGAACCACAGCGAATAGGCCGGAAACATCCGCGCCAAAGGTACCCCGTTGCGGTCGGTAATATCGCCGCGTGACGGGAGCAGCGCATCTTCCAGCGTCGTCGCCGAAAATGCCCGGTCGCTGCTGCCGAGATAGCCAATCCGCATCAGCGCCAGAAACGCGATGAACGCGAATCCCGCCACCAGCAGCAAGATGCGCAGCCGCGCCGTATCCAGCGCTTGTTCGCGCATCGTCATCAGCTGTGTGCGATTGTTGAATGGTCCGCCCGGCGCTCCGTTGTTCACCGGTTCGATCAGCGTCATCGCGTTCATTGCGCGCCCTCGGCAAGGGTGGCTGACAGCGACGGCGTGACCGACTGCATCGGCGCGATCTGGCTTAAGTGCGTGGCAAGGTCGATGGTCGCCGCTTCAACCGCTTCGGTGTCGATGCTGGCCGCTGCCTGCAAGCGTGTCGGTTCATCGCTCATGGCGAGCAAGGCGGTTGCTGCCGTCACGGTCCGTGTGCCTTCGCCCAGCGCCGTATCGGAGAAGCTGTCGGCAATCGTCTCGATCGTGCCAACCTCTCGCGCAACGCTGGCACGGGCTACCCGGATCGGGCTTGGCGCATCGGCTCCGCGCGGCTGGCCAAGGCTCGCAAGCTGCGCGCGATTGTTGATATATTGATCAGCGCGCGGCGCGGCATAACCAAACTCCAGCGCATTCCAGCTGGCCAGTTGCCGCTGGCTGGCGCGCGTCTGAAATTCCGTTTCCAGCAGCAGCGTCTGCCGCTCGGCTGCGATGATTTGCCGCTCCAGCTCGCGCACTTCGCTTTTCACGGCATTGACGCGGAAGGTCAGCATAACGAGGCTGCAAAACGCCAGTAGGATCATGACGATCCAGCCCAGTTTGCGGTTGCGGGACAGAAGGCTGATCATGCGGCCATCTCCCGCGCAGCCGCATCGGTGCGCGTCGCATAGCGCAACACGGCAGAACGCGAACGCGGGTTGCGCGCAATTTCGTTTTGCGAGGCCCGCACGGCTTTGCTGATATTATCGAAAATCGCCGGAGTGCTGACCGTTTGTGGCAGATGCCGCGACCCGGTCGTGCCGCCAGCCGCCTCGCGAAAAAAGCGCTTTACGATCCGGTCTTCCAGACTGTGAAAGCTGACCACGGCCAGTTTCCCGCCCACCGGCAGCAGCGTTTCCGCCGCAGACAAACCTTCACGCAATTCGTCCAACTCGCCATTGACGTGGATGCGAATTGCCTGAAAACTGCGCGTTGCCGGATCTTTCGGCGCGCCATCGCGATAGCCCAGCGCCTTGCGCACCACCCGCGCCAAATCGCCGGTCGTCTCCAGCGGGCGCGCAGCGATGATCGCGCGGGCAATACGGCGCGATTGCCGTTCTTCGCCATATTCGTACAGCACATCGGCGATGGTGTCGGCTTCGGCAGTGTTGAGAAAATCGGCAGCGCTCATGCCTGCCTGGCTCATCCGCATGTCCAGCGGGCCATTGGAAGAAAACGCAAAGCCGCGCTCTGCTTGATCAAGCTGCATCGAAGAGACGCCGATATCCATCACGACGCCATCGACGCGGGCAACGTCCGCATCGCGCATCACTTCGGCTAGCTCGGAAAAGCGATTTGCGTGCAGGACCAGTCGCGGCGGCTGTTCGCTCGCTTCGGCCCAGTCTTGCCCGCTTGCAATCGCGTCCGGATCGCGGTCGAAGGCATGAACGATTGCGCCATGGTCCAGCAACGCGCGGGTGTAGCCGCCCGCACCGAATGTCGCATCGACCAGCACGTCACCGGGTTGCGGATCGAGCGCAGCCACGACTTCATCGAGCAATACGGGAATATGCGGAGCGCCATCGGCGATTTGTGGCTTGGAAGCGCTCATTTCTTGCGCGCCTTAGCTTCGGCATCAGACAGCAGATTATCGCACGCGGCCTTCGCGCTTTCCCATTCCGGACCCATCGCGGACAGCTGATCAGGTGCCCAGATGGTGAAGAACCGGCCCGCACCCTGAAAATACAGCCCGTCATTGACATGGCCCAATGCGCGCAAATGGTCAGGCATGACGAAGCGGCCTGAATCATCGAACGGGATTTCGACGAAGCCGAACAATTGCATCGCGCGCAGATCGCGGTCGAATTCACGCCCGACTTTGTAAGCCAGCTCTTCTTCGCGATCGAGTTGCGCGTCCAGCTCTTCCTTGCGCGACAGGCCGAAGCCGGTGAGGCAATTCCAGCGATCATGTTTGGCAAGGCACAGGGTGCGTGCCCCCGAGGATTCCTTGACGGCTTTGCGGAATAGTGGCGGCAGCACGAAACGGCTCTTATCGCCCGCAGGCGAATAGGCTTGTCCGCTATACCCTCCGAATGACACCGCTTGTCCCGTCCTTTTGCGTTAGACTTTTTTACTCCCTTTCGAACACAGCTTCGCCGTGACCGCTCGAACGGATTCAAGCGGCTAGTCCCCTTGCCGACCGATCAGGCCGACCAAAGCTAGGTCCGATAGAAGAGTGTGATAACGCGGGTCGTCGCGGGATGGAAGGGAAAATTACGGGATTTCACGGGAAAACTTGGTAAGTCATTGAACTTACTCGATTAGTGAAATTGCCTTATATTAAGATGCACCTTGTGAAACAGATCGGAAACATCGGTTTTCCACAGCATGAAAAGTTACGCAAATCGGTCGTTTTTTGGATTTATCAACAGGCTGTCATCAGACCTATCAACGCAAGGCTGACCCGTCAATTTGATTGGCATTTGCAGCACATCCCGTGTTTTCCCGTGCGCTTTTGGGCGTGTGCCCCGGCTAAGTTGATTCGCGATAATGCGCGGTCAAATCTACTGTGTCGGCGCGGCTATTGAGGCTGAGCAAACGCCAGATCAAGCAAGGCTTGCAAAGCCTTCGCATCGCCGTCTTGCGGCACATTCGGATTCAATAATGGCAGCGTCGAAAAACAGGACCGCGCGGCCCTTCCCGATGTGGCAGTGGCCATCACGACCTTGCGCGGAAATTCTGCATTTCGCGTCGGGCCCGATCCGCGATGTGTCGAGGCTTACTCTTGCGGGCAGGGCGATGGGCATTGGCGTCATTCCCAGCATGACATGGGGCAAATCGGGCGGAACGACCGATGCGCCTGATGCTGCGTTTTCATTGCCGCTAGCATGGCCATCATGCGCGTGATCGTGTGCAGCATTGGGTTCCGGCCCGGCATTTGCGGCCAATCCCCAGCGCGCTAAAATCGGCTGATTAAGCAGCGCCATATCAGCGGGACGACGCGGATCGCCATAGGCAAAACGCGAATGCCGCGTCAGCCTCGGATCAAGCATTAGCAAAAGCTGCCCCCCGCCCCGCACCCATTCGTCCAGCGCGACATTATCCGCCGGAGTCAACGCGCGCGGCTGCGCAATAATAAGGCGGTCCAGTCGCGCCAAAGCACTGGATTGTGTGACGGCATTTTCCTCGCCGCTTTGGCCAGTCTCATCGGTATTCTCAGCGCGCCCGATATCGGTCAGCGTGTCGAGTGGGACGATCTCATATCGCTCTTCCAGCAAGCTGCGGACCCACGGCGTCGCCTGGTTCCCCGCCAGCATTTCATCGACACCGCCAGCTTCCGGCCAGTAAATCGGCAGGCTGGAAACAAGGCCGATCTGCTTTGCGTTGCTTTCGGGTACCTCGCTGGAAGTCGCAGTCGGCGACGCACCGCACCCACCAAGCGCGCTTGCACAAGCTATCAGCAAAACGGTGAAAATCGGTTTCATAGCCGTTTTATCGCGCTGTTATCGCGCGGAAGTTTGCGAGGGCGATCCGGAGCCATTGCCATTGCCATTTTGCGCATCATTGCTGCGTGTTGGGCTGTCTGTGTTTTCCGGCACGATGGCCTGTTCCTGCACTGGACTCGTATCCGGCCTGCTCGGCAAATCGGGCACGACCCCGGCATCGACCAAGGGATCACTGGTGGCATTGGGTTGCTCGCTCGGCTCGACCGTCGCGGTGGCTTCAGGAACCGCCTGCGCATCGGCCAGCCGGGTCCGCTCGTTAACAATGCTGGCCAAGCCGACCAGCAACAGCATCAGCGCGATCCCGCTGCCGCCGATCTGCAACCGCTGCACCGCCTGCTGCCCCGACAAAGTCGCTTTCTGAAAGCCGAGACGATGCGCATTATCGCCGCTGCGCCGATTGCCGCGCTGCTTGGCTTCGCGTTTCGACAGGGCCGTGATGCGGCGCAAGATATCTGAGGTGTTTGCCATGATCTCTGCGGTCGAATCTAGGCCAAGTTGGCAGCCAGTCAATGTGTGATGCGAATATGCCAAGGTTTGCGCCACTTATATGCGGCTCGACATCCTTGTGGGCCGTTTCAAGGCGCTTGTGGACGCTTTTTGCTCGTGGCTGAAAAACGCCCTTATTCGCTCAGCCAATCAAAGACCGGCAAGCCTTTTTCTCGCAGCCATTCCGGATTGTAAAGCGTTGATAGATAGCGAAAACCAGTGTCGCACAGGATCGTGACGACGCGCGGATTTTCGCGGCCCTGCGCGGTCAAATGCTGACCCAGAGCAATGGCTCCGGCAACATTGATGCCCGATGACAGGCCAAGGCACAGACCCTCATCCTGCAGCAATTTCGCGACCCATTCGAGGCCTTCCTCATCGGAAATGCGGAATTGGGTATCGATCGGCGCACCTTCCAGATTGGCGGTAATCCGGCCTTGTCCGATGCCTTCGGCAACCGAAGTGCCTTCCGCTTTCAGCTCGCCATGCGCGAAATAACTATACAGCGCTGCGCCATGCGGATCGGTCAGCGCGATGACGACATTTTCGTCGCGCTCTTTCAATCCCATGCCGACTCCGGCGATGGTCCCGCCCGTCCCCGCAGCGCACGTGAAACCATCGATTTTGCCGTCCATCTGCTCCCAGATTTCCACCGCTGTGGCCTCGATATGCACTTTGCGATTGGACAGATTGTCGAACTGGTTGGCCCAGATTGCGCCCTCGGTTTCCTCAGCCAAACGCCTGGAAACATGGACAAAATGGCCAGGGTTGGAAAACGGCGCGGCGGGGACCAACATCAGCTTTGCGCCCAACGCCCGCAACGTATCCATCTTCTCCCGGCTTTGCGTTTCCGGCATGACGATGATGGTTTTGTAACCCAGCGCATTGGCCACCAGCGCCAGTCCGATTCCGGTATTTCCCGCCGTTCCCTCGACGATCGTCCCGCCTGCTTTCAGCGCGCCGGACGCCACGGCATCACGGACGATCTGCAGCGCCGCACGGTCTTTTATCGATGCACCGGGATTGGCAAATTCGCACTTACCCCAGATCTCGCAACCCGCCGCTTTGCTCGGCCCATCCAGCAGCACAAGCGGCGTATTGCCAATCAAATCAAGCGTATGTCGGGTCGCCGGGGGTGTCGTCATAACGTGCTATTTATGCGCAATCCGGCGCGCCCACAACGCAGTTGCCCTATCACCATTAGTAATCGCGCTTGTGCGATTAGTCTTCGGGCGCGATCAGTCTTCCGGAGCAATCGCCACTTTCAAGCCGTCAAGGTCGCTTGTGAAAGGCACCTGACAGCTGAGGCGCGACAATTCTGTGCGGTGATCGCTGCTTTCCAGCAGGTCGTCTTCATCTTCGCTCATCGCAGGCAACTTGTCTTTGAACGCCGGATCGACGTGGATATGGCACGTCGCACACGAACAGCACCCACCGCACAGCGCCAGCAATTCATCGAAACCATTGTCGCGGATGGCTTCCATGACCGTTAGTCCGTCCTCGACGACGACGCTGGTTTCTTCGCCTTCGCGATTGGTGACATTGAGTGTAGGCATAGGGGCATGGTCCGTGGCTGCGGCGCTAATTTCGCATTAGCGCAAGGTGACATCAGTCGCGGCTGCTAGGCAAGGGAGCCGGATTTGGCAAGTATGACATTGGCCGTCACGACAAGGGCATCGCCGCAATGGGGTTGAGCAGGGAAGCGTTACATCGCGGGCTGGACGCGGTGGCCGCGCAAGAGCCGCAAATCGCCAGCGCCCTGACACGCTGCGGTTATCCCGAACCCCGGATACGCGAGCGCGGTTATCGCACCTTGCTACGCACCATCGTCGGGCAACAGGTGAGCGTTGCGGCCGCCGCTTCCGTTTGGCGCAAGCTGGAGGCGGAGCTTACCGCAGATATGCCGCCGCAAGCGTTGCTCGATCGGGATTACGACAGTTTGCGGGCGTGTGGATTATCGCGGCAAAAACAAGGCTATGCGCGATCCTTATGCGAGCTTGTGGTAGCTGACGAATTGCATCTCGATGCGCTGCCGCAGGATGATGAAGCTGCCATTGTGGAATTGATCAAAGTTAAGGGCATCGGGCGATGGTCGGCGGAGATTTATCTGCTCTTTGCCGAGGGGCGACCCGACATCTGGCCCGCTGGCGATCTGGCGGTGCAAGCGGGATTGGGCAAAATTCTTGGCCATGAAACCCGTCCCGATGAAAAGGCCGTGCGAGCATTGGCAGAACCTTGGCGGCCCCATCGCGGCGCGGTCGCGATTTTTACCTGGCACGCTTATAATAATCCCGCGCTTTAGCAGCCAAATAGCGCGGCTTTAGCGCCTTCCCCTCTTGCCCGGTGGCAGCTACGCCATATCTTCAGCATTCCAGCTCTCGTCAACACATCGGATTTCCATGCCCAAAACTTTGCACGACACTCCGCTTATTCCGCCACTTATTCCGCGCGAACATCTGTTCGGCAATCCGACCCGCGCGGGTGGTCAGATCAGCCCGGATGGTCAGTGGCTTAGCTGGCTTGCACCCGATAATGGCGTGTTAAATGTCTGGATGGCACCGCGCGATAAGCCCGACGATGCGCGCGTTATGACCAAGTCCACCGACCGCCCGATCAGCAGCTATAGCTGGTCGCCCAATTCGGACAGCTTGCTTTACATTCAGGACAAGGATGGCGATGAAAATTACCTGCTTTATCAAGTCGATGTTGCAAGCGGTGAAGAACGCACCTTAACTCCGTTCGAGGATACGCGGGTTCAGATCGTTGGCGCATCCGAGCATATTCGCGACACTATTCTGGTTGGCCTGAACAATCGCGATGCACGCTATCACGATATCTGGTCGCTTAACCTGGAAAGTGGCGATCTGACGCTGGTTTACGAAAACACCTCATATGCCGGTTTTCTGTCCGATGACGATTTGCAGCTGCGATTGGCCATCCGTCCGAACGAGGCAGGCGGGCAGGACTTCTTCCATATTGTCGACGGGACAGTTGAAGACGAGCCGTTCATCGCCACCGGACTGGATGATGCGCTGACCACCGGCCCAGCTGGATTTACCAGAGATGGCAGCACCTTGTACTGGCTCGACAGCCGGAACCGCGACACCGCTGCCCTCACTGCCGTGGATGTCGCGAGCGGTGATACCCGCGTAGTGGCAGAAAATGAGCAGGCCGATATTGGCGGCACGATCCGCGACCGGAAAAGCGGCGAGGTTCTGGCATATTCGGTCAATTACCTGCGCACCCAATGGGAAGCTCTGGACGCGAAAATCGGCGCATCGCTCGATTGGCTTGGCGAGCGATTGAAAGGCGATTTCGGCATTTCCAGTCGCACCGACGATGATAGCATCTGGATCGTGTGGAACGACCCGCTGACTGCGCCCTCCCGCACCTTTATCTATAACCGCAAAGCCGACACGCTGACTGATTTTTATACTGGCCGACCGGAGCTGGAAGGCGCGGCCCTGCAACCGATGCACACGCTGGAAATCAAGGCACGCGACGGGCTGACCTTGCCCAGCTATCTGACACTGCCACCTGCCAGCGATCCTGAGCATAGCGGCGTGCCGCAGGCCCCCGTGCCGATGGTCCTGCTGGTGCATGGCGGACCGTGGGCGCGCGATTCCTACGGGTTCAATTCCTATCACCAATGGCTCGCCAATCGCGGATATGCCGTGCTGTCGGTGAATTTTCGCGGGTCCACCGGGTTCGGCAAAAGCTTCATCGAAGCGGCCAATCTGGAATGGGGCGCAAAGATGCATGACGATCTGATCGACGCGGTCGAGTGGGCCGTGGATCAGGGCATTGCGGAGCGCGACAAGATCGCGATCATGGGCGGATCCTATGGCGGTTATGCCGCGCTTGCCGGGCTGACCTTCACGCCCGAAGTTTTTGCCTGCGGCGTCGATATTGTCGGTCCGTCCAATCTGGAAACATTGCTGGAGACGATCCCGCCATATTGGGAGCCGGTCGTCCGTCAATTCCACGACCGGATGGGCAATCCGAACACCGATGATGGATTGAAAATGTTGAAAGACCGCTCGCCGCTGCACAGCGCGGACAAGATCGTCCGCCCGCTGCTAATCGGGCAAGGCGCAAACGATCCGCGCGTCAATCAGGCGGAAAGCGACCAGATCGTGGCCGCAATGGAGGCCAAGGAAATCCCGGTCACCTACATCCTCTACCCGGATGAAGGTCACGGCTTTGCCAAGCCCGAAAACAGTATCGCATTCAATGCCATTACTGAAAACTTCCTCGCCACCTGCCTTGGCGGACGCGCGGAGCCAGTCGGCGAAACCGTCACCAAATCGAATGCGGAAATTGTCACTGGCGAGGAATTCGTGCGCGGTTTGACCGATCCGGCGAAAGCCTAGATAGAGCGGCTTTAAGACAGCACCATAAGCGAGAGACCATGAGCGAGCGCAAAGCGATTTTTATCACCGGCGGCGGGTCCGGTATCGGACGCGCAATCGCGCAGCATTTCGGCAATCGCGGCTGGTTCGTCGGATTGGGCGATATCGACCGGCTGGGGATGGAAGCGACACAGGATGGTTTGCCGCGCGGCTTCTCCTACATCCACGAATTCGATGTGCGCAACCGCCCTGCCTGGGATGAAGCGCTGGCGACATTTTCCAGAGCGACCGGCGGACGCATCGATGTGCTGGTCAACAATGCCGGCATCCCCATCGGCGGACCTTTGGCCGAACATTCTCAGGATGAAATCGACCGCTGTCTGGACATTAATTTGAAGGGCGTTCTCTACGGTGCGCAAGCCGCTTTTCCGCACCTTAAGGAGGCCGCGCCGGGAAGCTGCCTGCTCAACATCGCCAGCGCAGCGGGCATTTATGGCTCGGGCGGGATGAGCGTTTATTGCGCAACAAAATTCGGCGTGCGCGGCGTAACCGAAAGTCTTGACGCGGAATGGGCGGAACACGGGATCAAGGTGTGCGACCTGATGCCCAGCTTCATCGACACGCCTTTGCTCGACAAGCTGCCGAATGCGCATACCAACGAGGCGGTCCGCGATCAGGTGACGCAAGCGGGGCTGGAAATTACGCCGGTCGAGGAGGTCGCCAAGGCGGCATGGGACGCCGTGCATGGCAATGATCTGCATACGGTGGTGGGCAAGACGGCCAAGAGCCTACGTTTTGCAGCGCGCTGGATGCCGGGGCGCTTGCGAAAGATGTCCCGTCAAAGTCCGCGCGTTATGGGCCGCTAGGCGCTGCCTGAGTTTGCGCCCGGACTAAAGCAGCGCGTCGATCGATTTGGCCATTTTCATATCGCGCAGTGACAATCCGCCGTTGTCGCCCGCATCATGCGTCGTCAGCGTGACTTCGACCCGGTTATAGACATTGAACCATTCGGGATGATGATCCTGCTGCTCGGCCAGAAACGCGACCCGCGTCATGAATGCAAAAGCCTCGCTGAAATCGGCAAAGGTAAATTTACGCTCGATGGCCTGCCCGTCCCGGCATAGCGTCCATTCCTTCAAGGCAGACAGCCAGCTTTCGCGCTCGGTTTGCGTCAGTTCGGCAACGGTCATTCGCGTCTCTCCTAAGCCCTTGCTTGTGGCACTCGCGCCTTTCCCCTATCTCGCTCGCCCATGCAAGCCTGCTCCTTATCTGCGACCGATCTCGCCTGCCGCAGAGGTGACCGGATCATCTTTCGGGCGATCGACGTGTCGCTTGGATCAGGCGAGGCATTACACGTCACCGGACCCAACGGGATCGGCAAGTCCAGCTTGCTCAGGATATTGGCAGGTTTGCTACGTCCTTTTGCCGGATCGGTAGAGCGCATGGGGACCGTCGGTTTGCTCGACGAGCGTCCTGCCCTTGATACACAAATATCGCTGCGCAACGCGCTCAAATTCTGGAGCGGTGTCGATGGGTGCGCGGACGCGTCGGCCTGTCTTGCGGCATTGTCATTAAACGCGCTGATGGATGTTCCCGTGCGGTATCTGTCGACCGGCCAGAAAAAGCGCGCCGCATTCGCCCGGTTGCTTGGTCAGAGCGCGCCGGTTTGGCTGCTGGATGAGCCGCTTAACGGGTTGGATGATACGGCGCAGCGGCAAGTCGAGGCACTGATCGCGCAGCATTGCAGCGATGGCGGCCTGTGCATTGTAGCTTCACATCAGGCGATTGCTTTGCCGAATGCGCAGACGCTCGCGCTGAAAGACTACGCATCGTGATCTGGCAATTGTTAAAGCGCGACCTTGCTTTGCTGCTACCCGGCGGGCGTCAGGGCGCAAGCGTGTTGCCGCTCTTGTTCTTCGTGTCGGTCGCGATGTTGATGCCGTTTGCCATTGGGCCGCAACCCGAATTGCTGGCGCGTACAGGTGGCGGAATCATCTGGGTTGCAGCACTGTTGGCCTCAATTCTGCCGTTAGAGCGGATCGTCAGTCACGACCTCGACAACGGTGTGTTCGACCAGTTTGCCGTGCGCGGAATTGCCGAGGAGACGGCGCTATCCGTCCGGCTGCTGGCGCATTGGCTAGGCTTTGCACCACTATTGCTCATCGCTTGTTTTCCAGCTGCCGCTCTGCTCAATCTCGATGGTCCGACTGTGCGGATCGTATTGCTGGGATTGCTGGCCGGAACACCGGGACTTGCGGCCATCGGACTGATGATCGCTTGCCTCACTGCAGGGTTACGCGGCGGCGCAGCGCTGGCCGGATTGATGGTCATTCCGCTTGCCATCCCGATCCTGATTTTCGGAGCTGGCGCTTTGTCCAAGCCCGATAGCGCCGGGATTGCGATCACCGCAGCGATTAGTCTTGCCTTGTGCGCGCTTGCACCCTTTATTTCGGGCGCAGCAATCCGGGCCGTGCGCGAGGAATAGCGAGCGCCACTCTGGCAATCACACCTGATGATAAGGCGGGTTGTGCAAGCCGGTTTCGCTTTGCGTGAAGATCTCATTGCCTGTTTCGGTAATGCCGATGGAATGTTCAAATTGCGCAGAAAGCGATTTGTCGCGCGTTACCGCCGTCCATCCATCGCGCAGCAGTTTGGCATGGGGCTTACCCAAATTTATCATCGGCTCGATCGTGAAAAACATACCCGGTTTCAGCTCCGGCCCGGTCCCTGCCCGTCCGGCGTGAACGACTTCCGGCGCATCGTGAAACAGGCGACCAAGCCCATGCCCGCAAAATTCGCGCACCACGCCATAGCGATGCTGCTCCGCGTGCTGCTGGATCACCGCCGATACATCACCCATCCGTGCGCCGGGTTGCGCCGCTTCGATGCCTTTCATCAGGCACTCGTAAGTCACATCGACCAAACGGCGCGCCTTTAGCGGCACATCACCGACCAGATACATCCGGCTGGTGTCGCCGTGCCATCCATCGAGCAACGGGGTCACGTCGATGTTAAGAATGTCGCCCTCTTTTAAAGCCTTCTCGCCCGGAATACCGTGACAGATCACATGGTTGATCGAGATGCAGCAGCTATGTGCATAGCCGCGATAACCCATCGTTGCTGGAACCGCGCCCGCATCCAGCATCATGGAGCGTGCGATGTCGTCGAGCGCGCCAGTCGTAACGCCCGGACGCACTTCGGCAACCAAAGCATCGAGGATACTCGCGGCGAGCTTTCCCGCCTTGCGCATACCCTCGAAACCTTCCGGCCCGTGCAGTTTGATGGACCCGTCACGATAGACGGTCTGCTCGCTGTCGATCACTTGATATTCGGTCATGCGGGCTATGTAATATGCTTGCTTCGGAAAAGCGAGCTTGGAACATTCGGCAATGGCGTTACTAAGGCGTATGGATGACAAAAAACCACTGATAGAAGCCGACCGCGGACAGGACGCGACTGCCATAAACCTCGTCAATAGCGAGGGGTTCAATGACTGGAGCAAAAGCCTGAGCGAAGCGCAGCGCGCCGTTCTGGCAGCGCAGAAATTCGACGGTAGCGGCTATCAAGTTGCGATCGTCCCCGATGGCTCAGGCTGGTTTGCCGTTGGCGGGGTTGCCAATCCTAACGACGTGTCGAGCTGGTGCCTGGCCAAGCTGGCAGAGGAATTGCCAGCGGGAACGTATCGCATGGCCAATGCGGAGCTTGATGATGGCATCGCACCGGCGTTCCACGGTTGGCAGACCGCACAATACCGCTTCGGACGCTATTTCAGCGATGACAAGGTAACCGGGCCGCGCGTTCTTGTGACCAAGCAAGTTGCCGCCATCGACGAAGCGATCGCCGAAGCTTCGGCCGATATGCTCGTGCGCGATCTGGTCAATACGCCAGCCGAAGATATGGGGCCAGCTGCGTTGGAAGCTGAGATCGAGCGACTTGCGAAAACTTTTAAGGCAAAGGTCGAAGTGACAAGCGGCGACGCTTTGGAACAAGGGTTTCCGATGGTTCATGCGGTCGGACGCGCGGCTGCACGTCACCACGCGCCGCGCCATATGCACCTTGTCTGGGGCGATGAAGGCCATCCGGTCGTCGCTATTGTCGGCAAAGGCGTATGTTTCGATTCAGGCGGGCTGGACGTAAAGTCCGCCTCTGGCATGAAGTTCATGAAGAAGGACATGGGCGGCGCGGCTCATGCCATCGCTCTGGGCGAATTGATTATGCAAGCCGGTTTACCGGTTAGGTTGCATTTGCTCGTGCCTGCCGTCGAAAACGCCATTTCCAGCAATGCTTTTCGTCCGGGTGATGTGCTGAACAGCCGCAAGGGCATTACCGTGGAAATCGGCAATACCGATGCGGAAGGCCGGTTGATACTCGGCGATGCTCTGACCCGCGCGAGCGAAGAGCAGCCTGAGCTGATCATGGATTTTGCAACTCTGACAGGTGCTGCGCGCGTTGCGCTTGGTCCGGATTTTGCCGCCTTGATGACGCGGCAGGACAAGACCGCGGACGATCTTATTGCGGCAGGCCGTACTTGCGATGACGAGCCGTGGCGTTTGCCTTTGCCAGCCATCTACGCCGAATGGCTTAGCTCGGACATTGCCGATACCAACAACGCGCATTCCAATTCTTTTGCCGGAGCCAGTGTCGCAGGGCTGTTCCTCGATAAATTCGTTGGCGAAAACATCGACTGGGCGCATTTCGACACTTTTGCATGGCGTCCCACCGCCAAGCCCGGTCGTTCCAAAGGCGGCGCTGCCTATGGCTTGCGAGCGGCCTATCATATGCTGCGCGCGCGCTACCCCTCATCGTAATCCGACCGTAACCAAGCTGCGTAACTTGCCCGAATGACAAGCCATGTATAAGCGGTTGCGATTGCTGCGATTGCGCGGCGAATAGCAGATAAAGAGACGAATTTGGGCCAGGCAGCTGCTTACGAACCGCCAACCGGCAATGTGGGATTGAAAGGCGCGGTAAAACGCCCGGAGCCTGGCACGCTGCCCTTGCGCGGCGATCTGGCGCATATTGCGCTGGCGGAACGCTACCTGGCAGCCCATTACGTCATTCCAACGCTGGCCAAAATCGGCGCAACGCCGCAGCAATTTCATCTCCAGCCGCGCGATGATGCCAAGCACGGCGCTAGCGTTGCAGCGCATCAATCCATCGAAATTCTGGATTTGCTAGGTGATTGGTGCTGGGCCTGTTTCGGGCCGGAAGGGCCGAGCGGCTATTTGAAGCTGAGCGCGCTGGATATGATCGAAGACGCTTCAGAATAAATGCCGACGCGCGTGTTCATTGATGGTGCTGCGGGAACGACTGGTCTGGAGATCAGGGAGCGTCTGACTGATCGCGAAGCATTCGAAATCAGCGTGCTATCGGAAGCGCAACGCAAAAATGTCGACGCTCGACGCGATGCTCTGAATGCTGCCGACATCGCCATTCTCTGCCTGCCGGATGAAGCGGCTCGTGATGCTGTGGCGATGATTGACAACGAAACCACGCGCGTCATCGACGCCTCTTCTGCGCATCGGGTGGCCGATGGGTGGACATACGGCTTTCCCGAATTGATCGGTCGCGAAAATATTGCGCAGGCAAACCGGGTTTCCAATCCAGGGTGCTACCCGACTGGTTTTTTGGCGCTGATCGCACCACTGACAACAACGGGCCTGCTCCGGCGCGATTATCCTTTTTCGGTCAATGCGGTGTCGGGATATTCCGGGGGCGGCAAGCCTCTGATCAAGCGATTTACAGATGAATCCGAGATAGCCTGGCGCGGTTATGGTTACGCGCTGGATCACAAGCATCTGCCGGAAATGCAGCGCCATGCACAGCTTACCCAAGCGCCCATATTTGCACCCAGCGTCGTCAGCGCTTTTCGCGGAATGATTGTGGAAGTGCCGTTATCGGATCAAGCGCTTGATCGGGCGCGATCGATGGATGAATTGCGCGACACACTGATCGAGTTTTATAAAGGCAGCGCGCTTGTAAGTGTCGAGGAAAAAAGCGCGATACCGGGTGAAATTGTGCTGCAGGACGAAGCCGCACCCTCCGACCGGATTACGCTTTGGGTTCTGGCTTCATCCGATGGCAGCCGGGCCCGGCTCGTCGCGCGGCTCGACAATCTGGGTAAAGGCGCCAGTGGTGCAGCGATCCAGTCGCTGAATTTGATGACCGGGCAGCCCGAAACCGCAGGCCTGATGACCTGACCCATTGCGCAATCTTCGGGCAGTGACCGAGTAAATATTGGGCAATTGCCTTCCACTCCCCGGCAAGCGAGCGAGAAGCCCCCATCCCGCAAGCTCTGCAATCCGCCTACTCGCCCCCTGTGAACAACATCTCGCAGCGATTGCGATTGCCCCCGGAACTTGGCACAATTCTTGGATAACAGGATACAAATGCGGATTGCGCTGTTGGGTCAGTAGGGCCGTGCGCGGAAGGGGACCGAGTTCACGTGAAAAAAGTCGAAGCGATCATCAAGCCATTTAAGCTGGACGAGGTGAAAGAAGCGCTGCACGAAATCGGCGTTTCGGGCATTACCGTGACCGAGGCGAAGGGCTTTGGCCGGCAAAAAGGCCACACCGAATTGTATCGGGGTGCCGAATATGTCGTCGATTTTCTGCCCAAGGTGAAACTGGAAATCGTCGTGCCTGATGCGATTGCCGAACGCGTCGTCGAAGCGGTCGCTGCAGCGGCACAAACAGGCCGTATCGGTGACGGCAAAATCTTCGTTTCTACTATCGATTCCGCCCTGCGCATCCGCACGGGCGAGAAAGACGATGACGCGATCTAACCCTATCGCAAACACATTTACTGTCACAAAAAGAACGCTGGTACTCTCACAAAATAACGCTGGAGAAAATTTCCGATGGCTACTGCACAAGACGTACTCGATCAGATCAAGGAACATGATATCGAGTGGGTGGATCTCCGCTTCACCGACCCCAAAGGCAAGTGGCAGCATCTGTCGATGGTGGCCGGCGCGCTGGGCGAGGATGAGCTTGAAGACGGGCTTATGTTCGACGGATCATCGATCGCTGGCTGGAAGGTTATTAACGAAAGCGACATGATCCTGAAACCGGATCTTGAGCGGACTTATATCGACCCGTTCAGTGCGACACCGATGATGATCCTGTTCTGCGATATCGTCGAGCCATCAAGCGGCGAATTGTACAGCCGCGATCCCCGCTCCACCGCCAAGCGTGCCGAAGAATATCTTAAATCGACCGGCACCGGGGACACGATCTACGTGGGGGCGGAAGCCGAATTTTTCATGTTCGATGATGTCCGTTTCGAAGACGGTTACGCCGGATCGGGTTATGCGATCGATGATGTGGAACTGCCGACCAATACCGGCAAGGAATATGAGGCAGGCAATCTGGCTCACCGCCCACGCGCGAAAGGTGGCTATTTCCCCGTCGCGCCAGTCGATAGTGCTGGCGACATCCGGGCAGAGATGGTCTCTACAATGATCGAGATGGGCCTTGATTGCGACAAGCATCACCACGAAGTTGCCGCCGCTCAGCATGAGCTTGGCTTGACATACTCGACGCTTGTCAAAACGGCCGACGAAATGCAGATTTACAAATATGTCGTGCATCAGGTGGCGCACGCGTACGGCAAAACCGCGACATTCATGCCCAAGCCGATCAAGGATGACAACGGGTCGGGAATGCACACGCATATGTCGATCTGGGAAGGTGGGAAGCCCACTTTCGCTGGAAATGGTTATGCGGGCCTGTCGGACAATTGCCTGTATTACATTGGCGGCGTGATCAAACACGCCAAAGCGTTGAACGCTTTTACCAACCCGACGACTAACAGTTATAAGCGTCTTGTCCCCGGTTTCGAAGCGCCGGTGCTGCTGGCTTATTCGGCACGCAACCGCTCGGCATCATGCCGCATTCCGTATGGCACTGGCGACAAAGCCAAGCGTGTCGAGTTCCGTTTTCCCGATGCGATGGCCAATCCATATCTCGCATATGCGGCGCTGCTGATGGCCGGACTCGATGGGATCACGAACAAGATTCACCCTGGTGAAGCGATGGACAAGAACCTGTACGATCTGCCGCCTGCAGAGTTAGCCGATGTGCCAACTGTGTGCGCTTCGTTGCGTGAGGCGCTGGAAGCACTGGAAGCAGATCACGAATTTTTGCTGGCCGGGGATGTCTTCTCCAAAGACCAGATTTTGGCTTATACAGAGCTTAAATGGGAAGAAGTCAGCCGTTTGGAAACAACGCCATGTGCCGTTGAATTCGATATGTATTACAGCTCATAAGTTAGACTATCCTGCGAAATTAAGGGCGTTCGGAGCGATCCGGGCGCCCTTTTCGTTAGCGTTACAAGAAATAATTTTCCTACACTTATTCCATTAACCTATCTGGTTCGCATGGATCAAACTCGACCAACTGAAATGCCGCGCCGCAAAGTCTTCGATACTATGCGCCGTGTGCTTGGGCGCGGACTGAAGCAATCGGAAGTGAATGCGCTCGACGCATCTTTGGATGGCCTTCAAAGCAAATGCGCTGAATCGACGAATACTCCAACGATCATTTCGCCAGCTGGCATATCGCTTATCAAGCAGTATGAAGGCTGTGCGCGATTACGTGAAGATGGCTTGGTACAATCATATCCGGACCCGGCAACAGGCGCAGAGCCCTGGACGATCGGTTGGGGCGCGACCGGTTCCGACATCGGGCCTATGAGTGTCTGGAACCAGCACGAGTGCAACGCCCGCTTGGCGCGCGATTTGGTCAGCTATTCGCGCGAGGTTTTTCAAGCCCTCGGCGATGCTGCGACGACGCAAAGCCAGTTCGACGCAATGGTAAGCTTTCATTACAATACCGGTGCAATCGCCCGTGCGACTTTAACGAAACGGCATATTTCCGGCGATTTTGCCGGTGCATCACGCGAGTTCGCGCGGTGGAATAAAGCTGCTGGGCGAGTGCTAAAAGGCCTGACCCGGCGACGCGCCGCTGAAGCTGCTCTGTATCGCCAAGTTGAACCAGATTGACCCAAGCTCGATTTATTCAGCATCAGCACATGACTTACTGTACACATAGCAAATCAACCTTTGGATTTTCCCATGCACTATTTTGTATCAGCTTCGATCTTTGCGCTAAGCCTTTCGCTGGCGTCGCCGGCTTATGCCGAGGAGGCCTCGACCGGAGATTGCGAATTTAATTCGCAGGCTAACGATCGCGCGGACGATATGTCATCGCTGACGCAGCAGATCGATTGCTATACGAAGCAAATCAGCCACGCCTCTGCCAAACAAAAAGAGCAAGTCGATCGGTTGCTGACGCTCGTATCCGCGAACTCCGGCGTGGCACCATCAAAACCGGGCGGCAATGACATCGAACCCGCAAAAGTTTCCGACGGGCTGAACTATGCATCGCTTTTGACCAAGGTGAAGGTGCCCAAATCTGCAGCACCGGATGTTGTCGGCGCGTTTCGGTTTTTATGCGGCCCCGGTCAGCTTTCTTACAATGATCCGTTGGTGTATCCGGGTCAGGAAGGCGCAAGCCATCTCCACCAATTTTTCGGTAATCTGGAAGCCGATCATAACAGCACCTTTGCCAGCTTGCGGAAGTCCGGGGAAAGCACCTGCAGCAGCGACCTTAACCGATCCGCTTACTGGGTGCCGGCGCTGCTGACAGGCGACGGCAATGTCGTCCGGCCAAAGCACGTTTCGGTCTATTACAAGCGACGCCCGTCTTCCGACCCGTGGTTTGCAGAATACAAAAATCAGCCAGCGCGTTTGCCGCGCGGGTTAAGCTACATCTTCGGCTGGGACGCAACACGCAAAGGCGAGCGGCAGGATAACAAAACCACGTTCCGCTGTCTGCGTGACGGAAAAGCGCAAAAAGGCACGATGAGCGAAGTGCTTGCCAATTGCGAAGCAGGCTCGATTTTTTATGCTGGGATCAAGGCTCCGAAATGCTGGGACGGCGAAAACCTGACCGCTCCTGATTATCGCAGCCATACCTCTTATTCCAAACGCAACCGAATGACCGGCCGTTCGTCCTGTCCTGCATCGCATTCCGATGTATTGCCCGCATTCACGCTAACGATTGCGTATCAAATCGAAGCAGGTGACAAGCCGCAGAACTGGATGTTTGCGAGCGATCATATGGTGCCTGAAAAATGGCGCGAGCCGGGCTACAGCTTCCATGCCGACTGGTTCGGTGCGTGGAATGACGAAGCGCTGGCGGCATGGCAGGACAATTGCATCGACAAGATGCTGAACTGCTCCGATGGCGTGTTGGGCGATGGCACAAAGATGACTCGCAACGCTCACTTCCCGAATTCGAAAGATTACGACCGGATCGTGCCGGTACCGCCCAAGCCCTGATTGACAGCTTTAGTAATCGCGGCTGATTTCCGCCACTGCACTCTCGCGGCCGATGGTCGAGATGCTGGCCAAGAGCGAAAGCCATGACGTGACCCGGAATTCCAATTCCGTTGCGCTATAGCCGCGTCCATCGGTGATAATTTCGACATAGAAGCGTCGTCCGATATTTTTGCCCAAAGCAACACCGGTTCCGCGATCCAGGGCCGGGTCTGCCCCCACAATGCGCAAACGATCGAGGCCGATGGCCGTCCGCAATTGGTTGATCGGATCGAGGCCGCCACCCCCGCCACGCAGCGATGCCAGCGCCGTACCCAATTGCAGTGCGTCGGTTGCCGAAAGCGATGTAATCGATCCGCCGAAGAGCAGCCGTGACAAGATTTCCTCTTGCGGCAATGCTGGGACGGAGTTGAAATTGATCTCTGGCTGTTGTGCGCTTCCTTGCACGCTGACGGTTACGCTCAGTCCATCACGATCGGTTTCGGCAACGATGTCCAGTTGCGGATCGATCGGCGCCTGATCGTTAAAATCGATGCGTCCACGCGTCAATTCAAAGCGCGTTCCGGCAAAACTGTAAGCCCCGCGCACAACCCTTGCTTCGCCGCCGATCCTTGGATCATCCGTCGTTCCGCGCAAGATTATGTCCGCGCCCCACTCACTATCCAGGCCAAGGCCATCGACATCGATCCGGCTCGATCCTTGCGCGTCGATCAGATAGCGCCACGGCCTGCTCGGCGCGACGGTTGGCGCGATATCGGCGCGTACATTGATCTCGCGCGTCGCAATACGCGGCAATTCAGCATCGTCTGCGGCTGATCCAAGGCTCCATGATGCCCGATCGATCCGCACGCGTCCGGCGATGGTTCCGCCCAGCCCGCTCGACACAATCCGCAGAGGTCCGCTGATCGTGGCGTTAAGGCCATTTGCATTGAGCAATCGTGCGCGTTGGGCATTGGCACGCAAATCCAGCTTGGGACCGCGAATTTCAAGGCTCCGGCCTTCAACGCGCTCACCCAGTCCCTCAAGATCGACCGTGCCGCTGCCGGTGATCCGCCCGTCATTGTCTGTCGTCCCGGAGAAGCGCGTAATTTGCAACCGCGAACCGGCAAAACGGCCACTCATCGAAACATTCTGCACGTCTGTACCGGACAATCCGCTACGCACGCGTAGATTGTCACTACCGACTGACCCTCGAACACGCGGGTTTGCCAATGTGCCGCGTATATCGGCGGCCAGTTCGACCGGGCCGGTAATGTCGAACGCATCGATGGCAGCAAGACGCCACAGCGCGGCGGCTTTTCCGCTGTACCGGAATTGTGCGAACAAATTGCCTGCGCGCAAGCGCTCGACGACCGTGCCGCCATTCGGCAAATTGTTGATGCGCGCCTGCAGACGACCTTTGCGCTCGCCGCCCTCTTTCAGAACAGCGCGTGAAACCAGCCGGTTTGCCGTCAAATCCGCAACGAGAGCTACATCGATCGGGCTGGAAGTCAGCACCAGACCCGACCGCGTCAAATCATCGATCATCACGCGAATATCGGCTCGCGGCAAGCCATCTTCCGCCAATCGATAGTCGATCCTGCCCGAAACCGTTCCGCCCAGCCCGATGTCGGAAAAGACAATGTCGGCAAGCGATAGCGGCATTCCCGACAGACCGAGCCGGATATTTTGTTCGCCCGGACCGCCGAATGTTCCTTCAGCAACGACAGCACCGTCGCCATACGAAATCTGCGAGCGCTGCAATTGCCAGTCACCGTTTTCATTCTTGGCCAGAACGGCACGGCGCGGCATTCTAATCCGCTGACCGCCAAATTCGCCACGCGTGGCCACGTCGATCCGATCAGGTCTGATCCCGGCGTTCAATTGTAATGCAAAACGGCTTCCCCGGCGTCCCGACAACGAGGCGGTCACATCGCCGACGCCATCTTGCAGCTCGCCAGTCGCTGCTAGCCGTCCGATGAACAGGCGCCCGTAAGACAGCCCTTCGGCAAGCACATTGCCTTGGAAATTCGTGGACTCGCCGATGACACCTTCGGCCTGAATGTCGGCACGCGCCAATGTGATCGGCGTGACCCCGCCAAAGCTGGCGTTGCGCGCGCGCACGGACAGATCGACGCTTTGGCCGAGTGCTGACGGCGACAAAGCGATGCTACCGTTCAAACCGCCACCCGATAGCGCCAGCACGCCATCAGCGCCGCCATCGCCCAAAGTCAGGTTTCCGGTAATGTCGGTTTTCCAGACTTTGAAATCCTGCACCGCGATTTGCGTCGGGCCATTTGCCGGAGCAACCAGACCGAAACTGCCGTTGAATTCACCAAGCAGCGATTGCCCGTTGGTGTCGATTGCAAAGCCATCTTCGGTCGGGGCCAGGGTCACGCGCACATCGCGTAAGCCCGCTGCGGGGAGCGGGCTGGCGAGAACCAGCGTGGCTTCGGGGCCGCTATCGGCAAGCCGGGCTTCGACCGTAAAATCGCCATATTGCGTATGCGTGCCGCGTCCGGCGACGGTAGTCGTTCCATCATCGACCCGGCCATTCAGCACCATGTCGAGCTTTGCTGCATCGACACGCAAGTCTCGGAATGTCAGGGGTGCGTTTGCGCCAATGCCGACACCGCCGCGAATGACGATCCGCTCTCCGGCAAGGTTGGCTAAAGTAGCATTGGAAACCGGGGCGATCGTGGCATCGATGTCGCTGCGCAGTACCCACGGATTATCGCCATCGAGGCGCAAGGCAATTCGCGCGGTACCGCTGGTGCGACCGACATTATCCAGCTGCAAGCCGTTGATGCTAACCGGTCCGGTCAGTTGATACTGGCTACGCGCCAGATCGCCTTGCAAGGCAAGATCGGCTTTCGCGGAAGGAAAGCGGAGCGCCAGATCCTGGCTCGATAAACGATTGCCGTTCAGCACCACTTCGCCGGTCAGCGCGCCATTCACCAGTTCCGGATCGATCAGCGCATTTCCGGTCGTCACATCGACCACTGTCATATCCAGCGGAAGCCGCCACACGCCGCCATCGCGCGACAGGGTGCCGGAATGCGCCACGCCTTCAAGTACGGTCGAACCGGCCACAATACGCTGCGCGATCAACGAATGCTCGATTTCGCTTTGCGCAAACGGTCCGTTCAGCGTTGCGGACAGGCGCGTGCCTTCGAGTTGCAAATTAGGGCCGAACAGGTCTGGCCGGGAAAGCTGCGCCAACAGGTCGAAATCTTCAAAGCGGTTCTGTGCAAGATCGACGATGCCGCTCCCGTCGAGCTTGAAGGCAGCGGCCCTTACCGCCACGTCTGCATCAATCACACGCTCTTCCACCGTGCCGAAGATCGCCAGCGACACGGCATTGCCGAGAACGTCTTGCGTGAATCCGGACGTTACGCTGGCCGGAAAAGCCTGTCCGACCATCCCCAGCCGACCGCTTTTGTTGGACAGCTTGAACGCAGCGACACGCTGATCGGCGCGGTCAACGGTCAGTGCCCCGTCCCAATTGCTCCACTTGCCCTCGCCTGCAATGATCGCGCGATAAGAAGCGTCCGCTCCCAGCATATTTGCCAGCACGCCGCCTTCGGGCGCGCGATAATCGAATGCCAGATCGAACAGATCATCGTCGGGCCTTGCGTCAAGATCGACCAATAGAATGTCGCGCTGACCCAATTTGCCATTGGCCTGCAACATGACTTGACCGGCGCTAACCTTGGCTTTGCCCAGCAAATCAACACGTTGCCGCGCTTCGCCCGCCACGCCTTCGGCCAGCATCAGCTGATCGATTTCGAACCTGTCGATGCGAATATCGAAGCCGGGCAGCAGCGGGCCATCCTCTTCACTCTCGTTCAATTCAGGCAAGCGCAGCAAAGTGCCGCGTCTTGCCGCGAGCGAGCGGATATCGACGACATTGCGAAGATAGGCGAACGGACGCCAATCCAGTTCCGCACGCGGGATCGTCAGGAACACGCCTTTGGGATCGGACAAGGTAACGTCATGCAAGACTGATTGGCCGTACAGATCGCCTTCGATCCGTCCGATGGCAATTTCCAAGCCGGATTCCAGCTCCAGATTGCTGATCTGGTCAGTGACGAAACGCTGTCCGAACGAGGTGTTGAGAAGCGCGACACCAGCGGCAATAAGCAAGGCGATCGCCACAACAATCCCGATGACCCAGCGCAAGACTCGATGGTTCACGCGGTGGTTCGTTTTGCGCTCTGGTGCGGCGCGATCTTCGGGCGAAACTTCCGCTGGCATTGTCTCTTCGCTCATCAGAAGGCTTGTCCAAGCGAAACATAGACCGCGACGGGATTATCGTCCGGCCCAGGGTTCAACGGCACGCCGATATCGATCCGGATCGGGCCAAATCCGGTGTGATAGCGCGCACCGATGCCAACGCCGATCTTGATGGTTTCGAAGTCGGGAAAGCTGCCCGTCCCGACCGATCCTGCATCGACGAATGGCACAACCGAGACTGCGCCATCCATGAAGCCGGTGCGAATGCGCGCTTCTGCTGAAAATTCGACGAGTGAGCGCCCGCCATTCGGTTCGCCCAGCACATTGCTTGGTCCGATCTGACGGAAGCCATATCCGCGCACCGACCCGCCGCCACCGGCATACAGCCGCCGCGATGGCGCGATGTTTTCGATCGTCGTGCCGGGGATCGTGGCCAGTCGCGTACGTCCAGCCAGCACGACCTTGTCATTGATCTGCTTATAGAAACTCGCATCGACCTGGCTGCGCAGATAAAAACTTTCCGTGCCATTCGTTTGATTGCGCGAAATCTCAGGCGAAAGCCGCCCGCCCAGCCGGAAACCTTCCGTCGGATCGAGCAAGTCATCCGTGCTGTCGATCAGCGCAAACACCGGCAGGGCCGCAACAAAGAACGTCTCGCGCGGCAGCGACACACCATCGATCGGCGCGGGCCTTTCGTCGGTTGCGACCAGTTCCAGTCCAAAGCTCCAGCTTAATGGCTTTTGAAACAGCAGTGTGGAGGTGCGCTCGTAAGTGGCGACGAATGAAGCGGTGTTGGCATCGAAGGCTTCGTTATCCAGCGTGCTGATGAATGCGTCGAGATTGAGAATGCGATCACGCCCGCCGAAATTGTTTTTCTTCAGCGTCACGCCTGCCAGCTGTTCCTGCGTGCCAAGAATGCCGCGAACCCGGAATGCGCCTTCCGGCGGCAGGAGATTGCGATGTTCCCAGCTCGCTTGAATTCGCACGCCCTCTTCCGAGCCATAGCCGATCGCACCGGCAATCGTACGCAGCGGCGCTTTGACCAGATCGACATCCAGAGCGACCGTTCCCGGCTCGCCTTCGCTGGGCGCTTCCACTTCGCGCGGCGTAATCGAAACAGAAGACACAAGGCCGGTAGCGGTGATGGCGCGCCGTAAGTCCAGCTCAAGGCTGCGCTGGTAAACATCGCCCGGATCGAAACGCGCAATG
This sequence comes from uncultured Alphaproteobacteria bacterium, assembly GCA_963736595.1. GTDB lineage: Bacteria > Pseudomonadota > Alphaproteobacteria > Sphingomonadales > Sphingomonadaceae > Parapontixanthobacter. The sequence continues at coordinate 544,170 of CAVTPG010000002.1, forward strand.
GTTGCAAGATGCTTGCCCGACAGGAAATTCCGGCAGACTGGAGATAACATCGCCAAAGGCGTATTTCCCGCCCGGTAGCACGTCCATCGTCAGATCGCCTTCGCGGCGCGCATGATCGATCAGCAGTTCGGGCGCTTCAATCGCGGCAAAGGGATAGCCCGTTTCGCCCAGCGCCGTGTCCAGCTCCAGCTGCTCTTCAACGATCACATCGTTCGACAGGAAATCGCCCGGACCTACACCGAATTCCGCGCGCAATGCGGTATAGTCCGGCGCTGTCTGCAATTGCCCCAGATCGACCTCGCCGACGCGATATCGCCGACCCGGCAGAACATCGAAGCGCACCGCCGCGCGCGTTTCAGCATCATCGGCGACATCCGCATTGGCCGACGCGCCGCCGACTGTGCGAATGATCTGCGCGTCGTAATAGCCATAAATTCTCAGCAGCGTGCCGAGCAATTCCTCGTCTTCGCGGGCGCGTGCCGCCAGTTGCGACAGATTGTCGCCATCACTTTCCAATTGCTCGATAGTGGACAGGGCTTTGAAGCGTTCGAGAAAAGCCGTGCGCTCGGGAAACGCATCGTTGTCGTCGGGGAAAGCGAGCACCAGCTCGTTGCTGATGCGGAAAGTCTCGGCATCGGGCATAGCCTCGACCGGCTCTGTATCCAATTCCGCAAATTCGATCGAATCATCCGGCTCGACCAGATCGAGTTCGGCCAATTCGAGATCGTCAGGCCATTCCAGACCTAGCGTTGGCAATTCGGCAAGCGGCGTATCAGGCTCCGGCGCGCCGGGATCGATCGCTTCGGCGATATCTTCGGCTGCATCTTCCGCAGCCGCCTCGCTAGCGGCATCCTCCGGTTCGACCAGACCGATGGGCGCATCGGGAACGCCGTCACCCGCCCATTCTTCGGGATTTTCGAGCGCTTCGTCGGGAATAAGGTCTTCAAGGCGCGGCGGCGCTTGCTGATCCTGAGCGAGCCCCGGCTGGCTATGCGCCAGCAAAATCGCCAAACTTAAGCTACCGGCAAAAACACCGAGCTTATGGAAATTAGGTTTCGGCTTCGCTGGTGACGCGCTTGCCGTCTTTTGCAGGGCGTGGCTCGCGTGCGGTCTCGCCGCATCTGCGCGCGGCCGCAGTGATAAGCCGGTCTTGCTCATCATCGGAAATCCGTTGCCAGCCTTCGCGGGAAAGCCGTTCCATCGGGCGGAAACGGATCTTGTATTGCATCCGGTCTGACCCGTTAACCCAATAGCCGAGATAGACATAGGGGAGGCCCATTTGCTGCGCCCGGCGGATATGATCGAGAATGATATAATTGCCAAGACCCGTGCGATTCCGATGTTCCGGGTCATAAAAGCTGTAGATCATCGACAGGCCATCGCCCTGATAATCGGTGAGACAAGCTGCGACGAGCCGACCCTTGCTTGTACCCGTCGCTGGCTCCCTATACTCGATTATGTTGCTGGAAACAGGGGTATGTTCGACCATGTCCGCATAATCGCTATCTTCCATCGTCGCCATCCCGCCTCCGGGATGCCGTACAGTGAGATATTTCTGCAGCAAATCGAACTGTTCCGCCGTTGCCCAAGGCCGGCATTCATGCGCTTCCAGATCGCTGTTTTGTTTTAACAGACGCTTCTGGCTTTTCGACGGCGCAAATTCTTCGGCCAGAATGCGCACCGATACGCAGGCGTTACAATCGACACAGCTCGGGCGATAGGCAACGGTCTGACTGCGGCGAAATCCGATCCTGCCCAGCGCTTCGTTCAACTCGTCGGTATCATTGCCTTTGAGTTCGGTAAAAACCTTGCGTTCGGTCCGCCCCGGCAAATACGGACAAGGCGCCGGACTGGTCACGAAAAATCTGGGAAAACGGATCGGAGCAGTCACTGCGGTTTGCGAACCTTTTGCGAAAGTTTGAGTCGGTAACGTTTTGTTAACACCTTACCTAAGGACTTTCGCTCCGGTTGCAAAAGGGGTTAACCATCAAATTTTTCCATTCCGGGCATTTATCCCAGTTCTACGGGCGTCACGACATAATCTTTTGCGCGCAGCGCTTCGACCAGACTGTCGATCTGATCGCGGTCGCGGGCCTCGCATTCGATATCCGTGATCAGGCCCTTGGCTGGTAGGCTGGTGAAAATCCGTTGATGATAAATCTCAATGATGTTGACGTTGTGATCGTCGAATTCGCGCATCACCTTGTAAAGCGCGCCCGGCCTGTCCTGCAATGTCACACGCAGCCGCGCCAGCCGCCCCTGCCGCGCCAGATCGCGCAGCAGAACATTGGCGAGCAATCGGGTATCGATATTGCCGCCGCACAGCACAAGGCCGATCCGCTTGCCGGCGAACCGCTCCGGATTGGCCAATACCGCAGCCAGTCCTGCCGCGCCCGCGCCCTCGACCACCGTTTTTTCGATCTGCAACAGTAGCGATACAGCGCTTTCTAACGCCGCTTCATCGACCAGCAGGATTTCATCGACCAGCTCTTCGATAATCTTGCGCGTGAATTGTCCCGGCGCTTTGACCGCAATCCCTTCAGCCAGCGTATCGCCGCCGCAAGCAACGTCCTTGCCGTTGATCGCGCCATACATCGATGGATAAAGCGCGGCTTGCACCCCGACCAATTCAATGTCCGGCTTTAACGCGCGGGCCGCCGTGGCCATGCCGCTCATCAATCCGCCACCGCCGATCGGCACGACCAGACAATTCAGGTCAGGCATGACGTCCAGCATTTCCAGCGCCACCGTGCCCTGCCCTGCGGCAACGTGCGGATGATCGAAAGGGTGAACGAAGGTCAGCCCCAGTTCCTGCTCAAGATGCCGTGCGTGAGTCGACGCTTCATCAAAGGTCTCGCCATGCAGCACGACTTTGCCCCCGACCCGCTCGGTCTGCACGATCTTCACCGTCGGCGTGGTGCGCGGCATGACGATCGTCACGGGAACGCCCAGCCGCGTGCCGTGATAGCTTAGGCCCTGCGAATGGTTTCCGGCAGAAGCAGCAATAACCCCGCGTTTGCGCTGTTCTTCCGGCATCAGCAACAGCGCATTCAGCGCGCCGCGCTCTTTATAGGCAGCGGTGAATTGCTGGTTTTCGAATTTCAGCCAGATTTCCGCGCCGGTAATTTCCGACAAGGTAATGGAGTGCATCATCGGCGTGCGCACGACGGCCTTGTCGATCCGCGCGGCGGCTTCGCGAATGTCGCTTAAAGTCAGGGCTTCGCGGCCCGGCGTGTGCGCCGTGGCTGTGCTGGTATTGCTGGTCATGGCGGTGGCCTAAGCAAGCAAATTGGGTTGTGCAATGCGATTTGCATTTGCACCGACGATAAATCTCCTTAACCAAGAGGCGCTTATGACATCCACCTGCAATATCGCATTTCTCGGGCTTGGCGTGATGGGAGCGCCAATGGCGCGTCACCTTGCTGCCGCTGGCCATAAAGTCACCGGCTATAACAGGACCGCAGCCCGCGCAGACCGCTGGGCTGAAGACTGCGCTGCGCTTGGTCTTGATGTAAAGGTGGCCGCCTCCCCTAACGAAGCCAGCGAGGATGCGGACGTCGTCATCACCTGTGTCGGGCAAGACGAAGACCTTGAAGACGTGCTGTTCGGCGAATTCGGCGCAATGGCGGCCATGCGCGACGATGCGCTATTTATCGATCATACAACGGTATCTGCCGATATGGCTCGCCGGATCGGCGAAGCGGCTGTGGCGAAGGGTATTCTCGCGCTCGATGCGCCCGTTTCCGGGGGTCAGGCGGGCGCGGAAAACGGCAAGCTGGCCATCATGTGCGGCGGTGCCAAGGAGGCTTTTGCCAAAGCCGAACCGATCATGCAGGCCTATGGCGCACGGATCGTCCATGTCGGCGGCACCGGCGCGGGGCAAACTGCCAAGATGGCAAACCAGATGTGCATCGCCGGAACATTGGCCGGATTGTCCGAAGCGATCCGACTGACGCAAGCAGCGGGCCTTGCCACCGACAAAACCTTCGAAGCGATTTCCGGTGGCGCGGCACAAAGCTGGCAAATGGAAAACCGCTGGCAAACAATGGTCGCCGGTGAGTTCGACTTCGGCTTTGCCATCGACTGGATGCGCAAAGATTTGGGCTACGCGCTGGACGAAGCCAGACAGCTTGGCTTGTCCTCGCCGGTCACCGAACTGGTCGATCAATTCTATGCAGAGATACAGCAAATGGGCGGAAAACGGCAGGATACCAGCGCTTTGATCCGCCGTTTGCCCGACACATCAATAAAGGGTCACAAGGATGTCTAAACGGTACTTAACGTCGTCGAGAGCCGTGTTAGGCGCGCTGACCGCAGCGTTTCTGGCCACATCGGCGATGGCTGATACGCTGGTCGATAATGTCAACGGCATGACTATCGATGAACAAGGCGAAATCGCTCGTTTCGTCGCCATCACTTTCGATGATGATGGCCGCATCGCACAAGTTTTCGAGCGAGGCGACAAATTGCCGCGCGATGTCGATTTTCGTGTCGATGGCAAAGGGCGCACCATGCTGCCCGGCTTCATCGATTCGCACCTCCACGTCATGGGCGTTGGCTTTGCAGCATTGACGCTGGATTTGTCTGACACGAATTCACTCGAAGAAGCGCAAGCCGCTATCGCACAATTCGCGCAGGACAATCCGTCGCGACCGTGGATTTTGGGACGCGGATGGAATCAGGAGAAATGGGGCCTTGGCCGCTTTCCAACCGCTGCCGAACTCGACGTGGTCGTGTCGGACCGCCCGGTCTGGCTGCAACGCGTCGATGGCCATGCCGGCTGGGGCAATTCACTAGCATTGGAGCGCGCCGGGATCACCGCAACTACCGTCGATCCAGATGGCGGACGGATCGAGCGCATAGCCGGAAGCAAAGCACCGGCTGGCGTGTTCGTCGATGCGGCGGAAAGCCTTGTCACCAAACACATTCCCGCCCCGCGCGCAGTCGAACGCGATCTGGCTTTGGCCAAAGCGCAAGCCCTGCTTCATGCACAGGGCGTCACCGCCGCTGCGGATATGGGGACCAGCATCGAGGATTGGCAAGCCTTTCGCCGTGCGGGCGACACGGGACGCCTGACCTTGCGCATCATGGCGTATGCCGGCGGGGTCGAAGCGATGGATCTGATCGGCGGCAGCGGTCCGTCACCGTGGCTGTATGACGACCGGCTGCGCCTTAACGGCGTAAAAATGTATCTCGACGGCGCGCTGGGATCGCGCGGAGCGTGGCTGAAAGCGCCTTATGCCGATGATCCTGAGAATAAAGGCCTGCCGCTGCTCGATCCAGCGGCATTGCGCAACCGGATGAGCCGCGCAGCACTCGGCAATTTCCAGCTCGCCATTCACGCCATCGGCGATGCCGCCAATGCCGAAGTGCTGGCCGCGGTGGCCGAATTGCAGGAAACGTACACCGGCGACCGGCGCTGGCGCGTTGAACACGCGCAAGTCGTCGATCCGGCGGAACTGGCGAAATTCGGAGAGCTTGGGCTGATCGCTTCGATGCAGCCTGTGCATCAGACCTCCGACCGGTTGATGGCGGAAGCGCGCCTCGGCCCGGATCGCCTGACGGGCGCATATGCTTGGCAAACGATTGCAAGCAATGGTGCGAAACTCGCGCTTGGATCGGATGCGCCGGTCGAGCGGCCCGATCCGCTAACCGGACTTGCCGTCGCCATTTCGCGGGTGGATGATGCCGGACAACCCTTTGGCGGCTGGCGTCCCGAGGAAACTATCGGCCGCGAGGCAGCGCTCGCCGGATACACCAGCGATGGAGCCTATGCCGGATTTGCGGAGGGGCGTTTCGGACGGATTGCAGCAGGCGAACGTGCCGATTTCGTATTTCTCGAAATCGATCCGTTTCTGGCCAGCGAGAGCGACATTCGCACAGCACAGGTGCTCGAAACTTGGGTCGGCGGACGGCTTGTCTATCGACGCGACGCCGATTGAGAGCTACAACGCGTCATATGTGCGGCAATTTGGCAACATATGCGGACAAAACCACACAACGGCTTGCATGACAGCGGCTGGTTTCGGATAGCGATATGGGGATTGCCAAGTGGCCTTGCGAAGGTCCAGCTTAAGTAATCGTTAAGCACTGGTTCGCACAGTGGCCACAGACATTTTACAGGACAAGCCGGGCTGTTTCCCGGCAGGCTCAAAATTTAAGGGACGAGTTCATGCGCAAAGTTGGAATTGGGGCTTTGGCCTTGGCTATCATGGCCACGCCGCTGGCTGCACAGCAGGGAATTGGCGGGTTACAGCGCGCAACTGCGCCCGTGACTGATGCCAATGAGCTTAATGGAAACGACCTGTTTTTTGTGCTGGGAATTGCGGCGGTCGCCATTGCGGTGGTGCTGCTGGCTGAAGGCGATGACGATCCGGTCAGCGCATAGATTTGCAAGGTGTCTGTTGTGGCCTAATGCTTCGTATTTAGGCCGCGATGGATTGTTAATACGCTAAGTCGTTTGTTTGAGACGTTTAATTACCTTGCATAAAACAAGCAGGTGACTTAGTTTTTTACCGAATTTCAGAGTAATCTGGACTTCACCACGTGGTTTAGGAGTATCAAATGAAATTCCGTACACTCGCTGCAGCTACTGCTGCAGTAACTCTCGCAGCTGCTCCGGCGGTTGCACAATTCGAGCGGAGCGCTGCTCCGGTCGAAGGCGAAGCCGAACTGGGTGGCAGCAGCCTCCTTATCGGTCTGCTCGCTGCTGCGGCCGTAATTGGCGCAATCATCATCATTGCTGATGGCGACGACGATCCGATCAGTGCATAAGCCTTCTGGCTTATCTTTGATCGCGTAGCGATTTTTTAGAAAGGGGTCTCTTCGGAGGCCCCTTTTTTTGGGCCCAATGCTTGTATGGGGTGCGTCAGATAAAATGTGAGCGTGAAAGTGGTGCAAATTTGCACGCTTTTAAACCATAAATTAATCCGCGCTGTGCTAATGGCTTTCTTAAGTCTGACTGGCTTGCTAATCGTGGTCAGCTAATTTAATTTTGGTATCTAAAATCGAGACTATCGATTTTTGTTACATTGTTCTTGGGAGTAAAATATGAAATTTCGTACACTTGCTGCTGCAACTGCTGCAGTAACTCTGGCAGCTGCTCCGGCCGTTGCACAATTTGAGCGGGCTTCTGCTCCGATCGAAGGCGAAGCTGAAATGGGCGGCGAAAACACCGTGCTTTACAGCCTTCTGGCCATCGCAGCGTTCGCTGGTGCCGTTTATCTGATCACGGATAGCGACGACGATCCGATCAGTGCATAAGCCTTTTGGCTTATCTTTGATCGCGTAGCGATTTTTAGAAAAGGGTCTCTTCGGAGGCCCTTTTTTTTGGCTTCCGCTTTTTACGGCACTTCTAGACGAGCTTTACGATTGCTCTAAGACGAGGGCGCGTCCCGCTCTGCCTCACGCCTGCTTTCAGTAAAGCGCATAATCAGCAGAGAGCCTTCGAATAACAGGTAAAGCGGCACAGCAAGGATCAATTGCGATCCGGGATCAGGCGGCGTTACGATCGCCGCGATTGCGACCACTCCGACTACGACATAGCGGCGCGCGCCGGATAATTGCGCGCGACTGACAATCCCTGCGCGATTGAGCAGCAGCAACAGCACGGGCAGCAAAAAGCTGATTCCGAACGCCAGAATGAACTGCATGACCAGCGACAAGTAATCGCCCGCTGCGGGCAAGGCCTCGATATCGACGCCGCCGGTCTCTCCTTCAAAGCCCAGAAACCAGCTGAATGCGGTCGGCATAACCACGTAATAGGCCAGCGCCGCGCCGGAGACGAACAGCACCGGTGTCGCAAGCAGAAACGGCAGAAAAGCCTTCTTTTCCTTCGCATACAGGCCGGGTGCTACAAACGCCCATAGCTGGTTGGCAATAATTGGAAAGCTGATGCAGAACCCGGCAAACAGAGCGACTTTTAGCTCAACGAAAAACACTTCGTATAGCTTGGTATAAATGAGTTTGCTTTTGCCATCCGCGAACGCTGCATCGAGGGGCTGCACCAAAAAGCCAAGGATTTCGCCTGCGAAATAAAAGCACACAGCCGACGCGACGATCAGCGCCAGCACGCATCGCACCAGCCGACCGCGCAATTCGATCAGGTGATCGAGCAACGGCGCTTGCGTCTCGTCGAGATCTTTCAATTCCAGCGCCATGACTTAGGCATCCGGCTTACGGATTGCAGCTTCGTCCGCCGCATCTGCAGATTTAGGCGTTTCGCTGTCGCTTGGTTTAGCAGGTGCATGATCGGGCGAAAGTCCAGTGTCCGGCAAAGCCCTTGCGCGCGCTTCTGCTGCCGCATGGTCGGCAATTTCCTCGTCGGATAATTGGTCGCTGGATGAGCCTTCGCCGTCAGTCTTGTTTGGATGCTGAGCCATAATCTGCGCGTTTTGGTCGGCCCATTTCTTCTCCATGTCCTCGATTTCCGCCTCGCGGATCATCGCGTCGATCCCGCTGCGAAAATGGTTGGAAACGCGCCGCGCTTTCCCGATCCAGCGACCGGCTGCGCGCAAGGCGGTGGGCATATCTTTTGGGCCAATGACCAGGATCGCGACTATCACGACCAGCAACAATTCCGTGGCGCCGATATCGAACATGATTGCGCCGCGCTGTCGCCTTCCCGCTAAATTACTTGGTTACGTCCGAGCGCTCGCCGTTTTTAACGGTGGTGTCGGCGGGTTTGGCATCATGGCCCGGCCCTTCGATCCGCTTGGAAGGCTCCACGTCGGGCTTTGCAACCGTATCTTCCTCATTCATGCCCTGCTTGAAACTTTTGATACCTTTGCCAAAATCACCCATCATTTCGGAAATTTTCCCGCGCCCGAACAGGACCAGAATTACGATGGCGATGATGATGAGCTGCCAGGGACCGAGCGACATGGGAATTACCTTATTGCGTGTTGCAGTGCCAATATGGACATGAATATAGGCCGGATCACGGGTCAGCGCCAGCCTTTGCGGCTTAATCCCTACTATCCACGGCGTTAACATCGGCTTTCACGTCTCCGCCATCATCGGTTTGGCGGTCGGTATCGGACGCTTCGGCACCCGTGTGCATCAGCGCATCGAAGGCTTCATCCACCGGATCGAGCAATCCGGTAGCGCGCAATTCGTCGATCCCCGGCAAGTCTCTGCGCGAGGAAAGTCCGAAATGCTGCAGAAACTCCGGCGTCGTCGCATAAATCACGGGACGACCCGGCACCTCGCGGCGGCCGGCAATCTTGATCCAGCCTGCTTCCAGCAAAACGTCCAGCGTGCCTTTCGCCGTCTGCACCCCTCGGATCGATTCGATTTCAGCGCGGCTGACCGGCTCGTGATACGCGGTGATCGCCAGCACTTCGGTGGCGGCGCGACTCAACCGCCGGGTCTGTTCGCGGGTTGTGCGGAGCAAATGCGCCAAATCGCCCGCCGTCTCGAAATGCCAGCGCTTGCCCCGCTCGACCAGATCGATCCCGCGACCTTTGTAATGCTCGGATAGCTGCGCCAGAGCATCGCGCACGAGCGATTTTTCCGCGTCGCCCAAATGGCTGGCAATGGCTTCGACCGATAGCGGTTCTTCGGACGCAAACACGGTGGCTTCGACACTGCGCGTGAAATCGTCCGGCGGGCCGCTCATGCCGGAATGCGGCGTAGGCGAACCGGCGAAAACGCAGCCTCCTGCGCCAGTTCGGCTTTACCGCGCCGCGCCAATTCCAGCGCCGCTACGAAGCTGGACGCCAGCGCGGATCGTCGCAAGCGCGGCTCTGCGTGAGGCGGCAAAAACTCTTCCAGCGTCATCCAGTCAAGCGTCACGCCCAGCATCGCTGACACCCGGTCGAGCGCGCTTTCCAGCGTCATTACCGGCCGCGCGCGGACCATATGGATCGCCGGCGCGGTCCGCGTCTTCACCCGCCCATATGCTTGCAGCAAGTCGAACGGCTCGCACCGCCAGCGGGTTTTGCGATCCGTGCGCAATCCCTCCGGCAATCCGCGCAGGAAAATGTCGCGCCCGATCCGGTCGCGCGCCATCAGCCGCGCCGCTGCCTCGCGCATCGCGCCCAATCGCTGCAAGCGCAGCTGCAATCGCAAGGCCAATTCCTCGGCGCTCGGCTCTTCCTGCTCGTCTTTTGGCAGCAGCAGCGATGATTTCAAATAAGCCAGCCACGCGGCCATCACCAGATAATCTGCCGCCAATTCCAGTTTTAGCTCTCCGGCCTGATCGATAAAATCGAGATATTGATCCACCAGCGACAGGATCGAGATCGCGCGCAAATCGACCTTTTGCCGCCGGGCCAGATCGAGCAGAATATCGAGCGGCCCTTCCCACCCGTCCAGTTCCAGATACAGCGCGTCATCGGTGGTCGCCGCCGCATCCGGCTGATCGAAGCTCCACAAATCGTCTGTTTTTTGCGCACCTGTTTGCGCACCCGTTTTTTGCGCCTTTTGCAGCCCAACTTGATCTTGTAACGCATCTTGCGGCGCGCCCGTTGGCAAGGCTGATTTCAGCCCGGTCAGCAGATCCTGCTCACTCAAGCGGAAACGCCGGCAGCCGGCAAACCTGCAGCGGTCAGCAAGGCATCGCGCTGCGCCAGCAATTCGCGGGTGTGCGCGTCGTCCACCGCTTGCGGATCGCAGCGTGTCACGGCCAAGGCCGCATCCAGCCGCGCCATCGCCTTCTCGCTCATCGCCGGAAGCACGTCCGCAAGACCCGTCATATCCTCCACCTTGGCCCAGCAATTCAAAACCAGATCGCAGCCCGCCGCAATCGATCTGGCCCCGCGTTCGGGGATGGTGCCGGACAGGGCTTCCATGTCGATATCATCGGTCATCAGCAATCCGTCGAAGCCGATCTCGCCGCGAATGATCCGCTCGATCACATAAGGCGATTGCGTTGCCGGATTCTCCGCATCCCATTCGGTGAAGATCAGATGGCCTGTCATGCCCGCAGGCGCGGAATTCAGGGCTTTGAACGGCGCGATGTCCTCCGCCAGTTCCTCTGCCGAAGCCGTCACCCTTGGCAGTTCTTTATGCGTATCGACATTCGAGCGGCCATGCCCGGGCATATGCTTGATACATCCCGCCACTCCGGCGCGCGCCAACCCGTCCAGAATGCCGCGACCGATTGCCGCCACTTGCATCGCATTACTGCCTAAAGCGCGGTCGCCGATCACGTCATGCGCGCCCGCTTGCCGCACATCCAGCGGGGGATGGCAATCGGCAGTGATCCCGACCGCAGCCAGTTCGCGCCCCAGCGCTTCGGCATTCAAGCGCGCCGCTTCAATCGCACTGGCCGGAGCGATTTGGTAGAGCGCGTCGAACACGCTGCCAGCGGGAAATGCAGGCCAGTTCGGCGGTTTCATCCGCGCTACGCGGCCACCTTCCTGATCGATACAGATATACAGCTTGTCGCGCCCGTGAATGGCGCGCAGCTCGTCAGTCAGCGCAAGCATCTGCTCACGGTCGATGCAATTGCGCCCGAAGATGATGTAACCTGCCGGATCGGCCTCTTTGAAGAAGGCTTTTTCGTCGCGAGACAATCGCGCTCCGGCAACGCCGAAAATGGCTGGTGTCATATGTGGCATTATGCGGCGCAGAATCGCAGCAATGCGTGTGTTTGGCAAGCCGGGTCAGCGCCTGCGATGTGGAAATCGGCCAGCATCACCGACTGACGCGCTGCGGTTTGTTTAGCGTTTGACCTGACAATCCAGCCCGTCATCGCGCAATGCACCGCACAAGGCATCCGCCGCTGCGCCGCTACCTGCGATCGCTTGCAAGCGGTACACGATGCCGATATCGGCGCGCCCGCGCACGATCCGGTGGCGCACGCCGTTCAAGGCTTCGGTCTGGCCTTGCAAAGTGCGCCAGCCCGCTTCGGCGCTGGCCTTGGTCGAATACGCACCGACTTGCACGCCCACGCCGTCATTGGCTTGAGCGATGGCTTCTGCGTCCGGTTTGACGGTTTCAATCGACGGTGCGCTGGTCGTTTCGGCTGGGCGCGAAGCATTTGGCTGGGCGGCATCAGGAACGGGCTTGGTCAGTGGTCCGCTGCCGATAGCGGGCGTTTCGGCAAGGCGTCCTTCGCGCGTTTTGCCCTCGCCCACGGCAAAGCTGGTATCGCCCGTGCCTTCGAATTCCTTGCCGCCTTCATCTTCCGGTTTGACCTTATAAGGCTCGTCCGGCGCTTCGATGATGCTGCCATCGGCGATTTGCGCGCCATCGCTGTCGCGGTTCGTCAGCCACCACACGCTGCCGATGATGGCGAGCAAAGCCACCAGACCCAGCACTGCAAAGGTTACGATCCGACCGGTGTCGATTCCTGCGGCGCTATCGTCCTCGTCATCGGATTCCAGCCAGGGGAGGCGTTCATCTTCGTCGGTAAAGGCCAATTCCGCATCGTCTTCCCACGGTTCGCGGTAATTCGCGCCATCCGCTCGATCGTCATATCCGCCATCACCACCAGCACTGGCATCATCGCGCGGCCCCGCCCCCGAAGCCATCCCTGTCATCGCCATCCCTACATCTCCTCGACGGCTTCGACGCCCAAGACGTGCAAGCCGTTGCGAATGATCTGCCCGATTTGCGCGGCCAGAAACAACCGTGCCTGCGTAAGCGCGGCATTGTCCGACTGCAAGATGCGCAAGCCGGTATCGTCATTGCCGGCGTTCCAGAAACTGTGAAATGCGCCCGCCAGATCATAGAGATAAAAGGCGATGCGGTGCGGTTCGCGCGCTTGTGCTGCGGCTTCGACGATGCGCGGAAATTGCGCTGCTTGCGCGATCAAGGTGTGGTCAGCGGGCCCGAGCAAATCGAGATTTTCCGATGAGGGAGCCAAGCCTTCCGCTGCGCCTTTCCGCATGGTCGAGCAGATCCGCGCATGGGCGTATTGCACGTAAAATACCGGATTATCGCGGCTGGCTTCCACCACTTTGGCAAAGTCGAATTCCATCTGCGCTTCGGGTTTGCGGGTCAGCATCGTGAAGCGCACAACATCCTTGCCGACTTCCCCCACGACATCGGCCAGCGTAACGAAATTGCCGGACCGTTTCGACATTTTTACCGGCTCGCCGTGGCGCATCAATTGCACCATCTGGATCAGCTTCACATCGAAGGCGACCGGCTCGCGCGAATCATCGCCCGCCGATAGCGCAGCGACAGCCGCCTTGATCCGCTTGACCGTTCCGGCATGATCCGCGCCCCAGATATCGATCAGGGCATCGGCGCCCTCGGCCTTTTGCATATGATAGGCCAGGTCAGCGCCGAAATAGGTCCACGAACCGTTGGATTTCTTGATCGGGCGATCCTGATCGTCGCCAAATTTGGTCGACCGGAACAGCGGCAATTCCACCGGCTCCCAATCTTCGGGCGGCGCTTTGCCCTTGGGCGCTTCCAGCACGCCATCATAAACGAGGTCGCGGGCGCGCAACCATGCTTCGGCTTGTTCCGGTTTCTTGGCAGCTTGCAACGCGGCTTCGGACGCGAATGTGTCGTGATGAATGCCCAGCAAAGCCAGATCGGATTTGATGAGCGCCATCATCTGGCTAACCGATTCGGCGCGGAAAATATCGAGCCATTCGGCTTCGGGCGCGGCGGCGTATTTGTCGCCGAATTCGCTGGCCAGATGCTTGCCGACTGGTGTCAGATAGTCGCCGGGATACAGGCCTTCGGGAATGTCGCCGATGTCTTCGCCCAGCGCTTCGCGATACCGCAAATGCGCAGACCGGGCGAGCGTATCGACCTGTCCACCGGCATCATTGATGTAATATTCGCGGATAACCTTGTGGCCGGTAAATTCCAGCAATCCGGCCAACGCATCGCCTACCACCGCGCCCCGGCAATGGCCCATATGCATCGGTCCGGTCGGGTTCGCCGAGACATATTCGATGTTGACGGTTTTGCCCGTGCCACTCTTCGACTTGCCATAAGTCTCGCCCAGCGCGCCGATCGCCTGCAATTCATCCAGCCACGCGATCGGGGCAAGACGCATATTGATAAAGCCCGGCCCCGCAATCTCCGCCGAAGCGACCAGCGGGTCGCGATCCAGCTTGGCGATGATCTTGGCTGCCATGTCGCGCGGATTGCTCTTGGCCTGCTTGGCCAGCACCATCGCCGCATTCGTCGCCAGATCGCCGTGATCGGCATCGCGCGGCGGCTCTACGCTGACCCCGTTCCGGCGCGTGTCAGGCGGCAAATCGCCTTCCATCTCCAGCGCATCGAGAATGGCATCGATTCTGGCCGCAAAGGCGGCGTGCAATGTATGTGTATCGGACATGGTCTGCGCCTAGCCAAACTGACCAAAAGCGCAAGAGTGCGTTGCGCGCCCGCCAGGTGACTTTAGCGTGTTACGTTATAAGCAAGCTGGTCTTCGGTAAGCTGAAATCCGACCAGCAATTCAAACGTTGCCCGCGCCACGGCAGCCCGCACCGTCGGGTCGGCCAGCGGGTCCAGTGCCGCATCGGGATCGCCCGCTTTGCGCTTGCGTGTAATCCGCTCGCGGATGTCTTCCGGCAAGGTCGCTTCCGCGCGGTCGATATAAGCCGCCGCTTTGCCCATGCCGCTGGCGCGCGTCTGTCCATCGGCAAAATTCACCGTGACTTGACCGACTTGTTTGCTGACCACAGCCGTTCCGCCGCGCAATACGGTCGAGAAATAGGGCAGCGTCACTTGGCGCGCACCGCGCGGATCGGTGCGCTGTGCCAGCACTTCGAAGGTCGCTTCGGAATAGACCCGGCCTTCTGTTTCGTTGCAAGTCGAGCGCAAATTGGTCAGTGTTGCAGTCACATCAATATTGTCCGCCGTGCGCGAATTGGCCTGGGCAAAGCTCGTCATATCGCCGGTGTGGTCGGGTACGCCGACCGCCGGGCAGACGGTGCGGATCGCAGTAATTCCGACGCCTTGATCGACCACCAGATCGCCTTCGGACGCACAGCCCGAAACGGCCAGCGCGCCCAGCGCAACCAGACCGGCGGTCCGCAATTTTACGGCGTTTTTCGGGAACCACAGAGCATTCATCGAGCAATATTCCTTAAACCGGGCAAAATCTACGCGCGTCTATCGGCGCTAGCCCCTAGCGGGCGCGTCAACAAAACGCTAGAGGCGAGCATATGAACGCGCCCTTTCCATCGACCGAACGCCCGTCGACCAAGCCCAGCCTCACTTTGCTGATCGCCGCCCCGCGCGGCTTTTGCGCCGGAGTGGACCGCGCCATCGAGATCGTCGAGCGCGCGCTCGATAAATATGGCGCGCCCGTCTATGTGCGGCACGAAATCGTGCATAACAAATATGTTGTCGATGGGTTGCGCACGAAAGGCGCGATTTTTGTCGAGGAACTGGACGAAGTGCCAGACGATGCGCCGGTTGTTTTCAGCGCGCATGGCGTTCCCAAGGAAGTCCCGGCAGAAGCGGAACGGCGCAAGCTCATTTATGTCGATGCAACCTGCCCGCTGGTCAGCAAAGTCCACCGTCAGGCCGAACGGCAGATCGAGCGCGACCGCCACATCATCTTCATCGGCCATGAAGGCCATCCCGAAGTCATCGGCACGATGGGTCAGGTCGAAGACGGCCAGATGACATTGGTCGAAGATGTGGATGATGTCGCCAAGCTCGATTTTCCTGCGGGTGCTAAGCTTGCCTTCCTGACGCAAACGACCCTGTCGGTCGATGATACAGCGGATGTGATTCTTGCCCTGAAAGCGCGCTATCCCGACATCGTCGGCCCCAAAGCGGACGATATTTGCTATGCCACGTCCAACCGTCAGGCGGCGGTCAAACAGATTGCTCCGGCAAGCGATCTGGTGCTGGTGATCGGCTCGCCCAATTCCTCGAATTCGCTGCGGCTGGTCGAAGTCGCCAAACGCTGCGGCACCGATTCCAAACTGATCCTGCGCGCCGACGATATCGATCCGGCATGGCTGGAAGGGATCGGCACAGTCGGCCTGACGGCTGGCGCATCGGCACCCGAAGAACTGGTGCGCGAAGTGGTCGAGAAATTGCGCGAATGGCGCGATGTTCAAGAACAGACATTGGCCAGCGCGGTCGAAAATATGGTGTTCAAGCTACCGCGCCAATTAACCGAATAAGTAACGCGGGTCCGGCTGGCTGACATGGCAGTTTACACCACGCTCGGCACGAATGCCCTGTCAGGTCTTTTGGCGCATTACGATGTCGGATCGCTGGTATCGGCCAAGGGCATTGCGGAGGGCGTTTCCAACAGCAATTGGATGATCGAGACGACCGGGCGCGTGACCGCATCGGGCACGACTGACGCGCGGCAGTTTATCCTCACCATGTATGAGCGGCGGATCGATATCGCCGATCTGCCATATTTCCTTGGCTTGCTCGACCACCTCGCAGCGCATGATTGCCCGGTCCCGCGCACGATCCACGATAAAAGCGGCGCAAGCCACCGGATGATCGACGGAAAAGCGGTCGCGTTGATTGAGTATTTGCCCGGCACGTCGCCCGATCAGCCTTCGGCGAGCCAGGCCCGTGCAGTCGGCGAAGCCTTGGCTACGATCCATGTGGCGGGGCAATCGTTCGAAGCGCAGCGGGCAAATGCGCTGGGTCCAGCGGAATGGGTTGGAACGCTGGAGCAATGCGGTGCGGATGCCTTAGCGCGAATCGATGCGGCGTTGCCTGATATGCTGGATCACGCGCGCGCGTTGCAGCAAAATTGGCCGACGGGTTTGCCGCAATCGGTGATCCATTCGGATCTTTTTCCCGACAATGTCCTGATGCTGAGTGACACGGTGAGCGGCCTCATCGACTTCTATTTCGCCTGCAATGACATGATGGCTTACGATCTGGCCGTGACCCACGCGGCATGGTGTTTCAATGCCAGCGGCAAGCAATTCGATGGTGATCTTGGGCAAGCCCTGCTGGACGGATATTGCTCTGTGCGCCCCTTGGACACCGCCGAGTGGCAAGCCATGCCCGTGCTGGCGCAAGGGGCGTGTATGCGCTTTATTGCCTCGCGCGCGATCGACTGGCTGGAAACGCCCGAAGATGCGCTGGTGACGCGCAAAAACCCGGTCGATTTCGTGAAGCGGATGGCTTTTTACGCCGAAGCGCAACATTCCCTCTTCACCCCGCAGGCGGCTTGAGGCAGGGCGGGCACTATGAAAACTGTCGAGATTTATACCGATGGCGCGTGCAAGGGCAATCCGGGTCCGGGTGGCTGGGGCGCGGTGCTGAGAATGGGCGTACATGAGAAGGAATTGTCCGGCTCCGACCCCGAAACGACAAACAACCGCATGGAAATGACGGCGGCGATCCGCGCGTTGGAAGCCCTGATCGAACCATGCGAAGTCGATCTTTATTCCGACAGCAAATATGTGCTCGACGGCATGACCAAATGGGTTGCAGGCTGGCAAAAGCGCGGCTGGATCAATGCCAGCAAAAAGCCCGTGCGCAATGCCGATTTATGGCATGAGCTGATCGCCGCTTCGGAGCATCATGATATGCGCTGGCACTGGGTCAAAGGGCATTCAGGCCATGTCGAAAACGATCGCGCCGACAAGTTGGCCAGCGATGCAGCCTCTGCGATTATGTGATTGGCTGCGCGAAACGGCCTGCGGCATATAAGGCCGGGTCGATGCTCGCAAAATTTGCGCTTGGTGCGCGGCGCAGGATCATTGCAGCGGCGATATGTGCGGCGGCGGGTGCGGTCTGAATGCCGAAACCGCCCTGCCCTGCAAACCAGTGAAATCCTGATACGCGCGGATCGGGACCGAATACCGGAAGCCGGTCAGGCGCGAAACTTCTCAGGCCTGCCCAGCGGCGCTCGACCGCTTCCACTTGCCAATCGACGACTGCGCGCAATTGTTCGATGGCCTCGGCCACGGCCAGCTCTTCGGGCGCGGCATCGCACGCATCGCTTGGCGTTTCATCGTGCGGACTGAGCCACAACCGCCCCGATTCGGGCTTGAAGTAGAACGCGCCATTGATGTCGAGCACCAGCGGCATAGTGGCTGGCGGCGCAGGATCGACGCGTAATTGCGCCACGGTACGCCGCATCGGCACGATCCCGATGGGCGCTACACCAGCCATGCGCGCGAGATCGTCGGCCCATGCTCCGGCGGCATTGACGATCTGGCGGGCCTTTACGCTTGCGCCTTTGGCATCGCTTAGCGACCAGACACCCTGATTGCCGGTGATGTAAGCGACGCGAAAATTGGTGCGCAGCAACGCACCGCGCGCCTTCGCCAGCCGCAAATAATGCTCATGCACAGCAGCGACATCGATATCCGCGCAATCAGGCTGCCAGATGGCATCGCGCCATTCTTGGGCCAGCCCCGGCACTTTTTGCGATAATGCAGAGCGAGCTATGCGCGTGAAACTCGTTTGTGTGCCGGCAAACCGATCCTCGAACGCATCGAGTGCATCGCTGTCACACTGCCGCCCGATATACAGCGCACCGCGTGGAGATAGAAAGCCATTGTCCCGCAGAAACGGCCCGGATGCCAGCGTCAGCGGCGCGATTTGCGGCCCGCCATAACATTCCTCCCAGAAAGCTGCGCTGCGCCCCGTCGCATGGTATCCCGGAAGCGCCTCGGCCTCCAGCATCACCACATCGGCTACGGCGGACAATTCCGCCGCGATACTGGCACCGGCGATCCCGGCTCCGACAATCGCGAAATCATAGACTTTGTCAGGCATTGCCAGTGTCAGCCGCGTGGCGCGTGTTTGTCCAGAAACGTTGCAATTCCGCGCATTGCCGGATCACGCACCGCGTCCACTTCGCGCAAAATCTCGTGATGCGCTTCGCTGCCAAATTCGAGCATTTCCGCATTCGGCAAGCGCTTCATCGCTTCCTCGATAGCCGACATCGCCACCAGCTTGTCATTGCTGGTCGCCACAACATAGGTCGGCGTTGTGACGCTTTCGAGCGCGTTTGGCGCAAACATTCCCCGCATCGAGGCATAGCTGCGCTCGACCCAATGCCAGCTGCCCGGACCCATCACCAATTCCGGGCGATGCTCGCGCCACCACAATTCGTCATCGTAGCGCGCATCATCATGGGTCAGCAAAGACTTGCGCGAATCCGGCATAACACCGGGCTTTTCGCTCCATTTCCATGCTTGCCGTGTGGGATCACCCATGCGTTTCACCAGCCGCGACAGACCGTGCATCGCGCCAATCGGCAGGACCGTGCCGGTAAAGCCCAGCATCGGCGCGGACAGCACCAGCGCATCAGGATCGACCGCTTTCTCAGCGACCCCGCGCAAGACCAGATGCCCGCCCATCGAATGCCCGATCAGGACGTGCGGTGCCGGCCGCGTTGCTTTCCAAGTCTTCCACAAGGCGGACAAATCCGCGATCCATGTGGCAAAATCGTCGATATGGCCGGTGACATCATCGCCGCCCAAGCGACCGGAGCCTGCTTGCCCGCGCCAGTCTGCGGCGCTCACGCACCAGCCAGCACGATGCCATTCCTCCAGCGATTCCAGATATTTTTCGTAATTGTCGCCCCGACCCGGCATGAACAGGATCGATCCGCGCGCATTATCCGCGCTCTCGCACGTCCAGTCGATCCGGCGAATGGCATGGCCATCGGGTGCATTCCAGATGCTCTCGCGCGCATGCCCAGGAATAGCCCGCCGGTCGATCTGCGCGCCTTTATCATTCTTTTTCAAGGACATTGCGGAAGTTTCAGGCTGCTTGGTCAAAACGTCTCGCTGATGGTTACTATTTGGTAAGCCTTTACCCTTAACAAAGTCCCTGACAGGTAAATCGGGGAACATCATGCCGGACGGCTTTTTTCACTACGCATTGATCGCGTATTTGGCAATTGCGCTTCTTATCGCTGCCATTACCGACATTCGCAGCCGCAAAATCGAGAACCGTCTGGTGGTGGCTATCGCTGTCGCAGCGCCGCTATTCTGGTGGGCCAGTGGCCTTACCCTATGGCCCGGCGTCGCCATGCAAATCGGTTTCGCGCTGGTCGTGTTCGCCGTTCTTTATGCCATCTGGAGCTTCGGCTTGATCGGTGGCGGCGATATCAAGCTGCTGGCCGCCATTGCGCTGTGGGCCGCGCCTGTGCCTTTCCTGCAAATGCTGATGGTCATGGCGCTGGCAGGCGGGGTGTTAAGCATTCTGTTCGCCATCATTCATTTCAAGCGCAAGCGCACCGACCGCATTCAGGTTCCTTACGGCGTTGCCATCGCCATTGGCGGGCTGTGGATGGTGTCCACACGGATGTTTGCCGACGTTCAGACAGCCGGAGCTGTGTGAGGGAAACGTGATCTTAACCAATCGGGATGTAGTCCCGGAAACCATAATTGCCCGCGACAGGATTACCGGGCCGACACGAGGGGGCTTATTGAGCCATGGATAAGAAAAAACTGGTACTGCTGATTGGTGCGTCGATCGTTGCGATCGGTAGTGCAATGTTCGCTCGTAGCTTGTTCGGTGACGCCAGCGCGCCGCAAGCCCAGGCTGCTGTTGTGGCACACGAAGGACCGCGCGTCCTTGTTGCACAGCGCGCTCTGGCAACCGGCACGATCATTACTGCCGACGCGATGCAATTCCAGAACTGGCCCGAAGAGCTGGTACAGGAAGCCTACTTCATCGACGGCGAAAGCGACATGAACGCGCTGCTTGGCACGGTCGTCCGTTATCCCGTCACTGCCGGAGAGCCGGTTACGCAAGGCTCGCTTGTAAAGCCCGGTGATCGCGGTTTTCTGGCAGCAGCCCTGTCACCCGGTATGCGCGCCGTCACTATTCCGGTGTCCGCCAAAACCGCCGTGGCTGGCTTTATCTTTCCGGGCGACCGCATCGATCTGATGCTGACCCAGACAGTCAATAATGAGGAAGGCGTGAGCCTGAAAGCCTCGGAAACAATTATGCGCAATCTGCGTGTGCTTGCGACCGACCAGAAGACCACGCAACAAACAGTCGAGGGCAATACGGTCGTCAAAACCTTCCGTAACGTCACCATCGAAGTGACGCCGAAGATCGCCGAAAAGGTTGCCGTCGCACAAACGCTGGGCACGCTCAGCCTCTCGCTGCGCGCCATTGCCGACAGCAATGCCGAACTTGAGCAGGCTCTGGCCACCGGCAAGGTCGTCATTCCCGACGATGCCACACCGGATGAGGAAGAGCGCCTCCTGCGCGAAGCCGCCAATCGTCCAATCGATGGCAAAACCACCTATTCCACCGGCGCCGATGTTTCGCGCTTTCAATCGAACCGTCCGCGCCGCGCCGCAGCGCCGGTAGCTGTCGCACCGGTTGGCGTCGCTGTAGTCCAGCCGGTCGGTCCGGTCGTCCGCGTCACGCGCGGAAAGACCACCAGCGCAGAACCGATCGGTAAGTAATCATGCACATCGCAAACAAAGTAAAAAACACACGCGATATCGCTATTTCGAGGGGCAAGACCATGAAAACCCGCTTAACTGCAACGATGCTGCTGGCCAGCGTAGCCATTGGATCGGTTGCCACGACACCGGCAGCTTTGGCCCAGTCGATCGTCGAACCATCACAAGATGTGGTGCTCTCGATCGGCAAGGGACAGCTGATCAACGTGCCCGGTTCCATGACCGATATCTTCATCGCGAATGACGCCGTGGCCGATGTGCAGGTCAAATCGCGCCGCCAGCTCTATGTATTCGGCAAGGCGGGCGGTGAAACCACGCTTTATGCCAGCAACGCAGCCGGCGACATCATCTGGTCTGCCAATGTGCGGGTCGGCTCCAACATCGGCAGCATCGATCAGATGCTTGCCCTCGCCATGCCGCAAGCCAAGGTTTCGGTCGCCACAATGGGCACGAACACGGTGCTGCTAACGGGAACGGTTGCCGCTCCGGAAGATGCAGCCGAGGCCCAACGCCTGGTCGAAGCCTTCGTAGGCGAAGGCTCTAACGTCATCAGCCGACTGAAAATGGCCACGCCGCTACAAGTCAATCTTCGCGTTAAGTTTGCGGAAGTCAGCCGCAGTCTGGTGCGTCAGATCGGTGGCAGCCTCAGCACGATCGACGGCAGCAGCGGTTTCCGGATCGGGGTCGGCAGCGGGCGCACTATCACGGACGGGTTTAACACCGGCGGACCATTGGCTGTCGCTAACGGTGCGGGCCAGGTTAATCGCGTACTTCCTGATGGAACAATCGTTCCAGGGACAGCCGTTCCATCAATTGCCAATGGTGCAACGATCGCCGGTCTGACGCAGTTTCTGGGTCTGGACCTGTTAAGCGCATTCGACCTAGCGGAAAGAGATGGCCTGGTCACGACTTTGTCCGAGCCTAATCTGACTGCCCTGTCCGGCGAAACGGCAGATTTCCTTGCCGGTGGTGAATTTCCAATCCCGCAAAGTCAGGGCCTTGGCACGACTACAATCCTGTTCAAGACATTCGGTGTCAGTCTCGCCTATACACCGACTGTGCTGGCCAATGGCCGGATTTCGATCCGCGTGCGACCCGAAGTTTCCGAGCTTTCGACGCAGGGATCAGTCGTGGTGGAGGGTTTTACCATTCCTGCCCTGACTGTTCGTCGCGCCGAAACCACGGTGGAACTTGGCTCGGGTCAAAGCTTTATGATTGCCGGACTCATGTCCTCCAATGCGCAAAGCACGATCAACAAAGCGCCGGGTGCAGGCGATATTCCTATCTTGGGCAATCTGTTCCGCTCGACCGAGTTTCAACGCGGCGAAACGGAGCTGGTCATCATCGTGACGCCATATCTGGTCAAGCCGGTCGATGCCAACCGCATCAAATTGCCGACCGATGGCTATCGCTCGCCCAATATCGTGCAACAGCAGATCATGTTCCGCGATCATGACGGGGTTAGCGGTGCAAGCCGTCCGGTTCCCACGGTCAAAGGTGCCGACGCGGCCAATCCGCAAGTCTCGCACAGCGGTAACACGCCAGCACAAGGTAACGACAAGCAAGGGCGCACAGAACGCCGCGCCGAGGCCGTCAAACCTGGCTTCAGCTTCAATTCGGAAGGGGAATAACTCATGCGCCTTACACGAACACGCACATTTACCGGCGCTGTGGCGCTTGGGCTTGGCCTCTCGCTTGCAGCTTGCGGCGGAATGCCGACCGAACGCTCGCTTTACAGCACCAACCAACCCGTGGTCGAGCGCGAAAACGTGACCTTTGATGTCAGCACCGGATCGGGCGGCATGGATGTTTACGAGCAGCAACGGCTTGACGGCTGGTTCGATGCCATGGACCTGCGCTATGGCGACCGCGTCTCGATCGACGATCCGATGGCCAACAGCGCCACGCGCGAGGCGATCGGGAAATTGGCGGCACGTCGCGGCATTCTGGTCAGCGATGGTTCGCCCATGACAACCGGCTTTGTCGAACCCGGACAAGCGCGCGTGGTGATTACCCGCTCGACCGCTTCGGTTCCCGATTGCCCGAACTGGTCGGCAAAAAGCTCGGCCAATTACAACAATGCCGCGCATCCCAATTATGGATGTGCCATCAATAGCAACTTTGCCGCGATGGTCGCCAATCCAGAGGATCTGATCAAAGGTCAGGAAGGCACCGGCGAGACGGTCGTGCTCAGCGCAACCAAGGCGATCGATACTTATCGCGAGAAAGCTCCGACCGGCACCGGTGGCTTGACGCAAAACTCTACAGGTGGGGAATGAGCATGACGACACAGTGGAAACCTGGCCCGAATGGCGGTCGCGATCCGTTCGCAGCATTCATCTGCGACGAAACCGCTCTGGATACTCTGCGCCCCGTGGTCATCGAACTCGGATGGCCGCCTGAAAAGTGCAACAAGGGCGGTCTGCGTAATGCGATCCAGTCCCTCTCGGTTTCGGCCAGCCCGAACATTCTGATGGTCGATCTGTCGGAAAGCGGCGATCCGCTGAACGACATCAATGCTCTGGCTGAAGTCTGCGAACCTGGCACGGTCGTCATCGCTATCGGGCAGGTCAACGACGTGCGCCTGTATCGCGATCTGGTCGCCAGCGGCATTCACGATTATTTGCTGAAGCCATTGTCCGCCGGACAATTGCGCGATGCGTTAAATCAGGCGCAAGCCGTGTTTGCAGCGCCCAAGGCGAATGATCCCGAAGCGGCCAAGCGCCACATTTCCACAGCCGTTATCGGCACGCGTGGAGGGGTCGGTGCGTCAACGCTGGCAACCTCGCTCAGCCATATTTTCAGCATGAAGCACAGCCTGCCGACCGCCTTGCTCGACCTCGACATCCATTTCGGCACAGGCGCATTGTCGCTTGATCTGGAACCGGGTCGCGGACTGACCGATGCGATCGACAATCCCAGCCGGATCGACGGGCTGTTTATCGAACGTGCGATGATCCGTGCGAACGACAATCTGTCGATCCTGTCGGCCGAAGCACCGATCAATTCACCTCTCATGACCGATGGCGCTGCCTTTTTGCAACTGGAAGAGGAATTCCGGCAAGCCTTCGAAATGACGGTCATCGATCTGCCGCGCAATATGCTGATCAATTTCCCGCATCTGCTCAATGATGTGAATGTTGCGGTAATCGCCTGCGACATGACTTTGGCATCGGCGCGCGATACGATCCGTATCCTGTCTTGGCTAAAGACGAACGCAGCACATGCTTTGCCAATCGTCGTGGCCAACAAGGTCTCCCCGGCATCCTCGGAAATTAACAAGGCCGATTTCGAAGCCTCGATCGAACGCAAAGTCGATTTCTCGATTCCGCTCGATCAGAAGGCTGCTGCCAATGCTGCCAAACTGGGGCAGACTTTCGCTCAAGCCAACAGCTCGAGCAAATCAAGCAGCGTGATGGACAAGCTCGCCGAGCAAATTCTGGGGTCGAGCGATGATGATGATGGCGAAGACGAGGTACGCGGCAAGAAATCCTTGCTTGGTACGTTCGACATCAAATCGCTGATGGCGAAAAAAGACAAGCCGGCAAAGACCAACGCCTGACGGACACGCGACAAGCAAGTCATCGACACAGGGTAAGAAAGACCATGTGTTTATGATTTGCCGCGCTTCCTGAGCACGAAAACAAACGAGTGGAGTAGAGTATGGGCATGGTGGATACAGCGTTGATCGCACTGGGTGCGCTGGTCTTTATAGGCCTCGTTTACTTCGCCTTTGCTGGTCCATCGGCGGCAAAAGCCACCCAGCGTCGCCTTCAGGCCGTGCGGTTCCGCCATTCGGAAAGCGCCGATGCCAAAATGGAATCTCAGCTGAAAAAGGCGATCGCATCCCGCAAACCTGTTCTCAATTACGCGGCTGGTTCATCTTCGCGTAAAGAAGCTCTGGCAATGCGGCTCGACCGTACTGGCAAAAACTGGACTTTGAGCCAGTATCTTTACGCGACGCTCGGCCTGACATTGGTGATCGGTGTCGTTGTATTCTTGAAAACGGGATCGCTTCCATTATCAGCCGGGATTGGCCTGATTATCGGCGCAGGTGTGCCGCATATGGTCGTGAGCTTTCTCATCAAACGCCGGACCAACAAATTCAATGCGAAATTCCCCGACGGCATCGATTTGCTGGTTCGCGGGCTTCGCTCCGGCCTGCCCGTAACAGAGACGCTGGCTGTGGTGGCGCAGGAAGTCCCAGGCCCTGTTGGGGAAGAGTTTCGCGGCATTGTCGAGCGGATTAGGATCGGGCGCACAATGGAAGAATCCTTGCAGCAAACCGGCGATCGCCTCGGCATCCCAGAATTCAACTTTTTCTGCATTACGCTGGCTATTCAGCGCGAAACTGGTGGTAATCTTGCTGAAACGCTGTCCAATCTTGCCGAAGTGCTGCGCAAACGCGCGCAGATGAAGATGAAAATTCGCGCCATGAGTTCGGAATCCAAGGCTTCTGCTTACATCGTCGGCGCGCTGCCATTCGTCGTGTTCACCATGATCTGGTGGATCAATCCACAATATCTGGCCGGATTTTTCACTGACGATCGTCTCATCATCATTGGCATTGGTGGCTTCGTATGGATGTCCATCGGCGCCTTCATCATGGCCAAAATGGTCAGTTTCGAAATCTGATCGGGGGTACGTAAAGCCATGGAACCAACGACAACAGCACCCACTCTGCTCGGCGTAGATGTTATGATGGTCGGCAGCTTGCTGGCCGGTATCGCCGCCTTTGCGGTCATGCTCGCCATCTATGCCGCCGTGACGGTAAAAGACCCGATGGCCAAACGCGTGAAATCACTGAATGCGCGGCGCGAAGAGCTGAAAGCTGGGATTGTGACCGCGACGGCGAAGAAACGCCAGAGCCTGGTGCGCAAGACCGACACGACCGAAAAGGTCAAGGACACGCTGAACAATCTGAAAGTCCTGCAAGACAGCCAGATCAACGATATTCAGCAGAAGCTGGCCCATGCCGGTATCCGCAACAAGGATCTGGCCGTTCTGGTCATCGGCATTCGGATGGTCGCGCCAATTGCGCTTGGCGCATTGGGCATCATGATGTTTTACGTCACCGACACTTTCCCCGAATGGAGCAGTTTCAAACGGTTTATGGCATTCGCAGCGATGGTTCTGATCGGTTATAAAGGACCGGAAGTTTACCTTAAAAACATCGCCAACAAACGCACCGATGCCATTCGCAAAGGTTTGCCGGACGCGCTCGATCTGCTGGTGATTTGCGCGGAAGCCGGTCTGACTGTCGATGCTGCCTTCAACCGCGTAGCCAAGGAATTGGGTCGCGCTTACCCGGAACTGGGCGAAGAGTTTGCGCTTACCGCCATCGAATTATCATTCCTGAACGAACGCAAGCAGGCATTCGACAATTTTGCCTATCGCGTCGATTTGGAAGCGGTCAAAGGCGTCGTCACCACGATGGTCCAGACCGAACGCTATGGTACGCCGCTGGCCGCTGCTCTGCGGGTTCTGTCCGCCGAATTCCGTAATGAGCGGATGATGCGCGCCGAGGAAAAAGCCGCGCGTTTGCCAGCGATCATGACCATCCCGCTGATCCTGTTTATTCTGCCCGTCCTGTTTATCGTTATTTTGGGACCGGCGGCCTGTTCGATTTCGGACGCTTTCGCAAGCTAGCGATCCGCGAACACAGAACTGTCACACGACAAGCAAGCAGCCGGCTTTGGAGCAATCCACGGTCGGCTGTATTGGTTCAAGCGTCCGGCGTGATCCCCGCGCTCGCCCTGATCCGCTTCAGCATCGCTTCCAATTGCGCGCGTTCGGCTGGGCTAAAAGTGGCAAACAAGTCGCTTTCGATCCGCTTGGCCATCGGCATAATCCGCGCATGGATCGCTTTGCCGGACTTGCTTAAGGTCAGCAGATGCGAGCGGCCATCATCCTGATTGGGCGCGCGCAAAATCAGCCCGCGATCCTCCAGCACTTTGCACGCCCGGTTGACCGCCACCTTGTCGAGCAAGGTCAGCCCGACCAACCGCCGCTGCGTCAGCGCCTGCCCGTCACCCAGCACCGCCATAATGCGCCATTCGGTCATTTTCAGCGCAAACTCGCTGCGATATTGCTCGGCAATCCGCGCGCTGACGGCATTCGATGCCACCGATAGCTGGTATGGGAGAAAATCCTCCAAAGGCTCGGATGCTGGCTTGCCGGATGTCATCAGCTGCTACGTAAAGGATCGTTACGCCAGCGCAAGTTTGGCGTAAGTTCGGCGCAAGTTGGGCGCGCTATTCGAAACCCGGTTCGTCCCACCACGGGTAGAAATCCGGCATATCTTCGCTCACTTTACCCGGAAAAGACGGCGCGCGCTTTTCTAGGAAGCTCTGCACGCCCTCCTGTGCGTCCGTCCCGCCGGACAGCTTGTAGATCGCGCGGCTGTCGATCCGGTGAGCCATCATAGGATGCTCCGCCGCAGACAAGCGCCATAACATCGCCCGCGTCATCGCGACCGACACCGCTGAGGTATTCTCGGCAATTTCATGCGCCAGTGCCTTGGCCGCATCCAGCAGATCGCCGCTGGTATGGACCGATCGCACTAATCCGTGTTCCTTGGCCTCAGCAGCATCGAAAATGCGCCCGGTCATGCACCATTCCAGCGCAGTTTGAATGCCGACGATCTTCGGCAGAAACCAGCTCGAGGCGGCTTCCGGTACGATCCCGCGCTTGGCGAACACAAAGCCATAGCGCGCAGTGTCCGAAGCAAGGCGAATATCCATCGCCAATTGCATGGTCGCACCGACGCCCACGGCAACACCGTTACACGCGCAGATCAGCGGCTTTTTCGACTGGAACAGGCGCAACGTCAGCAAACCGCCCCCATCGCGGATGCGCTCGTCCGACAAATTCTCGATCACATCCTGCGTGGAAAAAGGCTTTTTACCATTATCCGGCGTCAAGTCGGCTCCGGCGCAAAAGGCCCGCTCGCCCGCGCCGGTAAAAATAACCGCGCGCACGGCATCATCGGCATCGGTCATGTCGAGCGCCGCGATGATCTCCGCGCCCATATCTCTGGTATAGGCGTTCATTTTCTCGGGTCGGTTCAGCGTGATGAGCGCCACCGGACCGTCGATATCAAGAGTAATCTGCGCGAAGTCTGTCATATGAGTGTGCGAGAAAAAGGGCGACCGCTACAGCCGCCCTTCTCGATCCGACAATATTAGCGCGGAGCCATCCGGATCGCTCCGTCAAGCCGCACGTCTTCGCCGTTAAAGTACCCGTTTTCGAGCATGGTTACGGCGAGATGCGCATATTCCTCGGCATTGCCCAGACGCTTGGGGAACGGCACGGAAGCGGCCAGCGCTTCCTTCACTTGCGGCGGCGCTGCATTCATCAGCGGCGTATTGAAAATACCGGGCAGGATCGTGTTGATGCGAATGCCCTCTTTCATCAGATCGCGTGCAATCGGCAAAGTCATGCCGATCACGCCGCCCTTGGAAGCGGAATAAGCCGCTTGCCCGATTTGCCCGTCTTCGCCGGCCACGCTGGCCGTGTTGACGATCGCACCGCGCTCGCCATCCTCGTTGATCGGGTCGACGCTCATCATGCCTGCCGCCGACTTGGTTATGCAGCGGAACGTGCCGATCAGATTGATCTGGATGATGAAGTCGAATGCAGCCATCGGAAATTGCTTGATTTCGCCTGTATTCCGGTCGCGACTGGCGGTTTTGATGGCATTGCCCGTGCCTGCGCAATTGACCAGCAGGCGCTCTTGCCCGTGTGCCTCGCGCGCTTTGGCAAACCCGGCATCCACGCTGGCATCGTCGGTCACATTGACCTCGCAGAAAATACCGCCAATGTCTTCGGCAACTTTCAGGCCTTTTTCTTCCTGAAGATCGAAGATGGCGACTTTCGCGCCCTTGGCCGCCAAGGCACGCGCGGTCGCTTCACCAAGGCCCGATGCGCCGCCGGTTACGACTGCCGGTGTGTTGTTGCCGATTTCCATGTATTTAAGTCCTTTACCCTGTGGTCCGGCGCGTGCCGGAATTGTGTCGGAAGATGCGAATAGCTTGGCTTAGCGCGGAAGCTATCGGAAAATCAAAATACGTGTGGGCTTAAAGCGCTTCCACGATCGTGACATTGGCGACGCCGCCGCCTTCGCACATCGTTTGCAAGCCGTATTTCTTGCCGCGCGCTTTCAAGGCGTGGATCAGCGTCGTCATCAGTTTTGTACCCGATGCGCCCAAGGGATGACCCAGCGAAATCGCGCCGCCATTCACGTTCAACTTGTCGGGATCGCCGCCCGTATGCTTGAGCCAAGCCAGCGGCACTGGCGCAAATGCCTCGTTCACTTCGTAGAGGTCGATATCGCCGATTTTCATACCCGCCCGCTCCAGCGCCTTGTCGGTCGCGAACAACGGTTCTTCTAGCATGATCACCGGATCGCCCGCTGTTACGGTCAAATTGTGAATCCGCGCAATCGGCGTCAGTCCGTGTGTTTTCAGCGCCTCTTCCGACACCACGAGCACGCCAGACGATCCGTCGCAAATCTGGCTGGCATTGGCGGCGGTAATCGTGCCGTCGGGTGCGAGCAGCTTGACTGAAGCGATACTGTCCAGCGTTGCATCGAAGCGGATACCTTCATCGACGGTGTGCTGTTCCTCGCCATCGGGGGTCTCGATAGTGACGGGCACGATTTCCTGATCGAATGCGCCCGCTTTTGTCGCGGCAATAGCCAGCTCATGACTGCGCAGCGCAAAGCGGTCGAGGTCTTCCTTGGAATAGCCGTATTTTTTGGCAATCATTTCCGCGCCGGTGAATTGCGACCACATGATGCCGGGGTATTTTTCTTCGAGACCGGGTGATTTGTAATGGCCCAGCCCCTCTTTCATGTGGAATTTCGCGCTCGAACCCATTGGCACGCGACTCATGCTTTCGATCCCGCTGGCAATCACCACGTCCTGCGTGCCGCTCATGACGGCCTGCGCCGCAAACTGGATCGCCTGTTGTGAGGAGCCGCACTGACGGTCGATCGTGACCGCTGGCGTGGATTGCGGCAGATGTTTGGAAGCCAGCACGGCATTGCGGCCAACTTGCATCGATTGCTCGCCTGCCTGACTGACGCAGCCCATGACAACGTCGTCCACGGCGGCAGGATCGATCCCGCTCCGCTCCATCAACGCATCAAGCGATTGTGCCGCCAGATCGACGGGATGAACGCCCGCCAGGCGCCCTCCGCGACGGCCACCTGCGGTGCGAACGGCTTCTACGATATAGGCTGCGGGCATTGTCACTCTCCGATAACAGTTTCAATTTGCCACCGGACTTAAGGCGCGTCGTGCGCCGGGTCAAGCCGATCCACGAACGCGGTGTGCAGGAGCCATACACCTGTGCTGAGGCTTTCGCCGCTGCTTGCCAAGCCGCCTCGCCTCATTCTATGCGCACAAGCACCATGTCCGGCATCAAACAACTTTTTGCGATCAATCCCGATCTCGACCGCGCGGCGCTGTCTGCGACCTTCGCCGTCGATCGGCGCATTCAAATCCGAAACGTCCTGACACAGGAAACAGCGCAGGAAATTCGCACGATACTGGCCAAGCACACGTCATGGGGCATGGCCGCGCAGGCAGATGGCAGCGCGATGGCGGGACCACAGCAGCTTAGCGGTGCGCAGCTTTCCACGCAGGATGGCAGAGCTAAGGCCCAAGCGATGGTCGAAGCCACCCACCGCGCAGGCGAGGCAGGGGCCTATTCCTTTCGGTACTCGCAATATTCGCTGGTCGAGGCAATGCAGAAGGAATGGGATCCGGGCGGCGTTCACGAGATGTTGCTGGAATATCTCAATGCGCCGGACTTCCTCCAATTGGTGCGCGATGTCACCGGGATCGACGAGTTGGTGAAGGCCGATGGTCAAGCGACCCTGTTCGGGCCACAGCATTATCTCGGCCTGCATATCGACAGCCATGTCGCAGAAGGCTGGCGCGTCGCCTATGTCCTGAGTTTCGCACCCGATGAGTGGCATCCCGACTGGGGTGGCTATCTCAATTTTTACGATGATGACGGTGATATCGTGGCCGGATACCGCCCGCGCTTCAATGCGCTGAATATGTTCCTGGTTCCGCGCCCGCATTCGGTCGGCTATGTCACGCCGTTCGCGCCGGTCGGGCGGTTTGCCATCACCGGATGGCTGCGCGACAGATGAATGGCGTGTCACCGCAAGCGTGGCATGAGAAAGCGCTCGTCGCGGAACGCTCGGGCGATGTCGCGCAAGCGCTGGATTTGATTGCGCAAGGGCTTACCGAACACGGCAATGCGCCGGATTTGCTGAACAGCGCGGGCAATATCCATATGCGGGCGCAGCAATTTGCCGACGCGGCTAAGCGGTTTGGACAAGCAGCCGAAGCTGCGCCATCGCGGATCGATCTGGCACTCAACCATGCGATTGCGCTTAATCGCCTGTCACGGTTTGAAGAAGCTTTGGCAGCTCTTGCGCCATTTCCCGACGAAGGCGCGAAAAATCCGCAATTTGGCTCGGTCGCCGGGACAGCCGCACGCGGAGCCGGACAGTTCGCAGATGCAGCGCGCTATTACGACGCAGCCATCGCGCTCGATCCAGCGCGAGCCAAGGCGCTGCATGGTCGCGCGCGCGTGGCGCTGGAACGCGGCGAAACTGATGCGCTTGCGCGGTTCGATGCGGCACTCGCGGTCAATCCCGGCGATGCGGATTTGTGGCTTGGCAAGGCGCAGGCACTGGACGCGGCAGGCGACGCGGATGGAGCGACGACCATTGCGCGCCAGCTGGTCGCCCAAGCGCCGCATTGGGATGAGGGGCTGAAATTTCTTGCGCAATTGCGGCTTGCTTCAGGCGATCCCGACTATACCAGCCACTATGCCGACGCGGCGCAAACTCTGCCGCAAGACCCGAACATTCCCTATCTCCATGCAAGTATTCTGGCGCAGAACGAACACTATGCTGCCGCTGCCGAGATTACCCGTCAGGCGCGGTCCCGCTTCCCGGATATGGCGCAATTTGCTCTGCTCGATGCGGTGCAATCAGGTGCTGCCGGTGACAATGCTCGGGCGGGCGCAATCTTTTCGACGCTGGCTCTCGATACGGTCGATCGCCACGTGCAAGAATCGCGTTACAACTTGCGGATAGGCGATGCCGAGGCTGCGCTGGCGTGCATCGATAAGGCTCTGGCAAAGGATGCTTGGGATCAGCCGGCTTGGGCCTTGCGGCTTATCGGCTGGCGGCTGACGGATGATGCGCGGCTCGACTGGTTGCTGGGTAAAGGGCATTTGGCCAAGCCGATGACACTGCTGGAGGCCGATGACGTCTTGCCGCCAGCCATTGCCGTGCTGGACCAGTTGCACGACGCTTCGCCCTTCCCGCTCGGCCAATCCTTACGCGGCGGAACGCAGACGCGCGGCAGCCTGTTTGCGCGAATGGAACCGGAGCTTGCCGCACTCGAAGATGCGATTACGCAGACGATTGCAGCCTATCGCGCGGCCTTGCCGCCGCAGGATGACACGCACCCGCTGCTCCGTCACCGCGACGCGCCATGGCAGCTGAAAGGGTCCTGGTCCGTGCGCTTGAGCGGTGGGCGTGATCATCATGCCAGCCATGTTCATCCACAAGGCATTTTGTCGTCCGCGCTCTATCTTCGCCCGCCGGAGCTGCAAGACGACGACCATCAAGCGGGATGGCTGGAGCTGGGCCGTCCGCCATCTGATTTGGGCCTGACTCTGGAGCCGCTTAACATGATTGAGCCAGAAGCTGGCGCGCTCGCTTTGTTTCCAAGCTATCTTTACCACGGCACGCGCCCCTTCGCATCCGGCACGCGTCTGACAGTCGCGTTCGACGTCGCACCACACACAGGAATTGCCTAATGAATACACAGGACGACACGCGCGCTTGGGGCGATTTCTGGAAACAGAACGTCAGTGGAAGCCAGACTGGCGGTTGCCTCCCCACTGCCTACGCACCCATTGAGGAAGTCCAGAAGCGGGCTTGGGCTGGCTTTGCAAAAGCACTGCCCAAGGGTGCGCGGGTGATCGATCTGGCGACCGGCGACGGACGCGTGATGAGATGGCTGCTTGCCGTACGGCGAGACGTAAAGGCGGTTGGCTGTGACCGTGCGCCGGAACTTCCCGCTGGCCCAAAAGGCACGAAAATGCGCGCCGGCGTATCAATGGAGAAACTGCCGTTTCGTGACGGTCAATTCCACGCCGTAACCAGCCAGTTCGGCTTTGAATATTCAGAACTATCGGCGGCTGCGCATGAGATGGCGCGCGTGTTGGCACCGGGGGGCGTAGTCGGTCTGTTGACGCACCGCCAGGACGGCCCGATTTTGGCGCATAATCTTGCTCGACGAGATCAAATCGCATGGGCATTGAAAGAACACGATGTAATCGGAATTGCCAAAAAGCACTTAAAATTGCGTGCCCTCGGCGTTGGCGGTAGTCCCGACACGCTCGAAGCAATCTGCCGTGAAGGTGCGCAGCGTTTTGGCCCGCAATCCGTCGCATGGGAGATTCCCGAAGCCGTGCGCCGCAGCCTGATGATGGGCGCAAACGACACGTCCGCTAATGTGGCACACTTGCTCGATACCATAGCGGAGCGAGCGCAAAACGAGTTGGGCCGAATTGCTTCGCTTGAACGGGCCTGCGCGCAAACCGCAGATGATAAGGCCTTTCGAAGCGCGCTCAGCAAGGCAGGCCTGACTGAAGGTTCCCGCGAAGCTTTATCTGCAAAGACATACTATTCGCCATTTGCCGATTTTCGAATTTTGACCCAGGTTTAATTCCAACTACTTCGCGCACAATTTTTTAGCGTTCGCCGCTACTCAACAGACACAAAAAAGGCGGCAGACCGAAGTCCGCCGCCCTTCCTGATTTCAGACTTTTAAGTCCGGTTGCGCTTTAGAATTTGAACGCAGCCGATACGAAGAAGTCACGACCAAGCACATCATAAGTGCCAGGGTATGTATTGGCTTGCTCTTGGTTATCACCAAGCAACAACGAATTCGGACGATTAGAAACCTCGCCGTCGGCGTTGAACTGCGGTGTACCAGGTAGTGTATCAAACAAGTTATTAACACCGAATGTTACGATCAGCTGTTCACTTGCTTCATAAGAAAACGTCAGATCCAATCAGATCATATGAATTAACGCGTTCGATGCCATTGAAGTCAGTGTAAAGAACAGAATCATCTTCGTCTTCAACACCGCTTAGATGGCGCCAGCGTACCGACGTAGTCAGTGGCCCATCAATAAACGATGCGCGGCTTGTCCACTTGAACGATGGCGTAGGCTCTCCGCAACGACCGCCAAATTCGCCAGCGCACTCTACAGTGTCATTCAGCGATGCAATCGGTACAAAGAACGAGCTTTCAGTCCATGTTCCTAGGAACGACAGATTAAGCCTTTGCTCACCGCTGTCAGTCAGCAGAGAGAAGGGAAGCGTGGTCGTGTAGTTAGCTTCCAGATCGACACCAGACACACCCAATGTCGAAATGTTTACCTGCGAAATCAGAGGTGTGTTGTCGACCGTGATCTGTCCATCACCGTTACGAACGCCGCGGAATGCATCGCAAACCGGATCGTTAGCATCGGCAACTGTTACGAAGCAAAGGTCGAGAGCGCTCTGCAGGCTACCCCCGGCTGATGCAATCGCATCTTCAATTTCGATATCGAAATAGTCAGCTGTGATTGTCAGACCAGGAATGAAGCTTGGTTGCAAAACAATACCAAAGGTAAAGCTGTCCGAAGTTTCTTCTTGCAGGTCAGGATTACCACCGAAGGTTGCAGGAATTTGAGCATTTGCCTGGACAGCAGACGCCACGCCTACATTACCCGCAGGCACACCAAGATTGACACAGGTGCCGCGAGTTCCTGGATTTGCCGGATCGTTCACAACGTCGATGTTTCCGCACGGATCCGTTGCACCAGGGAAGCCAATGGCCTGACCTTGGAACAATTCACCCACGTTAGGCGCACGAACGGCACGCTGATATTGCGCCCGCAGCATAACGTCGCGAACAGGGGAGAACTCCACACCACCCGCATAAGTCCAAACGCCACCTACTGCTTCGAGCGAATAATCGGAGTAACGAGCAGCGCCGGTCAACTCGAGACGAAGACCTGAGTCAGTGTTGAGGATCGGTACATTAACTTCGGCAAAAAGCTCCTTCACATCGTAGGAACCTTCTGTTGGGCTACCAGCGTTAAAGCCAATAACGTCACCGGATGCCAATGCAGTATCAGGAATAAACTGCGATCCAACAGCACGATACTCTGCACCGAGGGCAAAACCGATGTCGTCAGCGCCAAAACCAAAGCTACCAAGGAAACCGGAAACTGAAGCCGACGCGACTTCAAGTGTCGATACATCGCCATTTTGAGCACGGATCGAGATTTGATTGACTTGATCTGGGGTCAACTGATTGGCACCAAAGATATTAATGGCAGGATCAGTGCCATCAAGCGCACGCTGGAACGCGGAACGCGAAATATTACCATCCTGGATATTGGCGTTACGCGTCCGGGCGTACAAGTAATATGCATCGTAATTTAGATTGTCGGTAATCTCGCCCCGAACACCACCCAAAACACGGAAAGCATTACGCTCGTCAAGTGTGTTTCGCGCACCGGTCTCAAGCGTACGACGGTTAATATTTGTGCGAATCACACCAAGTTCAGCAGCAGGAGCCGAAACGCCCGAGAACAGGTCGCCGATACAAGCTCGCCCACCGTCTGGAACAACGTCGTTCGGCCCGCAATAGCCCAAGCCATCGTTGAATGCTTGACGTTCAGCAATTGCAATAGCTTCGTTAGCGTCGATTGTGTTCAGATCAGCAAGAACATCAGCAGACACAAATGGCGTGATGGCAGCAATATCAACATTAAACGCACCAGTGACTGGCGTGGCAGCCAATTCCTGAGCAACGCGATTGTTGACGAATGCGACTTCCGTGTAGAACTCATGTCCATCGGAAAATTCATAATTTGCATAACCACCTAGCAAATAACGCTCTTGCGGAATTTGTAAGTAGTTTACCGGAGCGTAGTTATAAGTGTTGCCAGCATTCGGTGTGGCAATACCTGGCTCACGAAACAGTCCGTCGTCAAGCACAAGACCAGCGGCGATGTCGCGTGTAACCGCAGCCAACTCGCCCGGATCCGTTGTGTCCCCGTCACCGTTCAAATCAAGTGCAGGTTCGACGACAACGCTTCCTGGTGCATTAATACGCCCCTGTGGAGGCGTCCCTGAGCCGAACTGCTGCAAAGGTGCGCCGAAGCTTTCGCCACCAATTGCAAAGTTCGAAAATCCACGATCGCCTTGAAAGATATCTTTCCGATTGTAATATTCGGCATAGACTGTCGCATTACCACGGCCATCGTCAAAGCTCGTGCCGATTGCACCATAAAGCTGATAGCGAGCACCATCACCGCTTTCTGTTACGGAGTACTGACCGCCAAGCTCAACGCCATCGAGCTCTTTCAAGCGAAAGTTAACAACACCAGCAAGAGCGTCGGAACCATAAACAGCCGATGCACCACCGGTCACAACATCAACTGATTCGAGAAGAAATGACGGGATCGTATTTAGATCGACGATTTGCTGGGTATCATACGAAAGCCAGCGACGACCATTAACCAGCACCAACGTGCGTTGCGAACCAAGCCCACGAAGGTTCAACGTCGCCGCACCATCACCAGGATTGTTCGAGAACGATGTCGTGCCCGGAATAACCTGTGGCAACGTATTAATGACATTCTCAACGTTGACAGTACCAGAAAGAGCAAACTCTTCCGCGTTGACCACAGCAATCGGTGCAGCCGTTTCAACGTTACGACGCGCGATACGCGAGCCAGTAACAACAATCGGCTCACCGATATTAGCGTCGTCTGGTTCAGCCTGAAGCGCTGGCTCGTTTGGCTCATCGACATTTTGTGCGTAAACTGGAGTGACCAGCATAGCGCCTGCAATCATTGTCCCTGTAAAAAGGGCGGATTTCTTAAAAGTAGACATTAAATTCCCCACAGATATGCGCGCATTTCTATACACGCCACGTGTTGTCAGAATCCGGGTATATCCCGAATGTGCTGCCAAATAGGAGAAATTGGTTAGAATTCGCAATATCGCAAACGCTGAATGCAACGTAATTCGCGTCCTGTGACATTCCAGTGACACTACTGGTTGGCGCTTTTGTGGTGTTTACGCTACAAAAAGACCTTAACCGAACCCAGGCTAGAAAGGAAAATGACAGAAATGAACAATCGCTATTCCAACGTGCTTATACGATCTGTTAAAAGCAAACCAATGCGAGTATCGGCGCACTCTTTGCCGTTGCAGCGTCATCACCGCTGAGCGCACAAACCGCAGTCGTACGGAGAAATCCGGGCGATCAGCAAGCAAATCGACGCCTTACGCGCATGCCAAAGCGAGACTGAGGATGCGTTGCGACTGGCCTGCTACGATACGGCGACGCGAGATGTTCTTGCGATAATTGACGATGGTAAGGCGCAAGTCGTCACAACTGAGGAAGTCGAGCAAACGCGGCGTGGGCTATTTGGATTTTCCGATGCCGAAGCTCGGCTTGTTCAGCGGCAAGGACGGTCAGGATATGGAACTGCTGGAGTCCACAATCACGCGCGTGAGGCAATCGCGCGGACTTACGAAATTACAATCGAGGAAGGAAGCGTGTGGCGAATTGCGAACGCTCCGATGCGCTTCCGCGCGCCGAAAGCCGGAGACCCGGTCGCTTTCAAAAAAGCGTCGACTTGGATCATTTTTCATTCGGATTGATGGACAGATGGGCGTTAAAGGCAAGCGTATCCAATAGCTGCGATAGGATCTTCTTGTTACGCATGTTGTAACAAAGCCACATTCTGCGATTAATATCTGTTCATAATCCATTTGTGTTTGCTGGCTGACAATGCCATACTCCATTACGATGCCCTTGATCGGCGCGCGTAATGTCCATGGTCTTCGCGCGACAAACTTCGGTCTGCATTCATGGAAAGCTCGCCGGTTTATGCTCGGCTATTGGGGACAAATTGATATGATTAAAGTTGGGACTGTTTTTAACGGCAAAACCCGCCTGTTTGCTGGCTCGGGCCTTGCGGCTCTCTCGCTTGCTGCTTTCGCTACTCCTGCATATGCGCAAGATGCTGATGAGCCGGAGATCGAAGAAGTGGACGTAGTCGAGACCGAAGCTCCAGAAGCTGGCAATCTGATTATTGTTTCCGGGTCGCGGATCGCTCGTCCAAACCTGGATGCAGCTTCCCCGATAACGACTGTTGCCGCTGACGAAATTCTGGACGGCGCAGAAGTAAGTCTGGGTGATGCGCTGAACGACCTTCCTTCGCTCCGTTCGACTTTTTCGCAAGCTAACTCGAACCGCTTCATTGGTACATCCGGCTTGAACCTGCTCGATCTTCGCGGCCTTGGCACGAACCGTACGCTCGTACTGATCAACGGTCGCCGTCAGGTTGGCGCGCTTCCCGGAGACTTCCGGATCGACGTCAACACTATTCCTGCTGCATTGCTTGACCGTATTGATGTCATCACCGGTGGTAAATCCGCCATTTATGGCTCGGAAGCTGTTGCCGGTGTTGTAAACTTTGTGTTGCGCGATGATTTCGAAGGCATTGAAATCGACGCTCAGGCTTCGATCACTGGTCGTGGCGATCGCGACAATCAATTTATTTCGGTTGCCGGCGGTAAGAACTTTGCCGATGGTCGTGGTAACATTGCAATTGTGGGTGAGTACGCGCGTCAGACTGCGCTATTCAACACGGAGCGTGATGCACAGACGGGTGCCTTTAGCGGTCGTCGCCAGTTTAATCGCACAACTGCAGGTGTTGGACAAAATACATTTACGTTTTTCCAAAGTGGCGTTCGTAATGGCAACATTACTGATGGTACAAATATCTTAGGCCTTTCATGCCAAGAAAACGATGGTGATCCAACAGATAGCGCTGCATTGCAGGACGCGACTTGTGCAACCGACGCGAACGGTTTGGTCCGTAATCCGCAAGGAGCATTAGAAGAAGCACTCTACGCGTTCGACAATAATGGCCGTCTTGTTCGTAATATTCCACAAATTGACTTTCGTCGTGCGGGAAGCAACAACACTTTAGGTGGGATTGGTTCAACGCTGAGCAACACTGGTCAGCTTGCACCGGGTCTTGATCGCTACAATGTCAACATGCTTGCAAAGTATGAGTTCTCGGATGCGTTCGAGGTATTCGCTGAAGCAAAATATAATCGTCTGGATGCTCTTCAGGAAGGTCAACCGACTTTCCGGTTCTTCGATGAAGTCATTTCCTACGACAATGCATTTCTTAATCCCGATGATGCAGTTTTCATCAGAGATACTTTAGCTCCGGCATTCACAGGCGGAACCGGATTTTTCTACTCGCGTTTCAACGTCGATCTTGGTGGTCGTTCGGAAGTTAACGAGCGTGAAACGTACCGTATTGTCGGCGGTGTTCGCGGTGATTTCAATAGTGACTGGCGTTACGAGATTGCTGCTAATTACAGCCGCCTCGATACGTTCTTGACTTCGCGCAACCAGATCATCGAGCAAAACTTCACAAACGCTGTCGATGCGGTATTCGATGGAACAGGCAATATCGTCTGCGCAATCAACGCCGATGCCGACACGACGAATGACGATGCAGCTTGTGCGCCGATCAACCTTCTCGGTGTTGGTAGCCCAAGTCAGGCAGCCATCGATTATGTTGCGTTTGACGCCACTCGTGACGAGCGCGCTGAACAATTTGTGGTATCGGGTTTCGTCAGCGGTGACAGCTCGCAGCTATTCGAATTGCCAGGCGGCCCTATCGGGTTCAGCGTAGGTGCTGAATATCGTGAAGAAACATCATTCTCTGAATTCGATGAATTGACACAATCCGGTGCCACCTTCCTAAATGCCATTCCGACATTCGATCCACCAAAGTTCACCGAGAAAAGTGTTTTCGGCGAATTGCTCGTGCCTCTTTTGGCGGATATGCCATTCGTCAACGAGCTTACATTCGAAGGTGCGGCTCGGTATTCGGATTACAACACAGCGGCTGACAAGGTTTTCACCTGGAATGCTGGTGTGATCTACTCGCCAGTTGAAAGCTTGCGTTTGCGCGGTAACTTCTCGAAGTCTGTCCGTGTCCCGAACCCTGGTGATTTGTTTTCGGCCCCATCGCAAAATTTCGCTTTCCTGGCTGATCCTTGCGATACCCAGAATATTAATACCGAAGGCAGCAACCGCATTGCGAACTGTACTTCGATCGGGCTTGGTCCTGACCAGAACTTCATCAACGTTCCGGCACGCGCGCAGTCGCTATCTTTCTTGAGTGGCGGCAATCCGCTACTCGCCGAGGAAGAGTCGGAAAGCTATACGATCGGTGCTGTGTTCGAACCGGTCTTTCTTCCCGGCTTTGCGATGACCATCGATTACTATAACATCAGCATTACGAATGTTATTGCGGCAGTGGGCGCGCAGCAAGTGCTTGAAAATTGCTTCGATGCCGATCC
This sequence comes from uncultured Alphaproteobacteria bacterium, assembly GCA_963736595.1. GTDB lineage: Bacteria > Pseudomonadota > Alphaproteobacteria > Sphingomonadales > Sphingomonadaceae > Parapontixanthobacter. The sequence continues at coordinate 584,967 of CAVTPG010000002.1, forward strand.
GAGTAATTTTCCCAACAATAATTTCTGCCCTTCGATTAACCCTCGCGGCGCAGATGGATTTTTCGCTGATCCGGTTCTTATTGGTGGTTCGTTCAACTTTGCTGCGTTGGAGACCGAAGGCGTTGATATCGATTTGCGCTACACGCATAATTTCGACAATGGCAATCGCCTGAGCCTGCGTACTTTGGGTACCTATGTGTTGCGTAATATCGGTTTCCTCGACATTGCAAACCCTGATGAGCCTGATCGTTTCCAAAGCGAACTTGGGGATCCGACTTTTGCTGCAAACTTCTCGGCTGATTGGGAAATTGGTGCGCTAACTCTGAACTATGACGTTCGCTATGTTGGCCGTCAGCTGATCCAGGAATTCGAGGATGAATTTGCTTTCAACGGCGAGCCTGCGAATAACCCATTGGCTTATGGTCAGCGCTACTATGGCGATGTCTTCTACAACGACATTCGTATCGACTACGAAGTGAACGATCAGTTCACCTTCTTCGCCGGGGTCGACAATGCGCTGGACGAGCTTCCACCATTGGGCCTCAGCGGTGCTGGTGCCGATTCTGCTGTGTATGACAATTTTGGACGTACATTCTTCGCAGGATTTAGCATTTCTCGCTAATCTCGGCGATTAAGTTCAAAAAAAGGGCGGTTCCTCGGAGCCGCCCTTTTTGTTGTTGTAATGTTTGCGGCGCTACACCACCACCATCTCCAGTGCGCCATCGCCTTCGTCGATCTTCACCATGCTACCATCAGGGACTTCGCCTTTCAGCAACTTGTCGGCGAGCGGGTCTTGCAGATACCGCTGCACCGCCCGCTTTAAGGGACGCGCGCCATAGACCGGGATCGTAGCCCACCCGCCCCAGCCATTTCAAAGCGCCATCGGTCAATTCCAGCTCGATCTTGCGATCGGTCAGCAGCTTCTGCACGCGGCCAACCTGAATTTTGACAATCGGGGCCATATGCTCCTGACCCAAGCGGTGGAACAGAATGATCTCATCCAAGCGGTTCAGAAATTCGGGCCGAAAATGGCCGCGCACCACGTCCATCACTTGCGGCTCGACATCGGCAACTTTCTGATCATCGGTCATGTTGGCAAGGAACTGGCTGCCCAAATTCGACGTCAGGATGATCAGCGTGTTCGAGAAATCCACGACGCGCCCCTGCCCATCGGTCAGGCGGCCATCGTCCAGCACTTGCAACAACACGTTGAACACGTCGCTATGGGCTTTCTCGACTTCATCGAACAGCACCACCTGATACGGGCGACGGCGGACCGCCTCTGTCAGCACACCGCCCGATTCATATCCGACATAGCCCGGAGGCGCGCCGATCAGCCGCGCGACCGCGTGCTTTTCCATGAATTCGGACATATCGATGCGGACCATCGCGCTGTCATCATCGAACAAAAAGTCAGCGAGCGTCTTGGTAAGTTCCGTCTTGCCGACCCCGGTGGGGCCAAGGAACAGAAAACTGCCCAGCGGACGATTGGGATCCTGCAATCCAGCGCGTGAGCGGCGCACTGCCTTGGATACCGCTTCGACTGCCTGCGCTTGCCCGATCACCCGTTTGCCGAGCATTTCTTCCATTGCCAGCAATTTGTCGCGTTCGCCTTCCAGCATCTTGTCGATCGGCACGCCGGTCCAGCGGGAGACGACGCTGGCAATATCTTCGGCGGTCACTTCCTCGCGCAGCATGGCGTTTTCGGTGAGGCTTTCGGCGGCTTCCAGCTCTTTCTCAAGCTCAGGGATTTTGCCGTATGACAGCTCGCCAGCCTTGGCCAGATTGCCTTCGCGTTGCGCCTGCTCCAATTCCAGCCGTGCAGCATCGAGCTGCTCCTTGATCTTGGCCTCGGCGTTGATCTTGTCCCGCTCGTTCTGCCAGCGGGTGGTCAGTTCACTCGATTGCTGTTCCAGCTCGGACAAGTCCTTGCGCAACACTTCGAGGCGATCTTGCGATGCCTGATCGGTTTCTTTGGCTAACGCGGATTCCTCGATCTTCAGCTGGATAATGCGGCGATCCAGTGCCTCGATTTCTTCGGGCTTTGATTCCACCTCCATGCGGATGCGTGAAGCAGCTTCATCCATCAGATCAATTGCCTTATCGGGCAAAAAGCGGTTCTGAATGTAGCGGTTCGATAGCTGCGATGCGGCCACGATGGCGCTATCCGTAATGCGCACCCCATGATGCAGTTCGTATTTGTCCTTGATGCCGCGCAGGATCGAAATTGTGTCCTCGACGCTCGGCTCGTCGATGTAAACCGGCTGAAAGCGCCGTTGCAGCGCCGGGTCTTTCTCGACATATTTCTGATATTCATCCAGCGTCGTCGCGCCGATGCAATGCAGCTCGCCGCGCGATAGCGCAGGCTTTAGCAAATTGCTGGCATCCATGCTGCCTTCCGAAGCCCCTGCCCCGATCAGCGTGTGCATTTCATCGATAAACAGAATGATCTGTCCATCTGCGCCTTTCACTTCGTCCAGCACAGCCTTGAGGCGCTCTTCGAATTCGCCGCGATATTTCGCGCCGGCGATCAAGGCGCCCATGTCGAGCGACATCAGCGTGCGCCCCTTCAGGCTATCGGGAACATCGCCATTTGCGATCCGCAAGGCCAGACCTTCGGCAATCGCAGTTTTGCCCGTGCCCGGCTCGCCGATCAGCGCCGGATTGTTCTTCGTTCGCCGCGCCAAAATCTGCACCGTACGCCGAATTTCCTCGTCGCGTCCGATGACCGGATCAAGTTTGCCATCGCGCGCCGCCTGCGTCAGATCGCGGGCAAATTTCTTCATCGCATCGTAAGCGTCTTCCGCGCTCGCGCTGTCAGCCGACCGACCGCCGCGCAGTTCCTCGATCGCAGTGTTTAAGCCTTTCGGATCGACCCCAGCATTATTCAGCGCCTGCCCTGCCGAAGTCGTCGTCGCCAGTGTCAGCGCCACCAGCAAGCGTTCCACAGTAACAAAACTGTCGCCCGATTTCTCGGCGATCTTCTCCGCCTGATCGAGCAGCCGCACCGTATCATTGTCGAGGCCCGGAGTAGCCTGCGCACCGCCGCCGGACACAGCTGCAATCTTGGCCAGTTCCTCGTCGATATTGGCGACTGCCATCGGAGCATTGCCGCCCGCTCGCTGAATGAGGCCAGCCGCCATGCCCTCCTTGTCTTCCAGCAAAGCCTTAGCCAGGTGCAATGGCGTTATTCGCTGATGGTTCATGCGGATCGCAACGGTCTGCGCGCTTTGCAGGAAGCCTTTGGCGCGATCGGTGAATTTTTCCATGTTCATGGACTGGTCCTCACATCTGGTTTCAGCGCAATCATGCGCGAAGCTGTATTAGTGCCATATGGGAGTAGCTGGCTTCATTCCAACTCCTGCGCACACAAGAAAATGGCGGAGTTCCATTCGCGGTTTCCTGCCCGCGTGCCTTCGCCCTTGCATGGTCATGGACAAACGTTAACGTCGCCCGCAAATTTAAGAGGATGTTTGATGCGGAAATGGTTCGGGCGCTTGGGCTGGCTGGTTTTGGCCGTGGTGCTGATTATGTTTGTGGGACTGGCCACGTGGGAGCCTTTCGCTGCCGGTCGCTCTGCCGGGCCGGGCCCCGGTGCCGATGGCAATCGCACTTATACCGCAGAAATCGTGCGTGACGATTTTGGCGTTCCGCATATCTACGGCGATACCGATCCCGATGTCGCTTACGGTGTGGCCATCGCTCATGCGGAGGATGACTTTTTCACGCTGCAGGACGTGGTTGCGATGGCGGCCGGCCGGTATGGCGCGATTGCAGGGCAGGACGGTGCGCAAATAGATTACGTCTATCATTTGCTCGATGCGCGCGGGGTCGCGGAACGCGAATATCCCAAGCAGCCCGCCGACACTCGCGCTTTGTTCGAAGCCTATGCCGCCGGCCTCAACCAATACGCCGCCGAACATCCGGGCGAAGTGAAGCTGGGTAATTTGTTCCCGGTCAGCGGCCTTGATGTGGCAGCGGGCTTTGCGCTGCGACAGCCGTTCTTCTTCGGATTGAGCAATGTCATCGGGCCGTTGGTAGCAGGCGAGGAATTGCCGGGCGAATTCGGTCCTGCAATTTTAAGCAACGAGCTTGAGGAAGGCGAGACGCCGCCCTTGCCAGCGGTGGCGCAAAATAACGCACGCGCCTTGCCTTTGCATATGGGCGACGATGGCGCGCTGGCAGGCTCCAACGCCTTTGCCGTGTCGCCGGAGAAATCGGGCGGGCCGACGACGCTGATATCCAACGCGCATCAGCCGTGGCGCGGCGGAGTCGCGTGGTATGAGCTGGTCGTGGAATCGGGTGAAGGCTGGCATTTTGCAGGCGCGAATTTCCCGGGTAGTCCCTTCCCGTTTCTGGGCCATAACGAGAATTTGGGTTGGACCAATACGGTGAACCGGCCCGACCTGATCGATGTGTATAAGCTTGAGATGGCGACATCACCCGGCATAGACGGCGAAGAATTGCGTTACCGGATGGACGGCGAATGGCTCGATTTGGAAAGCGAGACCGTCACACTACCGGTAAAATTCGGACCTGTGACGCTGCCGATCCGCCGCACCGTTTACCGCAGCGTGCATGGCCCGGTCATTATCAATGACAAAGGCGCATTTGCCATCCGTTATGGCGGCATGGGCAAACTCGATCAGCTGGACGCCTATTACCGCCTCAACAAAGCCAAGGATCTGGCCGAGTGGGAAAGCATCCTTGCGCGCATGGCCATCCCCAGCACGAATTTCATCTATGGCGATAAGGACGGCAACATCGCCTACGTCTATAATGCAGCCATTCCCGACCGGCCGACAGGTTATGACTGGCGCGGCATTCTGCCCGGCGATGACAGCAAAGCGATCTGGCAAGGCCCGGTCGCCTATGACGCCATTCCAAAATACGTAAATCCGGCCAGCGGCTGGCTGATGAATGCCAACAATACGCCGTTCATTGCCGCCGGTCCGGGTAGCGATCTGTCGCCCGATAGCGTCCCGCCCGAAATGGGCGTGGAATTGAAAATGACCAATCGCGCGCGGCGGGCATGGAAGCTGATGAGCGAGGCGGGCACGCTGGACCGCGCGGCGCTGGAGCGGATCAAATACGATACGGCTTACGAGCGATCCGGCTATGTCGCGGAAATGCTGGACGATGTCGCGAAGCTGGACCTTGGCGATGCGCCCGAACTGGCAGAAGCGCAGGCCTTGCTCGCCACTTGGGACAATACCGCGGATAATATTGGCGGGGCGGATGCGCTTGCGCTGCTTATGGTGCGCGATTTCATGTCGGCGGAATATCAGAACAAGACGCGCCCCGATGTCCGCGACGAACTGGAAGACAAGGTCGCGCATTTGCAAAAACATTTCGGCCGGCTCGATCCGCCGATGTCGGAACTGCTGCGGTTGCGGCAGGGTCCGGGCAAATACGCCGTCGATTTGCCGCTGGATGGTGGTTCGGACACGTTGCGCGCCTCCACCACTTGGGATGTCGATGACGATGGCCGTCTTTCAGTGCGCCACGGTGACAGCTTCATCCAGTGGGTCGAGTGGTATCCAGGCCAGCGGGTTACCTCGCGTTCGATCCAGCCATTCGGCGCTGCTACAACGCGGCCCGACAGTCCCCATTTCACCGATCAGGCACAGCTGTTTGTGCAACACCGCTTGAAGCCGGTGTGGTTCTGGCGCGACGATGTCATGCAACACGCAAACACCCGAAAAACCGTGACGAACCAGTGATTTTCAGCTAAGATACTTTCAAGAGAAACGAAATTTAAAAATAACGATAATTGGGGATTGAGATGACCGCTAAGATGATTTCCGCCAGCACGATCGCAATGGCGCTGGCCGCGTGTTCTTCGTACAATCAAGAGCCGCAATCCGTATCTTCCGAAAACGCAATGGCGACCGCCACGGCTATTCCTGACACGGTCGAACCTGCCCCGCTCGACGCGCTGATTGCCGAAGTCTCCGTTCCATATGAAAAATTCACGCTCGACAATGGTTTGACCGTCGTCGTTCACGAGGACCGCAAAGCGCCCGTCGTCGCGGTTTCCGTCTGGTACGATGTCGGGTCGAAGCATGAGCCGAAAGGCAAGACCGGCTTTGCCCATTTGTTTGAACATTTAATGTTCAACGGCACCGAAAACGCCCCTGCCGACTGGTTTGAATATATCCAGCAGATGGGCGGGACCGATGTGAACGGAACCACCAACCCTGACCGCACGAACTATTTCCAGACTGTGCCGACCGGTGCTTTGGATCGCGCCCTGATGCTGGAAAGCGACCGAATGGGCCATTTGCTGGGCGCCGTGACGCAGGAAAAGCTCGATAATCAGCGCGGCGTTGTCCAGAATGAAAAGCGCCAGGGCGACAATCAGCCTTATGGTTTGCTGCGCTACGAAATTTTCGAAAACCTCTTTCCCAAAGGCCATCGCTATCACCATTCGACCATCGGTTCGATGGACGATCTGAACGCGGCATCGATGGATGACGTGCAAGGCTGGTTCCGCAGCAATTATGGCCCGAACAATGCGGTGCTGGTGCTGGCCGGAGACATCGACACGGCGACCGCGCGCGCCAAGGTCGAGGAATGGTTCGGCGATATCGATGCTGGTCCTGAAGTCAGCCATCCTGACATCACCATCCCTACACTGGCAGCGGACAAGGACGTGGTGGTTGCCGACCAAATTTCCACGACACGTCTTTATCGGATGTGGACCGTTCCGGGCATGAAGTCGCCTGAGGCAGTGCCAATGAATCTGGCGTCGTCCGTGCTGGGCGGCCTGTCGTCCTCGCGCCTCGATAACGCGCTGGTGCGCGGCGATGCCGTCGCCGTATCCGTTTCCACCTTCAACTTTACGCTGGAAGATGCCGGCGTATTCGTAGTGCAAGCCGATGTGAAGCCGGGCGTCGATCCGTCGGTCACGGCGGCACGGTTGGATGAAGAGATCGCCAAATTCCTCGCTGAGGGGCCGACCGTCGATGAATTATCACGAGCCAAGACCAGCGCCATGTCGGGTATTATTCGCGGGCTGGAATCGGTCGGCGGTTTCGGCGGTAAGGCTCCGCAATTGGCGCAAGGTGAATTATACACAGGCGACCCCGCCTACATCAAAACCGAGCTGACGCGGATGGCCGAAGCCACACCCGATCAAGTCAGGACTTTGGCGCAAAAATGGCTGTCACGACCCGTCTTCCGGCTGGTAATGGAGCCGGGTGAGCGAACCGAAGGCGGCGAAGATCGCGGCGGAGCCTTCACCGGCCCCACCAGCGTTGCCGATATCGCGCAGGCCAATTACTGCCCGACAGAAGCGTGCGACTTGTCCGGTATCGCGACTTTCTCGCAAGCCGATCGCAGCACTTTGCCCGAAGTCGGCACCCTGACCGAGCTGGACTTTCCCGATATCGAGCGCGCTACCTTGTCGAACGGTATGGAAGTGTATTTCGCGCAGCGTGACGCGGTGCCGATCGTCACCGTGCGGGTGCAATTCGATGCCGGTCGAGCAGCCGAAACCCGCCAGCGTTACGGCACGCAAGCCCTATTGCAGCGCACGATGAACGAAGGCACGACGTCGCTCGATTCCACCGAACTTGCGATTGCAAAAGAGCGGCTGGGAGCGAGCATTTTCTTTGGCTACAATGCCGACTTCACTGATTTCAGTCTGTCGGCGCTGTCACCGAACCTGTCACCCTCGCTTGAACTGCTGGCTGATTACATCCGCAATCCGGCGCTCGACAATGCCGAGATCGAGCGGGTTCGCGGGCAATTGCTGAACCAGCTAAACTCCGAATTGAAAGACCCGAATTCGATTGCAGTCCGCACCGCGCGCGAACTGGTTTACGGCGATCACCCGTATTCACTACCCGATTCCGGCCTAGGCACAGCCGATGTCCTGTCCGGTCTGTCGCGCAGCAATTTGCTGGATTTCCATCAGACATGGTATCGCCCGGACAACGCCAAGGTCTTCGTCGTCGGTGACACGAACTTGGCACAAGTCACGCAGCTTTTGGAAAAGAGCTTTGGCGACTGGACTGCACCGCAAACGGCTTTGCCGCAGAAACGCTATGACATTGATGTGCCAGCGCCGCAGCAGCGCATCGTTCTGGTCAATCGCCCGAATTCGCCGCAATCTGTCATTTATGGCGCGCGCGTGCTCGATCTGCGCGGCACCGACGACCTTGTTGGCGTGCGTGCAGCCAATGAAGCGATTGGCGGCGGATTTCTTGCGCGGATCAATATGAATTTGCGCGAGACCAAAGGCTGGTCTTACGGTGCGGGTAGTGGTGTCGGCAGTGGGCTGGACCGGGTTATGTACGGCGTTCGCGCACCAGTGCAGGCCGACCGGACGGGCGATTCCATCGCTGAGATCCGCCGCGAATATGCCGACTTCCTGACGACGCGCGGAGTGCAGCCCAACGAGCTGGAACGCACGATCAATAGCAACACGCGCGACCTTCCCGGCCAGTTTGAAACGGCCAACGACGTGCTTGGCGGCATCGTCAATATCGTGAATTACGACCGCCCAGACGATTATTATGAGACGATTGCCGATCGCTATCGTGCGCTGAACCAAGCGGGTCTGGACGTTATCGCACGCCAGAATTTGCTCGAAAACGAAATGGTCTATGTCGTGGTCGGCGATGCGTCGGTGGTGAAACCGCAGCTTGACGCGCTGGGCCTGCCTGTGGAAGTGCGCGAGGCCGAAGGCAACTAATCCACGCGTTCAGCGTTGGTATCCAAAAGGAGAATATGAATGTCCGTTGCAGGAACTTATGATTGCATTACCAAAAGCCCGATGGGCGACCAAAAAAGCACGTTTTCCGTAGTGCCGGGTGACGACGGCAACACGTTTACCGGCTCCAATCAGGGCGCCATGGGCAGCATGGACGTCGAAGACGGGAAGATCGACGGCGACAAGCTGACGTGGAAAATGAACATGACCGTGCCGATGCCAATGACGCTGGATTGCGAAGCAACAATCGCCGGTGATCAGCTGACCGGCAATGTTAACGCAGGCGCCTTCGGCTCCATGCCGATGACTGGCGAACGTCAAGGCTAAGGTCTGGTTTCACGCTATAGAAAAAGCCCGCTGGAGCAATCCGGCGGGCTTTTTTGTAGCGAATACGGCAAATGCAAGTTGTAGTCAGATAGGCTGGCCTACTTACGCCAGCTTTGCTTTCAGTAATTCGTTCACAACTTGCGGGTTGGCTTTGCCTTGCATGGCTTTCATGGTTTGCCCCACGAAAAAGCCGAACAGCTTGTCCTTACCGCCGCGATATTGTTCGACTTTGTCGGCGTTTGCGGCCAGCACCTTGTCGATCTCCGCCTCGATCGCGCCGGTATCGCTTTGCTGTTTCAAGCCTTCGGTGTTGGCAATTTCCGCCGGGTCACGTCCGGTTTTCAAGACGACTTCGTATATCTCTTTGGCCTGCCCGCCCGAAACTTCGCCCGCATCCACCATCTGCAAAATGGCAGCATTGGCAGCAGCTGTATTGTGTTCCAACCGCGCCTCGTCGCCGATATTCTTGATGACACCGGGCGCGACCGACAAGGTCCAGTTCGCAACTTGTGTCGCGACATCAGCTTCGGACTTAGCCAACCGCTTGGCCGTTTCGGATAGCAGCGTCTCAAAGCGCGCAAACGTTTCAACCTCGGCGGTCAGCACGGCGGCATTGTAATCGGTCAGGCCGAGCGTATCGCGATAGCGCGCGCGCTTGGCATCGGGCAGTTCCGGCAGGCTGGCGCGGCAGTCGTCGAGAAAAGCCTCTTCCAGTTCCAGTGGCAGTAAGTCAGGGTCGGGAAAATACCGGTAATCATGCGCGTCTTCCTTTGACCGCATCGACCGCGTTTCGCCCCGGTCGGGATCGTATAGCCGGGTTTCCTGCACCACCGTTCCGCCATCCTCGATCAAATCGACCTGGCGGCGTGCTTCACCCTCAATCACGGCCATGACAAAACGCACCGAATTGACGTTCTTCGTTTCCGTCCGCGTACCCAGCGGATCGCCCGGTTTGCGCACGCTGACATTGACGTCTGCGCGCATCGAACCTTGCTCCATATTGCCATCGCACGAGCCGACATAGCGCAGAATGGCGCGCAATTTTCGGACATACGCGCCCGCTTCGGCAGGGGATCGCATATCGGCCTTGCTGACGATTTCCATCAGCGCCACACCGCAGCGATTGAGATCGACATAGGACATGGTCGGGTGCTGATCATGCATCAGTTTGCCTGCATCCTGCTCCACATGGATGCGCTCGATCCCGATGATCTTGTCTTCGGGAATGCCGTTCTTCTCATCGGCTTCAAGCAGGATTTGGCCCTCGCCCACAATGGGATGATACAGCTGCGAAATCTGATAGCCCTGCGGCAAATCGGCGTAAAAATAGTTTTTGCGATCAAAGCGCGAATAGCGATTGATTTGCGCATCGATTGCCATGCCGGTCCGCACAGCCTGCCGGATACATTCGGCATTCGGCACAGGCAGCATACCGGGCATCGCCGCATCGATCAGCGAAACCTGCGTGTTAGGCTCTGCCCCGAATTCGGTCGCTGCCGAAGAGAACAGCTTGGAAGCGCTGGTCACCTGCGCATGGACTTCCAGGCCGATCACGACTTCCCATTCGCCGGTCGCGCCGGGAATGCGGTAGGTGCTTGTTATGCTGTCTCTGGTCACATCGCTCATGGAAATGGCTTTGCTGCCAGTGCGCACAAATTGCAATAATTTTGGCGCTTTGGCTTTATGCTTCTGCGGCAGCCAGCGCGTTGCGCAATTGCCGGTCATAGCGTTCGGGTGGGTCGAAAAACATAGTGCGCAGCCGCGTCGCCGCTTCGACTTTTTTGCGGACCAGCGCCGGATCGTTCGCCAGCCGCCAGATAGCATCGGCATAGCTTGCCGGATTATTGACCTGCGCTTCGACACACGCATCGGCCAGCATACCGATCGACGGACAAGCGATGGATGTGACCACCGGGCGCAGCGACAAAACGCCCTCGACGACTGATTTGGCAACGCCCTCTTCGAAAGTGGAGCGGGTCGGCACGATAATGATGTCGCTATCCATGTAATGCCGCGCCATCTCCGTTCCCGAAGTGAAGCCATGTATTGTTACGCGGTCACCATAAGCAGAGCGTGCGACAGCGTCTTTCAGCGGTGCCAATGCGCCGCCCTCACCGTGGATATGAAACTGGACACGCGGACCTTCGCGCTGCGCCAGATCCTCTGCCATCGTTAGGATGTCGAACACGCCTTTGTCCCGCTCGACCCGGCCTGCGAAAATGACGTTTAGCTGATCCTGGCGAACCTCGGCGAAAGGCGGAAATTTAAAATGTTCGAAGGTTGCCGGATCGTAATCGGGCAGCAAGCTGAAACGTCGGCCGGATATTGCTGCCCGGCTCCTTTGCCAGTTCGTCGAAGATCGTGGGGACGATTGCCATGGTCGGATCGCCAGCACTTAAATGCCGCCGCGAAGTCAGCTGAATGAAAAACTCATGGATGCTGCGCCGATTATGCCCAAGCGCCCGCAGCGCGCAGTGATAAGAGTTGATGAAACGCATTCCCCGCTTGCGAAATGGCGGCGTTACAAACCAGTAATGCTGCGCGTCGGTCAGGATCACCGTCGATGCGTGATTAGCTTCAAATTCGCGCAACCTGTCCCGAACCCAGCGGATCATGTCGAGATGATAGCGCAAACCAGAACGCGTCGTTTTCGGTCGATTGAGCATCTGAAAGTCGCCGCGTGTTTCGGAATAGGCTTCTCCTGCGTGGGATGTGACGACCACACCGGAGCGCCCCTGACGCTCCAGTTCCGCAAACCAGTGCAGCAGATAGCTCGTCCCGAATAAGGCGGTGTGCGAGCCGTCTTTCCATGCATCATAGACCTTGCGCGCATCGACCGGCCCGCTGAGATAACCTACTTTGGGAAGGCCCGCCGGATCATGCGTATCGCTCACCTACCACCACTTGTCCGGCTTGGCGGTAAAGGCTGCGCGTTGCTCGATAGCGAGGCCCGCATTCAGCAAGCCCTGCTCGTCGAATGCCTTGCTCACCAGTTGCAGGCCCAGCGGCAGGCCTTCACTGTTCAGCCCGCACGGAACCGACATTGCGGGCAGTCCGGCAAGCGAAGCCGGAACGGCAAACACATCGTTCAGATACATGCCGATGGGATCATCGTCCTTCTCGCCCAGTCCAAAACTGGCCGACGGAGTGGTGGGCGCGAGGATAACATCGCAGCTATCCCAAACCTGATCGAAATCGCGCGCAACCAAGTGTGCGGATTTTCTGCGCCTGATTGTAATATGCGTCGTAAAAACCTGCGCTCAAAACATAGGTTCCGATCAGAATGCGCCGCTTTACCTCGTCCCCGAACCCTTCGGAGCGTGTGGCCGCATACATATCCTGCAATCCTGCGCGTTCCCCCTTCTCTTGGCCAGGAAACTCGCGCAAGCCATAGCGCACGCCGTCATAGCGCGCGAGGTTGGAGGACGCTTCGGCGGGGGCGATGATGTAGTAAGCGGGCAGCGCGTATTTCGTATGCGGCAAGGAGATTTCGACGATCTCTGCGCCAGCATCGCGCAGCCACGCCTTGCCTTGCTCCCAGCTTGCCTCGATCTCAGGGTCCATCCCGTCCATCCGGTATTCGCGCGGAATGCCGACTTTCTTGCCGCGCAGATCCGCATCGAGCGAAGTGGACCAGTTCGGCACGGGCATATCGAGCGAGGTTGTATCCTTGGCATCGAAGCCCGCCATCGCTTCCAGCATGATCGCGCAATCTTCCACGCTACGCGCCATCGGTCCGGCCTGATCGAGCGAGCTGGCAAAGGCCACCACGCCCCACCGCGAACACCGTCCGTAAGTCGGTTTGACGCCGACAATGCCGGTAAAAGCCGCTGGCTGACGGATCGAACCGCCTGTATCCGTGCCGGTCGCTGCGGGGCACAAGCGCGCCGCAATCGAAGCGGATGATCCGCCCGATGATCCGCCGGGAGACATCTTCGTATTGCTGCCACCGCCACGCCGCCAGGGCGAGGTTACCGTGCCGAAATGGCTCGTCTCGTTGGACGATCCCATCGCGAATTGATCGAGGTTCAGCTTGCCCAGCATCCCCGCGCCCGCCTTCCACAGATTGGCCGAAACGGTGGACTCATATTGCGGCACAAAGCCTTCGAGAATGTGGCTGGCCGCTGTGGTCTGTACGCCGTTTGTGCAGAACAGGTCTTTCATCCCGATCGGCACGCCCGCCATCAGGCCCGGTTCCTCGCCCTTGGCGCGCGCGGCATCGGCAGCATCGGCAGCGTCGAGCGCCTTTTCCGGCGTGGTTACGATAAATGTGTTGAGGACTTCGGCCGCCGCGACGTTGGCATTGAATGCCTCGGCCACTTCGCGCGCAGAGAAGTCTCCACCTGCAACCCCGTCGCGGATGGCCTTCACGCCAAGTTCGGTCAGATCGGTCATTATTCGATCACCTTGGGCACACCGAAAAAGCCATGTTCCGCCGCCGGTGCATTGGCCAGAATATCGTCGCGCTTATTGCCTCCGGTCAGCGGGCTTGCGTTCACCTCGTCTTTGCGCAGGCGCAGCGTGTTCGGAATGACGGCGGTCATCGGCTCAACCTCGCTCGTATCGACTTCGCCAAGCTGTTCGATCCAGCCAAGGATGTTGTTAAGTTCGGGCACCATCCGCTCCAGCGCAGCATCATCCATGCTGATCCGCGCGAGCGAGGCGATCTTGGCCACGGTGGGTTTATCAACTGACATAGCTGTGCGCGTTAGCGAGCGCAGCGGCCCGCTTCAAGCGGATTTGGGCCGCGACTTGCGCTTATTCGCTCTGATCGGCGAAGGGTTGGCCGGATGGCTTGCCATCGATGTAAATCTGGCGCCCCGTCCAGGGCCGCACTTCGACGGTGGAATCGGCTTTGACTTCGGTCATATTCATCTCCCGTGCGGCGATGCTTACCTCGGCTGCGGCTGGGTCGACTTCTGGTCTGTCTTCGTCAGCGACAAGTCAGGGTCGAGCTGAAATTGCTGCACGCCATAACCTTCTGCCAAGGCGATCATTCGTCCACCTTGCTTATGCGGGCCAAGGTCGATGGCTATGCACGGATTTTCGCAGGTCCATCGCTCGCTGCGCACGTAATTCACCATCGCTTCGCGCAATTCGGGATCGTCGAACTCGATCCGCAAATTGGTGAGGCGCGTGTCTCGGCGATCCGGAGCTTCGCCTTGCCGGTCGTAGGGACGCTGATCCTGACGCAACGCGGTTTTGGCCGACTGTGCCACGTCATCTTGATCGGATTGCGCGAGCCGTTTTAACGCACGGCGTCCAGCCTCTCCGAAATCCCAGCGCAAGGCCGTGTAGTCGAATGTCTCTTCACTGACGACGCCGCTATTCAGTCGGGCAATCTGATTGCGCGCTGAAATTGCGCCAAAGTTAAACAGCGGTAAAGCAAGGACGAACGCGATGACACAGACCGCCACACCAAGGTGCAGATTGGACTGGCGCAGTAGATCGGGCCATCCGGCGCGATCCTTGGCCAGCAGCCCGCGCACCGCATTGACCGCATAAGCAACGCCATATGTGCACGCGACGGCAATCGCAATAATTGCCCACAACCGCTCAGGACTAAGGCCGTGCTGCGCGATCCGCGTGCCCATCGAAATGGCGGCAAAAATCGTCAGCGGCAGGATGCCAAGCGCCAGCACTAAAGCCGCGCCGCGCATGATCCGCGATCCGCTCATATTCGTCTTGTCGTCGCGAATGACGGCATTGGTCAGGATGAAACAGCCGGTCGCAATCGACAGCAGAACCGGCGTGGCGCTTTGCGTCGCGGCCCACAACACATCGAGGCCGGAAAACAACACGGCGACAAGGAAAATGACCAATGCAATCGCGAGCGGGACGGCCAATAAGGACAGCACCAGCAGCACGACCGATTGCAAGGTGCCAAGAACTTTCAACTGATTGCGTAGTGTGCCGAGAGCTGCTCCGAACGCCACGCCGAAAAAAGTCATATTGAACGCATCTTCGCGTAATAATTCGCGCAGCACATCGATCTGGATCAGCTCGAATAGCGACGACAATAGCCAAATTAGCGCCCAGGCAAGTCCTGTGAAGGCGAAGGCTCCGACTACGCTGATCGCATCGGTCCAGACGTGGAAATGCGTTGCTTCATATGACGTGTTCCAGCGGAACTTATGGAACCCCGCCTGGAATAACGGGACTGCGAGACCGACCGAAATCAGGCCTGCAAAAAGCCAGAACGCTTCATCGGCATAGGTTTCCTGCGCTGCGGTCACGCGCCAGGCAATGCCTGCCAGAATAAGGCCAGCGATAGCGGAAAAGATCAGCGAGGTTTGCCATTTCAGCGGCGACAAAGTCAGCCCGATGGCAAGCGATCCGAACCCGATGAAGGCTGCGAGCGCCATGCGCCACGGCACATCGACCTGGCCATCCAGCAGACTATGCAAGCACAGACCGGCAAACCCGAACAGCGCCGCCAAAATGACCGGCCGCAATGGCCAGTCGATCAACAACCACTCGCGCTCATCCGCAGCCGAAATGTCGCCGTGATCCTCTACCGTGTCCATTAAGCGACCTCCCCCCGGAATTTGAGCGCCTGACTATTGCGCCTTTATTGCACCTTTATTGCTGCGGCGCCTCTGTCGGTGGGCCACCTAACGGGCCACCGGGCGCGCCACCTGCTGCACCCTGCTGCATCTGCATCATTTGCTGGAATGCTTGCGCGCGCCGTTCGAATTCGTCGCGTTTCATGATTTCGGTGATTTCGACTTCAAAGACCAGATCGCTATTTGCCGGAATGTCCGATCCGGGCGGCGGAGTGTCGCCATAACCCTTATCGGCGGGTATAAAAATTTCGTATTGTCCGCCTGCGCGAACCTGCTGCAATCCTTCGAAAAAGCCCTGAACAGTCTGCCCTTCTTCCAGCAGAAAGGGCACGCCTTCGGGAAACATTTGCGGTGGCAGTGGCGATTCTCCGGATTGGTCGAACACCGTGCCATCGGGCAGCTTGCCGACATATTTGGTGAAGATCACATCGCCGATTTCCGGCAATTCACCAGTGCCTTCCTCAATCGTTTCGATGCCGGATCCGCGCACCTGCGTCGCCCAGA
Organism: uncultured Alphaproteobacteria bacterium; assembly: GCA_963736595.1. Taxonomy (GTDB): domain Bacteria; phylum Pseudomonadota; class Alphaproteobacteria; order Sphingomonadales; family Sphingomonadaceae; genus Parapontixanthobacter. The sequence continues at coordinate 601,083 of CAVTPG010000002.1, forward strand.
CCAGCGCGCCCGCCACGGCAATCGCAGCCAATACGCCGAGCCACAATTTGGTCAGCGATCCCTTGGCAATGGGTTGCAAGGGTACGCGGGTTACTTCGCTCATCGGTCTATCGTCCTGATAATCATCAAAAGTTTTCGCATCTGTTTCAGCGATTTCGGCCTAACCACACACAGCAAAAAGGGCGCGGGTTTTAGCCTGCGCCCTGATGGCTTAGGTCGGTCGGGGAAGCAAGTCCTGCCTCTCCTGTTCGGACGCTGTTACGAGCCGTCGCGTTCCAACCGCTTGCGCTCCAGCTTGCGAGCGCGGCGAACAGCCGCTGCCTTTTCGCGAGCGCGCTTTTCGGAAGGCTTTTCGTAATGGCGACGCAATTTCATCTCGCGATACACGCCTTCACGCTGCAGCTTCTTTTTCAGAGCGCGCAGAGCTTGATCGACATTGTTATCGCGAACCATGATTTGCATAAACTTCAAACACCTCGAACATATCAGAGCGGCCCGTAAAGACAGGCCCGCGCCGTATAAAAAACAACAGAAAATGCGCCGAAAAGCGTGAAGTCGGCACGAATCTGGTGCTGCAATAGCCAAAACCCGCGCGGCTGGCAAGCGTTTCTGCCGCATTGCTCTGCCGCAACGTGCCATCCCAAACAGGGCCGGATAAGCCGCAATAAGCATAATTGCAGGCCTTTCGCTCGACCGCTCGCACGGCTAAGGCAGAAGCGATGAATGCCATTTCACCTATTCAGGCCAGCCTGTTCGTCGCGGGCGGCGGAGCAATCGGGGCCGTGCTGCGCTATCAATTGGGGCGCGGACTTACCTTTGTTGCAGGGCCGCAGACGATGACCGCGTTTCCGTGGGCCACGCTGAGCGCCAATGTGCTGGGCAGTCTGGCGATGGGCGTGCTCGCCGGATGGCTGGCGCGGCATGGCACAGGCGGCAACGAAGCAATGCGCTTGCTGCTCGGCGTTGGTTTACTCGGCGGATTTACCACCTTCTCCAGCTTCTCGCTGGAAATGATGCTACTGATCGAGCGCGGGCAGCCTTTGCTCGCGGTGACTTATGCCGCCATTTCGCTGCTGGCTGGTCTCGCGGCGCTTTATATCGGACTGATCACTATGAAGTTTGCGACATGAGTACCGATACGAGCGTTCCAGCCGCCGAACCGTCAGAGAGCGCGTCAGCAACTGCGAGCAAGCCCAAACGCGCCAGCGACAATGTGCGGCAATTCACCATTGTGCCCGATGATGACGGCATTCGCCTCGACCGCTGGTTCAAGCGCAATCTGCCGCAAGTCGGTTTCGGCATGGTGTCGCGCTGGGCACGCACCGGACAAATCCGCGTGGATGGCAAACGCGCCAGTGTGGACGATCGCTTGGTCAAGGGGCAGACATTGCGCGTTCCGCCCGGCGGCGAAGTGGCTCGCCGCAAACCACGCGAAAAACCTGAATTGACCGAAGCGCAGATCGCCGAAGCGCACGAAATGGTGATCGTCGAAACGCCGTCCGCAATCCTCTTGAACAAGCCTCCGGGACTGGCCACGCAAGGCGGCAGCAAAACGTACAAGCACGTCGATGGAATGCTCGATGCGTTTGCGCCGGACGAGGACACGCCCCGCCCGCGCCTTGTCCACCGGCTCGACAAGGATACCTCCGGCGTCCTGCTGATCGCCCGCACACCAGGCTGCGCCGCCTATTTCTCCAAGAAATTTTCCGGCAGGTCGGCGCGCAAAGTCTATTGGGCGCTGGTCGTCGGTCGCCCCGATATCGATGAAGGCATGATCGAGGCACCATTGGCCAAGCAACCGGGCAGCGGCGGCGAAAAAATGCACGTCGATGAGGAAAATGGCGCACCGGCCAAAACCCGCTATCGCGTGGTGGAGCGCGCCGGAAACAGCGCAAGCTGGGTCGAGCTGGAACCGCTGACAGGCCGCACCCATCAGCTTCGCGTGCATCTGGCCGCGATCGGTCATCCCATTGTGGGCGATGGCAAATATGGCGGGCAGGAAGCGTTTTTGACCGGCAGCGTCAGCCGAAAAATGCATCTTCACGCGCGCCGTCTCGTAATCGATCAGCCCGATGGCCCCAAGATCGACGTCACCGCCGAATTGCCTGAGCATTTTGCCGCAACCATGCAGCAGATGGGCTTCGACCAGAGCTTGAGCGATGCCGAACCGGAGCGCGGTCCGCCCGAACGCAGCCGCACCGAAAAGAAACAGGCTGCGCGCCAGCACGCCAAACAATATCGCAAATCTCGCCGGGGAGAGCGGCGCACCCGTGGGCCAGCTTCAGCGAAATCTGGTGGCGCGAAATCTGGTGGCCCAAAAAAGGGCAAGCCGGGCACACGCGGGACCAAGCGATAATGCTGGATTGCCCCGCCCCATGAACGCCGTGTCTCCGCAAAAACTGGCTGTGTTCGATTGCGATGGCACACTGGTCGATGGACAGGCAGGCATTTGCGAAGCGATGGAAGCGGCGTGCGCGGAAGCGGATATTCCCGTCCCGGCACGCAATGACATCCGCCGGATCGTCGGCCTCAGCCTGCCGCAAGCCCTGTCGCATCTGGCACCCAAGGCCAGCAAGGATCAGCGCGCTCACGCAGTCGAAGCGTATAAACAAGCTTATCGCGCCAGCCGCACCGAAGGACGCCTCGTCGAGCCATTATACGATGGCATGGCCGAATTGCTGCTTGAATTGCATGGCGCCGGGTGGCTGCTGGGTGTGGCCACCGGCAAAAGCGATCGGGGGCTGGAATTGTGCCTGCAGCAGCACGAACTCGCGCATTTGTTCGTGACTTTGCAAACCGCCGACCGCCATCCCTCCAAGCCCGATCCGGCCATGCTGATCGCGGCAATGGCTGACGCAGAGATTGCGCCCGAACACACAGTAATGATCGGCGACACCAGCTTCGACATGGTCATGGCGCAAAATGCCGCTGTGCGCGCGCTGGGTGTATCATGGGGCTATCATGCGCCGGACGAACTGCACGCAGAAGGCGCAGAAATGGTCGCTGAAACAATTGCGGATTTGCGCGCAGAATTGCTGCGGGGAGTAGCCCAATGAGCGATGACGCACCGCTTCCCCCTGTCCGTGACGAGGAGGCCGACCTGCTCGCCGCCAAACGCTATTGGATCATGCAGGCGACTCGCATCGGCGCGCTGGTCGTGACGATCACAGGCGTTATTATCATGGCGCGCGATGCTCCAATGAAGGATATGAAGGCGCGCTGCTGGTCGCATTGGGCGCTTTTCTGTTCTTTTTCGTGCCGCGCACCCTTTCGCGCAGGTGGAAAAGCCGACCTTGAAACGCTTCTATACGCAAGTCGATATTACCGAGCGTGACAATGGCTTTGCCGTCACGCTGGACGGGCGCGTGATCAAGACACAGGGCGGCGGCGAGCAGATCGTTCCGACCCGCAAGCTGGCCGAATTGTTGCATGGTGAATGGGCCGAGCAGGGCGAGACGCTGGACCCGAAACGTTTTGCGATGCGGGATATGGCGGATTACGCCATCGATCATGTGGCCGCCGCTCGCGAAGATGTGATCGCAAAGCTGCTAACTTACGGCGAAACCGATACGCTCTGCTATCGCGCCGAGCCGGGCGAGCCGCTGTTTGCGCGCCAACAAGATGAGTGGGAGCCAGTGCTGACCGCATTCGAAGCGCGGCATGGCATCGCCTTTAATCGCGTCAGCGGCATCATTCATCATGCGCAGCCGGATGAAAGCTTGTCGAAACTGCGGAGCGTTTTGGAGGCGCACGACCATTTTGCGCTCGCGGCCTTACAGACAATGGCATCGCTCGCCGCATCGCTTTGTATCGGGCTGGAAGCGATTGCGGACGGCGCGGAAGTGAGCACCTTATGGGACGCTTCGGTGCTGGAAGAACGCTGGCAGATCGAGCAATGGGGCGAGGATGCCGAAGCCAAAGCGCGGGCCGACAAACGCCGCGCCGAATTCATGGCCGCGCACCGCTTTTTTACCGCACTTTCGGGCTAAGGCTGGAGCGTCACGCTAGTGCCATTTGGCGCTTACTGCGCCCAATCCGCAACCTGCCGCGCCACATCATTGGCAGCCGTGTTCAAAGCCACGCCAACCGGAGCCGCTTCCGCCGCCACGCCCGGCACTACGCTTTCAAAACGGCGCGTCTGCGGCGCATCTTCGCCATTGCTGCGCATTGCATCGAAGCGCACCACGACCGAGCCACTGCGAACATCATAACCGAAATCGACCAGCGTGCCGCGCAGAATGCGCGTGGCAACCATGCCCGCTTCGTCATTATCCACCACGATGGTATCACCGCGCGCGCGCAGGGTTTCGGCCAATACCCGGCGGAACAAGCGCGCCGGTTTTTCGACCCAGACGGCTTCCTTCAAATAGGCAATATTGCTGCCATCGACCTGCACCGGAATGCGCGTCACATCGAGCCGCGCAGGTGCAAAGGGTTCATACACCGCGATGGCGTTATCGGGAGTCACGGCCAGCGCCGCACCGACCGGAGCGACGGCTTCGCTGGTCAAGGTCAGCAGGCTTTCTGGCGGCTCCGCACCGATGCTGATGCACCCGGACAGGGCCAGCGCCAGAGGGACGCTCGCCAATCCGAACAAGCGCGGGAAACGGGTCACAGGCTGGTTATTCATTGCATCATTCCTGCTCATGGCTCGTAATCCGGTAAAGGCGGCTTGCTCAGGATCGAGCTTGCGCCATCGTTTTCGATCCGCTCCGTCACGTTGCGCAAGGCTTTGCTGGTCGCGCGCAAATCCTGCAACGTGGCTTCGGCGGCGGGTAAGGTGGTTTCCGTGAGGCGCCGCGTCGCGGGCCGGGCATCTTCCAGCGTGTTGGACAGCGAGGCCGCCGCATCATTTGCCGACGTCAGCGTTTTGCGCAATTCCTCTGCCAATGATGCGCCTTCTTTATTAAGCAGCGCGTCGGTGGAGCGCGTCACCGTTTCAAAAGCGTCGAGCGATTCGCCCGCTTCGCGCAAAGTAATCTGCAACTCAGCCATCGTCGCTTCGATCTGCGGCGCGGCCTGCGCCAGTTCGGTCGTCATCCGGTTCGTATTGGCAAGAATCCCGGCAATCTCTCCCTGATTGCTGTCCGACAACAGCATTGTCATACGCTCGGTCAGTGTCGCCAGTCGCTCCAAGAGCAGCGGCGCGTTGGCCAAAATTTCACCAAAGCCGCCCGCCTTTTGCGGGATCACCGGAACCCCGTCGGGGCAAGCGGTCGTATCGCAGCTGATCGCCGGCGCATTTTTGCGCGCGCCATCCAGCAGG
>CAVTPG010000003.1:0-73877 GCA_963736595.1 uncultured Alphaproteobacteria bacterium
GCTTGCCAGCGAAGACTTTCGCGCTGGCGCTAATTTGCGGATCTGGCCCTAGTTTTCCAGCTGACGCAGCAGGCTGCGCACATCGCCGTCCATGTCGGCATCGCGAGTGCGCAAATCCTCGATCAGGCGCACGGCATGAATGACGGTGGAGTGATCGCGACCGCCGAATTTTCGGCCAATTTCGGGATAGCTGCGCGGGGTCAGCACTTTGGCCAGATACATTGCGATCTGGCGCGGGCGAACCACGGCGCGCGCACGACGCTTCGATGACATTTCACTGCGGTCGAGGCGGAAGAACTGGCACACCGTGCGCTGAATTTCATCGATCGTAATCCGGCGGCGATTGGCTGACAGAATATCGGTGAGTTGCTCTTCGGCCAGTTGCAGCGAGACTTCTTGCCCCGTCAATTGTGCATAGGCGATCAGCTTGTTCAATCCGCCGACCAGCTCGCGAATGTTGCGGGTGATTGTGCGGGCAAGAAAGTCGATCACGTCATCCGGCACTTCCAATGGAGCAAAGCGCGTCAGCTTGGATTCCAGAATTTGCCGACGCAATTCGATGTCTGCGGCCTGCATATCGGCTACCAGCCCCATCGAAAGTCGGCTAAGCAGGCGCGGCTCCACCCCGTCCAGCGCTTGCGGTGCGCGATCGGCGGCAAAGACCAAGCGCTTGCCTTCGGTCAGCAGCGCATCGATCGTGTATAGCAATTCTTCCTGCGCGCTTGCCTTGCCGATGATGAATTGAATGTCATCGACCAGCAGCAGATCGAAACTGCGCAGGCGCGCTTTGAATTCGATCATCTGGTTCTGCTTCAGCGCTTGCACGAATTCGACCATGAAGCGTTCGGCAGAGCAGTAGAAAATGCGCGCGCGTGGATGCGTCGCCAGATATGAGTGGCCGATGGCGTGGAGCAAGTGCGTCTTGCCTTGTCCGGTGGCAGCTTTCAGATAAAGCGGCGAGAATTGCGGCTGCTCGGTCGCGGCCATGCGCTGCGCGGCGTTGCAGGCCAGTATGTTGGCCTCGCCGGTAACGAAAGCGGCAAAGGTCAGGGAGGGATCGAGGCCCACTGTCGAGACGAAACCGGCATTGCCCATGGCATCGTTCGCAATCGCGATCACGCCGCCATGCCCGCTATCATTGGCCGCGCGGCGTCCGCCGATCATGCCGTTTCCATCAAGGTTCAATTCGGCGACTTGTCGACGACCCGGATGCACGCCGATCCGCACATTGCGGACATTGCCGCGTGCAATTTTCCAGGCAAGCGAGAGGCGGTCGGCAAAGCGGTCCTGCACCCAATTGGCGCTGAATTCGGTCGGCAGATACAGATCGAGCGTTCCGGTCTCATCGCAGAACCCGCCAACCTGAATCGGCTTGATCCACTGACTGTGCAATTGGTGACCCAGATCCTTACGCAAACCCTGGCTGATATCGGACCAATCCGCTGCCAGATTTACCGCTTCGAGATCTTCCATAGAACTGTCACCCTGTATCGTTAGCGACGGGATCGCCGCATCGTTTCACTTCGACCCCGCAGGAACACCCGGTCCCCACCGATTATTCCTTAAAACCCTGATCGCCAGCCCCGTTTTCGCGGAGCCATTACTTTTTTCGCCGGACCTGATCCGGTGCCACCCCAATCAGCATGACCCTCAGCACTATTGCCGATGATTACACTGACTTGGACATAGCGCGGCACGCTCCGAAAACCGGTCGCAAAAGACCGGCTCGCGGAGGCATCGTGAAATGCCTCGATCGGTGGGTAACACGGATTATCCCCAACCCGTGTGGTGAGTGACTTTTAGGTGGATCGCAGCGTTAGAGGCAAGGGGATAATTGTCTAAAAACGGAAATATACTTGTTGACTCGTTAAGACCCGCAGACCTGCATTCAAGGGTATGAAATTGCAGCCTTTTCGAAATTAAATAGTGGTGAATCGCGGAGTCCTGCGGAGTCGCAAGACTGTCATAATCGCCTCATCCGGCATCGCTTCGCAGGTGCAAGACGGGACATATCGTAAACGCGAAAAAGGCCGACGTTTTCACGCCGACCTCTTAAGTGTTTTCTTGGCCTGAAATGGCACAATCCAAACCGGATCATACCAGAGCGCGCCCTTACATCGTCAGCCTGTTCCGAATCCTTTGCGAATCCGGACCCGCGACGAAATCGGTGTTGCAACCGAATTAGAGTGCAGCGACTCGTTTGGAGAGGCGCGACATTTTGCGCGACGCTGTATTCTTGTGCAGAATGCCGCGTGATACACCGCGCGCCAATTCAGGCTGCGCCGTTTTCAGGGCTTCCTGAGCAACAGCCTTGTCGCCGCCTTCGATAGCAGCTTCGACTTTCTTCACGAAACCGCGGATCCGGCTCATGCGAGCCGTATTGATTTCCGCGCGCTTGTTATTGCGACGGATGCGCTTGCGTGCTTGTGGCGTATTGGCCATGTTCGTCCTTCTCTATGGGTCGCATGGAGACCGCGCCCAATCCTTAAAACCTGTAAAATAGCGATTATGCGGCGATCGCACGCCGGAAAGGGCGCGCCTTAACCAGCGCGGCCCCACACGTCAATAATAAGGTGTTTGTCGCGCAGTTACAAGCGGGCTTATCGCTGGCACGAAGGACAGAACCAAGTGCTGCGCCCGCCTTGTGCAATCCGGCGGATTGTCCCGCTCTCACAGCGATTGCAAGACTCGCTTTCCCGCCCATACACATCGAAGCGCGTGGCGAAATAGCCAAGCTGTCCATCGGGCTGCGCAAAATCGCGCAAGGTGGAACCGCCATCGCGAATCGATTGCTCCAGCACGCTTTTAATCGCCGGAACCAGCCGTTTCAGCGCCGGGCGCGAGACTTTGCCGCCCGCTTTGCGCGGATGGATACCGGCATGGTGCAGCGCCTCGCACACATAGATATTCCCCAGACCCGCTACCGTCCGCTGATCCAGCAGCAGCAGCTTGATTGCCTGCGTCCGGCCTTTCAGGGCTGCGTGCAAATGCTCCCATGTCAGGGCTTCACTCAAAGGTTCAGGGCCAAGCGTTGCAATACCGGGCCACGCTTCCAGCGCATTATCCTGCACCAGATCGACCCAACCGAATCGGCGCGCATCGTTCAGCGCAAACACATGGCCTGCGCTTTCCAGCACCAGATGATCGTGTTTATCAGGCGCTTCGGGATCGATCCGCCAGCGCCCGCTCATGCCCAGATGAAAGATCATCGTATGTTCGCGGTCGGTGTGGATCAGCCCGTATTTCGCCCTGCGAGTGAGGCCGGTGACGCGCGCGCCCGTCAGCATCTGCACCAGATCGGGCGGAAACGGGCGGCGCATATCGGGGCGATTGACCGCAACCCGGTCGATTCGCGCCTGATCGAGGAACCGGGCAAGGCCGCGCACCGTTGTTTCGACTTCTGGCAATTCTGGCATGAGGCACAAAGTAAGGCACTTTGCGCGCAATACAATTATCCCTAAAGGCTTGAGGCATGATCGACCCCACACATCCAGTAACGCGCCCGACCGCATCCTTTGGCTATGAAGACGTGCCGGTCGAGGAGAAGACGGGCCGGGTGGGCGAAGTGTTCAGTCAGGTCGCGGCGAAATACGATCTGATGAACGATGTCATGTCGGGCGGAATGCATCGCGTATGGAAAGATCGCTTCGTGCGGCGGGTGAAACCGCAGGAAGGCGAGGCTATCCTCGATATGGCGGGCGGCACGGGCGACATTGCGTTTCGCATGGCTGCGCGCGGAGCCAGCGTCACCGTGTCCGACATCAATCAGGAAATGCTGGATGTGGGGATCGAGCGAGCGATGGATCGCGGCATCGCCAACGAGACGGGTAGCCTTGTGTGGTCGCGGCAAAATGCCGAGGAGCTGAACTTTCCGGCCAACACATTCGACGCTTATACCATCGCGTTCGGCATCCGGAACGTGACCCATATCGACAAGGCGCTGGCCGAAGCGCATCGCGTGTTGAAATATGGCGGACGCTTTTTCTGCCTCGAATTTTCGACGACCGAATGGCCGGGCTTCAAGGAATTATACGATTCCTACTCGCACAAAATTATGCCGAAAATGGGCAAACTGATCGCGCAGGACGAAGACAGCTATCGCTATCTTGCCGAGAGCATCCGCCGGTTTCCCACTATGCCGAAATTCGAAGAAATGATCCTTGAGGCCGCCTTTGTGAACACGAAGGTCGAGGCAATTGTCGGCGGCGCAGTGGCGATTCATTCGGGCTGGAAAGTCTAGCGAGATGACCCGTCCCGCAACGCATATCCTCCGTCTCCTGAAATGGGGCCGAACACTGGCGCGGCATGGCGCCTTGCGCGGGATCGAGGGCGATCCCAACACGCCGCGGCCGGTCAAGCGCCTCGCGCGGATTGCCAGACTGGGCACATTTCAGCCGCGCACGCCCGATTATGCCAGCGCCTTTCGCGCGATCGGTCCCGCTGCAATCAAGCTGGGCCAATCGCTCGCCACACGCCCCGATCTGGTGGGCGAGGAAGCGGCGCAGAACTTGCTCAGTTTGCAGGACAATCTGCCGCCCGTAGCTTTTGCCGAGATCAAGCAAGCAATCGAAAGCAGCTTTGCAAGGCCGCTCGACGATTTGTTTGCCGAACTCGATCCAGTGCCGGTGGGCGCGGCGTCGATTGCGCAGGTGCATCGCGGGATCACGACGCAAGGCGTGGAAGTTGCGGTGAAAGTGTTGCGGCCCGGCATCAAGGAACGCTTTGCCAAGGACGTGCAGACTTACGAATGGGCGGCGGCGCATCTCGAAGCCATGAGCGTGGAGGCACTGCGCCTGCGTCCGCGCCTTACCATCGCCAATTTCAAACGCTGGACCAATCGCGAACTCGATCTGCGCCGGGAAGCCGCCAGTGCCAGCGAGCTGGCCGAAGCGATGGTGGCCATCGAAGGCTACGACGTCCCCGACATCGACTGGGACCGCACGAACGGGCGGGTGATGACAGTCGCCTGGGTCGATGGCGTCAAGATCAGCGATCTGGACGAGTTGCGCGCCAAAGGCCATGATCTGCCTGCTCTGGCCCGGCGTTTAGTCTTGGCATTTCTGACGCAGGCGATCAGCGCCGGTTTCTTCCACGCCGATATGCATCAGGGCAATCTGTTCGTGAAGGATGACGGCACCATCGTTGCCATCGATTTCGGCATTATGGGCCGGATCGACCGCCGCGCCCGCGCGTGGCTGGCCGAGATATTATACGGCCTGACCACCGGCAATTACAAACGCGTCGCGGAAATCCATTTCGAAGCGCAATATGTGCCCGATCATCACTCGGTCGATGAATTTGCCACAGCCTTGCGCGCGGTTGGCGAACCGATGCGCGGAAAGCCCGTGTCGGAGCTGAGCGTCGGGCAAATGCTGGACGGATTGTTCGCAATCACCCGCGATTTCGATATGCAGACACAGCCGCATTTGCTGCTCTTGCAAAAGACGATGGTGATGGTGGAGGGGATCGCGACGCAACTCGATCCCGAAATCAATATGTGGGACGTGTCCGCGCCGTTCGTGCGTGAATGGATTCGCGGAGAGCTTGGCCCGGAAGCGGCGCTGGCCGACCGTATCCGCGAGGACACCGATACTTTGCTGCGCTTACCCGGTCTGATCCGGCGGCTGGAAGATCGCTTCCCGCCCAAAGGCGGCGCGCCCGAACCCCCGCCACTGCCCGAAGTGGAATTGATGTGGGCGAAGAGCGAGCGCACGCGCAGCAATGTATGGGGTTATCTTGCAACGGCGGCGCTGGCCGGAGCCGCGGCATGGTTTGCCACCATTCATGGCTGGCTCGGATAAAAGCGCGTAAACGTGCTCAATTCCGCGATGTTGGTTCTTGATGTTCTGCGCCTCTCGCGTCGGGCTAACCCGATATTAACCATGCGCATTATGCATACACTAACGATAAGCGGTCATATGGAATTCGTACTGTTCCGCCTGTCGCATAGGCTGAATTGCCCAAGCGATTTTGCAGGGTAAATCTCGCCAATGCGCTGGCATAAGCGATCGGGGGGCGCTAGATCGGCGCTTAATGGCACTATGGGTTCTTATTCGTCGCCAAGCGACTTTGCCGATGCAAAACCACTGGAAGGTGGCGAAATGACCACGCGCGAACCGCGTGTTCTGCTGGTCGTGGGTGGCGGAATTGCCGCGTACAAATCCTGCGAGCTGGTCCGGCTGATCCGCAAAGGTGGCGGCGATGTTACCTGCGTCGTGACCGACGGCGGGCAGCAATTTGTTACGCCGATGGCCTTGGCCGCGCTGAGCGAGAACCAGGTCTATACCTCGCTGTGGGATTTGAAAAACGAAGCCGAGATGGGGCATATCCAGCTATCGCGTGAAGCCGATTTGGTGGTGGTCTGTCCGGCGACGGCCAATATGCTGGCAAAAATGAGCGCCGGAATTGCCGACGATCTGGCCACGACCATGATCCTGGCGACCGACAAGCCGGTGATGGCGGTTCCGGCGATGAATGTGCGGATGTGGGAGCATGAAGCCACGCAGCGTAATGTCGAATGGCTGAAGCAGGCGGGCGTTACGGTCCTCGATCCCGATGAAGGCGCGATGGCGTGCGGTGAATTTGGCGCGGGACGTCTGCCCGATCCTGAAGCGATCTGGGGCGCGATTGCCGAGCAACTGGGCGTGGATGCAGGACTACCCGAACGGGTCGAACCTGCCGCTGCGGTTGCAGATGTGGCCGAAGACGAGATGGGTGACGAGGCCGCTGATGACGCTGTTGATCAGGCCACGACAATTGACGATCTGGCAGCCGAAGCTCTTGAGCCTGAAGAAGAATATGAAGAACCGCGTGCCAAAAGCAGCCTCGGCTCGCTGCTTTCCGCGATCATTCCGCGCGGCACACGCAAGCGCGATCCCGAAGAATTCGAGCGCGACTTTGCCATCCCGACCGATGATGACGGCAACGAGATCGAGCTGACCGAAGAAGAGGCCGAAGCCTACGATGCCGAACTGGCCGGTGAAGCCGCAACGAATGCCGATGGCGATGCCGATGTCGATGCTGATGGCGATGCCGATGCGCCAGAAGAGCCAATCCTGGACGGACCGGTGCTGGCCAAGAAAGGCGGCGCATCCTCTGCGCCCCCGACCGACCCCGATGCGCTCAACCATCTGGTCATTACCGGCGCAGGCAATGCAGCACCGCAGCCGATGGCCTTTAAAGGTGGCGTAGGCGGCGACACGATGAGCGCCACAATTGCGCTCGATCCAAGTGGCGGATTGGCTGCCGATCCGCTCGCCGGACAGCCGATATTCGACAAAGACCCGGAGCACCGCCCGCTATTTGGACGGCACGTTTTGGTCACCGCCGGACCGACTTGGGAGCCGATCGATCCGGTGCGCTATCTCGCCAATCGTTCTTCCGGGCGACAGGGTTATGCGATTGCCGCAATGGCCGCCGCTGCCGGCGCGCGCGTCACGCTGATTTCCGGCCCAGTGCACTTGCCAACGCCGCATGGGGTGGACCGGATCGACGTGGAATCCGCAGACGAGATGGCGGCAAAGGTGAAGCAGATGCTGCCGGCCGACATCGCCTTTATGGTGGCAGCCGTGGCCGACTGGCGCACGAAAGAGCGCTTGGATCAGAAAATGAAGAAACGCGGCAGCGCGCCACCGGCTCTTGTTTTGACCGAAAATCCTGACATTCTGGCGACCGTTGCCGGATCGCGCAAACGGCCCAAATTGCTGATCGGCTTTGCCGCCGAAACCGAAAAAGTGATTGAGAACGCCACCGCCAAGCGCAAACGCAAGGGCGCCGATTGGATCATCGCCAACGATGTTTCGGGCGATGTCATGGGCGGCGATGACAACGAAGTGCATATCGTGACGTCGAGCGAAGTGGAAAGCCTCGACCGGATGTCAAAGGAAGATGTCGCGCGCGAATTGGTAACGCGGGCCGCCGCCGTGCTGGTCGAAGATCCCGATGAATAGCGCATCATGATAAATGACGGTGTGCCCGTAGAGATCAAGCGCCTGCCGCATGGCGGGGGTCTGGCCATGCCTGCCTATGCCACCGATGGCGCGGCGGGCATGGATATCGTCTCTGCCGAGAGTGTCACCATTTCGCCCAATGCGCGGTGTGCAGTGGCGACCGGCTTTGCCATGGCGATCCCCGAAGGCTTCGAGATGCAGGTGCGCCCGCGCTCCGGTTTGGCTCTAAAACATGGTGTGACCGTTCCGAATACGCCCGGCACCATCGATTCCGATTATCGCGGCGAGCTGAAAATCATCCTGATCAATCATGGCGATGATCCGTTCGTGATTGAGCGCGGCGACCGGATTGCGCAGATGATTCTGGCCCCGGTGGTCAGAGCATCATGGAGCGAAGTGTCCGATTTGAGCGAGACGAAGCGCGGCGCGGGGGGCTTTGGCTCGACCGGCGGCCATGCAAAGCTGGTGTGATAGCGACCGCCTTCACAAGGCGATGCGATTGTATTTAGCGTTGCCAAGCGGTTTCTTTAGTTCTCAAATGTGGTGATCAAGCGTTGCCTACGCTGGGGCGATCGCCATGCGAGGTACCAGACACCGCCGCTAGCACAAGCCACGGCTCTATAACGACATTAATCAACATATGTGCGGCAATGCACGGCCCGAGGTTTCGGTCTCCAAGCAGATAAATAACAGCTAACGCCGCGCCCGCAGCAATGGTCGAAGCGGCTGCATAAGGCGAGAATTTGCGATCAGCACTGAAAGCGTGCCACACCAAATGAGATGCTCCAAATACGATCGCTGACAAAGCCACCTGACCGATACTCGGTATACCTAACGCCAGCGCAGAATCCATGAGCCACCGGCGAAAAACGACTTCTTCCATGATGCCGCTCGCAAAAGCCGCAATAACGCCAACCGCTTTGAAAAGTGAAAGCTCACTTTGCTTTTCGCGTACAAATGGCACTGCCCAGAACGTGTAGAATATATAAGCGCCAGCGAATGCAATCGCTATAATCCAAACATGAAGAGGTGCCAGATCGTCTGCCGAAAACCCGAGATTGGCAACCAAGGGGATGTTTCGACCTGACCAGCTCAGAATTAGGGGGAACAGCATTATGGCAGACGCACCCAAGAGAATGGCGGCGGTGATCCGACGTTCTTTGCTCCACATCTCAAAATTCCCATGTAACGAACGACCGGTAAGGTCCGCTTACAAGAACAGAAGAATGTTAGCTAGACGTAACGCGATTGGGTCGCTTGCAGACCGTCCGCTTTTCAGCCCTAGACGCCAATAAAAAAGGCGGAGCATTGCTGCCCCGCCTTTCTCGAATTAACAAGCCGCTCAGATCAATCGACGCGGCGGACCTTGTTTTCGCCGTCATCGCGGACCGAGATCCGCACCGTTTCGCCCGAATTGCCGGGGAAGTCGGTGAACATGGCTTCGACCAGGTTCGGCACAAGTGCCTGCAATCGATTGGACCTGGACAGGGCTTGCGCCTTGCCTTCGAACAGGCGCTCACCATCGGCGGCGCGGTCGATCTTCATGTCGATCCCGCTGGTATAAACGGTCACGCTGCGAATTTGCGGCCCCGCATCAAAGAACGGATCGTAAAAGCCGAACGCAAAGGCCGATCGTCCGTAGAAACGGCTACGGATCGCGGACCGAGATCCGCACCGTTTCGCCCGAATTGCCGGGGAAGTCGGTGAACATGGCTTCGACCAGGTTCGGCACAAGTGCCTGCAAACGGTTGGACCGCGACAGGGCTTGCGCCTTGCCTTCAAACAAACGCTCGCCATCGGCAGCGCGGTCGATCTTCATGTCGATCCCGCTGGTATAGACGGTCACGCTGCGAATTTGTGGCCCCGCATCAAAGAACGGATCGTAGAAGCCGAACGCAAAGGCCGAACGTCCGTAGAAACGGCTGCGATAAAACGGGCTGCGGTGATAGCCGAAGCGCCCGAAGCGGCTGTAACCATGCCACGGATCGAAGTAATTGCCGCGAAAGCCAGTGCTGCGAACGCGCTCGCGGCCATTGTCGACGCCGTAATCGAAGCGCACCAGCAGCGAGGCGTTTTCCGGCGCCGCTTGGGTATAGCCAAGCCGCTCCATTTCCGCCTCGACGATATCGGCATATTGCGCGAATTCCAGACCGCCCGCCAGCGCCGGATCGTCGGCGACGACGGCAAATGTTTCACCCTGCGGCGCAGGCAATTGCGTCTTGAAACGCGAAACATCGGCGTTGAACGAAGGAGTGGCACAGGCGCTGATCGCGCCCAGCATGAGAGGAGCCGCCGCCAGTTTCAGCATTCGCCCCCGATTGGAAAAATCGAATTTCATCGTTTCAAGTCCTCTTAAAGCACTTACAAATGGCCGATCGCTCCCTTTTACACGATGGCACGTCTGTCAGCTAATCTGCCCTGTATACACGGCAGGGATGAACCCGCTTTGAATAAGGTTTGTCGAGACATTAACGCCAAACACCTCAATAGGTTGCACATTTTTTGAGCGAGCGAGGCCCGCGTTTGTGGCTTATGTGCGCAACAGGCCCAATGCTTCGTAAGTGGCATCGAGAGTCGGTTCGGCGAGGTCGCGCGCCTTGGCACCGCCGTCCGCCAGCACGCTCGCTAAGGCCGTCTGATCCTGCATCAGTGCGTTGAACCGCTCCGAAATCGGCCGCAAAGTCTCGACCAGCAATTCACCCAGCGCAGACTTGAACGCGCCAAACCCTTGTCCGCCGAAGTCCGCCAGCACGTTTTCGGCGCTGGTTTCGGCCAGTGCGGCGTAGATCGTGACGAGGTTCAGCGCCTCGGCGCGCTCCTTCAATCCGGCCAATTCAGAGGGTAGCGGTTCGGCGTCAGTCTTGGCTTTCTTGATCTTCTTCATCACCGTGTCGGCGTCATCGGCCAGTGCGATGCGGCTCATCTCCGACGGGTCGGATTTGCTCATCTTGGCTGTGCCATCGCGCAGGCACATGATCCGCGCGGCCTGCGGCGGGATGTAAGGTTCGGGCGCGGTGAATACTGGCGCGTCTTCCGAAGCAAAGTCGGTATTGAACTTTTGCGCAATGTCGCGGGCCAGCTCCAGATGCTGCTTCTGATCGTCGCCCACCGGCACATGGGTCGCCTGATACAGCAGCACGTCGGCGGCTTGCAGCACCGGATAGGCGAACAGCGCGATACTCGCTCCCTCGCGGTTCTTGCCCGCCTTGTCCTTCCACTGCGTCATGCGATTGAGCCAGCCCATCCGCGCCGTGCCGTTAAGCAGCCACTGCAATTCGGCATGAGCGGGGACTTGCGCCTGATTGAACAGGATGGCGCGGTCGGGATCGACTCCGCACGCCAGCAGCGATGCCGCCATTTCCAGCGTATTCGCGCGCAATTCGGCGGGATCGTGCGGCATGGAAATCGCGTGCAGATCGGCGAGGAAATACAGGCATTGCCCACCCGCCATTTGCGCCTCGTCCTGCATTTTTACGTAATTGCGGATCGCGCCGAGGTAATTGCCCAGATGCGGCTTGCCTGTGGGCTGGATGCCGGAAACGACTCGCATGGCACTTTGCGTCATTCTGCAGGAGCTTTCTTTTTGATGAGCGTGGCAATGCGCTGCTTGTCGATGGCACCGACGGCAAAAGCGACGCCGAAATATACGATGGCCGAACATAGCACGAGCATCAACAGGGCAAACAGGCGAGCGATCAGACCGGCGGCATAGTAATCGGCCAGCAAATCGCGGGCAAACCACAAAGCGGCGCCCATCGCCAATGCCGCGATCAGTTGCCGGAAAATGCGCAGCAACAAAGCGGGCGATGCCGTGTAATAATCGCGCTTCATCAGGACGATATACAGAAACCCGACATTGATCCATGCGCCGATGACGCTGGCATAAGCGACGCCGACGACGCCATAGCGATCGAGCAAAACGAGGTTGAACGTGATGAACACCGCCAGCGAGATAAAGGCGGCATAGACCGGCGTTTTCGTGTCCGCGCGGGCGTAGAAATTGGGGACCAGCACTTTTACCAGCACATAGGCGGGCAGGCCCAGCACCAGCACTGCCAGTACGCTGCCCGTCATCGCGGCATCGGCCAGATCGAAGCGTCCGCCTTGGAAGATCATCGTCACGAATGGCGTTGCGCAAATGGCCAGCGCAACGGCTGCTGGGATGGTCAGCAGCATCGACAATTCGATGGCATCGGACTGGATCCGGTCAGCGCCTTCGCGGTTTTTGCTGCCGACGAATTTGGACAGCGTTGGCAGGATCGCAGTGGACAGCGCGATACCGATAATGCCGAGCGGTAACTGGTTCAGGCGATCGGCATAATTCATATAGCTGACCGAACCGCTTTCCAACTGATTGAGAAAATACAGCTGCACCAGCGTGTTGATCTGATACGCACCGCCGCCGATGGCTGCGGGCAGGGCGATGATGCCCAACCGTTTCACTTCGGGCGTCAGCCTTGGCCATAGCAGTTTCGGGCGGAACCCCTCGACTCTGACCCACACATACAGCCACACGAGCTGCATCACGCCCGCGCCAGTCACGGCCCAGGCAATGCCATAGGCGACTTGCTCGACGCTGGCCCCGTTCGCGATGGCGCGCTCGCCCAGCAGCAGCGCGCCGATCAGCACGATGTTGAGGATAATCGGAAAGCTGGCTCCCGGTGCAAAGCGCGACACGGAATTCAGCATTCCGGTGAACAAAGTGACCATGCTGACCAGCAGAATATAGGGGAACATGATCCGCGCAAAATCGACCGATAAGGCGAATTGGTCCGGCTCCACCGGCTTTTCCGCCAGCACCCAAATGACCGCCGGCATGGCCAGCAGGAACACCGCCACCAGCGCGATCAGCACCGGCAGAAATACGCTCAGCACATCGTGGCTGAAGCTCTTGGCTTCCTCCAGCCCGTCTGTGCCTTCGCCCGATCCGTTAAGCCGCTTGGAAAACATCGGCACGAAGGCGGCGGAAAACGCGCCTTCGGCAAACAAGCGGCGAAACACGTTCGGGATGATGAACGCCTGAAACCAGGCATCGGTTACGGCATTCGCGCCCAGAACCCGCGCAAAAATCATCTCGCGCGCCATACCGGCGACGCGGCTGACCATCGTCAACCCGCCGATCGTTCCGACATTTTTTAAAAGGCTCATCGCATCATGCCCCGATCTGGCTCACGATGCGGCCCTTATGCTTCAGGCTTGCTCGGCAGGTGGCGTCTCGCCCGCACCGGCGGCAGCTTCCTGCTGACGCTTGGCTTGCATCTGCTGAACATACAGCCCGTTGAAATCGACCGGATCGAGTTGCAATGGCGGGAAACCGGCATCCTGCACGGCATCGGCAACCACCCGGCGCAGGAACGGGAACAGCAAACGCGGCGCTTCGGCGAACAGGAATGCGTGTGCCTGTTCTTCGGGGATATTGCGCAATCCGATGAGGCCCGCATAAGCCAGCTCGACCAGATAAAACTCGCCTTTTTCGCCCTTGGCGGTGACGTTCACTTTCAATTCGACTTCGTGAACTTCCTCGTTCACCTGACTGGAGGCGATGTTGAATTGCACATCGACTTGCGGCGAATCTTCCCATTGATAGCATGATGGTGCGTTGGGATTTTCAACCGACAGATCCTTGACATATTGCGAGATAATTCCGGCGCTCGGCTGGTTATCGGCCCCGTTCGGTGCAGCGTTCCCTGTGTCCAGGTCCGTCAATACGTCGTTTTCGTCAGCCATGTGGTCTCGTGCTTTCTGTCTAGCAAATATATGGGTTTTCGGATTGGTTGCGCGCCTAGCACCGCCAAAGCGGCATCGCAATGCAGCAGTTAATCGGGTGAAGGCCGCTATCGTGAAGGCGCGGCGGTTCACGACAAGGCTTCGGTTCAGCCGGTCCCTTGGTCGGACGATCAGAATCATTGCCGAATTGTAATTCAGTCCTATTTAAGGCACGAGCGTACATAAGACGGACAGCGGTTTGAATTTTCGCCGCAATGACAACCAACGGGTGCTGATACATTGATCTTCGAAATCGTCATACTTGCCTTGATCGCTGCCTTTTTGGGAATGCGTCTTTATTCGGTGCTGGGACGCCGTGCCGATCATGAAGAAGAGATCGTGCCGCATCGCTTTCGCGAGCGTGAGGATAAACCTGCTGTGCCCACTGCGATCCGGCCGACGGTAACGACGCAAACCGCTGCGCAAGTTCAGGGCGCACCACCGGCGGTCGAACGCGGCGTGCGCGAGATTGCCGCCGCCGACGCCAGCTTCGACATTATTGGCTTCGTCGAAGGCGCGAAAAGCGCGTATGAAGTCATCCTCGAAGCATTTTGGGAAGCGGACAAGGACACACTGCGCGAATTGTGCGACGACGATGTCTATGACGGGTTTGCCTCGGCTATCGATGCACGGGTTGCTGCAGGCGAGACGGTCTCGAACAAGCTGATCCGGATCGAGGAATCCACCATCAAGATGGCCGAACTGGATGGCCGCATTGCGCGAGTCGCGGTGCTGTTTGTGGCCGATATCTCGGCTGTGACGCGCGACAAGCAAGAAGCCGTCATCGGCGGGTCGCTCGATGATGCCGTGGAAAGCCGCGATGTGTGGACCTTCAGCCGCCATGTCGATTCGCCCGATCCGAACTGGATACTGGACGAAACCGACGAAGGCTGAATTTGCGGCGCTTTTATAGCGCGCGTAACTTAAGCGGGGCCCGGATAACATCTGCAGATCAGGGGCAGATGAGAAAGTGGAGCACCATTTGCCCATGAATTTTACCAAGCTGGCCGTTGCCGCTCTGTCCACGTCACTGCTGCTGTCTGCCTGTGTGCGGATTGTGCCGGAAACCGCCGCGCCTCCGCCGGTTGCTGGGCCGACACCACCGACAACAACGCCGCCAGTTGCACCAACACCCGCTCCGACGCCCACGCCAGCCGCGCCCGTGCTGGAGCGCGCGACCGAAGCACAGCTTTCCTACGGTCCCGCCATTCGCGAGCTGGGTATGAGCGTGCCCGATGCCAGCGCCGCGTTGCGGTCCTTTGCCGAAAGCTGCCCCAAAGATCCTCGCGCGCACCGACCGTAGCGGGCTTACGCGCGCAGCCGCCTGGCAGACGGCTTGCGATGCCGCTGCCGATTGGCCGGGCGATGCCGCACCCCGTTTTTTTGAAACGCATTTCGAAACCGTGCGCGTCGGCGATGGCAACGCCTTTGCGACCGGCTATTTCGAACCGGAGATATTGGGCAGCCGCACACGCCGCCCGGGATATGATACGCCGGTCTATAAAATGCCGGATGACTTGGTGCGTGGCTGGTCCGCCGACATTCCCGAAGCCGAACGCGAGGGTCGCCCGCCCTTGGGCCGCTACACCGACACCCGCGAATTCAGCGCCTATTACGAGCGCGCCGAGATCGAGGAAGGCGCATTGGCCGGGCGCGGGCTGGAAATTGCCTGGGCAGCGGACCCGATCGAATTGTTTTTCCTGCAAATCCAAGGGTCGGGACGGCTGAAACTGCCCGATGGTTCGGTCATGCGGATTGGCTATGCCGGGCAAAACGGACGCGAATATGTCGGCATCGGGTCAGTCATGCGCCAGCAGGGTCTGATCGGCGAGGGACCGGGCCAATATCCCGGCAGTATGCAGGGCATTCAGCAATATTTGCGCGAACGCCCCGCCGAAGGGCGCGAATTGATGCGTCTCAACAAAAGCTGGATATTCTTTCGCGAATTGACCGGAGATGGCCCGCTTGGCTCGATCGGCGTCCCGGTCCGGCGCGAGAGCAGCGTGGCGGTCGATCCGCGCTTCGTACCGTACGGCGCGCCGGTGTGGCTGGACCTCGATCGCACAGTCGCGAACGGCCTGTGGATCGCGCAGGATACCGGCGGCGCGATCAAGGGCGCGAACCGCTTCGACACGTTTTGGGGCGCGGGCGAGGATGCGCGACTAATCGCGGGCGGCATGAGCGGACGCGGGCAAGCCCTCATTCTGTTGCCGAAGGGAAGCCTCGCTGCACTGAACGCGCAATGAGCAGGCGATGAGCGCACACGGCAAAGCACCGCGCGGTCTGTCGGTCGAGGAAGCGGCGGTGTGGAACCGCGTGGCGCAGACGGTGACGCCGCTGGCAGGGAAAGCGCGGCTGATCGCGGCTCCGCATGGTGCTGGTGATTTGCCGCCAGCAAAACCGGTCAGGCCCAATCCTGTTAAGCCTGTGAAAGCGCCGCGCGCGCCGCTTTTTACGCCGCCGCGGAAACTGCCCGTAGCGCGGGTCGGCCATCATCCGGGGCTGGATTCGCATTGGGAGCGGCGGCTGAAAATCAGGCTCGCTCGACCCGGATTTTACGCTGGATTTGCACGGGCATGGCCTCGACAGCGCGTATCACCGGCTGGATCGCGGGATTGCGCAGGCTCGCGCGATGGGCGCACGCGTGGTGCTGCTGATTGCGGGCAAACACCGTCCGGTCGAAGCGGCAGATCGCGGAGAAAAACGCGGCGCAATCCGGGCCAAGGTGCTCGATTGGCTGGCCGCTGGACAGCACGGCTCTGCAATTGCAGCGGTTCGCAAGGCGCATCGCAAACATGGCGGCGAGGGCGCGCTGTACCTAGTGCTGAAACGCGAACGCTGACGGTCAGCGGTTCACCATTATCCGCGCACTAATAGGCCGCGCACATATCAACCACATTGCCCACGATGGAGCAGCTTGTGATCGGCCAGCACCAGCGCCATCATCGCCGCGACAACCGGCGTTCCGCGTAGGCCCACACAGGGATCGTGCCGCCCCTTGGTCTGCACTACGGCTGCTTCGCCATCGCTATTGATCGTGTCCACCGGCGTCATAATCGAGCTGGTCGGTTTGAAGGCAACGCGGCACACGATCGGCTGTCCGGTGGAGATACCTCCGGCGGTTCCGCCCGCATGATTGGCCGCGAAGGCCGGACCGCTTGCTACACCCGCATCATCGCCATCCTGATCGCCATCGCCATCAAACTTGCCACCAGCCTTCTGGCCGGGCGACATGGCATCGGCATTCTGCTCGCCCGACAAACGCGCAGCATCGAACCCGTCGCCGATCTCGACGCCTTTCACCGCATTGATGCCCATCATCCCGGCGGCAAGATCCGCGTCCAGCTTGCCATAAACCGGCGCGCCCCAGCCTGCCGGAACGCCCGTCGCCACGCATTCGACGACCGCACCCAGCGACGAGCCGGATTTGCGCGCTGCATCGATCAGCCCCTCCCACCGTTTCGCTGCCCAGCTATCGGGGCAGAAAAATGGGTTCTGGCCGATCTGGTCATAGTCGATGGCATCGCGGTCGATCTTGTCGCCGCCCATCTCGACCACATAGGCAGTGATGCTGACCTCTGGAATGACCAGCCGCGCGACTGCGCCCGCTGCCACGCGCGCCGCCGTTTCCCGCGCACTCGAACGCCCGCCGCCGCGATAATCGCGCAAGCCATATTTCGCGTCATAGGTGTAATCGGCATGGCCAGGACGATATGTCTTGGCGATTTCCGAGTAGTCCTTTGATCGCTGATCGGTATTCTCAATCATCAGCGAAATCGGTGTGCCGGTCGTCTTTCCCTCGAACACGCCGGACAGGATCTTGACCGCATCGGCTTCCTTGCGCTGCGTCGTGTATTTCGACTGCCCCGGTTTGCGCGCGTCGAGAAATGGCTGGATCGCCTGCTCGTCCAGCACAAGCCCCGGCGGACAGCCATCGACCACCGCGCCCAGTGCTGGCCCGTGACTTTCGCCCCATGTCGTGAAGCGGAACATCCGCCCGAATGTATTGATGCTCATGGACGCTACCTTTGTCCCAACTGTGGGGTGCTGTCCATAATCACTGGACCAAAGAGTTCTTTCCGCTCACATACATTCCTATGATTGCCAAGCTGAAAGGACTGCTCGACGAAACCGGAAGCGATTGGGCCGTGATCGACGTGGGCGGGGTTGGCTACCTCGTGCATTGCTCGACCAAAACGCTCGCTGCGCTGGGCGAGCAAGGCGAGGCCTGCACCGTTTATACAGACTTGCAAGTGTCTGAAAACGATATGCGCTTGCTGGGGTTCGCCGCGGCATCGGAGCGCGACTGGTTCCGGTTGTTAACGCAGGTGCAGGGCGTTGGGAGCAAAGTGGCGCTGGCCATCTTGTCCGCGCTGTCTGCCGATGAATTGCGCGGCGCGTGTGCGAGCGGCGATGCGGCAACCGTGTCGCGGGCGCAGGGGGTCGGGCCAAAGCTGGCCGGGCGCATCGTCAATGAACTGAAGGACAAGGTCGGCGCGATGCCTGGCGGTGGAGGCGGCACAGGGCTTGGCGGATCGAACATTGCGCCAGCGGGCGAGGCCAGCGCGGATGCGGTTTCGGCGCTGCAGAATCTGGGCTTCAAACCGGCCATCGCGGCGCAGGCCGTGGCGCGCGCGCAAAGCGAGCTGGGCGAGGATGCCAGCGAGAGCGACCTGATCCGCGTGGCTTTGAAAAAAGCGGCGAGATAGGAGAATGACGATGCGAGCGAGGTTCGGTGCGGCGATTGCGATGTGCCTGATGGTTTTGGCTCCGGCGGCTCCGAGTGCGGCATTGGCGCAGGATATGAGCGCATTTCAAACTGGTCCGGTGTTCGACGATTTCGGCCCGCACGCTGCAGTTGAAGGCATCGACAACGTGCCCGCCGACACGGAATTTTCGCACAGTTTCGATGTGGCCGAAGCAGGGCAAGACGGCGCGCGCAATCGCGGTTTTGAAAGCGCGGCGCGTTTTGCCAATATGCACGCCGCCGCCGGGGTTGATCCCGACAATATCCGCTTGGCCGTCGTAGTTCACGGAACGGCCTTGCGCGATCTGCTGAGCGATGAAGCCTATGCGGCAAAGGATTATGGCGAGGCCAATCCCAGCAGCGCGATGGTGCGCACGATGCTGGATGCGGGCGTGCGGTTCATCATTTGCGGGCAAAGCGCGGCAGTCGCTGGGTTTGCGCGCGATGACTTCATCGAAGGCACGGAAATGGCGCTGTCGGCGATGACCGCTCACGCCTTGCTGCAACAGCGCGGCTACACGGTGAACCCGTTTTGAGGAAGACATATGACCAGCCGTCAATCCTAAAGACTTTGATAGCAGTCTTGAAGGTATCGAAGCGGAAAATGCAAGCCTGCGGAAAGAAGCTCAGATAATGTCTGGGCATGCAAACGACAGCTCGAAATTTATTGTTGAACAATCTGCGTCGGTGTTTCGTTGGGTTTTGGCGTCGTGCCTCTCAGTAAATGGCGGAGCTATTATCGCTGCATTTAATTTTTCAAAGGTTGATAGTTCGTCGGTCTTTTGGTCGATTCAATGGTTCCTGATTGGCATTATCGTTTCAATTTTGGTTGGCGCACGGCACTCGTCCCTGTGTACTCAGCTTTCAATATTGCTGGTTTTGTAGCACAGGCTATGCATGCAAATGAGGCGGAGAAATTTTATATATATGGAGAGAGATTTGCTTTCGTTGGCTTAGGCATGTCGATATTTGCAATACTTCTGTTTATTCTGGGCGCCTTCGTTGGACTTGATGCGATCACGTGACCGACCAACCCATCCATACGCCTGACCGGCAGCCGGACGATCCCGATGCGGCGTTGCGGCCCAAGACGCTGGAAGAATTCGTCGGGCAGAAGGCTGCGCGGGAGAATTTGCGCGTCTTTATCGAAGCGGCAAAATCGCGCGGCGAAGCAATGGACCACACACTGTTTTTCGGCCCGCCGGGGCTGGGTAAAACCACGCTGGCGCAGATCATCGCACGCGAACTGGGCGTCGGCTTTCGCGCCACCAGTGGGCCGGTCATTGCCAAGGCGGGCGATCTCGCCGCATTGCTGACCAATCTCGAAGCGCATGACGTGCTGTTCATCGACGAAATTCACCGCCTCAATCCGGTGGTCGAGGAAGTGCTGTACCCCGCGATGGAGGACCGCGCACTGGACCTCATCATCGGGGAGGGACCATCGGCGCGCAGCGTGCGGATCGATTTGCCGCCATTCACGCTGGTCGGCGCGACCACCCGCCAAGGACTGCTGACCACGCCATTGCGCGACCGGTTCGGCATTCCGGTGCGGCTGAATTTTTATTCCGAAGACGAACTTTTGAAAGTCGTGATGCGCGGCGCCAGATTGCTGAAACTGGGCATCGATGAAGGCGGAGCGCGCGAAATCGCTCGCCGTAGCAGGGGGACACCGCGCGTCGCCGGACGCCTGATGCGGCGGGTGCGCGACTTTGCCAGCGTGGCCAAAGCGGGCACGGTTACGGCCGCGATCGCCGATGATTCGCTGACGCGGCTGGAAGTGGATCGGCTGGGCCTGGATGCCATGGATCGCCGCTATCTCACCATGATCGCGACCACCTATAAAGGCGGGCCGGTGGGCGTGGAAACGCTGGCAGCGGGCTTGAGCGAACCGCGCGACACGGTGGAAGAGGTGATCGAGCCTTACCTCATTCAGCTTGGCCTGATCGCACGGACGGCGCGCGGACGGATGCTGAATGATGGCGGGTGGCAGCATCTGGGGCTGGACGCGCCGCAAGCCGCGCCCGAAGACGCCACTAAGCAGGCCGGTCTGTTCGAGGGCAAGTAGCCCTTAGATTACGAGCGCGGATCGTCCGATGGCTGGTTCGCGACTGTCGGCAATCCGGCTTCGGTCCAGCTACGTATTCCGCCAGCCAGATGCCGCACGACCATCCCGCGATGCTCTGCCAAGGCTTCCGCTGCAATCCCGGAACGCCGGGACGAACCACAATACAGAATGATCTCGCGCGTCTCGTCCACCGGCATGGCCGCCGGATCGAAATGCGTCAGCGGAGCATTCAGCGCGCCCGCAATCCGGCTATCGGCGAACTCGTAAGGCGTGCGCACATCGATCAGCACCACTTCGCCCGCTTTGACCAACGCATCGAGCTGCTCCGCCGTGATGGTCGCAACCCGCGCCTGTGCCACGCTGGCGGTATCGGGTGCATTGATCGCGCTACCCGATGCGCAGGCCGACAGGGCCAGCGCGCTGCCCACTGCCAGCCAGATACGCGGCCTCATGCAATAACGGATCACGCCGCCAGCTTCCGCAATACGTAGTGCAGGATGCCGCCGTGTTTGTAATATTCCATCTCGTTCGCGGTATCGATCCGGCATTGCGCGGTGAAGCTGAATGTTTCGCCATTGGCGCGCGTCACTTCGACCAGCACATCTTGTCCCGGTGTCAGGCCGGCAAGGCCCTTGATCGAGAAGGTGTCATCCGCCGTCAGGCCGAATTTCTCACGCCCTTCGCCGGATTTGAACTGCAGTGGCAACACGCCCATGCCGATCAGATTGGAGCGGTGAATCCGTTCGTAGCTTTCGGTAATGACCACCCGCACACCCAGCAGGATCGTGCCTTTCGCGGCCCAGTCGCGCGATGAACCCGTGCCGTATTCCTTGCCCCCGATCACGACCAGCGGCGTACCGTCGGCCTGATGCTTCATGGCGGCGTCGTAAATCGCCATCTGCTCGCCATTATAGGTGGTAAAGCCGCCCTCGACACCCGGAACCATTTCGTTCTTGATGCGGATATTGGCGAAGGTGCCGCGCATCATCACTTCATGATTGCCGCGCCGCGAGCCATAGGAATTGAAGTCAGCCTTGGCGACTTGATTGGCCATCAGATATGCACCGGCGGGCGAATCTTCTTTGATCGAACCAGCAGGCGAGATGTGATCGGTGGTGACCGAATCGCCCAAAATCGCCAGTGGCTTGGCATCGGTAATGTCGGTGATCGCGTCGGGCGTCATGTCCATCCCGTCAAAATAGGGCGGGTTGGCAACATAGGTGGAGCCGGGCTTCCACTGATAAGTGTCGGAGGCGGTGACGTTGATCGCCTGCCAGTGTTCATCGCCCTTATACACATCGGCATAGCGCCGCTCGAACATGGAACGGTCGATGCTGCTGGCGCGCAGATCGGCGATTTCCTGACTGCTGGGCCAGATGTCGGCCAGCATGACATCATTGCCATCCTGATCCTGTCCCAGCGGCGTGTCGGTGATATCCTCGGTGACGGTGCCTTTCAGCGCATAGGCCACGACCAGCGGCGGGGAGGCAAGGAAGTTGGCGCGCACATCGGGCGATACGCGGCCTTCGAAATTGCGGTTGCCCGACAGGACCGATGCCGCGACCAGATCATTGTCGTATATCGCGTTGGAAATCGGCACGGCCAGCGGGCCGGAATTGCCGATGCAGGTGGTGCAGCCATAGCCGACCAGATCGAAGCCCATCGCATTGAGATCCTCCTGCAATCCGGCTTTGACAAGGTAATCGGTGACCACTTGCGATCCCGGTGCAAGCGAGGTTTTGACCCACGGTTTCGGCTTCAATCCGCGCGCATGGGCTTTCCTTGCGACAAGGCCCGCCGCAATCATCACATCAGGGTTGGAAGTGTTGGTGCAGCTGGTAATCGCCGCGATCACCACGTCGCCATCGCCAATGTCGTGATCCATTCCGGCGACCGGCGCGCGCACGGCGGCGTCCTTTTTGTAAGTCGTTTTCAAGTCGGAATTGAACAGCTCGTCCACCATCGGCAGCGCGACCTTGTCCTGCGGGCGTTTGGGTCCGGCAAGGCTCGGCACGACCGCCGACATATCGAGCGACAGGGTCTTGGTGAAGACCGGCTCGTTATGCGGCTCGAACCACATACCCTGTTCGCGGGCATAGGCTTCGACCAGCGCAATTGCGTCCTCGTCGCGGCCCGTCATCCGCATATAATCCAGCGTCTTGTCGTCGATCCCGAAGAAGCCGCAAGTCGCGCCATATTCGGGTGCCATGTTGGCGATCGTCGCCCGGTCGGCAAGGCTCAGCTCGGACACGCCGGGACCGTAAAACTCGACGAAACTGCCGACGACGCCGACTTCGCGCAGCATTTGCACGCAAGTCAGAACCAGATCGGTCGCGGTTACGCCTTCGGCCATCTTGCCGGTCAGCTTGAAGCCGCAAACCTGAGGGATCAGCATGGAGATCGGTTGCCCCAGCATGGCCGCTTCGGCTTCGATCCCGCCAACGCCCCAGCCCAGCACGCCAAGACCGTTGATCATGGTGGTGTGGCTGTCCGTGCCGACGCACGTATCGGGATAGGCCACCATTTGTCCGTCCGGGCCTTCGCTTGCCCACACGCCCTTGGCGATATGTTCCAGATTAACCTGATGGCAGATGCCCGCACCCGGAGGCACGGCGCTGAAATTCTCGAAGCTTTTGCTGCCCCATTTCAGGAAGTCGTAGCGTTCGGCATTCCGCTGATATTCCAGCTCCATATTGGCTTCCATCGCCTTGGGATGGCCGAATTCATCCACCATGACCGAGTGATCGATGACGAGGTTCACGGGAACTTGCGGATTGATCTTGGCCGTATCGCCGCCCAGTTTCGCAATACCGTCGCGCATTGCAGCAAGATCGACGACGCAGGGAACGCCGGTGAAATCCTGCAACAGGACGCGGGCCGGACGATACTGAATTTCGTTGCCGGTGACGGGGTTTTTCTGCCAGTCGGCGATCGCTTGCGCGTGTTCCTTGCCCACGGTGAAACCGCCATCTTCGAAGCGCAGCATATTTTCCAGCAGCACTTTTAGGGAGAAGGGCAAGCGGGACACATCGCCCAATGTCGCTTCGGCTTTCTTGAACGAATAATAGGCGTAATCCGTGCCATTGACCGAGAGTGTGCTGCGCGTGCCGAGCGAATCTTGTCCGACTTGAGTCATTGTGAAGCGATCCTTCCAGTTTTGGTTGAGTGCGCGTCAGAGGGCCGATGGGCCAGTGGCCGGTCGGGACGCCGTGCCGTCGCGCGTGAAGTTGCTATCGCATCTGCGGAAAAATGGCCGTTTGGTCAAGGGGTGAGGGCGGGTTTCGGACCTTGAAACGAAGGTATTTTCGCTTGGTGTGTGCTGGTTTGGGTGTTGTGCGGGCTGCGCGCTGGATGAGAAGGCGTGGTGAGTGGCTATTGAGAATGTGGCGCGCGGAAATTGCGGCAGTGGTGCGCGGCTGATCCGCTCAGATTTGTGTGAATTCACTGGGGCGGCGGGCCGCGATCCAGCACCCCACGACGATCACGGCAGCGCCCGCCAACGTGGTCCACGTTACCGGCTCACCGAACATCAGATAGCCGAACAGGGCCGCCCACAGGAATCCGGTGTATTCCAGCGGGATCAGCTTTTGCGCCTCTGCGCGGGCATAGGCGTGGGCGATGGCGAGTGCGCCGAAAATGGTCAGCACGGCGGAAATGCCGAGGTCGCGCCACACATCGGCTTCGGGAAATTGCAGCAGGAACGGAGCGAAGGCGATCAGCGCAACGATCTGGATCGCGCTATGAAATACAGCGATTTCCATCGGCTTGGCGGCCTGACTTTGGCGGCGGATGATGATGAAGTTGACGGCGTATAGAATGGCGGAGAAAAACAACGCGCCAAGGCCCAGCATAGTCTCCTCGTCCATGCGGCCACGTCCGATTTTGCCGCCCACGATAATCAGCGTTCCGGCAAAACCCAGCACTGCGGCATAGATTGCGCCACGTCCGATCGTCTCTTTCAAAAACAGGGCCGCCAGATACAGCGCAAGGATCGGCGCGACGAAGGAAATTGCGATGGCTTCGGCGATCGGCAATTTGGTCAGCGCATAGAAAAATGTCAGCGCCATGTAAGCCGACACAAAGCCGCGCGCCAAATGCCAGCGCATCGCTTCACGCGCAGGCCATTTCGCACCCGTCGCCAGCCAGATCGGCACTGCGATGATCAGCGCCAGACACACGCGAAGCAATCCCGCGCTGTATGCTCCGATGGCAAGCGAGGCACCTTTCATGAACGCATCCATCAGCGACAAAAAGGCGACGCCGGCCATGGCCATGATGATGGGCAGGAAGTGATGATCGCGCTGCATGATGTCGCACCCGCCTAAACCACGCTTGAGGGCGCGTCACGCGGTTTCAGACCGCCTTGACCCCTTCTCGACATCGCTGTGGCGCGTTTTGAAATTAGCCGCGGTGGCTAGTATAGTCCGGGGATAAACCGTTGAATTGGCGTCGGATTTTCAGGTTGCAAGGCTTTTGCAGCGCTGCGCTGAGGGCTTTTGACGGTTTGCCATCAGGACCGATCCCCAGGCTCTCAGCATAGAGCAGCCGCCCGCCATGAAGGTTTTCGAGCGCGTATTTAAATTGCTCCGGCCCCATCGAGAAACACCCGTCGGACCGGCCCAAAACACCCCATTTTTCAATATGTTGCGGCGTCGCGTAATCGGCCTCATGCATCACGATGGCGCGATCCAGCGCGTTATTGTTGGTCGGGTCCAGCCCATCGACGCGCATGGACTGGCCATAGCGCCCGACATACCAGTTGCGGGTGCGATATGCCCCGCGACTACTGGCTAAGCTATTGGGAACATTGGACCATTCCTGCAACCAGCCCGTGTGATCCGGATCGCTGCCGCTGCCATGCGTCACATGGAAAGAGCGGACGCTGCCACCTTCCAAGTCTATGAAATGAATGCGTTTTTCCGAGGAATGCAGACCAAAATCGACAATGGCCGCCATGTCGTGGTGCCAGATCGCATCGCCCATCCTCTGAAGTTCAAGCTTGGCAATATCGCGCAATTTTTCGTCACGCTCGCTCGTTGCTTTCGGCGCGGCGAAAACCTTGCGCGGCGTGGCGGAGAAAACTCCGGCCAGCACAGCGCCCGCTCCAAGAAAATGACGTCTTTTCAACATGGTTGCACCTTACATACCACTTGCTGAGGCAAAGGTGAATACCGCTATCATGTCGCGCGTACTACCCGCCGAGGATCATTTTCCCGTCGGCTATGCTGACCCGGTCGATCTGTGACAGGAACGATTGCCCCAGCAGTGACACGCCCAATCCCTCGGGAATGACGGCAGCCCTGACATCATGCGCGATGTGGCCGTTCAACTCGACCTCGTCCAATTGCACCATGACCCCGCGCACCGGCCCACTTGCGCCATCCGCCACCACTCTCATGTCGGTCTCGCTCCAGTCCAGCCCGATCGCCGCCGCATCCTCGCCCGTTAGCGCGATAAAACTTGCTCCGGTATCGACCATCATCTGCATGGGTGAGCCGGACACGGTGACGTCGGCGTAGAAATGGCCGTCATCGCTGCGTTCCAGCACGGTTTCGCCCGCCGACCAGCTGGCATAGGCGCTGTCGGATTTGGCGTGTTCGTCGGTTTGTATCGCTGAGGTCGTCGCTTGCAGATCGATGGGATCGACGCCGCGCGGAGTGCAAAACCACACGGAACCCATGATGCTGGCGGCGAGTAAGAGCATTTGCGTTTTCATGACGCCTTGTGTTTACGCGCAGCTTCTTAACCGCGCGTAAAGTTGTCAGGCGGTTTGGCAGGCCATGTTTTCATGCGCCATGGCGAGCATGGAATTGGCGTGACGCGCTGCGACTTCGCGCTGATCGTTGCCATATCCACCGCCCAATGCGCTGGCGATGGGCAGCCCGCGTTTCCGCGCTTCACGGACAACATAGCGATCGCGCGCGACAAGTCCCGCGTCGCTTAACGACAGTCGCCCCAATCTGTCGTTTTTGTGCGGATCGACGCCCGCCTGATAGAGCACGATATCGGGTGTGAAATCGTCAAGAATGGCGGGGATGTGGCGTTCAAGGACGGTGAGGTAGTCCGCATCGCCCAAGCCATCAGGCAAAGCGATGTCGCGGCTGGAGCGGGCCTTTCGTACCGGGAAATTCTTGTCCGCGTGCATGGAAAAGGTGAACACATCCTCGCGCCCTGCGGTCAGGCTGGCCGTACCGTCGCCCTGATGGACATCACAATCGACGATCAGCACTTTGCGCGCGTGGCCTTCCGCAATCAGGCGGTTCGAAGCCACTGCGAGATCGTTGAACACGCAATATCCTGCGCCGGTTGCGTGCAGTGCGTGGTGGCTTCCCGCGGCGCTGTTCGCAGCATAGCCGTGGCGCATTGCAAGCCGCGCGGCGAGGTACGTCCCGCCATTGGTATGCTGCACCCGGCTGGCGATGTGCGGCGTTACGGGAAAGCCAATGCGTCGTTCTTTTTCGCGCGGAACGTCGGCCGCCAGAACTTGTGCGACATATTCGGGATCATGCACGGCTTCCAGCCATTCGCGCGGCATCGGATCAGGCGCGTGTTCGGTTATCTCCGCGCCGCTTTCACGCAACAGCATCATGACCAGCTGGTATTTGTCGAATTTGAATGTGCCGCGCTCCGGTGGCGGGGCCATGTAATCGACGTGATGAACGACGTGCAGCAAGATTTATGCAGGCGTGTCGGCCAGCGCCACCAACTCTTCGTAAATCGCATCTTCGCTGCGGGAAGCGGCATTGCGCCAGCTCGTCGCAGTGTCGGCGTTCACCAGCGTTCCGTCGGCTGTCAGAACCAGCGCATTGGGACTGCCCGGCAGCGTGTCCAATCCAAAGCGTTTCGCAATGTCGAGATTATGCGCATCGCCGGTTTGCGGCATTCCGATATTGACGAATACCACTTCGTATTGTTCAGCCAGCATGGTTTGAAAGCGCGGCGTTTCCAGCCATCCCGCAAGGGCCCGGCTGTCGTGGCACCAGTTTGCGCCCATGACGAGCAGCACACGCTTGCCGTTTTCTTCTGCAAGGGCGAGCGCCGCATCCACGTCCGCCATCGCATCGGTATCGGCATCGGTTGTGAACGCTTTCGCTTCGGGATGATCGGGAGCTTCGGCGTGATCGGGCGTGTGTGAGGCCGAATGCGCTTCGGGTGCAGGCGGGCAGGCTGACAGCATCAATGCTGCGCTCAACGCGCCGAACTGCGCAGTGCAATCATTCCGCTGCGACTGCGTGAGGATCGAACGCCGTGCTGGTTCCGGCCTCGATTTCGGCAGCCTTAGCTTCCACCAAGCCGACAATGTGATCGAGCATATCATTGCTCTGCACATGGTGATCGGTCACGCCCGACAGATAGACCATGTGCTTGCCATTGCCGCCGCCGGTGATGCCGATATCGGTTTCGCGCGCTTCACCGGGGCCGTTCACGACACAGCCGAGTACCGAGAGCGACAGCGGTGTTTTGATGTGCTGCAACCGTTCTTCCAAAGCCTGAACCGTGCGGATCACGTCGAAGCCCTGCCGCGCGCAGGATGGGCAGGAAACGACCCGAACGCCGCGTGTGCGCAGACCCAGAGCTTTCAGAATTTCAAAACCGACGCGCACTTCCTCTTCGGGTTCGGCGGACAGGCTGACGCGGATCGTGTCACCGATCCCGGCCCATAACAGCGAGCCAAGTCCAATGGAGGATTTGACCGTGCCACCGATCAGGCCGCCTGCTTCGGTAATGCCAAGATGCAGCGGGCAATCCACCGCCTCGGCCAGCCCGTGATAAGCAGCAACGGCAAGGAACACGTCGGAGGCTTTCACCGCCACCTTGTATTCGTGAAAATCGTGATCCTGCAGCAGCTTGATATGGTCGAGCGCGGATTCGATCAGCGCTTCGGGACACGGCTCGCCATATTTTTCGAGCAGGTCTTTTTCCAGGCTTCCGGCGTTCACACCGATGCGGATTGCACAGCCATTGGCTTTGGCGGCGCGGACGACTTCGGCCACCCGCTCGCTCGATCCGATATTGCCGGGATTGATGCGCAGGCAAGCAGCACCCGCATCGGCGGCTTCCAGTGCGCGTTTGTAATGAAAGTGGATGTCGGCAACCAGCGGCACCTGAGCGGCGCGGGCGATCTGCTTGAACGCGGCGGTGCTGTCAGTATCGGGGCAGGATACGCGGATGATGTCCGCGCCTGCTTCCTCGCACCGGCGGATCTGGTCGATCGTCGCTTTGGCATCCGACGTCAGCGTGTTCGTCATCGTTTGCACGGTAATCGGCGCATCGCCGCCCACCGGCGTCTGGCCAACCATGATTTGACGGGATTGACGGCGCTCGATCGTGCGCCAGGGGCGAAGTTCGTTCATGTTAAGCGGCAATTCCTACTGGATGGAACACATGGAACCCGGGTTTGAAAGCCAATTTCCGGCCAATTTTTGACGGCCCATTAGCGTGTCGTGCAGCTGCCATATGACAGCAATGTTGCGGATTTGCGAACAATCTGGCCATAACGGCTCTATTAGCAGCGTTGCGTCATGTAGGGAACCGGGCGATAATGAGCGATGAACACAGCTTAGCGGAGCGGGCGGGACCCGGCACGCCAGCGCATCTTGACACGACAGCCACTGATGCGACCGAAGGTACCGATCCGCTGATTTTCGGGCGAGTGCTGGACGGAAAAGGCGGCGCGCGGCAGATCACCCGCAGCGAGGTGGATGCCTGGCAACCGGCCGTTCCTGGCGAAGTTTTGTGGCTGCATCTGCGCCGTCATGCGCCCGAAGTGCAACCGTGGCTGATCGAGGATCTCGGCATACCGGCAATCACGGCGGCCTTGCTGGTGTCCGATGCGACACGCCCGCGCGCTTTTTGCGAGGATAAGGCGCTGGTCGCGACCATGCGCGGTATCAATTTCAACCCCAATGCCGAGCCTGAAGATATGATCTCGCTGCAATTGTGGTGCGATGGCACGCGGCTGATTACGCTGCGCAAGGCTCCGATGCAAACTCCGCGCGATGTGCGGGCGCTGCTTGATAAAGGCATTGGTCCTACTGATGCGGCTGGGGCGATTGCGCAGATCGTGGAACAGTTGGTGATGCGGATGAACCAGACCATCGTCGATATGAACGACAAGATTGACGAGCTGGAAGAAACCGATCCCGACGACCATGCCGATGAAATGCTCACCCGGATCTCGGCCATCCGTCGCAATTGTCTTGCATTGCAGCGGCATATGGCGCCGCAACACGAGGCGCTGGAGCAGATCGTCCGCGATGCGCCCGTCTGGTTCGAGGATCATGATCGCCGAGAGATCGCGGAAAGTATCGCCCGCCTGCGACGTTATCTCGACGATATCGATATCAGCAAGGAAAGCGCGCTGGTCATTCAGGACGATCTGCGGGCGCGCAGCCTCGCATCGAGCGAACACGCGACCTATATGCTGACCATCGTGGCGGGCATCTTCCTGCCGCTATCGTTTTTGACGGGGCTGTTGGGTATCAATGTCGGCGGGATGCCGGGCGTGGATAATCCGTGGGCGTTCTGGGAAGTCGCGGCGTTATGCACGGCGATCCTGGTGGTGTTGTTGCTGATCTTCAAAAAGCTGAAATGGCTGTGATCGCAAAGTTACGCGGCGCGGCGCGCTGCGATGGCGTGACGCCCGCTTGTCAGTAAGCGAAGCGCTCGCCAACCATCTCCTCCGACATTGCCCATAGCTGCTCCGCCTTGTCGGGATCGAGGGCATAGGAGCGCACGCCGCTGGTCCGGCTGACATCGTCCACTTCGGCAATGCCACAATCTTCAAGATACACGCCGCCCTTATCCGCCAGTTCGGCAGCCGTCGCCGCATAGCAAGTGGTGGCCGCGCCTTGTGGAATGGTTTTTAAGCCTTCGTTTGGTTTGCCGTCCGCCTTTGCCGATGCGGCGATGCTGGCCATCAGATCGGTAACATCAGCCTCGCTCAGATGGCGGCCAAGATTGGTTATAATCCCGCCGGGATGCACCGAATAGGCGTGAATGCCTTTACCCGCGAGGCGATGCTCAAGGCCTACCGTGAACAGCGCATTGGCAGTCTTGGACTGACCGTAAGACACCCATTTGTCATAATCGCGCCGCTCAAAATTCGGATCGTCGAAATCCATTGGCGTGATGTGATGGCCGCGGCTCGACAGATTGACGATGCGCGGGTTTTCGCCTCGTTCGATCAATGGCATCAGCAGATTGGTGAGCAGGAAGTGACCGACATGGTTGGTGCCAAATTGCCGTTCAAATCCGTCGACGGTATGTCCGAACGGACACGTCATCACGCCCGCATTGTTGATCAGCAGATCGATCTTTTCAAACCGCCTATTGGCTTCGGCCGCACACGCCCGCACGGCCTCCAGCGAAGCCAGATCACACACGATGGTATCGACCGTTCCGCCGGTTTCCTGTGTCAGCTCACGGCTGACCTCGGACAGTTTATCGGCATCGCGGCCGGCCATGATGATATGCGCGCCCTTGGCCGCCATCGCGCGCGCGGTTTCCCGCCCCAGACCTGAATAGCCGCCGGTGATGAACACTGTTTTGCCGCTAAGATCATGGCCTTCCAGCACTTCATCGCTGGTGGTTGCAAATCCGAAATCGTTCATCATACTTCCCCTTAATCCAGTCGTAATTCGTACAGGAATTCATCGTCGCGGTGGTCGCCAACATAGAAGTCGATATCGGCGATCTTGGCAAAGCCGTAGCGTGCATAGAAGCGCTGAGCGCCGGGATTCTGGCTCCACACCGAAAGCTGGATTGCATCATGGCCGATTGTGCGCGCTTCGCCAATCGCCCAGTCCATCAGCGCTGCGCCGACGCCTTGGCCCGTGCGGGAAGGGTCGGTGTAAAGTTGTCCTAAAGCGATCGGATTTTGCGCATCGGAATGCTCGGCATACCAACTTGGGCTGCGCAATTTTACAAAGCCGATTAGGTGTTGGCCATCCCAAGCGAGGCGGTGGATGCAGCGTTCATCGGCTATCTCCTCACGCACGGCCTGATCGGAATAGACTTCGTCCAGAAATGCGGCGAGATCGCCCGGTTTATATTCGTGACCGAAGGCGGCGACGAAGCTGTCGCGGCCTAGCGCGGCCAGAGCGGAGGCATCCTCTAACGAAGCGGGGCGCAGGATCATCATCCCGCGCCCCTATCGTGTTCAAAACGAATTTTGAAGGTTTATGCGCCCGGCGGCAAAGGCTTGTTGCTCTTTGGTGCCGCAGCTTTCGGTGTCGCCGGTTTCACGGCTGGCTTTGCTGCCGTACCCGATGTCGATGTGGCCGGCTTGCGCAAAGCGCCGCTGCTGGCTGCATCATCCATCTGCTGCAGTTTCTTGCCTGCCCAGTCGCGTCCGCCAAGGCCGAAAGCCAAGGATGCTGCAACTGCTGCACCGATCATCAGCGCGCTGAAGGCCGTTTGCACGATCTCTTCGCCGACGCCCATGAACTGAAGGCCCATGAAAGTGAACAGGACGATTGTCGCCCAGCGCACGATAGTGCCCGCTGTGGTCGTCTCATCCGATCCGCCGATCAGATTGGCAAGGATATTGGCGATGAAGAAACCGATGGCGATGACGACCGCTCCGAATACGACTTGTCCGCCGAGTTCGAGAACTTCATTGAGCAGCATCGTCAATTCGGGGAAGCCCAGCATACGGGTCGCGGCAATCGCAGCGAACAGCATGATGGCGATCTGTGCCACACGGGCGAAGATCGACGAAGCCCGCGTTTCGGTTGCGACAATTCCGCTATCCGACAGCGCGCGATCGACGCCCAGACCCGGCAATACTTCTTTCAGGATCACAACGATGAAGCGGCTGATGAGATAACCGATGCCGAGAATGACAGCGGCTCCGATAATGTTCGGAATAGCGGCAAAGATCATTTGCAGCATATTGCTGGCCGGTTCACTGATTGATGCGATGTTCAGCACATCAAGCGCGGCAATGGCTACCATGATGACAATGATCGCATAGGCAATCGTGCCGATCGTTTTGGACAAGTGAGAATTTCCGGTCGCTTCGGACACGCCGCCGCGATTGACCCATTTGTCGAAATCGACCGTTTGCAAAGCCGTCACGATTAACTCGCGGGCGATCTTGGCAACCATCAGGCCAATGAAGAAAATGAGGCCCGCACCCACCAGATTGGGGATGAAGTCCACGACATTGTCGAGCAGATTGTCGATTGGACCGGCAACTGCCCCAAGGCCGAGAACCTGCAAAAGAATGATAAGCCCGAACAGCCAGATCAGCAGCGATACGATCTTGCCAAGCGATGCGCCGAGCGTCGATCCATCACCTGTATGATGGCGAAAGAAGGCCACATTATCGACCAGTTTGGCAAAAGCCCATTTGGCTGCCCGCGCGAGCAGCCAGGTGATAATGACGATGCCGACGGCATAGAGCGCCTTTTCGGCAAGGTTCGCCGCCAGATCGGGATCGAACCGGTAATTTCCAATTTGCATGATAGTTTTGGCCCCACTTTATGTAATGATGGGATTGGCAGTAACACAAGTTAGTGCGCCTGTGCAAAGACGCATCGGGAATAAGCGAGGATTGTATGCTGAAAAGATGGTTGATTTTGCTTTCGTGCATTTCTTTTGGCGTTCCGCTGTCCGCCCACGAACCGTCCGATACGGGCGAGGGGCGCTGGTCGCTCGCCATTCACGGCGGAGCGGGCACGATCCTGCGCGAGAATATGACCGATGCGCAGGAAGCAGACTACGAAGCGGCTTTGGGACAGGCGCTTGATGCAGGCTCGAGCGTACTGGCAGAGGGCGGCACGGCGATGGATGCAGTCGAAGCGGTCATCACGCTGTTGGAGGATGATCCGAAATTTAACGCCGGGCGGGGCGCGGTGTACACTTGGGACGGGACGAACGAGCTGGATGCGGCAGTCATGGATGGCCGGACGCGGCAAGCGGGCGCTGTTACCGGTGTGAAGCGGATCAAGAACCCGATCCTGCTGGCGCGGGCCGTGATGGCGGACGGGCGGCACGTCTTTTTGAGCGGCGAAGGAGCGGAAACTTTTGCAGCGGATCGCGAAATCGAAACGGCATCGCCTGAATGGTTCGAGACCGATGCGCGAAGAAACTCGCTGGAGCGAATGAAAGCGCGCCAGCTTTCCGCGCTGGATGTCGATTACAAATACGGCACGGTTGGCGCGGTGGCGCTGGACCAGTCGGGCAATCTGGCGGCGGGCACATCGACCGGCGGGCTGACCGGAAAACGCTGGGGCCGGATCGGCGATGCACCGATGATCGGAGCGGGCACTTATGCCGACAATCGCTCCTGCGCTGTCTCGGCCACGGGGGCGGGCGAGTATTTCATCCGGGTCGGCGTTGCGCATGAAATCTGCGCGCGGTTGCGTCTGACCGGCGTTTCGCCGCAACAGATCAGCGACGATGTGATGGCGGACGTAAAGCTGCTGGGCGGCGATGGCGGGGTGATCCTAGTGACGCCATCGGGCGAAGCGGTGTTCAGCTTCAACACACCGGGAATGTATCGCGGACGGGTAACCAGCGAGGGGATGCGCGAAGTCGCGATTTTCGCGGAAGAATAACCGCGCGCCGCTGCGTTTGCGCGCTCAGTCTGCGCTGATCCCGCGCCGCATCGCCTGCTCGTAACTGCCTAAGATACGCACTTCCTTGCTGTGGAAGGCCAGTTCTTCCAGCGCACGGTCCACCGCCGGATCACCCGGCGCGCCGACGATATCGGCATAGAACATCGATGCCTCGAAGCTGGCGCCTTTCTGATAGGATTCCAGCTTCGTCATATTCACGCCATTGGTCGCAAAGCCGCCCATCGCCTTGTATAAAGCGGCGGGGATATTCTTCACTTCGAAGATGAAGGTGGTCATCGCTTGAGTATCGCTCAGGCTCGCTGGCTCACGCGCTTCCTTGGCCAGCACGACAAAACGCGTGGTGTTGTTCGCCGCATCTTCCACATTGTTATCGACGATCTGCAAGCCATAGAGGTCAGCTGCGACCGCAGGCGCAATCGCGCACAGAGTTGGATTGCCGCTCTCGGCGACGAAGGCCGCCGCGCCTGCCGTATCCGCATGGCTTAGCGGGACGATGTCGCGCGCCCGCAGATATTCGCGCGACTGGCCCAGCGCTTGCGGATGGCTGTAAGCGACTTCGAACGGCCCCTGCGACAAGCCCATCAGCGCGTGGCGGATTGGCATGAAATGTTCAGCGACAATCGACAGCCCGCTTTCCGGCAGCAGAAAATGGATATCGGCCACGCGCCCGTTCTGAGAATTTTCGATCGGAATAATAGCAGAGCTTGCCCGCCCGTCCTTCACCGCTTCCAGCGCATCGGCGAACCCAAAACACGGTAAAGGCAGCGCTTCGGGCGCAAATTGCGTCGCCGCTGCGTGAGAGTTCGCACCGGGGCATCCCTGAAACGCAATCGCCTGCTCCGGCGCGGCTTGTGCGCTGACACGCATCTGTTCGACCAGCTTGCGGGCGGGGGCGGGGAAACTGTCCATATCGCGCCAGCGTGTAAGGACGCATCCGCCGCGAGGAAAGGGCAAATTGCACAGGCTGCG
Source organism: uncultured Alphaproteobacteria bacterium (assembly GCA_963736595.1). Lineage (GTDB taxonomy): Bacteria > Pseudomonadota > Alphaproteobacteria > Sphingomonadales > Sphingomonadaceae > Parapontixanthobacter. The sequence continues at coordinate 35,083 of CAVTPG010000003.1, forward strand.
GCAGCTTATGCATTCTTCACAACTTATGTGTGCCTGTCAGCCCTTGCGAAACCGCGTGTGCGAGATTAGAGCGGCGCACATATGCGGGCCTGGCCCGGCTGATATAAGACACAAAACCCAAGCGCCTTGCGGAAAGTTTAAGAACCTATGACCGATCGCATGAATACAATCTTTGGCTGGATCCTGTTTGCAGGCATCGTGGCGCTGGGCCTCTCGATCGGGTCGGGCATCTATTTCCATGCCGACGACCCCGAACGTCCTGAAACGATGGCTTACGCGGTCGAAGTCGCGGAAGAAGGTGGCAGCGGGCCGGTTATTCCGATTGCCAATTTCCTGGCTGAAGGCGATGCGGCAGCGGGCGAAAAAGTGTTCGCCAAATGTAGCGCTTGCCACACAGTGAATTCGGGCGGCGCAAATGGCATCGGCCCCAATCTCTATGCCGTGATGGGCGCGGGAATCGGCAATCATGCGCCCGGTTTTGCCTATAGTTCGGCATTGGTCGATAAGGGCGGTAGCTGGACTTACGACGATATGAATGCGTGGCTGGAAAATCCGAAAGCCTATGCGCCGGGCACGAAGATGAGCTTTGCCGGCCTTGGCAAACCCGAAGATCGCGCAAACGTCATGCTATATATGCTGGCGAATGGCGGCGGTCCGGCACTTCCGGCCCCTGTCGATATGAGCGCGCTGGAAGGCGATGCGGTCGAAGGTGACGTGGATGGCGCAGGCGAAGGTCCGGGCGCTGTCGAAGGTGGCGCAATCGATCCTGTCGAAGCCGCCGGTGCAATGGGCGCGGAACAGCCGGTGCCGAGCGCGACAGCCGCCGCCGAAAACTAAGAGGCATTCGCGCCGGATTTTTCCGGTCTTCTTCCAAACGTTAGTCCGCGCTTAGTCGCGGCCTTTAAAGCCTTGCGCGACCACATACCATTCCGATGAACCCTTGCGGCTGGCGGGCGGCTTGGCGTGTTTCACGCTGGTAAAGTGGCGCTTCAGCAGCTTCAGCAATTCCGTATCGGTCCCTCCGGCCAGCACTTTGGATACAAACGCGCCGCCTTCCTCCAGCACATCGACGGCGAAGGCCGCAGCAGCCTCGACCAGTCCCATCGTGCGCAAATGATCGGTCTGCTTATGACCGACCGTATTGGCTGCCATATCCGACATCACCAAATCGGGCGCGCCGTCCAGCGCCTGCGTCAAAGCATCGGGCGCGGCATCGTCCATGAAATCCATTTGCAAAATCGTGACGCCTTCGATTGGCTCGGTTTCCAGCAAGTCGATGCCGACGATCCCGGCCTTGGGACGTAGCTTGCGGACGACCTGCGCCCAGCCACCGGGCGCAATCCCCAAATCAACCACCCGGTTCGCATGGCGCAATAACGTAAACCGCTCGTCCAATCCGGTCAGCTTGTAAGCCGCGCGGCTGCGATAGCCGTCATCCTTGGCTTGCTTCACATAGGGATCGTTAAGCTGGCGTTGCAGCCAGTTACGCGAGGATTCGGTGCGCTTTTTATTGCTGCGCACACGGCGGTCAGGGTTTTTACGGGAGCGGTTCATAATGTGTGGGCGCTGAGTTATCAGCCCTTCTGTGCTTTGGATTGCTGCACGGCTTTGCGGCTGACTTCGCCTTGAGCATCGGCGGCCATCAGGCTGCGCAAAATGCCTTCGCGAATACCGCGATCAGCGACGCCCAGCCGTTCAGCGGGCCAGATGTCGAGAATGGAATCGAGAATGGCGCAACCGGCAACCACCATCGCCGCACGGTCCTCGCCAATACAGGGCAAGCCTGCACGTTCTTTAGGCGACATTCCCGAAAGGCGCGCATTGATATTGCGCATTGCATCGGATTTCAGGATCAGCCCATCGACCGCGCGCCGGTCGTAATGTGGCAATTCGAGATGCAGGCTGGCCAGCGTCGTGACCGTGCCGCTGGTCCCGAGCAGCCGGATCGTGTCATGCTCGCGCGCATAATCCGCGATCCGCTGAGCAAAAGGTGCGAAACTATCGAAGACCAATCGCCGCATTTCCGCATAGCGCGCAAGGCGCTCCGCTTCGTCTCCCTGTTCATCCCCTACCGTGTCGGACAGCGAGACAACGCCAAACGGTACGCTTTGCCAGTCGAGAATGCGCGGCACGGGACCGCCCGGCTCGATCAGGACCAGTTCGGTGGAACCGCCACCAATGTCAAAGATGACTGCCGGACCCGGCCCGTGCTCCAACAGGATATGACAGCCCAGTACGGCCAGGCGCGCCTCTTCCTGCGCCGAAATAATGTCGAGGAAAATGCCGGTTTCCGATTGCACGCGCTCGATAAACGCTTCGCCGTTGCTGGCGCGGCGACAAGCCTCTGTTGCAACCGAACGCGCCAGATGCACATTGCGGCGGCGTAGCTTATCCGCACAGACCTTTAGCGCGCCCATTGTGCGCTCCATCGCCTCATCCGACAACCGTCCGCTATGAGCCAGTCCTTCGCCAAGGCGCACCACGCGGCTGAATGCGTCGATCACGGTGAAATTCTCGCCTTCGGGACGTGCGATCAGCAAGCGGCAATTGTTCGTGCCGAGATCGAGCGCGGCATAGGCTTGACGCGCATTCGGATTGCGGCCCTGCGCGAGTTTTGCCGGACTGTCAGCCTGCGCGTCGGCTGTGCTGTCGTTATGCGTGGCCTTGGCGCGCGTATCGCCGCGTTGCCGGGTCGGTTTAGTGGTGGCTCGCGAGGGTGCTTTGTAGCGAAAATCGGCTACGTTGCCGGACCTTTTGCCCCTGTTAGCGCGAGTTCCTTTTCGTGCGTCCGGCGGAGAATAATCCGCCATAAATTCAACAATCTTTCTATCCTCCCGCACTGAAACAAGCGCGGGGACCTGTCAGCAGGACTAGCCAAAACTTCGTGCCAAGACAAGGGGATGATCTGGTCGCGATACTGGTGAGGGCGGTTTGCGAGGGCGCGAAACAGGATCATTGGTGTCTGGCAAAGCGAGCGCATAGAGTGTGCAATGTGCCGCTGTCGATGCCCGGCCCGCTGGCCTTGACCTCGCAATATAGCGCACTTAAATGCGCGCCTTTCACGGCGATCCGGCTGCACATAATTTTTGCTGGCACGCGCTCATGCCCCGTCGTCTAATGGTAAGACTACGGACTCTGAATCCGTCAATCGAGGTTCGAATCCTCGCGGGGCATCCAGCTTATGGGGCGACAAGGTTTGCCAATCCCACAAGCCGATTGACATGACTTTCCGCCTGCGCCATGCGCTGTTGCAACTGATTATCAATACTAAGAGCGCCTTATGAGCAGTCCCAAAACGCGAAATTTCCTGATCCTATGCCATCTTTTCGCAGCGGCACTACTCGCGCCCATGTTCATTCTGGTGGCGATTACCGGGGCGAACTATTTGCTCGATATTAAAGGCGAGACGGTTGAAACGCCGCTGTCCATACCGGCAGGCTTAGTAATCGATCAGGACGCTGAAAATGTCGAAGATACGGTCCGCTCAGTGCTGTCTGCAAACGATCTGGCTGGCGATTTCGAATATTTGCGGATGCGCCCTGACAGCATCACCACCCGCCCGACGTCGCGCGACTTTGTCGTGCTGGAGCAAGAAGATGGCGTTTGGTCAGCGACTCTTGCACGAACCCAGCCTGCAATACCGCATGATGGAATTGCACAAAGGGCATGGTCCTGAAAAGTTCAAGATTTACCAGATTGCTGCCGGGATCGCTTTGTTTCTGGTCGTCATCGGCGGCCTTGTTGTGGGCCTGCTGGCAAAAGCCTATCGTGCCAAGACTAGTCTACGCCACCATCGCAGGCAGCGTGGTATTTGTCTTGTTAGCGTTCCTGATCTGACCGGATAGTTTAGACGGGGGCTTTTGCTGGTGGAGCGTCCATAGTGGCGGGGCAATAGCGCGACAGGTAATCGCCATGTGACGGCAATTTTTGCGCCAGAAAACGCACCGACTTTTCGATTTCGTCCATTTCGCCGCGCAAACGCTCTGGTTGGACTGAATTGGCCATTGCATTGTGGCCGTGCATCGGCACGCCTTGACCCATCATCACCGCAGCCCAGCTTGTCTCGGTAAACAGCTCATCCTCCTCGCGGAAAATCTGTCCATTGGCTTGAAACAGTCCAATTTTTTCCTTCAAGCTATCCGGCACATCCATCGTCCGGCAGTAATTCCAGAACTCGCTGTCATCGCGCGAAGTGGCGTTATAATGGAGGATGAGGAAGTCGCGGATGCGCTCGTATTCCCTGATGGTCAGACGATTGAAGCTGTCCCGCTGGATCGGCGTTATGCCATCCAGAGACATGACCGAGATCAGCTTGTTGATCGCCGTGTTAATGAGGTGGATCGAAGTCGATTCCAGCGGCTCCATAAACCCTGCCGCAAGACCGATCGCGACAACGTTCCGGTTCCAGAACTGCTTGCGGCGTCCGGTCGTAAAACGCAGGAAATTGGGGTCGGCTTGGGGTTTGCCAGCCAGATTGCCGGCAAGGATGTCATGCGCTTTCTCATCTTCCATATGCGCGCTGCAATAGACGTGTCCGTTACCGTTGCGATGTTGTAGTGGCACGCACCACTGCCATCCGGCGGAGTGCGCAGTCGCACGCGTGAACGGGGCAGGGGGACTGCCATCCTCGCGCTGACAGGGCAGGGCGACGGCGCGATCGCACGGTAACCAATGCGTCCAGTCCTCATATCCAGTCTTGAGGGCCTGCTCGATCAACAGCCCGCGAAAGCCGGAGCAATCGATGAACAGGTCGCCTTCGATTTCGCGCCCGTCATCGGTAAGCACTTTGGTGACATCGCCACTTTCGGGATCGAGGATAGCGTCGGCAATGCGTCCCTCTTGCCGGACAACGCCGCGTTTCTCCGCATATTGACGCAAGAACGCAGCATAGCGTCCCGCATCGATGTGGTAGGCATAATTCATCGGCGGCAGATCTTCGCGATGATAGTCTTCGGTGCGCGCAAACTTCCCGAAATAGGCAGCCATCGTTTCCAGATTGAACACCTGGATCGGGCGCGGATCGCCCAACTCTTTCAGGCGGTGCCAATGATGATGGAAGGAAACACCATCGATCTCATAGCCGTAATTGCCGAAGGGGTGGATGTAATTGTCGCCTTGTTTGCCCCAATTGACGAACTGGATGCCGAGCTTGAACGTGCCTTGTACTGCAGCCATCATTTCGCGCTCATCGACATCGAGCAGCTTGTTGAACGTGACGAAAGGCGGGATCGTCGCTTCGCCCACGCCGACAGTTCCTATTTGTTCGGACTCGATCAGCGTGATGTTAACGTTGCTGCCAGCCTTAAGTCCCGACAAGGCTGCCGCTGTCATCCACCCGGCAGTGCCACCGCCCACGATCACGATATTTTTAATAGCCATCACCAACCCATCTCATAATTGTGACAGAATTGCTACTATACCAGCGCGAGAATGTGAACGTTCATATTCGCTCTTGTGAACGCTAACATTTATACGTATGCGTGATGATGTTGTGATCTGCGATCGTTTTGGCGAAATGCAGGTCAGTGGGGAGAGATCAGAAATATGATTATGCCAGCTACGCGGCGCATTTCGCGCTTTTCGGTTCTAGCAACAGCTTCGACGCTTGCACTCGCAATGGCGACCAGCCCGGTGCTGGCGCAAGATGCGGATACCGATCCCGACGACATGCAGGAATCGGAAGGTGGTACGCCGCCCGTCACGGACAATGAAAATACGATTGTTGTGACAGGTTTCCGCGCTTCGCTGGAAAGTGCACAGAATATCAAACGCGATGCTGACACACTTGTCGATGCAATTACCGCCGAGGACATCGGCGCTCTCCCAGACCGCTCGGTCGCTGAAGCGTTGCAGCGTGTTCCCGGTGTCAACATCGGTCGCTTCGAGAAAACGTCGGACCCTGATCGTTTCTCGGTCGAGGGTACAGGCGTAGTCATTCGCGGCCTTCCATTTGTGCGTTCGGAATTGAACGGCCGTGAGATTTTCTCGGCGACAGGTGGCCGTGCGCTGAACTTCAATGACGTGTCTCCCGAATTGCTGGGGCGTGTCGAAGTTTTCAAGAATGTCACCGCCGATATGATCGAGGGGGCCATTTCAGGGCACGTCAATCTCGTGACCCGTAAGCCGCTCGACAATGCAGGGTTCAATCTCGCTGCTTCGGTTGAGGCGAACTACGGTGATCTGCGTGAAGAATGGTCGCCGACTTTTAATATCTTGGCTTCGAACACATTCGATACGGGCGCTGGCACATTTGGCCTTCAGCTATCCTATTCCAATTCCGCACTGAAAAGTCGCACCGATGCATCGCAGATTGCCGACCCGTGCTATCGCAATGCCGATTTAAGCGGCGGATGCTTGCGGGTCGGTTGATGTCAATTCGGGTGGCTTCGGCGATGATTCGTAACTTCACACCGGATGAGTTTCCACCTGCCGGTTCGGTAATCGTACCGCAATATGCCGGTGTGCGCACAACCGATCTTGATCGGGACCGTGAGGCGATTTCTGCGATCGGCCAGTTCGAAACGCTCGACGGCGGGCTGTTGATGACGTTCGAATATCTCCGCTCGGAAACGACGTTTTCAACGGAAGAATTTGCTCTCCTGGGCGCATCGATGATGGCGTTTCAGCGCCTGATCCGCGGCCAGGAACGTCGTTTGCTTTCGACGCGAACGGTTTGTTCCAAAGCGGCATTCTTAACCGACAATGTCGGTAATGCTTATGCGACGCCTTTCGGCCTTGGTGGAATACCGGTCGATAGCTTGCGGTTCTTGCGCGATACAAAATCCGTCACCGAAGACTTTTCATTCGATATCGATATGAATTTCAGCGATCGTTTTCGCGGTAATGTCGAGATGCAGCACGTATCGTCCGATTTGCAACGCGATTCGGTCTTTGGTGCCTTGAGCACCTGGGCTGACATCGCACTGGACCTGTCCAACGAAACTCCGAATGTCCAGTTTTTGGCCCCTGAAGGTGCGGCTGCCGATTACTTCTCCAGCGGGTTTTCTACCTATTACTGGTTTGGCCTGGACAGCCGCGAGCAGAATGACGGCGATTTGTTCAGCCTGCGCGGTGATTTCGAATACGACGTAAGTGATGAGGGCTTTTTCAGAACAGCTCGCTTCGGTGCGCGCTGGGCCGCCCGTGACCGGACCACGCGGAACACGAATTTTAGCACATGGGGTAATCTGTCCGCTCCGTGGGCAGGGCGAGCGGGCTGCGCTCCGTTGGGCGAAGGTCCGGGTTGTTTCTCGGAAGGTCCGGGACCGTTTGGCAACGGCTTTGTGCCAGGACGTTTTTATACAGGATTGCCAGGCAGGAATTTGCCATTGCCGGCGGTGCTTTCACCGATGATCTTCCCGACTATTCGCAACTACGCGCGCCTTTCGCAGATGGTTTCCAGCGCGGTGAAGCCGACACGCCAATTCCCAACGGTGAAGCCTATTTCTATGGCGGCGATGACTTCCTGCAGGATTATCTCGACGGCAACGATCGATGGCCAATGGGACGAAATTACCACGTTTGGACAATCGCCGGAGCGATTCAATCTTGGTGTAAATGGCCGTAGCTTCACAAATCCTGTGACCGGCGAAGTGGTCGCGTGCGATCCATTCTGCCCACCGGAAATCTCCGACGTTACGGAAATTACCTCTGCTGCTTATGCTCGCCTTGATTACGGCCTGGACTTCGATAATGGCTGGTCGCTTGGCGGTAATATCGGTCTGCGCTACGTCGATACCAATATCAAAACGACTTCGCTAATCGGTTTTGAACGGCCAGAAGCTCGCTTTGATAACCTAGGAAGCGGCGGTAATGGCGATGGCATCGTACAGCCATCCGAGATTACAGCGGTTTGCGCGCAACCGGGCCAACCGAGTGCGCAACGGCTTTTCTGCGGATTACAAGGCGATCGACTTGCTCAATATGCGGCCTTGATTACCGGCTGAAGTCATTCCCGATAATCGTGACAGTCAACTTCGATCATTGGCTGCCGGCCTTTAACATCCGCCTTGATAGCGGGTCTGGCGTGGTTGTGCGTGGTGCTGTTTCAAAAGGTATTTCGCGCCCGGATCTACAACGTTTTAACGCATCGCGGCGTATTGGGCTTCAATAGTGGCCGGGTCGATAGCGGGCCGCTGCTCGGTATCTCGACGGGCAACCGTGATTTACGTCCGGTCGAAATCCTGGAATTACGACATTTCGCTCGAATGGTATTTCGATCGGGTTGGCTCGCTACACAGCGGCTTTCTTCCTCAAAGATATCGAAGGAATTGTGACAACCGGTACGGGTATCGTCAACTACACCAGTCCAAGTGGCATAACAGAGGACGTCGCTATTACCGGTCCTGCTAACGATCGAGCGGGACGTTGAAGGGTATAGAACTGGCCTATCAACAAACTTACGATTTCCTTCCTGGCCTATTGGGCGGATTGGGTTGTCAGCTGACCTATACCTATGTCGATGGAGGCGATTTCCCCAATCCCGATCGTCGATGGCAACCGCAGTGAATCTGCCGCCGGTCTGCCACTTGCCGGAATCTCGGAACATACTTTCAACGCGACGGTTTTTATCGAACGCGGTCCGTTGGCGCTGCGTGCCGCCTATAATTGGCGATCGGAATTCTTGCTGACTCCACGCGATGACATTTTCCCGTTCTCGCCAATTTGGCGGAATCCACAGGTCAGCTCGATGCCTCGATTTTCTTTGAAGTGACTGACAAGATCAAGTTGGGTGTTCAGGGCGTCAATCTGCTCGACGAAGTGACGCAGACGACGCAGGTCATCGATTTCGATGGGACAAGGGTTGCCCGATCGGCGTTCCGTAACGATCGCCGTTATACATTTATCGCACGCTTCGACTTTTAATGGCGCGTGTGCCGACATGAATTGAGCGTAACGAGCTGCGATCTAACGATCGTGGCTCGTTTTTTACGTGCGTGCTGTTTCTGGTAAGCCTGTTTCATCGGGAGAGATTTGATGTTCATTCGTCGCGCCATACTGGCTTCCTGCTTTGTCGCGCTATCCGCTTGCACAAGCGCAGCTAATGATCCGCAAAGGCCGTCGCCATCCGCTGCGGCTACCTCCGCTGCTTCACCCCCTGAAGCGGCTGAGTGGACACTGGTCTGGGCCGATGAGTTCGAAGGCGATGCGCTGGACCGCACGAAATGGACACCGGAGCAGTCGTGCTGGGGCGGCGGCAATGACGAGCGGCAATGCTACACCGACCGCGTGGACAATATCGAAGTGCGCGATGGGGTGCTTCATTTAAAAGCCATGCGCGAGACATTTACCGGACCGGATCGACCGCCGGAAATTGCGGCGTCTCCAAACCCGCAGACGACACAGGATTACACGTCCGGTAAGATCCGCACTCGCGGAATGCACGCTTGGAAATATGGGCGGTTCGAAGTGCGCGCGAAAGTGCCGATGGGCCAAGGCACATGGCCCGCCGTGTGGATGATGCCGAACACGGATAGCTATGGCCGCTGGCCGCTATCAGGCGAAATCGACATTCTCGAAGCTGTCAACATCGGCGAGGTGTGCGAGGAATGTCCGGCGCGCGATGGCCGCAACATCGGTGAAAACCGGACGATCAGCGCGCTGCATTTTGGCGATATTCCGCCGAAGAACGATCTGGTCGATAGACGGGTATCTTTGCCTGATGCGGCCTTGCCGTCCGATGCGTTTCACGTCTGGGCCGTGGAATGGAGCGAGGGGCTGATGCGCTTTTATCTCGATGACCAGCTTTATTGGGAAGTGACCGCCGAAGATTGGTGGACTGCATCACCGCTTGCGAAAGGCAACAAAGTCGCACCGTTCGATCAGCCGTTTTATATCATGGCCAATCTGGCGGTTGGCGGGCGCTTGTCGGAAGAAAACAACGCAAAAGCGTTCGATCCCGATACTTTTCCAACCAAATTTCTGATCGACTATGTGCGCATTTACCAATGCGAAGGCGATTCCGAGACTGCGCGTGCCTGCATGACCGACTAGGGCGGGTTCGCTCTACTTCCAAAGCACGCATAATTCTGTCACAGCTATTGGCGTGTCGAGACGCAAGCAATCCGTGACGATCCGCCATGTGGCCGAGGATGCAGGCGTGTCGCTGCAAACGGTCAGCCGTGTCATCAACAAGGAACCCAATGTCCGCCCGATGATGCAGGAGCGGGTGCAGAAATCCATCGACAAGCTGGGCTATGTTCCGTCCATCGCTGCCCAGCGCATGAGCGGATCGCGCTCTTATCTCATTCTTGCGATCAACGATCGGGAGCGCACGATTGCCGACTGGCGCGCGCGGCAAGGGACCGACTGGGTCGATCAGATGCTGCTGGGCGGAATGCTGACTTGCGCCAAACACGGCTATCGGATGATGGTCGAGCTGGTCGATACGCATAATGACCATGTCGAGCGTGAGCTGGGCGCGGCGCTGACCGCTTTACAGCCGGACGGCGTAATCCTGACGCCGCCGCATTCGGAAAATCCGTTGATGACGGGTTTGCTGGCCGAACGCGGGATTCCGTTTGCGCGGATCGGCTCGGATAGAAGCGGGGCGGGCCTCGCGATGACGATGGATGATCAGGGCAATGCCAAACTGGCCACGCAACACCTGATCGATTTGGGGCATAAGCGCATCGGCTTCATTGCCGGACCATCGGAATACAGCCTTTCAGGATGGCGGATTGAGGGCTGGCAAGCGGCGATTGCACAGGCCGGTCTATCATATGAGGCCATGTGCGAGCGCGGCGACTTTTCGTACGATTCCGGAGTGGCCGCCGCACGAAGATTGCTGAGCCTTGCGCAAGCGGAGCGCCCGACCGCAATTATTGCCAGCAGCGATCAGATGGCGCTGGCGACATTGAAAGTGGCGGAGGAACTCGGCATTGCGGTGCCGGGGCAGTTATCACTGATAAGTTTCGACAATACGCCGGTGGTGCGCTTTACCTCGCCGCCTTTAACTGCCGTGGACCAACCGATCGTCGAGACGATTTCGCAAGCGGTCGAGTGGCTGATCGACCGGACGGAGCGTGACGCGTTGCAGCAGCCGGTGGTCGTGTCGGGCAAGCTGGATGTGCGCGCTTCGACTGCGCCGCCTGCTTAAATGGCACTGACAGTAATGTCGGGTCGGTTATGATCGCGGACGAACACGCTAATCAAGCATCGCCCGATTTGCGGCAGACGCGGCGCTTTTTGTTCCTCTACGCGATGGCGGTAGCAGGCGGATCGGTCGCTTACGTCCCGCTGCTCACGCTGCTTTTGCCCGCGCGAATGGCGGATATGTTTGCGCAGGATGCCGTGGCTTCGCTCGCTTATATTGCATTCGGCGGGGCGCTGACTGCCAGTATTGCCAATATCGGCTTCGGCTGGCTCAGCGATTTGACCCAGCATCGGCGCGGATGGATTGCGCTAGGCCTCGTCCTTTCCAGCCTGCTGCTGCTGGCGATGCGGCAAGCCGAGACGCTGCCCGCTATCCTCGCATTGATCATATGCTGGCAGATTGCCCTGAATATGATGCTGTCACCGCTCGCCGCATGGGCGGGCGATTGTGTACCTGATAGCCAAAAGGGATTGCTTGGCGGATTGCTGTCGATCGCGCCAGCCGCCGGAGCAGGGGCCGGGGCCTTGATCACCTTGCCGCATCTCGATGCACCCGAAGGCCAGCTCTACCTTGTTGCAGGGCTTGTCATAGCGCTTGTCGCGCCAGTGTTGTTGCTTGGGCGACCAAGCCCGATGCCGCAATTGATGCACGAGAATGTGCAGCCGATCGCTGATGCCGATGAGCCAGCCAGTTCCAGCCATGCGGTACCGCGAATGTGGATTGCGCGGTTGCTGGTGCAGATCGCCGAAGCCGCGCTGTTCATTTACCTGCTGCTATGGCTGCGCAGCTTCGACGCAGGCTTCGGAGACAATGATACAGCGCTGGTTTTTGCAGTCGTGATTACTCTGTCGGTTCCGCTTGCTTTGTTAGCTGGCCGATGGTCCGACGCCCATGCACGTCCCATCCTGCCGCTGGCTATCTGCGCGAGCGTGGCGGGCGGTGGCCTGCTTGTCATGGCGCTTGCAGATACACCTTGGATGGGCATCGCGGGTTATGTTCTGTTTGGTTTGGGCGCGGGCGTATTTTTGGCCCTGCATACGGCACAAACACTGCGCATTTTACCGAAGCCCAGCCGCAGAGGACGCGATCTCGGCATCTTCAACCTGACCAACACTGTGCCATCGCTGATCTTGCCGTGGCTGACGTTGGCGCTCGTGCCATCATTCGGGTTTGCGGCGCTGTTTGCCGTGTTGTCGGCGTTGTGTATCGGTTCAGCCATTATCCTGTTCGGACTAGCTCGACCGCGTTAGACACTTGCGTTCGATGGCTAGCCGTGTACCACTGCTTGAGAACGTTCTCAAAGACGTGACTTGGGATGGGGTGAAAGTGGTGTCTATACGCAAATCATGGGCTGTTCTGGCCGCGCTGTGTCTTTCCGGTTGCGCGACAAATGCGCTGGAACCGCAATCGGTAGCGCGTCAGCCCGCATTAGCAAATACGCCGGACGACGCAGTCGCCGACCCTGCAAACTGGCCAAGTTCCAGCAGCCCGGCAGCACTCACCGATAGTGCAACCGAAGCCAAGATCGACGCGCTTCTTTCCCGCATGACTTTGCGCCAAAAAGTCGGGCAAACGATACAGGCGGATATCGCGTTCATTGCGCCGGACGATCTGACGCAATATCCGCTCGGATCGTTGCTGGCCGGGGGCAATAGCGGCCCTTATGGCGATGAGCGCGCGGCTGCATCGCAATGGGACCGGATGGTGCGCGAGTTTCGTGCGGTGTCCATGCGTCCTGTTACCGACGGGGTGGCGATCCCGCTGATTTTCGGGATCGACGCGGTTCACGGCCACAACAATTTGCCCGGCGCAACTGTATTCCCGCACAATATAGGGCTAGGCGCCGCCCGTGATCCTGACCTGATTCAGCGGATCGGCGAAGTGACTGCGGCAGAGGTCGCAGCCAGCGGGATCGAGTGGACTTTTGCGCCAACGCTGGCCGTACCGCAGGACTTGCGCTGGGGCCGCGCTTACGAGGGCTATTCGTCCGATCCCGCCATCGTCGCAGCCTACTCCACCAGCATGGTCAAGGGCTTGCAGGGCGATCTTGTATCCGGTGAGCAACTTTCCGCTACCAAAGTCGCCGCGACGGCCAAACACTTTCTGGCCGATGGCGGGACAGCCGCTGGCAAGGATCAGGGCGATGCGCAAATAAGCGAGCGCGACTTGATCGACATTCACGGCGCAGGTTACCCGACGGCGATCGATGCCGGTGCGCTGACGGTTATGGCGAGTTTCTCCAGCTGGAACGGTAGCAAGCTGCACGGCAATCGCAGCCTGTTGACCGACGTGCTGCGCGGACCATTGGGCTTCACCGGTTTCGTGGTTGGTGACTGGAACGGTCACGGACAAGTGGCCGGGTGCGAGCCAACCGATTGCCCCGAAGCGATGAATGCGGGCCTCGATATGTATATGGCGCCCGATAGCTGGAAAGATTTGTTCACAAATACGGTTGCGAGTGTCGAGGCTGGCGAAATTACCGAGGCACGGCTTGATGAAGCGGTGCGCCGCATATTGCGCGTGAAGTACAAGCTTGGCCTGATGGGTGATGAACTGACCAACCGGACGAATTTGGCGGTAATCGGGTCACCAGACCATCTGGCTGTGGCCCGTGAAGCGGTTGCAAAGTCACTGGTGCTGCTGAAAAACGAGGGATCTGTTCTGCCGGTCAGACCTGGCGCAAACGTGCTGGTCACTGGACCCGGCGCCGACAGTATGGCGATGCAGTCCGGCGGGTGGACGATCAGCTGGCAAGGCGATGATGTCACCAAAGCCGACTTCCCGAACGGCAATACGATCTGGGATGGAATTTCGGCGGCAGTCAGTGATGCTGGCGGATCGGCAAGCTTGTCACCGGATGGCGCGTTCGCCGCGCGCCCGGATGTTGCCATCGTGGTGTTTGGCGAGAAACCCTATGCCGAATTTCAGGGCGATATCGCGCATCTTGACTATCTGCCGACCGATGGCCTCACGCTGCTACAGGACTTTAAAGCCAAGGGCATTCCGACAGTCGCGGTATTCCTGTCCGGTCGCCCCATGTTCATGGGCGAAGAATTGTCTGCCGCCGATGCGTTCGTGGCGGCCTGGTTGCCCGGACCGCAAGGCGAAGGCGTGGCCGATGTGCTGATCGCCAGCGAAAACGGTTCGTCGGCGCGCGATTTTACGGGTCGCTTGTCTTTTGCATGGCCCGCAGCTTGCGAACCCGGCGCGTCCGCGCTGTTTCCGCTTGGCTTTGGCGGTAGCTATCGCGATGCGCCGCAAGTGCCAACTCTCAACACGAAGTGCAAGCTGAGCGAAGCGAGCGCCAATGGCGATTTCGCGATTTACGAGCGTGGGTTGAAATCCGGTATCACGGCGATGGCGGGTTCCACAGTTCTTACCAATCTGCTCGGCAATTCGGGCGGTATCACCGCGAGCGCCTTCGATGTCGCAGCGCAGGAAGATGCGCGCAAAATCGCGTTCGATGCTGGCAGCGATCTTGCATTTGTCTGGAGCAGCAAGCCGATCCAGCCCGGCTCGGCCTTGCGGTTGCGTTTGCAAATTGCACAACCGCCATCCGGCCCGCTGCGCCTGTCCGCGCAAGGCGGCAATACGAGCGTCGATCTGGCTTCGACTATGGCACTGGCCGCCGGGAAAGGTTGGCGCGATGTGTCTATTCCGCTGGCGTGCCTTGCCGATGGCGAGACATCCGGCCTAACGCTATCGAGCGAGGCCGAATACGTATTCGAACTGGAAAGCATCGCAATTACGCCGCAGGCATCGAATGAAGGCTGCAAAGGCCCGTTCTAAATAGCCTGTTCAAGGGCGTTGGGGAGAGAGACTATGGCATTGGCACCGGATATTTCGAGCAGCACGGACTCGCGGCCCATTACCGATGATGCGCAAGCGATCGATGCGCCCGGCTTGCAATATTTCGTATTCGGCCTGTTCTTCATTTTTGGCGGCATTACATCGCTGAACGATGTCATTATCCCTAAGCTGAAAGAGCTGTTTACGCTGAATTTCACGCAAGCGATGCTGGTGCAATTCTGCTTCTTTGCCGCCTATGCCATCATCGGCATTCCCGGCGCCAAACTGGTCAAGAAAATCGGCTATATGCGCGGTGCAGTGGCAGGCTTGCTGATCATGATGACGGGCTGCCTGTTGTTTATTCCGGCCTCGCAAACGGCGACCTATCCGGTTTTTTTGCTCGCTTTGTTCATTCTGGCGAGCGGCGTGGTGATTGTGCAAGTCGTTGCCAATCCACTGATCAGTTTGCTTGGTCCGGCCAAAACCACTCATAGCCGCCTGACTTTTGCGCAAGGTTTTAACTCGCTCGGCACGACGATTTTTCCAATTGTCGGCTCGATCATTATTCTCGGTAGTCTGGCCACGATGTCCGCTGAAGATCTGTCGGGCGCAGAACTGACGGCCTATCGTCAGGCCGAAAGTCAGGCGATCTGGCAAGGCTATCTCGGACTGGCCGTCGCTATCGCGATCGTCGCTGCGGTCGTGTGGCTGTTCCGCAACCGGTTGAAAGGCGAGAAGCACGAGACAAC
This sequence comes from uncultured Alphaproteobacteria bacterium, assembly GCA_963736595.1. Classification (GTDB taxonomy): domain Bacteria; phylum Pseudomonadota; class Alphaproteobacteria; order Sphingomonadales; family Sphingomonadaceae; genus Parapontixanthobacter. Next base: position 50,716 of record CAVTPG010000003.1, read on the forward strand.
CAGTCTAGCCGAAGGGCTTACGCTCCTGAAACGGCCGCGCTTTGGTTACGGCGCTGCCTGCATTTTCCTCTATGTCGGGGCGGAAGTCGCCATCGGCTCGATCATCGTCAATTATCTCATGCAGGAAAGCGTGCTCAATCTATCCGAACAACAAGCCGGTCCGCTGATCGGGCTATACTGGGGCGGAGCGATGATCGGTCGCTTCATCGGTTCAGGCCTGTTGCGCGTGTTCAGTCCCGGCAAAATCCTCGCGTTCAATGCCTCGATCGCAATTGCGCTGCTGGCAATTTCAGCCAACACAACGGGCGAAATTTCCGGCTATTCGCTGCTTGCCATCGGCCTGATGAACTCGATCATGTTTCCGACCATCTTTTCGCTCGCGTGTGAGAAGTTGGGACCGCGTGCTGCCGATGGATCGGGCATCATCAACGTTGCGATTTGCGGTGGCGCCATTGTGCCATTGCTGTTCGGAGTTATCGCAGATCTCAGCGGCAGTCTGGCCTTTGCGCTGATCCTGCCTGCCATCTGTTATGCGATTATTGCCGGTTTCGGCATCTTTGCACGCCGTCCGGCAGTGGGCTGACCAGCAAGTCGGGCATCCGCATGGCGCAAATGCTTGCCCGTGCTGGATCGTACCCCTAGGGCCTCGCAAATGAGCGATAAAAAAGACGAACATGATTTGAGCGACCGCCGTTTCTACAAGGCGGAGCAGGAAGCGGCATTTTCTGCGGCAGACCCCCATGTCACGCCGCAAACGCAGCATCCGGCTTACACGCTGGCGTTTCAGGACAAGGATTTCCTGCTGCGCGACGAGTTGCGCCCGGTGCGCTTTCAGCTGGAATTGCTGAAACCGGAAATGCTGCTCGACGAAGCCGGCGTTGGCTCGACCTTCGTGATGTATGGCTCGGCGCGGATACCCTCGCCGGAAAATGCGCAGGAGCTGATCGACAATGCGCCGGAAGACCGGAAGCACATTGCCGAAAACCTCGCGAAGAAGTCGAAATATTATCAGGAAGCGCGCGATCTGGCGCGGATGGTCAGCGAAAAATCCATCGTCGAGGACGGCAAGCGGCAATTCGTCGTGTGTTCAGGCGGCGGCCCCTCGATCATGGAAGCGGCCAATCGCGGAGCAAGCGAAGCGGGTGCGGCGTCTATCGGGCTAAATATCGTCCTGCCGCATGAGCAAGCGCCGAACACCTATGTCACGCCGTATCTGTCGCTAAACTTCCACTATTTCGCGCTGCGGAAAATGCACTTTCTGCTGCGCGCGAAGGCCGTGGCAGTGTTCCCCGGTGGCTTCGGCACATTCGATGAATTTTTCGAGCTGCTGACTTTGATCCAGACGGGCAAGATGAAGCCGCTGCCGATCCTTTTATTCGGCAAAGACTTCTGGGACCGGGTAGTCGATCTGGAAGCATTGGCCGATGAAGGCACGATAAATCACGACGATCTCAAGCTCTTTCATCGCTGCGAAACCGCACAGGAAGCGTGGGATTACGTTGCCAAGTTTTACGAGCTGGAAAACCAGACTTAGCTAACGTTGCGGATGCCGTGATGGCCGAGCGGTCCACCGCCGGCACCGAAGCCGGGCGCGCTCTGGATTGCTCGCAGCACGAATTGCCGTGCGACCCTGACTGCGTTTTCAAGGCTTTGTCCGTGGCCCAGCAAGCACGCGATGGCGCTGGCTAACGTACAGCCCGTGCCGTGGGTGTGGATCGTATCCAGCCGCTCGTGACTGAAAGATGCGGTGGTGCCGTCCGGGCTCATCAGCCAGTCGGTCACAAGATCGCGGTTATTCGGATCATGTCCGCCTTTGGCCAGTACCTCAACCTTGTAACGCAAGGACAGGATTTGCGCCGCATCGACCAGCGCTTTTCCATCGAGGTCACTGGCTCCCGTGAGGCGCTCCAACTCCTGCACATTGGGCGTTACGACGCTTGCCAAGTGCATCAGCCGCTCGAACGCTGCGATCGTGTCATCATCAGCCAGTGCAGCACCGCTGGTCGCGACCATCACCGGATCGAAGACGATCGGCACTTCGAGCACCTCCAACTTGTCCGCGACCATCTGCGCTATTTCGGCTGAACCAAGCATTCCGATTTTGACGGCATCCACCCCGATATCGGACACGCAGGAATCGATCTGCGCCGCGATCAGAGCCGTATCGAGTGTCTCGACCGCCTGCACGCCCACTGTATTCTGCGCCGTGATGGCGGTGATTGCCGTCATGGCATAGCCGCTGAGCATGGTGATTGTTTTGATGTCGGCTTGAATGCCGGCACCGCCGCTGGAATCCGATCCGGCGATCACGAGAATACGCGGCGGTTTGCTAGGCCGGTTCATGCCGCAAACTTCCGCACCGTGCTGTTGGAAAAGTCGGTGGCGCAACGTTCGCAATCGGGGCGTGTTTCCAGCATTGTTATGACCCTCCTAGACCGCATCGCGCACAGCGTCGCAAATGCGATTTACCACCGCTTCGACTTGCGCTTGATCATCGCCTTCTGCCATTACCCGAATGACCGGCTCTGTGCCGGACGGGCGGATCACCAAGCGGCCTTTGCCTTCCAATTCCTGCTCGGCGGCGGCGATAACCGATTTTACGACGTCGTTTTCGAGCGGCGCGCCCTCGGAATACCGCACGTTTTTCAGCAATTGCGGCACCGGATCGAACAGATGCAGCAATTCGCTTGCCTTCTGGCCTGATTGCACCAGCGCGGCCAGCACTTGCAAAGCTGCAACCGTGCCGTCACCCGTGGTCGCATGATCGAGCAGGATCATATGCCCCGACTGCTCTCCACCGACATTGAAACCGCCTTGCTTCATCATTTCGAGCACATGGCGATCACCGACCTTGGCGCGGTGCAAGTCGAGACCGTTATTGGCGAGGAATCGTTCCAGCCCCAGATTGGACATGACCGTGGCGACGATACCGTTGCCCTTCAGCTCCCCGCTTGCGGCCATGCGTGTCGCGATCAGGGCCATTAACTGATCACCATCGACGATCTGGCCTTTCTCATCGACCACGATCAGGCGGTCTGCATCGCCGTCCAGCGCAATTCCGACATCGGCTTGTTCCTCGACCACGCGCGCCTGCAACGCGTCCAAAGCGGTCGAGCCAACCCCGTCATTGATGTTGCGGCCGTTTGGTTCGACACCGATGCTGACGACTTTCGCGCCCAGCTCCCAGATAGCGGCGGGCGCGACTTCGTAAGACGCGCCATTGGCGCAATCGACCACGACTGTCAGGCCGTCGAACCGCACATCTTCGGGCAGCGACTTCTTTACAGCGTGAATGTAGCGTCCGCGCGCATCCTCGATCCGGCGAGCGCGACCGATATCGGCGGCTCCTGCCAGCACCTGATCGTCCTCCAGCGCCGCTTCGATGGCCAGCTCGTCTTCATCGGACAGCTTGAATCCAGTGGGCCCGAACAGTTTGATGCCATTATCCTCGTAAGGGTTGTGACTGGCGGAAATCATCACGCCTAAATCGGCCCGCATCTCGCGCGTCAGCAATGCGATTGCAGGCGTAGGCAGGGGGCCGGTCATGATGACATCCATCCCGACGCTGGTGAAACCGGCGACCAAGGCGCTTTCCATCATATAGCCCGAGAGCCGCGTATCTTTGCCGATCACGACGCGATGGCGATGGTCGCCGCGCAAGAAATACGCGCCTGCCGCCTGACCCACGCGCATGGCGGTCGCGGCGGTCATAACGCCTTCATTGGTGCGCCCGCGAATGCCGTCCGTGCCGAAGAATTTGCGTGTCATAGGGTTCCTGTTCGTCCTGAAATTTGCCGCAACGCCTGTGGATTGCGCAATTGCCACCTGCTTTAGCCGCGTTAGAGAGGATGTGAAAAGGGGCAGCGATGCAAGACAGCGCAGATAATGGCACAACCGGCGGATTGGTGACGATCAGTTTGCCCGTCTGGTGGACGCTGGCAGGTCTGGTCGGCGGCCTGTTGGCCGGGATCGCGACTGTGGGGACCAGCTTTGCCGAGCCGCTGTTGAATGTGGCCGCGCCGGTCGGCTCGCTGTGGCTGCGCGCATTGCAAATGACGATCATTCCGCTGGTCGCGGCGCTGCTCATCATGGGGATTTCGCAATTGGCCGAAGCGGCGAAGGCGGGGGAAACGGCGCGGCGAATGCTGCTGCTGGTTTTCGGCGTGCTTTTAGCAGGCGGGATCATCACCGCGCTTGCGATGCCGCTATTGCTCGATGCTTTTCCCATTCCAGCGTCGGCGGGCGCATTCTTGTCGCAGGATGCGGGCGAAGCGCAGGCGGTTCCGGGCATTTCCGACTTTCTGACGTCGCTAATCGCGCCCAATCTGTTTGCCGCTGCGGCGGAGACCGCGATGTTGCCGCTGACGATCTTTTTTGCGCTGTTGGCGTTGGCAATGCAGCGCATCCCGGAACGGCAACGCGCGACCCTGCTCGGATTTTTTCATGCGCTGGGCAATGCAATGCTCATCATCATCGGCTGGGTGTTGTGGCTGGCGCCGGTGGGCGTGTTCGCACTGGCGGCAGGGGTTGCAGCGCGCGCGGGCAGCGGTGCATTCGTGGCACTGGCGCATTACATCGCGGTTGTTTCGGCGATGGGCGTCATCATCCTGATCGGCGCTTATGTGCTGGCGATAGTCGGCGGTCGGATCGGGCCCGGACGCTTTGCCAAAGCGATTTTGCCGGCGCAAACGGTCGCCATGTCGACGCAAAGCTCTTTGGCGAGCTTGCCTGCAATGCTCGACAGCGCCAAGCGCCTGAACTTGCGCGACGAAGTGGCGGAATTCGTGCTGCCTTTGGCAGTCGCGATCTTCCGCGCGACCAGTCCAGCGATGAATCTGGCGGTCGTGATCTATGTCGCGCATCTGGCCGGAGTGACGATCACGCCGACAGCAATGATTACCGGCATCGCCATCGCGCTGATCATTTCCATCGGCACTGTCAGCCTGCCCGGCACGATCAGCTTCGTCATTTCCATCGGTCCCATCGCGCTTGCAATGGGCGTCCCGGTGGAGCCGCTCGCCCTGCTGGTCGCGGTCGAGATGCTGCCCGATATTGTGCGCACGCTGGCCAATGTCACGACGAATGTGGCGGTGACGGCAACCGTGAACCGGCGATAGCTGAGCCGAGTATCGTGCGATTGGCGTCGGGCGCCATAATTTTGCAGCAGCGCTGCAACAAAAGGAAGCGGTTATGCGTTGTTCATACATATCCGACCCGCAAACTTAACATGAGGAGGGAAATTTGACTTTCCAACTAATCGATCTGCCATATGCCGATGACGCGCTGGACCCGGCTGTTTCTGCCGAAACGCTGTCCTATCACCACGGCAAGCACCATCAGGCCTATATCGACAAAACCAATGACGCGATCAAAGGCACAGATCATGCCGAAAAGTCGCTGGAAGATGTTATCGCTGCCGCGCGTGGCAGCGATCAGGGGTTGTTCAACAATTCCGCACAAAGCTGGAACCACGGCTTTTACTGGCATTCGATGGCGTCGGATACCAGTCACCCTTCCGATGAATTGAAAGCCATGATCGAGCGCGATTTCGGTTCGGTCGATGAATTGAAGAGCCAGCTAAAGGCTCGCGGCGCAGGCCATTTTGCCAGCGGCTGGGTTTGGCTGGCTGAAAAAGGTGGCACGCTGTCCATCGAAGAAACGCATGACGGCGATACGCTCGCCGATAGCGACTTCAACCCCCTGCTCACCATCGATGTGTGGGAGCACGCTTACTACCTCGACCATCAGAATAAACGCCCGGCCTATCTGGATGCAGTCGTCGGCGGCAAGTTGAACTGGTCGTTCGCGTCGCAAAATCTCGCACGCGGCAGCACATGGAAATACCCCGCTTGATGTAATTCAACCAAGCAAGAACTGGCCCGCCGAAACATTGCTTTCGGTGGGCTTTTTCTTGGGCGCCGTCGGGCGGCGTATTCAGTCGGGAGAGTTCACCGGCTCCGGTGTCGTCCGGTCGGGATCAAGGCCCAGCGCTTCGAGATTACCTGCGAATAACGGCTCTCCGAAGACGAACCCGATCAAATTGGGGCGACCGACATGATCGAAGAAAGCCGTCAGTGTCAGCAGAATAGGCACAGATAGAAGCGCGCCGAAAAAGCCCCAGACCCAGCTGAAATAACTCAAAGCGATCAGGATCATCACCGGGTTCATCGTAAACCGCGCGCCGAGAATGGACGGCGTGACGAAGTTTGCCTCGACCGTATGCAAAGCAAGGTAAACAACCGCAGGGATCATGCCCAGCAAGATGGTATCCGCCGTGCCGATGCCGAACAGGCTGAGCAATGCGACCATCGCCAGCGGGCCGATATACGGGAGGAAGTTCAACAGCATCGCCAGACCGCCCCACATAACCGGCGCCTCGACACCCATCGCCCATGCGCCCAGAGCGACGATGATGCCGACACACGCATTGATCCATCCAACAGTAAGAATATAGGCAGCGACGCGATCCTGAATTTCTCGCATGACACGAGCTGCTTTGACGCTGGAACTGAGCGATGCGCGATCAAACAGCAGGTGACGGCGTAAGCGCACCCGCGCTTCGATCATGAAAAATGCCATCAGGAAAGTCAGCAGAACTTCAAGCAAGACGCTGGGCGTAGCGAAAGCCAGCTCTTCCAACAGCGACGGATTGGCCAGCACGACCTGCTCTGAGGAATCGCCCATCAACTCGCTCAGCTTGTCATTGATTTGCCCGATCCAGCCGAACCGCTCCCGTACTTCGGAAAACCGCTGTCCTACTTGATCGATCATGCCGGGCAAACGGTCGAACAAGGCGACAGCCGGTTGCAGAATTAAAGCAAGCGCCAGAATGACGATGCCGAGAAAGAAGATAATCGCGATGAGCGAAGCCAATATATTCGGCACACCGAATTCGGCCAGTCGATCGGCCAGCGGCGACAAAATTATGGTAAGAATAATTGCCGATACTAGCGGCAGGAATACCACAGACCCGATCGACAGCACGAAGGGCAGGGCAAAGAACAAGCCTGCGCCAATTAGCAGAACCAGTGAGGAAATGAGCCGCAATTCCTGTGCCGCAAATGCCAAGCGGCGGTTGGAGCGGGACGCTTCGTCGCTGCTCTGCTGATCGCCAGCTATGGCTTTGCTTTCGACAAGCTCGCTTCGATCAGCCGAGGTGCCGGGACCATCCATCGACCGCCCTACGAGCCGTTTTGGTCAAGGGCGCGCGGCGATGCCACTGCCTGCCGCCACATTGTCGAGTTCTTCCAGAATGGCGCGATGGGCCGTTGCATCGTCAATCGAGCGGCGCGGAATATCGCCTTCGCTCAGCATCGAATTCAACGCCGCGCGCGCACGGCCAACCCGACTCTTGATTGTGCCGATAGCGCACCCGCAAATTTCCGAAGCTTCTTCGTAAGAAAAACCGCCTGCACCCACCAGCAGCAAGGCTTCGCGCCGCTCAGGTGGCAGCGTCAGTAACGCACGATGCATATCGGACAGATGGATCGGCTCTTCCTGTCCTGCGGGCGCTGTCAGGATGCGCTCGGCCACGCCTTCGTCATATTCACCGCGAAAGCGGTTGCGGCGCATATCAGTGAGGTAGGCGTTGCGAAGAATAACAAACGTCCATGCGCGCATCGACGTGCCGGGTTCAAACCGTTCCTGAGCGGCCCACGCCTTTAGCATGGTTTCCTGCACCAGATCGTCGGCCATATCCGCACGCCCGCACAGCCCGCGTGCAAAGGCACGAAGGTGCGGAACAACTTCGGTTAATTCTCTTTTGAAATCGGCTTTCTCACTAGCCGTACGCTTACTCGCCGTCATTAATCGCCTTTGTCCAGCTTGGACAGCAGATCCTGAAAGCTGTCCGGTAATTCTTCCTCTACCACAGAATCATACAACTGTCGCAAACCATCTGCCCATTCGGGCTTGGTTGCTGCTTCAGCTGAAGTGGATGAAGATTTCGACAAATTCCGGTCTTCTTTCAAATCTTTATTATCGGACATATCGTTTTCTGATGACATATCTGGCCATTAATCTTTGTTAAACAAGCCCATAGGCTGATCGGAGTGCAAATTGCACGGAAAATCGGCTGCAATCATGCTGTAGTTTGGGGAACGATACGATTTCTCTATGGTTCCCTGCCTTGAAAGATCACACAAAATGCTTGCCGAATTGGCACACCGGATTTGCCGCTGCGAGCACGAAACCATAAAGGCTCTGGCTTGTCACAAGCCATTGTAATTGCGTGAAAGCGAGCGACGTTAACAGTACGAATGCGAGGACACGCCGATGGCTGGTGCGCTATCCGCGTGCAGTTCCGGTCGGTATTTTCATGCTGGTAACGGCCATTACCGCACTCAGTGTTTTTTCGATCGAGCGAGGCGAGGCGGAACGCGAGCGGGCGGAAATGATCCGGCTGTCGGAATCCGTCAGTGCCTCCCTGACTCTAAACGGTGCGACCAATGCATCATATTTGCGCGCAGGTGCGGCCTTGTTCGGGGCCGATGATGCCATTTCGCGCATAACGTTCAGCCGGTTCATCGACGAATTGCGGCTTAACGCAGGTTACAGCGGAGCAGAGGGCATCGGCTGGGCGCCGGCAATAAACGCCAACCAAATCGATCAGTTCGAGACCGATTTGTTTCTCTCCGGTGCTCCGTCCACGAAGGTCTTTTCCGATCCCGGTGCCGAGCAGGGCGATAGGCTTGTGCCGGTAAAATATCTCGAACCCAATACCGCGCGCAACCGCCGCGCAGTCGGTTATGATATGTATTCCGATCCAGTGCGCCGCGAGGCGATCGATGGATCAACCCGGCGAGTAGAGCCAACCGCCAGCGGACGCGTTGTGCTGGTGCAGGAAGGCGGCGGCAACGACCCAGGCTTCCTCACTTATATGCCGGTTTTTCAAAGCGGTGATTACCGGCAGGTGAAAGGCTATATTTACAGCCCGTTCAATGCAGGCGATTTCCTGCGTTCCAGTCTGGAAGCGGATGAGCAGACGCGCGGCGGGATGGGTATATACCTGTATGATGGCAAAGTGGCGGAGGACACGCTGTTGGCGTCGGTAGCGCCCGATGTCGAGACTGGCAGAACTTATTCTAAAACAATCGAAATTGCCCATCGTCCATTAAAGCTGGTGGTGGAATCGGCACGCGGCACGGCGTTGTCCTCGCTGGCCCTTATAACTTTGCTGTTCGGTTTGGCAGTTGCCAGCTTGCTAATGCTGGTCGCACGGTTGCTAACGACGCAGGCCATGGAAGACGAACGGACGCTGAATTGGCTGCATGAGCAAAACTCGATCCGCAATTCCCTAACGCGCGAGCTTAATCACCGGGTCAAGAACACGCTAGCCAATGTGCTGTCGATCATTGCCCTAACGCGCCGTCGCGCCGACAACATTAACGACTTTGCCTCCGGTTTGGATGGCCGCATCAGGGCGCTGTCGGCAACGCATGACCTGCTGACGCAGTCGGAATGGAACACGACACCGGTCGAAGCGGTCGTGGATGCGGAGCTGGCTCCGTATGCTCAAGGCAACGACACGATGATCGATCGCAGCGGGCCGGACGTCGAGCTGGCTCCGAATGATGCCTTGTCGCTCGGTATGGCATTGCATGAACTGGCGACCAATGCCGCAAAATATGGTGCGCTCAGTACGCAAGGTGGATGTGTTTCGATCAAATGGGATTTGGTGGAAGATAATCTGGCGCGACTGAATTGGGTCGAGACGGGCGGCCCGCCGGTTGCGCAAGCGCGTTCGCGCGGGTTCGGGACCGATCTGATCGAGAAAATCGTGGCGCACGAATTGCGGCATCCGGTTAATCTGACCTTTGCGCCCTCCGGTGTTACCTGCACGCTGTTAGTACCGGTCAGGCGGCGCGGCGCGTTCCAATTGCGAGCGGAAGCGTCCGAGACTGCCGAAGCTGACGATACTGCCAAGCCATAAGAAAACGCCGCAGGATCAAATGATCTCGCGACGCTCTCACTATTAAGTTGCTGCCTTTAGACAGCAGAGTGTGTGGCAGGTTTACTTCTTGCTACCGAAGAACAGCGCTTGGCTAATCGCTGCCCGCACTGTCTGTTCCTGAAACGGCTTGGTGACCAGATAAGTCGGCTCAGGCCGGTCGCCGGTCAACAGACGTTCTGGATAAGCTGTGATGAAGATTACCGGCACATCGCCCATGCTCAAGATGTCATCGACTGCATCGAGCCCCGAAGAGCCATCCGCCAGTTGAATATCAGCCAGCACCAGACCGGGTGTGCGCTCTGCCACGACTTCCTGCGCCTGTGTCCGGGTTGCAGCTGTTCCGCAGATCTCATGACCAAGCGATTTGACCAGATCTTCCAGTTGCATGGAGATCAGCGGTTCATCTTCGATAATCAGAACCTGCGTGCTGGACTCGCGATCGATTTCCTCGACTGCAGTCTGCACCAGATCGGACACCTGATCCGCCGACATTTGCATGATTTCTGCAGCTTCCTCGACGCTGAAATCTTCCAGCGTTGTCAACAAAAGCGCTTGTCGGTTAAGCGGCGTAACAGAATTCAACCGCGCTTGTGCGGCGAGCTCGTTATTGGAAGGATCCTCGTCTTCGCTATCCACTTCGAGATAGGCCGAGGCCCATACTTTGTTGAACGCTGCGTATAGCGGCACTCGGCCACCATCGAGCGATGCTTTCAATTCCTCGTCGGCCAGCGCTGCTTCCAGCGTGGCACGCACAAACGCATCGCCGGTTGCCTGGCTTCCAGTAAGGGCCCGCGCATAGCGCCGCAGGTAGGGTAAATTCTTAGCTATCTGGTCGCCTAGCGACATAATATTCTCCCGAGATTGGCGCTGGCAAAACGGTCGGTCCGAAACAATGTTCCTGCCTTTCGGTGTTGCATACAAGATTATCTGTTTCAGGCTATCCCGCAGTCGTGTCTACTTGGGAATTAGCGGTGGGCGACTGCCAGGCTGGCCAGCTTGCAACAGCGCCGCTGCTTAGGAAAATAACAAAGGTTAGGACAGCTATTTTGGTCTGTAACTACAGGAAATCACCTTAGAAATTGGGCCACGAAGAAAATTGTGCGATTTTTCGAGGGCTTCGGGGAACCACTTTTATTGACGGGCATTTTCTTAGTATCACCGCCGAGACCCCCCCTCCCGTCCAAGCGGCTGGTGATACGATCCCGAAAGGCCTTCGCTCAAAAAGAGCGGAGGCCTTTTTTCTTGTCGCGCCATTGCCGCGCGGGGGACACTGATGGACAGCCGTTAAACTCGCGGCAATTTGGACTCAGGTTACGAAGGTATTCGGTGCGCGGCGCAACCTAACGAATGGCGCGGCGCAGCCTTGAGATAAGCCCGCGACGGCGCGGTTGCCGCATTAGCGTGACTAAGTCTTGCGCATCATACGGCTTTTCTAGCACCGGTCCCATCAGAGCAATGCGTTCGGGAATATCTTGCGGCGCACCGGTTGAGAAAATGACGCGCGGCGGGCGGGGCTTCATGGATTCAACCAGCTCCGCAATCGCCCAGCCATCGTCGCTATCGGCCAGATGCACGTCGATAATGACCAGCTCCGGCTTGCGCGCCGATAGAGACTTCATCGCCTGCTTGGTCGAAGCGCAGATTTCCACTTCGCGCACACCGGCATCCAGTAGAGCCTGCTCGATCGTCATGGCCAAAACTGCATCGTCCTCCGCCACCAGCACGTGGCAAGGCAGGACCAGCGGGCTTTCGTCCGGGCGCGGTTCGCGGCGGGTGGCTATCGACGTACTCCTTCACAGAACTCCGACGATAATTCGCGGGAGAGGCCTGCATTCCGAACGGCGATAAAGCCGTGCCGGTTCCCCGCACTGCGAGCGCTTTGCCCGAAGGTGTTGCTATAATGTCTTTTGAAAGATCACATATTCGCGGTTGATCTCGCTTTGGATCATTTTCGCTATGGCGATCATGCCTTTATTGTCATCCAGCACCCAGCCGACCTCGCCGCGTTTGGAATGGTATTCCTCATCGGCAACGCGCCGGGTTTCATCGATCATCATGAAGACCAGCTGGCTGGCAAGCCTTGTATTATGAAATTCGCGGAGCACGCCCATCAGGGGCACGCGCATTCCCGATCCGGTCGGTTCCCACAGCCACCGCAGCATCCTGATCCAGCCAAACGGAAACAGCTTGCCATCGATGCGGGACAGCACATCGTTTACATTCGGCAAAGTCATCAGGAATGCGACCGGGCGGCCATCCAACTCAGCAATGTGATTGATCTTGGAATGCAGCACCGGCTTCATTTTCTTTGCCGCGTAAGAAATTTCGGCATCAGTGAAGGGCACAAAGCCCCAATTGCCCGACCACGCATCGTTGAGGATATGCAGCACCGTCTGCACTTCCTCCGCGTAGCGCGATTTGTCGAGTGGTCGCATCGTAATGCGTTCATTGGCGTGGCCCGATTTCATGATCCGCTTGACGATGGGCGGAAAGTCCCGCTCGACCGGCAGATCATAGGTGTAAAGCGACTTTTCCGGCTTGTAGCCTGCGCCTTCGATCCATTGCCGGTAATGCGCGGGATGATGTCCCATCATGATCATCGGCGCGTGTTCCTGGCCGCTAACAAGCAACCCCGGCTCTTCCCAGATCGACAGTGAGATCGGCCCCAGCACCCGCGTGACAGAGCGATCTCGCAGCCAGTCTTCCGCCGCTTGCAGCAAGGCTTTGGCTACCTCTTCATCGGCTGCATCGAAATAACCGAAGAAGCCGCTGCCCGGACCAAAGCCCTGCTCGACCGGGGTTTTTTCCGCTTCATGGTCGATATGCGCGGAGATCCGCCCAACCGTTTCGCCATCGCGCTTGGCCAGGAAAAATTGCACGGTCGCGTGGGCAAAAAACGGATTTTTATCAGGATCGACCAGCTCCAATTGCTCGGAGCGAAGCTGCGGCACGTTGTTGGGCACTTTGTCGGCAAAAGCGCGTCCGCAATCGACGAATGCAGCGCGCCCCTGCTTGCCGCTGACGGGTACAATCACTACCTTGTTTCCAGTCACGTTTTAACCTCTGTTCAGCCTGTATTAGCCCTGTCTGTGGTTGAAGCGGATTGTCAAGAAAGGGCGCACCGGAACGCGCGCGATCCGCGCATTCGTGCCGGGGACTGTTATCAATGGAAAATCTAGGCTAAGAGCCGCTCGGACCTGCAAAAGACATGAATATCCAGCAAACCATCGACCAAGGCACAGCCGCGCAGACGCCACCGGCGAACCGCGAAGCGTTTCGGACATCGGACGATAAGGATATGCTGCGCGCGGCCCGCGATCTGACCAAGGATATCGCCGAGGCACGGCCAGCGATTTACTGGACCGATCTGCTTATCTCCGCCGTGCTGGGCTATGCCGCGCTGGCCGGTGCGATCCTGATCGAGAATGTCACGCTTGCCATCACGTCAGGCTTGATTGCATCTTTGGCGCTCTACCGCGCGCTCCTATTTATCCACGAATTATCGCATATCCATAAGCGGGCATTGCCCGGATTTCGGAACGCGTGGAATATGCTGGTCGGCATACCGATGCTGACGCCGTCGTTCATGTATGAAGGCGTTCACACGCTGCACCATGCACGCACCCGTTATGGCACGATCGAGGATCCGGAATATCTGCCGCTGGCGTTGATGAAGCCGTGGTCGCTGCCGCTATTCGTGTTGATCGCGCTGCTGGCCCCGCCCGCCTTGGTGCTGCGCTTTGCCATTCTGGTGCCGCTGGGCGCAATTATTCCGCCAATCCGCAAGCTCGTGTGGCAGCGCTTTTCAGCCCTGTCGATCAATCCCGACTTTCGCCGTCGTCCGCCCGAGGGCGACTTGAAACCACGCGTATTCTGGCAAGAAATCGGCGGCTTTGTCTGGGCATGGCTGCTAATCGGCAGCGTATTTGCCTTTGGCTGGAAGCCGATCTTGGTCGCGCTGGCCGTGTTTTCTTTTACTGCCGTCTTAAATCAGCTGCGCACGCTGGTCGCGCATTTGTGGGAGAACGAGGGCGAGCCGATGACCGTCACCGCGCAATATCTGGATTCGGTCAATGTGCCGCCGCCCGGACGTATAGCGGAAATTTGGGCACCGGTCGGCTTGCGCTATCACGCTTTGCACCATTTGATGCCGAGTATGCCGTATCATTCGCTGGGTGAAGCGCATCGGCGGATTTCCACACATCTGGGCATTGGCTCGACGTTCGACGGGGCCAATCATCCGGGTATGTTTTCGCTGGTCGGCCGGATAGCGCGAAGCACGATGCTACGCCGCTAATCTCACTGCCAGCCGCAGTTGCTCATTCCTCGGTCCGGATCAGCACGGTTTCTCCGACCAGCAGGAACAGAAAAAACGGTGCCCATGCGGCCAAGAATGGCGGATAACCGCCGAATGTGCCCATAGCCAGCGCCGCATTGTCGATCACGAAATAGGCAAAGCCCAGCGCCATGCCGATCAAGGCACGCATGAACAACGCACCTGACCGTGCAAGGCCGAATGCCGCAATCCCGCCGAGCAAGGGCATGAGGACAGCGGACAACGGCCCGGAGATTTTGTGCCACCATTTCGCGCGCAATTCGCCCGTGCTGCGACCGGCTTCTGTATAAGCGTCGATCGAGCGCGACAATTCCATGAAGGACAGCGTGTCGGGATCGACCTTGGCGAGATCGATCTGCTCGGTCGTGATGCCTGATGCGACAGTCATTGCAGCAAGGCTTTCCAACCCCGCATTTTCCACCGTGAAGCGCCGCGCATTGTCCAAGCGCCAGCCGGGACTGGCATAGGTCGCACGGTCGGCGCGCACTTGCTCGGCGATCAATCCGTCAGGCCCGCGCTTGTACCAGGTCACGCCGCGCATCACGATGTCGTCACCTGTTCCGCTGAGGTTGGTTGCCGCGAGAATATCCTGCCCATCGGTCAGATAAATGTTGCTGCGCACGCCGGGGTCGCTGGGCACGATGCCATAATCATTGGCTTCCCATGCTTTCAGCGTGGCCGTCGCGCGGGTCACGACGCGCTCGTTAAAGGTAAAGCTGACTGCAGCGACTGCGACAGCTGACAAAAGCAACGGAGCCAGCACTTGATGCGCCGACAGGCCCGCCGCTTTCATCGCAATGACCTCGCTGTTCTGGTTCAAAACCAGCAATGTCAGGATCGTGGCCAGCAGCACCGAATAGGGCAGGAACTGGGCGACAAGCTGAGGAATGCGTAGGCCCGCATAAGTTAGCAGATCAGCCTGTCCATTGCCTTCGACCGCCAGAATATCGCCGCTGGCCGTCAGCAGATCGAGCATCATCAGCACCAACACCAGCATCAGCAATACGGCCACGATGCGAACCATGAACAGTTTGGCGAGATAGACCGTCAGCGTGCGGGATGGGAAGAAATCGAGTTGCATGTTGTGCCTCTATTCCGCCGCCGACATTTGCGCAGCGGGCTCGCGCACATAGCGTTTGCGCTTGAAAAACTTGCGGAAAGCCGCGCCCGTTTTGGCAGCGAACGTTTCGAGCGCGCCGATCGCCTGACCGCCGGGCACATAGGCAACGCGGTAATACATCCACACGATCAGCGCGGCAAATATGACGAACGGAACCCACAAGGCGATGATCGGATCGACCCGCCCCAGCGCCGCGACATCTTCGCCATACTGGTTCACCTTGTGATAGGAGACGACCATGATGATCGAGACGAATACGCCGAGCGCGCTGGTCGATCGCTTGGGCGGAATGCCGAGCGCCACCGCAAGCAGCGGCATCAGCATCATCATAACCACCTCGACCAGCCGGAAATTGAAGCTGGCTTGACTGGCATCGCGCTTGGCTTCGGGTTCCTGATCGCTCCACCCGACGCGGAGCAATTCGGGCAGGATATATTCCCGCTCGGCATCGCCGCGCCCGCGGAATTCCTCGATTCTGGGCAAGTCGATGGGCAAATCATGGCGTGAGAAACTGAGGACGCGCGGGGTTTCGCCATCCTCCTGCATACTGCCCATATCCTGAACGATGGTGCCGTTGGTCAGGCGCAGGATGATCGTATCGGGACTGTCGGTGGTGGCAAGAAACGAGCCTTCTTCCGCAGAAATCGACAGGACATGGCCTGCATCATCGCTGATCCGCGCAAAAATTCCCTTCAGTTTCGTGCCGTCATCTTCGCTCTCTTCGATGCGTAGAGCCATGCGGTCGGCCAGCGAGGTAAATTCCCCGACCTTGATCGAGGCACCCAGTGCGCCAGAGCGCAATTCATACTCCAAAGTCTCGTAATAATAACGGCTTAGCGGCTGCACATAGAACACCAAAGCGACATTTACCGCGATCAGAAACGCTGTGATGATGTAAGGACCGCGAAGCAACCGACCATAGCTAAGGCCCACCGCTCGCATCACATCCAGCTCGCTGGAGGTCGCCATTTTGCGGAATGCAAGCAGGACGCCGAGCAGCAATCCCAACGGGATCGCCAGGCTGGCATATTCAGGCAACAGGCTGGCCAGCATCTTGAACACGACACCGATCGGGCCGCCTTCGGTCGAAACAAACTCGAACAATCTCAACATCTTGTCGAGCAAAAGTAACGATGCCGCCAGCGCAAACACGCCTAGCATCGGCACAATTACCAGCCGGAAAATATAGCGGTCGATGGAGGGAATGAATTTGAACAAGGGGGCGCGGCGCTCAAGGTTGCAGGTGGATCGGGTGGCATCGCCCTAGCGCCATTAGGCGCTTTGGTCATGTGTTAATGCGCGAAGTTCAAACTGGTCCACAAGGATGCCGAGAAGGGGTCTAGCGATGTCGAGCGGCTTTGAACGCGCCTGAAACCGCTTTGTCAGTTACCAAAACCGGCTGCCGGGAATGCCTTTGAATGGACCCGCTTCATATTGTGAAATCCAGCCGCCATAAAAGCCGCCGGGTTGCGGGGTCACTTGCTCGCCATCGATCAGGCATTGATCGAACGGGGCAGCATAAAAAGCAAGGTGGTCGCGGATCGGAGCAAAGGCCGGCGTTGGATCGGCATAGCTCCATGCGATACCTTCCAACCGCTCCTCGCCAATCACAACATCGTGATAGCGGGCCTGCCCCTTCCATTCGCACAGCGAGCGGTGCGGATTGGCTGCGATGTGATCCATCGCAATGTCAGCCGGCGGAATGTAGTAAGTCGGTGGGTGACTGGTTTCCAAAGTGCGCAGGGCATTGCGGCTATCGGCCAGCGTCACGCCGCGATGGATAATCTGAATATGCCGATTAGCAGGTTCGCAGATCGCCGGACGCGGATAGTCCCATACACTTTCCTGCCCAGTCCCGACCGGATCCGGTTTGGGGTGGGGCAACATCAGATGCAGCCCCGAACGCTCACGCTTTTTCCAAAGTGCATTGCAACGGATGCTCGTTCTGCTTGGCGAAATCCATCACCTGCACCACTTTGGTTTCCGCCACTTCGTAAGGAAACACGCCGCAGACACCGACGCCCTTCTGATGAACGTGCAGCATTACCCGCGTTGCCTCTTCCAGATTCAATTTAAAGAACCGCTTCAGGACCAAGACGACGAATTCCATCGGCGTGTAATCGTCGTTCAACAGCAGAACCTTATACATATTCGGCTTTTTCGGGCGCGTTTTGGGCTTGGTCGCCACGCCCACCTGACCACCGCCATCCCGGTCCGCATCGTCATCGCCTGTACCCGGCGTGTCGGCATCGTCTGCCATCGCTTTATAAGCGCGCAGGTCCAGTGAGCCTGCAACATCGGCGTGCAATTCATCGGTCAGGGCTAGGGGTAATAAATTCGTCATCGCTTGGGGCAATATCGTATCGGTGTCGCAAAGCGCAAGATGCAGTCTGGCCATGAATATTTTCCTACTGCCTTTGTGGCGTGTCGCAGAGCGTCACCGCGAGGTGACAAATGCACAAGCCCCGTATGCGACCGGGCTATGTGCGAACAGACTTGCAAACGGATGGCAAACAAAAGGGCCAGGCGATCTCTCACCCGGCCCCGCTTGTTCGCTATCTCACCTGATCGGGTGAGAATGCCTTAAATTCAGGCAGCTTTCGAAGTCTTCTCAACGGCAACGCTGATCCGGTTGGAGATCGGTGCGAATGCTTCGTTCATCAACTTCATCATGGCTTCGGTGTTCTTCGAAGTCTGCGAGATCATCGCATCGAAGTTACGGCGAGCCATTTCGCCTTGCAGCTTCATCAGTTCGCTCGGGTTTTTCACCGTTGCAATTTCTTTGACGTCGGCTGTGATCGTTTCGTAAGCCGCTTTCGCGTCTTCAACCGCAGTGCGGCCCAGATCCTGCAGACCGGACGTCAGAACCTTGCCGGATTCTACGGCAGCTTCGACGTTACCTTTGGCCATTTCGCTCATGTCGCCGGTCATGCCGGTCGTCTTTTCAAAAGCGGCTTTCATCCGGCCCTGCATGTCGGCAGCGACATTGCTCAGCGAAGCGGTGAAATCCTGCGATGTGTTTTCAATCTTTTCCATGGTCGTATCCTTCGTTTCGTTAATAGGTGTGGTGTTTTTAAGTGGTTTGGCGACAGGCTTTTTCGCCAATGTTTTGTTCAGTGTTTTGTTCAGCGTTTTCTTTGGCGCTTTTTTCAGCGTTTTTTCCGCCACCGGCTTAAGCGCCGCAGGCTTGGCCGTCACAGGCTTGGACACTGCGGCCGAGGCTACTTTCGCCTTCTGCGGAGCGGGCTTCTTCTCGGCCTTCTTGACCGGAGCCTTCACCGCATCGGCAATAGCCGCGATTTTCACGCTGTCTTTTTTGCTATCAGCAGTTTTAGTCTCGACTGCTTTCGCAATTGTATCGAGGCTCACTTTGCTGGATTTTTCTTTACCCGCGGCAGCGTCAGCATAGGCGCGCTCTGCCTTATTGGCAGATGCCCCGTCAGCAGCAGCGCTGTTGGCGAAAGTGGTGTCAGCAATGTTCTTCGGCGTATTGGCCATGATTGTCCTCGACTTATGTTGCACTGCACAAATAGCAGTTGCAGCACAAATGTCAAGGGTTTTTGTGCGCTGCAACATAAACGCGCAGCACATTCATAAATGGCTGAATTCTAACGCGTCATCACGTATCGACCGGGAGCATCTTCGATGATTTTGTCGTTTTTGCTGCCCGGTTTGCGCTTACCTTTGGCGGGCACCGTGGTGGCATCCTGCGCCTTTAACCATTGCAGCCAATTGGGCCACCAGCTGCCCGGATGCTCGGTTGCGCCGTCGATAAATTCGGCCAGCGTATCCACGTCGTCTTCATTGGTCCAATACTGGTATTTCTTTGCATCGGGCGGATTGACGACCCCGGCGATATGCCCCGATCCGGCCAGCACGAAGCGCAGCGGCCCCTTGAAATGCTCGGTAATCCGCCACACGCTGTCGGCAGGCGCAATATGATCCTCGCGCCCCGCCTGAATATAGGACGGCGTTTCCACCACCGACAAATCGATTGGCGTGCCGTTTGCGCTTAGCGCACCCGGCTGGACCAGCTTGTTGTCGCGATACAGGTCTTTCAGATACATCTGGTGCCATTTGGTCGGCAGATTGGTCACATCGCCATTCCAGTGCAGCAGATCGAAGGCCGGATATTCCTCGCCCAGCAGGTAATTGTTGACCACATAATTCCAGATAAGGTCGGTCCCGCGCAGCATATTGAACGTCGCGGCCATCACGCGCCCGTCGGTATAGCCATCCTTTGAAGCGGCTCCGATGGCGGCAATCTGCTGATCATCGACAAAGTGCAGCAATTCGCCCGCTTGCTCGAAATCGATCTGTGCGGTGAAGAACGTCGCGCTTTTGACCTTGTCGGCCTCGCCCTTTTGTTCGAGCAAGGACAGGGTCGCGGCCAGAGTCGTTCCGGCCACGCAATAGCCGATCGCATGGACCGATGGCACGTCGAGCCGGGTACGGATCGTATCAATCGCTTCCATCTGCGCGCTGATATAATCGTCCCACACGATGTCGGCGGTGCTGGCATCGGCGGATTTCCAGCTGACCATGAACACGGTGATGCCCTGTTCGACAGCCCAGCGCACGAAGCTCTTTTTCTCATTCAGGTCGAGGATATAAAAGCGGTTGATCCACGGCGGAAAAATTACCAGCGGTATGTCCAGCACCTTGTCCGTCGTGGGCTGTATTGAATAAGCTGGAACAGCGGTGATTCATGCACCACCTTGCCCGGCGTGACCGCGATATTCTTGCCCAGCTCGAATGCGCTGGCATCGGTATGGGATAGCTGACCTTTCTGGAGGTCGGCCATCAGATGTTCCATACCCTTGACCAGATTTTCGCCGCCGGATGCCAGGGTTCGCTCCAGCACAACAGGGTTTAGCATCGGGAAATTGGCAGGCGACATCGCTTCGGTCAGCGCATTCATGAAAAAGCGCATCTGTTCGCGTTTTTCGGCAGGTATGGCTTCGCTGGTGTTGACCAGATCATCCATCCGCTGCGCCATCATCAGATAGCTTTGATGGATCAGCGCAAAGGCGGGGTGCGCGCGCCAGCGTTCATCGGCAAAGCGGCGGTCTTTCAGCGGCAATGCGTCCTTCTCCGGCGCCTTGTCGAGCGAGCCCTCGCTCTGCGCGGCAGGTCCGATGCCATAAGCGCCCAGCACTTTCTGCCAGACATCCATGCCCTCTTCCCACATCGCCTTTTGCTGTTCGGGATTGGCGAGCGGCGTCTGCGCAAACCAATTCTGCATCATCGCCATATATTGCGTCGGATCGGTGAGCGCACTCATCGCTTCCGGCATTTGCGGTGTCATCGGTGCGCCATTCAAATTCATCGTCGGCTGCACACCCATTTGCGACCACAATTCCTGCAGGCGTTTTGCCACATCGCTCCAATGCGACATATCCGTCGAATTCATTCCGCCCATCTGCATCAGCGGATTGGCCTGTATGAACGGCGCCCACATCTCTTGCATCCGTTGCCCCATGTCTTGCCCCATACTCTTCATCGCTTTGGCTGGAGCTTCGTACATATTGGTGAAGGGTTCGGGCGTATCGGTTTTGTCGGTCATCGAGGCGGGCCATTCTTTTAGCTATCCGGCTTCGCCAATGAAGCGCGGCATCAGATAATCTGCATCCTAGCAAATAAATCGCATGGACGGGAGTCGTTGCACCCAGCATAAGGTTGCATCATTATACAGCGGATATAGCGCAATATTGTTGCCGCTTTGTTGCACATATAACGATGGATGACGATGGACAGCGATTTTTACCGGATGAAGCGCCTGCCGCCTTACGTGATCGCGGAGGTGAACCAGATGAGCCACGCCGCGCGGCAAGCGGGCGAGGACATTATCAATCTGGGCATGGGCAATCCCGATCAGCCGCCACCGCCGCACGTGATCGCAAAACTCTGCGAAGTCGCGCAAAAGCCGGACGCGCATGGTTATTCGCAATCCAAGGGCATTCCGGGCCTGCGCCGCGCTCAAGCCAATTACTATGCCAACCGCTTCGGGGTGGAACTGGACCCGGATAGCGAAGTCGTCGTCACGATGGGTTCCAAGGAAGGGCTGGCCAGCCTTGCCAATGCGATCACTGCGCCGGGCGACGTCGTGCTGGCGCCAAACCCATCCTATCCGATCCACACCTTCGGCTTTATCATTGCCGGGGCAACGATCCGCTCGGTCCCGGTCACGCCGAACGCGGAATATTGGGAAGCGCTGGACAATGCGATGGCTTATACCGTCCCGCGCCCCAGCGTGCTGGTGGTAAACTATCCGTCCAATCCGACCGCCGAAGTCGTCGATCTCGCTTTTTACGAACGGCTGGTGGAATGGGCGCGCGAAAACGCGGTCTGGGTGCTGTCCGATCTTGCTTATTCAGAGCTGTATTTCGACGGCAATCCGACGCCCTCGATCATGCAGGTAAAGGGCGCAAAGGATGTGGCGGTCGAGTTTACCTCGCTGTCGAAGACTTACTCGATGGCGGGGTGGCGCATGGGCTTTGCCGTTGGCAACCGCGAAATGATCGCAGCCATGACGCGGGTGAAATCCTATCTTGACTACGGTGCATTCACGCCCATTCAAGCGGCGGCCTGCGCTGCCTTGAACGGCCCGCAGGACATCGTGGAGACCAACCGCCTGCTCTATCACAAGCGCCGCGATGTCATGGTGGAGGCATTCGGCAGAGCCGGCTGGGACATTCCGCCTCCCGCCGCATCCATGTTCGCCTGGGCGCCGTTGCCGCCCGCATTCCGCGAGATGGGCAGCCTGGAATTTTCCAAGCAACTTTTGACCCATGCGCAAGTCGCCGTGGCCGCTGGCGTCGGCTATGGCGAGGAAGGCGAGGGCTTCGTCCGCATCGCGATGGTGGAAAACGAACAACGCTTGCGACAAGCGGCGCGCAATATAAAGCGGTTCTTCAAAGAGCGCGGCGTCGATCAAATCGATCACGATGCGCGCTAATCAGGCGATGGCGGAGATGACAGCATGAGCGACACCACGACATTTCAGGACCGCGTATCGGTCGAGCAAGGCGATAACGGCGTTGCGCAAGTACGGCTGACGCGGCCCGACAAGATGAACGCGCTGGACCCGGCCATGTTCGAAGCGATCATCGCGGCGGGACAGCATCTGTGCACCGCACCGGGCGTGCGCGCTGTGGTCCTGTCGGGCGAGGGACGCTCTTTCTGCGCAGGGATCGACATCTCGACGTTTGGCGATGCGGGCAAGAATGGCGGACAGCCGATTACCGCCCGCACGCATGGCAACACCAATGTCTTTCAGGAAGTCGCCTATGTCTGGCGGCGCGTGCCTGCACCCGTTATCGCGGCGATCCACGGCGTCTGCTTTGGCGGGGGGATGCAGATTGCCAGCGGCGCGGATATTCGCATCGTCCACCCGCAAGCGCGCATGGCGATCATGGAGATGAAATGGGGCCTCGTCCCCGATATGGGCGGCTATCCGTTGTGGCGGGGGCTGGTGCGCGACGATGTGCTGCGGGAGCTGGTTTATACCAATCGCGAATTTTCCGGGGCCGAGGCTCAGGGGCTGGGCCTCGCGACATATAATGACGAAGATCCGCTGGCCCGGGCTTTGGCTATTGCGAGCGAGATCGCCAGCCGTAATCCGCAAGCGATCCGCGCGGCCAAGCGCCTGTCGAACGCGATGCATGATGAGGATACCGACGCGCTGCTGATGGCCGAAAGCGAAGAGCAGGGCGCAATCATCCGCCAGCCCAACCAGGTCGAAGCGGTCATGG
>CAVTPG010000004.1:0-98648 GCA_963736595.1 uncultured Alphaproteobacteria bacterium
GTATTCGGCCAGCTTTTTGAAACCTTCGCAAATGGCGTCGGACAAATCGAGGTCCGGAATGATCGGATCACGCGAAAATAGTCCGCCATTGTAGCGCGGGATGTCAAGCTGGGTATTACCCTCATCGATAGCGCGAAACAGACCGAGGAAATTCTGCCAGACAGGTCGCGGGTTGTAAGGATCTGCATGTTCGAAAGCATGCAAAAGGCTATCGTCGGGCAGAAGACCATTGTCCTCGGCAAAGGCGATGAAGAGCACGCGATCGAGAATTGTCTGCGCTGCGCTGATGGCATTCAGCGGTTCCAGTTCCACCTTGTCGGCGAGCACCGCTTCGATCAATTTCCCGCGTAGTTTTTTGTAAAGGAGATACAACGCCGTGGTGATATCGCGATCTTCGCGGCGGCTTTGCGTTAGAATTTCCGAAGTTCTGCTGCCCAGCAAATTGTCGGCCGAGAGGAGCAGCAGCATCTTCTTGCCTAGCTCTGGATCGGCACCCTGAGACAGGTCGAACGTTTCGACAAATTGCCGCCCTTCGGCATAGCTGTAGAGGCGGATTTCCAGATAGTTGGAGACCAGCACCCATTTGGTGCCCACATTGTCGGACGCGTATTCCCATGCTTGCTGCACAGGTGTTTTCGCGCGCCCCGGCATGATAGCGTCGAGATCGCGTGTGCGAGCGCCCTTGAGTTCGAATGGGGCGACGATGACCTTCTTATCCGGCGTGAACTGGCCGAGTGCCAAATCGACGCCGAACCGATCGAAGTCTTCGAAGCCACGGTCCATTCGCCAGTTTCGTTAAAAGGCCGGTATCCCAGTAACGCACTGACAATGCGTTCCTTGAACTGATCTTCAATCTCGGTTTCTGACTGGGTCAGGATACTGCCGTCTTGTATCGTCGAAGCCCATGCACGCAGTATGTCGAGCTTGCTTTGCTCAAGCGCGGGAGCGGCGGCAAGCTGGCGCTCAAGCGTTTTCCGATTAAAAAGGGCTTCGACCATCTTGCTGCCTTACGTCAATCCACGTCGACCTGGAAGTAGGTAGCATGGTATTCCATTATCTAATGAACGACTATACTATGATCATTTGCCGCTTTTCTTCGTCCGATCGTCCAGCTCAAAATTGCGTTTCACGTAAATTGGGTGGACGACGTGGACTGTCCACCCGCCCCGTCCACCCCGCGAAATTAGGCCGCTACGCTGTATTGATCGGCAATCTGCGCATGCAGAACATCGCAATAGCGTGCCAGCATTTTAGTCGCCGAGTGATCAGGTCGGCGGCGCAGGAAGCCCGCGATCAGCGCGATGGCACCGGGTGCGAAGCGCAGTCCGGACGCGCCCTGCGCGACCAACCAAGTAATCTTCGCGATGGCCAGCAGCAGAGTATCCAGTTCGACATGGTCGCGCAGTTCGGCCCACTCACCGCTGGTCTTCGGTTGCGATACGGACGGCTTTGCAGCCACCAGTTCGTCCGGCACGCCGATCCGCAGAAGCACCTGCGACAAATGCGACCAGGTCCGGCCCCCACCTTTTAACATAAGACCCAGATCCAAATGCGGACGCGGTCCGCGACGCCCTGGCTGATCTGTCAGCTGCTTCGGCAGTGTCAGGCCATGCTCCATGCCTGCCAGCACCAGCACCGGAATATCCGTCCCGAGGCCGCCGAATGTCAGAACCGGCACGCTATCACGCATACGCAAATGGTCGAACAACTCCGATACCACAGCCTGCTCGTCGCCATGCTGATGTTCAGTCCAGCTGGATACCGCGCCGGTAGTAACACGACCTTCTTCGTCGACGCCGAATTCGAATGTTGCTGCCGCAATCACCCGCTTAACGGCTGTGGCGTGGTGCTTAGATTTACTATCGATGCTGCGATGCGCCTCATGGAGATGTTCGTCCCATGCGAATTCGCAATCGGTGCTAAGGTATGTTTTAATCATATTACTATTTTCCTTTCAGCCAGAATTGGCAAAAATACTTCCCACACTGCCTTCCTCTTTTTGTTCAGAACGGTATCGGCCGCTGCTCGTCCAGAATTCGCCACGCCCGAAATGCCGCGATGATCGCGTGCTGATCCGGGTCTGACCCTAGTGCGCATGCGGCCCAGGCAAGCCAGACGATCTGGGCGCGGTCCGCCACCAGCCTTGCCTGCGTTTCTATCGAGGCATTCGGAGTGGCGATCGGTATCGAGTAATCCTCAGCAAATGCTCGCAACACACGTTCCTTTATTGTCAGAAGCTGATGGCCTTGGCGCTGCGCACGCATCATCGACAGCGATGCCATCTGGTATCGCAGCCAGTGATCATCGCGCCGGTGATTTTCTGATGTTTTTGAGCCCGGCTGCTGGACGGAAATTAAATGCGCAGTCGGATCCAGAAGCCCGAACAGATCGGCGAAAGGATTGCCGCCCGCATTGCGTTCATAGACGCAGTGGTGCCTTTCAAATTCGACCTCGGTGCCAAATTTGAGGGTAACGGACAGCGCGCCCGCTGCGTAGATCGGCTGTCGCCCATCGGCCGATGGTGGGTGCCGGACATACGCATAGGCAACCACCTTTTCCGGATGCACATGTATGGGTCTGCGTGTAATCATCATTTCTGCCTTCAAATACAAAGCGGGCGGTCATCCGAGGATGCCGCCCGCTTTTGTTGTCGGTGTCGTGGTGTTCGATCTGGCTTGCTCAGCCGCCGGACCGTTGGACTGCCGCTGACGCGGACAGGTCGAATGAAGCCATCTTCAGACTATTGTGGTTTCCCATCCGCCATCGCCGACAGGTTCGAAAGCCTTGAGTGCCACGGCAAGCCTTGCCTGACCGCGTTTCACAGCTTGTTCGATGCCGTCCGAAGTGGAGCATCTCGATCGCGCCATGACGTTGTGCCCATTCATGTAGAACAGACTGGCACGGTCCTGCGAAACCAGCACCAGCGCCTTGTCGTCCTGCGGACTGGCAACATCGACCGGATGCAGTTCGACATTTCCTTTTGAGCGGTAGAACACAAGCAGATTGGACGGCGCGTTGCTGCCCGCGTCCTTCCAGATGCTCATGACCATATCGCATTTGTCCGCAGCGGCCTGGCAGGCCAGCGCAATGAACTGTCTGTCCGATACATTTTCGAAGGCGCCAAACAGGGTGGAGGCGGCTGCGTTGGGAGCGTTGCCTATCCCCATTTGCGTGCGCAATGTGCGCGTCAGCGCCTCGCGCGGGCTAATGCCCGCGACGGTATTTTTGATAGTCATATGTATTTCCTTTTTGCGGTGACGGCCGATTGGCCGGAGCAGCTTTTTTCCGTTCTGTCGGAATGCCCAAACTCACCCTTCAACTCTGGATGCGGGCGACCATTTCTGGCCGCCCGCCCTTCACTGTTCACTTAGCGCTTGTATCGCGTTTCCCACGTCACCCGCTCGATGTGAGGCGGATCACGGAATGGCCGGAATGCGTGCGCATACCAGGCTTCCTCGGCCTTGCGATCGGCATCAGCCACTTCGGTCCACCAGACCTTGGCCTGGGCGCCCCATCGCCAGCCTCGCTCCTTCACGACGTTTTTGAAATCGTAAGGCAGACCGCGTGCTTCGAGTCGCCAGGTGGGCAGCTTTGCGCGGTCCATACATTCGGCGAGCACCGAGCCCCCGGTGGGCGTTTCGACATCCAGCAAATTTACGAGGCTGATCACATCGGACATCGCGCGGTGCTTTACCGGATTGAACAGTCCGCTCTGCATGAGCAGGTGATCCTGCTTGCGGCCATCGAAGCCCCATCCGGC
Organism: uncultured Alphaproteobacteria bacterium; assembly: GCA_963736595.1. Classification (GTDB taxonomy): domain Bacteria; phylum Pseudomonadota; class Alphaproteobacteria; order Sphingomonadales; family Sphingomonadaceae; genus Parapontixanthobacter. Next base: position 3,761 of record CAVTPG010000004.1, read on the forward strand.
CCAGTCCGCATCATTCATGGTGCAGACCCAAGGCTTGTCTTTCAACTCCGGCATTAGTCGTTCAACGAACGGCCTGTCGAAAAATGCATTATGGCTAAAGATGGCCTCGACTTCGTTCAGTCGCTTGGCGATGTGGCTGGTATTAATGGTTTGGCCTGCCAGCATTTCATCGATCAGGCCGGTCAGCTGTGTGATTTCCGGCGACAGCGGGAAGCCCGGCGATTGCCGCGCTTCGCCCGCCGATGGCACCAGCATGATCCGCCCCATCGCATCGACTTTTGCGAATGCAACGGCAATTTCGATAACCTTGTCGCGGTCAGGGTCGAGACCAGTCGTTTCCGTGTCGAGCACGGCGATCGTTCGGATAGGTTCGACGGGATCAACCAGTTTGGGCCATCGGTCGAAGGGCCGGACACGCCAGAGCGATATGCACTGGTCGTCTTCGCCGCTCGTCAGTCTCCCAACGGCTGAGCCGCCGGTATCTTCGGTAATTGTATTCATTATTCACCTCTTGGGTGACGTCGGCGACGGAACCATTTTCCATCACTTTCCAACGTCACTGCAAGGCGTCAGCCACTGGTGCTATCTTCTTCGCCCTCAACACGCCGGAAGCGTTGATTTTCCCAATGTGGATCCATGCGAGGACCTTCGTCAGTAGCCGATCCCCTGTGCGCGAGCCTGCATCTGTGCTTGGCGCTGACGATGAATGGCGGCGTCGTGTTCGATCGCTTTTCGATCGTCCTGCGGAAGCTCGATCGGCCAGCGCTGCTGTTGCGAATTGGCCATGGCGGCAAGGCTCGCACGCTCCGGCAAGTTCTCGCTGCGCGCTGCATGCCATTTGCGATAGAGCTTTTTGGTCTCGCGCTTCTGGTCATCGCGTATTCGCGTCATCAAAAGATGCAGCAGACCTGTCCCGCGCCATTCTTCGACGCGCCTGCGCTGCTCGTCATCCGGCAAACGCGCGATGATCTTATCATCTTTGGCCATATCCTGTTCGCGCACGTATCGCGCCAACACTGGCACCATAAGCCGTTCGTCCTCACGCTGCCGTTCGAGGCGTTCCGCCATCGCGGCCTGCACGACCGGCTGGAGCATTGCACCGTCCGACAGGCCGTGCTTTGCAAATACCGGCGTGAGCGGAACGACCATGCCCCGATGCGCTTCCTCGACAGCGAAACGCTTGCCAGACAGCAGTTCGACAATACTCTGCGGATCCCAATCTTGCGGTTCATCGGACAAGCGGGAGGTTGTCCTTGTGTCACCTAGTGCAGCAGCATGGTCAATTAACGGCATTCCTGCCTGTTCCGTGCGGCCCCGCTTACCTGATACTGGCGGGGCGTTATCGCCATTCATTCGGGCCTTAACCTTCGCTAGGTCTGCATCATTCGACTGGTTGGCCTTCTGCTCGAAACCCACCGGATCAGCCTTATTGCTAACGCCTTCACGCGGAGCAGACCCTTCAGCCGTTCGGCCTACGGACGAGCCATCTTTCATCTGGCTGGATGCAGGCACCATAGTGATCGGCCGGTTCGCCTGTGCGGGTGCTGGCGTTGACGCAACTTTCAAAGTGTTCCGGGCAACGGCTCTCCCAAGCTGACCTGTCTGCGGACCATCCGACGCGGATCTGGCAGGCGCTGAAACTGTCCGCCCGACAACTGCCGCGCGAATATTCCTGAGCAGCTCAAGCTCCTCTGTATATGACCGGGACGAAAGTTTCGGACTGGTGCGAATATCTCTCGCTTGGCGCGTTATGGCAACCAAGGTAGTAATAGAATTCTGATCGAGTTTTCTTGGCGGGGTCACACTGGGCAGACCGTAAGCGGCGCGTGCAAGCCCGGCCAGAGATACGCTGGCCTGCCGTGCAATATGTCGGACCGAAGCTTGTCTCGCGATACCTTTCGCAGATTCGATGACTTTCCCGAATTGACGGTTCACGCTGCTGTCAATTGCTTTCGGCTGCCTCGCCTTCAGCACTACGGTCGCCCGTTTCCGGATAAGGTCAAGTTGCCCCATCGTCGCAATGCGCAATGAAAATGCTTCCCTCTCGGAGGAGCACAACGATCCAGCGGACTGCAGGATAGATTGTATTTTCGGAATAATTGCGCGCTGGACAACCTGGGCGGGATCGCCTTGTTGGAATTGGCGCAGTTCTCCAGCCTGTCTTGCGACGAGCTTTACCGCCTCACGCGACGGTGCTGAGGTAAGGCGGAGCTGAACTCCCCGGTCACGCCGCGGTTTTTTAGTCAGTCCCGAAATGGCTTCGCGGGCAGTTTGGTCGATTTGTTGAGGCTTGTCGGCGTCAGCCTGCGCTGCGTTTCGTGCCTTTGTCATCACGCTATTAAGCGTCACGCGTCGCCTAGTGGCGGAAACTGTAAGGCCTTTTGCGGACCGCATTTTTTCTGCACTATCCCGGATAATTCGAAGCTGTTCGCCGGCATCGGATAAGACATGCCGCGCCGCCGCACTGGACTCCATAGCTGCCCACCTGACAGCAGTATCGCGCACATGCGTCACTGAGCCTTTCAGCATCTGCACTCCGACGCTTCTGCGAGCACGCGCAACCGATTCCTTTGCCAATTCGACAAGCCGTTCCTGTATCGCGACCTTCTTCGAGAGATACTGTGCCTCTACCGAATATTCGTTCGCTTCAACCCGCGCATTGTTGCGCTCGACGGCACCGACCGGTTCACCTTTGTCATGCAACGCCATCCGTTCGGGTCCAACATGTTCGGTGGTAACCGCGTCGATGCCGCGGCGCTGATAGGACTGGTGTGTATAGCGTTCTTCGAACCCGGCGCGGCGGCATTCGATGTTGATGATGGCGGCGATTTCGGCTCGCATGCGAAGCAGCCCCTCAGGCGTGAAACGTTCGGTCAGCTTCTCCTCGGTAAATGCCCATTCATGATCGCCAATACGTTCCGCAGGGCGCATGGAAGCTGCGAAATGCGGATGAAAATTACGTTGCGAGCCTTTCGCGTCCGGGATGTGATTGGCGCCCATCCAGCCAAGCCCATACCGGCCGAAAACCTGGTCACCAATTGCCTGCGTAACTCGGCGGCGCTGTTCAGCATTGAAGAAATACGGCAGGGCAACTGTCAAGCGGAACTGGACTTTGGAATTTGCGCGGTAGCCTTCCTCGATTGGCTCAAGCGCATGCCAGAATGCAGTGCACTCCTGGACTGTATAACCGATGTTCGACATTGGTGCCGCCATCTGGATTTCCGGATCTTCCAGCCCATCTTCGCGGAAGATATATTTGACATGATCGGCTGCCAGACCGGATCGGTATCCTTTCGATTTCTGACCGAGGTAGCGCATTCTGACGAATACGGCGACACGACCCCGACCATCGCGAAGGGCAGCTTTGTATTTGCGAATACCCAAGCGCAGCTTGGTCGGATTGAGTGATTTTTCGCCTTTTCGTTTTTGGCGCGACGGTGCTTTTTCGACCTTCACATGAAAGATGCGGCCCCATGCGCTGCCGCCAGGCTGAAGCCCCAGTTCGCGAAGTATCTGTCGCTTCTGCCGACTGTATTCGCGCTCGTCCTTTGTTTCTTTTACCGAACGCAAACGCGCTGATCGATCGCGGGCTTTCTCAGCGCTTCTTTCGTCAGACAGCAGGCGCCGCGCGGTGCGGCCATCCTTCATGATCGCATTGATACGGCCCGCGGTTGCAGGCATCGCTTTTCCCTCGTATTCCAATCTGACCACGCGAAGTGCCCTTGCCTAAAACAGGGGGTGGGGACTTCAAGCGGGGAGCGGGTGTTGACCATGCAAAGCAAGGGTCAACGTTTCTTGCGCGTACCCACCCACTGAACCTTACGTCCTGTTGGTTTTTGACGTTCGCATTGTTGGGGAGGATCGCTGTAATATCTCCGCAGTTTAATAGTTATTTCTTTGAGAGCCTGTCATTTGAAATGCCAGATTTGCATAGGGGCGCGGGCACGTCAGAAGTTGGGCCGAGAGCGGACAGGCGACCTTCGACTCACTTGCGGTCATTCCCTTGCTCTCCACATCCTGCTAATACCGGACCGCGGAGATTGCCTTGCTAAAGTTTCTTTCAGTTCTGACCGTTTGTGCGACGGTGTTGTTTGCGACGCCCGTTCGAGCCGAAATCTTAGAACGAGCCGACCGCAGTCAAATCACATATCATCTACTTGACCGTGCAGATGAGGGCAAACAAGGTATTCTCCTGATGCTTCATGGGTCGGGCTGCGAGCCGGTTATAGAGCGGGAATGGCTGACATCCGAACCCGCAGTTCTCGCTCCGGGCCGAGCTGTTTTAGCAGTCGAAAAATATGGGGTAGGTGAAGACGAGAGTGATGGCAGCGGTTTAGACGATGGATGCTCTCTCGCCTATTGGCGCGGAAGCACACTTCAACAGCGTGTTCTCGATGCCATTCAGGTTATCGCCCATTTGCGCAACGAAGATTGGTGGAATGGCGAATTGATTATCCAAGGCGGTTCTGAAGGCGGTGCGGTGGCTGCGATGCTTGCGCCGCTTATTCCGGAAACCCGCTCAGTCATCATCATTTCATCCGGTATCGGAGTGCCAGTCTCTGAGCTAATCCAAGGCGCTGTTCCGCCTCATATCGCCGCGCAGATCCCCAGTATACTTGCTGAAGCTGCCGCAAACCCCACGCCAGTTAGGCGTTTTGGCGGTGCTAGTTATCGGTGGTGGGCGGATGCCGCTAATCTCGTTCCCGCCAGATTACTGCTTCAGACTAATGTGCCGATTTTACTCGTCCATGGAACACGAGACCAATTCGCCCCAGTTTCAACTGCAAGGGCCACGCAGGAAATGTTCGTAGAGAAAGATAAGACCAATCTTACCTATCGCGAATTTGAAGGGTACGATCACTTTATGAACGACGAAGCGGGCGTAGACCACAGCGTAGAAGTTCTGCGCTTCATGGCCGGTTGGCTTAGCGAGGCTTTGCAAGCAGACTGACTGCTTCCGACCCCAAATTCAGCTATTCCTACAACCACGTCTCGATCTTCCCAAAACGGCTGCTTTTAAACTGCCAAATAGACAGCTAATTATCTATTTTAACATTGCGATACCCGAAAGTTTTTTGATGTTTAAAGCTTTTTCCATACTAACTTGTATTAGTCTGTTTGGGGCTTGCAGTGGTGCAATTGCTCATGCCCATAGCGAGACCGCGCAGGCATCACCGGCTGCCGATAAGCGGTCCGGCCTACACGCGTTCCATCCCGGGCAACTGGCCAATGGACTGAGTTACATAATCGTCCCGCGGCGCAGCGCAGCGTTTCAGGATTCGAAGCGTGTTTCCATACGGATGCGGGTGGAAGGAGGCTGGCGCGCTGAAGGGCGCGGCGAAAACGGCCTCGTCCATCTGATCGAGCACCTTCCACGCGATGCCAATGGCGAAATGTCTCCCGCAGAGGTCATCGCGTTTCGCGATCAACGCACGGTTGTGAGAGAGTGGGGGGCCTTCACCTCGCCCTATGCGAGCGAATATTTCCTGACCACCCGGACCAATGATCTGGCGGACGTAGCCGAAGCCCTGCGGTTTTTCCGCGGGATTGCGAGCGGCTTGCGAATTTCGGCAGAGTTGGTGGATCGCAACCGACAGATTGTCATCAACGAAGGGGCGGGAAGGCTTGCCCAAGACACGAGACTGTATCAGCGGGCTCGCGCTCTTGCGCCCGGGTCCGAGCGGGATGTGTCGCGTGGTTATAATTCATCCGATGTCGCAACGGCGAGCATTAAAGTGATTGATGCGCTTTACGCCCGGGTTTATCGGCCTGAAAATGTCACTTTCGTGATCGTCGGTGATGTCGAACCAGCCGAAATCGATGCCCTCTTGCGCAGCTCGCTGGGAACGTGGTCTCCCGGCGCACAAAGTGCTGCCCATGCAGCACATGTCGAGTTTGACGCCAACAAAGCACCGGCGGACGTTTCCCTGCAGTATACTACCGATATTGACGCCCCCGGTCGCCCTGCCGTGCTCGCTGTTCTTCGTCTTGATATGCCCTATTTTCCGCAGAGCGCTTTGATGCCGTCGCGTCGCGAGGCCGCAATGCTCAACCGCATCATCGCTCTGATCCTGTCGCATCGGCTCAATCTGCAAGCGCTCGATACTGGGCTGGGCAGCGCCGCCTTCACGGTCGACGATACTGCTCCAGGTAGCAGTTCTCTTATCTGGCAGGCGGATCCTGCAGTGGGGGATTGGCGCCCTTCCCTTGCGATCCTTTTGGACCAGGTTGCCGCGGCGCAGGAAGGTGGCTTCACCGCAAGAGAATTGGCCATCGCAAAGCGCGTGATCCTGCGGGAGATTAGCGACCAGCACGAGCAAGCGTTGCTCCATAGCAACAGCAGAGTGTCCGCGAGCATCACCGAGGCCATTACCAGCAGGTATGACCTGCAGTCCGAGCAAAGCCTTTTCGCAGTGGAGCGCCGATTTCTGACGGACATCAGCCTCGAGAAATTGAACAATGCCTGGCGCCGGGTCGCGCTCGGCAAGCCGTTGCGGGCCAGACTTGAAGGGTTTGCGGGGGAGGGAGGCACCGAACCCTCTAACGAGCTGGCCAGCTTTGTAAGTGCCTATAAGCGCAGGCCTCTCAGGGCGTCAAACGGCACCACAGCCGAACATGGTAAAGACCAATTCAGCGGCCAGCCGGGCACGATCTTGTCTGACGAGCGCTCGCCCGACGGAATCCGTAGCGTGGCGTTTGCGAATGGCTCCACATTGCGCCTCGTCAAGCGCGAGCATCAGGGGAAATATCTTGAGGTTGCCGTCTATGCAAATGCCCCTGAAGCACGCGCGCGCCTGACGCATTGCGAAACTTTGGTCTTGCCCTACTTCGTGCGGGCGGGAGGCACCGCCGCGCAAGTCGAACGGGAGATACACGATGCATCTTGGGGGAGGGATATTCGCAATTTTCCCTTCGAAGATGAACATCGATCGGGTATCAGAACCGGCGCATCGGTGAGAAGCGAGGATGCGGCGGCAGCGCTTGGCTACCTGTTTGCCTATATATCCGATCCTGGATTTCGAGACAGCGGCGATGAAGTCGCACGCGGACGCGCTCGAGATGCCTTGAGCGCATCGCCTCGCGACCCGTTAAGGACCGTTGTGGGGTCGCTTGAAGGCCGCTTGGAACCCGGAACCATCGCCTATGAAGAGGCAGTGGAAGAACGCTGCGCAAGCTCGGCTGAAATGGCCCGCGCCTAGACTTTTGCACCCTATTCTCGCCCAAGGCTCTATTGATGCAGCTATCGCAGGGAATATGAATGAAGAGGAGATGATTGCGCTGTTCGCTTCAACGCTTGGCCAAGGAGAACGCGAAAAAAGTAAGCGCGGCCTTTCAGACTTGAAAGACCCGCCTCTGCCCCCCGCATTCACGCTCGACATGCCGCTTAGCCTTGGAGGACAAGAAATTGCCGGGGCTGCGTGGGCCATTAGTGAGCCCGCCGATGCACATGAACGCGCAGCTACAGGTGCTTTTCACAGCCCTGTTTGCGCGCATGATTTACAACGAACTTGTCGAACAAGGGACCAGTTATAACCCGCGCGTGGAACGTATCGAACTTGTAGAGCGATATCGACAGCCGATTCTCGCTGCGGCTGTCACGGTTCCGCAAGGACAGGCAGCCAAGGTGGCCGCCGCTATCAACGAAGTTGCGGCGAACCTCGCCGGGCCCGGCCCGGATACCGTTGCTTCTGGAAACCATACGCGCGTTGACGATCGATGGTATAACAGGATCTTACAACCAGGACAGGGCCTGGGCCTATCAGGCCGCCCAGCTTTCTTTTCGCCCGATCATATTTCGAATCTGGCGCGAAGCGGCAACGCAATTGCAGACCGTAACCGCCGATGAGATTAGAGATCTCGCGCGTGACACTTTCGCACGCCCACTTGTCCAAACGCGCGCCGAGTCTGAAACAACGTCAGCTTCCGGGAATTAAAGGCGACGGCCTGAATGACCGAAATTGGAGCGCAAAGCTGTCTCTCAAATCGCTGTCGCGAAACAAATGGCAAAAGGATTCTTAAACTGCCGACTTTCTTTCGGGACATAGTGTCACGGTAGTTCCAGCCCATAACAGGAGTGGAACATGCTGTATGACAAGGATCAAATTCGTCTGGAGAAAATAGCGGCAGAGCGAGCGGCAAAGCAAGAAAAGATCAAGGCGCAGCTTGCCGAAATCAACAGGGAAAAGCGTGCCGCGGAAAGTCGGCTAAAGGCCGTTTCAAAGCACGAAAATTGGCATTCAAGAATTCTTGCGCTGCCAATGCGCGAAGTAGATCTCACCGGTGAAGACGGACCGGCTTTCTATTATCTTAAACAGCTGTCGGCGAAGGAATACTTCGGGTCCATCAGCGCAGTAGCTGCAGACGAGGAAAAAAGGATGCTATCGCCGAACTGGAATATGCAGCCGTGGAGGCGGAACCATGGCCAGAATTGGACGCGACGGGGCGAGGCTATCCATTTTGAAAAGCAGAAGCAGAAATACCAGGACGAATGTCTCAGTTTCGCGCAGTGGCAGGCAGAGAATCCTGACAAGACTGGCTGGCGCGACAAACCAGCGACACGCCTTCAGTATTTCCTCATGTGGCGCACTGCACAGCGCCTGAACATCCAGACGCCGGTGAACATCAAGCGCGGCGAGGCATATGACTGGTTGAGTGAGAGGGACGCGAACCTTCGTTTCAACGATGAAGCGCGTGCGACCGCCGCAGTTAGCGACAGCGTGAAGGCGGGCGCTCCGTTGGGCAGCCACAATGATTGATCCTGCTCAGCCCGAGGACTCTCAACATAAATGGCAGCGAGGGGTGACTTTCGAAACTATTGAAGTCGTTCAGTCGATTATCGAAGGTCTTGTCGAAACACTAAAACAGGTTGGCGCCGAAGACCAAATGGACCGGCCCAAGAACTGGCTTTCCGAAACGCAGGAGATCGCGGAAAACATCGTCCAGCTTTGTGATGTTTATGATGCATGGGTAACTGACTATCATACCTTTCACGCTAGTCAGGAAGCAGCCTTGGAGCAGCCAGCTCAGGGAACTGACATCCCCATTTGCGGAATGAGTTATGTTTGCGACTGAGATTGAAAAAATGGAATGCGTGCGGCAGCGCGCGAACAAATGCAACGCGGGACGGCAACCCCATCGCAGGGTCCACACGGCGTGCCCGGATTGATTGATGGATGGGACTATTGTTCCGATTTCAGCAAAGCCGATACGACCCCTTTTCGGCGTCTGGCGCACGCCCCATCTTTCGCTAGGCAGTTTTTCATAAGTCTGTAGATGATGCACCGGAGCAGATGTTGCAAGCTGGACTGGCGCAAAACGATCTTTACGCTCGGTTTTGGCGCCTAAGTGGTCTGCTTGCTGACGATCGATCTGCACGCGAACAACTGGCCATTGATGCTGACGCAGATCTCGGCAGCCCGTCTTTGGGTAGATAGGCGGGATTTCTTTCGGCCAATCAATCCCAACGAAGGAAACCGTTCGTGATACAATTATTCGGTCGGTGCTTGGTCACTCCTTGCTCAATGGCGCCGTCTTCATTCGCGATCTCAGCGCGAAAAACAGCGAACTAGCTGCTTTATTGCTGGCAAAGAGAATTTACGAAGGCCGCACAGCGGCATCCTGAGGTCAAAGAGATGGACTGGCCACCGTCCTGCAAAAAACGTTGGGCGAAACACGGCGGCGCCAATCATATACCGCCATTCTATTTCCTGTGCCATCTGGCAGAATTCCAGCGCCTGGGACAGAACAGCGTCGCTCTAATGCGGTTGTCGTTCAATGAGGACGGCGAAGAACTTTCCATACGGCGGCTTAAGGAAAAAATGAGCGACACCATGGACATGGCTGCTGGAAAACGTAATCGGTTCGCTGGACGACAATATCCGCGCCTTGCTCGGAATGTGCATCTTATCAAACGCATGCGCTTTTGCCGGTGCCAGAAGCTTACAAAACTGGGAATGCAGATCAGGCAACGGCTCACAGTAAACGTGTATCCGACTTACTGAGAACGAATCTGGCTCGCATGGGAGACGGGTTCGAAGCAGCCATGACAGGACGCTCTGGAAGCAAAGCAGCCGCACTTGTGCTACAGTCACTCGCCGATCACCATGACCGGTTCCCAGATATTGCTACGGGCGGTCCAACGAACCGCATGCGCGGTACGAAATGAAGGCGCCGTAACATATTGGGGAAACGATTGGTTGGATCATGCAGCGTTTGGATTGGCTCAGCTTGCTGTATCTGCTCAGCAGCACAACACGGCGCATGGCGAAGTGAAATTGCCATTGGATCGTAGGACGAATGCGAAAGCGGGCCGGGTTATCGGACTCAAGCAAGCCAATGGTAAGAATTGTCTATTTCTGGCTCGAAACTGCAAATAGCAAAGCGTTTGAAAATCAAATACGAAGTTTTAGCGAAGATTACGATGGAGAAAAGTCAGCGTTTTCCGGTGCAGCTCTAGAGACTTTGAGCAATGAAATCCGCACACACGCTATCAGCGACATCTGGAAAGAAGCACGAAGGAATGAGCCGCCCAACCAGCTTGGTTCCAGTGCGATGTATTTTGCTGAGCCGTGGTATGACAAAAACTATACCGGCGATCTTGGCTGGTATCGAGATCGACAAGGGGAATCGAACGCATCTTTCGCAAGCTTGGGCCTGACCATGCCGTTTGATCCTGTCTCTCAAGCAAACAAGCTGCCTGAAACCCGACATGCACCACATCAGCGTATCCAAGGGGAACGCCATCACAAGAAAATAGGACGAAACCACCCTAGCACAGGAGGCGCGGCATCGGCAGCTATTGCCGTGCGTGACCTCGCGATGACCATCAGCGCCTTTTCAGCCGACCCCCAACTCACGTGGATGAAAGGCAAAAGTTCCGATGCACGACGTAACTCATTTAACTGTCGAGATCATTGCACGTGACAACTGTCTGGCAATGGTCATGGACCGCCGCACTGCAACCCGGAAGAATAACTCAAAAAGGGACGGCAAACCCGCTCTGGTTGCCCTTCCAGACGATCTCGCGGTAGCTATAGATTTGTCCGATGATGTTCACGCAGAAGTGGACATACTGGATCGCCTGGTCGGCAACGAGATCCTTAACCTGTTCGATTGCTGCGAACGGAAACCACACAAGTAGGAGCTCACCATGGATAGTCTAGCAAGCCTGAAATGCGTTATCTACGCTCGGGTCAGCACAACACGTCAGGCTGACAACGATATCTCCATTCCGGACCAGGAGACGCAGGGCACAACGCTACATCTCTGAGCGTGATGGAGACACACGTAAGGACGTATGTCGAACCCGGCGCAAGCGCGACGACAACTGCCAGGCCGGTCTATCAGGAGATGCTGGCCGATGCACAGGCAGGCAAGTTCGATGTCGTCGTCACATTCGCGCTTTCTCGCATGTTCCGCAACGCGCTTGGACTATTTGCAGGCCCGCGCAGAATTCCGTTCTGCCGGGATCCAGCTTATCTCGATTACGCAGGATTTCTCGAACGATCCCGCCGGAGAACTGGCGCTTTCGATGGTTGCGATCTTCGACGAATATCATTCGGCGGAGAATGCGAAGCACGTCAAACGCACAATGCTTGAGAATGCCCGGCGAGGCTTCTGGAACGGTCAGACGCCTTCCTTGGGGTTCAGACCACCACTGTTCCCCAGCCGAAGGGAAAGGACCGCAAGAAGCTGATGATCGACGAGGAGACCGCTCCACTCGTGCGGTTCATTTTCAACACGTACGTTCACGGCACGCCCGAAGGACCGATCGGCATCACAAAGCTGGCGAGCTTTGCTGAACGAGCGCGGCGACACCATTCGCGGGAAGAAGTTCCACGTGTCCAACGTCCACTTCATTCTGACGAACACGGCCTACATCGGTGTGGTGTTTTTCAACAAGCGTGATTCCCGCGCCAAAGTTACTCGCCCGGAATCAGAATGGGTTCCGATGAGTGTGCCGCCAATCATTGACGAAGATACTTTTCTATCCAAGCGCAGGCCCAGATGGCGGCGCGCGACCCCAAAATGGGTAGCGCTGCAGAGCGCACGAGAAAGAACCTTCTAACCAAGAAGGTCAAATGCGGAACCGGAAATGAAGATGGATGCGGCGGCGGTATGACGACCGCCACCGGCAAATCTGGTCAGCATCGATACTACGCTTGTCACACCTCTACCAAGGCAGGGAAATCCGAATGTCCGGGACGGTGGACGCCGATGGACAAACTCGACGATATTGTCGTTGAGAGTGTTATCGAGAAGGTGCTCGCACCCGACCGCCTTTCCAAGCTTTTGGAAGCGTGGCTTGATCGTAGTGCGCATGGTGAAACTCAGGACCGCAAAGAGTTGAAGAGTCTCAGTTCGCGCCAGACTCGCCTAGAAGGTGAAAGTGCTTCAGTCATCAAACTGGTTCGCAATCAAATTCTTTCACCGGACGACCCTCAGGTCGAAAAGGAGCTTGGCCAGATTGCTGCGCAGAAACGCGCTGTAGCTGCTGACATCGACGCCCTCGAACGTAAGCTCGCCGACCCCGCCAAAGCGATCACGCCCGTCATTCTGGCAAAGTTTGGCGAACTGATCGCCGAGTACGATGCACGATCGCAACAACCCCCTGCGGCAGGCATATGTCGATCTTCTCATCTCGCGGGTCGAGGTGGGCAACGAGGTCGTTCGTATTATGGGGAGCAAGACCGCTTTGTCCCGCGCAGCCAGCGGAACACCGCCGCATGCGGTGCCCAGAACTGAACGGGAATGGTGCGCCCGGCAGGACTCGAACCTGCTGCCTCAAGATTAGAAGTCTCGCGCTCTATCCAGATGAGCTACGGGCGCGCACCCTTGCGGGGCACAAATTGTCGTTAGCGTGCTTTTCTCGCGTGACAAACACCGTTAGGCGCTTCGCCCATGAAAATTTCCGATCCCAGCCGCGCCGACACCAGCGCCGACACCGATACCGACATCAGCACCAAGATCGTTTCTGGCGATGCAAATGCCCCGCGCGCCTTTCGCTATTACGACCTGATCATGGCCGCATTTGTGGCGATCCTGCTGCTATCCAACGTCATCGGTGCGGCCAAGCCCAGCTACATCACCCTGCCCGGCGGCACACAGTGGATCTTCGGCGCGGGCGTCTTGTTCTTCCCCATCAGCTACATCATCGGCGACATCCTGACCGAAGTGTATGGCTATGCCCGCGCGCGCCGCGTGATCTGGACCGGATTTGCAGCGCTCATCTTTATGGCGTTCATGGCGTGGGTGGTCGTGGCGTTGCCGCCCGCCGATGGCTGGCCCCACCAGGCTGCTTACGAGGCCGTGTTCGGCAATAGCTGGCGCATTGTCATTGCCTCGATCACGGCATTCTGGGTCGGGGAATTTGCCAACAGCATCGTGATGGCGAAGATGAAAATCTGGACCCAAGGCAAGGCGCTATGGATGCGCACAATCGGATCGACCGTGGTCGGGACAAGGCTTTGACAGTCTGATCTTCTATCCGCTGGCGTTCTGGGCGGTTACGGGCTGGACGAGCGAGCAAATCCTGATGGCGGTCATCTCGCAATGGTTCATCAAGGTTGCGTGGGAGGCGCTGCTGACACCTGCCACATATGCCGTCATCAATTTCCTGAAGCGCAAGGAAGGCGTCGATCTGTATGATCGCGAAACCGACTTTTCACCTTTTAGCAAGATTGAGAAAAGCCAAGCCGATATAACTTAAGCCGTGATGGGCATCGACAAGTCGATTTTCTGCCCGCTGGTTCCATCCGGCACGATCTGCGTGGTGTAATCGAGGCCAAGGCGATCGCCCAGCAGCCGTAAGTCCTTCTCATTCGGCACGCCGAACAAATCGCGATGGCTTTCTTCCAGTTGCAGGACCAGCGTATCCTTATCGCGCCGCAACGATGTCGCTTGCAAGCTGCGCCGCGACCGTGTGCCAAGCCGGCGGCACAAACGCACCGCAAGCCCCCAGCAGATCGCTTCTTCCAACTGCTCTTCGGTGGCCAGCTTGTGCAGATCGTCGGGCAGTTTCGTGACGTTGCCATTGGCGCAGATTGCTGCTGCCAGCATCGCGCGCTCTTGCGGCCCGATGTCGAGCCAGCGTTTATACAGCGCCCAGTCGGTGGCTTGTTGCACGCGCAAGTTCGGCTCGATCTGCATCGCGGCCAGCGCCAGCGTGGTTGCCGCAAGACGCAGGCGTTCGGCCCCATGACCGGCGGCGGGCACGGCACGCACGGTCCAGCCCGCAACCCGCGCGGCCAATATGGGCGATGCGCCATATTGCGCGCCGAACACGCCCACTCCGGCCAGCAGCGGGTCTTGTGCTTTCAGATGATCGGGCAAGCTGGCTTGCAACACCCCTTCGCGCAAACCCCAGGATGAGAAGACGACCCGCTCGGGCGCCAATCGCTTTAGCAAGACCGACAGCAGGACCGCCGCATCGGGCAGCTTTTCGGCCCGCATCGAGGAAATGCGCGGAATATCGCTTAGGTCATCGACGTCCAGCTTTGCCATTTGCGCGACCAGCTTGGCCGCTTGCCTGGCTGGAAGGCCCAGCCCATGCGGATCGGTCAGCGGTGTGTTGGCCTCGTTCATCGCGTAAACCGCCATCGCGCGCCATGTTCCGCCGACCAGATACAGCGTTTCGCCCGCCGCCAGATCGTCGTTTTTGGCCGCGTCCCAATCCGCTTTCTTGAGCATCTGTGTAATCGGCTTGGCCAGATCGTCGGGATGCTCGGCCCGCAAAGCAGCCAGCCGCAATGTGCCCAGCGGCAGACTGGTTGCACCGCTTGCCTGGCCATCGGAAATCTGCACCAGTTCGAGGCTGCCCCCGCCAAGATCGGCAACCAGTCCGCTTGCGCCCGGAAACGCGCCCATCACGCCTTGCGCGCTGTAATGCGCTTCCTCCTCGCCAGTCAGGACGCGCGGGCTAAAACCAAGTGCGGTAATATCTTCGAGGAATGCCGCCCCGTTGCTGGCTTCGCGCACGGCAGCGGTCGCCACCGTCGTCACGTCGGTAATGTCGAGGTCTTCGAACACCAGTGCGTAGCGTTTCAAACCGCGCATCGCGAGCGCGATAGAGTCCGCCGCGAGAATCCCGTCGCTGGCAATTTGCTTACCCAGCTTCGCCGTCACTTTTTCGTTGTGCAATACGGTGGGCGCGCGCGGACTGCCGCCGAAAATGACCGCACGAACGGTGTTCGAGCCGATATCGACCACGGCCCGCTCCGCCACTGTGCCGGAAAAGCCGTCATCGCGGCTGCGCTTGCGTGTTCTGCCTTGCATTAGCTGTGTTTCTCCCGCGCGCTGTTCTTCAGCATGAGTTTGGGCACACCGCCCACTTCCAGCGCATCCCCGCGCCCCGATAGCGACGGATTCGTCATGAAATAGCGGTGACAGTTAAACGGATTATCGCCATCTTCGACCCGCACATAGCGCCCATCGCTCTGCAATTCCCAGCTTTGTTCAGTATCGAGCAGATTTGCGGGCAAGACTTGCTGCAACACCTGATCGTGAACCGTGGGATTGCGGATCGGGACCAGTGCCTCGACCCGGCGATCCAGATTGCGCGACATTAGATCGGCGGACGAAATCAACACTTTGGAGCGGTCGCCCGGCATCTTGTATCCGTTGGCAAAGGCGTAAATCCGGCTGTGTTCGAGAAACCGTCCAATAATCGAGCGAACGCGGATATTGTCCGACAGACCCGGAACGCCGGGCCGCAGCGAACAGATGCCGCGCACCATCAACTGCACGACAACGCCTGCCTGACTGGCGGCATACAGCCGGTCAATGATACCCGGATCGGTGATCTGGTTGCATTTCATCCAGATTTCCGCCGGACGTCCCTTTACCGCATTGGCAATTTCCCGGTCGATCAAGCGGTATAATTCCTCGCGCAAGCCAAGCGGCGAAATCGTAAGCATTTCCGTACTGCGCGGCTCGACATAGCCGGTCACGTAATTGAACATTTTGGCCGCATCGCGCCCGAATTTTGGATCGGCGGTAAAGAAGCTGAGATCGGTGTAAATCTTGGTCGTGACGGGGTGATAATTGCCTGTGCCAAAGTGGCAATAGGTGCGGAACGCATCGCCTTCGCGGCGCACGACCATCGCGACCTTCGCGTGGGTTTTCAATTCGACGAAGCCGTAAACGACTTGCACGCCAGCACGCTCCAGCTTGCTCGCCCACATCAAATTCTGCTCTTCATCGAAGCGGGCTTTCAGCTCCACCACTGCCGTCACGGTCTTGCCCGCCTCCGCCGCTGCAATCAGCGCGTTGATGACCGGCGACTGGTTACCCGCGCGATACAACGCTTGTTTGATCGCCACTACATCGGGATCGGCCGCCGCTTGCCGGATAAAATCGACCACCACTTCGAAGCTTTCGTAAGGGTGATGGATGACGATGTCTTTTTCGCGGATGGCCGCAAATACATCGCCGTCATGTTCCAGAATGCGTTCGGGATAGCGCGGCACGTAGCTGTCGAATTTCAAATCCGGGCGATCCTCGTCGAGAATGGCCTCCAGCCCATCGATCCCGATCAGCCCGTCGGTTTTGATGATGGTCGCGCCATCGACCGCCAATTGTTCGCGCAGGACCGCTTCGGAGATGGGGTCGAAATCATCCTCCAGTTCAAGCTGAATGACTTGGCCCCGCCGGCGGCGCTGGATCGCACTGCGGAAAGTCATGACCAGATCTTCGGCCTCATCTTCGATCTCGATATCGCTGTCGCGCAGCACTCTGAATGCGCCATCGCCTTCGACGCTGTAACCGGGGAACAGCTTGCTGGCGAAGCGACAGATGAGGTTCTCGATGCTGATATACATCGCATCATCGCCCGGAATGCGCACGAAGCGCGGCAGGGCCGAGGGGATGAGGATCATCTCGATCACTTGCTCGCCATCCGCCTTGCGCGTCAGAGTGAACAGGATGCCCATCCCGTCATTGGCGACAAAGGGAAACGGGTGCGCCGGATCAATCGCCTGCAAGGTGATGACCGGCATGATGGCATTCTCGAAATACTCTTTCAGCCAGGCGTAGCTGTCGGAAGGCAATCGCTTGGTGTTCACGATCCGAATGCCCGCATCGTCGAGCGATTTGCGCAAACTCCGCCAAATCCGTTGCTGCTCGGCATTCAGTTCCGCCAGCTTTTCGCCGATTTCGGTCAGCTGCTGCGTCGGTGTGCGGCCATCCGCCGAAACGCGCTCGATCCCGCGCTGCTTTTGTCCGACCAGACCCGCCACCCGGATCATCATGAATTCATCGAGATTGCTGCCCGAGATCGACAAAAATCGCAGCCGTTCCAGCAGCGGATAATTGGGCCGCACCGCTTCGGCCAGCACACGTTCGTTAAACGACAGCCAGCTTAATTCGCGATTAAAAAATCGCTCCGGATTGCCCGCAAATGCTCCCACAATCCCGCCATTTCCCAACGGCGCGGCGGCGTCATCGTGTGACGTGTCGCTATTGGGCGCGGCGGTGGATGCGGCATGGTCGGTCATATTTGCGGCTTGGGTCACCTGTCAGGCTGGAAAAGCGGTGGAAGCCTGATCACCATCGCCTTTCTGTGTGAGAACGCAAGAGCGGTTCGCGAGCATCCCGCTCGCCAAACTATTTCGCGGGCGGTGTGTTGCGCGCGACTTTTAATAGCGTGTGGCTTTCGGCTATTTGCGCGATGCCGCGCTTGCCATTTTCATCGCGGCCAAGCTGCACGATCACATCGATGACGCTGGCAGAATACGCAATTGTATCGCTGCGCGTCAGGCCAATCCCGGTTTGCATCACCATTAGCGCCAATTGCTCCAAAGCGCCGCGCAAGGAGTTTGCATGGATAGTCGAAAAGCTGCCGGGATGCCCGGTGTTGATGGCGCGCAGGAAGCTGACCGATTCTGCGCCGCGCAATTCGCCCAGCACGATCCGGTCGGGCCGCAGACGCAATGCGGCTTGCAGCAATTCATTCGCAGTTACTTTGGCCTCGCCCAGCTCGCCTTTTACCGCGACCAGCCCGACACCATTTTCGCCCGGCAATTTCAATTCCGGCGTATCCTCGACCAGCACCACCCGCTCATGCCCCGGTATCTCGCCCAGCATGGCATTGAGAAAAGTCGTCTTACCCGTCGAAGTACCGCCCGAAATAAGGATGGTGCGCCGCTGCCGGATCGCTTCGCGCAAGAACGCAATCGGTTCAGCCTGCGGATCAGGCATCGGTGCACGCACCGGCTTTTTCAGCGGGCCATTATCATAGGCATCCAGCGGCAAATCCAGCTGCCGATGGCGGCGAATGGCCATGACCCAGTGTTTGCGCGCGGCAGGCGGACCGCAGAATTGCACACGCGCGCCATCGGGCAAAGTTGCGCCTAAGCAGTGGATGCTCGCGGTTGATGCCCTGATGGCTCACGCGCGCCACTTGTTCAGCCAGCCGCTGTACCAGTTGATCGTCGATGCGCGGGATCACAATGCGTTTCATGCCCGGCAGCGTGGCATCCTCGATCCAGACTTCACCGGGTCGATTGACGATGATTTCCGTCACCGTGTCGCGTTCCAGGAACGGCTTGAACGGTGCCAGATACGCATCGAGATAGACGCTGCGCTCAATGGGCGGCACGACTTCGCGTTCGGTCAGCGCTTCCTGCGCTTCTTCATCGAGCAGATCGCTGGTCAGGGGGTGGATTTCGGCGCTCACAAGCTGGTCATTATCCACCGGAAACTTGCGTAAAGTCCAGATCGCGAGCGGTGAAAATGCGGATCGGCGCACCCTGCTTCACCCGCACGGTCGGGCCAACTTCGCCATCACGCTCGAACGCAGTCGCCGCAGCACTTTGCCCGCCGCCCAGCACGACGGATGCGCCGCCTGTGGCCAGGTTAGACAGGCCGCCAACCACTGACAGCAACAAAGCCGAACCGAACCGCTGAAAGAAATTGCTATCCACTTTGCCGGACAGGCCGGTGGTGCCATCGAAGCCGACAGCGGGTGACGCAAGACTAACCGATGCGCCATCCGGGCGGATTAGCCGCGTCCAGATTACATAAGCGCGCTTTTGCCCATTTTGCAGGCCGGATTGATATTGCCCGATGAGCCGCGAGGAGCGCGGCACGAGAACGCGCGTGCCATCGAAACTGCGCACATCCTGGCTGACCACTGCGCGCACAAAGCCGGGCACACTGGTATCGATCGCGGTTTCCAGAACCGCCGGGATTAGCGTGCCTTGCGTCACCGTCGTCGAGGGATTGTCCATTGCGGTCGCCTGTGCGGGCGCGCCTCCGACCCCGCCGACACGGCTGGCAAAGCGGGCAACGGAACTCGTATCGGTATCAACGCCCGGTCCGGCCATGTCACTGGCCCCAGCTGCAGCAGCGATGCCTTCGGTGATCGGCGGGGCAGTCGCGCTGGCATCGAACACCATCGCCGGACTGGTCAGCGGATTGGGCATGGCAACCGGCAGCGGCGCCGGATTGATCGGTTGCGCCATCATCGGCGGCGGCGGCGCAGCCATTGGAGCGGGCGGCGGCGGCATATTGTCATACGCCGGATCGGGAATGTCGGATGGCGGCGGCGGCAGCACGACCTGATCGACCGGCACCGTGCCGACCGCATCACTTTCCAGCCGCGCGGAATTCATGCTCCACAACGTCACTGCGCCCAGCAATGCGACCAGCCCCACTCCGGCCAGCAAGCCTAACCCGTCGGATTTGGGTTTGCGCTGCACGACCAACGGATAGGCATTGCGCGAGGCCAGATCGATAATTTCCGCGCTTTGCTGATCGCGTGGATCGACATCCTCGGCGAAGTCGTCTTCGATATCGTCTTGTGAAAGGCGGGTGGTCGTCAGGCGCATTTACAAACCTTCCAGCGGTTGCGCAGCAATGCGCGGCGGCGCAGTTTCGCGCGCTTGACGGGCCTGACGCGGCGCAGGCGCTATCGTGCGGATCGCGCCGTTATGCGTCAGGGTGGCGCTGTCCTCACCGCTGCGCAAAACGATCGTCTGCGGCACGCCGTCGATCACAATTGTATCGCCGCGCACGGTGTAATTGACCGGCCCTTCGACGCCCTTATCATTGGTAATCAGGATCGCCGGGACACTACGCCCCTGCGGCCAGGCAAGGAACGTCGCCTCGCCATCATCATACGTCTGCACGGGCAGCAGCTCGCGGTCGCCCTTGGCATCCCATTGAAAATTCAGCGCGGCGGGATCGACCACGGCATAAGGATCGCGCGCGGCCAGCATTTCCTGAGCATTGGCTTGCTCGACCATGCGCGCTTCCTGCGCGGCGGCGGCCTCATCCTGCGGATAGATAAAGCGCATGACATAAAGCGGGCGCGCGGCCGGGTTGGCGACAAGATCGAAGAAATATGTGCGGCGATTGGTGATGACCGTCATATTGGTTGCAGCGCGCGGCGTAAGCGGCTTGATAAACAGCAGATTGGCGCGCTTGTTCGGCGTAATCTGCCACGCGCTACTGTCACCGATGGCCACGTTCTCGATGGTTTCATCGTCGCCAAATGTCACCGTCGCCTGTATCTTGGCCCGCCCTTCGATCAGCACAACTTGCGCCGGATCGTAGATCACTTCACGCAGCCGCGCATCCTGCGCCGTGGCCGGTGTCAGCGATACAAGCAGCGTTGCCAATGTCAGGCACGCAGCAAGCAGCGCTTTATAGGGCGAGAGTGTCGCCAGGGTCATCGTATATTCTCCGTCGAGCGGATGGGATTGCTGCGGAAACGGCTGCCGATGCCGCTGGCCCGCGATGGCCCGCTTACGTTGGCGGCAGGCTGCTGCCCGCCGGAAGAGGTTGCCAGCACGCGGGTTTCGCGGGTGACTGTGGAACTTGCGCCGCCGCTATCATTGGCGGGCGCTGGCACGGGCACGGCGGAGACATCGATCCGGCGATTGGCTGCCATCGTGGGCGCGGTGCTGGACGCGACCGCTGCAGCAGCGACCGGCGCGACAGCCGCAGGCGTAACTGCGTGGCGCATAGTGGATGGCGAGGCATTCAGTTCATCACGCGATCGGCCAAGGCCGAATACGGTCCAGCCCGAAACCATCGTGCCCGGCAACTTTGATCACCATGAACATCAGCGCGACATGGACCGCACCGATCAGGAAAAACGCTGCCGCCGGTTGCGGCTCGATCCGGCCCGGTACGCTGGATAGCGAGGCCAGTACGGGGACAGCCAGTTCCAGCATCACGCTACCCCCGACCACCGCGAAGAGTGGCGTCAGCGCCAGCATAACAACGCCTTTCAGCCAGCCGACGAACATCCCGCGCGTACCGTCGAAAATCGACAGAACCACGAAAATCGGCCCGATTGCGACCAATACGGCCAATGCAATCCGCGCCGTAACCAGCACCCCGACCGTGCCTAGTAACAGCAGCATCGCGCCCAGCCACAACAGTCCTTGCGGAGAAAATGCGGAAATATCGCCGCCCTCGCCCGCCGTTGCGCCGCTGGCTTCCTGCACCGCAAGGAACACGATATCGATCTTCTGCCCGAAGACATTGGTTGCCGAACCGTCCGAGCCGGATAGCAGCGTCGCCAGATAGTCGGGCGCAGCAATCGCGAGGTTCCACACCACGCTTTGATATGCGGCCCAACTCGTTGCGAATGTCAGTGCCAGTCCCAGCGTTAGCATTCGCGGCGTCAGGGCGCGCACGCCGACATTGGCGCGGCCCAGCAAAAGCTGGATACCGAAAATCGCGACATACAGAACCAACAGTATGGTCAGCGCAGGGAGCAACCCGCCTTCATTGCCGAACAGGCGATTGAACGCCTCCGCCGACATTTCGTTCGCCATGCAATCGACCGCGCGCAAGGATGCGGATACGCCCGCACCGACCTGCTCCAGCGCCTGATCGCAAGCGACACTCATTCCGCAGCCTCGCGAACCGAGGGGAAAATATCTTCGTTTACAGCTACTTCCGCAACACCCGGCCAGGCTTGTCCGGTCAGCGCCGGATACCATTCGGACGGCTCATCGCCGACCGCATCGCGGATCAGATCGAGGCGGCGCACGGAGCTTTCGCGACCCGACAGAATGGTCAAAACTTCGGGCGCACCGGATAGATCGAGGCGCACGACGACGCTGGCATCGGGCTGCCGCACAAGAAAGCAGCGGCTATGCGCGGGCAGTGTGCGGATCAGCGCCAGCTCATGGTTCGTCAAGCCAAAGCCGTCGCAATAATCTTCGGGACGGGCGCGGCTGTTAGGCATAAAGATCATCGTCGCCGTCTGCTCAACCAGCGCAGTCGAAATGCGGCTTTCCAGCGCATCACGCGCAGATTGCGTGGCAAATCCGACCAGCGCATTGCGCTTCCGCAAGGTCTTCAGCCAGTCGCGGATACGCGCGGCAAACACCTCGTCATCCAGCGCCTTCCACCCCTCATCGATCAGGATCATCGCCGGAGTGCCATCCAACCGCTCGTCGACGCGGTGAAATAGATACATCATCACGGGCGTGCGCAGCCGGGGGTTTTCCAGCAGCGCCGTCATGTCAAACCCCAGCACGCGATTGGACAGGTCCAGCTCGTCATCGCGATTGTCGAACAGCCAGCCATGCTCGCCGCCGCCACCGGAATCATTCCCGATCCAGGCCGACAACCGATCCGCCAGATCGCCCGGCTCAGGGCGGCGCGCTCCGGCCAGCAATTCGCGGAAATGCCGCAAGCGCCGCAAAGACGGGTCGTTGGCGTAAGTCGCATCGACCGCATGGGCGACGATGGCTTCTTCTTCCGGCCCTTCGACTTTTAGCAAAACACCTAGCCAGTCGCGCAGGAACGCGCGGTTTGCAGGGTTGTCGGGCATGGCCATCGGATTGAAACCCGAAGGTTCGCCCGCCGTAATCCGGTCATAGCGCCCACCAATGCCGCGCACGAATAATTCCGCCCCGCGATCCTTGTCGAACAGAATAGTGCGCGGTTTGAACTTTTGCGCTTGTGCAGCAAGGAAATTCATTACCACCGTTTTACCCGATCCACTCGGCCCGATGACCGAGAAATTGCCGAGATCGCCGTGGTGAAAATTGAAGAAAAACGGGGTGGCGCTGGTCGTTTCCAGCAAAGTAACGGCATCGCCCCAGTGATTGCCGCTGGCTTGCCCCAAAGCAAAGCCGTGCAAGCTGCCGAACCCGGCCATATTGGCGGTCGAGATCATCGCCTGGCGGACCAGATATTGCTCGTTGCCGGGAAACTGGCCCCAGAAAGATGGTTCGAGATTGGTATCCTCGCGCACGGCAATCGCGCCCGTATCGGCCAGTGCGGCGGCGCACGCAGCAGCGGCTTCATCGAGGCGCGGCAACGTGTTTTCGCGGACCAGCACAGACAGGTGATGATCGCCAAAGCCGACTGCGCCATTGCCAAGCGCATCACGCGCGCTGAGCATATCGCCGCGCTCGGCCTGCGCTTCCTCGTCGGCAGAACGTAAACGGCGCAGCGACAGATCAATCCGCTCGCGCGCCGTTTGCCGCTCGGTCGGGGCATAGCTTTCGGTGACGACCATCTCGAACGGCTGACGCAGCAATGCATCGAGCAATCCCGGTGAAGTCGCTTCAGGGTAGTCTTTCAGGCCAAGGATCGCAGAAAATTCGGGTGCGCCCGCGCCGCGTGTCTCCATTGCATCGAGGCCGAAACTGACGCGGCGATACGGTAACATCTGCCCGACATCGACATCGTCGGCTGGACGGCGCACCGGGCGCATTTCGCCATTATACAGCGCGGACAGCAATTCCAGCACTTCATTATTGGTGCCGCTTGCGCCTTCGTAATCGCCCAGCAATTGCGCACCATAAGCGGTTAGCGAAGCGACCAGCCCGGTCGCCGCCGCTTTCAGCGAGCGCACATCCTTGGGATCGGCGCCGGTTTCCTGCCGTTGCCCGCGTGAAAACAGGCGGCCTGCGCGTTCGGCAAAACCTGCTTTGCCCTTGGCCGGACGCCGGATCAGCGTAATAAACTGGTCGTTAATAAACAGCGAACCGGACGTCAGCTTCTCGCGCCAGCGCGCATCGATATGCCGCGACAACGGATCGTCGAATTCGCTGTGCAAATCGACCGAAACCCGCCGCCGGATCACATGGTGATACATGATGAACCGCGCATCCAGCGTGGAGCGCAGCATAACTTCGCGCGTCGCAGCATGACCGTTCAACGCTTCGCTATCCTCGGTTTCGAACAGCAGGCCGGGCACCTGCAACGCGGTCATCACCGCGCCATTGCGCAGCAGCAGCGTCGATTCGTCGATCAGCGAAGCATAGGGAAGCCGCTCGCCAGCGGGCGCTTCCTTATCGCTCCATGCAGCAGCGCCAAGCCATTTGGTCATCGGCGTGCTCCTATGTTCATGGCGTCACGGCGCATAGGAATTGCACCCCCACCGCTTCCAGTTCTTTACTCTGGGACAGCGCGATACTTTGGTGATCCACAGATCGAAAATGCGCGGTTCGCGAATACAGGCGAAATAGCCGATCATATGCGTAATCAGCGGCGCCAGAATAAACCACAGGCTTTTTGTCATCAGAAATGCGATGGTCGTCACCGTCATATTGATGATGAAAAAGCTGAAGGTCACGCCGGCAAACATTTGCGGGCGAGTCAGCGCACGGTGAACGGGATGGCGGGCAAGTTCGCTCAAGGGACTATCCCGCCGCGCCCTGAATACCGGCGACAATCGAGACCGAGCCGAACAGAATGAAGCAGCCGATAATGACCGTTGCGCCAAAGCGCCAATTCATCCGGCCCGTCAGCATCATGAAGCCGACCGCAGCGACGGCCATCACGGCCACGGCGGTTGCCACACTGCCGAGCAACGTGCCTTGCAGCCAGCCAAGCGCGGATACGATCGGCCCGGATCCTTGGGGATCCTGCGCCAGCGCAGCCGTCGGACTAATCAGCACTGCCAGTCCGCCCAGTTTCGCTGTCAGACCTTTACAAAAACGCATCGAATTCTTCTCCTGACAATTCTATTTCTGGCCGCGATGACTTTGAAAGGCGGGCGCTGTTTGTGTGAGGCGGCGCATAATCGACGCCACGTAATTCTGGGTTTCGCGGATCAGCGGGACGCCGTTTGCGCGCGCGACGCGCTCCGGTCCGGCATTATAAGCTGCCAGCGCTTTCACGATATTGCCATCGAACCGGTCGAGCTGAATCCGCAAATAGCGTGCGCCACCTTCCAGATTGGCCATCGCGTCATGCGGATCGACGCCCATATCGCGTGCCGTTCCCGGCATTAACTGCGTTAGGCCAATCGCACCTTTGTGCGATACGGCCCGCTCGCGCCAGCGGCTTTCCTGCCAGACCAGCGCCTCGATCAAGGCCGGGTTCAGCGAATAGCGGGCGGACAGTTCCTCGACTTTTTCAAGATATAGCGCAGGGATATAGGGGTGCGCTTTTGGCGCAGCGTCTGGCGTCAATGTCGGAGTGGCTCCGTGGAGCGCGGCAGATACAAACGTAGAGGCCCGTGCGCCGGTTACCCAACGCGCGCCATCGCTTTCGATCTGTATTACGTCGGCCCGTCCCGGAACGGCCAACATGGCAAAAGCTGCAATCCCACACGCCTTTGCCAGCCAAGCAAGCCCCATAAATCCTCCATACCCACATCCACTATACAGTTAACATGGCGCTATACAGTTAATATGGCATTGAAGTGACTCTATGGTTAATTTTCCGATGCGTCGAGCCGCAAAAAAATAACGGCCTGTCGGCTTATTTGCGCGACAGACCGTAGGGGTACTGGCTTTGTTTACTGTTCGAAGTGCGTTCCGCCCTCCCGATCAGCAATGAATATACTATTGCGAAGTTGCAAACCTTTGTGAAAATTCACCGCGATCCAGCTTGCGCAAGGCGGTTTTGGCCAGCACACGGGAATCGCGCCATTCGCCAGTCGCCGTTTCCAGTTCCAGCCGCTGTTCACTATTGACCGCTGCGCGAAAGAAAGCGCGGGCATTCGCTTCATCACCGAGCCGAGCATGCGCAATGCCCAGATTGATAAGCCGCGCAGGATCATCTTGGGCGAGATTTTCGTTCGCTTCGATCCGCTCGATTGCTTCGCGGTTTTCACCCGCCGTCAGTTCTGAATAGGCGACATCGGAAACGCTATCTGTTTCTTTGCCCGACTCCGCAGCAATCAGCGGCGTTGCAGCTTGAGCGATCAGTATTGCAGCCATGACAGTAACAAACATACGTCTCTCCGAGGTTTATGACACTTATGTTACAGAATCCATCAGGACGAATGCAACAAAACTGTAACATTGTCACAGATGAGTCATTCTCGGAACTAGTCTCTCAAATCCAACGTGACTGCCTACTAGCCACATAAATTCAGAGAGTTGGTTGCTCTCAAAGCATTGCGATCACGCGTCCGCACACTGCGCTCAGTGGATAAATATGCACGCCGTTCGACCGCAAACCGTCACCAAACAATCCTAATTAGTCGGCAGCGGCGCGGTGATGTCGCACGATCTCAATTTCTTCGTTTTTCGGTGCTGAAACCACATAAGGAACTGTCTCTCGTGACACATTTTACACGCTCGCTCGTCATTGGTTGTAGCGCGCTTGCTTTGGCAGGCTGCGGCGGCGATGAAATCGTCTCGCCTGGCACTGGCGGCAACGTCATCATCAACAACCCCACGCCTTCGCCAACGCCCACTCCGCCGACCACTGGCACGATGGTCACACCCGCAGCGGGATGCCCGACCATCGCCGATGCGCAAGGCCTGACCGATGACGGAACGATCAGCGGACCGACCGGCGAATACCGCATCTGCACCCTGCCCGCGCGGATCAATACTTCCAGCACGCTAACGAAAATCGAAGGCTTGCTTTATCGCCTGAATGGCCGCGTCGATGTCGGCACCGATGGTGGACCGTCAGCCACTGGCGCGGATACCGATGTCGCATTGTCGATCGAGCCGGGCGTAATTGTCTATGCGTCAGGTGCGTCGTTCCTGATGGTCAATCGCGGCAACACGATCGATGCGGTCGGCACAGCGAGCGCTCCGATCATCTTTACCAGCCGCGACAATGTGCTGGGCCTCAACAATGAAGACAGCTCCGGCCAATGGGGCGGCATCGTGCTGGGCGGACGTGCGCCGGTCACCGATTGCGCTGCTCCACTGGCCACACCCGGAACCACCGCGTGCGAGCGGCAAGTCGAGGGTGCAGCGCAGCCCGCCATTTTCGGCGGCGCGACACCGGATGACAGTTCGGGACGCATGAGTTTCGTGCAAATCCGCTATTCCGGCTTCGTCCTGTCAGGCGATAACGAGCTGCAATCGCTGACCACGGGTGGGTCGGGTTCCGGCACACAGCTTTCCAACATCATGAGCTACAACAGTTCGGATGACGGTGTGGAATTCTTCGGCGGCCGCGTAAATGTGCGCAATCTTGTCGTCGTGGGCGCGGAAGACGATTCCATCGACACCGACACGGGCGTCAAAGCCAATCTGCAATATGTCATCGCGGTTCAGCGCAGCGGGGCAGGCGATGCGATCATCGAAGCGGATTCCACCAACGCTTTGATCGAGGACACACCGCGCCAGAACACGCAGATTTCCAACGCCACTTTCGTCCATCGCAATGCTGCGGCCAGTCAGGTCATTCGCATCCGCGGCGGGGCCGATTATACGCTGACCAATACCGTCGTTAATGCGACTGCTTCAGGATCGCCATGCATCCGAATCGACGATGCCGAAACGATCCGCGCAGCCAATGCCTCGCTGGATGAGGCAGGTCCGGTCCGCTTTGAATCGGTGGTGCTGAATTGCGCAACGGCGTTCCGCGACGGCGGCGGCGTGACGGCAGCGCAGGCTCAGGCGCTGTTCGATGCAGGCAGCAACAACAATGCCGGCTTCACCAACACGCTGTCGATGGATTTTGTGAACGGCACGAACGAGAATGGCGTGGCAGTTTTCAATCCGACCGCCTTGTCCAGCTTCTTCACCGTACCGGGCAATATCGGCGCCGTCACGGGCGCTTCGGACACCCGTTTCCAGAACTGGACGTGCAATTCGGCAGCCGCGAATTTCGGTTCGGGTTCGAGCGATTGCACCAGCCTGCCGACCGGATGAACGCACGCATGACATAGCAGGGGAGTGGCGGCCACATGGCTTGCCGCTCCCTCGCCTATCCCGGCGCATCACAAGTCAAGCGCCGCGAAAATTCAGGGAATATGACGATGACCGGCACCGGTTCGACCAAAATTGACAGCCGCGCAAACACCCAAACTACAGTACGCAGCTTTGCCACGGCGTTGCTGATCGGGACGGCGATGGCTTTTCCTGCTGTCAGCGCGCAGGCGCAAAGTGCGGACTCGCCCGTTGCTGAGGTGGTCGCGGAAGCTGAAGCGGAAGCGGTCACGCCACAAGATGAGGCGCAGGATGCGGCACAAGCCGAAGCGCCCGATCAGCCAGAAGCGCCAGAAGCGCCAGACATTTCCATTCCCGGGGGCGGCAACACGATCGTTGTCACCGGACGCCGCCGTCAGGATATCACTCGCAGCTCTACGCAAGTCGTCTCCGTTCTCTCGGCTGAAGAGATCGCGCGGACTGGCGAAGGCGACATTGCCGGAGCCTTGGGCCGCGTCACCGGCCTGTCGGTGCAGGGTCAGGGATTTGTCTTTGTGCGCGGCCTTGGCGATCGCTATTCGCTGGCCCTGTTGAACGGCCTGCCCTTGCCCAGCCCGCAGCCCCTGTCGCGCGTCGTCCCGCTCGATATTTTCCCGACCGATGTGATTGCATCCTCGCTGGTGCAGAAAACCTACTCGCCTAATTTTCCCGGAGAATTCGGGGGCGGCGTCATCAACCTGACCACGCGCGCGATCCCCGATGAGCCATTCTTCAAGATCAGCGCAAGTCTGAGCGGCGATACCGAAACGACATTTGGCAACGGCCTCGATTATTATGGATCGGATTACGACTGGTTCGGGTTCGATGACGGCACGCGTGACATTCCGGGCAATCTGCAAGCGTTTCTTAGCAGCGGCGCACGCATTTCCGATCTGACACAGGATCAGCAGGAAGCCATCGTGCAGGAATTCGGCAATCCCAATCTCGTTCTGTTGCAGCGGGTCGGTGACTTGCCCGCCAACTGGTCGGCGGGGATCACAGCCGGAACCGCTTTCGATGTGTTTTCCGACGGACAGCTGGGCGTCATTGCCAATCTCTCGATCAGCAATAGCTGGCGCAATCGCAATGTCGTGTCGCAAAGCGCGATCAATAACGAGCTGCAACTGGACACCGATTTCCGCACCAACATCACCGACAATCGCATTTTGGTGAACGGGCTGCTGGGCTTTGGACTGGAAGTGGCGGATCACAAGTTCCGCTGGACCAATCTGTTCATTCGCGACACGCAAAAACAATCGCGCCTCGCCATTGGCGACGATTTTCAGGACGATACCACCAGCACCATTCAGGACACCGCCTTTTTCGAGCGGCAACTGATCGATACGCAGCTGGTCGCGGAGATGAAATTTGGCGAGCTTGGCATCGATCTGCGCGGCGGATTTGCGCAAACCGATCGCGAAGCACCGTACGAATACACCTTCGAATATGTCCGCACCAATGTCGAAAACGATCCGTTTGGTGATCAGTTTATTAATGTGCTGGATCGTCAGCGCGGCTCGGCCAGCGTCACCTTCTCCGACTTGAACGAGGAATTGTGGTTCGGCGGGATCGACTTCTCCTATCCGGTGGCCGACTGGCTGCGCGCCACCATCGGCTATGCCTATACCGATACCGACCGCGTCTCCTCGCGCCGGCAGTTTCTGCTTAACGCACCGACCAGCTTTCCCGACGCAGTTGGCGCGTTACGCCCGGATTTGCTGCTGGGCGATGCCATTATTGATTTCTTCGACATTGGCGTCGTTGAAAGCACGCAAGCCGACCCCGCCTTTGCCGCTGCGCTGGAAGTGCAAGGCACGTACGGACAACTTCGCTTTACCCCGCTCGACACAGGCATCACGCTGGATATCGGCGTACGGTACGAGGACGCTACGCAAACCGTCGATCCGATCGAAGTGTTTGCCACGCCGACCGTCGGCTCGACCAACACTTTTATCGAAAACGATTATTTCCTGCCTGCGCTGACCCTCACCTGGGAAGCCAGCGACGCGCTGCAACTGCGCCTTGCCGCCAGCCGGACCATCGCGCGCCCGCAATTTCGCGAGCTGATTTTCCAGACTTACTTCGATCCGGAAACCAACCGTCAATTTAACGGCAACCCGCTGCTGACCGATAGCGAGCTCTTAAATCTGGAAGCGCGCGCGGAATACTATCTGGGCGGGTCCAACCGCCTGTCGCTGGCCGGATTTTACAAGAAAATCGACAATCCGATCGAGGTATTCTCGACCTTTAGCGACAATGAGCAGATCAGCGGGTTTGCCAATGCGCCGTCTGCCACGCTGTATGGCGCGGAACTGGAAGCGCAATATAATGTCGATTTGTTCGGGTTGGGCGAAAGCTTCACGGACAAGCAGCTGGTGCTGGTCGGCAATTACACGTTCACGCAATCCGACATCGCCGTGGGACCGGATGATACTACCGCCGTGTTCGGCTTTGGCGGAGCGACGGCAGCGACGGATTTCTTTATCGATGGCCGCCCGCTAACCGGCCAGTCCGACCATCTGGTCAATGCGCAGATCAGCTTCGATGACACCGACAGGCTGGAGCAATATACGCTGCTGGTCACTTATGCGAGCGAGCGGGTCACATCGCGCGGGACCAGCACCTTGCCCGACATCGTCGAAGATCCCGGTTTGCGGCTGGATTTCGTAGCGCGGCGCGAAGTCAGCCTTGGCGGTCGCCCGTTGGAATTAAAGTTCGAGGCCCGCAATCTGACCGGGCGCGACAATTTCGAATTTCAGGAAAACGAATTCGGGCGGATCGAGATCAACAGCTACGCTGTCGGTCGCAGCTTTTCGTTCTCGGTCTCGTCGGAGTTTTGACGTAGGTAACAGGCGCGCGGATGCTGGCGAACCTCCGCGCTCAATTTAACCTTTCACGCTGACTTCGTTCTTTTCGGGCGCGGTCGTTTCGATACCGCGCGGCATTTTGGCGCTATAGGGTTCTTCCAGTGCCGCAATTTCGTGCTTGCTAAGCGTCAACTCGACTGCCGCCACCGCATCGTCGAGATGCTTCACTTTGGTCGCTCCGATAATCGGTGCAGTCACTTCGGGTTTCGCCAGCACCCATGCCAACGCCACGCTGGCCCGTGCAACGCCGCGATCTTCAGCGATTTTGCCAACTGCCTCAACGACTGCGCGATCTGCTGCATCCTCCGCGTCGTACAGCGTATTGCCATAGCCATCGGACTTGCTGCGCTGCGTCGTCTCGCCCCAGGGACGCGCCAGCCGCCCGCGCGCCAGCGGGCTCCACGGGATTAAACCGACCCCCTGATCCGCGCAGAGCGGGATCATTTCGCGCTCTTCTTCGCGATACAGCAAATTCACATGGTTCTGCATGGAGATAAACGGCGTCCAGCCATTTGCGCGCGCCACTTCCTGCGCCTTGGCAAATTGCCAGGCATACATAGAGGACGCCCCGATATAGCGCGCTTTGCCCGCCTTCACGATATCGTGCAGCGCCTCCATCGTTTCCGCAATCGGGGTATGCTCGTCCCAGCGGTGAATCTGGAACAGATCGACATAATCCATGCCCAGCCGCGTCAGGCTGTCATCGATCGCCTGTATTAAGGCTTTGCGTGACAGACCGCGCTGGTTCGGGCCTTTGCCGAATGGCAGGAACGCTTTGGTCGCCACCACGATCTGATCGCGCTGCGCCATCTCGGCCAGCAATCGCCCGACCACTTCTTCCGATGTCCCGCCGGAATAGCCATTGGCCGTATCGAAGAAATTGATCCCCGCTTCCAAGGCCTTGCGAATAAATGGGCGGCTCTCATCCTCGCCCATGACCCAGTCGCCGTGAAAGCCCTTGGTGTGATCGCCAAACGTCATACAGCCCAGACACAGGCGCGAAACGGTGAGGCCCGACCGGCCAAGACGTGCATATTGGATGGGAAATCTCCTTCTCTCGCGCTGCTAAACGCCCAACCGGCGATATTTGTGCCGGACGGACGCCGTTTTCTGTTCAGGGCGTGTAGTAAGTCGGTGAGCCCGGCCCGACCGGCAGACCAAACACGAATGTCCAGAGGTAGAAAAAGCTCGACCATGCGATCAGGAAGAAGATCGTATAAGGCAGCATCATCGCGATCAGCGTGCCAACGCCCAGATCCTTTTGATACCGCGTTGCCCAAGCGAGAATTAGCCCGAAATAGCTCATCATCGGCGTGATGATATTGGTCGTGCTGTCTCCGATCCGGTACGCTGCCTGGATCGTCTCCGGCGCATAGCCGATCAGCATCAACATCGGCACGAAAATCGGCGCGGTCACCGCCCATTGCGCGCTGGCCGAACCCAGCGACAGGTTGATCATCGCGCACAGCAGAATGAACAGAAAGAACACGCCCGGCCCGGTCATGCCCGTTTGCACGAGGAAATTTGCGCCGGTCACAGCGGTAATCGCGCCCAGATTGGTCCAGCCGAAAAAGGCGACGAATTGCGCGGCAAAGAAAACGAGCACGATATACAGGCCGAGCGACGACAACGCGGCTGCCATCGCATCGATTACGTCGCGGTCCGTTTTCATCGTGCCGGCTGCCCGGCCATAGGCATAGCCGACGGCGACGAAAAAGATCAAAATCCACACGACAAACCCGTCGAAGAACGGCGAATCCATCCGGTCGCCCGTTTCCGCGTTTCTCAGCACGCCCCATTCCGGCCACAGCGTCAACGCCATCAGCCCCAACACGCCGAGCAGCGCATACCCTGACCAGCGCAATCCCTTGCGCTCGGTATCGGTCAGAGGCTGCATCATCCCATCGTCAAGGATCGTCGGATCGGCTTTCGAAGCGTCGTATGCGCCCAGCTTCGGCTCGACGATATAGATCGACACCAGCGAACCGATGGCGGTGATGAGAAACGTTGAAACGAACATAAAGTACCAGTTCGCCGTCGCGAGCACGGTGTAATCGGCATCAATCAATTGCGCCGCTTCCTGCGTAATTCCGGCCAGCAACGGGTCGATCGTACCGATCAGCAAGTTCGCGCTATAGCCGCCCGACACGCCTGCAAAAGCTGCCGCCATGCCGGCCAACGGATGCCGCCCAAGCGCATAATAAATGGCTCCGCCCAGTGGGATGAGGACCACATACCCCACTTCGCTGGCCGTGTTTGAAATGATGCCAGCCAAAACGATGGCGACCGTGACCAGCTTGGGCGGCGCGCCCATTACCATCGCCCTGACGGCTGCGCTGATCATGCCCGATTTTTCTGCGACGCCCACACCCAGCATCGCCACCAGCACCACGCCCAATGGTGCAAAGCTGGTGAAATTATCGACCAATCCGGTAAAAATCCGCCTGATCCCGTCGCCATCGAGCAGGCTCACCGCACGGATCATGCCGTCATCGGCAACGCCCGTCGATCCGGCAGGGCGCGGGTCGACCACCGCCACGCCCATCCATCCAAACAAGCCGGACAGCAGAACAATGCCCAACGCCAGCAGCGCGAACAGCGTCACCGGATGCGGCAGCAAATTGCCCAGCCACTCCACTCCGTCAAGGAAGCGGGTAAAGGCGCTGCGCTTGGGCAAGTCGGGCTGATGGGGTGGTACGGGAAATTCGGTCATCGGATTAAGCTGCCTCGTCCAAGTTGCTGGCCACACAGCCCTAGCCGCGTCTTTCGCTCTTGCCAAAGCACAACCTTGTTGCGCCGCCTTCCTGAACCCTTCCCAAACGCGCATCGCTCGCCTATCATGATGTCTATCCCCGGGGAGCCGCGCGCGAAACACGCCGGTTGAGAGCGGAATATGCCGCGACCCGTCGAACCTGATCCTGGTAATACAGGCGGAGGGAGGGACGGTTTTCCAGGCGCGGAAACCGCCTCGCTCCGTGAATTTTTGGAGCGCATAAATTATGGCCGATATCGACAGCCCGATCGAAACACCCAAAGGCGAGAACATCGCCGTCACCACCGGCCCCATTCGCGGCAGCCGCAAAATCTACGTGGAGGCCAAGGGTGATCCGAATGTGCGCGTCGCCATGCGCGAAATCCATCTGGAAGGCGGCGAAGCTCCGGTCCGCGTCTATGACACATCCGGCCCCTATACCGACCCCGAAGCTTCCATCGATATCGAGCGCGGCCTGCCGCAACTCCGGCGCGATTGGATCATCGCTCGCGGCGATGTCGAGGAATATGATGCGCGCCAGATCAAGCCGGAAGATAACGGCCAATTAGGCCCGGATCGCTCCGGCGGCGTGCCTGCCTTCCAGAACACGGTGCAGCGTCCTTTGCGCGCCAAATCCGGCCACAATGTCAGCCAGATGCATTATGCCCGGCAAGGCATCATTACGCCCGAAATGATCTACGTGGCAGAGCGCGAAAATCTGGGCCGTGAGCAGATCGCGCGCGAGCTGGATGGCGAGGCATGGGGCGCGGAAATCCCCGAATATGTCACACCGGAATTCGTCCGCGACGAGGTTGCCCGTGGCCGCGCAATTATTCCCAACAACATCAACCATCCCGAAACCGAACCGATGGCGATCGGGCGCAACTTCCTCGTCAAGATCAACGCCAATATCGGCAATTCCGCCGTGGCCAGCGATGTCGCGAACGAGGTGGACAAAATGGTCTGGTCCACCCGCTGGGGCGCGGACACCGTCATGGACCTCTCCACCGGGCGCAACATCCACGACACCCGCGAATGGATCATCCGCAATTCCTCCGTCCCCATCGGCACCGTGCCTATCTATCAGGCGCTGGAAAAGGTCGGCGGGGTGGCCGAAGACCTCACCTGGGAAGTATTCCGCGACACATTGATCGAGCAGGCCGAGCAAGGCGTCGATTACTTCACCATCCATGCCGGCGTGCGCCTGCCCTATGTCCCGATGGCCGCCAAGCGCGTCACCGGCATCGTATCGCGCGGCGGTTCGATCATGGCAAAATGGTGCCTCGCGCATCACAAGGAGAGTTTCCTTTACGAGCATTTCGACGACATCACCGAAATCATGCAGGCCTATGACATTGCCTATTCGCTGGGCGATGGCCTGCGCCCCGGCTCTATCGCGGACGCCAATGACGAAGCGCAATTTGCCGAGCTTTACACGCTGGGCGAGCTTACCCACCGCGCTTGGAAATCCGATGTTCAAGTGATGATCGAAGGGCCGGGCCATGTGCCCATGCACAAGATCAAGGAGAACATGGAAAAGCAGCTTTCCGTATGCGGCGAAGCGCCTTTCTATACGCTCGGCCCCCTCGTGACCGACATCGCGCCGGGATACGACCACATCACCAGCGGCATCGGCGCGGCACAAATCGGCTGGTACGGCACCGCCATGCTTTGCTACGTCACGCCCAAGGAACACCTTGGCCTGCCCGACCGCGACGATGTGAAAGTCGGCGTCATCACTTACAAGCTGGCCGCCCATGCCGCCGACCTCGCCAAGGGTCATCCGGCAGCACAGGTCCGCGACGATGCCCTCTCAAAAGCGCGCTTCGAATTCCGCTGGCGCGATCAGTTCAACTTGTCGCTGGACCCCGACACTGCCGAGGAATTTCATGACCAGACCTTGCCCGCAGAAGGCGCAAAAACCGCGCATTTCTGTTCGATGTGCGGCCCCAAATTCTGCTCCATGAAGATCAGTCAGGAAGTGCGCGACTTCGCCAGCAAACAGAACCAGAGCGCCGACGGCTTCCTCGAAAGCGCCAAATGGGGCGCGGACACTGCCGAGGCCAGCCGCAAGGCCGCCGAGCAAGGAATGCGCGAAATGAGCGAGGTCTATAAGGCCAAGGGCGAACGCCTCTATCTGCCGGAGGAAGAGGTTTGACTCGCGCGCAGAGCGATGCGGCCGCTGACTGGACGAAGCTGACGATGGAAAGCTGGTCGCTGGGCATGGAAGCGGGCGCGGTGATGTGGCTGCGCACGATGCGGATCATGGCGGGCGGAGCGATCGGTGAGCGGGAGACGCGGCGCATGGTCGATGAGAAGCTGGCCGCGAATATGGAAGCCGCGACGCAGATGTGGCTGTCGCCCATTACCTCTGCTGCCACCGCGCGCAATGCGATGGCGCCCTATCGCGCACGGGTGAAAGCGAACAGGAAGCGGTTGGGTAAGGGTTGAGGGTTTTGGTTTGTGGGGGCGCGAGATGAGCAAAATTTGCAAAAATATTAGCCGCTCAATAAATCTCGAGCGTGGAGATCGCAGGGTTCTCCTTCGCCCCGTTCAACCGGATGCTGGGCCATTGGCTGTTTGGATGAGGGGGATGGTCATCATGGTGCCGAGATCAAAAAGTGTGACCCGCTTCTTCTAGTCGACGTATTAACATTGATATGAAACTTAAATGTTCCAAGCAGAGTGACTGTTCGTCTCGAATGGAAGTCTCGTGGCCCCTTGGGTTTCTTATTGCCCAAACAAGCCCCACAAAAAGAGACATATAACCTTTTTGTTCGTTCTTTTCGCTTGCGCTAGATAGCGTGTTAAAGGCGAGCTTTGGATCTTTGTCTGAAAACGCTTGTTGCATGAGCGATGCGCCAGTTAGCTCTAGGCCAGCCATCTTTGCGACCCGACGGTCAACGAATTTGGCGGCATGAAATGTTGCTTCTGCGTAGTGAGAGTCGTCGAAAAGCTTTTGAACTTTTTTCGGCAGCTTAGTGTGAATGTCTCTCATTACGAAGGGATGTTGATCGCCTTCTTCTGATGCCGGCTCGTCGGTGAAGAAAGATACGTTTCTGACGAGCCGTTCGAAGTGCTCAAGCAGTGCCATCAATCAAGTTCTTCTTGATGCTCGCGAAAATGTGATCGTAAGCATCTTTCGAGGCGTTGGCCGGCAAATTGACTTCCACTCGAACGGTTAGTGCAACATCTGAACCGCCGCGCTGCACCAGCACCTTCTCAGCGGCTTTTGACGGACTCTGAGATTTTTGCTTTGCCCCGGGCTCTTTTACCTCGCTCTTTTTGGACGCCTTATTGGGCCCGCGCGGACCGCGCGCGAGAATTTCTTCTTTGCGCTTGCCGCTCAGTGAAGCGAGCGTTTGGAAAGTAATAGCCTGACGCTTGCCAACGACTGCACTCGACCCATCAGAGCGCCGGAAAAACGAAATCAAATCGTCTTGGTTCGCGTTCCAAACCCCTTCTGACCTCAGTTCGAAAAGGTCGGAATATGCGGCCTCGACCATTTCCGCGAGCTTATTTCCAAACTCATCGTCGTCGTGAAGCGAGAAGAGATCTTGCCCTTGTTGCGTGCGCTTATTTTCTTCATCAACCGCACCGACGTACTTGAGAACATTGATGACGCCGTTCTCATTGCCTGACGCGATCGCAAGTTTCTTTAAAGTGTCTGAATCAATCTTTGATGGGAAAGCCTGGCGAAATTGACTGACCGCGGATTGAAGTATTCCGCCACTCGGAACATACGGATGAGACACTCACAACCCTTTCCGCGACGAAAAAATAAGTCGCTACTTTCATTAAACCAATCTTATTTGGTGGCAGCCGAAGATAAGAGTCAACCCACAGAAACCAGCTTCTCCACCAACGCTCTAAGTTCGCTCGGTGTGGTGTGCCCCGCCACAATTTCGTGATAGCCGATGCCCGCCTTGCGCAACGCCTCTTTCTTTATTGCATCTCTAACAGCAGCATTGCCCTGATGGTGACCAGTGCCTTGATACTCCAAAGCGTGAACCACGCGGCAATGCTCATCCATCAAAGCGAAATCGACGCGCTTGGAATTTACGGCAAGGTAAGCCTGCTTGTCCTTGCTGCCTAAGAACTCACCCAATGACACTTGCGCCATCACCTGCCAGCCCGGATTGCGTGCAATCACGGCCTGATCCAGCGCCTTAAATACATTGCCTTCGGATTTGCTAAGCAAGTCGCGTTGAAAAAACTCAGCCGCCATGACGCGCTGCAATTGTCCGGCGGCGACATCGCCGCCCGCAACGCTGACTTTCTTTCGCCCCGCCCAAAAGGCTTTGTTGCGTGAAATTTTCTGCTTTTCTTCGATGACGCCCATACTGAGGTACAGCCCACCGAAGAAGAAAATTATGCCGAACATCAAGGCGAGCAAATGAAAGCCAGCTATCCAAAAATCTTCCAACCAATTCCGCGACGAAAATTAAAGCTGGACGAAAAAGGTAAGTATTTATTTAAGACGTGCCTAAACAGCCGCAATTAAATCGGCTGGGTGTAAGCCTACCCGTTTTTCATATTCTCCAGGCCTTTGATGCCGCCCGCTTTCGTGCTCGGCTGGGAGGCGTTGGTTTTGACCTTTTCCTTCTTGGGCTTACGGGCCTCGCGGTTCGATTTTTGTCCTTTGGACATAGTTTTTCCAGTCGGAGCGGAATGCCCCTACAATCGCTATAACGCATCACTGCGATCAAGTCGAATATATTGCAAATAATGCCGCTGTGAAATAACTTACACGCCACTTGTATTTTCAAGAAATATTCCCATATCAGAAAATACTTGCCAGTCGCATTCGACGGTTATTGGCGCTGAATAAAGCGCCCCCTGCTACATTTTACAATCTTTAACCGCCGCGGCGACTCCCTCTCACCTCGCACAAGGATGCGCGTCATGGACCTCAACGAGCTGCTTCATCACCATCAGGTCGCCACCATGAAAGCCAGCATGGCAAGCAGCGATACCGACCGCAAAGGCCATTTCGACAAGGTGTCCCTCTATGCCAAGCGCATCCGTGTGTTGCGCG
This sequence comes from uncultured Alphaproteobacteria bacterium, assembly GCA_963736595.1. Lineage (GTDB taxonomy): Bacteria > Pseudomonadota > Alphaproteobacteria > Sphingomonadales > Sphingomonadaceae > Parapontixanthobacter. The sequence continues at coordinate 42,497 of CAVTPG010000004.1, forward strand.
AGGATGCCAAGCTGCCGCCCTATGTCTGGCCCGCGCCGGTGAACAGCGCAAAAATCGGGCGCTAAGACCTCACATCAGCACCGGCCCATAGGCCCCGTGTGATCATAGCGCCAAAGCGATAAGCATTTGCGCCAATCCGATTTGGACCTGCTGAAAACGCTTCCGAAATCGCTAGGAAAATTGCGCGTCACTCCCCATCTCGAACCCAACAATCACAATTCGAGAGGACACATCCATGCAATTTCAATTCAACACCGATAGCAGCGTCATGGGCACGGAAAACGTCGCCGACCGGATCGAGGAACAACTGCGCAGCCGGCTCGACCGGTTCATCGACAAGCTGACGCGGCTGGAAGTTCACATCACCGATGAAAACGGGCGCAAGGGCGGCGATGACGACAAATCTTGCATGATCGAAGCGCGGGTGCGCGGCGGCGCTCCGGTCAGCGTGACGGCCAAAGCGGGCGATGTCGATGCAGCGGCGCGCAGTGCGGGAACGAAGCTTGCCAAATTGCTCGACCGGCAGTTCGGCAAGGCTGTCCGGCACGAACCCTCACCCGACAAGGCGCTCTAAGCGCCAGCCTGCTTAGCGCAGTTCGTCCGCGAACAGCACGCTGCGCACGACTTCGCGGCTGTCGCTGCGTCCGCCCAGCGATCCGGCAAGCACGCCCATGCTGGCCAGGAACAGCGACAGTTTGATGTGATCGATCGCCTGGTCTGCCGCGCCCGTACTGACCCAGCTTTCCATGAGCGGCTCCGGAAATACGGTCACGATCGCGCCATACATCAGCACGGCCAGCCCTGTATAAAGCACCAGCAACGTCGCCAGCAGGCTGAGCAAGGTGGCCGCTGCGGTGACAACGCTGGTCTCCGTCAGGAAGCGGTCGCGGCTCATCACCGCATCCAGCGCGAATGCCCGATAGAGCAGATACAACGCAGCACCCACGCTGATGATCGAGAATATTCCGATCTGCAGAAGCGATACGGTTTTGGCGACGTCCCAGGTCTCGGCCGCAAATAACAACACAATGATGACTGATAAAGCAGCGGTAATCATGGTCGGCAATTTCAAGCACAAGCTTCAGCGGATTGGACCGCCACACCGCGCGTAAAATCTCCGGCGCATCGCGCACCAGCGTTGCCAGCGTAAACCCCAGCCGCCCATCGCGCGTGCGCAGCTCATGCGCTTCCTTGGGCAGTATTGCGGAAATCTGTTGCCAGCGCGGCTCGTCCAGCACCCGCATCGCATCGAGATCTTCCACCTCTTCGAAACGGTACATGAAATTGCCAGCATCCTGACTGGGCGCAAGGTTCAGCAAATGCCCGAAATTATGCATCAGCAGCGCGGTCAGGCGATGCTGTGTCAACGCGCGGTCCCCCTCCCCGCCCCAGAATTCCGGGTCCAGCCGCTTGGTCGAGATGATCGCCATATTGGTCATCTGACTGGGTAAGGCGATGGTGAAACTCGCGCCCGATGCATTGAGATCGACTTCGGTCACGATCAGCAGGAAGGGGATGGCGCGCTCCGATTTTTCGGTGAAGCCGATTTCGAAAAAGTCGAGCGGGGAATAGGCGCCGCCACCCGGCAGCAAGTGGGGTCCATTGAAGGCCATGACATCGACGGCCAGCCGGTGTTCGCGTTCGAGCAGGCGGCGCAGATCGTCGACGGCTGCGGCGACCAGTGTGCGGAAATTCTCGCTGTCCTTGCCCTCCACATCCATCGTCATCACCCCGATGCGGTATTCGGGATGTGCGCTGTCCGTGTCAGTTGGGGTGGAGCGTGGAGCGGGTGTGCGATCTGCGGTGGAGTGGCCCATAGCACAGCAATGTTTGGCGAGAGGAAGCGGTTCCTAGGAAAGCGTGGTGCATTTTCGGCACTTATCTAACGACCATATCGGCTTGCTTGTTCCTATCGTGCTCGTCTATTTTGGGATGCGACTATCACGTGGAAGGGTACTAAATTGGGCCTCGCAAAGAATTGACGCAAATGATAAGATGAGTGCCACCTTCGTTTCGCAACAAAATGCGTTCACTGCACTTCGCCAGTCGAGAATGCAGAAGTCAAAATTTGCGCACGCTGCAATCATAACCTGGCAAAAGATACTTAATGTGTAATCTATACCGTCTTTCAAATTCTGCCGCTGAAGTGGCGCGGTTATTTTCCGCAACCGTTGGCAGTAATACGAATGCCGGTGGAGAAATTTATCCAGGCTATCCAGGCGTCGTCATTGCTGACGGTTGCGTGCAATCTATGAATTGGGGCTTTCCTTTAGTCTTGAAAAGCAAACGCACGGGCGAGCCGCTAAAGCCGCGTCCGGTCAACAATACCCGCTCTGACAAACTTGATAGTTTTATGTGGCGGTCGAGCTTTGAACAGCGGCGCTGCCTTATTCCCGTGACAGCTTGGGCGGAAGCACAGGGTCCGAAAGGAGCGAAAACCCGCACTTGGCAATCCTTAGCTGCAATCGAAGCATTTGCAGTGGCCGGTATTTGGCGCAAAAGTGACGAATGGGGACAGTGTTATTCAATGATAATGACGGATGCTGTTGGCGATGCCGCAAAGATACATAACAGGATGCCAGTTATCTTGCATTCCGACACTTATGATTTGTGGCAGGAAGGGCCACCTGAAGCGGCTAAAGCGCTGTGCGTTGGGTATGATGGCGAACTTGAAATTGATCACACCAATGAATTATGGTCGCGTAATTAGCGACCACGCTTTTTCGGATCTATGCCAATCTGACGATAGATCCCGTTCAGGCTCGCGATGATATTTGCGTAACGCCCATTGTGATTTTTCGTCGGCAGCCAACGCCAAAATGCGTCAAAAGGCCATCGTTCGCAATGCTTGGTCGTAGCCAAGTAGGCTAACGCAAGCCTTACACCGAACGTTCGCTGAACCGGTTCAATCATCGCCCGATCTGCAGCATCCTCCAACGCCAACAGCGCCAAATGCTGTAATTTTTCCTCGGTGATTCGCATATTTATTTGTCTGGAACAAAAAGTGAACAACAGCAAATGGTATGCTTGGTGAGCCTCGTTGCAAACTAATGCAGTACGGAACAAGAGCCCTCCCCACCGCTTGGGTTAGTATCACCAACCATAAAGGGGAATGTCTATGTCCGTCGCAAAAGTAACCGAAATTATCGCCTCGTCGAACAAGAGCGTCGAAGACGCCGTGCGCGAAGGCGTCAAACGCGCCTCCAAAACTATCCACGGTATTCAAAGCGTCTGGGTGAAAGATACCAAGGCCACCGTCTCCGATGGCGAAGTCACCGAATGGCGCTGCACCTTGAAAATTACTTTCGTCCTGAACGACTGATCGGGCCAATGCTCTGGCTCTAGCGGGCGATTAGCCGGTATTTTGAGCCAGCTTAACCAGCATCCCGTCCAGACTTTGTAAAAATCGTGAGCGGTCCGTTTTGCTGAATGGCGGCGGGCCGCCACCGATCCCATCCATTCCCGAACGCAAATCCGCCATCAAAGCGCGGGTCGCAATGGCGCTGCCGATGCTGCTCGCATCGAACGGCTTGCCATTATGCGCCAGCACTTGTGCGCCCGTTTTAAGGCAACGTTCGGCCAGTAATATGTCGCCTGTCACCACGACGCTGTGCGCGTTCGCGTGCTCCGCAATCCAATCATCCGCCGCATCGAAGCTGTCATCGACCAGCACGCGGCTGATTGATGGGCTGTCGGGGATGCGGAACGGGCTGTTGCTGACCACACGCACCTCGGCCTGATGGCGCGCGGCGACGCGGTAAATTTCGTCTTTGACCGGACACGCATCGGCATCGATCAGGATGGTGATCGGGCGTTGGACTGCGCTGGTCATACTGGCGCCCTTACCCGATCATATTCCATTCGTGTCATGTCTTTGTGTGCGGCAGCGACATTTTACGCGTGTCCGTCATGCCGCCAATCGCCAAAGCAATCAGGGTGTCAATTCGCCTTGGTCGCGGCCATCCCAATAGGCAATGCGATCGGGTTTAACTTCGATCAGGATCAGCCCGTCGGTGTCCAAGCCCTTGTCGAACCATTTTTCCAGATCCTTGACCCAGTGCTTTTCCTGTGTCGCGCGATCCTTGATCAGCTTGCCCGTGCCTTGGATAGCGGCGTAAAATTCGCCTTCGCTATAAGTCGCGCCGCATTGCGAGGAATTTTTCAGATCATTGTCGATCCGGCCATCGTCGGTGGTAAAATGATAAGTCGTGCCGTCCTGCTCGTTCACATCGCGATTGTTGGACATGGGGCGCGCGGCGATCTTGTTGTCATCGCCGGTCTTGGTGACAAACATGGCGATATCGATCTGTTTCATTCGCTTGGCGATATCGGCAATGGAGCGGTCGGACATAAGGGGTTCTCCTATAGGGGATTACGGTTCTGGAAGTGCAACGAACCAGCGGCGGCTTGGTGCCAGCCGGCGTGTTCGATGCATTCTATCGCTTAAGGTTTGCCGCTTGAAACCCGCAGAACCGAGGCGTTTGACAGCTTCGCCATATTTTTGTCACATTTCGGGGAACAGGCTTATCGACTGCTCGTTTGGTAATTGACTGAGACAGGACTGCGTCATGCGACAAGCGATGGCTGCCTGTCAGTCCCAATCACCTTAACTTTAAGGATACTACCCAATGAAACGTTTTAGCTTAGTACTGGCCGCCACTTCTGCCCTCGCCCTTGCGGCCTGCGCGGAAACGGCCGACGATACAGTGGTCGACGATGATGTAGTTGTTGCAGACACCACCGAAACCGGCACGCTGGTCGATGTCGCTTCGGGCAATGCCGATTTCTCCACGCTGGTAACGGCAGTAACAGCTGCCGATCTTGGCGGCACATTGTCGGGCGACGGACCGTTCACCGTATTCGCACCAACCAACGATGCATTCGGCAAATTGCCCGATGGCACGCTGGACGAGCTGACCATGGCGGAAAACAAGGAACAGCTTTCGGGCATCCTGACATATCACGTCGTCGAAGGTAATGTGGATGCGGCAACGTTGACACAAGCCATCACCGACGCCGGTGACGATGGTTACACGATCACGACAGTTGGCGGCGGAACGCTGAATGCCAAACTGGTCGATGGCGCTGTTGTGCTGACCGATGCAGCCGGTGGAACATCGACTGTCACGGCAACCGATGTAGCCGCGTCGAACGGTACGATCCACGTGATCGATACGGTCCTGATGCCTGCATAAGCAGACAGGTGCTTGTCTAACGGCAAGCGCGCATAAGAAACCCCGCCAAAGCTTCGATGCCTTGGCGGGGTTTTCTGTGTCTGACGTTAAACGCGAGTTAGGCGCTTGCGGACTGCTTGGCTTCCAGATTGAGCGAACGCTCTGCCAGGTCGCTCATATTTTCGTCGGCCTGATAAATGTCGGCAGTGATCTGGTCGAGCTTTTCAACGTGATCTTTCATGCCCAGACCTTCGGCGAATGCCTTGGCCGTACCAAAACCGCAGATGCCGTAATGGCACATACGCTGATATTGCGCGATAATGGCAACGTCGCGCACGTCGTCATCGGAAATGTCGGCTTCAAGCGCGTGCTTTTTGGCTTCGGTGACGAGGCCTTCCATGCCTTTGCAATGTTCCTTTTCGGACTTTCCGCAATCATCCAATAGCGACTTCACGGTCTCGGTATGCTTGTCGATACCATCGACAGCCTTCTTCAATCGCTCGCTTAACTTGCTGTCGCTAGCCTTGTCAGCCATACTCTTAACGACCTTTTTCATCTGATCGTTTGCAGACCAGTGATCAGCCAATGCGTGTGTGTACAGGTCTTTCAAATTCTTCGGGCCGGACATAAAATATTCTCGCTTTTCAAAAGTTTCTGGGAATTTGTATCGCCTAGTGGGCTTATTCACACTACGGGCGCTGAGCCGCTTTCGTTCCGAGAAATCTCCGTCGATCGGCCTGTTCGTGGTAGCGACAGGTTGAGTCGAGATTGCGATGAATAACCGCGCGCCAAGCTGCTAAAGCCAGTTTGTTAGGAAAGCCAAATGACATGAAACACCAGCATTTTCCCATTTTGATGTGCGCCCTATTGCTCGCAGGCTGTCAGAACACAGCGGAGACGGGCGTCGCGCAGACCGATGCTTTCTCAGGTATTGCCGAGACTGAGCCGGTGTTCTTTGCCGGCACCGAGCCGTTTTGGAATGGCTCGATCACCGGCGACCAGGCGATCTACAAAACACCGGAGAATATCGACGGTACGGCGTTTCTCATCAGCCGTTTCGCCGGGAATAACGGCATCTCCTATAGCGGCTTGATGGCCGCGTCACCTTTCGACCTTATGCTGACACCGGGCCAGTGCAATGACGGTATGTCGGATCGGCAATACCCCTATGTCGTTACGTTGCGTATCGGTGATGAGACGCGCGAAGGGTGTGGCTGGACCCAAGCACAGCCTTATTCGGAACAGCCCTGAAGCTGCGCAATCTTACCGATTTGCAGCGTGGCGGGACTTAGTACAGCCCCGGAATATCACGCTGAATGGAGTGGCTTGGCAGGCTGCAATGCACGCGGTGGGACCGGCACGCTCTTCGCGCCTTGCTGACCCGGCGTGCTTGCCGTTGCAGGACAGCCTCGACCGCCCAAAAAGTCGAGCGCAGTCTCGATTGAGTCTTCATTTGCATTCCCAAGTGCGACTGTAAAATCATCACGCGCACGGCAAAAATTCGGCACCACATCGCCAAGGCCATTGAAATAATCTCCACCGCCGTCGCGATTGACAGTGCGGAATGCAATTACGCGCAGGCGGTCATCACAGGCCTCGCGATTGACGGCAATTTGCCCAACCGGCTTGCCAGAAGTATTCGATCCGATCAGAGCCAGATTGTCGCCAAGATACGGAATAAATGCATTGGTCACTAACTCTGAAGCTGACGCTGTACTCTGTGTACTGATCACCGCTAGCTTGGTCACATTAATTGCCTGCGGCTGAGAGCGGAAGAAGTATGTCGAATTTTCCGATGCCATAGGCCTGACTGAATTCTGTGCGACTGTAAACTTGACCGACACGATTGGCGCCAAGCAAATCTCCCAGAAGCTCTGCGATGCGTAACAAGACCGCCACCATTATATCGGAAATCCAAAATAACTTCTGTCACACCTGCAGCGCGAAACTGCGCGAAAGCCGCTCGCAAATTTTGCTTCTGCTGTTCTGGCAAAGAAAGTGCGCAGAGCGAGATAGCCCACCTGCGTACCGCCGTCGTTAAAAATTCTTACGCCGTAACGGTCGGATACCGGATCAAGCTCATAAACGGCTTTGGTTACTGATATTTCGCGACTTACACCGCTATTGTCGATAATCTGGAATGTCCGTGTCACACCTGGATCAGGTGGGCCGAATGCTTCACTTAGAACATCATCTGCAAGCAAAGACGCTACCGTGCGGCCACCGATAGCGGTAATCTGTACGCCGCGATCAAACCCTGCATTAAACGCCCGGTGCGCTCTCATACGCTTCTCTGACAAAAAGTCGATTATTCGCATCGAGTGCGAGCAGAATGCCAAAGCCGGCTGGAACCGACCTGTGTTGATCTGCGCGTTCTCTTCCTCAATGGAGGTAATGAATGTAAAGCCATTATCAAAACCCTTATCTCTCGCTGGCTTCACGAGCGCGTCGATATAAGCTTGTAAATCGGTGAAATTTGCAGGATTGACCGAATTGTCGATTAAATCCGGGAACAGGTAATACTGGTTCAGCTGCTCGGACACCCAGGTCTGGCGGGCGCTCAGCGAACATTGCGCACTTGGCGCAGGAGTAGCCGTCGGGGGGGAATTGGACCCTCCGGTCGAATTGTTGTTGTCCGACCCACCGCCGCCACACGCTGCCAAAGCCAAAGCGGATACCGCCGATACGAAAATACGACCCGTGTTCATTTTCAGTCCCCATGCCACGCCGCACCTTGCACGGCGACCTGCCAGCAATGCGCAATATGTGGCTCAATACCTATAAGGATATGCCGCCTGAACCGTATCTGAGCAAGCTCAAGGCTGATTTTCAGGCCATTTGTGGCTGAAACGGTGTATATATCGCACAAAGATTGGCGAACGGGGGCTGTAATTGCTGATCAAAGGCGATAGGCTTTGCCGAAATCTGTTGCACTGCTGGACCATTTTATGACGACTTCACATCCTGACTGGATCATCTCGGCCTTGGGCGGTGTAGCGCCCACAGGACGCCTGGCGCTGGAAGCAGTCGGTGACGAGCGCAGTCTAGGCAAGGCGGGATTCACTTTGAGCAGCCCGGCGTTCAACAATGGTGAGTTGCTCGATCCGTGTTTCACCGCGTGCGAGGAAGATGCCGTGGCTCCCCCGCTGGAATGGGTAGCACCGCCGCCGACTGCACAGGAACTGGTGTTGATCGTCGAGGACGCCGATGCGCCCGCCGATAAGAACGGCAATGCGCAGTGTCATTGGGTTGTCTGGGGCTTCCCTGGCCAGAAGGGGATGCTGCTCGAAGGCGAAACGCCGCCGCGCGTCGGGAAAAACGCCAAAGGTAATTCCGAATGGCTGCTACCCGACCCGCCGCAGAATGATGCGGCGCATCGCTATGTATTTCAACTGTTTGCGCTCGACCTGCCGCTGGTGCAGATGCCGGGTGCAAGCCGAAAGCAATTGCTGGAAACGATGAAGGGCAGCGTCGTGGCCAGTGCCGTATTGATCGGCAAATTTGCTGCTGTCGAAAAAGATGAAAACTGGGACGACGCCGAAGATTAGCTCGGCAAATATGCGGTCGCTAACATTGAGCAATAATTGAAAAGGAACACAAAATGGCTGGAAAAAACAACGCTTTACAAAAGCCGGTAACGGTTTCCCCGGAACTTGAAAATGTGATCGGCAAAGGCCCGATGACGCGCGCGCAAGTGACGTCGAAAGTGTGGGAATATATCAAGAAGCATGATCTTCAGGATTCCAAAGATCGCCGTCAGATCAATGCCGACGACAAGCTGGGCGCGGTGATCGGCAAAGAGCAGATTTCCATGTTCAAAATGACGGCTGCTGTTTCCAAGCACCTGACCTGAATACTATTTGATATGCGCTCGGCGAAACGGCCATGTGGTCACTTCGCCGAGCCATAACGCCAGCCAGATAAGCACCGGCTGCGCAAACATCCGCGGGATGTGATAAATTAGGCCCAAACCGCCATCGGGGTTGGCCATGTCCAGCGCGAAATGATTGATATTGGCGGGCCAGACACACAGCGCGTAAAGCGCCAGACCGATGCCGCCTGCCTGCCGAAGTTTCTGCGAGAACGGCTGCACTAACGCCGCAGCGCCCGCCAGTTCCGCAATTCCTGTCCATAACACAACCGCTTCCGGCCACGGAATCTGCTTCCGGCATAATGCCGAGAAACGGAGCCGGATCGGCGATATGCGCATAGCCCGCCAGCGCATAAAACAGCGCCATCGCCCAGCGCAGCAGAAGTTTAAGCAATATCACGGTTTGGACTGCGCGATCCGGTACGGGCCTTCGCGTTTCGTCATTGCTTCGCCCTTCCAGCTCAATGAAATTGCTTGCTCTGATACCAGCGCATCGACAGCTTCGTGAACCTCCATCATGCGCTCGCGCCAGTCACCATCGGCCTCTGCCAAAACGCGCGCTGCCTCGCTGGGGCAAATGGTTTTGCCCACGCCGCGCTGTTGAAGCAGGCCCACAATAACAGAGCGCGCTTGCGGCATTATTCCTCGATAATCTCAACACCTTTCCAAAACGCGATGCGGTCCTTGATCTGCAAAGCGCCTTCTCTGGGGTCTGCGTAATACCAAGCGGCATCGGCGTTAGTTTCGCCGCCAACCGAGATCGAGTGATATTGCGCGGTGCCTTTCCACGGACAATGGCTGGTCGTGTCGCTGTCGCTCAGCACGTCGCTTTGCACATCGTCGCGCGGGAAATAGTGATTGCCTTCGACGACGACCGTGTCGCTGCTGCTCGCGATGGTCTGACCGTTCCATTTTGCAATTATGCTCATTGCGGTATGTTCCTTTTGTGCTCAAAGCATGGGGTAGCATAATAGCGCGGCATATCGCGTAACAATCGACTGGCAAATTTACCGATCGTTTCAGGAAGGCCGACATTTTGACTTATACAAGCGCCCGTTTCATCCGCCCGCTAGCTTTGGCTACTGCGGCCTTGTCCTTAACCGTTTCCGTGCAAGCGATGGCGCAATCGGTCGATGACGCGACCGCACGGCGATTGCAGAGAAAGCCCTGAACAATGCGCCGGTTTTCGATGGTCACAACGATGTGCCGTGGCAGCTTCGCGGACGGTTCCAGAACCAAATCAATGATTTCGACTTTGCCGATACGACTGACACCGCCGATGCGGCAACTGACCGCAATGCAATGCACACCGATCTGGCGCGCTTGAAGCAGGGGAAAGTCGGCGCGCAATATTGGTCCGTTTTCGTGCCGGTCCGCTACACCGAACCGGAAGCGGTGCGCGCCACGCTGGAGCAGATCGATGTCACCCGCCGCCTGATTGCCAAATATCCTGACGATCTGGCTTTTGCGCTGACAGCTGACGATGTCGTCAAAGCAGTGCAGGACGGCAAGATCGCCTCGCTATTGGGCATAGAAGGCGGCCATTCGATCGGCTCCGATCTGGGCGTATTGCGGCAGATGTATGATCTGGGCGCGCGTTACATGACGCTGACTCACTCGGCCAATACGCCGTGGGCCGACAGTTCGACCGACGCGCCGGAACATGGCGGCCTGACCGAATTCGGCAAGGACGTGGTGCGCGAAATGAACCGCATCGGGATGCTGGTCGATTTAAGCCATGTGAGCGAGGACACCATGCATGACACGCTGGATGTCGCACGCGCTCCGGTAATTTTCAGCCACTCCGGCGTGCGCGCTTTGAACGGTCATACGCGCAATGTTCCGGACAGCGTGTTGCAGCGACTGGCCGCCAATCGCGGCGTTATTATGATCGTCGGTTATCCCGCCTTCCTGAGCGAGAATGTGCGGCAATGGGGCGCGTTGCGCGATGCCGAACGCACTCGGTTCGAGGCGCTGTATCGCGGATTACCCGATCAGACCGAGGCGGCGATGGATGCGTGGCTGGCTGCCAATCCTTCGCCCGAAGCGACCATTGCCGACATGGCGGATCACATCGACCATGCGCGCGATCTGGCCGGGATCGACTATATCGGTATCGGTGGAGATTATGACGGAATGCCGACGGGCCCGGTCGGAATGGAAGATGTGAGCGGCTATCCGGCCTTGTTCGAGGAATTGGCGCGGCGCGGTTATTCGCAAGCCGATCTGGAAAAAATTGCCTTTACCAACGCTTTGCGTGCTTTGCGCGAAGCAGAGGTTTATGCCGCTTCACAAGTGGGCGAGCCTACAATCGAAACACAGCTCGTCACGGAGTAAAGGAGCGCAGGGCTTTCCTTTAGTCCTGCGCATCCAGTTCGGAGCCGCGTTTTAAGACCTCGTCGCCGTCTTCCTGCTTGATCAGGTAAGCGGGATTGTCCTCGTCGCCATCCTTGGTGACTTCGGTGCCTTGCAAGGTGCGCGTGACTTCCCGCTCGAAGCGTTCCGTGATCTGGCCCTTGCCTTCACCATTGCCCCAGTTCCACTTGACGTATTGATCGGTCTGGAAGCTGTTTGCATTACTCATGTGTCGTACTCGAAAGGTTGGTCAGCAGTTCGGACAGGCGCTCAATCGCCAGGTGCGACGACACCATCGGCATCGGTGCCAGCCTCATCGACGCCATCACTTTCGCCCATCAAAATGGAATCGGTGCCGGTATCGTCATCTTCCTGTGAAGAAATCTTACCGCTGACAGTCGCTTCTTCCTCGACATCGCCTTGCATCATCGCGGGGATGATCCACACCATCGACATCAAAAGGATGGCGAACAGCGTTCCTGCCACCAGAACCCAGCGCACTACGCCTTCTTTCGAGCCGCCGCTGGCTTCCATTTCGCTGACATGGGTTTCCTCGCCTTCACGGTGCATCGATAATATCCTTGATTTGTTTCGATCCCGACTGTGCCACACTTACGATTTCAAGTCACGCGGGTTCCCTGCGCCCGCCTTCGCGAAAAGAGCAAAGGCAAATCGCACTCAATCGCGCAGCAGATCGTTGATTGCGGTCTTGGAGCGGGTCTGTTCATCCACGGTTTTCACAATCACTGCGCAGGCCAGCGACGGCCCGCCATCGGCAGCTGGCAAAGTGCCGGGAACGACCACCGAGTAAGGCGGAAGCGAGCCGCGTGTGATCTGGCCGCTGTTCCGGTCCACGATCTTGGTCGATTGGGTGATGAACACGCCCATCGCGACGACGCAGCCCTCGCCCACGATAACGCCTTCGACGATTTCGCTGCGCGCTCCGATAAAGCAATTGTCGCCGATAATGGTCGGGTTGGCCTGCATCGGTTCCAGCACGCCGCCGATCCCGGTGCCGGCGGAAATGTGGCAATTCTTGCCGATCTGAGCGCATGATCCGATCGAGGCCCAGGTATCGACCATCGTTCCCTCGCCAACATAAGCACCGATATTGACGAAGCTGGGCATCAGAACGGTATTCTTCCCGATGTAAGCGCCCGCCCGAGCGATTGCCCCTGGCACGACGCGGAAGCCCGCTTTGCGAAACTGCGCATCGTCCCAACCTGCAAATTTGCTCGGCACCTTGTCAAATGCGGGATGCCCTGCGCTACCGCCATCCATGACTTGATTATCGTTCAAGCGAAACGATAGCAAAACGGCCTTTTTCAGCCATTGATTGACTTGCCACCCGCCCTTGCCATCGGGCTGCGCAACCCGCGCGCTGCCATCATCGAGCATGGCCAGCGCCGCCTCGACCGCTTGCCGCACGTCTTGGCTGTCAGGGGTGACATCGGCGCGATGCTCCCAGGCCTGTTCGATAGTGCTGGCTAGCTGCTGGCTCATGGCTGTCGGTCCTCTCTGGATGCGCGAAATTGTAAAAGGCTGTTGCCGATGTCCTGACTTATGCGCGTAAGCGACGCAAGGCCAAGAATGCCTAACCCCGGCTTAATTCGTTGTTCACCCGTATCGGTCATGGTGTTAACCGCAATTCCGGGATCACGAGGTCGTTTAACGCTCATGCATATTTCCAAGACACGTCCCGGTCGAATGTCGGCGCGATTTTACCGCATGCCGCTTATCGCCTCCACCATGCTGTTGGCAGCGTGTGGCGGCGGAGGCGGCAATGTGGCGAGCGTACCGCGACCTGTTCCCGTTCCGACACCAACCCCTAGCCCCGCGCCAACGCCGCCGCCCACCACAGGCTTCGACACGGCAGAAGTGCGCCGCTCGGACGGACCGGACTTCCACAACGCAATTCAGGCATGGACCGACGGGTTTACTGGACGCGACACGACCATTGCCATCATCGACACCGGGATCGACACCGACAATCCCGAATTTGCGGGTCGTATCAATGCGGCCTCACGCGATGTCGCGGGTAACAATACGGTCGAAGCGGCAGACGATCACGGCACGAATATCGCGCTGGTCGCTGCCGCAGCGCGCGATGACAAGGGCGTCATCGGTATCGCTTACGAGGCCGATATTCTGGCCATTCGCACTGATCGCCCCGGTAGCTGCAACACGCAAAGCGATGCGCAATTGGATGGGTGCATCTTCTTCGACAGCGACATTGCCCGCGGCGTCGATATTGCTGTCGATAATGGTGCGCGGGTGATCAATCTGTCGCTTGGCGGTTCCGCGCCCAGCAGTTCGCTGCGCACCGCGATTGAGCGTGCGGCGCAGGCGGGCGTCGTGATTGTCGTATCGGCCGGTAACGATGGCGATGGCAGCAATCCCGATATCGATCCGGACCAGCCCGATCCGTTTCCGCAAGGCTTAATCGATGTTGGCGGCGGTCATTTGATCATCGTTGGATCGGTCGATGACACTGGCACGATCTCCGGGTTTTCCAACAAAGCGGGCGATCTGGCTGCATCCTTCATCACCGCGCGCGGCGAGCGCATTTGCTGCATCTACGAGAACGGGGAAATTCAGGTAACTGAGGAAAATGGACAGCAATTCGTCACGCTGTTTTCCGGGACCAGCTTTTCCGCTCCGCAAGTTGCAGGCGCAGTGGCGCTGATCGCGCAGGCCTTTCCCAATCTGACCGGCGCAGAGATCGTTACGCTGCTACTGGACACAGCGCGCGATGCCGGTGCCGCCGGGACAGACCCGATTTATGGCACGGGCATTCTCGACATTGGCGCAGCTTTATCCCCGCAAGGCGCGACCTCGCTCGCCGGGACGGACCGCGCTTTGGCCATCGGCGACCTGACCGCCGTGACTTCGCCTGCGATGGGCGATGCCCTTACCAAAGGCACGCTTTCTACGATTGTCACCGATCGCTATGATAGGCCCTACTCAGTCGATCTGGCCGCTGGCAGCAGGCGCGCATCGATCCAGCCCCGATTGCGGAACGTGCTTGAGCAGCGGACCCGGCAAATTGGGGGCAGCGATGGGCCGCTAAGCCTTGCCGTGACGCTGGATCAAGGCGAGGTTTGGGATCAGCGGTCGCTCGGCAATGAGCGATCTCGTATCGCGCCTTTGCAAATCACCCGCGACGGGGCCGAACAATCCCGGATTTTGGCTGCAACGGTGGCTTTGCGCCTCTCACCGGAAACCCAGGTCGGCCTGGGCTTTGCGCGCTCCGGAGACGGAATTGTTGCGCAATTACAAGGGCAATCACGCCCGGCTTTCATGATTGCCAGCGAGGCGCGTGGCGATGATGGCTTTATTGCGCAAGGCGATATGGCACTGGCCGTGCGGCGCAAAATTGGCAAATGGGGCTTCACATTAAGCGCGGAAAACGGCGCAGTTTGGCTGGATGAAGGCCGTGCGGCGCTGGGCCGGATCGATCCGTTTGACGAGCGTTACGGCCTTACCCGGTTCGGATTGAGCGCGGACCGCCGGTGGGGTAATCTCGAAACCTCGGTGGGTCTGAACTGGCTTTCCGAAGACGGCACAATTTTGGGCGCAAAGTTCACCGATGCGCTTGGTGCGGCAGGCAGCGACACGGTGTTTTTCGACGCCAGATCGGCTTACGCCATTGGCCAAAACATCAGGATCGGTGCCGGTTTCCGCCAAGGTTTCACGCGAGCCCAGCGGCAAGGTCTGGTCGGCCAGAAATCCGACTTTACCAGCCGCGCGTGGAGCTTCGATGTTACCAAATACGGACTGTTCCAG
Organism: uncultured Alphaproteobacteria bacterium; assembly: GCA_963736595.1. Taxonomy (GTDB): domain Bacteria; phylum Pseudomonadota; class Alphaproteobacteria; order Sphingomonadales; family Sphingomonadaceae; genus Parapontixanthobacter. The sequence goes on from CAVTPG010000004.1 coordinate 57,683, forward strand.
CAGCACGATTCCCTCGGTTTCCGCGTGTCACAGCCGCTTCGCGTGGAAAGCGGCGGCCTTAATCTGGATGTTCCGGTTAGCTTCGATTTCGCGACTGAAACTGCCGGTTTTGCGACACGCCGCCTCTCATTGTCGCCCGAAGGCCGCGAAGTCACGGGAGAGCTTGCCTGGACCGGATATCTGCTCGGCGGTCAAACCAGTGCCAGCGCTTTTTACCGCCGGGAACCCGGTCATATCAAAGACTTGGGCGACGATATCGGCGTAGCGGTCCGGTGGAACAAGCAGTTCTGAAGCGCCAAAAATCGCGCAAATTAAAAGCGTCCACAACGGCACCGAAACGGTACCAAGGCGAACCGAGCGTGCCTTAACCGAAGGCGACGCCTCACTTCCGGGCCTTTAATCCAGCCCAGCTTTTTGTGCGAAGCCATACGCTGTCATCACCAGCGGTTTGACTCGCTCCGACATGGTCTTGGCATGAGCTGAAGATGCCGTGCCATCGATGACCCGCTTCTTGATCCCCTGCATGATCCCGGCCAGCCGGAACAGATTGTAAGCAAAGTACCAATCCATCGGCGGCACATCAAAGCCGGTTCGCGCAATGTAGCGCGCCACGGCTTCCTCGCGCGTCGGAATGCCCAGCGCCGCATGATCCAACCCGCCGATCCCGGCGCGGCCATCGGGCGGATTGACCCAGTTCAGCATCAGGTAGGAAAAATCCGCAATCGGATCGCCCAGCGTCGATAATTCCCAATCGAGCACCGCAATGACACGTGGCTCGTCCGCTGCAAAAATCATGTTGTCGAGCCGGTAATCGCCATGCACGATGCCGCTCGCTTGTTGCGGCGGAATGGTCTGCGCCAGCCAGTCAATCATCCGGTCCATTTCCGGAATGCTCTCGGTCTCCGACAACTTGTATTGCTTGGACCAGCGAGCCACTTGCCGCGCGCAATAATCGGTCGGCTTGCCGTAATCCGCCATCCCGATCTCGTCGGGCTTTTTCAAATGCAGATCCGCCATCGTGTCGATCATCGCATGGTAAATTTCGCGCCGCTGATCGGGCGTGTAATCGGGCAAAGCCCCGTTCCAGAGCGATCGTCCGTCTGCCATATCCATGACAAAAAACATGGAGCCAAGCACATCGGCATCCTCGCACAGGCCATAGGTTTTCGGCACGGGAAAGCCGCTTGGATAGAGCGCCGTCATGGCCTTGTATTCGCGATCCACCGCATGAGCCGATGGCAGCAATTTGCCGAAGGGCTGACGCCGCAGCACATAAGATTTCGCAGGCGTATCGATCCGGTAAGTCGGGTTGCTTTGCCCGCCCTTAAATTTGGTGATCGTCATCGGCCCGGCAAAGCCTTCGACATGGGCATTCATCCACGCCGTCAGCGCGCCCTCGTCCAGCCTGTCGGCCTCCGGCACCGCCACCGTGCCGACCATTTCCGCCTCGTAATCGATTGCCGTGTCATCTGCCATCAGTCGAACACCACCACACTGCGCGCGCTATGCCCTTCGCGCAATTTGTCGAACCCTTCATTCACTTGGTCGAGGCTGATCCGCTCGGCAATGATCGTATCGAGGTCGAGCAGCCCGCGCATATAGAAATCGACCAGCCGCGGCAGATCGACCGGAAAGTGGTTCATGCCCATGATCGCGCCTTGCAATTTCTTGCCCGACAGCAAGTCCATCGCGCCCAATCCGACTTTGCAATCCAGCGGCATCATGCCCAGAATGGTCGCCGTTCCGCCGCGTTTCAGCACGCCGACCGCCAGCTTGGCCGAGGCCGACCGACCGACCGCTTCGATCGCGTGATCGACGCCGCCACCTGACAATTTCACGATTTGCTCGACCGCATCATCGGCCAGCGCATCGACGGTGTGCGTTGCGCCCAGCACCTTCGCCAATTCGCGCTTTTCCGGCAGCGGATCGGCAGCGATGACTTTGCCCGCTCCGGCAATTTTGGCGGCATTGACGACCGCCAGCCCAACCCCGCCGCACCCGATAACCGCCACGGTTTCGCCCGGTACCAGCTTGCAGGCATTGAAGATCGCGCCCGCTCCGGTGGTTACGGCGCAGCCGATGATCGCGGCCCGGTCGAGCGGCATATCCTTGTCGATCGCGACGCAGGCGTGTTCGTGGATCAGCATTTGTTCGGATAGCGCTGACAAGTTCAGCATCTGGCTAACGGCTTGGTCACCGCGCATCAGCCGAGAGGCTTCGGTTTTGCCGCGCCGCGTGTCTCCGCCCAGGCACAGGGCCATGCGCCCCGTCACGCAAAACTCGCAATGCCCGCAAAAGGCCGACAGGCAAGAAACGACATGATCGCCGGGTTTGACGGTCTTAACTTCGCTGCCGACCGCCTTCACGATGCCCGCCGCCTCATGACCCGGCACACACGGCATGGCGTGCGGATAAGTGCCTTCGATGAAGTGCAGGTCCGAATGGCACAGCCCGCACGCTTTGGTATCGATCAGGACTTCGTGCGGCGCAGGCTCGCCCAGCGTGATGTCGTCGATGACGAGCGGCTGTCCGGCCTGTTCGAGAATGGCAGCGCGTGGCATTTTTGCTCCTTATTCCCCTCACTTCTGCGAGGGTTGCGTTTGTTAAATCAAGCCGCCGCAGTTGCCGCTGCGCTGCCGCCGCCGCTCCCTGCAGCCATGCCTTCGCCCATCGTGCGGCCCGATCCGTCGGGATTGGGTGCGTGGCGGGCAAATTCGATGCGAGCAATGGCGCGTTCATGCACTTCGTCGGGACCATCGGCCAGCCGCAGCGTCCGCTGATGGGCATAGGCCTGCGCCAGACCGTAATCGTCCGACACGCCGCCGCCGCCATGTGCCTGAATGGCGTTGTCGATAATGCGCAGCGCCATATTCGGGGCCTGCACCTTGATCATAGCAATTTCCTGCGCTGCGGCCTTGTTGCCGACCTTGTCCATCATGTCAGCGGCCTTCAGGCACAGGAGGCGCGTCATATCGATGTCGATGCGAGCCTGCGCGATGCGATGCTCCCAGATCGAATGTTTGTAGATCGGCTTGCCAAACGCCTCGCGCGATTGCAGGCGGCTGGCCATTTTTGCGATGGCTTCCTCGGCCACGCCAATGGTGCGCATACAATGGTGAATGCGGCCCGGTCCAAGGCGCCCTTGCGCGATTTCGAACCCGCGTCCCTCGCCCAGCAGCATGGCGGAAGTGGGCACGCGCACATCCTTCAATTCGATTTCCATGTGGCCATGCGGCGCATCGTCATAGCCGAACACCGGCAAGTGGCGCAGAATGTCCACACCCGGCGCATCAAGCGGCATCAACACCATCGATTGCTGTTGGTGACGGTTGGCCTCGAAGTCGGTCTTGCCCATCACGATTGCCACTTTGCAGCGCGGATCGCCCGCTCCGCTGGACCACCATTTGCGGCCATTGATGACGTATTCATCGCCCTCCTGCTTGATCGAGCATTCGACATTGGTGGCATCGGACGAGGCCACTTGCGGCTCGGTCATCAGAAAGGCGGAGCGGATTTCACCGTTCATCAGCGGCCCAAGATACTGCTCTTTCTGCTCGGCCGTGCCGTAGCGATGCAGCACTTCCATATTGCCGGTGTCGGGCGCGGAGCAATTGAAGACTTCGCTGGCCCAGCCGATGCGGCCCATTTCTTCGGCGCACAGCGCATATTCCAGATTGGTGAGGCCCGGACCTTCGAATTCATAACTGTCATCGACGTGATTGTGGCTGGAATTGCGCGGCGGCATGAACAGGTTCCAGATGCCCGCGTCCTTCGCCTTGGCTTTCATGTCCTCGACGATCTGGATCACTTTCCAGCGTTCGCCTGCCGCATCCTGACTGGCGTAAGTCGGCATATTCGGGCGGACATTGGCTTCGATGAAGTCGCGCACCCGATTGCGCCAATATTGCTGCCGTTCGGTGGGTTCGAAATCCATCTTTATGTCCTTTGTAAAGCTGCGTTGCAGTCATCAGTGGCAGAGTGAAACCGATGCGCCAAGTGATGATTTGCGCTTTTTCCGCTGTCCCTACCCTAGCGCGGGTGACGATGCGGCGGCTCGAAATCGGGCGTGGCGGCTTGCTTCATTGCAGCGACGCGGGCTTCATGTTCGGCGCGTCCGATGGGAAAGCGACCCAGCCAGAATGCAGCGATCAGCGCCAGCACCGTGGTTGCTCCGGCATAAAGCAGGATCATCTCGTCGATCACCCCTTGCGGGACGCTGCCGGGCCGAGCATCCGTGACCAATTGCGAGGCGGCGATGATCTGCCCGCTGAGGAAGATGCCAACGCCGGTCGCACATTTCTGCACCAGCCAATTGCCGGAATAAAACGATCCTTCCGCGCGTTTGCCGGTGCGTTCGAGATAGGCTTCCACGATTTCCGCAATCATCGAACTGGCCGAGATCATCACTGTTACGCCCAGCGTATTGGCGAGGATCAATGATGCAAAATACAGCGTCGTGGAAAGAATGGTGCCGGGTGTCGGCCACAGCCCCAGATACAGCAACAGATAGGGGCTCATTCCGAGTATGACCGCTCCGATCGCACCGATGGCCGCGCTTTGGGGCTTGCCGAAACGGCGGTGCATCGGTCCTACGACGAAGAACATCAGGATGACGGAGGCAAACAGCGCGACCGGATAAAGGCTGAGCGCCGCCTGATCCAATTGCCACACGAACAGGTTCACATATTGCGAGATCGAGAACGTCATGCCCTGGCTGATATAAGCGGCCAGTCCGCCCGCCGCGAAGATCAGAAACGCCTTCTCGCTGAACGCCTCGCGAATGTCGGCAAAGGCGCTGGAAATGCTGAACGGTTCGGGCTTTTTATCCGGGCGATGTGCAACCAGACTGTGCTGCCCCCAGGCCGATCCGATCACCGACACCGCCATCAGGATCGCGCCGAAGATACCGAAATAGATGTAGCCGCTCTGCTGCAACAGGCCTTCCGGCCCCGGCATGAACACGGTGTAAGCCAGCACCATCATCAGCAAGCCGCCGATCCAGCCCATCAGGTAGCGATAGCGGAACAACGTCGTGCGCTCGTCATAATCATCGGTGATTTCGGGGACGAGCGAAGTGGACGGCACTTCGCAGGCCGATAGCAGCAGGCGCACGACAACGGCAGTAGCGAACAGGCCCAGCGCGCTGGGCGCATCACCGCCCGGCGGGGACCACAAGACGATCCACGCGACGGCTAGCGGAACAGGCGCAATATACAGCCACGGCAAACGCCTGCCCCACCGCGAATAAGTCCGGTCGGAAAGATAGCCGAGGATCGGATCGACGACTGCATCGACCAGCAGCGCGCCCAGCAGGATTTGCCCCACCAGCCCGGCATCCATGCCCAGCACCTGATTGTAATAAATCAGCAGGAAGAACGAAAATCCGCTATCCTTGACGCCGAATGCCATCGCGCCAAAGCCGTGAATCAGCTTCAGGCGCATCGGCAAGGGACCCGTGACGAAGCTCAATAGCTGGCCCGTTGTGGCGCCATGTGCTTACAACTCGCGCACACCAACAAACCGCCTGTCCAGCCCGCTTGGTGCACTCTGTTTGCGGCTTGGTTCACGCCTCTGCTCATGGGAATTCAGTCTATTGGCAAAGGGCGCTTCGTCAACCGCGATCTGCTTGACGTTACGGCATCGGGGAAACGCTTGCGCGCTCATGCGTTTTAAAGGGAAACCGGCTTGCAGACCAACCGGTATTGGCCTTAACGTTGGCCCCAAGTTCCGCGCGGATCATGCACCTTAAGCACCTGCGCAAAGGAATATGACACTCAAGAGGAGACTTGCCGACATGGCCGATGCACTCGACACATTCCGCACCGAAACCCGCGACTGGCTCGAAGCCAATTGCCCGAAAGAAATGCGCGCACCCGTGCGTGATGAAGGCGATGTGTATTGGGGCGGCCGCAACGCCGAATTCAAGAACGATGCGCAAAAGCAATGGTTCGAGGTGTGCCGTGACAAGGGCTACACCGTGCCGGAATGGCCCAAAGAATATGGCGGCGCAGGCCTGTCCGCTGCCCAAGCCAAGATCCTGCGGCAGGAAATGGCGACGATCAATGCCCGCCCGCCACTGTCCAGCTTCGGCATCTGGATGCTCGGCCCCGCCCTCCTGAATTTCGGCACCGAAGGGCAAAAGCAGCGGTTCTTGAATGAAATCGCAGAAGGCAAAATCCGCTGGTGCCAGGGTTATAGCGAACCGGGCAGCGGGTCGGACCTCGTGTCGATGCAAACCTTTGGCGAAGACAAGGAAGATCACTGGATCGTCAACGGACAGAAGGTCTGGACCTCCTACGCCGATGAAGCCGACTGGATTTTCTGCCTCGTGCGCACCGACAAGCAGAACAAATATCAGGGCATCACCTTCATGCTGTTCGACATGGCGAGCGAAGGCGTCTCGACCAAACCGATCCTGCTGATCAGCGGCAATTCCCCGTTTTGCGAAACCTTTATGGACGATGTGAAAGTCCCCAAATCCTATGGCGAGGATTGCCCCGCTTATGTCGGCGAGATCAATCGCGGCTGGGACGTGGCGAAATATCTGCTGGGTCACGAGCGCGAGATGATTTCGGGCGCAGGCGGCGGCGACCGGACCAGCGCCATCGGTGCCGCCATGTTGCGCCATGCAGGCGAGCTGGACCCGGTGTTCCGCGCAGAGCTGGCCATGTTCGATGTCGAAGCGCTGTCTTACGGCGCGATGGGCGAGAAATTCCTCGACGAAATGAAAGCTGGCAAAGGTCATCCGGTCCTTGATCTGCAAAGCGCCTTCTCTGGGGTCTGCGTAATACCAAGCGGCATCGGCGTTAGTTTCGCCGCCAACCGAGATCGAGTGATATTGCGCGGTGCCTTTCCACGGACAATGGCTGGTCGTGTCGCTGTCGCTCAGCACGTCGCTTTGCACATCGTCGCGCGGGAAATAGTGATTGCCTTCGACGACGACCGTGTCGCTGCTGCTCGCGATGGTCTGACCGTTCCATTTTGCAATTATGCTCATTGCGGTATGTTCCTTTTGTGCTCAAAGCATGGGGTAGCATAATAGCGCGGCATATCGCGTAACAATCGACTGGCAAATTTACCGATCGTTTCAGGAAGGCCGACATTTTGACTCACACAAGCGCCCGTTTCATCCGCCCGCTAGCTTTGGCTACTGCGGCCTTGTCCTTGACCGTTTCCGTGCAAGCGATGGCGCAATCGGTCGATGACGCGACCGCACAGCGCGATTGCAGAGAAAGCCCTGAACAATGCGCCGGTTTTCGATGGTCACAACGATGTGCCGTGGCAGCTTCGCGGACGGTTCCAGAACCAGATCAATGATTTCGACTTTGCCGATACGACTGACACCGCCGATGCGGCAACTGACCGCAATGCAATGCACACCGATCTGGCGCGCTTGAAGCAGGGGAAAGTCGGCGCGCAATATTGGTCCGTTTTCGTGCCGGTCCGCTACACCGAACCGGAAGCGGTGCGCGCCACGCTGGAGCAGATCGATGTCACCCGCCGCCTGATTGCCAAATATCCTGACGATCTGGCTTTTGCGCTGACAGCTGACGATGTCGTCAAAGCAGTGCAGGACGGCAAGATCGCCTCGCTATTGGGCATAGAAGGCGGCCATTCGATCGGCTCCGATCTGGGCGTATTGCGGCAGATGTACGATCTGGGCGCGCGTTACATGACGCTGACTCACTCGGCCAATACGCCGTGGGCTGACAGTTCGACCGACGCGCCGGAACATGGCGGCCTGACCGAATTCGGCAAGGACGTGGTGCGCGAAATGAACCGCATCGGGATGCTGGTCGATTTAAGCCATGTGAGCGAGGACACCATGCATGACACGCTGGATGTCGCACGCGCTCCGGTAATTTTCAGCCACTCCGGCGTGCGCGCTTTGAACGGTCATACGCGCAATGTTCCGGACAGCGTGTTGCAGCGACTGGCCGCCAATCGCGGCGTTATTATGATCGTCGGTTATCCCGCCTTCCTGAGCGAGAATGTGCGGCAATGGGGCGCGTTGCGCGATGCCGAACGCACTCGGTTCGAGGCGCTGTATCGCGGATTACCCGATCAGGCCGAGGCGGCGATGGATGCGTGGCTGGCTGCCAATCCTTCGCCTGAAGCGACCATTGCCGACATGGCGGATCACATCGACCATGCGCGCGATCTGGCCGGGATCGACTATATCGGTATCGGTGGAGATTATGACGGAATGCCGACGGGCCCGGTCGGAATGGAAGATGTGAGCGGCTATCCGGCCTTGTTCGAGGAATTGGCGCGGCGCGGTTATTCGCAAGCCGATCTGGAAAAAATTGCCTTTACCAACGCCTTGCGTGCTTTGCGCGAAGCAGAGGTTTATGCCGCTTCACAAGTGGGCGAGCCTACAATCGAAACACAGCTCGTCACGGAGTAAAGGAGCGCAGGGCTTTCCTTTCAGTCCTGCGCATCCAGTTCGGAGCCGCGTTTTAAGACCTCGTCGCCGTCTTCCTGCTTGATCAGGTAAGCGGGATTGTCCTCGTCGCCATCCTTGGTGACTTCGGTGCCTTGCAAGGTGCGCGTGACTTCCCGCTCGAAGCGTTCCGTGATCTGGCCCTTGCCTTCACCATTGCCCCAGTTCCACTTGACGTATTGATCGGTCTGGAAGCTGTTTGCATTACTCATGTGTCGTACTCGAAAGGTTGGTCAGCAGTTCGGACAGGCGCTCAATCGCCAGGTGCGACGACACCATCGGCATCGGTGCCAGCCTCATCGACGCCATCACTTTCGCCCATCAAAATGGAATCGGTGCCGGTATCGTCATCTTCCTGTGAAGAAATCTTACCGCTGACAGTCGCTTCTTCCTCGACATCGCCTTGCATCATCGCGGGGATGATCCACACCATCGACATCAAAAGGATGGCGAACAGCGTTCCTGCCACCAGAACCCAGCGTACTACGCCCTCTTTCGAGCCGCCGCTGGCTTCCATTTCGCTGACATGGGTTTCCTCGCCTTCACGGTGCATCGATAATATCCTTGATTTGTTTCGATCCCGACTGTGCCACACTTACGATTTCAAGTCACGCGGGTTCCCTGCGCCAGCCTTCGCGAAAAGAGCAAAGGCAAATCGCACTCAATCGCGCAGCAGATCGTTGATTGCGGTCTTGGAGCGGGTCTGTTCATCCACGGTTTTCACAATCACTGCGCAGGCCAGCGACGGCCCGCCATCGGCAGCTGGCAAAGTGCCGGGAACGACCACCGAATAAGGCGGAAGCGAGCCGCGTGTGATCTGGCCGCTGTTCCGGTCCACGATCTTGGTCGATTGGGTGATGAACACGCCCATCGCGACGACGCAGCCCTCGCCCACGATAACGCCTTCGACGATTTCGCTGCGCGCTCCGATAAAGCAATTGTCGCCAATGATGGTCGGATTGGCCTGCATGGGTTCCAGCACGCCGCCGATCCCGGTACCGGCGGAAATGTGGCAATTCTTACCGATCTGAGCGCATGATCCGATCGAGGCCCAGGTATCGACCATCGTTCCCTCGCCAACATAAGCACCGATATTGACGAAGCTGGGCATCAGAACGGTATTCTTCCCGATGTAAGCGCCCGCACGAGCGATTGCCCCCGGCACGACGCGGAAGCCCGCTTTGCGAAACTGCGCATCGTCCCAACCTGCAAATTTGCTCGGCACCTTGTCAAATGCGGGATGCCCTGCGCTACCGCCATCCATGACTTGATTATCGTTCAAGCGAAACGATAGCAAAACGGCCTTTTTCAGCCATTGATTGACTTGCCACCCGCCCTTGCCATCGGGCTGCGCAACCCGCGCGCTGCCATCATCGAGCATAGCCAGCGCCGCCTCGACCGCTTGCCGCACGTCTTGGCTGTCAGGGGTGACATCGGCGCGATGCTCCCAGGCCTGTTCGATAATGCTGGCCAGCTGCTGGCTCATGGCTGTCGGTCCTCTCTGGATGCGCGAAATTGTAAAAGGCTGTTGCCAATGTCCTGACTTATGCGCGTAAGCGACGCAAGGCCAAGAATGCCTAACCCCGGCTTAATTCGTTGTTCACCCGTATCGGTCATGGTGTTAACCGCAATTACCGGGATCACGAGGTCGCTTAACGCTCATGCATATTTCCAAGACACGTCCCGGTCGAATATCGGCGCGGTTTTACCGCAAGCCGATCATCGCCTCCACCATGCTGTTGGCGGCGTGTGGCGGCGGAGGCGGCAATGTGGCGAGCGTACCGCGACCTGTTCCTGTTCCGACACCAACCCCAAGCCCCGCTCCAACGCCGCCGCCCAGCACAGGCTTCGACACGGCGGAAGTGCGCCGTTCCGACGGACCGGACTTCCACAACGCAATCCAGGCATGGACCGACGGCTTTACCGGACGCGACACGACCATCGCTATCATCGACACCGGGATCGACACCGACAATCCCGAATTTGCGGGTCGTATCAATGCGGCCTCACGCGATGTCGCGGGTAACAACACGGTCGAAGCAGCGGACGATCACGGCACGAATATCGCGCTGGTCGCTGCCGCAGCGCGTGATGACAAAGGCGTCATCGGCATCGCTTACGAGGCCGATATTCTGGCCATTCGCACCGATCGCCCCGATAGCTGCAACACGCAAAGCGATGCGCAATTGGATGGGTGCATCTTCTTCGACAGCGACATTGCTCGCGGCGTCGATATTGCTGTCGATAATGGTGCGCGCGTAATCAATCTGTCGCTTGGCGGTTCCGCGCCCAGCAGTTCGCTGCGCACCGCGATCGAGCGTGCGGCGCAGGCGGGCGTCGTGATTGTCGTATCGGCCGGTAACGATGGCGATGGCAGCAATCCCGATATCGATCCGGACCAGCCCGATCCGTTCCCGCAAGGCTTAATCGATGTTGGCGGCGGTCATTTCATCATCGTCGGATCGGTCGATGACACTGGCACGATTTCCGGTTTTTCCAACAAAGCGGGCGATCTGGCTGCATCCTTCATCACCGCGCGCGGCGAGCGCATTTGCTGCATCTACGAGAACGGCGAAATTCAGGTAACCGAGGAAAATGGCCAGCAATTCGTCACGCTGTTTTCCGGGACCAGCTTTTCCGCTCCGCAAGTTGCAGGCGCAGTTGCGCTGATCGCGCAGGCCTTTCCCAATCTGACCGGCGCCGAGATCGTTACGCTGCTGCTGGACACAGCGCGCGATGCCGGTGCCGCCGGGACAGACCCGATTTATGGCACGGGCATTCTCGACATCGGCGCAGCTTTATCCCCGCAAGGCGCGACCTCGCTGGCCGGGACGGACCGCGCTTTGGCCATCGGCGACCTGACCGCCGTGACTTCGCCTGCGATGGGCGATGCCCTTACCAAAGGCACGCTTTCTACAATTGTCACCGATCGCTATGATCGGCCCTACTCAGTCGATCTGGCCGCTGGCAGCAGGCGCGCATCGATCCAGCCCCGATTGCGGAACGTGCTTGAGCAGCGGACCCGGCAAATTGGGGGCAGCGATGGGCCGCTAAGCCTTGCTGTCACGCTGGATCAGAGCGAGGTTTGGGATCAGCGGTCGCTCGGCAATGAGCGATCTCGTATCGCACCTTTGCAAATCACCCGCGACGGGGCCGAGCAATCGCGGATTTTGGCTGCAACGGTGGCTTTGCGCCTCTCACCGGAAACCCAAGTCGGCCTGGGCTTTGCGCGCTCCGGAGATGGAATTGTTGCGCAATTACAAGGGCAATCGCGCCCGGCATTCATGATTGCCAGCGAGGCGCGTGGCGATGATGGCTTTATTGCGCAAGGCGATATGGCACTGGCCGTGCGGCGCAAAATTGGCAAATGGGGCTTCACATTAAGCGCGGAAAACGGCGCAGTTTGGCTGGATGAAGGCCGTGCGGCGCTGGGCCGGATCGATCCGTTTGACGAGCGTTACGGCCTTACCCGGTTCGGATTGAGCGCGGACCGCCGGTGGGGTAATCTCGAAACCTCGGTGGGTCTGAACTGGCTTTCCGAAGACGGCACGATTTTGGGCGCAAAGTTCACCGATGCGCTTGGTGCGGCAGGCAGCGACACGGTGTTTTTCGACGCCAGATCGGCTTACGCCATTGGCCAAAACATCAGGATCGGTGCGGGTTTCCGCCAAGGTTTCACGCGAGCCCAGCGGCAAGGTCTGGTCGGCCAGAAATCCGACTTTACCAGCCGCGCGTGGAGCTTCGATGTTACCAAATACGGACTGTTCCAGCAGCACGATTCCCTTGGTTTCCGCGTGTCACAGCCGCTTCGTGTGGAAAGTGGCGGCCTTAATCTCGATGTTCCGGTCAGCTTCGATTTCGCGACTGAAACCGCCAGTTTTGCGACACGCCGCCTCTCATTGTCGCCCGAAGGCCGCGAAGTCACGGGAGAGCTTGCCTGGACCGGATATCTGCTCGGCGGTCAAACCAGTGCCAGCGCTTTTTACCGCCGGGAACCCGGTCATATCAAAGACTTGGGCGACGATATCGGCGTAGCGGTCCGGTGGAACAAGCAGTTCTGAAGCGCCAAAAATCGCGTAAATTCAAAAGCGTCCACAACGGCACCGAAACGGTACCAAGGCGAACCGAGCGTGCCTTAACCGAAGGCGACGCCTCACTTCTGGGCCTTTAATTCAGCCCAGCTTTTTGTGCGAAGCCATACGCTGTCATCACCAGCGGTTTGACTCGCTCCGACATGGTCTTGGCATGAGCTGAAGATGCTGTGCCATCGATGACCCGCTTCTTGATCCCCTGTATGATCCCGGCCAGCCGGAACAGATTGTAAGCAAAGTACCAATCCATCGGCGGCACATCAAAGCCGGTTCGCGCAATGTAGCGCGCCACGGCTTCCTCGCGCGTCGGAATGCCCAGCGCCGCATGATCCAGCCCGCCGATCCCGGCGCGGCCATCGGGCGGATTGACCCAGTTCAGCATCAGGTAGGAAAAATCCGCAATCGGATCGCCCAGCGTCGATAATTCCCAATCGAGCACCGCAATGACACGTGGCTCGTCCGCTGCAAAAATCATGTTGTCGAGCCGGTAATCGCCATGCACGATGCCGCTCGCTTGTTGCGGCGGAATGGTCTGCGCCAGCCAGTCAATCATCCGGTCCATTTCCGGAATGCTCTCGGTCTCCGACAACTTGTATTGCTTGGACCAGCGAGCCACTTGCCGCGCGCAATAATCGGTCGGCTTGCCGTAATCCGCCATCCCGATCTCGTCGGGCTTTTTCAAATGCAGATCCGCCATCGTGTCGATCATCGCATGGTAAATTTCGCGCCGCTGATCGGGCGTGTAATCGGGCAAAGCCCCGTTCCAGAGCGATCGTCCGTCTGCCATATCCATGACAAAAAACATGGAGCCAAGCACATCGGCATCTTCGCACAGGCCATAGGTTTTCGGCACGGGAAAGCCGCTTGGATACAGCGCCGTCATGGCCTTGTATTCGCGATCCACCGCATGAGCCGATGGCAGCAATTTGCCGAAGGGCTGACGCCGCAGCACATAAGATTTCGCAGGCGTATCGATCCGGTAAGTCGGGTTGCTTTGCCCGCCCTTGAATTTGGTGATCGTCATCGGCCCGGCAAAGCCTTCGACATGGGCATTCATCCACGCCGTCAGCGCGCCCTCGTCCAGCCTGTCGGCCTCCGGCACCGCCACCGTGCCGACCATTTCCGCCTCGTAATCGATTGCCGTGTCATCTGCCATCAGTCGAACACCACCACACTGCGCGCGCTATGCCCTTCGCGCAATTTGTCGAACCCTTCATTCACTTGGTCGAGGCTGATCCGCTCGGCAATGATCGTATCGAGGTCGAGCAGCCCGCGCATATAGAAATCGACCAGCCGCGGCAGATCGACCGGAAAGTGGTTCATGCCCATGATCGCGCCTTGCAATTTCTTGCCCGACAGCAAGTCCATCGCGCCCAATCCGACTTTGCAATCCAGCGGCATCATGCCCAGAATGGTCGCCGTTCCGCCGCGTTTCAGCACGCCGACCGCCAGCTTGGCCGAGGCCGACCGACCGACCGCTTCGATCGCATGATCGACGCCGCCACCTGACAATTTCACGATTTGCTCGACCGCATCATCGGCCAGCGCATCGACGGTGTGCGTTGCGCCCAGCACCTTCGCCAATTCGCGCTTTTCCGGCAGCGGATCGGCAGCGATGACTTTGCCCGCTCCGGCAATTTTGGCGGCATTGACGACCGCCAGCCCAACCCCGCCGCACCCGATAACCGCCACGGTTTCGCCCGGCACCAGCTTGCAGGCATTGAAGATCGCGCCCGCTCCGGTGGTTACGGCGCAGCCGATGATCGCGGCCCGGTCGAGCGGCATATCCTTGTCGATCGCGACGCAGGCGTGTTCGTGGATCAGCATTTGTTCGGACAGCGCCGACAAGTTCAGCATCTGACTAACGGCTTGGTCACCGCGCATCAGCCGAGAGGCTTCGGTTTTGCCGCGCCGCGTGTCTCCGCCCAGGCACAGGGCCATGCGCCCCGTCACGCAAAACTCGCAATGCCCGCAAAAAGCCGACAGGCAAGAAACGACATGATCGCCGGGTTTGACGGTCTTAACTTCGCTGCCGACCGCCTTCACGATGCCCGCCGCTTCATGACCCGGCACACACGGCATGGCGTGCGGATAAGTGCCTTCGATGAAGTGCAGGTCCGAATGGCACAGCCCGCACGCTTTGGTATCGATCAGGACTTCGTGCGGCGCAGGCTCGCCCAGCGTGATGTCGTCGATGACGAGCGGCTGTCCGGCCTGTTCGAGAATGGCAGCGCGTGGCATTTTTGCTCCTTATTCCCCTCACTTCTGCGAGGGTTGCGTTTGTTAAATCAAGCCGCCGCAGTTGCCGCTGCGCTGCCGCCGCCGCTCCCTGCAGCCATGCCTTCGCCCATCGTGCGGCCCGATCCGTCGGGATTGGGTGCGTGGCGGGCAAATTCGATGCGAGCGATGGCGCGTTCATGCACCTCGTCGGGACCATCGGCCAGCCGCAGCGTGCGCTGATGGGCATAGGCCTGCGCCAGACCATAATCGTCCGACACGCCGCCCCCGCCATGTGCCTGAATGGCGTTGTCGATAATGCGCAGCGCCATATTCGGGGCCTGCACCTTGATCATAGCAATTTCCTGCGCTGCGGCCTTGTTGCCGACCTTGTCCATCATGTCAGCGGCCTTCAGGCACAGGAGGCGCGTCATATCGATGTCGATGCGAGCCTGCGCGATGCGATGCTCCCAGATCGAATGTTTGTAGATCGGCTTGCCAAACGCCTCGCGCGATTGCAGGCGGCTGGCCATTTTTGCGATGGCTTCCTCGGCCACGCCAATGGTGCGCATACAATGGTGAATGCGGCCCGGTCCAAGGCGCCCTTGCGCGATTTCGAACCCGCGTCCCTCGCCCAGCAGCATGGCGGAAGTGGGCACGCGCACATCCTTCAATTCGATTTCCATGTGGCCATGCGGCGCATCGTCATAGCCGAACACCGGCAAGTGGCGCAGAATGTCCACACCCGGCGCATCAAGCGGCATCAACACCATCGATTGCTGTTGGTGACGGTTGGCCTCGAAGTCGGTCTTGCCCATCACGATTGCCACTTTGCAGCGCGGATCGCCCGCTCCGCTGGACCACCATTTGCGGCCATTGATGACGTATTCATCGCCCTCCTGCTTGATCGAGCATTCGACATTGGTCGCATCGGACGAGGCCACTTGCGGCTCGGTCATCAGAAAGGCGGAGCGGATTTCACCGTTCATCAGCGGCCCAAGATACTGCTCTTTCTGCTCGGCCGTGCCGTAGCGATGCAGCACTTCCATATTGCCGGTGTCGGGCGCGGAGCAATTGAAGACTTCGCTGGCCCAGCCGATGCGGCCCATTTCTTCGGCGCACAGCGCATATTCCAGATTGGTGAGGCCCGGACCTTCGAATTCATAACTGTCATCGACGTGATTGTGGCTGGAATTGCGCGGCGGCATGAACAGGTTCCAGATGCCCGCGTCCTTCGCCTTGGCTTTCATGTCCTCGACGATCTGGATCACTTTCCAGCGTTCGCCTGCCGCATCCTGACTGGCGTAAGTCGGCATATTCGGGCGGACATTGGCTTCGATGAAGTCGCGCACCCGATTGCGCCAATATTGCTGCCGTTCGGTGGGTTCGAAATCCATCTTTATGTCCTTTGTAAAGCTGCGTTGCAGTCATCAGTGGCAGAGTGAAACCGATGCGCCAAGTGATGATTTGCGCTTTTTCCGCTGTCCCTACCCTAGCGCGGGTGACGATGCGGCGGCTCGAAATCGGGCGTGGCGGCTTGCTTCATTGCAGCGACGCGGGCTTCATGTTCGGCGCGTCCGATGGGAAAGCGACCCAGCCAGAATGCAGCGATCAGCGCCAGCACCGTGGTTGCTCCGGCATAAAGCAGGATCATCTCGTCGATCACCCCTTGCGGGACGCTGCCGGGCCGAGCATCCGTGACCAATTGCGAGGCGGCGATGATCTGCCCGCTGAGGAAGATGCCGACGCCGGTCGCACATTTCTGCACCAGCCAATTGCCGGAATAAAACGATCCTTCCGCGCGTTTGCCGGTGCGTTCGAGATAGGCTTCCACGATTTCCGCAATCATCGAACTGGCCGAGATCATCACTGTTACGCCCAGCGTATTGGCGAGGATCAATGATGCAAAATACAGCGTCGTGGAAAGAATGGTGCCGGGTGTCGGCCACAGCCCCAGATACAGCAACAGATAGGGGCTCATTCCGAGTATGACCGCTCCGATCGCACCGATGGCCGCGCTTTGGGGCTTGCCGAAACGGCGGTGCATCGGTCCTACGACGAAGAACATCAGGATGACGGAGGCAAACAGCGCGACCGGATAAAGGCTGAGCGCCGCCTGATCCAATTGCCACACGAACAGGTTCACATATTGCGAGATCGAGAACGTCATGCCCTGGCTGATATAAGCGGCCAGTCCGCCCGCCGCGAAGATCAGAAACGCCTTCTCGCTGAACGCCTCGCGAATGTCGGCAAAGGCGCTGGAAATGCTGAACGGTTCGGGCTTTTTATCCGGGCGATGTGCAACCAGACTGTGCTGCCCCCAGGCCGATCCGATCACCGACACCGCCATCAGGATCGCGCCGAAGATACCGAAATAGATGTAGCCGCTCTGCTGCAACAGGCCTTCCGGCCCCGGCATGAACACGGTGTAAGCCAGCACCATCATCAGCAAGCCGCCGATCCAGCCCATCAGGTAGCGATAGCGGAACAATGTGGTGCGCTCGTCATAATCATCGGTGATTTCGGGGACGAGCGAAGTTGACGGCACTTCGCAGGCCGATAGCAGCAGGCGCACGACAACGGCAGTAGCGAACAGGCCCAGCGCGCTGGGCGCATCACCGCCCGGCGGGGACCACAAGACGATCCACGCGACGGCTAGCGGAACAGGCGCAATATACAGCCACGGCAAGCGCCTGCCCCACCGCGAATAAGTCCGGTCGGAAAGATAGCCAAGGATCGGATCGACGACTGCATCGACCAGCAGCGCGCCCAGCAGGATTTGCCCCACCAGCCCGGCATCCATGCCCAGCACCTGATTGTAATAAATCAGCAGGAAGAACGAAAATCCGCTATCCTTGACGCCGAATGCCATCGCGCCAAAGCCGTGAATCAGCTTCAGGCGCATCGGCAAGGGACCCGTGACGAAGCTCAATAGCTGGCCCGTTGTGGCGCCATGTGCTTACAACTCGCGCACACCATCAAACCGCCTGTCCAGCCCGCTTGGTGCACTCTGTTTGCGGCTTGGATCACGCCTCTGCTCATGGGAATTCAGTCTATTGGCAAAGGGCGCTTCGTCAACCGCGATCTGCTTGACGTTACGGCATCGGGGAAACGCTTGCGCGCTCATGCGTTTTAAAGGGAAACCGGCTTGCAGACCAACCGGTATTGGCCTTAACGTTGGCCCCAAGTTCCGCGCAGATCATGCACCTTAAGCACCTGCGCAAAGGAATATGACACTCAAGAGGAGACTTGCCGACATGGCCGATGCACTCGACACATTCCGCACCGAAACCCGCGACTGGCTCGAAGCCAATTGCCCGAAAGAAATGCGCGCACCCGTGCGTGATGAAGGCGATGTGTATTGGGGCGGCCGCAACGCCGAATTCAAGAACGATGCGCAAAAGCAATGGTTCGAGGTGTGCCGTGACAAGGGCTATACCGTGCCGGAATGGCCCAAAGAATATGGCGGCGCAGGCCTGTCCGCTGCCCAAGCCAAGATCCTGCGGCAGGAAATGGCGACGATCAATGCCCGCCCGCCACTGTCCAGCTTCGGCATCTGGATGCTCGGCCCCGCCCTCCTGAATTTCGGCACCGAAGGGCAAAAGCAGCGGTTCTTGAATGAAATCGCAGAAGGCAAAATCCGCTGGTGCCAGGGTTATAGCGAACCGGGCAGCGGGTCGGACCTCGTGTCGATGCAAACCTTTGGCGAAGACAAGGAAGATCACTGGATCGTCAACGGACAGAAGGTCTGGACCTCCTACGCCGATGAAGCCGACTGGATTTTCTGCCTCGTGCGCACCGACAAGCAGAACAAATATCAGGGCATCACCTTCATGCTGTTCGACATGGCGAGCGAAGGCGTCTCGACCAAACCGATCCTGCTGATCAGCGGCAATTCCCCGTTTTGCGAAACCTTTATGGACGATGTGAAAGTCCCCAAATCCTATGGCGAGGATTGCCCCGCTTATGTCGGCGAGATCAATCGCGGCTGGGACGTGGCGAAATATCTGCTGGGTCACGAGCGCGAGATGATTTCGGGCGCAGGCGGCGGCGACCGGACCAGCGCCATCGGTGCCGCCATGTTGCGCCATGCAGGCGAGCTGGACCCGGTGTTCCGCGCAGAGCTGGCCATGTTCGATGTCGAAGCGCTGTCTTACGGCGCGATGGGCGAGAAATTCCTCGACGAAATGAAAGCTGGCAAAGGCCATCCGGCACAGCCCAACATGATGAAATATGTCGGGACCGAGTTGAACAAGCGTCGCCATGAATTGATGATGTCGGCAGGCGGCTCGCGCAGTCTGGAATGGGACAGCGAAGAAACCGGCGGCGGCAAACCTTCGCGTGGCTGGCTGCGGACCAAAGCCAACTCGATCGAAGGCGGCACATCCGAAGTGATGCTGAACGTGATCGCCAAACGCATCCTCGACTTACCTGGAGCGTAAGCGAAATTTGGTTGCAACAAGCCTTGCGCTGGCCTCGATGATGCAAGAGCCACATACTTTCTTCGAAGGTATCTTTGTCGGTGAGCAAATAGCTGGTTCAGCTAATGAATCTCAGCTTTCCGGCTTGATGATAGAGGGTGAACGGGCCGTATTGGCAACGTCCGGTGACGGAGGCTGTGCGCTGTTTACGAATTACCGTTTGATTGTCGGCGAGCAGGCTGGCCTGCTGTCCAAACGATTGCGGGTAAAGGCCATTAGCCGAACCACTATCGCAGCATACACGATCGACCCCGATACAACGGTCACGCTGGAACTCTTGGGCGGCGTCTTCGGGCGCGCGCGGCTTATATTTGATCCTGACTTCGACCCGATGCAGCTCAGTCAATGGCTGGGCGAGACACTGGTCGGCAATATATCTAAGGACGAAAGTTAGTATGCCACTTTATCATGACGAAGATCAGGCGATGCTCGCCGACAGTGCCAAGCAATTCATGGCCGAGGAAGGCTCGATCGCCAAGCAATTGCGCCACTGGCGCGACAAGGATTGCCCCGATGGTTTCGGCCACGCTTTGTGGGAGCAATTCGGCGAAATGGGCTTTACCGGGATGCTGGTCGATGAAGATGATGGCGGGCTTGGCATGGGCCATGTCGAAGCGGGCATCGTGCTGGAAGAAATCGGGCGTAATCTGACGCCCTCGCCGTTCCTGACCTCTTCGGTCATCGCAGCGACCGCGCTGAAACACGGCAGCAGCGATGTAAAAGGCCGCTATTTGCCGGGCCTGATCGAAGGCAAACACGTCTTTGCCGTCGCCATCGATGAAGGCAATAAGCACCGCCCCGAACGCATTGCCATGCGCGCGGAAAAATCGGGCAATGGGTTCAAATTGTCCGGGCAAAAGGATTTCGTCATTCACGGGGCCAGCGCGGATATGCTGATCGTTGCGGCGCGGACCGCTGGCGATGACCATGATGCAGACGGCATCACCCTGTTCGCCGTGCCGAAAGACGCTGCGAATATGAGCCACGACGCGGTGCGTCTCGTCGATAGCTCGGTCGCCACGCATACGAAATTCGACGGGGTCGAGCTGGACGGTGATGCAGTCATCGGCGAAGTCGATGGCGGGCGCGAAATTTTGAACGCCATGCTGAATGCGGGCCGGATCGGCTCGGCTGCCGAAGGTGCTGGCGTGGCTGGCGGGGCGATGGACATGACCATCGATTACCTCAAGCAGCGCAAGCAATTCGGCAAGCTGATCGGCGAATTTCAGGCGTTGCAGCACCGCGCCTCGCACCTTTATTCCGAAGTCGAAATTGCCGGCGCTGTCGTGTTCAAGGCGCAGCAATTGCTGGATGGCGGCAGCGAGCGCGCTGATCTGATGGCCAGCGTTGCGAAGGCAAAAGTTTCGCAAGCAGCTGGGCTGGCCGTGCGCGAGGGCGTACAAATGCATGGCGGTATCGGCATGACCGACGAATACGACATCGGCCTTTATATGAAGCGCGACCGCGCTCTGTCCGAATTCATGGGCGACCAATATTATCACGCCAATCGCGTGGCCGATCTAAGCGGATATTAAGGACCGGAATGATGATGAAACTGCACGATTTGTTCGGTCTTGAAGGCCGCATTGCTTTGGTAACTGGCGGCTCTCGCGGCATTGGCAAAATGATCGTCGAAGGCTTGCTTGAAGCAGGCTGCGCGCGCGTTTATATCGTCGCCCGCAAGAAAGATCAGGTCGATGAAACCAGCGCGGAGCTGGGTGACAAAGTCATCGGGCTAGTCGGCGATCTGTCGCAGATGGACGGCATTCAGACGCTGGCCGACGAGCTGGCATCGCGGGAAGACAAGCTTGATCTGCTGGTCAATAATGCGGGCGCTGCCTGGGGTGAGCCGTTTACGGACTTCACAGAAGCCGGGTGGGACCGCACGATGGACCTTAACCTGAAAACGCCGTTTTTCCTGACGCAGAAACTGCATCCGCTGTTGAAAGCGGCGGGAACGGTGGATCAGCCTGCAAAAGTCCTGATGATCGCTTCGATCGACGGGATGAAATCAAATCCGTGGCCGACTTATCCCTATCAGGCATCGAAGGCTGGCCTTATTCACTTGACCCGGCGGATGGCTGCTGAATTGATCCGCGACAATATCGTTGTGAACGGCATTGGCCCCGGCGCCTTCCCCAGCGCCATGAACCGCGCCGCGCGCGATAACGAAGATCTCGTCAAAAAGGGCATTCCGGCCCGCCGCGTCGGCGTCACTGAAGACATGGCGGCGGGCGCGATTTACTTGCTCAGCCGTGCCGGTGATTACGTGGTCGGCACGACCATTCCGATCGATGGCGGCGTCGTCAACGCCAATGTCGGCGCTGGCAATTTCGTCGATCCATCGGGGGATTGACGGCTCGCGCTATCGGATAAAGTACCCGACGACTTTCCATTTGCCGCCTTCGTCCATCATGACGGCTGTTTCCAGGACATAGGCCGAGTCGGTGTATTTCGTGTCATATTGAACGATTTGGTAATCGCCTTTGGGCGCGTTAGGCGGGTCTTTTTGCGCGGTTACGGCTTTGATCGTACGGGTAGAGACGGCTCCCAAGGGCGAACGCACCTGCTTGACCATTTCCGTCCAGTTTTCAGCAGTCACATTTTCCTGAAACGACGTTCCGGCCTGTTCCCAGCTCGCTTCAAATTCGCGCTTGTCGATCAGCGCAATCCAGTCACGTGCGCTTTCCTCGGCCATTTTTGCAGGTTCTGTCATTGTAACCTCAGCATTGCTCGTTGTTACCGGGTGATTTGCCGACATGAATATGATGGCTGCTGCGATAGTGGCTAACATGGCTATTCCTCCTATGACCCACGCCTTGTTTAATGGGCGACTTGCCGGTGCGGGGTCTGTGGCGTCATTATGTTCGGAGCTTGCCGCAGAGCCTATCCCGATTTCTTCGCGGCCAAGATTTTGGGGGGTCGCTTCATGCTCGGACAGCAGCCTTGCCGCCTCTTTGCTGCTACCCACCCCAAGTTTTTTGCGGGCCTCTCGCAAATAGTCATTCACCGTATGCACCGACAAATCGAGCTCGCTGGCGGCGGATTTCGCCGTGTGTCCGGCCAACAGCAAGCGCAGCACGTCCTGTTCGCGCTCGCTTAAAAGGTCGATCCCCCCTGCCATCAATCCTCGCTCGTCAATTCGCGTACGAAACTGACGAGGCCGGTTTGGCGCGCACGGCGCAGACGTTCGGAGCGCAAAATGCCGTGAACCTGATCGAAGCATCGTTCAATATCATCATTGACCACCACAAAGTCATAGCCGTCCCAATGGCTGATTTCTGCACGGGCGCGGCTCATCCGGTCATCGATCACGTCATTGGGATCGGTCGCGCGTGACCGCAAACGATGTTCCAGCGCGCCGATGCTGGGCGGCAGCAGGAACACGCGCACCACATCGACTTCCATCCGCTGATAAAGTTGCTGCGTGCCTTGCCAGTCGATGTCGAACAGGAAGTCCTGTCCAGCTTTCAGCCCTGCTTTGATCTGCGCTTTGGGTGTGCCGTAATAATGTCCGAAAACCTGCGCCCATTCGAGCAATTCCTCGGCTTCCACCATCCGATCGAATTCGGCCTTGTCGATAAAGTGATAGTCGCTGCCATCCACTTCGCCGGGGCGCATGGGCCGCGTCGTGACCGAGACGGATAGCGCAATTTCGGTATCCTCGCGCAGGATGCGGCGCGCGATGGTGGTTTTGCCCGCGCCCGATGGCGAGGACAGAATAAACATCAGCCCGCGGCGATGGAGCTTGTCAGGCGAGTTTTTCGTAAAATTGGGGGTCGGCGCGTCCATCGCCGATGCCTGCCGCAAAACACGGTGGCAAATCAAGTGCGGCGTTTAATCCGCGAACAGTCGGCTCAGCTTGGTTCGGCCATTTTGTTCAATTGCTTGCGGCCTTCTTTCCGCGATTTCCGGCGCGATTGACTGCGATCGAACAGCGTTTTGATCAGCAATCCGCTCCCCACCAGTGCGGCTCCGGGAACCGAGCGTGTCGCGACTTTGCTCATGCCGTACAGCGCCAGCGAGGTCGCCATCGAGCGATTGCGGATGATGTCGCGCGCCTTGTCGGGATCAAGCGTCGTGCGCAGCACGCCCTTATGGATCGAATTGCGCAAAATGCGGCCTGTGCCGCGCAGAAAAATATCGGCGATAACAAGATTGGTCGCGGCGTTGGTGCTGGGTCCGGGGACTCGGTCGCTGCTGGGTTTGAGATTATCGGCCAATGGCTCGATTTTCTCGCCGATTTTGCCGGTAATATGTTTGCTCATGCCCATGTTCTCCTGCGCGCCCAAACTCTGCGGCAGATGCGCCAGCCAGAGCTTTGCTAGTCTTTTCGGCCGAAATCGACCGTGACGACATTGGAGCCGTCTTCGCTTTTCTCAATGGGCGAAACTTCAGCCGGTTCCGCCGCATCATTGCCTGCCGATGCTGCGGGATCGCCCGGCACGTCATCACCATTGGTCTGGAATTGCAGTCCGAAATCGACCGCCGGATCGACGAATTGGGTGATCGCAGCATAGGGAATCGACAGGTTCGAGGATCTTTGATTGAAGCTGAGGCCCACGCTAAACCCATCGTCGCGCACAGCCAAATCCCAGAATTTGTTTTGCAGCACGATGGTCATTTCATCGGGGAACCGCTCACGCAAATGATCGGGAATATCAACGCCCGGCGCATGGGTTTTGAAGGTAATATAAAAATGATGCGCACCGGGAAGCTGACTGCCCGCTGCCAGGATTTCGCCCAGCACCCGGCCGACGACAGCGCGTAGCGCCTCTTGCACGATCGCATCGTATGGAATCAGGCTGTCGGGGGTCTCGTCACTCATGCGCAACCGAGTGGCGGCATGACGCCATCGGGTCAAGCCCGCAATGCTTGCGAAGGCGCAAATTCTGCCTATAGCGTTTCGCCCATGCGCACAGGCACAATCTCTCGCAAAACCGCCGAAACCGCGATCGACGTGCGCGTCGATCTGGACGGGACCGGCGCGTATGACATTTCGACCGGCATCGGGTTTCTCGATCACATGGTCGAGCAGTTTTCCCGCCATTCGCTGATCGATGTGACGCTGAAAGTTAAGGGCGATCTGCACGTCGATCAGCATCACACGACCGAGGATAGTGCGCTGGCCTTAGGGCAGGCTTTGTCACAGGCGCTGGGCGAAAAGCAAGGGATCGGGCGGTACGGCACAGCCTATTCGCCGATGGATGAGACGCTGGCGCGGGTGGCGCTGGACATTTCTGGGCGGCCATATTTCGTCTGGAAAGCTGGATTTACTCAGGAAAAGCTGGGCGAATGGGATACCGAACTGATTGAGCACTGGTTTCATTCGGTTGCGCAAACCGCCGGAATCACGCTGCATTGCGAGCTGATTTACGGGCAGAATAATCACCATATTTGCGAAGCGCTGTATAAGGGCTTTGCGCGGGCGATGCGGCAAGCGGTCGAGCGCGACCCGCGCAAGGGCGATGCTGTACCGAGTACGAAGGGTCAGCTTGGTGGCTGATGTTACCGCGCTGATCGATTATGGCGCTGGCAATCTGCACTCGGTCGAGAACGCATTGCGCGCAGTTGGCGGCGATGTGCTGGTCACTGACAATCCCGACGATGTACGCCGGGCGGACCGGATCGTTTTGCCGGGTGTCGGGTCGTTCAAGGCTTGCATGGACGGATTGAGCGCGATTTCCGAAATGACCGAAACGCTGCAAGATTGCGTCGTTGAGGGCCACAAGCCGTTTCTGGGCATATGCGTCGGGATGCAGTTAATGGCGGAACATGGGCTGGAACATGGCACACATACGGGCCTTGGCTGGGTTGCGGGCAGCGTGTCCGCGATGGAGCCAACGCGCACCGTCAAAATCCCGCATATGGGCTGGAATGTGGTCGAGCCGGTCGGGCCGAAATCGCTGATCGAGCCGGGGGAAGCGTATTTCCTGCACTCCTACGCTTTTACTTGCGAGCAGATCCATCACCCGTCCGCGCAATTACCGACCATGGTGGACCCGTGACCGCAGCGATCCAGCAAGGCACGGCGCTGGGCGTGCAATTCCACCCCGAAAAGAGCCAGAAATACGGCCTCGATTTGCTGGAGCGGTTTTTGCAATGGAAGCCATGAGCAGGAGCATCACATGATCGTCTTTCCGGCAATCGATTTAAAAGGCGGACAAGTCGTCCGGCTGGCCGAGGGCGATATGGACCGCGCAACGGTTTATGGCGATGATCCCGCCGCGCAGGCAATGCTGTTTGCCGAGGCCGGTGCGCAGCATCTTCATGTGGTCGATCTGGACGGAGCCTTTGCCGGTGAAAGCCGCAACCGCGACGCCGTCGAAGCGATCGTCGCGCAATTCCCCGGCCATGTGCAGCTTGGCGGCGGCATTCGCGATACAGCGGCGGTCGAAGGCTGGTTCAAGCTGGGCGTCAGCCGGATCGTGATTGGCACAGCGGCGCTGAAAAACCCGGAATTCGTCAAGCAAATGGCGCGCGAATGGGAAAACGGCATCGTCGTCGCGGTGGATGCACGCGACGGGATGGTGGCGACCGAAGGCTGGGCCGATGTGTCCGATGTCAGCGTCGTGGACATGGCGCGCCGGTTCGAGGATGCGGGCGTTGCCTCGCTGCTGTTCACCGATATCGGGCGCGATGGAATGTTGAAAGGGTGCAACATCGAGGCGACCGTGGATTTGGCGCGGCGCACGGATTTGCCCGTGATCGCCAGCGGCGGGGTCAAGGGGCTGGACGACATCCACATCCTGTCATTGCAGGCGCGCGAGGGGATCGAGGGCGTCATCACCGGTCGCGCTTTATATGACGGGCGGCTGGATTTGGGCGCGGCGCTGGCCATGGCTGCGCGTTCCGAATGACCGTCCGTATCCGCGTTATTCCGTGCCTCGATGTCGCCGATGGACGCGTGGTGAAAGGCGTGAATTTCGTCGATCTGAAAGATGCCGGCGATCCGGTCGAACAAGCGCAAGCCTATGATGCGGCAGGCGCGGATGAATTGTGCTTTCTCGACATTTCCGCCAGCCATGAAGGGCGCGGAACCCTGCTCGATATGGTGCGCCGCACGGCCAAGGTGTGTTTTATGCCGCTAACGGTGGGCGGCGGCGTGCGCACGGTCGAGGATGCACGCGCGTTGTTGCTCGCCGGAGCGGACAAGGTGGCCGTTAACAGCGCGGCGGTCGCGCGGCCCGAACTGGTGGGCGAGCTTGCAGAGCGGTTCGGCAGCCAATGCGTCGTGGCCAGCGTCGATGCGCGGCGCGTCTCCGGAACCAACGAACCACCCCGCTGGGAAATTTTTACGCATGGCGGCAGGCAGGCGACCGGGATCGACGCCGTGGAATATGCCAAGCGCATCACGGCACTTGGCGCGGGCGAATTGCTGGTCACTTCGATGGATGGCGACGGAACGCAAGCGGGATACGATCTCGCCCTCACCCGCACGATTGCCGATGCGGTGAGCATTCCGGTCGTAGCCAGCGGCGGGGTCGGTACCTTGGATCACCTGGTCGATGGCGTGCGCGATGGTCATGCCAGCGCGGTTCTGGCCGCCTCGATCTTCCATTTCGGCAAGCATTCGGTGGCAGAGGCGCACGCGGCTTTGCGCGATGCCGGATTGCCTGCACGCGATGTGGCGCGCTAAAGCACCGGACATGGATACGCTCACCCGCCTCGAACAGACCATCGCTCTGCGTAGCAAGGCCGATCCAAAGAGCAGCTACGTTGCGCAGCTTAATGCGCGCGGGCTGAATGTAATGGCGCAGAAACTGGGCGAGGAAGCGACTGAGACGATCATCGCCGCATTGACCGGATCGGAGGAGAATTTGATCGGGGAAAGTGCCGATCTGCTGTTCCATCTGACTGTCCTGCTATCGGCCAAAGGGGTCGCACTGGATGCGGTGATGGCGGAACTCGACCGCCGCGAAGGCACGTCCGGTATTGCCGAAAAGGAAAGCAGAGCCAAACCATGACCATCGATGCGACGCAGCCTTATGACAGCGAGAATATCTTTGCGAAAATCCTGCGCGGCGAGATCCCTGCCAAGGAAGTCTATCAGGACGAATGGGCCTTTGCGTTCCACGACATCGCCCCGCAGGCCGACATTCATATCCTCGTGATACCCAAAGGCGAATATGTCAGCTGGGATGATTTTTCGGCCCGCGCGAGCGAAGAGGAAATCGCCGGGTTCGTACGCGCCGTCGGCCATGTGGCGCGGCAGCATAAGCTGGTCGAGCCGGGCTATCGCTTACTTGCCAATGTCGGCCATCATGGCGGACAGGAAGTCCCGCACCTTCACGTGCACCTGTTCGGCGGCGAGCCGCTTGGGCGGATGATCGCGAAATAGCATCGCTTCGTCGCTGTGGATAGGCTGTGGATAAGCTGCGCATAAGATTGAGCTTGCCCTCGATTTGCGCGTTTGGTTAGACACGCGGCGACAAACATGACCATACTTCCCGCACCACCCGACGGCGTCATCGACGGCTCGCGTCACCTCTATGCCATCCGGGTCTATTACGAGGATACGGACCTGTCGGGGATCACTTACCACGCCAATTACCTGCGCTGGTTCGAGCGGGCGCGGTCCGACTTGCTGCGGCAGCTTGGCATCGATCAGCGCGCCGCCATCGAAGCGGGTGAAGGCGCCTATGCCGTTGCCGATCTCCATATCAAATATGTGTCGCCGGCAAAGCTGGATGACGATGTGATAATTGAGACCACAGCCAGCGATGTGCGCGCGGCGACCTGCCGGATGCAGCAGCGGGCGATGCGCGGCGATGCCTTGCTGGCACAGGCCGATGTGCGGGCAGCGTTTTTGTCGATCGACGGGCGACCACGCCGTCAGCCGCAGACATGGCGCGATACTTTTGCCGACTTTATCGGCGGCACTTACGTTCAGGAACACCGACCCACATGATCGACTTTCTTCCCTTGTTAAGCGTAGCAGCGCCCACGCGCCTCGACCCGCTCGAATTGTTTCTGGATGCCGATATCGTCGTGCAGCTGGTCATGGCGGGATTGCTGCTGGCCAGCCTGTGGGTATGGGCGATCATCGTCTCCTTCGTGCTGCGGATGAAGAAATTGCGCAGCGCCACCCGCGCCTTTGAAGACAAATTCTGGGACGCTGACGATGTCGATCGCTTCATGTCGGAGCGGCGCAGCAAAGCCACGCCGTCGGCTCGCGTAGCAGATGCGGCCATCCGCGAATGGCGGCGCTCGACCGGCAGCGGAACCGGGTCACAATCGGTCAAGACCATCGACAGCGACGGCACGCGCGAACGCTTGTCCATCGCTATGAACAGCCAAGTCGCGATCGAAGCCGATGCACTGGCCGACCGGTTGAACTTTCTGGCCACGGTCGGATCGGTTGCGCCCTTCGTCGGATTGTTCGGCACGGTCTGGGGCATCATGAACAGTTTTTTCCAGATCGGCGCGCAGGAAAACAGCTCTCTGGCAGTGGTCGCGCCCGGCATTTCGGAGGCCTTGTTCGCCACCGCAATCGGCCTGTTTGCCGCCATTCCGGCAGTGATTGCTTACAACCGCTTCAGCCATGACGTGAACCGTTTCGAAGCGCAGCTTGGCCGCTTTGCCGACTCCATTCATGCAGCGCTCGGTCGGCAATTGGAACGCAGCTGATGGCGATGGGCCTTCATGCTTCGGGTGGTGCGCGGTCGCGCAACAGGCGTGGCTCGCGCCGCGCTCCGATGGCGGAGATCAACGTCACACCGTTCGTCGATGTGATGCTGGTGCTGCTCATCATCTTCATGGTGACGGCTCCGCTGCTGACAGCAGGCGTTCCGGTTGAATTGCCCGATAGCCGGGCAAACCCCCTGCCGACCGATCAGCAACAGCCGCTGACGGTGACAATTACCGCCGACGGTACGATTTATCTGGACGACGATGCCATATCCTATGAGGATTTTCCGGGCCGTTTGGCCTCGCTTTCCGGCAATGGCGCAGGCGACACGCCTGACGTGACCCTGCGCGCAGATACGACCTTGCCCTATGGCCGCGTGGTCGCAGTCATGGGCGAATTAAACCGGGCAGGCCTCAATTCCATATCGCTGGTCACCAGCGGTTCAGTCACGCCGCCATAGCTTTTCGTAAACGCATGGCCAGTATGTCCGCCTTGTCCCAGCAATCGCGCATTCCGCAGTATCGCCGCGAAGAATGGATCGGGCTGGCTGTCGCGGTTGCCGCGCATCTGGCGGTTGTCGCCGTACTGCTGTTTCAACCTGCGCCTGAGCCATTGGGCGAGATACCCGAACGCATGACGGTCAATCTGACCGATGATGTCGGGTTGGAGGATACTTCGCCCATTCCGGTGCCGGAAAGCCGCGCAGCCACCGCCCCGACCCGCGATCCCAATCCGCCGATGCCGGATCAGGCAACGCCTCCCCCGCGCCCAACCGAGCGAAGCGTGACCCCTGATCCTGCCCCGCGCCCGAAAGCGACCCAGCAACCGCGCGTCGCGCAACCTCAGCCTAAGCCCAAGGAACGCGGCGGCAGCAGCTTCAAGGATGCGTTTCAAAGCGGGGTCGGCGGCAATCCCGACAGCCGCGAAACCCGCTCTGCCGGCAGCACCTTCGGCGCAAAGGAGCAAGCCTCGCTGGCCCAGGCGATCAACAGGCAGCTGCGGCCACATTGGCGCGCGCCGCAAGGTGTCGATGTCGATAAGCTCGTCACGGTCCTGTCGTGGCGACTTAATAAAGATGGCAGTTTAAACGGCACACCTAAAGTCGTTACGCAGCGTGGGATCAACGATTCCAATCGGGCGCAAGCCGCAATTCATGCCCAGCAAGCTATACGTGCCGTGCAACTGGCCGCACCTTTTAAAGACTTGCCTGATGAATTTTATGATAAGTGGAAGTTCATCGGCGGTGCCAATTTCGATAGGAATCTATCATGATTAAGAAAATTGCCTTCATGCTTCTCGCATCTTTTGCGATGCCATTGGCCGCTCAGGAGGTGTCGCCCCCGGCAACATCGCAAACCGATGAAGAAGGCCTGACCTTCACTGTCACAGACGAATCCGCATGGGAAAATATCGGTATTGCCATCCCTGGCTTTGCGACGGACGACAATGTGCCGACGCCTGCGAATGCGCAGGGCACGGCGGCTCTGGGGGTCGCGATCGCCGAAGTCATTACGTCCAATTTGCAGAACAACGGATTGTTCAAGCCGGTCGGCCCCAACCGCCTGCCGCAACCGCGTTTTACCAGCATTACTGCACCTGTCTGGACCAATTGGAGCAGTCGCGGCGCGGAAATGCTCGTGCATGGCTATGTGAAGGCGCGCGAGGATGGCCGCTTGACTGTCGGATGCTACCTCTACGACATCGCTTTGCAGGACCAGCTGGTGCGCGAAGGCTGGGTCGTGCAACCGTCAGAATGGCGCCGCGCCGCTCATAAATGCGCCGATCTCATCTATTCGCGGCTCACCGGAGAAAGCCCGTTCTTCGACAGCCGGATCGCCTATATCGCGGAAACCGGCCCGAAAAACGATCGCACTAAGCGGCTCGCCATTATGGATAGTGACGGAGCCAATCATCGGTTCATCACCACTGGGCGTTCAACTGCGCTCACGCCGCGATATTCACCCGATTACAAGCAGCTGCTGTATCTCTCCTATGTCGATGGCAACCCGCGCATCTATGTCTATGACATCGGCACGGGGAAACAGCGTCTGGTGGTCGAGAACGAAAACCCTACAATCGCCCCGCGCTGGTCGCCCGATGGCAAGCAAATCCTGTTCTCGATGGCGGTGGCGGGTAATACCGATATCTACCGCGTGTCAGTAAATGGCGGCCGTGTCTCGCGCTTGACCGATACGCCGGGGATCGACATCGGCGGGTCGTATTCTCCCGATGGGTCGAAGGTCGTGTTCGAAAGCGATCGTTCGGGCAGCCAGCAAGTCTATATCATGGATGCCGATGGCGATAATCAGCGGCGTCTGACCTTTTTCGGCGGGCGCGCAGCTACGCCCGAATGGTCCCCGCGCGGCGACCAGATCGCCTTTACGCACATCACCGGAGATTTTCGCGTCGGAGTAATGAACCCGCAAGGTCGGAATTTGCGCCACCTAACCAATAGCTGGCAGGACGAAGCCCCGACCTGGGCGCCCAATGGCCGCATCGTGCAGTTCTTTCGCACAGAGCGCAATTCGGGCAAAACTTCGCTGTGGCAGGTCGATCTGACCGGTGATAACGAACGCCGCTTGCCAACGCCGGTGGATGCTTCGGATCCGGCGTGGGGACCAATTTTACCGTAACTGCGTTATTTATCTGTCGGTCGCATTCTTGCAATTCACTCAAGCCGTAGGACTTATTACTTATGAATAAACGCTTTGCCACAACATTGCTTCTCGGTTCTGCTCTTGCCTTGGGCGCTTGCGCCAAGAAGGCTCCGGAAGAATTGCCGCCGACTGCGCAGCAGACCCCGACGACCAGCCCGGCGACGAGCACAACGCCTGCCGGCCCGCAAATCGGTAGCCAGACGCATTTCGAAAACGCCGTCAATGGCCAGAACGTCATCTTCTTCGACACCGATATGTTCGACATCGATGCCGAGGACAGCGCCGCTTTGCGTACGCAGGCCGGTTACTTGTCGCAATATCCCGATGTGTCGGTGACACTGGAAGGCCATACGGATGAGCGCGGCACGCGCGAATACAACCTTGCCTTGGGAGAGCGGCGCGCCAATGCCGCCAAGAACTTCCTCGTCAGTCTGGGCATTCCCGAAAGTCGCATCCGTACGGTAAGCTTCGGCAAAGAACGTCCGGTGGCACTAGGCTCCAATCCGGCAGCTTGGGCGGAGAACCGCCGCGCGGTGACGATGGTCCTTAACTAGGTCGAGCCATAATTAATCGAACAGCCCCGGTCGGAAACGATCGGGGTTTTTTGTTGGCGGATGGTTTGCAGGTTCAGTCTTGCGCGATGGACGCAGACAAAACATTCGGCGCGGCAAAATGCGGGGCACGAACATCCGGTGCAGCCACCCCTTGCATCACCGCGAACAGCGCCATTGTCAGCGCGCATATGGTGGCGGAAAAAGTCAGCTGCTTACTCATGATCGCTTTCGGTAATCGCCTATCGTTTAACTTGTGTTGCAGCGCAGCATTACGCACTTCAAGGTAATGGGCCAGCAATGGAAGCGTTCCCTCTCTTGGCGCGGGCGCGCAAATCCTTATAGACGGAGGACAATGCCACACCGACCAATGCCTTGCCCGATTCCCGCCGCGCGTCTTTATGCTGCGAGCTGCCGCATATGACCGGCGCGCGTCGCTCCAACGATTGGGGCTTTCCCCGCTGGCGCAGCTATGATGCGACCGATCGGCAAGCGACCACCGTGCGCCTGTGCGACCGCTTTAATTGTTCGGAAAAGGGTGATTGCCCCGCGCCCAAAGCGCCGAACAGCCCGGATCGCTGGTATTTTTGCAAGAAACACGCCGCTGAATACAATGCCAAGTGGGATTATTTCGAAGGGTTGGACAAGGCGGAGAAAGCCGCGCGCACCAAGAGCGAACAGAGCGAAAATGCAGGTTATGCCGAAGCGCAGCATTATGGCTGGACGGCGTCGGGCGATGGCAGCCGGACGGTCGATGAAATGCGCGCGCTGGAAGTGTTGGGCCTCGATGCCGATGCCGAATTCGACGCGATCAAGAAAGCCTTTCGCGTGATGGCGAAGGAAGTGCATCCCGATGTGAAGCCCGGCGATGACGCCGCAGCCCATGAATTTCAGAAGATCCATGTGTCATACGAAGTGCTGAAAGCCGCCGAAGAGCGCCGCGTCTGGAAGGGCTAAGCTGCAGCCTCATGCGACGGGGCTGCTTAAGCGCGCCCATACTCGCGTCTGATCCGGCCTAGTCTGCCGGACTTGTTCGCAAATGGCGAGCCACCCTGCCCGTTAAGACAGAGCGGCTCGCTTGCGGACCCGAAGTTACCGCTTGGTATATTTGCGAAGTAGAGTGGTGCCGCCAATGGTGCGGTATTCTGCGCGATCGCCTGACTCGGATTGAAGTTGCGTCATGCTGCGCTGTACGTATTCGCGATATTGCTCACCGCGGCTTTCGCTTTCTTCGACTGTCTCGAACTCAGCGAAGCGCACAATCAGATAAACGTTCGGCTCGCCTTCGCGTGGATGCACATTTACAAGCGCTTCGTAGTCGCTGATCCAGCCCTGCTGCTTTGCATATTCGTTAGCCATCATCCAGCTATCGGCGATGTGGCTGGCATATTTGAGAGACGCGCCATCGTTCACATGAATGCCTGTCACTTCCACATATTCGCCCGCTTTCAACGGAGCTTCATCTTGCGCAATTGCCGGTGCGGCAAAGGCAAGGGTCACCGCAGCCGCGGCAGTCATAAACAGGTTTTTCATAGGTTTTTCCTCATTCAGATTTAACAATCTGCGCCCCAAGGTAGTCCTGCCGGACCGGCCATTAGGCCGTTTCCGAACCCGTCGAACCTAGACTTTCTGAGGTGGGAGTCAAATTTCATTAACCTATGTTATAAACTGTGCAGATGGACGCGCATCTCTGATACGCGCCCGTTATCTTACAGGATTGCGCCGCACGACCTGCCTGCCAATGCAGCAGACTGTCAGGCCGCGACTAAATCGCCTCAAGCGCCTGTTTGAAGTCAGCTATCAGATCGTCCGCATCCTCGATCCCGACCGAAATCCGCACAAGGCTGTCGGTGATGCCCAGCTCTTGGCGGCGGCCATGAGCCACGGACAAATGCGTCATGCTGGCCGGATGGCTGGCCAGCGTCTCGGTCCCGCCCAGGCTGACGGCAAGTTTCGCAATGCGCAACGCATCGAGGAAACGGAAACTTTCCGCCTCCCCGCCTTTCACGAACAACGAGAAGGTGGAGCCTGCGCCAAGGCAATGCCGATCGTAAATATCCTGCTGCCGCGCGTCGTGGATCATTCCGAGATAACCTAGCCCATCGACCTTGGGATGCTGGCTTAGAAATTCGCAGACCTTGGCGGCATTCTCGCCCGCGCGCTGCATCCGCAATTCGACCGTTTCAAGACTGCGCAGCAGCATCCAAGCGGTATTCGGATCGGCGATGCCGCCCATCGTGTTGCGCAAGGCGCGCACCGGGTCCATCCAGCTTTTCTTGCCCGCAATGCTACCCGCCACCAGATCGGAATGACCGCCGACATATTTGGTCAGCGAGTAAGCGACGATATCCGCACCGTGCTCCAGCGGTCGCTGCCACAACGGGCCTAAAAACGTGTTGTCGATGGCAATCGGACACGAGGCATCCAGCACGGCATTGCGCGCTTCGTTGACCGCTTCGATATCGACCAGCGCATTGGTGGGGTTGCCGGGCGATTCCAGATAGATCATCGCGACTTTGCCGCCCTGATCGCTCGCCTGCTGCTTTGCGCGGGTCAACACATCGTCAAGCTGCTCGCGCGTCGCACCTGCCGGAAAATCGACATAGGTAACGCCGAATTTGCTCATCACCTTGGCCACAAACCCTTCGGATGCGGCATAAAGCGGGCCGGAATGCACGATGACATCGCCCGCGCTGCAATACGCCATCATCAGGATGCAGATGGCGGTCATGCCGCTGGAAAAGCATAGCGCGTCTTCCGCTCCGTCCCAGATGGCGAGGCGGTCTTCCAGAATTTCCTGATTGGGTCCGTTAAAGCGGGAGTAAACCAGGCCTTCGGCGCCGCCCGGTCGCTTGCCTGTAATGCCTTCGAAATGCCGCTTGCCCGCCGCTGCATTCTCGAACGCGAAGGTGGACGTCAAAAAGATCGGCGGCTTTAGCGAACCTTCGGACAGAGCCGGGTCGAAGCCATGCCCCATCATCAGCGTGCTGGGCTTCAGCTTGCGCCCGTCGATGGTGGTGGCTTCGGGCTTGGGTTTGCGGCGCGGGGTTGGCTGCTGCGTGGCATCGACGGCATCGGTCATGGGATCTTCCTTGTATCGCGCACTCCCAGGAAGGCAGGAGCCAGTATGCGCACCGTCGGCCAAAGGCTTTCGTTCAGGAAAACCCCGGCATTTCTAACCTCCGCAGGAATGCAAGACCGGCAGCGCGTTGTTATGCATCGCCACTTATCGCGTCCTTCGCGAAGGTTCAATATGCGAGGCAGTGATCGCGCCGGTTTTCACACGATGCTGGCAATGGCCCAGACGACCCCGACGATCAGGAACACGCCGATGATGTCGAGAATCAGCCCCGCGCCCACCATGCGCTCTATGCGGATGCGCCCCGTGGCCCAGGCAATCGCGTTTGGCCCTGTCCCCGCTGGCAGCATAAAGCCCCAGCTGGCGGCCAGGGCTGCGGGCATGGCGAGCAGGATCGGGTCTGCGCCCAAGGCCAAGACCAGGCTGGCGACTACCGGAATGATCGCGCTGGCAGTGGCGACATTGCTGGCAAATTCGGTGATGAGGATGACCATCGCGACCAGCGCCAAGGCGACGACGGGCAGCGGCACAGCGGCCAGCGGCAGCAGCGCATTGCCCAGCCATTGCGACAGACCCGATGCGCCCATCCCTGCGGCCAGCGCCAGACCGCCGCCGAACATCATGATGACGCCCCAGGGCGCGCGGTCGGCTTCCGCCCAGTTCAAGAGCGGGCGTCCGGTTCCATCGGGCAACAGAAATAGCGCGAGGCCGGCGGCAATCGCGATCGTGCCATCGGTCAGCGAGCCTTCCGGCAGATATGGCAGCAGCAGGGGCCGACCCATCCACAAGAGAAAGGTAATCAGGACAATCGGGACCAGCCGCCGCTCAGCCGAGGACCACGGCGCTTTGTTATCGATGGCGGCGCGCGCAGCGGCAAGGTCGAACGGATGCGCCGCGACTTTCTGCACTTTGGCGATGATAAACGCGGCGAGCGGCACGCCGACGATGACGATCGGTAAGCCGTAAAGGCTCCACATCGCGAAAGTGATTTCCATCCCGATGCTGGTTTCTAGCAATCCGGCAGCAATGGCATTGGTCGGCGATCCGACCAGCGTGCCCAGCCCGCCGATGCTGGCGGCAAAGGCAATGCCCATCGGCAGCGCGCCAGACAGGCCTTCTTTGTTGGGATTTATCTCGCCAATCGCTTCGCTGCTTGAGGCGCTTTTGTTGCCTACCGCTTCGCTGCTTGAGGCGCTTTTGTTGCCTACCGCTTCGCTGCTTGAGGCGCTTTTGTTGCCTACCGCTTCGCTGCTTGAGGCGCTTTTGTTGCCTACCGCTTCGCTGCTTGAGGCGTTATGTGAAGCGAGGCCGCCGCCTGCCAGCACCGCCAAAGCCATCGGCATCATAATCAGCGAAGTGGAGGTGTTGGAGATCAGCATCGACAGAATGGCTGCTGCGATCATAAATGCCAGCAGCAAGCCGGTCTGCCCCGATTTCGGTCCAACGACGCGCAAAATTGCCAGACTTAAGCGGCGGTGCAATCCGGTGCGCTCGATCGCCAAGGCGATAAAAGCGCCGCCCAAAATCAGGAACAGGATCGGCGAGTAATAGGCGCTGGCCGTATCGCGCGCGGTCATGATCCCGGCGAACGGCAATACCAGAAACGGCATTAGCGCAGTGGCGGTGAGCGGGATGGCTTCGGTCATCCACCACGCCGCCATCAGCACAACCAGCCCGGCGACAATCCATGCCTCGCGCGGCATTCCGGCGGGTGCTGGCAGCATGATCGTCGCCAGCAAAGCGCCTGCGCCAACGATCAGGCCGATCCGTGCTGCGTTCATGAAGCCTCCCCTTAAGCCGCCGTGCTAGCAAGGGATCGCGCTGCCACCAACAAAAAGGCGCAAGGTTTGACCCCCGCGCCTCTCGATTACTCGATAGCAAACACGCTTACTTCGGCGACAGCACCATCAGCATCTGACGGCCTTCCAGGCGCGGAAACGCCTCGACTTTGGCGACTTCGCCCGTGTCGTCCTGTACGCGGCGCAGCAAATCCATGCCCAGATCCTGGTGCGCCATTTCGCGGCCACGGAACCGCAAAGTCACTTTCACCTTGTCGCCATTATCGATGAATTTGAAAACGTTGCGCATTTTCACATCGTAATCATGCGTGTCGATGTTCGGACGCATTTTGACTTCTTTGATGTCCTGCGTCTTTTGCGACTTGCGCGCGGCATTCGCCTTTTTCTGCGCTTCGAAGCGGTATTTGCCGACATCGAGAAATTTGCACACCGGCGGATCGGCATTGGGCGAGACTTCGACCAGGTTCAGCCCTGCCTCATTCGCCTGCTCGGTCGCCTCGCGCGTGATCATCACACCAAGGTTCTCACCGTTTTCGTCGATGACCCGAACCTTTTCGGATTGTATGAAATTATCGAAGCGCGGACCGCTTTTTGTGGGCGGCTGTAAATTACGCCGAGGTGGACGGGCTATGGGGCTGTCTCCTGAAAATTGCCGTATGTTAAGCGCGCTATGTAGGGAAAGCCGCGCAGATTCGCTAGGGCGTAATCACGCAGCCTGCGAATTGTTTTCCCGCCAGAGGGGAAATTGCAACAATTTGCCCCGCGCAATCAGCATCGCGCGGATATTCGTGGCCGGTTGCAACGCCTTGATGATTGCGGGATCGCTGGCCGACATTCCTGCTGTCAGCGAACCAAAGGCAGGCGCGATCATGCGGCATCCGGTGGCGACGTCGAGATTGTCGCAGGTGCTGATCACAGCACAGGGCCGCTTGATCCGGCGGCGATTGATGGTGAGTTCAAGGCGCGGATGGAAATGACCCGATATTTCCGGGCGGGTTTCGCCCTGCCTGGCGATATGGCGCAGCACCACTCCGCCCAGTTCCAGTTCCGGCACGACCGTCCCGCCGCATACCGCCTGCATCGCTGCATCATCGGTGCCGTTATCATGGTTGCCCGTAATCCAGACCCAATCGACCATGCGCGTGATCGCGGCCAGCATTCCGGCGGCGTGTTCTTCCAGCCGCGCACTGCCTTTACGGTCGTGAAAATTATCGCCCAGCGTAATGACCCGGCGCGCGCCCGTCTGCTGCACGGCTTGCGCGACCCGCTCCAGCGTTTCGCGGCTGTCATAAGGGGGTAAAGGCTGTCCATGCGTGGCATAGAAGCTGGCTTTTTCCAGATGCAAATCCGCCACCAGCAAAGCGCGCTCACGCGGCCAATACAGCGCGCGGCTTTCCAGCAAGAACCATTCTTCTCCGGCGAACGAAACGGGAACCATGGCATTCTCTTGCAGCAACGCCCTGCCGGTGGCAAGACCAGAAAATGTTAAGGACGAGAACATGAGCGACCACAGCGGACAGACGGCGCAGGCTAAGGAGTGGTTCGAGAGTCTTCGCGACCGGATTTGCGCGGAATTCGAAGCGATCGAACGCGAAGCCGGATCGGAGGCATCCTTCGATTATGCGCCGTGGGCGCGCGAGGAAGCGGGCAACGAGGATCCGGGCGGAGGGATGCGCGGCCTGATGAAAGGCAAAGTGTTCGAGAAAGTCGGCGTGAATGTCTCGACCGTGCATGGCAGCTTCGCGCCCGAATTTGCCGCCAGCGTCAATGGTGCGAGCGCCGACAGCCCGAATTTCACCGCCACCGGGATCAGTCTGGTCGCGCATATGGCGAACCCGCACGTTCCGGCGGTGCATATGAACACGCGCTTTTTAACCACCGGCAAAGCATGGTTTGGCGGCGGGGCCGATCTCAATCCGCCCCTACCCTATGAAGGTGATACCAAGGACTTTCACGCCGCATTCCGGGCCGCCTGCGCCGCGCATAATCCCACTTATTACGAGAAGTTTTCAAAATGGGCCGATGAGTATTTCTACATACCGCACAGAGGCGTTCATCGCGGGGTCGGCGGCATTTTCTACGACCATCTGGAATGTGAGGACGATCCGGCGTTCGATCGGCATTTTGCGTTCACGCGCGATGTCGGCGAAGCTTTTCTCGACATTTACCCAAAGCTGGTGCGGCGCAGGATGGATAGCGACTTCGACGCAGCAGACAAGCTGCAGCAGTTGGAATGGCGCGGGCGCTATGCCGAATTTAATCTGGTCTATGATCGCGGAACCCTGTTCGGGTTGAAGACCGGCGGAAATATCGACGCGATCCTGATGAGTTTGCCGCCGGAAGCCGTGTGGACCTGACCGCCGGTTACCAATGCCAACGAAGCTGTGCGAATATGACACGCTCGATTTCTGTATTGCTCACGGATGGTTAACTGTCTTGGCCCTACAGTGTTGGACCGCTAAAACTCCGGCTTTTCGCTGATTATCGGCGGACTCGAATGCGCTGTGACGCGCCAAAAGGGACTTCGTTGCCAGCATCTTTCGCCAGTCGTCCGCGTGACCTGATCCTGCTTACGCTTGTATTTGCGGCGGCTTTGCTATGGCCTGCCGCGATCAATGGCGGGCCGTTCTGGTTCCCCGATACCAGCACCTATATTCGCGGGGCCGATGCTGCCTATGTCGCGACCACCGGCATCGAAACGGCCTGGTCGGGCGAATTGGGCAAAGTCATCGTGCCGCAAAGTGACGCACTGGCAGGGCGAAGCGCCGAAGCGCAAATTCTGGCGAGCGGCGAAGTCAAACCGGTCTTGAGCGGCCGCTCGGTCTATTACGGCGTCCTGTTATGGGTGCCGATCCAGTTATTCGGCGCATGGGGCGCATCGATCGTGCAGGCCTTGCTGGTCGCGTTTTCGGTTATGCTGCCGCTGCGGATCGCGGTGCGGCAGACACGTTCGACGAGCGGGCACGCGCATGGGTGGCAACGGTTTACACCTTTCGCACTGCTGGCCATTCTCGCGCTGCTGTCACCGATGCCCTATTTCACGAATATGCTGATCCCCGACATTTTCGCCGGGTTGATCTGCCTGCTGCTGGGTACGGCGATCATCTTTTGGAATGGTATGAGCCGTTGGGAAAAGCTGGCCTGTCTGGGCCTGTCCTGCCTGTTCGTCACCTATCACACGACGCTGGTCCTGTTGACGATCGCGAGCGTTGGTGTGGCATTTCTGATTGCTGGCAATATGCGCGGCAGATTACGCGCCATTGCGCTGGGTGTGCCGGTGCTTGCCAGTGCAATTATCGCGGCAATCGTCTTTAGTCAGGGCGTGCAAATGGGCGTCGGGCAAAAGCCGATGGGCCCGCCGTTCCTGTCCGCGCGGCTGACTGATGCCGGCCCCGGCATGACCTATCTCGAAGAGCATTGCGGCGCGGATCAGGCATCCCGATTTGCGCTGTGCGACTATCGCGCGCAATTACCGATGGATAGCGACAGTTTTCTGTGGGGTCAGGACGCAGGGCAAAGTTTCTTCCAAAACCTCCCCACCCAGCAAAAGCACCTTTTATCGAGCGAGGATAAAGCATTTTACCTCGCCGTGCTGAAAGACGACCCCGGCAGAGTAATCGGCGCGGCCTTCAGCGATACGCTCAGCCTGCTGGGCAAGTTCAACCTGAACATCTTCAATTACTCCGATGCGAACAAGCGCGGTTTTGCGCGGAAATTGCCTGACCCGATCGCCGCCGACGTGGCCGAAAGCCGCGCTGCACAAGGCACGCAGCCGACCAGCTTTACCGAAACACTTATGCTGCCTGTATCCCTCATTGCGCTTGGCTTGCTCAGCATCATCGCTGTGCTGGCTATCCGCAAGCGAATTTCCGTGCATCCCGATGCCGCCCGCCTGGCCGCTGTGCTATTGGCGGCGGTGCTGGCCAATGCCGTTATTTGCGGCGCTTTATCCAAGCCGCATGGCCGCTATCAGGCGCGGATCATCTGGCTGTTACCGATCGCTGCGGGCATTGCGCT
>CAVTPG010000005.1:0-133234 GCA_963736595.1 uncultured Alphaproteobacteria bacterium
GCCCATGCCGGAAGCAAAGCACTTGCAGGCTTCCCCGCGCTCCAGCTTGGCGAGCGTGTCTTCCAGCACTTTGACAGTGGGATTGGTCCCACGCGAATAGACGCTTGCTTTGTTTTCCTGCCCCAGGTCGCGGAGCAATTCCTCCATTGTGTCGCGGCGAAATAGCGAGGCTTGCGCGATCGCGGGCATCACCATGCCGCTATGTTCGGCCAATTCCTCGCCCGCACGCAGGCAGATCAGCTGATCGGCGGGGTCAATCAAGTGGTGTTTGTCTGCCTCGCCAGCATCCTTGCCCTGTACTGCCAACTGCGTGTCCCTCCCAAAAGCTGAAACATGACCTTATGGGCAAAATGGTGGCGGGTCACTAGCGGCGGATCTGCAAATGTTCACAAAAAAGCAATGGAAACATGTTGGCTTAAGCGACAACGATAGAGCAGGCGCCAACGCCTGCTTTGCAAGCCAAAGCTGAAGCACCCACCAAAGCAAAGGGCCAGCATCTCAGCCGGCCCATCGCATTATATTGAATTGCTGTCGGTTTGTTTGCCTAGATAATTGGACGCGGAGGAAGGCCTACGATTTTGCTCGTCTGACTTCTCGAAGCCTCGGATTTCGTCAGCGAGCTTCCGTTACCCAGATTGCCGTCCGAGCAATTTAAGAGCTTATCGACACAATGATCGAGCCAGGTTTTCAGGACATCATCATCCCATGCGCCGAACCAGTCCGCATGAAATGTCTTGCCCGAAGTCTGCGGGTTCATGCCTTCCACGCGATCCGATGCAAAATACCAGGTCTGCCGCGAGGTGGACAAATCGCCTGAACGATCAAGCGTGTCGTCGGTCGTGTACCATGCGCCCAGCGTAAAGGTCGGTACCCGGTAAGGGTGCGTCGACGGACATGCGGCTTTGCCAGTGTTACGGTCGCGTACGCTATACGACATGTGCGAGCGATGATCCGCGCTGTCCAGTTCGGTTCCGTTCCAGCAAGGCGGTGCGGGAAGAACCGCGCCGATTTTGGCGCCCGATGGACAAAAACGCGCAGCTTCTGGCAAAGTCTTGTAATGCCCAGGCACTGCACCGGCACCCTGACAATTGAAATAGACCTTGTCATCCGCGCCCGGTCCAGACGCCGATCTGCCGAACACGTAACGCAACCCGCGCGGAACGCCGATGCAGCCTTTGCCTTGCTGGCACACCGGATCGCTTGCCGGGCGACGCTTGTAATAGATCGAGATGTAATCGGGCATGACCACTTGACCTTGCCCGTTCATCATTGCCGGGATCCAATAGGCCGAGCGGTTAAGCTTGTTATTGCATGAGCTCTCGCCGCTGGTGCGCAAAGACTTATAAGTAGAATTGCCGTTGGCTTCGGTATTCCCGAAAAAGGTGTGCAGATGCGATTTGCCGGGCTGTCCGGGGAACACAATCGGATCGTCATAGGCATTATGTGTGGGGCGACAAATAAAGCGGAAAGCACCGACGACATCGGGCGCAGCCGTTTTCGGCACCTTGCCATGCACATTGATGAATTCCGCCGCATCGAAATTGGTCGCGACCGGATCAAGTTCGACAAAGCCTTTCTCATTGGCTTGGCCTGCGGGCGCTTGTGTCGGAGGAGGGGTTGGCGCGGGAGTTGGGGCCGGGGTAGGCGTTGGCGAAGGAGCGGGCACCAGAGCAATCGCTTCAGGTGCCAATGCAAGCGGCTCGTTACCGCCTTCATTACCGCAGCCAGCTATGGTTAGAATCGCCGGCAGACACGCCAGCCGCATTACATTTCGCATAGTTTCCCTCGC
This sequence comes from uncultured Alphaproteobacteria bacterium, assembly GCA_963736595.1. Classification (GTDB taxonomy): domain Bacteria; phylum Pseudomonadota; class Alphaproteobacteria; order Sphingomonadales; family Sphingomonadaceae; genus Parapontixanthobacter. The sequence goes on from CAVTPG010000005.1 coordinate 1,790, forward strand.
GTTTCGATCGAGGGTGAACTTTGCTTAAATGGGTAAAGGTTAGCTTAACGGCCCGACGGCTCGTCTGATTGTGGTGCGGGTCAGGGTCCAACGGAACGAAAGATCGGACAGGACACGCCAAAATCCCCGAATTCCAGGAATTTTTGCAGTCGTGAAGCACGCTGAAACACAGAAAACTGGCACCAAATGGCCACAATTCCGGGTGTGAGTCGCCTGTTCCTTACCGGAAATGGTTACCGCGTTTGCGCTTGGGTTGACGCACGCCTATATAACGAGTCGGAAATCGCAATGACGCTCCGTCGTTTTGAGGTTTTCGGTTCTGAGGACCAATGGTTAACGACTGAAAACAATCAGCGTGAACTTTCTCAAATTTGTCTCAAATTGGATCAGTTTTGTTTCATAGTGAAACAGATTTTGAAAATTGCGACAAATCTGAAAAAAACCAATGTTTCGAGGAACATTAACGGAGTTTAAGATTCTGTTAAGTGAATTGCAGCTCGCTTCCATCGCTCAATATTGCGAGTCTCCTGAGTGGAAAAATCCGCCGGAGTTAGGGTCGCAGTTTAAAACTACGGGATCGACCGGGTTAGCCGGGCGATGCCAAACCTACGCTCAAAAGGGGTAATACTATGAAGACACTTATGCTTACGACCGCTGCGTCGTTCGCCGCAGTAGCAATGGCAACGCCAGCTGCTGCTGTAACTGAAATCGACGGTGGTGAAATCGTTCTTGTAGAAGAAGATGGCACGGAAACCGGTACATTTGCTGCAACAGTTGATGCGGCAGACGAATTCAGCGCTACCTTCACTTTCGATCTGACTGAAGACGGCATCCTTAGCGGCACTGCCAGCACGACAACCGTGCAAATCGGCAGCCTGACCGATGTCGATTTTACATCGATCCTTCTTAACGGTGAAGCTTTCACGATTTTCGAAGGTCCATTCGGATTTAACGAATTCGGTGCGATTGCTCAATTGCCTGCCATGGCTGGTGTACAAACACTCGTCGTGAACGGTCTGTCACGCGGTAACGGCTCGTTCGCCGGAACGATCTCGTTCATGCCGATGGCTGCTGTTCCTGAGCCAGGCACATGGGCGCTTCTGCTCCTCGGCTTCGCAGCCGTTGGTTTCAGCATGCGTCGCAGCAAGACTACCGTTCGCGAAAGCCGCGTGCGTTACAACTTCGCCTAAGCGAAGCTGAACATACAAGTTTGATCAGGGGAGCTTCGGCTCCCCTTTTCTTTGCGCGCAATCTTTTTATACCGGCTTTTCGCCCCCACTCTTTCTGAAACGTCTTTTGGCATTTTCTATGCCGCCCCTGCCCTGCCTCTGCGTCTGCCTTTATTCTTTTGCGCGCCATCTTTTAAAGCCGCTAAAATTTATGTTTAGAGAGACGTTAAGGTATTGCCGTCATTGCATCCTGAATCAGGACACTAATCCCGTGCGCGCCATAAGGCATTGTCGCCTTGCGCATATCCCTATAGTGTCCCACTTGTCTTAACAGGGCAGGGCAACTTGGAATTTTGACGACTATGGCAACCGTAATCGCAGCAGAAAATGATGGCAGGCAGGCCGCACCCGGTTTGCCCAACATCTTTACGCCTGCTTCCATTATCCTTCTTATCGGCATGGCGATTTTCGTTCTGCCGACCATGCTGTTCGTAGCCAAGGAAGGCTGGAGCGGCGAAGAAGGTGCGCATGGGCCGATCATCCTGTTCACTGGATTGTGGCTGTTGTGGCGCGAATGGTCGCCCATCCGCCATTTGGCCAAGCCCGCCCCGATCGGCTACGTCGTCGCGGCGCTGGGCGTACTTGTCCCGCTTTACGTTTTCGCCCGCATAACCGAGATCGTCGAGATCGAGGCCTATCTGATGTACGCCGTGCTGATCGTCGTATTATATAGCATTATCGGCGGTGCTGCGATCAAGAAACTGTGGTTTCCGCTGCTCTACCTTGGCTTTGCGTTTCCGCCGCCTGACACATTGGTTGCCGCAATCACCGTGCCGTTGAAGATTGAATTGTCGCGCATCTCGATCGCGTTCCTCAATCTGCTCGGCTATCCGATCGGCGGCGAAGGCGTCCGCATCTTCATCGGCCAATACGAGCTGTTGGTGGCGGCCGCGTGTTCGGGCCTCAATTCGATCATTTCGCTGACCGCTATATCGCTATTCTATGTCTATCTGCGCCACCAGGCGAAGTGGCGCTATGCCGCGTTCCTGGTGTTGCTGGTCGTGCCGATCGCCATGCTCGCCAACTTTGCCCGCGTGCTGATCCTGATCCTGCTAACATATCATATGGGCGAAGCGACCGCGCAGGGCTTCCTTCATAATTTCGCCGGGATTTTCATGTTCGCCATCGCGCTCGGCTTAACCTTCGCACTGGACGAACTGATCCGGCCCATCTGGAACAAAAGGATGCGTAAAGATGTCTGAGCGCCACCCTCAAGCAACCGGCCACGCTGAAACGCGCCCGCAACAACCGCTCTTGTCGCGTCGGCATATGCTGATCGGCGGCGCATTGGCGGCGGCCTCAGGCGTGGCTTATGCCAATATGCCAGAGCCGAATGCCGAGCCGGTCGAACCCGACGAATTCGAGGATATGGTCCCCGGCACATTCGACGGATACGAGGTTATTTCGACCAGTGGTGTGGTCCTGCCCCCGCCTGACACATTGCGCGACCGGCTATACGACAATCTGTCAACGCGGGTCTATTCGGCCGGTGATGATATTCCGGTCATGTTACTGCTCGCTTATAACAATACGCAGGACGGTGTTTTGCAGGTCCACCGCCCCGAAGTCTGCTATCCGGTCGGCGGTTATGATCTGTCCGAAACGCGCGAAGTTCCGTTTGCCGCGCTGGACCGCGAAGTCCCCGCCAATTTCTTCACCGCTTCCGGCCCGAACCGCGTCGAACAAGTCGCGTATTTCACCCGGCTGGGCGATGCCTATCCACGCAGCTGGGCCGAACAGCGCCTTAGCGTGATCCGCGCCAATCTGGCCGGGAACATTCCCGACGGGATGCTCATGCGCGTCTCCATGCTATCGCGCGACAGTGAAATGTCGCTGGACCGCTTGAGCGCCTTTGCCACCCGGTTCATCACCGCCTCGCCGGTCGCCTTACAAAAACTTTTGCTCGTTTAATTTCTTCCGAGGAACATCTTATGAAACGTTCAGCCATAATCTGCCTTCTTGCCAGCGTTTCGCTGCTGGCTGCTTGCGACAAAGAGCCGACCGGACAGGTCGCCGCCGTTGTCAATGGCGAGGAAATCACTTTGCAGGAAGTGAACACCGAACTCAGCAGCGTGCCCATGCCCGACGGTGTGGACGAGGACAAATTGCGCCAGGGTGTGTTGAAACGCATCGTGGAACGCCGTTTGCTTGCACAAGCCGCGCGCGACGATGGCCTCGACCAGACGCCGGAATTTCTGATCCGCAGTCGCCAATTGGAAGACGCTTTGCTGATCCAGTTGCTACAGCAGAAAGAGCAGCGCGCCGCCGTTGTGCCAAGCGAAGGCGATATCGATACCTTCATCGCGGAAAACCCCGCGACTTTCGCCAATCGCACGATCTATACGCTCGATCGCATCCAGTTTCCCCTGCCCGGCGATCTGTCGCTGTTAAAGGCGTTGGAAGATGACAACACGATGGATCAAGTTGCCGCGACGCTGCAAAGCATGGGCATCGAGTTTAATCGCAGTCCGGCCCAGATGGACAGCGCGCGGGTTGGTGAACAGCGTCTGGCGCAAATCCGTGCTTTGCCACCGGGCGAGCCATTCGTAACACCGGAAGGCGCGATGGTCACGGTGGCCGTCATTACCGGGTCCGAGGCACAACCGATTTCGCCTGCACAAAGCCGTCCGGTCGCGCTTGAATCGATCCGCAATCGCGATATCGAACAGACTTTGAAAGATCGTCTGGAAGCCGAACGCTCGACCGCTGAAATCACCTATCAGGAAGGCTTCGATCCCGATGCCGAACCGGTCGCCGATGCTGCTGACACACCGGAAGAATTGGAAGGCGTCGCCGTCCCTGCGGAGTAATCGCTCCGCTTGATCCGCAGGCGCGCGCCTTTATCGGTGCGGCCTGCCGAACAGGCCGATAAACCATGCGCATCTGTTTCGCTTTGTCGGGCTTCCATCGCTATGATCGCGGGGCCGAAGTGGCCCTGTTATCGGTCGCGCGCGAACTTGTGAGCGCAGGCGACGAGGTCACGGTGATCGGCAGCGGAGAGCCGCGCGCTGATGTGCCGTATGACTATCGCCGGATATCCGCCATTGGACGCGAGAAATTCGAGAATTTCCCCTCGCTCCCCGGTCTGCGCGACGAGACGAATTGGGAAGATGCGACCTTTGCGGCAAACCTTGCTTTGCGCGAAAAGCTGCACGGGTTCGATGCCACCATAACTTGCGGCTTTCCGCATACGAATTTGGCCTTGCGGCGGGGCCGAAAGCATGGCGCCAAGCATATTTTCGTTACACAAAATGGCGATTGGCCCGCTTTTAGCGACAAGAGCGAATATCGCCTGTTCTCTTGCGACGGGCTGGTTTGCACCAACCCGCAATATTACGAGCGCAACAAGGATCGCTGGCCCTGCGCGCTAATCCCCAACGGCGTTGATGTTACTCGCTTTGGACCTGATTCCGCTGCTGGCCAAGCCATGCGCGAACGGCTCGGCCTTCCGACAGATAAGCCGGTTGTGCTGATGGTCAGCGCCTTTATCGAAACCAAGCGCGTGATGGATGGCATTCGCGCCGTGGCCGATCTGGACGACGCATTTCTGGTCGTGGCAGGCGGCGGGCCGTTGCGCCACGATGGCGACGGGCTGGCCGCAGATTTGCTTCCGGGACGCTACAAACGCGTTAGTATGTCCGCCGATGAAATGCCTGATTTGTATCGCGCCGCGGATATGTTCCTGCATTTGAGCAAGGTCGAATCCTTCGGCAATGTCTATCTTGAAGCATGGGCAAGCGGCTTGCCCGTGGTCGCGCATGATTACGCCCTGACCCGCTGGATTTTGGGCGACGAGCAATTTTTGTGCGACACGGAAAACCGCGAAGAACTTTTGTCACGGATGCGCGAAGCCCTGTCGGCGCGTTCATCCGCCGGAATGCACGGGATCGAGCAATTTACGTGGCCGGTCATCGCCGGACAATATCGCAAATTTCTGACCAAGATTACCGGCGCATCGACGATACCAGCGGGATCGATGGGCGACGCCGGTCTGCCCAAGACGGCATGACGATCCTCACCTGGATACTGGCGCTGATCCCGACCGTCGCACTGGTCTATTTTACAATCGAAATTCTTGCTGGCTTGAAGCCGTTGTCGCGCGCCTTGCCCGATATGGCGACGCCGCGCACGACTGTGCTGATCCCCGCGCATAACGAAGCGCTGACAATCGGCGGCACGGTGCAGGCGCTATTGGACGCGCTGGACGATGAAACCGCCATTAGCGTGCTGGTCGTGGCGGATAATTGCAGCGATGACACGGCGCAGATTGCGCGCGGACATGGCGTGACCGTGATCGAGCGGCAGGATTTGACGCAGCGCGGCAAAGGCTTTGCACTGGCATTCGGGCGCGATCATTTGGCAAAGCTGCCCAGTGACGAGCAACCGCAAGCGGTCATCGTGCTGGACGCGGATTGCCGGACGGATCGTGCAAGTTTGCAGGTTTTGGCAGGGCAAGCGCACGTGCTGCAAGTGCCGGTTCAAGCGAGCAATCTGCTGCGCTCTCACAAGCAAGCCCCGCCGATGGTGCAGATTTCCAACTTCGCGATGCTGGTGAAAAATCTGGTCCGGGCGCGCGGGATGAACCGGATCGGGGGCGGTATTACGCTGTTTGGCACAGGCATGGCATTTCCGTGGCCGATTTTTGCCAAAGCGGCGCTGGCCAATGCCGATCTGGTGGAAGATATGCGGCTGGCGTTGGATTTGGCGCGTGACGGCGTGAAAGTGCAACTGATCGAAGATGCGCGGATCGTCAGCGAGCCAGCCGCGGCAAAGGATATGACCGCGCAGCGTAGCCGGTGGGAGCATGGCTTTATTCAGACTGCAATGTCGCAGGCCATGCCATTGCTCGGCAGCGGATTATTTCGGTTTTCGCGGCACCTGATGGCGATCGGGATGCACCTGCTCGTCCCGCCGTTTGCGCTGCTGTTTTTGCTGTCCGGCGTCTTGCTGGTCGTGGTTGGCGTGCTTGGCTGGCTCTCAGCGACGCTATGGCCCGCTTGGGTGCTTCTTGGTGCCCTTATGGCCGCTTTGGGTGCAGTCGTGCTTGCGTGGCTGCGCGAGGGACGTAAAGTCTTGGATTTTCAAGCTATTTTGCGCGCTCCAGCCTATATTCTATGGAAAATTCCGCTGTATCTGGGCTTTTTCAAGAACCGGCAGACCGGATGGAACCGCACGCGCCGCGAAGGTGAGGATAGCGACACTTAACCAGCCAAGCGGTTGGTTTTGCGCCATTTTCGCCAAATCGCAAAGATCTTCGGTCCCTGCACAAGATAGCGTCGCCACAAACGGGTCGGCTCGCTTAAAAGTCTGAAAAGCCACTCTGATTTCACCGCTTGCATCCATTCCGGCGCGCGTTTTTTGGCGCCGACCATAAATTCCAGCGATGCCCCGATACAAAGCGCCACGCCGCGCGCTTTTCCGCGCTGTTTGATGAGGTCGCACACGATCTCGCTTTGCGGAGAGCCGATGGCAAAAAGGAATATCGTAGCATCGCTTTGCTCAACGAATTCAGCAATTTGCACTTGTGCATCGATGTTTTTCGCAACGCCCATTGGGGGAATATTCTGCCGCCAGATGATCGCCGGATAGGTTTGTTCGAGAGCTGCTTTCAAATCCGCATCGCCGCCGATGATGGCAATTTTCGCGCCCTCACCTGCACCCTCACCTGCGCTATTGCCCGCCATGTTCCGCACTAGCCGATCGGTTAGATCGCTGCCAGTGACGAGCGGTAGATCGACATCGGAAGCTTTTGATAAGCCTTGCAAAATCTGGCTGTCACATACGCAGATATCGGCGTCGCGATAGATGCGCCACAGTGGGTCGTCCTCAGCCAAGCCATGCAGTCTGACCATGTGATCGACATTCGGCGTCACAACGAAAGCAAAGCCATCCGATTTCGCAAACTTCTCAATCTTTATAAGGGTTTGCGACTGGTCAAGCGGATCGAATCCAAGTCCGAGGAATTGCTGGCGCGTTGGTAAGTTCATTGCCTTACCGAGTTACGAACCGGCCAAACAGACCGTTTGGCTGCAACTGACCTGTCGGCAAATCGATGCCATAGCGATCCGAAACTGCCGCATATCCGGCCCTTGCCTCACGTTCGCATCCCGCTCCGACTTTGGCGCATAGCTCGCCATAATAGGCCCAGCCGCGCTGCGAAGATGGTGTGTCACGCGTGTAGCGCCGCAGGATTGCAACGGCAGATCGGCCCTCTTCGCCCGCTATCAACCAGTCGGCATAGGTGCGCGCCACGGTGAAATTCTGTGGATGGTTAGAGACTGCCTGCCCCAGTACGCGCCGCGCGGCAGCCGGGCGCTCCCATGCGTCATATGCCTTGGCCGCTGCAAAATAGCCGCCGATGTCTTGCGGACATTCCGCGCTCGCCTGCTGCCCCGCCTTAACCGCATTTTCGGCATTGTTCTTGCCCAGCAAAGCTATGCTCTTGCCGATCAGTGCGTCGCAATTGGTTGCATCCCCGGCCAGCACACTATTCGCGGCTTTCACCGCCGGATCAAGCTGACCTTCCAGCGCTTGCAATCTGCTCGACAGACCCGATTGCAACGCCCCATCAAGCCCTTTGATCAAGGCGCTTGCTGCTGGCAGATTGTCCGAGGACAGCAAATAGCGGCTCAAAATGGTTAGGACATCGCGTGTGCTTTCCTGTGCGATTCTTTGCCATTGAGCCGCGCTTAGCGTGTCGCTGCCATACTCATCGAGGATTTTCACCGCCTCGATCGCATTGTCAGGCAGCACGTCGTCTTTGGACAAAGCCGCCGTCAGATATTCCGCCGCGTCTTCTGTCTGACCGCGGCGATAGTAAAAATTTGCCTCGTCCAAACGCAGCCCGACATCCTGCGGGCGCATTCCTTTCAACCGCAAAAATTCAGCCGCCATCCGGTCGGCATCGCGTGCTTCGCGAAAGATTTCGAGCCGCGTCAAAGCGATGGTTTCCGATGGCGCAATGCCGCCGTTGATGGCTTCGGGCTCTCCTGGTAAGGCAACTTGCGCCAAGGCTCCCGCCGTTTCGCCATCCAGAAACAGCGCCCGCGCCTTCAGGATACGCGCATTCTCATTCATCTGCTCGGTCGCCGCCAGCCTATCGGCATATTCGATAGCGTCGCCATATTTCCGTCGGACAAGTTCATGCAGCCCGCGAACCAGCAGCGCATTGGGTTGGTTAGGCGATATGGATAAAATGCGGTCGGTCGCATCAAGCGACTGGTCGAGATTGCCAGTGGACAGCCCCAGCTGCGACACGCCCTGCAATGCTTCGGAATTGACCGGATCGAGCGACAAAGCGGCAAAGTATGCGTCATAAGCGCCCTGTGTCGATTCGGCAGCCAGTTCGATGCGTCCGCGCAACAGTTGCAATTCCACAACATCATCGCGCGCGGATATGGCCGACCGGATCGCTTGCTGAGCGGCTGGAATGTTGCCACTTTGCAAATGAGATTGCGCTAACGCGCCGTATTCCGCCGCTTCTTCGCGGCGATCCGAACACGCGGAAACGGCCAGACACCCGGCCAGTAATGGCACAAAACACCATCGCAGCGAATGCTTTCTGAAGTTAATTAATTGGATTGCAATCATCTTATGTCTTATCATGCCCGCATTATCTGGGAAAAGCCCATCTACGGGCAGGGGTTATGTAATGCACCTTTGGACTAAAAGAATGATTTTTGCGTTGACGGCCATGTTTATGGCTGTGGGCGGTGTTGTTATGCCAGCACACGCGCAGGAAGCCGATGCTTCCGGCCAATCGACCGCATACCGCATAAATCCCGGCGATATGCTGGAAATCTATGTCTGGGGCGAAGAGCGTTTGCAACGCGCCGTCACGGTACTGCCCGATGGAACGATCGCATTTCCGCTGGTCGGACAGTTGAATGTCGCAGGACTGTTGCCGAGCGAGCTGGAAGACCGTGTGCGTGATGGCCTTCGCGAGCAATATCGCGGCGAAGTTCCGCAGGTCACAATCTCGGTTTCTCCGACAGGTATGCAATTCTCTATCATCGGGCGAGTCGGTTCTCCCGGTAGTTTCCAGCCCGGTCGATACGTCAATGCACTGGAAGCCTTGAGCCTGGCCGGTGGTCCCAATGAATTTGCCGATCTCAACAATATCGTCATCATTCGTAAGGTAGGGGATCAGCTTCGCACAATCCGTGTGCGGATGGCAGGTTTGCTGAAAGGCAATATCAGCCAAAGTGATATTTCCAATGCGAACCTCGTCAGGATCGAAAGCGGCGATACGGTGATTGTGCCATGACCCATTCCAACTTCCATCTGCCAAAGCGTTATCTAACGCGCTGTCTACTGGCGAGTGTTGCTGGCGCGGCACTGCTGCCTGCGGCGGCTTTGGCCGACACCCGCGCGCAAGTTCGCGTTTCGGCTGGTGCCGGAGCGCAGACCAACGCTTTCCTGTTCGCCGATGAGCAGGATACCGGCACGCTTAGCGGGACGATCGAGGTTGAGCCGACGATATACTTTGAAGACGAGCGCACGACGTTTCGCGTCGCCGGCAGCTTTCTTTACGAGCAGTTCGACAATGATTTCGGCGGGCAGGATTCCTATGGCCTGTCCGGCAATGGCAACACGCGGATCGACGAGCGCACCAGTTTAAACGCTGGCGTCAGCTTCCGGTCGAGCCGCACACGCGCGCAGGATTTCATCACCAACGGATTTTCCGCTTTGGATGATCTGGAAGTCAATGAATTTCCGGATACCGAGTTTGTCGATCCGACGCTGGCTGGCTTGCGAGCGCGTAGCGAATCCGTACGCGCCAATGCCGGGATCCAGCATATTTTATCGCCGCGCGATACGCTTGCGTTCGGTATCAATGCTTCGCAGAGCCGCACGGGTTTTCTTGGCGGTTCGGACTTTCGTGAAGCGGGTGCCGTTTTCGGCTGGGCGCACCGGTTAAGTCCGCGAACTTCGCTACAGGCCAATGTGAGCGCTGCTACCGTGGATCAGCTTGATCGTTCGGTTGGCGATGGCTCGTACATTACGCCGCTGATCGGTGTTACTCAGCAGCTGTCTTCGACCATGAGCCTGTCGCTTCAAGTCGGCGCCACATTCTCCTCGATCGTGATACCGGGCGGTGACAAGCAAAACGATACCAGCCTTGCGGCCAACGCCTCGCTTTGCAATCGCGGTCAGCGATCGACATTCTGCCTGAATGGTGGACGTGACGCGCAACCAACGAATTTCGGTGGCATCCGCACAACTTCTACCGTCGGCGCTACTTACAGCACATCGTTTTACGAGCGCGATAATTTTTCGGTAAGCGCGCGGTACGGCCGCGCCAGCCGCATTGGTGATTTCGAATTCAATCCCGGAGCCGCTGAAGACAGCGAGATTTACGGCGTCAGCGCACGTTACCGCACATTCCTGGGCGATCGTTTGTCAGCTTTTGTAAGCGGAGGTTATTCCGACACAAGTTCAGACTTTGACATCGAGCGAAGCCCTAACATCCAAGTGCAACTTGGCTTAAGCTACACATTCGGAGAATTGTTTTGAGCAGTATGCCGATGGACGAAGAAGCGACTGGTCCCGGGATCGGCAGCTTCTTTGCGACAATTCCCACGGTTTTGTGGGAGCGCAAATGGTGGATTATCGTCCCTGCGATCCTTGGGGTGATTGCTGCTGTGGCCGCGACTTTGCTTATCAAGCCAATTTACCAATCCTCCGCTTTGATGATCGTGCAATCGCCGCAGGTCCAAGGCAAAGTCTTTTCCGATCTCGACAATGAAGTCGTGGACCGGCGCATCGCGCGGATTCGCGAGGAAGTTATCAGCCGCCCTAATCTGGTGTCATTGATTGAACGCCATCGGCTTTATACCAAAGATCGCGAATCCAAGCCGCTATCAGCCGTGATCAGCGAAATGCGTGAGAATATTACGCTGGTGCCGACAACAGCGCAGGTAGCCGGATCGCGCGGTGCAGAGCAAACGATCGCCTATCGCTTGGGCTTTTTCTATTCCGAGGCAATGCCGGCACAAGCAGTTACGCAAGATTTGATGGATACGATCCTTGAACTGGATGCAACTGGCAATGTCGAGCAGGCAACCAACACAGTTCAGTTTTTGGAAGATCAGGCAGCTGAACTGGAGCAGCGGGTTAATATCGTCCAGAATGAAATCGCGGCTGTCAGTATGCGCAATGGCGGCGTGCTGGCCAATGGCGGCGGGTCGATCATCGGCGGAAATGGCGGCAGCTATGATGTGCAAATTGCATCGCTACAGCGGGACAATGCTACATTAACCTTGCAGCGCAACCGCGCGCTATCTTCGGATCAACGCGATCCCGGCGTGCTGGCAGCGGAAGCTGGGCTGGCCAATGCACGGGCTGTATTTACCGAAAGCCACCCCGATGTCGTGCTGGCCAAGCAACGTCTTGCCGAAGCGCGCGAACTGGCAAAACAGAATGTCCAGAATTTGCCGTTTGAGTCCATCGATCAGCAGATATCCTTCAACAATCGCCAGATTGGTTCGCTTCAGGCTGCCAAGCAACGCGAGCAAGCGCAAATCAATGCTCGGCTTGCCGCGCAATCACGTGCGCCTCTAGTCCAGCAGGAGATCTCCAATCTTCAGCAAAATCTTGCCGGGCTGAACGGGCAGTATCAGAATGTTCAGGAGCGGCTGACGGCGGCACGGGCAGGCGTGAAAGCCGAAGACGAGCAGATTGCCGAACGGCTTACGCTGGTCGAAGCACCGATCGTCCCGGACTCCCCGATCTGGCCCAATCGAATTCTGATCTTCGCATTATGCGTAGGTGGCGGTCTGGCTGTCGGCGCAGTGCTTGCTCTAGCGATCGAATTTATGTTTCGCCCCATCCGCGACCCCGACACTTTGGCTGGTATTACCGGACAAAATCCGATGGCCGTCGTGCCTGTGCTTGAAAAGCGCCGCAGTAACAAACCGTCAGGGTTCAGGCGGCTCATACCCGGCTTTGCCGGACGACGATAAGAAGGCAGTTAGACCATGGCCGAGGCCGATCCGATGACTCCATCGCGCAGCTCACATATCGATTTTGCATCCCTTCCGGTGTTTACGCCTGATGCTGCTGTGCTTGAGGAAAGCAAGATTGTCAGCCTGGACAGTCGGGATATCAGATCTCGTCCGTTCAATCTGATGCGCACCAAATTCACGAAGCAGCTCGACGCGCATAATATAAGCATGATCGGCATAACCTCGCCTGCTCCGACGGCGGGCAAGTCGTGTCTGTCGCTGAATTTGGCTGGGGCCATTGCACGGTTGAACGATGTGCCGGTTTTGCTGGTCGATCTCGATTTGCGCCGCGGATCGGTCGCTGAGAACCTTGGGATGGACGTCCAAGAGGGCCTCGAAACTTTTCTGGACGGAAAGATCCAGGACATCAGCGACATTGCCGTTCGCATCGATGATCTGCCTTTGGCGGTCTTGCCGACCAAAGCCATCGACGGCGATTCCAGCAGTCTGCTTGCCGGAAAGCACTACGACAATTTGATAAAGCAGCTAAAAAACCAGGCGCGCGATACGATTATTCTGGTCGATCTGCCGCCGGTCTTTGCCAATGACGATGCGATGCTGACGATGGAATCGCTCGATGCCTATCTGATGGTCGTTCACAGCGGCAAGACAACCGAGCGCCAGTTGCGCGACAGTATGGAAATGCTTCGCCCGGCGCCGTGTGTCGGCACGGTCTTAAACCAGTATAAGGGCGGCGCCGCGGACAGTTACGGGTACAGCAATTCGAGTATGTATAACCGTTATTACGACTAAATTCAGCGTTTGATCTTTATCGTCTGGCCTGATTGGAACAGTTCGATCAAAGGTTGGGCGGCCAGCGTAATGTCGAATTCCTGTTCGATGCGCTGACGAGCCGCATTACCCAGCTGTGCGGCAAGTGATGGGTCATCGATCAGGCGCTGCATTTGCCGCTCCAGATCAGCCCAATTACCCACTTCAAATAGCAAGCCTGTCTCCCCGCTATCGATCAGCTCAGGGATACCGGCAACAGTGGCGGCAATTGCCGGCTTTCCCGCCGCCATCGCTTCCATCAAAACGACCGGCAGCCCTTCCATCAGGCTAGGCAGAACAAACGCGTCGGCCTTTGCGATCTCGGCCAATGTTTGCGTTTCCGGCAGCGCCCCCAGCAATGTGAACCTGTCCGACAGACCCTGTTCGACAAGTTCCCGCTCGACTTCCGCGCGCATGGGCCCATCGCCCACGATTGTGACATGGATATCGACGCCTTTGGCTTTCATTGCGCAACAGCTTGCAGCAGCCCCGAATAACCCTTCTCCGCAGAGACACGGCCAACCGTGCAAAAACGCGCAACGCAGTCTGTGCCAGAAATGGGTTTTGGCGGCAGATTAACGCCGCATCGTACGATGTGATATTTGTGCCAGATTTCAGGTGACGTAATTCGCATGGCCTGCGCCTGCATGAACCAGCTGGCACAAGCGACGAAGTCGGCACGCTCCAGCTTGTCGGCCAGCAATGCGCCTGCCGGATAGTCGGTCTCGGAAATGCCATGCAATGTGAGGCTCCACGGAATCGCATTCTGCCGCGCGGCCAGCATTCCAACCGTCGCACCGCTATTGGCAAAATGCGAATGCAGCCGCGTTGCGCGCGCTTCGTTGAGCATATCCGATAGCGCCAAGGCTTCGATAAAGTGGAACAGGCTCCAGATCCACCCACGCAATCCTGCTGTGCGGTGGCTTTGCGACAGGCCGAAGGTTCCAAAGCTGCGCAAAGGTGCGCGCAGAAAAGCACACATCGCGCGCCAGATCAGACGTAGCTTTGACTGCCCCAGGATCGAAGGCACGTCCTCGTCCCAGCTAATGTTGGCCGGACGCACCGAAAAAGGAGTTATGTCCAGACCCTCGGCCCGCAAAGCTGCGATTTCACGCCGGATGAACGTATGCGAAAGTGCGGGATACTCGCTGGTGAGATACGCGATTGTCATGGCTTACTTATAGCTTATCGCGTCGCGCTGTCGTGAGCCAATGCGATCGAACAGAAACGTCAGAAATCCGCGTGTCTCGGCAAATTTCGAGATCATCTCGAATAAGGACCGCTTCAGATTGAATGTGTTTCGCGGGCGCATGGACCAGAAGCGACGCAAGATCTGCAACGGATAGAGCGCCAGAACGGCAAGGCCCAACGGCCAGAAAATCAGTCCGGCAACAATCGCTATAATCGGGATGACAAGGCCCCATTGCAGCGTACGGCGAAGCAGACCTTCAGCAGAGTTTGTGACAGCGTTATCACCGCCGTTGGCTCCTCGATACTTCTCATGAGCCTGAGCATAGCCGTAGCCTGCCCGAACATTGCGCCGCCACCATTGTGAAAAACGACTGATATCTGCGTCATGACGCGTCATGATTGCGTCGATCCGCTCGATCCTGTGACCTTGCCCGCGCAGTCTGCTGCACATTTCCGGCTCTTCATGGGCCGTCATTGCGGGATCATAGGCTCCGATGGAGCGCAAGGCCGAAATCCGCATCATGGCATCGCCACCACAGGCAGCCGCTTCTCCGATCGGGGTATTCCACTCCGCATCGCACATCGCATTATAGAACGAGTGCTCGGGAAATTTTTCAACGCGCTGTCCGCAGACAACTGCCAGTCCATCATCCGATTCCAGCGCCTTCAGAGCCGTTTCGCACCAGCCCGCAACGATTTCACAATCGCCATCGACGAATTGCACAAACGCAAGATCTGGCCAGCGTGCGATAAGGCGGTCCAAGCCCTCATTCCGGGCGCGCGCCGCAGTGAACGGGCGCGACAGATCGAGATCCACCACTTCGGCTCCGACTGATTTTGCGAACTCGGCGCTGCCATCGCTGGATGCACTATCGACATACACTATCGGCGCGTTTGCAGGCATCGATCGAAGGCACGCTTTCAAACGCTCGCCTTCATTGCGGCCAATGGTCACGAAGCCAAAGGTGGGATTATCCGGCAACGATCCGACCTCCTGCCGCGATCCATCCGTCGATACCGCTCGTCAGCCCGACCAATCCGCTGATCTCACGGAAAAGCAAAGTCAAGGCAACCAGTCCCACTGTTGCCAGCAAATCCTGACGTATAAAAGACAGTTTTTCGCGGTACATACTCAATGACAAGACCACATAGCGAAACGCATCGGCCAGCGCGAACACGGCAATCGTCGCCAGCAATCCGTACTGGGTCAGCGCCGCGGGCACAGCCAAAATGACCATAACGATCTTCATGAAGTTGGCAAAAGTCATCGCAGATGGCTTGCC
The DNA here is from genome assembly GCA_963736595.1 of uncultured Alphaproteobacteria bacterium. Lineage (GTDB taxonomy): Bacteria > Pseudomonadota > Alphaproteobacteria > Sphingomonadales > Sphingomonadaceae > Parapontixanthobacter. Next base: position 17,270 of record CAVTPG010000005.1, read on the forward strand.
GATCCCCATCATCATGGCTTCCCCCATCGAAGCCAGAATGGCAAACCAAGACCCGACGAGCATGATGGGCAGAAACGTCGCAGCATCGATATAGCGGTCGTCATAGGCAAGGATGATAAACTGATCGGCGATGGTGATACCAAAGGCCAACGCGGTCGCGATCAAACCCACCATTGCCACACGCAACGGGCGGATCATTTCTCGCAGTTTGGCTCCGCGTAAATCTGTCGCCGATATTTTGGGAAACACGATCATATTGGCGACACGCAAAAACAGTGTCGTCGTCGTTTCCGAGAACGTGCGCGCGATCGCATAGACACCAAGCAGCGCGAACGGGATCGCTTCGGCAAGATACAAGCGGTCGAAATTCATGGCGATGAAGAACACGAGTGAGTTCAGAAATATCCACTTTCCGAAGTGGAAAATCTGACCAAAAGCCTCTCTCTCGAAGCGTAATTTGTGATCGCGCCAATCAATTAGAAAAAAGCTTACGATGGTCGAGAAAGTGGACGTAATAAGCAAAGCGCCAATCAAGGCCCAGATAGTCGGCGAATACAGAGCGAGACTGATGTGGGTGACCATGCTGAACAGCGCCACGCCCATCTCGTAATATGCAATTTTCCGGACCGCCAAACCCTTTTGCAGCCGCGCTTTGGCAGGAGAACGAAAACCGCTAATGAGAAAAATTATTGCAGCAATCGGAAGCAGCGTCGCCAGCTGTGGCTCGTCATACACATCGGATAATGGCAATGTCGCAGCCAATGCCACACCGAACAATAAAGGGCCTCGGATGATTTGCATCGTCCAGGCAGTATGGTAAAAAACCGGCTCGTTTCCGCGCTTGTGATTAACGATGCTTTGGCCGATTCCGACATCGGAAATGAGTTCTGCACCTGTCCTTAATGTGTTGATCAAGAGCATCGTGCCCAATAGCTCCGGGACGAGCAGCCAGGCCAAGATAACGTTGGTTATTAAGCGCAACATCTGTGAAATGGCAAAGCTGCCGGTTGACCAGCTCACTTTCTGAGCCAGTTCCATCCGTCCGCCAACAAGGCGTCTTATGGGATCGAAGATTGCGAGCGCGGCCATTTCAACTACCGCTTTACGTACGATATTTTGGAACGGACTGACGCTGCCGGAACATCTTGGTCATGCATGCACGCGTTAGTAATGGCTGCCCGCGTCCTTGCCGCTTCTAAGCTCGTCATGTCAGCGAGATTTCGGTGGTGCGAGCATAACAGGACCGCGATCCGCACGAGCAGATCCACGCCCATTTTCTGCCTTTGGCAACACGGCAGAGCGCTTGCTTGAAATTGATTGCTTTTGGCGGGATTCTCTCTCGTTTGCGAGAGCTGGGGCGGCGTCTTCAAAGGTAGAGCTCTCACTCTTAGCAGTCGATAATGCCTCGTGCGCTTCACTCTGTTTCATATTTCCCCGCAAACGGATCGAACCTGCAATAAGTCCGATTGCTACAGCAAATATTGTCTGCACTTCGTAAGTGACGAAAATCCATTCGTACAATCCATGAACGGCGATGACGATCATTGTGACTGTAAAACCTAGCACCAGATCACCCACCGGATCACGCTTGTTCTGAAACGCAAATTTCAATCCGCTGATGATAATCCACATCAGGAAAGCTGTGAAGGTGATCATCCCAAGCCAGCCGCTTTCCGCCCCCATCAATAGATACATATGGTGTACGTTCGCACTCCGGCTGCCATAATTCCATGCAACGCCCGCTCGTTCAGAATAGCCTCTTGTATTGGCGGCCAAGGGGTATTGATTTGGACCGACTCCCATAGGATTTTCCACCAGCATCATTGTCGCAGCGTCCTCAAATGCTGCGCGTTCATCGTAAGATCCTGCTTTAGCAAGATTATCGAAGCGTGTGTTCAAACCCGATACCGCAATTGGAGATACCAGCACCGCAAGCCCAACGGTCGCTCCAATTAGGGTGTATTTTCGCGACGTACTTTGCCGCATCAATGAGAGAACGAACAGGAGCACAATCCCCACACATACAAATGCAATCGATCCGCGCGATGCCGACAAAGCTACGGCAACACCTGCTGAAGCAACTGCGGCCAAATATAAATTTGACTGCTTTCTCGCCATCAGCATCGCGAGAAGCGGGATCGTTACAAAATGCAGCATAAAGCCAAGCGTGTTTTGGTGCGACAAACGACCCTGTCACCTGAAATACACCAGTCCCGCGCTGATAGACTGCAAGAACACCCTGATAAATTGCGCCTGTCGCAATGCCCAAGCAGATCAGCTTAACCGCGTCCGGTTCTTTGACGACCGATGCCACTGCTAGGAAAATCACGAGAATTCGGAGCAATTGAAATAGGTAAAACGTGGCTGGAATAAATTGATCGGCCACCACTACAGAGGCGGCTACAGCCAGTATGTAAATTATGAACAGCCCTACGAATGGCAATTGTCGCAGAATATTACGCCGTGTCGCAATGAGGGCAATTGCCAAAGTATCAAGCAGGCTAAGCGAAATAGCATCGACATAGCCGAGCCATCTTGGCAAGTTGTAGAACGCTGCATCTACATTCAAGGCGCTGAGGGTAAAGGGAAACAGGCCGAGCGCAAAATAAGCATAGCGCCGCAGTTTCGGCTGCGATTGCAGCAGCACAATAAATGCGGGAATTGAGATGATGATCAATAATATGCCAATGTAGCGCATATTCAGATCACTTCGGCAGGCTTAGATTAGTAAGCATTTTGATGCACCAGCACACGCAGGGTGCGCAGGATGATGATCATGTCATTGGGCAGCGACCACGTCGCCAGATACTCAATGTCTGCCCGCACCCTGTCCTGCAAATCCTCGGCTTTTTCGGTCGAGCCGCGAAAACCTCTGACTTGAGCAAGGCCGGTAATTCCCGGCTTTAACGCGTGCCGCAGCCAATACTGGTTGGTCACTTCCCAGAAAAGATTATTGCCAGCTTGCGATCCCAAAGCATGGGGCCTTGGCCCGACAATGCTCATATGTCCCAGCAACACATTCAGTAGCTGTGGCAGCTCGTCGATACTGGTGCCGCGAATAAATTTGCCGACCCTGGTCACTCTGTCATCATCCCGCGCAGTCGAAGTGTTACCAGCTCCGTCGCTCAATTCGTTGCGCATCGAACGAAATTTGTAGATCGCAAACTGCCGATTTCCCTGCCCGACGCGCGTTTGCATGAAGAACACGGGGCCCTTCGACTCCAGCTTGATGAGAACCGCCACGATAATCAGCAATGGTGCCAAAATGATCAGGCCAGCAAGCGAAACAGCAATATCGAACGCGCGTTTTTGCAATCTGTTCGGCAGGCTCAACGGACCACGCGACAAGATCAATGTATCCTGATCGGCATATTGCCCGATCGACACCGCACCATAAAGGAGATCGCGATCGAGGATAATCTCGCCGCCAATGTCGTGGCTGCGCAGGAACATCGCCCAATCGCCGCGGTTTTCATACTTGCAAGCTACGATGACCCGATCGAACGGCTCGATCAAGCGCGAAAGGATATCCATGCTGGCCGGATCATCCAGCCGCAGTTTTATATCGCACGCGGGCAGATCGATCACATCGCGAATGCCGCAATTTGGCACTTCCAAGCCATCGAGCAGCAATATGGTCGCGGTCGCATTTCCATCCATCCAACGATTAAAAATGAAGTCAAGGAACAGCTTTCCAACCACGCTCAGCACTGCTGCCGTCGCAAAAGTTATAACGAAGCCAAGTCGCGAAAAATCATCGACATCGAATAGGAATAAAGCGCCCAGCATGATCAAAGCAGTCGCGCCGAACGCTCCCATAGCGCGGCGCGTGCCAATCGATCGGCTTTCCAGAGATTCCTGCGATTGCACCTCGCGCGCGATGGCAAACATGATGAATACCGGCAGCGCGATACCAATGATGGATTGATCGCCAGCTTGCATATAGGCAATGTCGCGCATCATCGTAGCCGTCAGAAAACCGCCGATCAGTGCCATGACATCAAGCAGCATGGACAAGCCGTAAAGCACCGTACGTTTCTCACGCGCGGGCATTTTACCCGAAGCGGATGCTTCGACTATCTGCCTTGCGCTGGCCGTGAGTTTCGAACTGGCGTTCACTAATAGTCACCTGAAATTAAAGGGCTAAAAACCCTGGATAAATTTTCATACCGCAGCGCACCATAGCTTTCCAGCGCAGAGTGCTCTGCGACGAAACCAACCACCTCATTCCGCCGCTCGCGTGGCCAAGATGCCACCAGATCGAATAGCAAACGCAACATGAACCTTTGAAGAAAGGCGCAAAAGCGGTCGGCTTATCCGGTCATCTGGTATAGGAAACTGGTTAATTTATTGGAACGGACGCTATCGGCCGCGCGGGATTTCGACCTTCAGCACTTTGATGATGTAAATTACAACGCCGACCATGATCAGCGCCGCCCAGATATGCTGGTCTGCATTACCGATTTGATTCGCGACCGCGCAGGCAATTGCCGGCGGCGCGTATTGCCACAATTTGTCGCGCAAAACTTCTTCGCTTGAACGCTGCAGCATAAGCGTCACAAGGCCGGCGAAACAAAATATCGTCAGCCAATCCCATACGGTTTCCACGCTTGCACTCCTTTTGCGGCGTATAAATAACCATACACCATCCAATCGCTAATTTGGAGTGTATATGGCTGGAATACTGCCAATGCGCCATCACAATAGAAATAGCGCGTCATTATGACACCCTGAACTGCCCTAAAAGTTAACGGGCCCAACGTTGACAGGCCACTCGTTGACTGGCCAAACCTCTACATGGAAGCCGATTAGCGAACGATACCGGCTGCGCGCATTTCCATATCGGTCACCATACCGTTGCGGTCGGAATCGATCGTATCGAAATTGGCCTGTGTGGCAATCCGGTATTCGACCAGCGTGATAACGCCGTCCTGGTCGCTGTCGAATTGCTGCATTAACGGCTCGGCACTGACCGGAATAGCATCGGGATTGGCCAGAGCTGTAAACTCTTGCGCGCTTAGCTGCCCGTTTGCATCCTTATCCAGTCCGGCGAACACCTGGGCGTTTTGCCGCAAAGCCTCGTTTTGTGCGGCCTGACGCTGCGAAGCGACAATTTCCTCCGGCTTGATGAAGCCGTTGCCGTCGCCATCGAACCGGGCAAATTCGGCATCCATTTGCAAGATGAAATCGGCGCGGCTGAGCGGCTCTGCTCCCGGCACAGCCTCTTGTGCTGTGAGAGGAGAAGCGATGAACGACAACGCCGCCAAGGTGTAAAAGCGTAACAATGAAAGACCCCTATATCGCGCCGATACCTGCCACCGGACATCTCTACATGGATTATACTGCGCCCATGATGAGCGTCCGATTTACGCCGCCGATCAATCGATGACACGGCCGCGCGCCATCACCCAATCGACATTCTCCAGCACAGTAATGTCTTCCAAGGGATTGCCCGCGACCGCAATGATATCAGCCGAATAGCCCGGTGCCAAACGACCGACTTCATTATCCATCCCGAGCAATGTAGCGGCTTTGGTCGTTGCGCTTGCCAGAGCTTCACGGTCGCTCATCCCGACCAGATCGCGCAGCATCCGGAATTCCTCGGCGTTGCGTCCGTGCTCGAATACGCCGGCATCCGTGCCGAATACGACATTCACGCCCGCATCCCGCATCGCGGCGGCTGCCTTGCCGACGACTTCCAGTGTCTGCCTGATTTTGATCTCGACTTGCGGTGTATAGATGCCTTTGCCCAACCGCTCCCGAATGCCGGTATAGGCCATCAAAGTCGGCACACACGCCGTCTGGTTTTTCTTCATTTCGGCAATCGCCGATTTGTCGCCAAACGTGCAATGTTCGATACTGGCGACACCCGCTCTGCTGGCCGCTTCGATCCCGCGAGCGCCATGTGCATGAGCCGCAACCTTAAGGCCCAGCGATTTTGCCGTATCAACGATCGTGGACATTTCGGCATCGGTGAAATGCGCTTCCAACCCGCGCGCCTGCTGGCTTAACACACCGCCGGTCGCGGTAATCTTGATAACATCGGCACCTTGTTTCGAGGCTTTGCGCACGATTGCCGCGCATTCCGTCGCTCCGGTGCAGGTAAAGCCCGTTGCCAGCGCCTCGTTGATCTGCGGCGTAAAGCCCGACACGTCAGCATGGCCGCCGATAATCGCAATCGAATTGCCAGCGGTCACGATGCGCGGCCCGGCCACAACGCCTTCCTGCGTGGCGCGGCGAAGCGATTGCATCACCTGATCGCCTGACCCCAGATCGCGCACAGTTGTAAATCCGGCTTGTGCGGTCAGGCGGGCGTTCTTGGCAGCAATCAAAGCGTTCCACTCGGACGGATCGACAGCGCGCCGCCAGTAATCCCCGCCCGGATCGCCCGAGAGATGCGTGTGCGTGTCGATGAGACCGGGCAGTACGGTGTGATCGCGCAGCTCAATTGTCTCTGCGCCGTCAGGTGCAGGCTGAAAGCCGGCGGCAATGCCGCTGATCCGGCCATCGATGACCGTGATTGTGGAAGCGCCCATCGGCTGTTCGCTGGCATCGGTGATGACCGATCCGGCATGGATGATAATGGTTTCCGCCCAGCCCGCGCTTGGCAAACCAAGCGCCAAAGCCGCAACCATCATCCGACATTTTGTAATTTTCCGCACCGCTTTTCTCTCCCTGAAACCGTGCATATGATCATGCAGCCAGATCGGATTGGAGGCAAGCGACACCTGCCCGAACACGCTCCAACTTGCTCTTACTTGCTCTCTTGGTATGAAGTGCAGAACGAAACCAACAACAGGAACGCTTTTATGCTCTCGCTACGCTCATCCTTGCTTGCTGCCAGCCTACTCATTCCCGCCGCACTAACCTCTGTCGCGGCCACCGCCCGGCCCATGACACCCGAAGATGTCGCCAAGCTGGAAAGTGTCGGGACGATCAGCGTTTCGCCCGATGGACAGCGTATCGCTTACACCACGGCGCGCTTGCCCGACATTACCGACGGTGAGGAAAACGGCAGCACCACGCAGCAGCTGAAACTTGCATGGGAAGCAAACAATACGCGCGACTTCCTGCCCGATGATATGAGTGTCGGCGGCATCAGCTTCTCTCCCGATGGACGCTGGATTTCCTTCCTGTGGACCAAGGAAGATGAAAAGCGCGCCGTGTGGGGCATTCCGGTTGATGGCGGCTCTCACCGCAAACTTGCCGAAGTCGACGGTGCCGCTGTGCGCTCTTACGCGTGGAGCCCCGACGGCAGCCATATGCATCTGCTGGCCGGAGCCGATGAGGACAAGGCGCGTGAAAGCGAGAGCAAGGCCGGGTTTAACGCTCGCGTTTACGAAGAGGAACCGCAGTTCAATCGCCTCTTTCGCGCGCGCATTGGCGGCGACATCGACGCCGAACCGCAGCAGGTAACTGTTCCCGGCTATGTCAGCTCTTTCGCAATTGCCGACAATGCCCGTATCGGTGTGATCGAAACTGCACCAACGACACTGATCGACGATAGCTACACCTCGAAAAAGGTGAATGTGCTGGATATGGCAACCGGCAATGTCCGTATGGTGATCGAGACGACCGGCAAGATCGACGACGTCGAGATATCGCCCGATGCCAGCCAGTTGGCACTGATTGCAGCGGTCGATATGAACGATCCGGCAGCCACCACTATCCACTTCGTGAACACTTCGACCGGCGCAATTACCCCGCACAATGCAGGCGCACCCGAAGCGGTGGTCGATGTCGAATATATGGCCGACGGGCGGCTGGTGTCAGCAGTCCATGTGGGCGCGCAAAGTGTACTCCGCATTCACCAGGCAGACGGCTCGCTGGAGCGTGAAATCGATCCCGGAGCGCTGATTATCACCGATGTCGAAATCGGTGGCGGCAATGTCTTTGTCGAAGCGCATTCACCCGCGCATCCGCCTGAATTGTTCAAGCTGGATGGCGACCGCTTCACCCGCTGGACGACGCACAATCCATGGCTGTCGGATATCGAGGTGGGCAACCAGCGCACCTTTACCTTTACCGCACGCGACGGTCAGGAAGTCGAAGGCGTACTGATCGAACCCGTCGGCGGCGTGCCTGCCGGAGGTGCTCCGCTAATCCTTAACGTGCATGGCGGACCCGAAGCGCATGATTCCAATGGCTGGCAGACGGCCTACAGCAAGCCGGGTCAGGTCGCAGCCGGTCAAGGCTATGCGGTGTTCCTGCCGAATTATCGCGGCTCGACAGGGTACGGTACTGCATTTTCCAAGCAGCATCAGAACAATTACACCGATCCGGAATTTACCGATCTGGTGGATGCGAAACGTGCGCTGGTCGCCGAGGGTATTGCCGATGCCGACAGGGTTGGCGTGACCGGCGGTTCCTACGGCGGATATGCCACCGCGTGGTCTTCGACCCGCTGGAGCGAGGAATTTGCAGCGGGCGTGATGTTCGTCGGTATCTCGAACCAGATCAGCAAATTCGGCACCGGAGATATTCCGTACGAGATGTACAATGTTCACAGCCGCGCATGGCCATGGGACGACTGGCAGAAGATGCTCGAAGTTTCTCCCATCTACCACGTCGACAAGGCGGAAACTCCATTGCTCATCATGCATGGCGAGGAAGATACGCGGGTCGATCCGGGCCAGAGCCTGGAGATTTATCGCTCGATCAAAATCCGCAAGCCCGACACTCCGGTGCGGCTGGTGTTCTATCCGGGCGAAGGCCACGGCAATCAGAAGGCGGCTGCCCGTTACGATTACAATCTGCGGATGATGCGCTGGTTCGACACGTATCTGAAAACAGGCGACCGTAAGGCCAGTTTGCCGGATGAACGGCCGGTTCTGGCCGAAGGCACGACCGGAGCATCGAGCGATAGCGACGATTAATGAGCATCGGCCCGCGTGTCATGGCGACGCGCGGGCCATTTGCTTTAGAACGTGTAACCGATACCCACTGCGACGAAAAACTGGTCCGCATCACCGCGAATGCTGGTGAACGGGGTGTTCTTCGCATCGCCGAGCAAGCGTGAATAGCCGGCAATCGTCACCAGAGTCAGACCGCCATCGGTCGCATCGTTGTTAAGATCGAACCCGGCCAGCACTGTGGCATTGACCGAATTGAACCCGCTATCGGCATTATATTCCGGCAAGCCGGTAATCGCAGCGGCAGTGGGATCGATCGAAAAATAATATTCGTTAAAATCGCTGTCGGCATAAGCTGCGCCAAGCGTTAGCGAAGTGATGATCCCGCGGCTTAGCGGTGTGAAATAAGTGATGCTCGGATCGATCACCATGCCGCTATGTGCGCCTGCGACATCCCAGCGCGCATCGACATTGACGCTAAGACTGTCGAACGGATTGAGGACAGCCGGGAAGCTGACGCCTGCGGTCGGGCCGACTTCCACGGCAAGGTCGAGATCTTCGAGCAGCTCGACCACCGGATCCTCAATATTGTTCACTCTGTCGGAACGCACTCGTGCCGCAATGCCAAGGTCGAAACTGGGCTTGCCATCGACATCGGGGATGAAATCCAGAGCCAGCCCGCCGGGGCGCGGATTGACGTCGATCCCGGCGACCGACCCTTGTACGATCGGTAGAACGGACACGACGTAATCATTCGATCCGGTATAAGAGGGGCTGAATGCCGCGCCGATCCCGATGCTGACCCAGTCGCCATCGAACACGGTTGGACCAAAACCGGGCGGACCTTCGACCTCTTCGATATCAGGCACAGGTGTCGCTGTGTCGATATTTGGCACGTCCTGCGCAAACACCGGAGCGGAGACGCACGCGCCCAGCAAAATCGAAGCTGCACGCACATAATTATATTTCATCGAAAACCCTCACATTATCTTCGTGCAAACACACCTATTGCAGTCCTGTTCCGCCTGCCACGTTGCTCTGCCTTGTTTTCCTGCCTAGAGCATAATTGTGACGATGACACGGCAAAGCGATGTAGCGATAATCGGCGGGGGTCTGTCCGGCGGTCTGATCGCGCTGGCGCTGAGCCGGATCGATCCAACGCTGTCCCTGACCCTGATCGAAGCGGGCGAGACGCTGGGCGGGAATCACCGCTGGAGCTGGTTTTCAAGCGATCTCAACCCGTTCGGGCGCGATTTGATGGCCGAGTTTTCGCACGAAAGCTGGGATGGCGGGTATGATGTGCGCTTTCCGGCTTACGAGCGGGAATTAAACGCAAATTACAATTCCTTGGGCTCGCCCGATTTCGCACGGCTGCTGGAGCAGCGCCTTAATCAGGGCAGCATCATAACCGGCAGAAAAGCCAGCGACGTTTCGGCCAAACAGGTGACGCTCGACACTGGCGAGATTGTCGAGGCGTCCGTCACAATCGATTGTCGCGGCATTTCCGAAGCGCCATCATTGACTGGCGGGTGGCAGGTTTTTCTGGGGCAAAGCTGGTTGATGAATCGACCCCACAAGGTCATCAAACCGGTCATCATGGATGTCAAAGTGGCCCAAAAGGATGGCTACCGCTTCGTGTATGTGCTGCCGATGGACGAGCGCCGCCTGTTTATCGAGGACACGTATTACAACGATGCGCCGACCCTCGACCGCGCCGAATTGCGCGCGCGGATCGCTGAATATGTCGAGGAACATGGCTGGTCCGGCAGCGTCGAGCATGAAGAAACCGGCGTGCTTCCCGTGATCGTCGGCGGCGATTTTACAAAATTTCAATCGGCTCACCGGATCCAAGGCGTCGCGATGGCCGGAGCGCGCGGCGGTTTTGTCCATCCGTTGACCAGCTACACCTTGCCCAAAGCCGCCGAAATCGCCGAACTGATTGCGCGTGAAATAACCGAAGGGCGCGGCGACACGTTGGCTGTGACACTGGAACGCGAAGCCCAGCAGCACTGGCGCGACACATCGTTCTATCGCCTGCTTGCAAAAATGCTGTTCGGCGCGGCCAGCCCGCAGGAACGATACCGCGTGTTCGAGCATTTCTATCGCTTACCCGGCGATCTGGTCGAACGCTTCTATTCGTGCCGATCGACACCTTTCGATAAAGCGCGTATTCTCATCGGAAAGCCCCCTTTGCCTATCTCTCGCGCGGTTGCGGCTATTATCAGCCATCGCGCCAATCCCCTTACCAAGGAGCCAGCGGCATGAACGCCGAGACCGACCTTAAATCCCAGCTTCCAGGCCTGGAAACCGACAATCCTGCAGCGTCTTACTTCAGCCCGGCTTTGACCGGCAAAACCGCCTGCGTCGTGGGCGCAGGGTTCGGCGGACTGGCCTTGGCCATTCGGTTGCAATCGGCAGGGATCAACACAACGGTTGTGGAGAAACGCGACAAGCCCGGTGGCCGCGCGTATTTTTGGGAAAAAGACGGCTTCACTTTCGATGGCGGGCCGACCGTCATCACCGATCCGCCCTGTTTGGAAGAATTATGGGCCTTGAGCGGTCATGACATTGCTGACGACATCGAATTGATGCCGGTCATGCCGTTTTATCGCCTGAACTGGCCGGACGGCACCAATTTCGATTATTCGAACGACGATGACAGTCTGCGGGAGGAAATCGGCAAGCTCGATCCCGATGACATCGCCGGATATTACCGTTTCCTCGACTATGCGGCTGGGGTTTACGAAGAGGGTTATGTGAAGCTTGGCCATGTGCCGTTTCTCGATTTCAAATCTATGTTGAAAGCCGCTCCGGCGCTGGCAAAGAAACAAGCCTACCGCTCGGTCTATTCGATGGTTTCGAGTTTCGTAAAAAGCGAGAAACTGCGCGAAGCCTTGTCGTTTCACACACTGCTGGTCGGCGGCAACCCGATGAAGACCAGCGCGATTTACGCGCTTATTCACAAGCTGGAAAAAGATGGCGGCGTGTGGTGGGCGAAGGGCGGCACGAACCGCTTAATCGCGGCGATGGTCACGCATTTCGAGCGGCTCGGCGGCACCATGCGCGTGGGCGATGGAGTGAAGCAGGTCCACACGCTGGGCAACCGGATCACCGGGGTGGAAACGGAAAGCGGCTGGAGCCAGGATTTCGATGCTGTGGCCAGCAACGCCGACATCATGCATTCCTATCGCGACTTGCTCAGCACCTCGAAACGCGGCGGCGATTACGCCAAGAAACTGGCGAAGAAGAAGTTCTCGCCCGGCTTGTTCGTGGTGCATTTCGGCCTCGAGGGCACCTGGCCCGGTATTCCGCACCACATGATCCTGTTTGGGCCGCGCTATAAGGCGTTGCTCGAAGATATTTACGACAACGGTGTGTTGTCGCAGGACTTCTCGATCTATCTGCATCACCCCACCGTGACCGATCCAAGCATGGCGCCGGAAGGCAAAAGTACCTTCTACGCGCTGGTTCCGGTCGCCCATATGGGCAAGCTGGCAGTCGATTGGGATGAAGTGGGACCGATCTTGGAAAAACGCATCTTGGATGAAGTCGGCAGGCGTCTGGTCCCTGACATTCACGACCGGATCGTGACCAAATTCCACTATGCGCCAAAGGACTTTGCCGGTGATCTGAATGCGCATCTTGGCAGCGCGTTCTCGCTAGAGCCGCTGCTGACGCAAAGCGCGTGGTTCCGGGGTCACAATCGCGACGATGTGGTGAAGAACTTTTACCTCGTCGGTGCCGGGACGCATCCGGGTGCAGGCATTCCCGGCGTCGTCGGCAGCGCCAAGGCGACAGCGGGCCTGATGCTGGAAGACCTTGCGGTTCCTGCGTGAGCGAAATGAAGAGTATTGCGGTTTATTGCGGGTCGGCAACGCCTGCGGATACCCGTTATATGGAACTGGCTCGTGAAGTCGGGCAGACCCTGGCCGAGCGCGAGATTACCGTGGTTTACGGCGGAGGCAGGCTGGGCCTGATGGGCGCGGTTGCGTCCGGCGCGCTGGAGGCAGGCGGCACCGTCATCGGTATCATTCCCGAGGCTTTGGCTAACAGCGAAGTCTCCAATCACGATTGCACCCAATTGCACACGGTATCGGGAATGCATGAGCGCAAGCAACGCTTCACCGATTTGTCGGACGGCTTTGTAACGATGCCCGGCGGGGTGGGCACGATGGACGAATTCTGGGAAGCGGTTAGCTGGGCGCAATTGGGCTATCATGCCAGCCCGGTGGGCCTCCTCAACGCATTCGGATTTTATGACAAATTGATCGCATTCAACAGCCACATGGCTGAGGTCGGCTTCGTACGGCCGCTGCATCAGGGTATCGTCCAATCGGCGGAGAGTTTGCCCGATTTGCTCGATAAAATGGCATCTTACACACCGCACAAACCCATTTTCGACATGACGGCCAAAGACTTGTAGGGCAATTCGTGAACCCTTTTGCATTACGAATGCGTAATCATAAACAAGACTTAATGGATCATCGCATTTGAATAAGCCCCGCCTGTTATCCCCTTCGCGGGTTATGCGTTCCACCCCCGGACAGCCGGGCGGCGGGCGGCCACGCCATGCGCTGGTCGAAAAAGCGCGCGAGGCCATCCGCAAAGGCTCGCACAGTTTCGATATGGCATCCGCACTGTTCGATCGCAAAACACGCGAGCGGGTGTGGTTGCTTTATGCCTGGTGCCGCCGCTGCGACGATATTGCCGACAATCAGGATATGGGCGGCGCGCTGGGCACACAGAAGAACAAGCAAGACCGGCTGGAAGCGATCCGGGTGCTGACCAGACGCGCTTTCGAGGGGCAGCCGACCGCCGATCCGGCATTCGATGGCTTCGGGCTGGTCGCCTCGGAAACGGGCATTACGCGCGATATGGCCGAGGATGTGATCGCGGGCTTTGCATTGGACGCATCCGACTGGCAGCCGCGCACCGATGGCGACATGATGCGCTATTGCTATCATGTTGCCGGCGCGGTCGGCGTCATCATGGCGCAAGTCATGGGCGTGCCTTCAGACGATGGTGAAACACTGGACCGGGCGTGCGATCTGGGCCTTGCGTTTCAGCTTGCCAATATAAGCCGCGACATTGTGGAGGATGCTGCGGCGGAGCGATGCTATCTTCCCGATAACTGGCTGGTGGAAAAGGATCTGGAGCCGGGCGAGCACGCCAAACCGCATAACCGCTTCGTTCTGGCGTCGCTTATGCCGCGTATTGTGACACGGATGGATCGGCATATTGCGGCGGCGCGCATGGGTGCATCGACGCTGCCGTTTCGGCAGAGATGGGCGATCTTGTCAGCCGCGCGCATCTATGGCGCGATCGGTCACAAAGTTCTCAATCGCGGACAGAATGCCTGGAATACGCGTGTGGTGATCAGTCCTTTGGCCAAGCTGGGCCATGTCACGGCGGCCTTGTTCGAAACGATCAACAACGATCCAACGCCGCCCGATCCGATGCCGCAATGGTCTCGCGGATTGCTGCAGCCTGTCAAAGGTTGGTAAGCGCTTAGGGTTGCGACAGGCTGGCTTTTTGCGGCCTTCTAAATAAGCGCCCCCGCTCGCTGTACAACACCGCCATTAAAGCGAGCACTGCGCAAATCAGCAAAGCCGTCGCAAAGGGTTTGGCCGTTCCATCGAATGCCTGACCGATTACTGCGCCAAGAACTGCTGCCGTGGTCATGCGCAAAAATGTTTGTGCCGATGATGCGGCTCCCGCGATATGATAGAAGGGCTGCATCGCAATGGAGCTGAAATTCGCGCCGATAAAGCCCAGCAGCGCAAGATTTATCGCCATCAGCGGGGCAAATTGCCACAAGGGTTGCTGTGCTTGACTGGCCGATAAAAGCTGCAACCCGCTGACCATGATGATGGCCAACAACGCGGCATGGCTGACGCGGCGCGCACCGAATTTCTCGACGATCCGGCTGTTCACGAAATTGGCAAAAACCATGCCGCTGACCATCGCGCCAAAGACCAGCGGGAAGCCTGCGCCGACGCCGAATGTCTCACCGATCAATTGCTGCGCGCTGTTGATAAAGCCGAACAGAGAGCCGAAAACCAGTGCGCTTCCAACGGTGTAGCCGATCGCGCTGCGCACCGTTACCGCTGCTTTCATATTGGTTAAAATCACGCCGACGTTGATCTGCTGCCGATTGGTGGGCTCCAGCGTTTCGGGCAATCGCATCCAGACCCACGCGGCAACAGCAGCGCCCTGCACCACCATCGCGCCGAAAATCCAGCGCCAGTCCGCGACCAGTAAGATCGCCTGACCGATGAACGGAGCCAGCAGCGGCACCAGCAGAAAGGTCATCATTATCAAGCTCATAAGCCGCGCCATCCGATCACCGCCGACTTGATCACGGACAATGGCGGCAGGCACTACGGTCAATGCGGCACAGCCCAAGCCCTGAATGGCGCGCATCGCGACCAGTAGCGGAAAGCTTGTCACCAAAGCGCAAGCCAATGATAAGGCGACATAAAATGCCAGCCCGAAAAACAGAAGCGGCCGGCGACCGAAGCGATCGGCAAATGCGCCGGGGAACAACGCGCCGATCCCGGCTCCCAGCAAATAAGCGCCGATCACCAATTGCCGCTCGTTACCCGAGACGCCAAAATCTGCCGCCATCGCACCCAGACCCGGCAGCATTGCGTCGATGCCAAAGGCTTGCAGGCTCATCAACGCGGCCATCATCGCGATCAATTCGCGCTCGCTCAAACCGGAGCGATTAAGGATTTTGGCGGCGGGAGACATGGTCAGTCCTTGGGCGCAGCCGAACCAATGAGCCAGCTTTTTTGCGAGGAGTACTCCTGCACAGCGCTTCGGCATCGCAACGGTTCCGTATCGCGCAAGAATGGCTATATTGCTTGTGTCGTGAGCGAATCCGCCCCTCTCAAAGTGCCTGCCGAGGCATCGGTCCACAAGGGGCCTGAAACGGGTCACAAGGATGTCGAGCCAGTATCAAGCGTCGGCGAGAGCGACACGGATGGCGATAATCCGCCCGACCCCTTCGCGCGCAAGATCATTCACATCGATATGGATGCATTTTTCGCCAGCGTGGAGCAGCGCGACCATCCCGAATTGCGGGGTAAGCCGGTTGCGGTTGGCGGATCGTCGGGGCGCGGCGTGGTCGCGGCCGCCAGCTATGAAGCGCGCAAATTCGGCGTCAAATCCGCGATGCCGTCAATTACGGCGAAACGAATGTGTCCCGACCTGATCTTTTGCAAATCCCGCTTCGATGTCTATCGCGAAGTCAGCCGCCAGATCCGCGAAATTTTTCGTCACCATACCGATCTGGTCGAACCGCTGAGCCTAGACGAAGCCTATCTCGATGTGACGCAGGATATTCACGGGCTTGGCTCGGCGACGGCCATCGCGCAGGCAATCCGCCGCTCCATTGCGCAAGAAACCCGCCTGACGGCCAGCGCCGGGGTCAGCTACAACAAATTCCTTGCCAAGCTGGCCAGCGACCAGAACAAGCCCGATGGCATTTGCGTCATCAAACCGGGCGAAGGTCCGGCATTCGTGCAATCGCTCCCCATCCGCCGGTTTCACGGGGTCGGCCCAAAGGGCGCTGAAAAAATGGCGCGGCTTGGCATCGAAACCGGCGCAGACCTTGCCGCCAAGGATTTCGAATTTCTCAAAGCCAATTTCGGCAGCTTTGCCGACTACCTCTATCGCGCGGCGCGTGGGATCGACACCCGCCCCGTCCGCTCCAATCGCATCCGCAAATCGGTCGGCGGCGAACGCACATTCAGCGAAGATATTTCAGCTGGCCCGCTTCTGCGCGAGACATTGGATAATATCGTGGAAATCGTGTGGGACCGGATCGAGCACAACAAAGCCAAGGGCCGCACCGTCACACTGAAAATCAAATATAATGATTTTCGCATCGCCAGCCACGCCAAGACCTTGCCGCGCATTGTCAAGGACAAGGCCGAATTTGCCGAAATCGCGCTAGAACTGTTGGGCGAGATGTTGCCCCTGCCCCTGCCCATTCGCCTGATGGGTTTGCAGCTATCGAAGCTGGACGGTGTGCCGGTGAAAAAACCGCGCGATACTGCGCAACTCACGCTACTATAGGGCGTTGCGCCTCTAGAGCGCCGAGCTTTCTTTCTGGACGGCCTGCCATTTTTGCAAGGCTTCGCGGGCTTTTCCGCTCAAAGGTTCGGGCAGCGAGTGAGTCGGGAAAAACCGCGCTTCCACCACTTCGCGATTATCGGCGCGCGGCATCGAGAGGACCAAGCCGGTGTACAGATGCGAGGTGCTGGTCGCGCCCAGAAATGCGTCGTCAAATGTCTCGACCAGCGACAATTTCGCCGCTTCGCATCCGGTTTCTTCCAGCAATTCGCGGCGCGCGGCGACTTCGGGTGCTTCGCCGCGATGAATACCGCCACCGGGCAAAGTCCAGCGCCCGTGGCCATAGCTTTGCCGGATCAGTAGCACTTTACCATCTGCCGCTGTGCCGATGATCGACACGCTTTTCAAATGCGGTTTCAGGATCGGCCACACCTTCATGCGCAGGCGGTGGGCAAGCCGTAACCCTGCACGATGCACGGGTGCAGGCAGCCAGTTCAAATTCATGCGAAGCAGATGATTGGCTGATCGGCCACACGCAGCAAGCGCGCAATCGGCAGATCATGCGCGCCCGCCATCGCCTCGTCGAATACGCTGCGTTTGTCGTCCCCGCGAATGAAGAACATGATCTGGTCGCTGTCGATTAGCGCAGGAATAGTCAGAGTGACGCGGTCAAACGGTGCTTCGGGTGGTAAAGGATCGGGCGTCAATTGCCGCACCCGCTGCGGATCGTCCGCTTGCGGATCGGTGTTCGGAAACAGCGAAGCGATATGTCCGTCCGCGCCCATGCCCAGCCACACCAGCGCGAAGTGCGGGATCTTCTCCATGATCGACAAAGTGACGACCGTCGCCCCGATCGGCTCGAACAGTTTGCGCAATTTGCCTGTATTGCTGGCCGGATGATCCTCCGCCACGATCCGGTCATCCCCCGGCCAGATGTTCAGCCGCGCAAAATCCAGCCGCTCATCTTTTGCCATCGCCGCATCTTGCGCAATCAGCGCTTCGATAATCGGAAACGGCGTCGATCCACCCGGCAGGCAAATCGCCACCGGCTCTTCGTTTTCGTTCAGCTTTTGGCGCAAAAAGGAATGGAGCCAGGACGCGATTTCCGCATCTTCGGCTCCATCCCGGATCGTCACATTATGTTGGTGGGCATCGCTCATCGCATAGCCCTTAATGCGGTCTGCGCATTACTTCAAAGTTTGCGTCAGGAACCAGACGCGCTGTTCGGCCATGTCGGTCCAGTCATCGAGCAAGCCGTCCGTGGCATTATCGGCCGCTTCTTCGGCCAGCGGCTTCATGCCTTTCAGACGCTCGACCAGCTTGGAATTATCATCGCGCAATTCCTCAACCATCTTGTCGGCAGACAGGCCGGTATCGTCCTGATCCTTGATTTGCGTATGCTGCGACATTGCACTGAGCGAAGTCAGCGTATCATGGCCCAGCTTGCGAACCCGCTCGGCAATATCGTCGATCTGGTCGCGCACTTCGATGGCGTGGGTGTCGAACAGCAGATGGAGATCGTGAAAGCGCGGTCCGGCCACGTGCCAGTGAAAGTTCTTGGTTTTCAGATACAGGGCAAAATGATCGGCCAGCAGCCCGTTCAGTTCCTTCACCAGTGCAGTTTTTGAATTATTTCCGGCTTCGGCCATATGTATTTTTCCTTCAATTGGACCCTGTTGATTTGCCTAACCAACGGGCGAAGCGCGGCTTGTTTCTGGGAAAGTTGCGAGTTTGGCGATTAGAGTGATGGGTATTTTCGCTTGGGCGCGATTTAGCGGCTCCAGAGGTCAGTAAAGCCAAGGAACGCGATGATGACGATCAGGCCGACTGCTGCAACTATTCGCATCCGGCGCATGGTAAGTTCAGGAGCCATTCGCTCACCCGCAAGCCAGCCATAGGTCAGCGCAACGCCTGCGCCCAACGCACCGCCAGCCGCAATCACTATCGGGCTGTGCATCAGTGCCGCTATGACAAACAGCACCAGGCGCGCGCTATCCGCTGCCATGCCGGTCAGCATCACATAGAAAATCGCACCTGCCGATCGAGTTGGCTCGGCGATTGGCTTGGGCGGTTTTGTGCGGACGAGATCATACGCTGCCCATAACGCCGCAACGGCCAGCAGGATGGCCAACGGTTCCGGCGGTAGATTAAGGCCGACACCTTCGCCGAGATAGGCTGCGAGCAACGGCCGATACAATGGCCGCCACCCATGCGATTGCCAGCAGCGGGAGATTGGTCCGGCTTTGCGCATGAAGCTGAGCGACCAGCACTTGCGAGCGTGAGCCGAACGTCAGCAGACCGCCAGCCAGCAAAGCGAGAGCAAAGACCAGCCACGACATCGAATTATGCTGCGCTGCTGCTCAGATGCTGGACTGACGCGGACGTGCCAACGCTCAATTCACCAAGGTCCGGTGATCGCCAGCGTTTTTGTCGGGCTGTAGGAATTAACGAACAGCGTCTTTCCATCGGGCGAGAAACACGCGCCTGCCGGTTCGGTCTGCACCCGCAGCAACGCCAGCGGATAGGCTTGACCCTGCGGCGTAATCCCGCGCAAATGGTTGGTGACGGTGGAGGTGTATTGATCCTCGCACACGATCAGGTGTCCGTTCGGCGCGATCGTCAGATTATCGCCGTAATTGAACTGATCGGGGCTGGACGATTCAAAGAACAGATCGAGCGTATCGGCTGCGCCATCGCGTCCGGGAATGAGGCGGAACACCTGGCCCAGCTTGGCTGCACCACCGCTGGTCGCGCAGAAATACATCTCGCCCTCGCCCATATGGATGCCTTCGCCGCGCGCGATCATCAAACCGCCCTTGGCCGCGCCTTGCTTGCGCAAATCGTCGCCGGGGCTTTCCACATCGTCCATATCTACCCAGGCAACCGTATGAGCCTTGGTCAGCGTCATGCCGATCCTGTCCCAATTGCGGGAGTCGGTCGTGCCATCGGTCAGGGTCAGAGCTTGCAACTTGCCGCCCTTCGCCAAATCACCCGGTGCATTCGGGATAAAGCGATACAGCATGGAATCGTCTTTATCCTCGGTCAGGTACACCATGCCAGTGACCGGATCGACGACGGCGGCTTCGTGATTGAAGCGGCCCATCGCCTTCAGCGGTTCGGGGTTAATGAGGCCCGTGCCATTGGCCGGAACTTCGAACACCCAGCCGTGATCCTTGCCCAATCCGTCACCGTAACGCTCACCGGGACGCACGGGCGCTTCCTCGCAAGTCAGCCAGCTGCCCCACGGCGTTGTGCCACCAGCGCAATTGCGGATCGTCCCGCCCAGCGAGCGGAATTGCCGCTCGATATTCAGGGTCTTGGCATCCAGCACCATTGTTGTCGTGCCTCCGGGCAGCACCTTGCCTTCACGCCGGTCGAAGCCTGCAGGGATTTCGCCGCCAGTATCATCGGTCGGGATCAATTCGTGATTGCGGACCAGCGCGATTTTGCCGCCGCCAAGATCGAAACAGCCCATGCCGTCGGCCTTGTCGGGGACGGTGAGGCCATCATCCATCGCATCGCCCAGGCTGGAGACCACGCGATAGGAAAAGCCGCTTGGCAAATCCAGCAAGCCGTCGGGATCACTTACGAGCGGCCCATAACCATTTGCCGACATCGCGCTGGCGACACTGGGCGCGGTCGAGCATCCGCTGGCGATCAGCGCGGCAAAGGCGCTGCCCGTTGCGCCCAGAAAACGGCGGCGATTGGTGGCAAGAGGTGATGTCGTGTGGTCGGTCATATGCTGTCAGCCCTCGGTTAAAAATATGCTGGACGGACTCTACAACAGAACCGCTGTCCCATGTTTGGCATTATAGGCATTCGCAGATGAAATTTCGATGACAATCTGACGGGTATATTTTGGCTAAGCCATCGGGAAACCGTAGCGTTAACCGGGTTTTAAGCCCACTCCTTGTAATTTTTGATCTCTGATTTATCAAGTTCGCGCGGGTCAATCGGGGATCAACCTGCCTAATTAACTTCTTAGGGGTCGTTATTATGAAAATTTCCGCACTTTCCTGCCGCGCATTGGCGCTTGCCGGGACCACATCCGCCGCGCTGATTGTCAGCTTGGCCACCGCTCAGCCCGCATTAGCCGATGACTGTCTGCTCGACACGAATAACGATGGCGAAGTGACCGCCACCGGCACTGCGGACACTGACGGTAATGCCAGTTCCAAGGCGATGACACCAGGCTGGCTTGCGGTGTCGAGGCCAATGCCAGCGGCGCGAATGCGACTGCTCTGGGTGGCCGGCCAGCGCCTTTGCCGACGGGACGGCGGTCGGCAACAGCACGGTCGCAAAAATGCTGTCGCACTCGGTAATGATGCCGATGCTGGCGGGACAAATGCAATCGCTATTGGCGGTGACACGAACAACAATGGAATTGGCGCAATTGCTTCAGCTGCAGATGCAGTGGCGATCGGTGCAGATTCCAGTGTGACAGCAAACAGTGGCATCGCTATTGGTTCGAGAGCCAATGTCGCTAACACAGTCGATGGCGGGGTTGCATTAGGTCACAACACAATCGTTGGCCAACGTCCAGGCGTTGCAGATCGGCCAGGACGCAAACTCATGCGGGTCCTCATGCAATTGCATCAGGATCTGCCGTCACGGCATCTGGTTCGAGCAGCGTTGCCGTAGGCGCCGGTTCATCAACCAATGCAGACAACGCTTTAGCCCTGGCTGGAGCAGGCGCTGAAGGTGCGCGCTCGATCGCCGCAGGTCTGGATGCATTTGCCGGTAATGTCGACACGATTGCAATCGGTGCAGATGCCAATGCCGAGGCCGATAATGCCACGGCACTGGGCGCTAATGCACGAGCCGATCACGCCAATGCGGTTGCCATCGGCGCGCGCTCTTATTCCAACGCTGATAACACCGTTTCGGTCGGCGCAGACGGGACCGAGGATACCAATGGTGACGGCAATGTTGATGCGAATGACGTAATCACGCGCCGCATCACGAACGTCGCAGCTGGCGTTGACAACAGCGATGTAGCGACGGTGGGTCAGTTGAACGATGCAACAGGCGCGCTAAACTTTGTAGCTTTCGGAGGTAGCAGCGCTACGTTCGCAAATAGTGTTAATGCTACAGCAGTTGGCAGTGGAGCATCAGCCTTAGAAACTAACAGTACCGCAATTGGCTATTTTGCCGAAAGTCAGGGAAATTCAAGCATCGCGCTCGGTAGCTTCGCTTCTAGTAGCGGGTTGTCGAGCATAGCGCTTGGTGACGGCTCCGACAGTAATGGTCCTTACAGCGTGGCAGTTGGTTACCAAGCTTCAACAATTGGTGATAGCGCGCTCGCATTAGGTTTTGGCGCAAAGGCTTATGAAGAAGGAGCAATTGCGATTGGCTCCAATGCGTTTGTAAACCCATCATCAATTAATTCCATTGCGATAGGCGCAAGGTCATCTCTGGATGATACCGCAACTAACTCGGTAGCGCTTGGCGCTGACACGACAACTGGCCGCGCGGGCACAGTAGCAGTCGGCTTTCGTACAATTTCTCAGGTTTCTGACGCAACACAAGATTTCGACGCAGTCAATTTAAGGCAACTCAATGCTGCTATTGCTGGCGCAGGAGCAGGCGCTGGGAGCTTTTTTAATGCTGACGGCGTTGAAGCAAATCCCGCTACGGTATCTGGAACTTCTGCCATTGCGATAGGCCAATCTGCCAATGCCAGCGGCGACGCAGGTATTTCGGTGGGACTGGACAGCAGTGTGGTGGCTTCAAATGCAATCGCAATTGGTACACGCGCAGATGTCACGGCTGATGCCCATGACGGAGTGGCTATTGGGCGTGATTCTCTATCACTTGGCCATAGTTCTGTTTCATTAGGCGCGGTGTCGGTTTCAGACGGCTTTAGTGCCACTGCACTTGGAAGTGGCAGCACTGCTTCTGGTTTTAAAACAGTCGCCGTTGGCTCTCAGGCAGTTTCAATAGGTTCGAGTGCGGCCTCGCTTGGATATTCCGCCCGCGCTGAAGCGGAACGCTCTCTTGCACTTGGCCATTTTGCAAAAGCGAGCGGAGAAGGTTCGATCGCAATCGGTGCATACAGCCAATTAGATAGCGCATTTCCCGCCGCTGGCGCGGAAGCTGCCGGCGCGCGCGCTGTTGCTCTGGGTATGGAAGCAGGGGCACTGGCAGACGATTCTTTAGCATTGGGCACGCAAGCCAAGGCCACTCGTGATGGTGCGTTGGCGCTGGGTGCGAGTGCGCGTGCGGCGGCGGCTGGTAATGTTGCAGTGGGCCAGAATACCGTTGCCACGGGCACGCAAGCCAGCGCAGTTGGCAGTTTGGCATCGGCGGGTGGATCGCGCTCGACTGCAATGGGTTACGGCGCGACCGCTACCGGCACATCCTCGGTCGCAGTAGGGCGGACAGCTTCGGCAACCGGCACCTTTGCCTCGGCTTATGGCCAAGGCGCCGATGCCAATGGCGAGCTTGCCATGGCGCTGGGCGGACAGACCATTGCCACCGGCAACAATGCGTTGGCGATCGGCGGCGCGGCGCGGGCGCAATTTGCCAATGCCATGGCGCTCGGTTCCAACGCTGTCGCCGGAGCCGAGCGCGCCACAGCCATCGGCTTCTCCACCCAAGCTAACGGACAATTTGCCACCTCGGTCGGACAAGGTGCCAATGCCGCCGGTGAGCGCAGCACTGTGATCGGTGCGCAAGCCAGCGCTACTCAGACCAATGCCACGGCGATCGGCTTTGGCGCCGCCACTACCGCTGCCAACCAGGTAACCCTCGGCGGCACCGGTCTTCCGTCCGCATCGGTGACATCGCCGCTTCCACCGCCGCCCAGCAAGGCCCGGTCGAAGCCGTCACCGTCGATCAAAGCGGAACCCTTGGCACCACCGCCGTCGCTACCGCAGCTTCCGTCCAAAATGTCCGCGTCGCAATGGATCACATCGCGGCAGTGACGGATACGCAGTTCACCAATTTGACCAACCGCGTGGTCGGCCTGGAAACAGGCATGGCCGACCTCGGCTTCAAGCTCGATCAGCTCGACCAGTCGTCCAGCGCAGGGATTGCGGCGGCCATGGCGCTGGGCAGTTCCGCGATCGTACCGGGCAAGGCAATTTCGCTGACCGTATCGGGTGCAACCTATGGCGGGGAACAAGCGCTGGCCGGGCAATTCTCCGGGCGTATTTCCGACAGCGTCTATCTCTCGGCAGGCTTCACCACGAACACCGCCGATGATGAAATCGGCGCGCGCGTTGCAGCGACCGTCGGCTTTTGATGCTGCACCGAGCTAACGCTTAGCTTGAGCCAAAAAACACAAGGAGGCGGTGCAGCGATGCATCGCCTCTTTTGCGCGGTATCGACGCGCAATGTGTAACGACATCCTCCACCGGACCGCTTCACGGTTGATTTCGCAGGCCGAGCAGACCAAGACGCTCGACATAATATGCCATAGCAAACCGCGATGCACTCAGGAGAATTCCATGCGCCAGATCGATCATTTCCTTGCCGGTGGAGCCAGCAATAATACCAGCGGTGGAGCCAATGGTTCTGGTCGCACACACGACATCTTCGATCCCAATCGCGGCGAAGTGCAGGCGCAAGTTGCACTCGGCGATGCAGCGCTGCTCGATCGGGCGGTCGCTGCCGCCAAACAAGCGCAGCCTGCCTGGGCCGCAACCAATCCGCAACGCCGCGCACGCGTCATGTTCGCCTTCAAGGAGCTGGTCGAGGCCAACATGGACGAGCTGGCGCGCCTTCTGTCCAGTGAACACGGCAAAGTTGTTGCCGATGCGCGGGGCGATGTGCAGCGCGGGCTTGAAGTCATCGAATTTGCCTGCGGTGTCCCGCACGCGCTGAAAGGCGAATATACACAAGGCGCAGGCCCCGGCATCGATGTCTATTCCATGCGGCAACCGCTCGGCATCGGCGCAGGCATCACCCCGTTCAACTTTCCCGCCATGATCCCGATGTGGATGTTCGGCATCGCGATTGCCGCCGGTAACGCCTTCATCTTGAAGCCGTCCGAGCGCGATCCGTCCGTCCCGGTCCGGCTGGCCGAACTGTTCCTCGAAGCAGGCGCGCCCGAAGGCATTTTGCAAGTCGTTCACGGCGATAAGGAAATGGTGGATGCGATCCTCGACCATCCCGATATTGCGGCGGTCAGCTTCGTCGGCTCGTCCGACATTGCGCATTATGTTTACAAACGCGGCGTGGCAGCAGGCAAGCGCGTGCAGGCCATGGGCGGGGCCAAGAACCACGGTATCGTCATGCCGGATGCCGACCTCGATCAGGTGGTGAACGATTTAAGCGGAGCCGCTTTTGGTTCTGCGGGCGAACGCTGCATGGCCCTGCCCGTCGTCGTGCCAGTGGGCGAGGACACGGCCAACCGCCTGCGCGACAAGATGATCCCCGCGATCGAGAAAATGCGCGTCGGTATCTCCAGCGATGCAGAAGCCGATTATGGCCCGGTCGTCACCGCCGAACACAAACAACGGGTGGAAAACTGGATCACGACAGCGGAGAAAGAAGGCGGCGAGATTGTCGTCGATGGCCGCGGTTTCTCGCTGCAAGGCCACGAAAAAGGCTTCTTCGTCGGACCCACCCTGATCGACCATGTGACGCCCGACATGGAAAGCTACAAGGAAGAGATTTTCGGCCCCGTCCTGCAAATTGTGCGGGCGGACAATTTCGAGGATGCCGTGCGGCTGCCCTCCGAGCATCAATATGGCAACGGTGTCGCCATCTTCACCCGCAACGGCCATGCCGCGCGTGAATTTGCGCATCGCGTAAATGTCGGCATGGTCGGCATCAACGTGCCGATCCCCGTGCCGGTCGCTTATCACACCTTTGGCGGGTGGAAGCGCAGCGCATTCGGCGACACCAATCAGCACGGCATGGAAGGTCTGAAATTCTGGACCAAGGTGAAAACCATCACTCAGCGCTGGCCCGATGGCACGGCGGATGGCAGCGGCGAAAACGCCTTTGTCATTCCGACGATGGGGTAAGGCCGATGCGGGCTGTCACCTTCTGCGTCTTGACCGGATTGCTGGCCGCCTGCTCTCAGCCCGAGCAGGAGCAGCAGACCGAAACCGCTGAAGGATACGCGACCCGCATTGCTGATCGCACCGCCACGCAGACCGAAGAACGGCGCGGCCCGCCCCCTGCCTCCATCCCGGCCAAAAATCCCGGCGCGGCGCTGAAAGACAGCGGTCTATCCTTCTATCCCGGCAAAGTGATCGAGCTGGACAGCATCCCGTCGGGCTTTACCGGCGCGTGGGATTACCATGACGGCAATTGCGCCGGATCGTCCGATTTGCGCTTTTCCGTGTCGGGCTCGCGCATTGCGTTCTACGAATCCACCGGCGTCACGCAATCGGTCAGGCAAGTCGCGCCGGATGCGATCATCGTGACGCTGGCCATGTCGGGCGAAGGCGAGACCTGGACCGAAACCACGCGCTTTACGCTCGATCCCGGTGGACAGACGATGACCCGCACCGATCCGAGCGGCGGCAGTCTGGAAGAGTTGCGCTATAAGAAATGTCCAGCCTGATCGCACGCGCGGCGGCAATATCCCACGTGCGTCGGCAGTTTCGCGATGCCTGTCTGCAAAAACGGGTGACGCCGCCCCTTCCTCCCATTATCGAGACGCCATGACAGACCAATTCCAGCTTACCGAAGAACAGCTTGCCATTCAGGATATGGCGCAGCGGTTTACCGCCGACAACATCACGCCCCATGCAGGCGACTGGGACGAGGAAAAGCACTTCCCGCGCGATGTTATCCAATCGACGGCAGAACTCGGCTTTGGCGCGATTTACGTCAGCGAGGAAAGCGGCGGGATCGGTCTTGGCCGGCTGGAAGCTGCGCTGATCATGGAAGCGATGGCCTATGGCTGCCCGACCACCAGCGCGTTTATCTCGATCCACAATATGGCAAGCTGGATGATCGACAACTTCGGCGGTGACGATGTGAAGTCGCGCTATCTGCCCGATCTCGTCAGCATGGAAAAACTTGCCAGCTATTGCCTCACTGAACCGGGCAGCGGATCGGATGCCTCGGCATTGAAAACAAGCGCGCGGCTGGACGGCGATCACTATGTGCTGAACGGCACGAAGCAATTTATTTCAGGCGGCGGCGTCAACGATGTCTATGTCACGATGGTTCGCACTGGCGAACACAAAACCAAGGGTATCACTTGCCTGGTGGTGGACAAGGATACACCCGGCGTCAGCTTCGGCGCGCCGGAGAAAAAGCTGGGCTGGAATGCCTCACCCACCGCGCAGGTCGTGTTCGAGGATGCGCGCGTGCCGGTGGCAAATCGCGTGGGCGCAGAGGGCGAAGGGTTTCGCTTTGCCATGATGGGGCTGGATGGGGGGCGCCTGAATATCGGCGCGTGTTCGCTGGGCGGGGCGCAACGCTGTCTCGACGAGGCGGTTGCCTATACCAAAGACCGCCAGCAATTCGGGCAGCCTGTCGCGGATTTTCAGAATACGCAATTCATGCTGGCCGATATGGCGACCGATCTGGAAGCGGCGCGGGCGCTTTTATATCTGGCGGCGGCGAAGGTTACGGCGGGCGCACCGGACAAGTCGCGCTTTTCCGCGATGGCCAAGCGTCTGGCGACCGATAATGGCAGCAAGATCGTGGATGATGCGCTGCAATTGTTCGGCGGATACGGCTATTTGAAGGATTACCCGATCGAGCGGTTCTGGCGCGATTTACGCGTCCATTCAATTCTCGAAGGCACCAATCAAGTCATGCGCATGATCGTGGGCCGCGATTTGTTGAGGCAGGGTTGATGAGCGATATTCTTTCCCACAAACACGGCGCGGTTGGGCATCTTTCGCTCAATCGGCCCAAGGCGCTCCACGCGCTGACGCTGGAAATGTGTCAGGCGATGAGCGCGGCCTTGGCTGAATGGGCAGATGACGACGACGTAGAAGCGGTCATCATCGACCATGCCGCCGCGTCGGATGGCGACCCCAAGAAATCGCGCGGCTTTTGCGCAGGCGGCGACATCGCATTTTTGCGCAATTCGGCATTGAACGATGGCGGCAAATCCGGGCGCGCCTTCTTCCATGCCGAGTATCAGCTCAATCATCAGCTCTTCACTTACGCCAAGCCCGTCATCGCCTTTATGGACGGGATCACGATGGGCGGCGGTGTCGGCATCTCGCAGCCAGCCAAATATCGCGTCGCGACCGAAAACACGAAATTCGCCATGCCGGAAACGGGCATCGGCCTGTTCCCCGATGTCGGCGGCGGCTGGTATCTCTCACGCCTTGACGGGCGGCTGGGCCAGTTTTTGGCGCTGACCGGAGCGCGGCTGGATGGCGCGGAGTGCCTGTGGGCGGGCCTTGCCACGCATTATTTGCCAAGCGAGAAACTGGCCGAAGCCAAGGCGCAGATCATTGCCAAGCCTGACCGAATTGCCGCGATACTGGACGCGCATTCGGTTGCGCCGCCAGCGGCCCGGTTGGCGGATAACAAAGAGCGGATCGACCGCTTGTTCGCTTCGGATGATTACGAAGACATTCTCGCCGCGCTGGAAGCGGACGGGTCCGAATGGGCGCAAAAGGAATTGACGACGCTGGCCACAAAAAGCCCGCAAACTTGCAAAGTCGCTCTGCGGCAATTGTCGGAAAGCGCACAATTGCACGATTTTGCCGACAATATGGCGATGGAATATCGCATCGGCAGCCGTGTGCTCACCCGCCCCGATTTTGCCGAGGGCGTGCGCGCGCTGATCATCGACAAGACCGGCGATCCGCAATGGAACCCCGCCACCGCAGCCGACGTCAGCGACGCGCTGATCGACGACATCTTTGCCCCCCTGCCCGCCAATGAAGAGTGGAAACCGCTATGACTGACAACGCCGCGACTTACGAAACGATCACCGTCGAAACGAATGCGCAGGGGCATGACGGTGTCACGCTGGTCACGCTGAACCGGCCCAAGGCGCTGAATGCACTGAATTCGCAAATTCTTGCCGATCTCACGCAAGCCTTCGCCGCGTATCAAGACGACACATCGCAGCGTTGCGCGGTCCTGACCGGATCGGGTGACAAGGCATTTGCCGCAGGGGCCGACATCAAGGAAATGTCCGACAAGCCTGCTGCCGAATTCTACCTCGACGATTTCTTTGCCAAATGGACGAGCGAGCTGGTCAAGCCGACCCGCAAGCCGTGGATCGCAGCGGTCAATGGTTTCGCGCTGGGCGGTGGATGCGAGCTGGCGATGATGGCGGACTTCATTCTGGCCAGTGACAAGGCAAAATTCGGTCAGCCGGAAATCAAGCTGGGCGTTGCGCCGGGCATGGGCGGATCGCAGCGTCTGACGCGCGCTGTCGGCAAATCAAAGGCCATGGAAATGTGCCTGACTGGCCGGATGATGGGCGCCGAAGAAGCCGAGCGCGGCGGACTGGTCGCGCGCGATCGTACCGCATGACGAATTGATCGCGGATGCGCTAAAAACCGCCGCGACGATAGCGGCAATGCCGCCAATGGCCGCGCTGGCGAATAAGGAAATGGTCAACGCCGCGTTCGAGACGACGCTGGATCAAGGTGTTATTTTCGAGCGGCGCCTGTTCCAGATCCTGACCGCGACCGAAGACAAGGCCGAGGGCATGGCCGCCTTTATCGAAAAGCGTGAGGGTAAGTGGCAGGGGCGGTGATCAAGACTGTGCCGTTTTGTCATTGCGATGAGCTTGTCGACGAAGCGATCCACTTGTGAAACTCTGGCTTGCCGCGCGACTTTCCGAACGCTCGCAATGACGATATTAAGGAACTGAACTGATATGAAAATCGCATTTATCGGCCTTGGCAATATGGGCGGTGGGATGGCTGCAAATCTGGTGAAAGCCGGACATAACGTGCGCGCGTTCGATTTGAGCGAGGACGCCATTGCCAAAGCCAAACAGGCCGGATGCGAGACATTCGGGTCCGCCCGCGCTGCTGCCGAAGGTGCCGAAGCCGTCGTCTCCATGTTGCCCAATGGCGAAATCGTGCGCGATGTCTATCGGACCGACATCATCGGGCAAGCACCCGAACACGCTATCCTGATCGACTGTTCGACCATCGACGTGGCGACCGCCCGCGAAGTTGCCACATTGGCTTCGGAAAAGGGCTATGCCATGGTCGATGCGCCGGTGTCGGGCGGAATTGCCGCCGCCGATGCCGGAACGCTGACCTTCATGGTGGGCGGCTCCGCCGATGCCTTCGCCAAGGCCGAACCAGTCTTGCAGGCGATGGGCAAAGCGGTCATCCATGCGGGCGATCGCGGGCAATGGCCAAGCGGCAAAAATCTGCAACAATATGCTGCTCGCCATCCATATGATCGGAACAGCAGAAGCGTTTTCGATGGCCGAGAAACTAGGCCTCGATGCACAGACATTCTACGATATTTCCAGTGTCAGCAGCGGGCAAAACTGGTCCATGACCAGCTATTGCCCGGTTCCCGGCGTCGGCCCTAAGTCGCCTTCGGACAATGATTACAAGGGCGGATTTGCAACCGCACTGATGCTCAAAGATTTGCGCCTTGCGATGGAAGCTGCCGAGAATGCCGACGCTGCCGTTCCCATCGGCAGCCGCGCCGCTGCACTCTATGAAGATTTCGCCGGAGCCGGAAACGGAGCCTTGGACTTCTCCGCAATTATCAAGACGTTCGGATCTCGCTGAGGATAGTCTCCAGCCATTTGCATGGGGCGCTGCGCTGCCCCACATCGGCAACAAATTCCTGACCACGCGCGACGCTTTGCAACCGGCCTCCCGATAACCACCGATCCTTACGGTCATGGTATGACAGACCGCCATGTTTGAGCCATGCGGGACGGTTCCATACGCTCGGCGGGCCTTCCGCCACCGTCAACCGCAGAGCGTCGGAGGCGCGGGTGGCCAACTGCCCCTCCCCTGCGTAGATGACATCGTTTGTACCATGCATTCCAAGCGCGTGCGGATGTTTTCGCGCGACCAGTTCGGCACGTCGTTCGGCGGAGCAATCGCGCAAGGCGATCATTTCCGCCACGCGCAGATAGCCAAAGATGCGGTGATGCGGCTGGTCTCCTTCCTCGCGAAACAGGCCGAAGAACAGAAATACGTCTCCGATGGCAATGCCCTGATTTTCAAGATGCGTTTGCGCCGCGCCGACTTGCCCGAACAGGCACATTCCATCATCGCAAAACATCGGGTCGTGATGGCATAGGCTGGCCTCGCCAAACTTCCCCCGGCTGGCCTTATGCGCATGATCGCTCAGGCCAAGATCGCTATATGTGGTCTGCGAAAAGCCGCCGCTCGGGATTGGCAGGCTAACGGGTTGGCCCGCGACAATCGGCGACGGTCCGCCACCTGTCGCGCTGTCGAAGCCTTTGCGGGAAAATATGATACGCATCAGGCCTGCGACTTGCGCGTTTCGCCCGCGCGTGACAAGTGCCGGTTATCCATGTGACGCAAGGGACGGGAGTGTCAGCCATCATGTCAGCCAAAGTCACCGCAATGATCCTGGCCGGAAAGCGTGCGGGCGTGCTGGACCCGCTGGCTGCCGCAGCGGGGGTGGCGCAGAAATGCGTCGTGCCAGTGGGCGGCAAGCCGATGATCGAGCATACCGTCACTGCCATTGCCGAATGCAATGCAATCGGGGCGATCCGGGTGGTCGCGCATGAGCCGGACGAGATTGCCACGATCCCGATCGTCGCTAAACTAATCGAGGAAGGCCGTCTGACTTTTCAGGAGGGCGCGTTCAATCTGGTCGATAGCGTCGTGACGGCTGCGCAAGGTGCGGAATTTCCGATCCTGATTACGACTGCCGATAATTGCCTGGTTACACCCGCAGGCTATTCCGAGTTTATCACAAAAGCACGCGATGCCGGCGTCGAAGCCGCATCCGCCATGGCCCGCAAACAAGATGTGCAAGCCGCCGATCCGCATGGACAGTCGCGCTTCTACAAGTTTTCCGATGGCGAGTTCTCCAATTGCAATATGTACTGGATCGGCTCGCACAAGGCGCTGTCGGCAGCCGAGATTTTCCGCAATGGCGGGCAATTCGTGAAATTCCCCAAACGGATCGCAAAGGCGTTTGGCGTGGTGAATTTGATCCGGTTTTATTTCGGCATCGGCAGTCGCGAGAAACTGTTCGCTCAAGTGTCGCGGCGGTTCGGTTTTAAGCTCGCGCCGATTATTATGTCTAAGGGCGAGTATGCGATCGACGTCGATAATCAGCGGACGTTCGACGTGACGGAAAAGCTGCTGGCGCGCCGCGCTGCGCAGGGCGGGATTTAGCGCTGGCAAGCGCACCGCCACTATGAAACGTTTGGCGACCAATATCGGCTGGCTGCTGGGCGGACGCGGTATTAACGCAGTGCTGAGTTTGGTTTATCTGGCACTCGCAACGCGCACTCTGGGCCTCGACGGGTTCGGCCATTTTGCAATTATCGTCGCACTGGGGCAGACGGTATCAGGCCTTGCCACTTTTCAAACTTGGCAATTTGTTGTCCGCTGGGGCGCAGATGGCGACAAGCTAAAAGATGCAACCGGCTTTGCCATCGCGCTTGACCTGTTGTCGTTAGGGATCGGCACAATACTGGCCGCAATCGTGTGCTACACTGCGCAATTCTGGCTGCCGCTACCTCCCGAATTGCTCTGGGTCGCGTTCGGTTATTGTATGATTTCCCTCATCTCGCTGCGCTCAACCCCGATAGGATTGCTGCGCCTTCGCTTCGAATACAAGCGCGCCACAGCTGCCGAGGCGATGCAGCCGATCATCCGCACTGTGCGGAGCGGTTGGCGGTAGTGTTCCTGCCGACCGTGACGGCTTTGTGCTCGCCTGGGCCATCGCCGAGGTCGCCGTAGCCATCTCTTACTGGATCGCCGCCGCCACGGATGAGCGGATTGACTTATCACGCATTAGCTTGCGCCGCATTCCCGCCAACATGGCGATGCCTGGCGGTTCGTCTGGTCGACCAACTTCACCGAAAGCCTTACTATCAGCGGCAAGCACATTTTGTTGTTGTTGGTGGGTGCGATTGGCGGCGAAGCATTTGCCGGCGGGTTTCGCGTGGCTGCGCAATTGGGGCAAGCGTTGGTGCAACTGGCGCAGACAATTTCCAAGGCGCTGTATCCCGAACTCGTCCACGCGCGCGAAGATCGTTGCAATGGCGCGCAAAATGGCATTCATCGCTTTGGGCGGCGGTATTCTGGCGGTGCACTGGCCGTCATGTTCGGGCGTCTGGGCTCTTGTCACCATCGCCGGAACGCCGCTGGGCGGGGTGTACTGGACGATGGTCATTATTGCGATTGCCGGAGCGATCGAGTTGGTCGGCGCGAGCCTTGAATCGCTGCTGGTGTCCGCTGGACGTGCTGGCACGGCGCTGATCGCGCGGGCAATCCCGATGATGTTCGGCTTTGCCTTGCTCGAGCGGGCACTGGATTGGCAGGGATTGAAAGGTGCAGCCTTCGCCATGCTCGGCATCAGCGCTCTGACATTGATTGGCTTTTTGATCGCCGTGCTGTCACTTCAATCGATCAAAATTATCGTAGCCTCGCCTTCTGATCGAAGCGAAGGCGACCGCAACGACTGACTTATGCGCGAGCGATAAAGGCAGCCTTATTCTTCGCTTAGACCAGTGTAGCTAAGCAGTGGTTTGCGCGCGGCCTGCGTTTCATCCAGCCGCCTGCGCGGCGCGTAATAGGGCGCGGATTTCAGGCTTTCATCGCCTGCATTCGCCCGCTCGACCACATTGCGCAGAGCCATGATGAACTGATCCAGCGCCGCTTTGCTTTCCGTCTCGGTCGGCTCGATCAGCATCGCGCCATGCACCACCAGCGGGAAATACATCGTCATCGGGTGATAGCCTTCGTCGATCAGCCCTTTGGCCAGATCCAGCGTGGTCAGATCACCGCCGAAATCCTTATCGCCGAACAGTGCCTCGTGCATACATGGCCCGCTATGCGCGTACGGCGCGTGTAAAACGTCTTCCATCGCGCGCAGCACATAATTGGCGTTCAGCACGGCATCTTCTGCCACTTGCTTCAATCCGTCCGCGCCGTGGCTGAGCATATACGTCAGCGCGCGCGTGAACATCCCCATCTGCCCGTGGAATGCAGTCATCCGGCCAAACGCCTGCGTATGGCCATATTCGGCAGCATTCTCTTCCTCGACCAGATGCACGACGCCATCGTCCGTGCGTTCCGTAAAGGGCAGCGGACCAAAGGGGCTTAGGGCTTCGGACAAGACAACCGGACCGGACCCTGGACCACCGCCGCCATGCGGGGTCGAGAAGGTCTTGTGCAGATTGATGTGCATTGCATCCACGCCAAGGTCGCCGGGGCGAACGCGCCCGACGATAGCGTTGAAATTCGCGCCGTCGCAATAGACGAAGCCGCCCGCCGCGTGAACCGCGTCCGAGATCGCTTTCATGTCCGGCTCGAACAAGCCGCACGTATTCGGATTGGTGATCATCACCGCCGCAACATCAGGGCCAAGGCGCGTTTTCAGTGCCTCGAGATCGACACGCCCCTCGCTCGTCGCGGGAATGTCCTCGACCGAATACCCGGCAAAGGCTGCGGTCGCGGGATTGGTGCCATGCGCGCTTTCGGGAACCAGCACCACTTTGCGAGCATCGCCGCGCGCTTCCAAAGCCGAGCGGATCGCCAGAATGCCGCATAATTCGCCATGAGCGCCTGCTTTCGGGCTCATCGCAACGCCGTGCATCCCTGTCAGAGTGATCAGCCAATGCGCCAGCTCGTTCATCACTTCCAGCGCGCCGGGCACGGAACTTACCGGCTGCAACGGATGCACATCGGCAAAACCGGGCATCCGCGCGACTTTTTCATTAAGACGCGGATTGTGCTTCATCGTGCAGGAGCCAAGCGGAAACAGGCCCAGATCGATGGCATAATTCTGTCGGCTGAGGCGGGTATAATGCCGCACTGTTTCCGGCTCGGACAATCCGGGCAGGCCGATTTCATTTCCCCGCTCCATCCCGGCCAGTCGCGACGATGTTTCGCCGGACGGTTCCGGCAGATCGACGCCGGTCGTGTCATTGCCGGCCAATTCGAAAATTAGCGGTTCTTCGAGCATCAAGGCGCGATTGCCCGTCACCGTGGCGGGGCCGCCTTGCACACCGTCATGCGATACCGGAGCAGCAGGCTTCCAGCCAGATTGGTTGGGCGCGTTCATGACAATTTCTCCGTCAGGGCATTGCGTAG
Source organism: uncultured Alphaproteobacteria bacterium (assembly GCA_963736595.1). GTDB lineage: Bacteria > Pseudomonadota > Alphaproteobacteria > Sphingomonadales > Sphingomonadaceae > Parapontixanthobacter. The sequence continues at coordinate 52,371 of CAVTPG010000005.1, forward strand.
GGCGTCACACAGCGCATCGATATCCGCTTCGCTGGTCGTTTCGGTGACAGCGACAAGAATGCCATCAGCAACGCCGTCCTCATTAGGGAACAACCGGCCAAGCGACACGCCTGCCAATACCCCATCATCGGCCAGATCACGCACAAGCTTGCGCGCATCGCCATCGACCAGAATTGTGAACTCGTTGAAGAACGCATCGTTCAGGACGCGTACGCCCGGCACTTGCGCCAATTTGTCCGCCGTCAAACACGCCAGACGGTGATTTTCGGATGCCAGCGCGCGCAAACCTTTCTCACCCAGCAACGTCATATGAACGCTGAAAGCCAGCGCACACAGGCCGGAATTGGTGCAGATATTGCTCGTCGCCTTCTCACGGCGAATGTGCTGTTCGCGCGTCGAAAGCGTCAGCACAAATCCGCGTTTTCCTTCGGCATCGGTCGTCTCGCCGCATAGCCGACCGGGCATCTGGCGAACGTGCTTTTTGTCGCGCACGGCAAACAGGCCAAGATATGGACCGCCAAATTGCAGCCCCACGCCGATCGACTGACCTTCGCCGACGACGATATCTGCGCCCATCTCGCCCGGTGATTTGATCGCTCCCAAAGCAACGGGTTCGGTATTCACCACGATCAGCAAAGCACCTTTCGCGTGCGCGGCCTCGGCAATTTCTGTCAAGTTGGGCAAGCGGCCCAGAATGTCGGGATATTGCACAACAACGCAACTGGTATTTTCATCGATCCGGGCCATCAGCCCCGTATTGTCCGGCTGCGTTTGCATCGCAGGGGACGCGCCAGCAATCTCGTCTTCGGTAAACTTCGCCATCGTGCGCACGACTTCGGCATAATGCGGGTGCAGCGCGCCCGACAGCACGACCCGCTTGCGCTTGGTCACGCGCGCCGCCATCGCCACCGCTTCCCAGCACGCGGTCGAGCCGTCATACATCGAGGCATTCGCCACCGCGCAGCCATATAGATTGGCCACTTGCGACTGAAATTCGAACAGCATTTGCAGCGTGCCTTGCGCAATTTCCGGCTGATACGGCGTATAAGCTGTCAGAAATTCGCCGCGCTGAATGATGTGATCGACGCTGGCCGGGACATGATGGCGATACGCCCCTGCGCCCAGGAAAAACGGCGCATCGGCAGCGGCCAGATTTTTCTTCGACAACGCGCGCATATGCCGCTCCACCGACATTTCGGATGCGTGCATCGGCAATCCATGGATCGGCCCGTCAAGCTGCGCTGCTTTTGGCACATCGACAAACAATGCGTCGATATCAGGGGCGCCGATGACATCCAGCATCGCCGCGCGATCGGTGTCGGTGAGGGGTAAATAACGCATGATAATTCCTAGGGTAGCCCGCTTTCTCAGCGGGCGCTTGCCGCGTTAGAGTTCGTCGCAGAATGCCTGATAGGCTTTGGCGTTCATCAGGCCGTCCAGTTCGTCTTTGTCGCCGATGGTCAGCTTGAAGAACCAGCCTTCCTCTTCGGCCGATGTGTTGACCAGCGCCGGTTCGTCTTCCAGCGCGCCATTGGCTTCGGTGACTTCGCCGCTGATCGGAGCGTACACGTCGCTTGCCGCTTTCACCGATTCCACGACGGCGGCATCTTTGCCCTTATCGACCATGCTGCCGACATCGGGCAATTCGACGAACACGATATCGCCGAGTTGTTCCTGCGCATAATCGGTGATTCCGACCGTGGCCGTGTCGCCCTCGACATCGATCCACTCATGTTCTTCGGTAAAATAACGGGCCATCTCAATTCTCTCCGCGATAGTATTTGTGAGCTACGAAAGGCATGGGCGCGACGGTGGCATTAAGCCGTTTCCCGCGCACTTCGATTTCCAGTTTTGTGCCATTTTCCGCATGGGACTTGGCGACAAAGGCCATGGCGATAGGATGGCCGAGCGTAGGCGAAAAGCCGCCGCTGGTAACGTGACCGATTTGCGTATCGCCATCGAATACCAGAGCGCCTTCACGCGCGGGCATCCGCCCGTCCAGCACCAGCCCGACCCGCTTGGTATCGGACCCGCTGGTCATCCGTTCGGCCAATGCGCCATGCCCCATCCAGCCGCCTGTTTCCCGGCGCTTTTTGGTAAGCGCGAACAGGAGATCGGCACTGACCGGATCGGTCTCGGTATTTAAATCATGGCCGTATAGCGGCAAGCCTGCTTCCAGCCGCAAGCTGTCGCGTGCGCCAAGGCCCGCGGGCTTGACGCGGGTATCCGCGATCAGTGCATCGGCCAGTTTCGTCGCGTCGCTTGCTGGCACGGAAATCTCGAACCCGTCTTCGCCGGTATAACCTGCGCGGCTCACCCACACGCGCACGCCGTCCCAGTCAAATTGTCCAGCGGTCATAAATGTCAGTGCCTCGGTGCCGGGCATCAGCTTTGCCAGCACGTCACCCGCAAGCGGTCCCTGCAAAGCGAGCAGTGCCTGATCTTCGTGATGATTGAGCGTAATTGCATCGGGCAGATGTTCGCGCAGATGGGCGATGTCGTCCCATTTGCACGCACCGTTGACGACCAGCGCGATATGATCGCCCGTATTGGTCACGATCAGATCGTCGATCACCCCGCCCTCATCATTTAGCAGCAGCGAATAGCGCATTTTGCCGGGTTTCAGCGTCGTGATTGCGCCGGGCAGCAGCTTTTCCAGCTCCTCGGCTGCGTTGTCTGCGTGCAAGGTAAGCTGACCCATATGCGACACGTCGAACAGAGATGCGGACGTACGCGTCCAGTCGTGTTCGGCCACAATGCCTTCATACTGGATCGGCATTTCGTAACCGGCAAACGGGACCATGCGGCCACCCTGCACGCGGTGCCATTCATCGAGAGGAAGGGTCTGAATTTCGATGTCGTCGCTCAAATGCTCATGTCCCACAGTTGATGTGCGAACGTTCAAGGCCTGAACGCCGTTCCACACACCCCCTCTGTCGGGAAAACCTGAGAGCTTGTCCCGCACGTATAACGCGCCGGATTACCCCTTCGGTGGCATTGGTTTGCTAGGGTGCAAACGCCTGCGCTTTCCAGAGTGTCGCAAGGCCCGCGCGGTCCGGTTGCCTGAGAGATTCCGGGGCGGTTGCTCCTTCGGCGCCGCCGTGTGACCGACGAACTCTCCCGCGCGTGCCCGCCGCAGAATCACTTCCACAGCCGACAAAAATCGTCCTGCGCGATTGCGCGGCAACGGTCAATCGAGATTAGGCCGCAGCCACCGCTCCGCCGTGGATAGATCGATGGCGCGACGCTGAGCATAATCGTCGAGCTGGTCGCGCCCCACGCGCGCCACGCCGAAATAAGCCGCTTCGGGATGCGCAAAGTAAAAGCCGCTCACCGCCGCCGTCGGCAACATCGCAAAACTTTCGGTTAGCGTAACACCTGTGTTTTTCTCCGCATCCAAGAGATCGAACAGCATTGGTTTCAAGCTGTGATCGGGGCAAGCGGGATAACCGGGCGCGGGCCTGATGCCGCGATATTGCTCTTTTATCAGCGCTTCATTGGTTAGTTGCTCGCCCGGTGCATAGCCCCATAGATTGGCGCGGACGTGCTGGTGCAGGCGCTCGGCAAAACTCTCGGCAAAGCGGTCGGCCAACGCTTTCAACAAAATGTCGGAATAATCGTCATTATCGGCTTTGAAGCGCGCAATATGCTCGTCGATACCGTGGATGGAGACGGCAAAGCCGCCGATCCAGTCGTCTTGCGTATCGATAAAGTCCGCCAAGCAGAAATTGGCACGATCCCGCGACTTTTTGACCTGTTGCCGCAAGAAGGGCAGGCGCGTTCCATTGGCCAGCAGGACATCGTCGCCTTCGCGGTGCGCGGGCCAAAATCCGCACACGCCGCGCGGGGTCAGCCACTTCTCCGCGATGATCGTGTCCAGCATCGCTTGCGCATCGGCCCACAGTGACTGCGCGCTTTCGCCCACCACCGGATCGGTCAGGATCGCCGGATAATTGCCATGCAATTCCCACGCCCGGAAAAACGGTGTCCAGTCGATCGTCTCGCGCAGATCAGCGAGCGACCAGTCCTCGAACACATGGACGCCGGGCTGTGCCGGAGCAGGCGCTTTGTCCGCCATATCGGCGGCAAAGCCATTGGCCCGCGCTTCCTCCAGCGACAGCAGCGCGGATTGGCCCTTGTTGGCGCGCTTCACCCGCACATCGTCATAATCGGCAGCAACACCGGTTACGAAATCATCGCGCAGCGTGTCCGATAACAGCTTGCTTGCGACACCCACTGCACGGCTCGCATCAAGAACATGAATGACCGGCCCTTTATACATCTGGTCGATTTTCAGCGCCGTATGCACTTTGCTGGTCGTGGCCCCGCCAATCAGCAGCGGCATGGTCATTTCCGCCGTCTGCATTTCCTCGGCGACCGTCACCATTTCATCGAGCGATGGCGTAATGAGGCCGGACAGACCGATCATATCCGCGCTATTATCATTGGCGACCTGCAAGATCTTCGACCACGGGACCATGACGCCAAGGTCGATGACCTCATAGCCGTTGCATTGCAGGACCACGCCGACGATATTCTTGCCGATATCATGCACATCGCCCTTAACCGTCGCCATGACGATTGTGCCTTTGGCCTTCGCGCCTTCTTCCTGCTCGGCTTCGATGAACGGGATAAGGTGAGCGACCGCTTTCTTCATCACACGCGCGGATTTAACGACTTGCGGCAGGAACATTTTGCCCGATCCGAACAGGTCGCCAACGACGTTCATCCCGTCCATCAGCGGGCCTTCGATCACATGGATCGGTTTATCAGCAGATTGCCGCGCTTCCTCGGTATCTTCGACCACATGGGCGTCGATCCCTTTGACCAGCGCGTGTTCAAGGCGACGCACCACCGGCCAGCCGCGCCATTCGGCAGCTTGCTTGTCATCCTCTTTCGACCGGCCTTTGTAGCTTTCTGCCAGCGCAATCAGGCGCTCGGTCGCGCTATCTTCGCCGCCGCCAGCTTTCGGCGTGCGCATCAGGATCACATCCTCGCACGCCTCTCGCAGTACCGGATCGATCTGGTCATACACGTCCAGCTGCCCGGCATTGACGATCGCCATATCGAGGCCCGCCGGAATTGCGTGATAGAGAAACACGGAGTGCATCGCGCGCCGCACCGTTTCGTTCCCGCGAAAACTAAATGAGAGGTTCGACAGCCCGCCGCTGATTTTGACGTGCGGACAAGCCGCTTTGATGTCGCGCACCGCTTCCAGAAAGTCGAGCCCATAGCGGTCGTGATCTTCGATGCCGGTTGCCACGGCAAAGATGTTGGGATCGAAAATAATGTCTTCCGGCGGAAAGCCAATCCCGGTCAGCACGTCGTAAGCGCGTTTGCAGATCTCCACCTTGCGCGCCTTGGAATCCGCCTGACCCGTCTCATCGAAGGCCATGACCACCACCGCCGCGCCATAATCCATGCATTTGCGCGCCTGGTCGAGGAAGGCTTCCTCGCCCTCTTTCATGCTGATCGAATTAACGATGGGCTTGCCCGATACACATTTCAGCCCGGCCTCGATCACGTCCCATTTGGAACTGTCGATCATCACCGGAACGCGGGCGATGTCGGGTTCTGCCGTGATCAGTTTCAAGAAGGTCGTCATCGCATATTCTGCGTCGAGCAACCCTTCATCCATGTTGACGTCGATCACCTGCGCGCCGTTTTCGACCTGCTGCCGCGCGACTTCAACAGCGGCGGTGTAGTCATCCGCCATGATCAGCTTTTTGAAGCGCGCAGAGCCGGTAACATTGGTGCGCTCGCCGATATTGACGAACCGCGAGCCGGATTCATTTGGGGAAAGGTCGGACATTCAGGCTTTCGCTTGGGTGAGTGAATGGATCGGGCGGGCCAGCACTTTGTCATCATAAACATTGCCGCCGACTTGGAACTGGCGCGTGCCGATGATGGTGAAACCGTGCTTTTGATAGAAGCGCAAAGCGCGGGCGTTTTTCGCATAAACGCCAAGGATCAGGCGTTCGTGATTTTGGGCGGCATCCACCGCGCATTGCATTAAGTCCGTGCCAAGGCCGGTGCCGAAAAAGCGCGACAATGTGTAGATGCGCTTCAACTCAAGGTCGTCTTGATTAGCGGCATCAAGATCGGGTGGGCCGGTAAGCGCCAGACCAATGGGCGCGCCACCTGTCGCGCTTTCGGCAAGCCACGCGCGGCAGCCAGCTTCGCGATATTGGCGATAGGCATCCGGCGAATGTTTCTCGGCACAATGGGCGATGATTGCCGCACCTTCCAGCTCGCCTGCGAACGCATCGAGGAACGTTGCTGCACCGACCAGCGCCAGCGCATCGCAATCCTGTTCACCGGCTTCGCGCAGCCGCCATGATGCACCGTCAGACATGGTTGTCAGGCGGCAATGGTAAACGGTTCGAGGCCCGCGAGCCGCATCTTCGTATCACGCTCAGGGATCGGGCGCGGTGCCTCCAGCGCGGCCATCTGCGCCATTGCGGCAATATGCTCCGGCGTCGAACCGCAGCACCCGCCAAGGATATTCACGCGCTTGCCCTTGGCCCATTGCCCCACCAATGCCGCCGTTTCATGCGGTTGCTCATCATATTCGCCAAGCTCGTTCGGCAGCCCTGCATTCGGGTAAGCCAGCAGCAACGTGTCGGCGATGTCGGACAAAAGTTGCACATGGGGGCGCAATTGCTCGGCGCCGAAGCTGCAATTGAGGCCGATCGCGACCGGATTTGCGTGCCGCACGGCGTACCAGAAGGCTTCAACGGTATGGCCCGACAGATTGCGACCGGACAAGTCGGTTAGCGTCAGCGAAATCATCAGTGGGATGTCCCGCTGCATCTCAGCCGCCAATTCGCGCACCGCCATAATCGCTGCCTTGCAATTTAGCGTATCGAACACCGTCTCGATCAGGATCGTGTCGCATCCGCCCTCGATCAGCGCCGCGCATTGTTCGCGATACACTTCCTTGACTTCATCGAACGAGACTTCACGAAAGCCCGGATCCTCGACCTTGGGCGACAATGATAGCGTCTTGTTGGTCGGGCCGACCGCGCCGCAAACGAACCGCTTTAGACCATCCTTTGCGCTCGCTTGATCGACCGCCTCGCGGATAATCCGTGCGGCAGAAACATTGATGTCCCGCACCAGTTCCTGCGCGCCATAATCAGCTTGGCTGATGCGATTGGCGTTGAACGTGTTCGTAGCCAATACCCGCGCGCCAGCCGCAATATAGCTGTCGCAAATGGTGCGAATGACCTGCGGCTGCGTCAGATTGATGAGGTCGTTATTGCCCTTTTGGTCGTCGGTCAGGCCAGTATCACCGGCATATTGCGCCGCGGACAATTTCGCATTCTGGATCGCCGTACCATAAGGCCCGTCCTTAATCAGGATCGCCTTGGCTGCCTCTTTCAGCAATGTTTCGCGCATGGTCATGCCGCATCCCTCGACGCATGATCCGCCGGTTTGGGACGCATCCCCAGCATATGGCAAATCGCGTAAGCAAGGTCTGCGCGGTTCAGCGTATAGAAGTGAAAATCACGCACCCCGCCCGCATAAAGGCGGCGGCACAATTCGGCAGCAACGGTTGCCGCGACCAGTTGGCGTGCGGCGGGCCGCTCGTCCAATCCTTCGAACAAACCATCCATCCAGTCGGGTATTTTCGCACCGCACGCGCCAGCGAATTTGCGCGCCTGCGCCACATTGGTCACAGGCAAAATGCCAGGCAGGATCGGGGCATCGACACCGCGCTTGGCCAGCTCGTCCCGGAAGCGGAAAAAAGTATCGGGCGCGAAGAAAAACTGCGTAATTGCGCGATTTGCGCCTGCATCCAGCTTGGCGATCAGATTGTCGATATCGGCTTGCGGACAGGTCGCATCGGGATGCGTTTCGGGATAGGCGGCAACCGAGATATCGAAATCGGCGATTTCTTTCAGGCCCGCGACGAGCTCTGCGGCATTGGCAAAGCCATGGGGATGCGGCTCGAAAGCTGCGCCTGGCTCGCCATTGTCGCCCCGCAGGGCCACGATGTGCCGCACACCGGCTTCCCAATATTGCTCGGCAACCTCGCGAATTTCCGCCTTGCTTGCGCCCACACACGTCAAATGCGCAGCGGCAGGCAAGCCCGCCTCCTGAATGATGCGCGCGACAGTCGCGTGCGTGCGCTCGCGCGTCGAACCACCTGCGCCGTAAGTTACGGACACGAAATTGGGGTTCAAAGGCCGCAATTCCTGCACCGCGTCCCATAATTTGGCTTCCATCTTCTCCGACTTTGGCGGGAAGAATTCGAACGAGGCCGAAATGTCGCCCGGCAAGCCGGAAAACAGCGGCGTATCCAGCGCCGTGCGCGCCTCGTGCATATCGTGGAGCGATCGGATCATGATGAAGCAGGCCTTCGATGTCGAAATTGTCAGTGACGCGGCGGCGCGTCGGCCAAGCCAGATTTTCACGGTCAGCTTGTCGCCTTCCAGCGTGATCGCTTTTTCCGGAGTGTAGCCGACCGCTTCCAGCGCCTGCGCCATGTCGGCATCGGCAAAACCAAGCCGCGTATGGGTGTAACGCTCGCGCAATTCCTCATGCGTATGCGAGGCGAAATCGACGATCGCAATCCGGCCTTCGGGCTTTGTCACACGCGCAGCTTCGGCCAGAGCAGCTGCCGGATCTTGTGCAAAATGCAGCACTTGATGCAGCATCACCGTATCAAAACTTTGCGCAGGGAACGGCAAATCGGTGAAGTCGCCTTGCACCAGTTCGACCTTTTCCGGCGGCAAGTTTTGCAGCTTGGCGCGCGCGATCCGCAGCATTTCCAGGCTTTTATCGAGCGCCACGATATGATCGGCCTGCGGGGCGAATAATTCGGCCATCCGCCCGGTTCCGGTGCCGATATCAAGCAGCCGCCCGACCGGCTGACTGTGCAGCGCCTCGGACAAGGCTTGTTCTACTTTGCTGTCGGAAGAATGCAGACTGCGCAGATCATCCCAGTCGGCAGCATGGCGCTCGAAATAGGCCCCTGCACTGGCTTCGCGGGCGCTGCGGATTTCGGTCAGTTTGCGCCGGTCGCTTTCGCATAAGGCGCGGAATTCCGCGTCTTCACGCTCGGCATGGGCCAGCAAGCGCGCCACGCCTTCGGCAATCGGAGAGCTGTTCATGGTGGCTGAATAAGCGCGCAGGAAAACCCAGCTCCCCTCTTTGCGCCGTTCGGCAAGGCCCGCATCGCACAGGATCGCAACATGGCGCGACACGCGCGGCTGGCTCTGGCCCAGAACTTGCGCCAATTCGCCCACGGCCAGCTCCATTTCGCCCAGCAAGCGCATAATTCGCAAGCGTGTGGCATCGGCCAATGCGCGGAAGATCGTCTCGGTCAGCATAATCGCCGCCAAGATATAAAGATATTTTTATATGTGTAAATGACGATTTATCGAGCTTGTGGATTAGCAAGCCAAGATCACGCAACGACACCCCATGCAAAGACAAAATTAACCTTTTTCATTCAGGGTTTTCCCGTCGATCTTAACAGACACAGGATAGCCAGTGATGCGCAGCGCGCAGGGACGAAAATTTGGTTCAGGCGGTAATGCCGACGCGCTCGTGCGCGCGCGCTTACAGTTAGCGCTTAACCGTGTTTGACCGCTCCGGCCATTTGATCGCAGAGCGCTCGCGTTTCGTCGATGATCTGCTGTCTCTGATGACACTGGAAGAAATGCTGGGCCAGCTGGTCATGCACGATCTGTCCAGCGAACCGGAAACCGGCGAATTATCCGACGGCCTGCGCAACAGCCTTGAGCGCGGCGAGGTCGGCACATTATGGCTCGGCAAATCGTCCCATATTAATTGCCGTCACGCCATCATCGCGGCGCAAGACGTCGCTGTGACGCAAAGCCGCCTTGGCACGCCGCTAATGGTCGCGTGCGACCTTGCCGGTGGCTATCGCACGGCACTGCCCAGCGCGCTGACTGCCGCTTGTAGCTGGGACCCTGAAACCATTGCGCGCGCAGACCGGATCGCGGCCATCGAGGCCAGCGCAGACGGGGCAAACTGGGCTTTCGGTCCGGCAATTGTGACCGACAACGACGATGCCCTCTGCGCCGATGAGCCAATGCTGGCTGCCCGCATCATCGGAGCGCGCGTGCGCGGTTTACAAGGTGATCGGCTGCTGAGGCCCGATACGATGCTTGCATCACTCGATTGCCGATCGCGCAACACGAATGCTGGCGCAAACACCGCGCATCTCAATGACTTCCTGCCACCTTATCTTGCAGCGGCGCGCGACGGACGGGTGGGCTGCGTCAATTTCGAGCCATCCGCTCATAAAACCCCAATGCTGATCGACCCGCTCGCCATGAATTGGGATTTCGGCGCCATCGTCGTGTCGCAGTGGCGCGACATCGCCCGATCGGCGTTGGGCGACGCCTATGATCACACCGATCCGTGGCACTTCCCGATTGACGCGATCGCAGCATCCATCCGACACGGCAAAACGCCGTCAGTGATGGTGGAAGACGCAGTGCGCCGCGTGCTCGGAGCAAAATTCGATCTCGGCCTGTTTCGCGATCCTGAATTGTATTTGCGCCGTGGTCCCGGACAATCCGATGTCACTCCAGCGGTTCATCGCGAAGTCGCACTGGACGTCGCACGCAAATCAGTGACGCTGCTGAAAAACATGAAGCAGGTGCTGCCGCTCGACAGCGAGAATGGGACGATCCTGGTTCTGGGACCGCGCGCGGAGGATGGAGATCTCGCGATAGGTGAAAACCACCGTTCCCGTCCCGCAACCTCCCTTTGCGATGGACTGCTGGCGCAAGGACTGATCTATAGTTTTCTGCGAGGAACCGGGCAGAATGACGAGCTTTTCAACGATTCCAGCGAAGATTTAAGCCGCGGAGACCGAATGGCGATCGGACTTGCGTGTGATGCAGCGGCCCGCGCGCATACCGTGGTCGTGGCAATCGGCGATGCCCATGAGGGGCACCCGGACGGCATCAAAGAGCGTTTGCTGGTGCAGGCCGTTGCCAAAGCCAATCCGCGCATCGTGCTGGTCGTGATGAATGAAACACCGCCCGATCTTGGCTGGGCCGCGCCGCTTGTCGCCGGGATCGTCTATGCCGGACAATTGGGCGTCGCGAGCGGCGAAGCCATCGCACAAATCCTGTGCGGACAATTCAATCCAGCGGGAAAACTGCCGGTCGCCTTGCCGGTCGTCGATACCCGCGATGGTCAGCGCCGGGCCTTGTTTCCCTTTGGCCACGGGCTTTCCTATACCAGCTTTGCCTATCGCAATTTTGCCTTCGAAGTGCTGGAAGACCGCGTTGTTGCCACCTGCCTGCTCCGCAATACAGGCGAGGTTGCAGGCGATGAAGTAGCGCAGCTTTATGTCCGAAACCATGCCGCTTTTGGACAGCAAGCCGCAGCCCGACTGCGCTGTTTCAGCAAAGTGCGCCTGGAACCCGGTGAAGCGCGCGAGTTGCGCTTTGAATTGTCGGCAGGCGAATTCGGCTATTACCGCGATGATGGACGCCTGGAATTGCAAGCTGGCTATTACGAATTGGCGATTGGCGGAAGCAGCGCCAGAACCATTATCTGCGAGCTGGAATTGCCGGAAATCGTGGCAAAAGCGATGCTGCAAATCGTCGATCCCCGCGATCCGTTGCGCAATAGCAGTGTAATTGCCGGCGCATTCGGTCAGGCCCGCAAAGCAGGCTGATTTTGCGGCAAGGATAGCAGGCGTGCTTGTGCGCCTTTTCACATTCGCGCACAGTCGCGCTGATGGCGTCCGCTCACCACAATACCATTGAACAGAAAGCAAGTCGCCGCCTGCGCCGGGGGCTGCTGGCCAACGCGATGTCGGTGGTTTTGCGGATCGCAACGCAGCTTGGCTTGCTGCCCTTATTGTTCGCGTATTGGAGCGAAGGGCAAGTCGGCATCTGGCTGATGCTGTTTTCGCTGCCGATGATTTTTCACATTGCATCGACCGTGTTTTTTGCTGCCGGGTCGAATTACGCCTTGGCGAATGAGAGCTGTGTCAGCGCGGCGCGGGCAGCATTTTGGGCCAGTTTCTGGCTGGCTATTTCAACAACGCTGGCTTTGGTCGCGTGCGGGATCGTCACCTTCCTCTTCAGCAGTTTTGCAGGAGCCGCATGGGTTGCGGTATTTGCAGCAGCGGGCTTGATCCCCACCCTCGCGATCTTTGCCACCTATGTCGTCGTCAGTATTCCGATGGCGGCGATGGAAGTGCCTTTGCGCCATGCGGGGCGGTATCCGGACCATATTGCATTGCAGGCGGTGTCGCTAGCGTGCGAGGCTCTGGCGATTGGCATTGCGGTGGTGCTCGGCGCAGGATTGCTGGGAGCAGCCGCCGCCATGTTGGCCGTGCGGGTCGTTTTCACGCTTGTTGCTTTTGTCATTGCGCACGCGATCAATCCGACAATCTTTGCCAGTGAAGCAGCTTGGCGTGAAACAGCGCGCAAACTGGTCGCACCTGCGCTGGGCTTCATGGCGCTGCCGCTGGTCTATGCGCTCAATTTATCGGGTTACACGCTGCTAATCGGTTTTGCGTTCGGGCCGGTCATTCTGGCGACATTCGTAGCGACGCGAACGCTGGTGCGGCTCATCGATTTGCTGACCAATTTTCTGTTTGCCGCGCAATATTATGAGGCAGGCCATGCTGCAGGCGAACGACAAGAGGCGCAGGAATGGCAGCGGCAATTGCTGGCTACAATGACAATGGTGACCAGCCTGTTTGCTCTCGTGTTTGCCGTCGCCATGCTGAGCATCGGGCCGTGGCTGCAGCATTGGTGGACCGCCGGACAGACCGAATTCGATAGCAAGATCGCGCTGGTTCTTATCATGGCCGGAGCCATTCGCATTCTGTGCGCCAGTCCCGCAGCCCTGTTGTCCGCGGCAAATAAACATACCGGCTTTGCCCGCGCATACCTGATCGGATCGCTGGTCGCATTCGGCGTCGCCATGTTGCTGGCCATAAGCGGCGCGAGCCTTGTCGCCATATGTGCGATGTTGATCGTGGCCGAAATCACTCAGCTTATCCCGATCATGCGTGCCGCACTGAAAATCACGAATATGTCCTCACACGAATTTGCGAGGCTGATGACCTCCAGTCAGCGCCTGTCCGATGTCCGCCAACTGATCGGGACGTTGAAACCGCGCAAAAACCGAGAGTAGGTCTGTTGCGGTCAAGCAAATCTGGATAGGCTGCACCCAGCCAATGATTTCACTCTATTTCTTGACGCTTGTTGCCGCGCTGCTTGTATATTTAGCGACGCTCGCCGTGTATGTCCGGCAGGAGCAAGCCTCGATCGCGCATCCGGCCACGCTTTATCTCGCATTTCACGGGTTCGTATTCGTGTTCCGGCCGTTCGTGGCGTGGAGCCTTGATTTCGATTTCGTCTATCGCCTGTATGATTTCCAGCCGTCGCTCAGCGACAAAATCATCGTTATCGCCGGGTCCACGCTTGCCATGCTGGTTTTCGTTGGCACGTCCCTTGCCTTGTGCAAGCGATCCGCGCCCGAAATTGCCAGCGGCGCATTCGATACGGCACGCGCGATATTTCTCAAGCCGATAGTGATCGCCGCCGCGCTAATAACCCCGTTTGCCGTCTATTCGCAGATCGGCAACTGGTCGCGGCGCGCCAGCCAATTCGAGACGATGCTGCGCGATGCAGCCACCGGCGTTCAGGTCAACACGACCAGCGTCGGGTGGATCACCGAATTCGGCCTGGCTTTGGCACCGCTGGCTGTGATGATCGTCTGGCTCAGCCGCTATCGCTGGTGGGGATGGGCCTTCTTCGGTGTCTTTGCACTGTTGCAATCGGGTAGCGGGACGCGCGGGCCATTGGTTTACGCAGTGCTGGCTATCGGCATCATTTACCTCCTTGAACATGGCCGCCGCTGGACCGATTGGCGCAGCTTTGCCTTGCTTGGGTTAACCGCAATCGCGTTCAATCTGATCGTTATCGACCGGGGCAGCGCGGTGCGTCAGGTGTTCGTGGAAGAGCGGCAATCGCGCTACGTCAATATGCGCGATCTTCAGCCGCTGGAGCATATGGATTTCGCGAATATGGAGTATTTCGAATACGTCGTTTACGCCGTGCCGCAGCGCAGCGGCAGCTACGATTATTTCGCGAACAATCTGCAGATTTTCACCGAGCCTGTTCCCCGCGCGCTCTGGAAAGACAAACCCGTCGGCTCGCCCGTGCAGTTTTTCAATCTGTGGGATTACGGGCGACCAATCGGCATTACGGTTTCGATGCCGGGGATCGGGTGGCTGTCGCTGGGGTGGCTTGGCATCGCGATCCAGGCATTTGTGACCGCCTTGGCCTACAGCCTCATCTATCGCTGGCTGGCCGTGCGCCGCGCGGGGCCAATTGCGTTCCTGTCATACGGACTGATCGCCGCGACTTCGCTGCTGGTTTTCCGAGATGGCGCGTTGATTTCAGTTGTTCGCACAGTCCCCTTTTACCTTGGCCCGCTGGCGCTAATCCTGTTTCTGGCCAGATTGTATGGCTGGCGGCAGATGGCGCCATATCATGTGGATAGCGGCGACACCGACAATCCGCCACTGACCCCTAAGCAGCGGCGGGAACAGCTCGCCAGCCTTGCTTCCGAGCCATAGAATTACAATCCGAAGCGAATGCCTGCCCAGAATGTGCGCGGTACCCCAAGATCGATGGCTCCGCCCGCATTGCGCGTCACGATCGCTTCGTCGGTCAGGTTTTCTGCCCGAAGAATAAGCTGAAACTGCGAGGTCAGCGGGATCTGCATATAAGCGCCCAGCGTCGTTGCAGCAGGCAGCGGATCGCTTTCCTGATCACTCTCGAATTGCGTCCCGACATGGCGTAAAGTCGCCGCGATATTCCAGCCATTGGCCGGTCGATAGGATAGACTGGCAGCACCGGCCCAGCGTGGCACTTGCGGCGGGCGATTGCCGTCTAACCCGGCCGAGGCATCGCGCCCGATGATCTGCGCATCGGTATAGGATAGCGTGCCGTCGAACCGGAGCGGCCCGCGCGCAATACTGGCGTCTAATTCCAGACCTTGCGCCTTAATCGCGGGCAGGTTTTGCCGCTGCCGCAAAGTTGGCGTCAACGTGACATTGGCAATGGCGTTCTTCACGCGATTGTCGAAGCCAGTAAGTGAAAATTTGAGGCCCTTGGATGGCGTGAAATCCGCGCCCAATTCGATGCCTTCCAGCCGCTCATTTTCCAATTCGGCATTGGCCTGCGTCACGACCGGGAACACAACGAAGGGTCGGTATAATTCGTTCAAGGTCGGCAAGCGTTGTCCGCTGTATGCGGCGGCGCGCAAGGCTAGCGCGTCATTCGCGCGATACAAAGCTCCAGCGCGGTAAGTAATCGCCCAATCGCTGCGGTCGGGCGCATCCAATCGCTCGATCACTTGGTTGTCCGCATCGCGGCTCACGAAAAAGCCATCGGTGATGCTGGTCCGGTCGAGCCGTACACCGCCCGTCAGAACCAAAGCCCCGCCGACACCGCCCGGTTGCCAGTCGTTTTCGATGAAGACGCCCACATCCGAAGTTGCGCCCCCTGCCCTGCGCCGCTCTCGCAAAGCTCCGCTAAACGCGCTGAACGCGTCTTCATCCAATGTGCCGCTGGCGCGCCGGTAATCCACGCCCAATCGCAAGCTATGCGCATTGCCCACTGGCGGCTGCAGCTCGAATTTCCCACCGATGCCGGTCGAGGGGGTGTTGCGCTGATCCAGCACGCGCGTGAACCGCGTCGATGAAATCACCACATTGGAAAAGTTGCGCGCTTGCACATAAGCCAGCGCATCGAAGGCCCACGCGCCGCGCCCAATCACGCGAACCGATGCGTTCTGCCCTTCATTCGTGCTGTCCGCTCCATCGAACCGCAACGTGCGTGTGTCATCATACATCAGGCCGCTGGCTTGCAATTCCACATCGTCGCTAAGCGGCGTAACGGCGCGCAGCGATAGCGACCAATTATCGAACGCCGCACGGGCGCTGGCCGGAACCCGCTGATCCGCAGGTGTCGTGAAAAACCCCTGCCCGCGGTCCCAGCGTCCGCTTGCGACAACAAAACCACTGCCCAGTTTTTGCGCGAGACTGGCGCTCGCCTCTGTCTCTTCGCGATCATTTATCAGCAGCCGCGCGCCACAAGCGATCGAGGTCGCTTATATCGGCGCTTTCCATCGCAATCGTGCCTGCCAGCGCACCCGATCCGAACGGACCGGAGCCGCCTCCGCGCGTGATCCGAATTTGCCCCAGCCGCTCCGGCGCAATCGCGTTAAATGGCACGAAGCCGAAAAACGGGTCGGCCAATGGCACACCATCCAGCGTCACCAGTGCGCGACTTGTGGCATTCCCGCCGAGCGCGCGCAGAGTTGCGCCTTGTGCCGATGGATTGGCCGAACGACTGTCGGAGCGGCGAAATTGCTGGAACCCGGCGACTGCACCCAACACATCTTCGATGCGGCCCGATGGCGCGGCGATGATCTGCTCCCGGTCCAGCGTGACGGCGGAATAAGCGGGTGTCGCAGGTGTATCATCCAGCCCTTTGCCTGTGACAAGGATGATGTTTTCGACCTGCGTCGAAGGCTCTTCGGATGGCGGTGCATCGCCGGGATCCTGCGCCATAACAGGGGTAGCCAAGCTCAGGCTGGCGAGGATGGCGGGGGACAGTAGTGATTTGCGAACGATCATACGCCGCGCAATGACGGATCCCGATGGTAATGCAAGGGGGCTAATCGCGTGCAAGCGGCTTGTGCGCAACACAGTTGCAATTTACAATGCTTCTTCACTCGAGGAAAAATCAGGGCATCGCAATGGCGGAAAACACGGCTTCATTACCCGACACTCATGTCGATGTCCTAATCGTAGGGGCAGGCATTTCGGGCATCGGTATGGCCGCACATATGACCGAAAAATGTCCGCAAAAATCGTATGCTATCCTTGAGCAGCGCGAAAATCTGGGCGGAACATGGGATTTGTTCCGCTATCCCGGTGTCCGCTCCGACAGCGATATGCACACGCTGGGATTCGAGTTTGAACCGTGGCAGCATGAAAAAAGCATCGCCGATGGTCCCGCCATTCTGAATTACCTGCACCAGATCGTGGACGAGCGCGACATTCGGCAGCATATCCGTTTTTCCCGCCGCGTTTTGTCGGCAAATTTCGATACTGCGACAGCGCGCTGGAACGTGACTGTCGAACACGCCGGAAAGCAGCAGGTTTTGACCGCAAACTGGCTGTATCTCGGGTCAGGCTATTACGATTACGACGAGCCATATGATGCGGAATTTGCGCTTGGCGATTTCGAAGGCACGGTGTTGCATCCGCAATTCTGGCCCAAGGAACTCGACTATTCCGGCAAGCGCGTTGTCGTGATCGGTTCGGGCGCAACGGCGGTGACTATCGTCCCGTCGATGGCGGAGAAAGCAGCCCATGTCACCATGCTGCAACGCACGCCCACATGGATGATTTCACGCCCTGCAAAAGATGGCGTGGCCAACTTCTTGCGCCGGATATTGCCCGGCGATCTGGCTTACAAAATCACGCGTTTCAAAAACGTCTTTATGCAGGATTTCACGTTCAAACTGGCCCAGAGAAAGCCGGAAAAAGTAAAGAAGGAACTGCGCAAGGAATTGCGCAAGGCGCTGGGCGAGCATTACGACGAGCCGACCTTCACACCGCCTTACAATCCGTGGGAGCAACGCCTGTGCCTGGTCCCCGACGCCGATCTGTTCGAAGCAATGAAAGGCGGTAAGGCCAGTATCGTCACTGATAAGATCGCCGCATTCGAACGGGGCGGAATTCGCCTCGAAAGCGGTGAGCACTTGGACGCCGATATCGTCGTGACAGCCACCGGTCTGAAGCTTGCCATAGCAGGCAAAATGACCGTCAGCATCGATGGCGAGCCGGTCGATTTCGCGCAGCGGTTCTACTACAAGGGCTGTATGTTTTCAAACGTGCCGAATTTGGCGGTCGTGTTCGGCTATCTCAACGCAAGCTGGACTTTGCGCGCCGATATTAACGCCGATTATGTCTGCCGCGTCATCAACCATATGGACCAGGTCGGCGCTTTGCTCGCGGTTCCTGCCCTCACAAAAACACAAGAAGCCGCGCTGGAGGAAGACGACATATTCGACTTTTCCAGCGGGTATATTCAGCGGTCCAAGCACATCATGCCGAAGAATGCGATCGCCTATCCATGGCGGTTGAACCAGGATTACGTGCTGGACAAAAAGCGGATGCGCAAAGATCCGGTCGATGATGGCATTTTGGCTTTTGAGCAAACACCGTCCGCGACGCAGCCAGACGACAGGCCCTTGGAAACCGTCACATAAGAAACGCCTTTCGCTGATCCGGGCTTTTGCCTAAGCGATGATGTATGAGTTCAGCCACGAAATCCGACCGCGTGTATAAAGCCGCCCTGATCGTTATCGGCGATGAAATCCTGTCCGGGCGCACCCATGACAAGAACATTGCGCA
This sequence comes from uncultured Alphaproteobacteria bacterium, assembly GCA_963736595.1. GTDB lineage: Bacteria > Pseudomonadota > Alphaproteobacteria > Sphingomonadales > Sphingomonadaceae > Parapontixanthobacter. The sequence goes on from CAVTPG010000005.1 coordinate 70,822, forward strand.
GGTCGCTTCCTGGCTTCAGGTGCAGGGCATTCGCCTTGATGAAGTACGGGTGGTGCCTGATGTCGAAGAACGGATCGTGGAAGCCGTGAACATTCTACGCAGCCGTAATGATTACCTCTTCACGACTGGCGGTATCGGGCCGACACATGACGACATCACTGTCGATGCGGTTTCAGCCGCACTGGGTTTGGAAGTCGAAATCCACCCTGATGCTTATGCTATCCTAGAGAAATATTACGCGGACAAAGGCGGTTTAAACGAGGGCCGATTGCGCATGGCCCGCGCACCGCAAGGCGCGGAACTTATTGCCAATGAAAAATCCGGTGCGCCCGGCATCAAGATCGGCAACATCTTCCTGATGGCTGGCGTGCCGCACATCACCGCCGGGATGCTGGACGCCTTGACCGGAACGCTGGAAGGTGGCGCGCAACTTATCAGCGAGACCATCGGCGGTTTCATTCCAGAAAGCGAAGTTGCCGGCATTCTTCGCGAAGTCGAAAAAGCGCACGAAACCTGTCAGATTGGCAGCTATCCCTTCTTTCGTGAAGGCAAAGTCGGCGCAAATTTCGTGATCCGTTCGACCAAGCAAGACGACTTGAACAGCTGCGTTCACAGCCTGAGCGATGCGCTGTCCGCCGCCGGTTTCGACTTCACACCGGGCGGAATTTAAGCCTTTGGCATGGGCCGAAAAATTCGGGCCACAAGAGTGTCTAAACGGGGTCTAGAGCACCCAAGCCGTACCTGACGGTCGCCCAACTGGCTCGATTACTCGTTATGTTCGCGGATATCTTCGCGGACTTCTTTTGCACCACGTTCACCGGCGATTTCCTCGGCGCGGGTGGTCGAGCGGCTGCGCATATAAGCATAGATAATCGCCGCGATCAGCAGGACCGGCCCGATGATCGTGATAAGGCTCCAAAACGATTCCATTGTAATTCTCCATTGCGTTTCTGATCGATCAACGCGCCAAACGCATTTGCTTTCCGGTTATCGCAACGGGCACACCAGAAACGCCGGACATTCTCAGCAGGAGCATAAGAAAAGGGCCGGAAAGCGTTATGCTCTCCGACCCTTCTTTTCTTAATCTCAGTCGCCAACGGGCCATGCGGCCTCTGGCTATCGCACTAACCGCGTCGGGCCGTCGCCCTCTGGCTGCCGCGATCAGGATTGCACGTTTATTCTTAACCACCTTCGATTTCGGTCAAGTCCATTTTCAGGCCCGGCCCATGCGTCGAAGTCAGAGATACCTTTTTCAGATACTTGCCTTTTCCGCCAGTTGGCTTGGCCTTCATGATGGCATCCGTCATCGCTTTGAAATTGGCTTTGATGTCGTCATCTTTAAAGCTCATCTTGCCGATAGCCGAGTGGATGATACCCATTTTCTCAACCCGGAATTCAACCTGTCCGCCCTTGGCGTCCTTAACGGCCTGTTCCACATTCGGCGTAACCGTGCCCAGTTTCGGGTTCGGCATCAGGCCCTTGGGACCAAGCACTTTACCCAACCGGCCCACAACGCTCATCATATCGGGCGTTGCGATCACGCGGTCATAGTCGAGATTACCGGCCTGCATATCTTCCATCAGGTCTTCAGCGCCAACCTTGTCAGCACCTGCGGCAGTTGCCTTATCGGCATTGTCACCGCGAGCGAACACGGCAACTTTGACGTCTTTACCAGTGCCCGATGGCAGCGAAACCATGCCGCGCACCATCTGATCGGCGTGCCGTGGATCGACACCCAAATTCATGGCGATTTCAACCGTCTCGTCGAATTTCTTGCTGGCGTGCTCGCGCAATGTCGCAATCGCTTCGTCCACGCCATACAGCTTTTCATTGTCCAGCTCTGCGCGGACTTTCTGCGTTTTTGTCAGTTTAACCATCGGTTCAGCCCTCCACCACTTCAAGGCCCATCGAACGCACGGAGCCTTCGATGATCTTCATGGCCTGATCGACATCATTCGCGTTCAAATCGGCCATTTTTGCTTCGGCAATTTCCTTGACCTGGCTGCGCTTGATCGAGCCTGCGACGACTTTGCCGGGTTCTTTCGAACCGGATTTCAGCTTCGTCGCTTTCTTGATGTAATAGCTGGCGGGCGGCGTTTTCGTCGTGAATGTGAACGAGCGATCGGCAAAGACCGTGATGGTCGTCGGGATCGGAGCGTTCTTTTCCAAATCCTGCGTCGCGGCGTTGAACGCCTTGCAGAATTCCATGATGTTTACGCCGCGCTGACCCAGAGCCGGGCCAATTGGCGGAGAGGGATTGGCGGTGCCGGCGGGCACCTGCAACTTGATATAACCTTCGATTTTCTTGGCCATGATGGCCTCCTTTCACACTGTCGGCGGCGGGCAATGTGCCCAGACACCTCATGTTAAGCGGTCAGACAGCTTGTTTTACCAAGCCTCCCGCGTTCCCGAATTCGGGATTTCTCTTGTATGAGAAGTCCGCGCACATAGCGTTTTGGTGCGCAAATGCAATGGATTTGTGCAGGGATGATTCCGACTTATGGTTCAGATGGTGTAGATGAGACCTTGCTGAATCTATCACGACATTGGTTCTGCCAGACCGAATAATTGTATGTTTCGCCAACTTTGCGATAGCACCGCCATATAACCGAAAACCTTTCATCAATTCTCAGAAATGGCAAATATTCAAATGTATCTGATTCGAAGTAGGATTTGTTGTCTCGCTCATCTATGAATACTGTTTCGGGGCGGAGTTTTTCAATGTCATCAATTACGTTAACGCGCGCTTTCAATAAAACTTCTCGCAATTCCGCGCATTCATTGGGATCACAATCATCATTTTCCAAGCGATTGTAAGCACCGGGAATGAGCCATTGCACTGGATAGCGGCTCGTCCAATTTCCCGATACGTTGTTAATGAACGGGAATGAAGCCGACACATTGCTACTCAACACCAAGATATTGGTATTCGGTGCTTTCACAAAACTCTCGAAGGCATTTGGCATTTGCTGCTGATAAGGGCCGCGGGCAATTTGCGGGCCGAGAGTAAACAGGATCGGCAAAATAAGAAGAACCAGCTTCATCGGCGACATTTGCTTGTTTTGATGAAGATTTAAAAGCGCACAAGAGGAGGCTAAAATAACAAGGCCCGACGCCGGTAGAATTTGGTAGTTCCATCCCTTAAATTGCAGCAAATATGATATAATACCGCCTATTGCGCCGGCAGCCAAGATAAGAGTAGCATCGTCTATCCACGCGCGATATATAATCACAAGCATGCCAAGAGTGGCCAGCGCTACAATTTCTGGCCGCGCCCAAACGACTGTGGGATTGGCTTCGTAAGAGACGTACACCAATTGCGCTGTTGGGACGACCTCGCTCACATATGCTGGATGCACAACCACAATGAATACTAGGTAGGCAAGCAGTCCCGCTCCAAGCGTCCAATTCGTCGGCGAAAAGACTTCGCCAAGCTGTTTCTGACGGACAAGACGCATCAGTACCATTGCCGCTGGAATAGCCAGGAAATACGGCTTTAGCGCGAAGCCTAACAAAGCGAATGCTGCCACGGCGCATTGCTCGGCCAATTTGAGCGCAGAACTGCGGTCTCGAAACGCCATGTGTATCGAATAGGGTAGTGCAAAAATCAGCAGAAAATGCTCTCGCTGACCAAATTCTGAAATTGGCAAGATGAATAGTAGGACCAGAATGGCCGCGAAGAAACCAATTGTTTTCGCAGTCGAAAAAGCAGCTAAATTTATCAGCCGCAGACACCATAGAGCTGATATCCCTGCCAAGCTTATGAGATACAGCAAGTATGTTGTTGTCGGATTGGCCCCGAATGCCTTGGAAATATACAGCGACGGAGTCGTCAGATAAAAAGCCAGTGGCGGATTAATCTCGTAAATGTCGGAATAAAGCTCCGCCCCACCGATAAATTTCTGCGTGGCTATTAAGTACCAGCTGGCATCGTGTGAAAGATCATGCTGCGGGTAAAACAGGGCGCTTGCCACAACTAGCAACGCCAAGCTTGCCAGACATAATATATTGGCTCGTTGTGCAGTCATTATTGCTCCGATGAGCCCTCATCTGCGGCAAATCGGTTAAATAGATATTAACGAAGTTCGGTAAGGAAGTGGCGAACCTATCCCGGCGCATATTGAAGCGCCATCCGCCGGAGCCATTACTAAATGCTTGAACATCAGGACTTTGCTAAACAGCTTGCGGAGCAAGCCAAAGACTCGATTTCGATCATTGTGCCCGTTCTAAATGAGCAGGCGAATATCGCATGCTTTATCGAGGCTCTGGACGCGGTCATTGCAACCGCTTGGCCTACAGCGCCAAATCGACCTTCGTTCGAACTGATCTTTGTCGATGATGGCAGCACCGATGAGACAGCTTTTGTAGTTCGTGAAATTTGCCGCATTGATCGGCGTGTGAGGCTTGTCAGCTTGTCGCGTAATTTTGGAAAAGAAGCGGCGCTTAGCGCAGGAATGGCAGCCAGTTCGGGCGACGCCATTATCCCGATGGATGTCGACTTACAGGATCCACCCGAATTGATCGTCGATATGATCGCGAAATGGCGATCAGGAACGAAAATCGTAAACGCCAAGCGCGTAGATCGCAGCAGCGATGGCTTCATAAAACGGTCCAGCTCACGATTATTTTACAGATTGGTCAATACGCTGGCTGACCGCCCGATTGACAATGATGTCGGTGATTATCGCCTGCTTGATCGCGATGCCGTCGATGTTTTGAACAGAATGACCGAGCAATCACGCTTCAACAAAGGCTTGTTCTCGTGGATCGGCTTCACCAGCGAGACAATCGAATATACCCGGCCCGCTCGCGAATTGGGCAAGAGCAAATGGAAGCCATCGGCATTAATGAATTTGGCGCTTGATGGTATCACATCCACCACAACATTCCCGTTGCGTATATGGACTCTAATAGGCGCGAGCATAGCAACCCTCGCTTTTCTGTACGCTGCGGTGATTATCGCTTACACGATAGTCACAGGTGGTGATGCGCCAGGCTATGCCTCGATTATGGTCGCCGTCCTGTTTCTCGGCGGATTAAATTTGCTTAGTCTTGGTCTGATGGGCGAATATATTGGGCGTATTGCCATACAAGTGCGCAACCGGCCCTTATACGTCGTGTCGTCGAAGGAGGGGTTCTAGTGGACACCGCTGCTTTTCAGTCGCTTCGCGATAATCAGCAGAACCATTGGTGGTTTCGCGGTCGGCGGAAAATTGTCAGCAAACTGATTGCCGATAACATTCGCTTGCCAGAGGATGCTGAAATATTGGAAGCTGGGTGTGGCTACGGCGGTAATCTCGATATGCTGAGCGAATTTGGACAAGTGCAGGCCTTCGAGTTTTCCGAGCAAGCCCTGTCGCACGTTCAGCAGACAACATCGCACAATATTGCGTGGGGCAAACTTCCCGAACGCATCGGATTTGGCGATCGCCGCTTTGATCTGATTGCGTTGCTTGATGTGCTCGAACATATTAGCGAAGATACCAAAACTCTGGCGACTTTAGGGCAGAGACTAACCGCTGACGGTCGCATTGTGCTAACCGTACCGGCCTTGCCTTGGTTATGGTCGGAACATGATGTGCTACATCACCATCATCGTCGCTATACCAAAAAGCTTTTATCGCATCGCATCCAAGAAGCTGGCCTTAAGACTGTAAAAGTCGGATACTTCAACACGCTGCTTTTCCCTTTGGCCGTAGCCCAAAGAGGATTAGCCAAGTGTGGAATCGCAGTGAATTCTGATAAGGAACCGCCTTCACCGTGGCTCAATATGGCTTTGACTACTATCTTTTCGAAAGAAGCGTCTTTAGTCAATCATGTACGTTTGCCAATCGGCCTGTCGCTTTTCGCGATTATACAAAAAGGCAGGTAGTGCTTTGCCGTTAATTCGCCAATTGACATCGTTCAGCCTTATTGGAATTAGCGCTACGTTTGCCCATGTTGCGCTTGCTTATGTTTTAATGGAAAGTGCAAAGGTTGATCTATTCTTGGCAAACCTAATGGGTGCTGGATGCGCTTATCTTGTCTCGTTTATCGGCAATGTTACACTGACATTTAGCGCCAGATCAAATTTAGCTTTGGCGGCTGCAAAATACGGTCTGGTGTCGCTATTCAGTGCCTGCCTGTCCAGCATCATACTTTTCGCGACGACCAAACTAGGATTGCCTAATTACGCTTATGTGTTTCTTGTCCTGTTATTCATTCCGCCGATGACATTTGCGCTGGCTAAATGGTGGGTTTTTCGAAAATGTGACAGCCACTCTAACCACAGCGCTTAGCTTTAACAGCAATTCGAACTCATCAGGAACCAACCGGACCCTTCGCGCGTCGAACAAATGTTACAAACGAGGCTGATGGCGGCGGTCGCTGAAGGCTACTCGGTAATCTGCTTTCCGGTCGATCAGCGGCGCGGATGGTCGCCAACGAAGTTTCTTCTGTGACGCTTCTTTTAAGGCCTAGGATGCTGCCATGTCAGACACGATCCAGAAATCCGCGCAGAACCTCTCTGAAACACAAGTTCAATCAATCTCGCAGCGCGCCGATGATACCGATACAGCTTCTGCGCTGGCCATGCGGCTGGCCCATCACCATGAACGCCCGCCCAGCGATTTCAGCGATTTGCCGTGGGACGACAAGCAATTGGTGACGAAGCCACGCGGCGATGTACTGTATCGCGAAGGCGGAGATGAGCGGCATCTGTATATTCTGGAAAGCGGCTGGGCGATTGGCTGGGTCGCCTTGCGCCATGCCCGCCGCTTCATCCACCGCATTTATCAGCGAGGCGACATCATCGGGCTGGAGGATATCAACTGGTCCTATGCCACGACGACCGTAGAGGCGCTGGAGGATATCAGCACTATCCGCATCCACAAGACCGGCCTCAGTCAAGCGATCCGCGACGAGGCACGCTATGGCACGGCGTTGCTGGGCATTGCGATGCTGGATCAAGTGATTGCGATGGACCGCGCACGCTCAAACAGCCGCTCTTATGGTGCCGGAAGGCTGGCGCATCTGCTGTTACAGGTCGAGGCGCGCTCGCAAGTCACCGGCGATGTTAAGAATGGCGCGTTTCTGTTTCCGCTGGCGCAATACCAGATCGCCGATGCGCTGGGCCTGACGCCTATTCACACCAACCGTTCGGTGCAGCAACTCTTGCAAGGCGGGTTGATATCGCGGGACAAGAAAATGTACCGGATCGAAGATCGTCAGGCGATGGAAGATCTGGCCGAGTTTACCAATCGCTACGTGGTGACGCACAAGCTGGGGTAATGCACCCCGCGCTGCGCAGCTTCAGGCGTGTAGGCGTGTAGGCGTGTAGGCGTGATGCGTCGCGACCTAGGCAGACCCTCGCAACGTGAAGCCTGTCGGCAGCGGTGTTATTTGACCAGTTCGACTTGCTCGAAGTCCAGCTCGACCGGGGTTGCCCGTCCGAAGATCGACACCGACACTTTGACCTTCGCCTTGTCGAAATCCAGTTCCTCGACCACGCCGGTAAATGTGTTGAACGGACCGTCCAGCACTTTGACCGAATCGCCGATTTCGTAATCGACGCTGATGTCCTTCTTGGGCGCGGATTTCGCTTCTTCCACACCGCCGAAATAGCGCGCGGCTTCTTTTTCGGTAATGGCTTGCGGCTTGCTGTTATTGCCTAAGAAGCCGGTGACTTTCGGCGTGTTTTTGACCAGGTGATAAATGTCATCGGTCATATTCAGCTTGGCCAGTACATAGCCGGGCATGAACTTGCGCTCGGTCTGCACCTTTTTGCCGCGCTTGATCTCGGTAATGGTTTCAGTCGGAACTTCGACTTCCTCCACCCCTTCGGACAGACCGAGGCGGTTGGCTTCGGACAGGATCGCGTCGCGTACCTTGTTCTCGAACCCGGAGTAAGCGTGGATGATGTACCAGCGTGCCATGTAATGTAATGTCCGTATAAACCTGTGAGATCAAGCTAGGGTCAGCAGCCAGGACACGACTGCCCCGAACACGGTGTCCACGCCCAGAAAGAAGAGCGACAGGATCACCATCATGATAAACACGAAAATCGCCGTGCGGATCGTTTCTTCGCGCGTCGGCCATACGACCTTGCCCGCTTCGGTGCGGACCTGGCGGATGAATTCGCCCGGATTGGTTTTGGCCATGATGCGCGTCGCTTTCCCGTAATGCACTTCAAACGTAAACTGCGTCGTAAAACTCGCTTCTAACATTAGCTTCATGCCGCCCCGGTTCAAGGTCCGGGAGGGCAATTAAAACTTCGATGTCGGAAGACGCTTCGCGCAATAATGCTGCAATCCGTTAAAAGCAAGGGCGTAACACCAGCGGGCAAGCTGCGCGGATAAAGGCTGGCTTTCGTGGGCGTTCGCCATTAGCAGTGCGGGCAATAATTTAAGAACTACCGCATGAGGGGATGCGTATAATGGCAGCCAGCGAAGCCGGGTCGGTCACTTTGATCGACCGCGTCACGAATATTTCGGATTTTATCTGGGGTGGCACATGGGACGGCGAAGCCCTTTCCTGGCTGTCGATCGGGGGACAACCGATCCCGCCGATGACCCTGATCCTGCTGGGCATCGGCCTGTGGATCATGGTGGGCCTGAAATTCTATCCCATCCGGCAACTTGGCAGCGCGTTCAAGGGTTTGTTCAGCAGCCGCAAAGGCGAAGGCGAGGGAGAGATTTCCCCATTTGCCGCGCTTTCCACTGCATTGTCGGGACAAGTGGGCACAGGTAATCTGGCCGGCGTTGCAACCGCAATTGCGCTGGGCGGTCCCGGTGCGATCTTCTGGATGTGGATCACCGCGCTGGTCGGCATGGCGCTGGCCTTTGCCGAAGGGTCGCTGGCCATTCGCTATCGGGAAAAGACCAGCGACGGCGTCTATCGCGGCGGCCCAATGAGTTACATTATGATGGGGCTGGGCAAGAAATGGACTTGGCTGGCGATCGTATTCTGCCTTGGCACGCTGGCTTCGGCGCTGGTCACGGGCAACATGATTCAAGCCAATGCGGTCGCCGACGGCCTCAACGAATTGTTCGGGATCGAGGAATGGATCGGCGGCCTGATCGTCGCGATTGCGGTGTTCATCGTTATTATCGGCGGGATCAAATCCATCGGTAGCGTCGCGGAAAAGGTCATTCCGTTCATGGCCGGTGCCTATATCGTGATGGCGGTTATCGCGCTGCTGCTCAACCTGGCCGATATTCCGGCGACCTTCGGCCTGATTTTCTACGGTGCCTTCAACCCGCAAGCGGCCACAGGCGGCTTTGTCGGAGCGGCGATCATGCTGGCAATTCGGGCCGGTGTGGCGCGCGGCCTGTTCTCGAACGAAGCGGGTCAGGGTTCGACCCCGATCGCTCACGCGGTCGCACAAACCAACGATCCTGAGCAGCAAGGCCGGATGGCCATGCTCGGCACGTTCATCGATACCATCGTGATTTGTACCATGACTGCGCTCGTCATCCTGACCGTGCAAGGCGACTTCACCGGCGGCGGGGCGGCAGTGCCCCATGCCTGGAATTCGGACTTGGAAGGCTTTGCGATGACCAGTGGAGCGTTCGCTGCGGCATTCCCGATCGAGATCGCGAGCATTCCCATCGGCACGCTGATCGCCAGCATCGCATTGATCCTGTTCGTGTTCACGACGCTGCTCACCTGGAGCTATTACGGCGAGCGAGCCATCACCTTCATTTACGACCGCATTCCCGGCTCGACGCGCGGCGGCGAAAAGGCGTTGCACATGGTTTGGCGAGTGTTGTGGTGCGTCGTAATTTACCTTGGCAGCTCGCTCGATCTGACGCTGGTCTGGCGAATGGGCGACATCTCCAACGCGGCGATGGCGCTGCCCAACTTGCTGGCGCTGGCGCTGCTGTCGGGTGTGGTGTTCAAGCTGGCTCAGGGCGACCGCAAAGCCGGACCGGATCACCATGCCGATACACCGGAAGAGCCGAACGAATATTGAGCGCGTGATGGTTACGGGGCGGCTGCGTAAGATGCTGCCGCGTTAACCTAACCAAACCTTTGCGCGAATACGCCCCATAACGGGAAAAGGCCGGCGCCCTTATCGGGAACCGGCCTTTTTTGTATCGAAAACTGTTGGCGGGTTAACGCGCGCCGAACATCCGTGCCAGCAGGCCTGGCTCTTCCATCGGACGCAATGCGCCATGCTTCATATAGCGCAGCGAGGCATCGCGGTGTGCACGCGGCTGGACCCATTGATCCGGGCGGCTGCTGCGAAATGACATACTGGACATAGGAAAATCTCCATCTTTACTTCGACCGAGTGGAATGTGACCTCGGCAATCAACGCTGTGTATAACGATGTAAATGCACGACTCATCGCCCTTGTTCCACGGCGTTAAGGATGAAAATGGATAAGTCGTCCGGCCTGTGCCGCACCGGAACACATGATGGTTAAGTTAACCAAGCACGCTTACCATGACCGCTATATCCAGCGGTTCCGGATGCTTAGAGCGGCAGTGTGACACGGCATACAACGCCGCAAAACCCGCGAGATTCGCGCGTTTCTCAAGCTATCAGACATCGATAATATAAAAGGAGATGGCAGGGGCACAGAGACTCGAACTCTGGACCTTCGGTTTTGGAGACCGACGCTCTACCAACTGAGCTACGCCCCTGCATGGAAGCGGTGCATCTAAGCGTTAGGCCATGCCTTGGCAAGCCGGATTATGGACCGAAAACCCTTGCCCGACCGCGCCGAAAGGCCCACACTTTGCGCGATCATGGATTTGAACCAGATAACGCTGAATGTGACCGATTTTGCGCAAGCGGTAAATTTTTACGAAACGCTGGGCCTGCGCCTGATCGTTTCCTCGCGCAACGAATATGCGCGGTTTGAATGCCCCGATGGCGGCGCGACATTGTCCCTGCATCTGGCGGACAAACCGACTGAAAACGGCCCGCTGATCTACTTCGAATGTCACGATCTGGACGCGCGCTACAAGGCATTGCTGGCCAAAGGCATCGCGTTCGAAACGCCGCCAACCGATCAAAGCTGGCGCTGGCGCGAGGCACGTCTGACCGACCCGTCGGGCAACCGCCTGTGCCTGTATCATGCCGGACCGGATCGCCGTTTTCCGCCCTGGCGGATCGAGCCGGAGTAGCGCGCCATGCTGGCTCCGACCTATTCGCAGCGTGCCGAGATCATCGATCCCAAGCTGCTCTTGCTCGCTTATAGCCAGGGCGTATTTCCGATGGCCGAGGGGCGCGACGATCCCGATGTGTTCTGGGTCGAGCCACGCGAACGGGCGGTTATTCCGCTGGGCGGGTTCCGCTGCTCCCGCTCGCTTGCCAAAACCATCCGAAAAGGCGTGTATCACGTCACCTGCGATACTGCGTTTCGCCAAGTGGTTGCGGCCTGTGCTGCGCCGCGCGCGGGCGAGGACGGCATGGCGGAAGGGAGCTGGATCAGCCACCGGATCGAAGACAGCTACACCGCGCTGCACATGGCAGGGCACGCGCATTCGGTGGAATGCTGGCGCAAATCGGGCGAAACAAGCGAGCTGGTCGGAGGATTATACGGCGTTGCGTTCGACCGTGTTTTCTGCGGTGAAAGTATGTTCAGCACTGCCGATAATGCCAGCAAAGTTGCGCTGGCCTGGCTGGTTGCAGCGATGCGCGCAGCGGGTTACCGCGTGCTGGACTGCCAGTTCATGACCGATCATCTGGCCAGTCTTGGCGCGGTCGTCGTCCCGCAATCCGATTATGTCGCAAAAGTCGGGCAAGCCACGGGCAATCCGCTATTCAACATCCCCCAAGCCATCACGGCTTTCAACGAAGATCAGGCCTCTTCGCCGGGAAAGCGCATCGTGCACTCCTTGACCCAAACATCGTAAATCGGATGCTCGACCACATTTAATGATGGCGAGTTTTTAAACAGCCAGCCGGAGAAGATCCGCTTGAAATCCGAATTGTCGTCGCGCGCATTGGCATCGCGCACCATGACTTGCACAAATGCGCCGGTTTCCTTCTGCGTTTCCCACGGCGCGGTGCGCTCGCACGCGGACAGGCGCACGATGACATTGCCTGCGCGCTGCTGTTCTCCGGGCCGCATTTCCAGATCGCGCGTCGCATTGTTGCGTTTGTTGAGGACGCCGATCGTCGCCACCCGCTCGTTCATCGGAGTCGCGCCTTCAACCTGACCTTCCGGCTGGATGACGGCGGCGTTTTCATTGCGCATATTTTCGGGAATTTCGGTTTCTTCGCTGCTGTTCTGCGTCCGCTCTGGCTCGTCCGAGCAAGCAGCGGCAAACAGCAGACATACCGCCACAGCACATATCGAACGACCGGCGGCGACGCGCATCACTCGGGCGTCCAAGCCTCGTAATCACCGACCGCTTTCGCCCGCTTTCCGCCCCGCTCCAGCGCGCCTTGCGGGCGGTAAGCCGTATCGGTGCCAGTCGCGTTGGGCGTATATTCGGTTTCCCAGATTTTGGCGGGCGGCAAATGGCTTTCCGGCACATCGTCGAACGATCCGTGCAACCAGCCATGCCATTCAGGCGGCACTCTGCTCGAATCGTTAGCGCCTTCGTAAATCACCCAGCGACGTTCCGCACCGATATACGAGCCGTCCTTGGCCAGATCGCGCTTGTTGCGCATTCTGAAATAGGCGTTGCCCTGTGCGTCCGTGCCGACTTGCTCGCCATTACGCGAGGAAAACAGCGTGGTGCCGATGGTCGCGCCGTTCCACCAGGTGAATATTTTGCCGAGGAAGCTCATGGGGACCAGCGATTAGACGATTTGAAAGCTAGCGCCAAGGGGCTTGTCGCACGGATTATCGTATGGAGATATGCCAAGGAGGTTGTCGCGCCGAACCGCATCTGCACAACCTTGCGCAGGCCAATCGCTACCACGTTACCCGGTCGCCCGCTTCGATCCCCATCTCTGCGGCCAGTCCGCCGCGAATCTCCAGCACCAGACTGGTCGGCCCTGCCGATGGCAGCGATTCTTCGGAAAACGGCACGGCATTGGCAACGATATTCAGAATACGCTCGTCCGGCCCGACATAGATAATGTCGAGCGGATTGGGCATGTTCTTCATCCAGAAACTTTGCACACCCGGCGGATTGTAAGGGAAAATCATCCCCTCATTATCTTTCAGCGGGGCGCGCTCCATCATCCCGCGTCGTTGCTGCTCGAAGGTGCGGGCGACTTCCACCTGAAAGACGTAAGTCGTCTCACCCGTGTCCACTTTCAGCGGCACGACTTCAAGGCCGGAGATCGGATGGCGGTCGGGGATGGCAATGTTGCTACCCTGATTCGACGTATCCTGCTGCGCCTGCGTCGCGCCTTGCGGTGAACACGCGGACAAGCCCATCAACACCAATGCCAGCATACCGGCCCAGTTTTTTATACTACGCATCACTTTCTCCTGACGCCCATTCTTCGGCCTGCGCGACGCTGCGCGCGTTCAAAATCGCATTGGCATCGCTGAATTCATGCCCTGCCCGAACCATGGCCGCAAGCTGCTTGTCACGCAATTTGCGCATGGCCTGATTGGTTTCGAAGTCGCGATCTTCGGGTAGCAGATCATCATCCAGCTCGCCCACCGCATCACGCGCAAACGGGCCGAAGCGCCGCTTTTTCGCCAGTGCCAGCGCCGCTTCGCGCGCCTCGTTCCGGTCCGGGGCATTCGCTTCGCGTACATCCTCGGCAATTCCGTCATGGCGCAAAGTCGCTTCGATCCGCCGCCCGCCAAAGCCGCGATTGAGCAAGCTGCCTGCGCGATTTTTGGCATATTCGTCATCATCGACATAATTCCGCTCGACGAATTTTGCGACCACTTCGGCAATTTTTGCGCGCCCGGCTTCCAGTGCAAATGCGGGATCGATTTCGTCATTACCTTCGCCCGTCCCGTCGTCAGGTAGCCAGCTATCGGCGGCATCTTCGACAAATCCGCGCTCGCGCAACTTGCGTTGCAGATATTTTTCCAGTTTGGCGGCGCTGGTCGCAAACCGGGCAACATAGGACACCGCCAGCTCTTCCAGCCGCGCTGCATCCAGCGGCTTTGGCGGTCGTTTTACCCGGTTTTTACCGGTTTTGCGTTTGGAAAAGTCGCGCATAGCGCCTTATTCGTGCCACACTCCTTATCAAATGGGAAACACTGCAACTCGTGAAACCGCTCAAAACGGTTCAAACGAGAATAATGTGAGGGGTGCGAAGAGGCGCAATTCTGTCAACAGCATTGCGACATACATCATGACCGACGCCGCTATTCAGCCGACGCCGAACGATTGCGCGTTACCGCGCCGCCGGGCGGACTTTGTCACGTTCAACGAGGCGATCGATTACGCCGCGCAGAGCGAAAAGGGCATGAATTTCCACGATATGCGTGGAAATCTCGAACGCGCTTACAATTATAGCGAGATGCGCGAGGACGCTCACGCACACGCACGCCGTCTGGTCGCCAGCGGAATTGCCAAAGGTGATCGCGTCGCTCTGATCGCGGAAACCTCGCCCGAATTCGCAGCCTTGTTCTGCGCCTGTGTCACCGTCGGCGCATGGCCAGTGCCGCTCCCCTTGCCTACCGGATTCGGCGGCAAGGACAGTTATATCGACCAATTGGCAGTGCAACTTGATTCCAGCGCGCCCAAAATGCTGCTTTACCCGCAAGAAATCGACGAGATGGGCGCAGCAGCGGCGGCGCGGCAAGGGTGCGAAGGCATCAACTGGACGGACTTTGCGACGCGTAACGATCCGGAATGCGACTTCCCCGACGCGAGCCCGGACGACATCTGCTATCTGCAATATTCCAGTGGCTCGACCCGCTTTCCAACCGGCGTTGCGGTGACGCACAAGGCCTTGCTGCACAATCTTTACGGCCATTCGACATCAATGAAAGTCGGCATGAACGAACGGGTTGTGAGCTGGCTCCCGTGGTATCACGATATGGGGCTGGTCGGCTGTTTCCTGTCGCTGATCGCGAACCAGATGTCGGTCGATTATCTGAAGACCGAACATTTCGCGCGGCGACCTTTGGCATGGCTCGACCTCATAAGCCGCAACAAAGGTACGACGCTCTCGTACTCACCCACTTTCGGCTACGATATTTGCGCGCGGCGTATCTCCAGCCAAAGCCATGTCGGCGACCGGTTCGACCTGTCGCGCTGGCGAGTGGCGGGCAATGGCGCGGATATGATCCGGCCCGATGTAATGCAGAACTTCGTCAACGCATTTGCCGATGCCGGGTTCAAGGCCAGCGCTTTCACGCCATCCTATGGCCTGGCCGAAGCCACGCTCGCCGTCACTGTCATGCCGCCGGGCGAAGGTATCCGCATCGAACTGGTCGAGGAAGAACGCCTGTCCGGCACGCCGCGCGACTTGTCACGCCCGGCCCGCTATCGCGCCATCGTGAATTGCGGCAAGCCCTTGCCCGACATGGATGTCGAGATTCGCGGCGAGAGTGACGAAGTGCGCGGCGACCATCAGATCGGCAAGATCCTGTGTCGCGGACCATCCGTCATGCACTCCTATTTCCGCAACGAAGAGGCCACACGCGAATGCTTGATCGATGGCTGGCTCGACACGGGCGATATGGGCTATGTCGCGGGCGGCTATCTGTTCATCGTGGGCCGCGCCAAAGACATGATCATCATCAACGGCAAGAACCACTGGCCGCAGGATATCGAATGGGCGGTGGAGCAGCTACCCGGCTTCAATCACGGCGATATTGCAGCGTTTTCAGTGGAGACGGATAGCGGCGACGAAGCCCCCGCCGTGCTGGTCCATTGCCGGGTCAGCGATCCGGAAGAACGCGCGCAATTGCATCAGCAAATCCGCGACAAGGTGCATTCGGTGACGGGCATGAACTGCGTCGTGGAACTGGTCCCGCCGCGCACTCTGCCGCGCACATCGTCGGGCAAATTAAGCCGCGCAAAGGCGAAAAAACTGTATCTGTCGGGCGAGATTCAGCCGCTCGGACTGGCTGCTTAAGGGCAGAGCCGAGAGCGTTCACCAAAGGGGGTCCACAAGGATGCCTAAACGACCCTCAAGGGTGTCGAGGCAGCGTTAAGTGCCCTATTTAGTCCCCCGGCGCGGCCCAGCGCGGTGTTACCACGCCTTCGCCTCCCGATGCCGCTCCGGTTACGACCCTGCCACGCACGACAATGCTACGCGATTGCAACTCCACCTCGATCTCGTCCATCAATGCTGCCGGTCCCGACAACGTCAGCGGCGCATCGATCCGCTCCGCCGCCCACATCGCCAGATCGAGCGCCTCGCGCCCCTCGCTGGTCAGTTCCAAAGGTGCAATCGTGCCATCTTCAGCCGGTTCGCCACGCGCAAAAGCGATTGGCGGCAAAGCACGCGCAGGCGGACGCATTTCCACCCGCCATTCCGGCTCCGTCTCGGCGATGCGTTCTTCCAGTGTGCGATAAGCCGACAGCGAAGCGCCTTCCAGATTGCCGGCCGTCACCATTGCGCGGCGCCGCTGCCGGTCGATCATCACCTCTTCCATCGGCACCCCTGCGACCAGCGCCAGCCTGTGCGCCAGATCGTCAGCCCGTTCCGTGGCCGCCGCTTCTTCACGGGCGCGAGCAGCGGTCAATTGCGCTGCCTCCGCTGCGCTTGATCCGGTCCCGACCTGATATTGCGTAATCGTGACATTCACATCGCGGCCCAATTCGCGCGACAGACCGCGCGCTGCCAGAACTTCGACGTCGGGCGTAATCGTCGGCGTCAGCACCGTCGCTTCCACTCCCAAAGGCTCGGCATCCCAATCGATATCGAGATTGGACAACCGCGCATTGGAGCCGAACACATCCAGAATTTCGCTGCGAATTTGCCGCTGCGCATTGGCTTCCCACGCAATCGATTGCAGCGAAAAGCCGAGCGGGATGGCCAGCCCGACAAACGCCGACACCACAATAACGTTCTGGAATTGCGTTTGCCGCTCCGACAAGGCCGCGCTGAAACTATAGAGTCGCGCCATCGCGGTCGCGGTCAAGGCAATCGTCATCAAGTTGGTAACATACAGCAGCAGCGCGCCGGAAAAGACAGTCCAGTTGAGCGTGGCCAGCCCGAAACCGACGGCGGCCAGCGGCGGCATCAAAGCCGTCGCAATCGCCACGCCGACAATCGTGCCTTCACGCCCCCGGATCATTGCGTAAGCGCCGGCCAGCGCCGAAAACAGCGCGACCAGCAGATCGAACAGATTGGGCTTGGTACGCGCGGCAATTTCCGGCGTCACGGTCTGCAAGGGCGAGAGGAACACAATGAGGGCGCACAGGCCGATGCCGATCGCCGTGCCCCAGAGCAGCGAGCGCACCGATTGGCGCATCCAGCTATAATCTCCGATGGCCAGCGCAAATCCCAGCCCCATGATCGGCCCCATTAACGGCGACAATAACATCGCACCAATGACGACGGCAGGTGAGGACAACAACATCCCGAGGATCGCGATCCCGGCTGACATGGCGATCATGAACAGATAGCGCGCCGACAAGGTGCAATCCTCGCGCCGTTTCTCGATCACATCGGCCTGATCGACCGTGCCGACGACCGCATCGCGCCACCATCGCCGCCACGACAGTATGACGCTGGCAAAGCTGTCCGGTGCGAAAATCGGCGTGTTGCCGGATTCATCTTTCACCGGCTCTCTTGCGGAAAAACCTGCCGATGGCGGGGCTTTGGGTTGGTCGGTCGCCAAAATTCTCTCCCGATACGCCGCGCGCCGCCCGGTTCGGCGGAAGCGTGCAATCGTTGTGTCCAGCCTGCGATGGTACCCACTCCGGGGGTGCATAGGAAGCGGGATAATTGATGCGCCTCTTGCGTTTAGAGGGCAAACACCGCGATACTGCTTGAACAACGTGTTTTATGATACTAATACAGTAAGTGTACGCAGAGCTTCGATTTTGCCGCACCAAACCGCATGACATGGGAGCATATGTCACATCATGGCCGAGAATTTGACCAGCACCAAAACCAAGACCGCCACGGATTTTGAATTGACGCCGCCCGATCCCGTGCCCGCGGTTGCGCCGGAAAAGGCAGCGGGCCTGGTGCCGGTGGACGAAGGGGTCAAATCCAAACTGCAAACCAAGGTCGATGCGTTTGTCGAGGATCTGGTGCAGGAAGACGCCAATTCACCGGAATTCGGCAAAAAGGTCGATCAGCTTACCAATATGGGCCGCAAGGAAATTGCGGCGGCCTCGCAAATGTCGAACCGCTTCCTCGACCGGCCTATCCGCGCGATGGACAAGGATACGGGCGTTGGCACCGACCTGGCTGAATTGCGGCGCACGGTCGAAGACCTCGACCCGTCGAAACGCGGCAAGCTGACGACCAAGAAGAAAATCCTCGGCATCATTCCCTTCGGCAATAAGCTTGATGATTATTTTCGTTCCTATCAAAGCGCGCAGGGACATATCCAGTCGGTTCTGGGACGCCTGGCCGATGGCAAGGACGAATTGCTGATGGACAATGCCGCCATCGATGTGGAGCGGCAAAAGCTGTGGGAAGCGATGGGCAATCTGGAACAGATGATCCATATTTCCCGGTCGCTGGATGAAAAGCTGGAAGAGAAAGCCGATGAGCTGGACGCGAGCGATCCGGCCAAGGCCAAGGCCATTCGCGAAACCGCCCTGTTCTATGTGCGGCAGCGCACGCAGGATTTGCTGACGCAAATGGCGGTCAGCGTGCAGGGCTATCTCGCGCTGGACCTTGTGAAGAAAAACAATGTCGAGCTGGTCAAGGGCGTGGACCGCGCCAGCACCACGACCGTGGGCGCCTTGCGCACGGCGGTAACGGTCAGCGAAGCGATGACCAATCAGCGGATGGTTCTGGGGCAGATTACCGCGCTTAACGAGACAACCGCGAATATCATCGATTCGACCAGCACCATGCTGCGCGACCAGACGGGCAAAATCCACGAACAGGCTGCGTCCAGCACCATCCCGCTGGAAACGCTGCAACGCGCATTCCAGAATATCTACGATACGATGGATGAAGTCGATGAATTCAAATTGCGGGCGCTGTCCTCGATGAAGGAAACCGTCACCGTCCTGACCAGCGAAGTCGAGAAGTCGAAGGGCTATATTGCGCGGGCTGAAGGGCAATCGCGGGCGCAATCGCAAGTCGCATCGAGCGAGCCGTCGCTGCTGGAACTCGATAGCTGATGGGTGATCTGACGACCAATAGCGACCGCATCATCGAGGAAGGCCGCCGCGTGCGCGACGACAATCGCGAAGGCGGGCGGCACCGCATGGCCGGCTCCATCGGCAAAGGCTCGGCGAACCTGAAAAAGGGCCATTTCATGCGGAAGATGATCCGCGTGCTGATGGCCGTGGGCGCAGTGCTGGTCGCGGCGATGGTCGGCGGAATGGTTATCGGCGGACTGGGCTTTGCCGGGATCATGGCGACGATGCTGGCGCTGGTTGCCGCAGTCGTGGCGTTCAGCGTGTTTCCCCGTATGAAAGTGCCGAAACGCGCCGATCTGAACAAAGGCGATGTGCGGCAGATGGTCGGCAAGAACCGAATTGTGGCTGGAACATCAGCGCGCGGCCCTGCCCCCGCCCGCCGCCGCGGTGCTGGACGATATGGGCGTGCAGCTCGATACGCTCGGAGCGCAATTACAAGCGGTCGATCCGAACCATCCTGCCGCGCGCGATATTCGCAAGCTGGTGGGTGATGTCCTGCCTGAAACGGTCGAGAGCTACCGCCGCATACCGGCGAATATGCGGCGCGATAACAGCGCCGGATCAACCCCGGACGAGCAAGTCACGCACAGCCTGACCAACATTGCCAAGGAACTGGATAGCATCAACCGTCAACTCTCGACCGGAGCGATGGACGATCTTGCGATCAAGCACCGCTATATCGATTACAAATATGGCACGGGTGACGATGCCCAACTGGCCGACCACAACTGGCCGATCACAAGCTGACGGGCCACACCAAGGCCGATCAAAAGGAGCCAGGCTGATGCGCGTTGCGATACCCCATAATCTCGACAAGGATGAAGTGCGCGGGCGACTGAAAGAACGCAGCGGCGAGATCGCCGATTACATTCCGGGCGGGATGGCCAAAGTGACCAGCAGCTGGCGCAGCGAAGATGAAATGGCGCTGTCGGTGGCGGCGATGGGGCAGGCAATCGACGGGCGTGTGCTGGTCGAAGACAATCAGCTGGTGTTCGAAGTGGAAATGCCCCCGGCGCTGTCGTTTATCGAGCCGATCGTAGCTGGTGCCATTCGCGATAAAGGTCAGAAGCTGCTGAAATAGCGTCAGATGTCGCGGTCGAGTTCCAGATAGGTCTTCGGGATACTCAGCGCGTTGGCGGATTCCTTGATTTCGCGCAGAAAGATCAGCAGCGCGCCCATTAACAGCGCAATCGCGACCAGAAAGATCGTGCCGATGGCGGTTTCCAGATCGATTTCGGTCAGCGAATCGGCAAACACGGCGGCGACGGTCAGACCGATGGCCAGCCCGCTCAGCACGAGCAGCTGAAACGCACGCCCGATCAGCTTGATGCGTGTGTCGCAAGAGCGGATTTCGCGCACGACATTGTCGTGATCTGCGCCAGTTGTATCGGCATGAATTGCCTGCATCGCACGCCAGCGATCCACCACCCTTCCTAATCTTGCGGAAAGGATGTTCATGATAGAGCCTATGGCCACCAGAACGAAGACGGGTGCAAGGGCGAGCTGGATGGTCTGTGCGATCATGGAATGCGGGTCTGCCAAAAGTTTGATGCGTAAGTTAACTTACTATAATTTAGGAATATTTCGCTTAAATTTTCGGAACCTCTGCCGTGAGAGGCCGTTAAATATCGAGCCGATTTTCGGGTCGCTTGAAACTATTTGCTATCGGTTGTGGGACAAGGGTCTGCCATCGCCGATATGATGTGTGCGTGGCGGGCGCAAGGGGATGACGGGATTGGACGATAATTTGAACGGCGAGCAGCGTCACAGTTTGCGCAAGTCTTTGCGCGAAGGCACCGCTGTATCGCATGATAATCTCGATGCGATGCTTGGTTCGCTCGATCTTACCAACCCGGTTGAATATGCACGGTTCCTGCGCGTGCAATTGGCTGCCCGCCGTCCGATCGAGGCATGGCTGGCACGGCAGGCGATTGCGGGTATTGCTGCGCCGCCAGCCCAAGCCAAATTGATTGAGCGCGATCTGATGATTATCGGCGCGTCTGCAGGCTCACCGTCGGATCGCACGATGCGGTTCACCCCATCGGCTGCAAGCGATAACGCCATGCTCGGTATTTTGTGGGTGTTGGCCGGGTCGGCGCTGGGCAATCGGATGATGCTGCGCCGCTTGCAACGCGCGATGCCGATGAGCCAGCAGCCGCATTATTTCCTGTCCGATAAATCCATGTCGCAATATTGGAACACGCTGCGCCCGCTGCTGGAACATCCCGCCGACGCGCAACAGTCTACCGAAGCCATTGCCGCCGCGCAAAGTGTGTTCGACCGGTTTTTAAGTATTGCGCAGAATGAGCTTATAAAGGTGGCGGCATGAGCCTGGCCACTGCTGTCAGCAGCCTGACCGATTGCGATCGCGAGCCGATCCATCAGCTTGGCCGCGTGCAGTCGTTCGGCGCATTGGTCGCCGTAAACAGCGACTGGATCATCGCGCAGAACTCCACCAATTTCAGCGCTATCCTGACCGGCGACGACCAATCAGCCGACGATTTTGGCGAACTCACTGGCCGACAGCTCGACACGATGTTTTCCGCTGAAGCGATTAAAACCCTGCGCCAAGCATCGCGGAGCTGTGTCGAGGAAAACCATGTAGAGCGGTGCTTCGGGCTGGCACTGGCCGATACTGGGAATCTCTTCGATTGCGCCGTGCATTGCTCCGGCCATTACACGGTCATCGAATTCGAGCCGCATAATGGCCACGATTTGCAAAACCAAATTGCTGCGCTTGGTCCGTTGTTGATGCGCTTGCCGACCGAAGAGTTCGATTTCCGCTTTATGCGTTATTGCTACGCAGGAAGTCCGACAAATGATCGGCTTCGACCGGGTGATGGTCTATAAATTTCACGAGGATGAAACCGGTGAAGTGATCGCCGAGGACCATGCCGACGGGATCGAGAGTTTTCACGGCCTGCGCTATCCCAAGACCGACATTCCGGCACAAGCGCGCGAATTGTACGTGCGCAATCGCTTTCGCATCATCGCCGATGTTTCGGATGAGGGCGCGGCGATCGTTCCGGGCGCATCGCTGGAGGGCAAACCGCTCGATCTCAGCCTGTCGGTATTGCGCGCAGTGTCGCCGATCCATCGCGAATATCTTAAGAACATGGGCGTTCAGGCCTCGCTGTCGATCTCGATCGTGGTCAAAGGCAAATTGTGGGGCCTGATCGCGTGCCACAATTACGAGCCGGTCCGCTTGCCTTACTCGCAACGTACCGCAGCCGAGCTGATATCGGCGATCTTCTCGCTGAATATCGAGCGCACCGACAATGCCACGCGTGCGACGAATGAAGCCAACAGCCGCACCTTGCACGAACGGCTGATGCGCGGTTTCGCCGCTGGCTCCTCGGTCTCCGGTAATTTCGATACCATCGTGCCGATGCTGTCCGAAGTGATCAATTTCGACGGCGCCAGCGTGTGGATCGACAAAGCTTACAAATCTTCGGGAACGGCTCCGAATGCTGCTGAATTCGAAGCGATCCTGCCGCTGCTCAATACGGCAGAAACCAGCACCGTCATCGTCACACAGGAACTGTCGAACCAGATCCCGGCTGCACGCGCCTTTGCCGACCGTGTGGCCGGCGCTATCATCATCCCGATTTCGCGCAATCCGCGCGATTACATCGTCCTGTGGCGGCGTGAACTCGTCCGCATGGTCCGATGGGCGGGCGATCCGACCAAGGCCAAATCCGTCAGCGAAGACGGGTCACGGATGTCTCCGCGCAAGAGTTTTGCCGCTTGGCAGGAAACGGTCAAAGGACGCAGCGCGCCGTGGACGGAGCAGGAAATCGGCGCGGCCAAGTCGATCCGCATCAGCCTGCTCGAAGTCATTTTACGCCTGACTGACGAGGCAGTGCAGGAACGCGCGCGCAGTCAGGAACAGCAGGAATTGCTGATCGCGGAGCTGAATCACCGCGTCCGCAATATCCTCAATCTGATCCGCAGTCTGGTCAGCCAGTCGCGCCATCAAGCCGAAACGATCGAGGAATTTTCCGAGCTTATTTCAGGCCGTATCAATGCGCTCTCCAATGCGCATGACAATATTACGCGGCAAAACTGGACCCCGGCGGCATTTCGCAGCTTGCTGGCATCCGAAGCCGAAGCTTATCTGGCCGGGAAAACCGATCGCGTCGTGATGAACGGCCCGGCGGTGATGATTGCGCCCGAAGCCTTCACCGTACTGGCGCTGGTCATCCACGAGATGGTCACGAATGCCGCCAAATACGGTTCGCTCTGCGATAGCGGTGGCTGTCTATTCGTCAATCTGACGATCCGCAAAAACGGCGATTTGCAAATCGACTGGCGCGAGGAAGGCGGCCCGCCCGTATCCGAACCCACGCGCCGGGGATTTGGCACGACCATCATCGAGAAATCGATCCCCTTCGAAATCGGCGGCGAAAGCGAAGTCGCCTATAAGGAATCAGGCGTCGAAGCGACGTTTGTCATTCCTGCCAAGCACATCATGGTGGCGGCTGAGGAAGGCGAGGAACGACTGCCCGAAGCGCCAGAGCCAAACCCCGCAGCGCCCGATGCTGCCAGAATACCCGGCAAAGTGCTGCTGGTCGAAGACAGTATGCTGATTGCGCTGGATGTGCAGGATTGCCTGGAGCAAGCGGGCGTGAAGGACGTCGTTGTCGTCAGCACTGTGGCACAGGCGGAGCAGGTGCTATCCGAGCATTCCTTCGATCTTGCGATCCTCGACTTCAATCTGGGCGATATGACGAGCGAACCGGTCGCGCATATCTTGCGGGCGAAGGAAACGCCGTTCGTGCTGGCCACGGGTTATGGCGATCTGGATGAAAAACTGACCGAACTGGGCGCAAAGCAGCTTTTGACCAAGCCCTATGGCAAGCAGGAAGTGGATCAATTGATCGCCGACTGGAACAATTTTTAGCGCGGCTCGATAGTCGAGCCTATTGATTGGCCGCGCCGGGTAGTTTCCCGACATTCTGCGCAGCTTCACGCGTAGTGATCAGCACTTCGCCCTGATCAACCACTACGATGAGGTCGCGCGCGCCGACGACCGAAACACGCGGGCCATCGCTATCCACCATGACATTGGCGCAATCCAGCAGATCGGCATTGCCGCGTGTGTGATTGCCCTGTTCGTCTGTTCCGCGCGCGTCTGCTAATGCGTCCCAATTGCCGATGTCGGACCAGCCCATATCCGCCGAGACGGTGGCGGCACGCTGCGTTTCCTCCATCACTGCGTAATCGACCGATTCCCCGGTGATCGCAGCGAAGG
Source organism: uncultured Alphaproteobacteria bacterium (assembly GCA_963736595.1). Classification (GTDB taxonomy): domain Bacteria; phylum Pseudomonadota; class Alphaproteobacteria; order Sphingomonadales; family Sphingomonadaceae; genus Parapontixanthobacter. The sequence goes on from CAVTPG010000005.1 coordinate 95,221, forward strand.
GCTGCTCCGCTGGATGGAAAATAGCGCCATCTTCGTGACCCTCGGCAACCGACTGTGCAATGAGGTGCGCCATATCGCTGCGATGCTGCGCCAATTCCTCCAGAAACTGTCCGGCACGAAAAGCAAAAATTCCGCCATTCCAGATATAGCCGCCTTCATCGAGAAACGCCTGCGCGCGCGCCGCATCGGGCTTTTCCACAAAGCGTTCGATCCGGTGACCCTCGCCCAGAGCCTCGCCCGTTTTGATATAGCCATAGCCCGTTTCGGGCCGCGTGGGGGCAATGCCGAACGCCACCAGCCAGCCTTGGCCCGCGAGTGTCATCGCTTGCTGCACACCTGCATGAAACGCGGCGACATCGGCGATGTGGTGGTCGGACGGACAGACCAACATGATGTCATCGGGGTCCGTTCGGGCGGCGGCCAAAGCGATGGCAGGCGCAGTATTCCTGGCCGCAGGTTCGACGATCAACCGCGCATTCTCACCCGCTTGTTCCCGGATAAAGCCGGTATGTGCGGCCCCGCCAACAATGGTCGGCGCGGCAAACATGGCGGCATCGCTGGTCCGGTCGAGCGATTGCTGAAACAGGGTGCGGCTCCCCACCAGCGGCAGAAATGGCTTGGGCGCTGCAACCCTGCTGCGCGGCCACAGGCGCGTACCGCCGCCCCCGCACAGGATCACCGGATGAATGCGTGTCATAACCCTCGCCACTTCCCTTAAGCCTTATCTTGCCGCGCCCTAGCGGATCGCAAAGCCGCTTGCCACCTATCGTGCGTTGAAAGTCTGTTCCCAGCCAAAGCGTGCCGGGACCGGATCGCCATTGGCATTGCGCGCCGGATTGAAGCGGATGCGCTCGATCACCAGCGGGCAGAGCAAACGGTTCGTTTCGGGATCGGGTCCGGGCCGCAATACACTGCAATTGGAAGCGCGCCCATCCACGCCAACGGTGAAAGCGACGACGACACTTGTGCCAAAGCGTGCCGCGCGTCCGCCTTCGGGGATGGGGAAGTCGCGCGCGGCGCTGATCGCACCCGATCGCACCGAGGGCCGCGTGACCGCGATACCGCCCTGCCCGCTGCCGCCACGACCTGATCCGGTTCCCATGCCTTCGCCCGCAGCGCCAGTGCCATCGCCGCTGGCTTTCGCGCCGGAGCTGTTCTCGTTTCCGGTCGAGGACGCGCGTGGCAGCGGCTTATCCTCCCGCACGGCGATCTTTGGCTTGGGCGCAGTGACCGGCTTGGGTTTTGCTTGCCGGCCCGGTGCCCCTGCCGCGCCTTCATCGGGTGCGTTCTCAACTTGCCGTGGCGGCTCCGGCGGATCGGGAGTCGTGATCGTTACGGACAGCGTGGAGAGGACTTCACGCTCGACCTCGGCCATCATGTTCGGGGCAAAAAGGTGCGCCAGTCCATAGATAGCTCCGATATGGAGCAATCCGATTAGCGCCAATAGCCACGCTTTGGGCTTCTGCCGTTTCTGGCTGAATTTCGCCCCTTTGCCGGTGGCCTGATCCCGCGAGTCCATAGGCTTTTGCGCCGGATCGTTCTGTCGTGTCTCGCTCATAGGTCCAAATCGGTTGCGACTGCGCGTGTGTTTGCGCGCCCCGTCATGCAATCCCGACGGCTTAACAGCAAGCGGGGATTGAATGTGACGAGGGAGGCACCGGCGACGGTCGAAAGCCAAGCGGATGATGCCAATAGCGACCACGCGTCGGATCGGCTGCTGGCCTGCCTGTCCCCTGCACCTCTGCTGGTGGCATCTGCCGGAGCCGTGCTCTTTGCTCTGATTGCCTATGGCAGTATCGAGCTAACCCGCGATGGCGGGCGCATCGCTGCGGTGTGGGTGCCCAATGCCATAGCACTGGCGGTCCTGCTGCGCTTTCGGGTGCCAAGCGAGCCGCTGCTTCTGGGCGGAATTTGGATTGGCAATTTAAGCGCCAATCTGGCCGCAGGCGATATGTCTTGGCACGCGCTTGCGCTCGCTTCGTGCAATACGCTGGAAATTACCATCGCGCTTTTGACTGTGCGCGCCGCGTGCGGGCCACGTCCAGACTTCCTGAACATCCGGCACCTGCTGAAGTTTACACTTTGGGCAGGGCTTGCAGCGCCGATCATTCCAGCGATTTTGGCCACGCTGGCGCTCAGTGTCGGGCAATCGCTCAATCTCATGAATGCGGCGCATTGGGCGCTGACCGATGGGATGGGCATGGTTATCGTCGCGCCAACTATCATGATCCTGATCGATGCCGTGCGCAATCCCGTGCAGCCGTCGCGCGCGCGCCTTATCGAATGGGCCGCGTTCATGGTGATCGGAACCGCGCTAGCCATCGGTATATTCGTTCAGACCGATTATCCACTGCTGTTCCTGATCGATCCCATCGTGGTCGCTTATGCATTTCGTCTCGGCGCAACGGGGACGGCCATAGCAACGATCAAGATCGCGATTATCGCAACGCTCGCAACTTGGTTTGGCCTCGGTCCGATCAATTTGATCGAAGGCAATGTCACCAGCAAGTTGATCGTGCTGCAAATGTTTTTCGGTTCGGCTTTCGCCATTGGTTTGCCCATTGCCGCAGTCCTTGAAGGCCGCAGGCGCATGGTTGGCGAGTTGGCCGTGCGCGAACAGGAGCTGGTGCGCGCCCGCAAGCACGCCGAAAACGCTTATCGCGCGAAGTCGGAATTCCTCGCCAATATGAGCCACGAGATCCGCACGCCGATGAACGGCGTTCTGGGCTTCGTCGATCTGTTACAGCGCAGCGAGCTGAACGTGAACAACGCCGTCAGGCAGAACTTATCGCCCAATCGGGCAATGCCATGATGCTGCTGTTAAACGATATTCTGGACATCTCTAAAATCGAGGCCGGGCAAATCACCATCGTCAAACAGAACGTCGACATTCGTAAGCTGCTTGAAGATTGCATCGCGTTGCAGAATGCCAACGCCCTGAAGAAAGGCATCGCGCTGGACACAAGTTTTGCCAAGTCAGCACCGCAATGTATTTCAGCCGATCCGCTGCGCTTGCGGCAGATCGTGCTGAACCTTCTCGGCAATGCGTTGAAATTTACCGAGAAAGGCAGTGTACGCCTAAAACTGGCAGTCGATGCAGCGCAAGATACGGTTGCGATCAGTGTGGAGGATACCGGCATCGGCATCCCGGTCGATCGCATGAAAAACATCTTCACGGCCTTCGAACAAGCTGAGAAAGACACCAGCCGACGCTATGGCGGAACGGGGCTTGGCCTGACAATTTCGCGGCAATTGGCGGAGTTGCAAGGCGGCGTTCTGTCCGCCGATAGCATGCCGGGTATGGGATCGTGCTTCACGCTTACACTACCCGTGGGCGACATCGAACCCGAGCAAGAAAAGGCGCCGGTTGTCCTATCGGATGCGCCGTTAGCGATGCCCCCTTCTGCGCGCATTCTGCTGGCCGAAGATCATGACATCAACCAGCTACTCACAACCGCCATGCTGGAACAATGCGGCCAGTCGGTAACGATTGCTGCCGATGGCAATGAGGCCATTCGCTTGGTCGAGGAGGCACACGCTTGTGGCCGACCCTTCGATCTGGTGCTGATGGATGTGCAGATGCCGCATTGCGATGGCTATTGCGCGACGCGCGGGATCCGCGATGCCGGGATCGATGCAGAGACACTGCCGATTGTCGCACTGACTGCCAACGCATTCGCAGAGGATGTCGGAGAAGCGCTGAACGCAGGGATGCAGGCGCATTTGACCAAGCCAATTTTGTTCAACGATCTGGCGAAGGCTTTGGCAAAATGGCTACCACGCAAGGCCGAGGAAACGGCGCAAGATGATACGCGCCTTGTCGCGCAGGAAACACTTACGCAGGCATCACTTACGGAAGCAGATGACGCTCCGCAGGACAAGCTACGCGCTTTGTGGGAGGTTCGTCGGCGCGAGGCGCTGGAGATTGTTGCAAAGGGTATGCGCGATGGGGAGCTGGCTGGGGCAGATTTGCCTGAAATCATTACTGCCGCACATAAATTGGCGGGAACCGCTTCGATGTTCGGCGAAGAAGAGTTGGGCGAACACGCGCGCAATCTGGAGACGGCTCTGCGCGCGTCTAAGCCGATTGAGGAGTGCACCGACCTCGCCCGCGAATTGCTCGACGCAGCTTGAAGGCGTTGCGAGAAGCAGGGGGAAGCAAACAGCGGGTGAAACGAAAAAGGGCGACACCCGCGAAGGTGCCGCCCTTTTGTTTAGTGATCGCTAAACGAATCAGAATTCGTAACGAACGCCAACCTGGATGCGCCAGATCGATGACGTGGTAGCGACGAAATTCTGATCGTCAGGGTTGAAACCACCGACAACATAGCGTCCGTTGCTATCAACACCACCGACCCGCAAACGGTCCTCTGGATCAGCACTATCGGGGTCATCAATGTTGATACCAGCATCAACCAGATCAACAAACTCCGGACGGCTGCGCGTGATATTGGCGCTGTCATCAATGAAGTTCAGGAAGTTATCGAAGTCCGCAAACAATTCGATCCGATCATTAGCCAGGCCTGTAAGGCTAGCGATGAAAGGCAGCTCTTGACTAAACCGGAGATCAAGATCCGTGGACCAGTCATTGCGGCAAGTGTTACGCTTGATTGAACTACCCGAAGTGAAACCACATTGAGCACCAACTTCGCTATTTGCTAGATAATCACCCAGTGACTGCACTGCGGAATCTTGTTCAGCCCGCAAAGCAGCAAGTTGTGTATCGCTAAATCCCTGATTGCTGAAATCGGTAAGATTTGCATCACCAACACCGCTCGGAATATACAGCAAAGCGTTATCGTTGCCGCTCGAGCTATCGTTGAAAACGCCGCCGCCATCAAATGTCAGGCTATAAGGCCGACCTTCGCGAGCCCGGAAGAAAATGCCAAGGCTTGTCTGGTAGTCCCCGAAAAACTCTTCGCGGAAGTTTACGGCAGCCGTAATATTATGACGCGTCTCATAGTTCGAGGTCGAGACAGCAGGGTTCTGACGGTCGAACGCAGCGGTTACATCGTAGGATGAAGTCGCCGTGGACGAACCGACATTCCGGTTGTTGCTTGAATCGGTGAATGCATAGCCGAACCGCAGCGACACATTACCGCCGTCTGTAAATACACCACGGTCGAAGTCTCTCGACAATAGGACAGATGCCGAATGGCTGTCGTAGCTTGGCCCGTTCGTCAATTGGATTTCATCGTCACGACCCGTGCCAAAACAAGCCGCTGTGACATTCGTATAAGTTGGCGGTGTACCGCCTGTTCCCTGCAATTGCGCGTCGCAGCCATTTCGGGTCGGATCAATAGCGGCGTAAATTGGACGACCATCGACTGTAAAGCCGTTCAGGCCGGCACGAATATCCGGTGTCTGCGACAGATCCACGAAATTCAGTGTGTCGTTAAACCGGCTATAAATATAGTCGAGGTTTAAACGCCAATTGCTGAAGAAGCCGCTTTCTGTGCCAAATTCGGTTTGGAACCCAAGATTGGCCCGAACGACTGTCGGAACATCGAAATTCGGATCGGTCGACTGTGTGTCTGACAGGCCAGCAGCGGCTTCCTCGGATGCTGCGATCCGCGCACATTCGGGGAAGCCGGTAAACTGGCCACCCTGCAGCACATTGAATGACCCATCAGCATTAGTAACCCCACCGCAAGGACCGAACGTATCTTCCTCACCCGTAGAAAACCCGTTATTGGAAAACGCGTTGGAGAAATACACAATCGGGTCGCCACCGGAAAATATACCGACGCCGCCGGTTATTCGCGAATTGGAAACAAATCCCTCGTTATCGAACTCGTATGTTGCAGCTAAACGCGGCAGCAGCACGGTGTCCAATGTGCTGAATGGGACAGCATTGGAGATGCCGTACCGATCAAAGAAAGTCGAGTTCGCACGCGGTGCGTCGCCATCATAAAGCTGCGCCCGAATGCCGGCTGTCAAGCTAAGTTGCGACGTGGCCTGCCATTCATCCTGAATGTAGAACGAGTAGATTGTGCGACCGAATGTGGCGGACGCTTCATTGATGTCGCCGCTCGGCGTTGCGCTTATAACACCGCCACCGAGAAACTGACCGCGATTGTTGCCCGTGAGAACATCGCCAGGTCCGCCGTTGAATACGGATGAGAAATCGCCGGGTGCAACATCACCCGCTTCGAACGCGTCCAGACCATTGAAAAACAAGGTACCGGTCGCATTAATTGCGAACAGGTTGAAAACTTCAAGATCGTTAACTTCCGTACCAATTTTGAACTGGTGCGCACCAGCATCGATGTTCACCTGAAACTTGGCTTGATCGACTTTGGTGTTTAGCGCATTTGCCGAGCGGAAGATGCCAGGGCCGGTCGATAGGAAACCAGGCTGCGTGGTTACGCCGTCGACCGCTGGAACTGCGACAACCAAACGAACGGTGGGGTTTTCAGACTGTGCCTCGCCGAAACCAACCGGGCCTTGAATGTCGGAAACTTCGGAGCGGCTCACGCGCAGCTCGGTCGAAATTTTATCGCTCCAGTCGGAATAGAGGCGGACCGAATAATAATCGGATTCGGTACCTTCGTCTTCAAACGAATTCAGGCCAGTCAGCTCCTGACCGCCTGTGTCGGATTCGACGTTCGTTTCTTCGAGCCGCTGATACGTTGCCTCCAGACGATGATCTTCGGTTATGTAGGCATCGATACGCCCGAAATAGCGCACACTGGATTCAGGCAAAGTAACCGGATAGCCGCCGACATCCTGACCATAAGTGTTTGCTGCGATGGTGGAGAAACGGTCGAATTGCGCTTGCGTGACGAAGTTGGCTTCGTTTGCATATCCGCCGCCAGCAGGGCCGAATTCGTTGGCATTACCAAGATCGGTTTCCTCATAACCTGCATAAAAGAACAGGCGGTTAGGAATAATTGGTCCGCCCAATGTCGCGCCCCAACGCTTTTCTTCGAACGGCGATACAATGTCGTCAATCCCATCAAGCGAATCGCCACGAAGGCTGTCATCGCGGAATGCGTAAAAAGCAGAGCCGTGGAACTTGTTTTCGCCCGACTTGGTAACAACGTTGACCAGACAGCCGGTGAAGTCGGAATATTCAACGTCGAACGGAGCAAATTCTACCGACGTTTCGCGGATCACATCGAACGGCAGTGGGAGAGCGTTACGAGCGGCGAATGGCGTTCCGTTAAGGCCGAACACATCGGCCTGAACGATACCATCCACCGTAAACGTGTTGGAACGGTCATTCCCGCCCAAGCAGGAGATACGGTCGACTTCATTGTCTCGCTCCAGGCTGACCCTTGGATCAAGGCGAATGATGTCGCGCACGTCACGCGAGAGGCTTGGGAACGCTTCCAAAGTCGCTTCGCCAAACGCCGTGCCCGGTCCCACAGCTTCCAGCGAAGCTCCTGCGCGAGCGCCGGTAACGACGATGAAGTTGCCAGCATCGGCAGTCGCCGAAGAAGTCAATGCAAAGGTGAAGGACCGGTCGCCTGAGACGGTCAAAAACTGTTCTTCGACCGATTGGCCTTCGAACCCTGACGCTGTCGCCGTAATTGTGTACGGGCCGCCAGGGACCAGCGAAGCCGTGCGGAATGAACCGTTAGCATCCGTGGTCAAGGTGCGCGTTTGATTGGTGCGCGAATCGGTGACGACAACCGTTGCTCCGGCAAGCGGGGTACCGTCTTCGGCGGTTACTTCGCCTTCGATGCCCGAGGTGATCTGCTGCGCGGAAACCGGCGTTGGCAAAATGGCAGTAGCGGAAAGGCTGACCACACTGGCCGCCAGCAAATATTTGAGCTTCATCGTGAACCCCTTGTGTCCATAAAACTAATCGAAACGCGAAAAACAACTTGGCTTTACGTCGCCCCCGTGACGACTTGTATGATGGCCTAAGCGGAATGTTTATTACCACTTCGTGACAGATTTACAGCCCCCTGACAGCCAATCCGGATTCACATTAAATTCACACCATATGCTCGCAGTTTCAATGACTTAACCCGGTGGCAAAAATGCCGCAGTATAGGTTTTTCTTATCCACAGGCTATTGGTCTCGCTGCGATGCACCATTCCGCGGACGCCAGCAGCATAGCGACTCGGAGCAGCGCTCAAGCCAGCCCGATTTCACGCAAGCGTTGCAGCAGAAAATCATGCGCCGATATTGGCGCCGGGTGATCGTCAGGCTGCGCCGGGTCGATGCAGGATGGCAAAGTCTCGATCATGTAATCGGGCCGGAAATGCAGGAAAAACGGCATGGAATAGCGCGCGCGCGTGGCAGCATCGCCCTTGGGATTGACGACGCGATGTTGGGTCGAGCGCAGCTTTCCGTTGGTCAGCCGCTCCAGCATATCGCCGATATTAACCACCAGAGCACCCTCCGGCGGATCGATGGCCAGCCACTCATCTGCTTGCGTTAAGAGTTCCAGCCCGGCTTCTTCTGCGCCCAACAACAAGGTGATCGTGTTGATGTCGCCATGTGCAGCAGCGCGAATCGCGCCCTGCGCAGCGGCGGCATCCATTGGCGGATAATGCAGCAGGCGCATCACCGAATTGCCATTGGCAATCGTGGAGTCGAAGAATTGCTGCGGCAGGCCCAGATGCAGGGCGATCGCTTCCAGCACGCGGCCACCAGCTGTGTCGAAGGCCGCATACAGCGCCTCGAACGTCTCGCGAAAGCCGTCAACTTCAGCGGGCCAGATGTTGGGAGCCATAAATTCGGACAGCTCATGGCCTTCCGGTAAATCGCGCCCGACGTGCCAGAATTCCTTCAGATCGTGGACTTTTGCATCCTTCGCGATTTCCTTGCCGAACGGAGTATAGCCACGCGCTCCACCGCCACCTGCGATATGATAGGACTGTTTAATCTCAGTCGGCAGCGCGAAGAAGGCTTTGGTCATCGCCTCGGCCTGCGCGATCAGTTCTGCCGGAATGCCATGATCGCGAATGACCGCAAAACCGTATTCCGCAAAGCTGCGGCCCAACTCCCCCGAAACTTCAGCTAGCGGGCGTTGCAGCGATACAGAGGCGATGTGCGACATGGTGAGCGATTTCTTTCGATAGGGCCGGATTAGTAAGGCAAGAACAAACCGGCCAGCGCGGCGCTCATCAAATTTGCGAGCGACCCAGCGGCCAATGCACGCAGGCCCAGCCGGGCAATGACCGGACGTTGATTCGGAGCCAGCCCGCCGGTTACCGCCATCTGGATCGCGATCGAGCTGAAATTGGCAAACCCGCACAGGGCAAAAGTAATGATGGCACGGCTGCGTTCGGACAGCACTTCGGCGCCGATCCGGCCAAGGTCGATAAATGCGACGAATTCATTGAGGACGATCTTCGTGCCGAACAGGCCACCGGCAACTTGCGCCTGCTCCCACGGAATGCCGAGCAGCAGCATGACCGGCGCGAACAGCCAGCCGAGCATCATCTGAAACGACAGATTGCCATAGCCGAACCAGCCGCCAACCGTCCCGAGCAAGCCATTGGCCAATGCGACCAGCGCAACAAAGGCCAGCACCATCGCGCCAACCGCTACGGCCAGCTTTACGCCCGTTTGTGCGCCTTGCGCCGCCGCCTCGATCACATTGGCGGGCTTTTGGCCTTCCTCGAACGTTTCCGACATTTCGACTTCGTGCGCTTTTCCGCCCTCAGTCAAAGCGGCCGGACCTTCGGCGCTGATTCGCTGGCTTGGCAAGGCGATGTCGCCTTCGACGGCCAGCTCCGGCTCGTCCTCGTCAGGCATGATAATCTTCGCCATCAGGATGCCGCCGGGCGCGGACATAAAAGCCGCAGCCAGCAGGAACGGGAGATATTCGCTACCCAGTAATCCAGCATATGCGGCCAGAATGGTTCCGGCGACACCGGCCATACCGACTGTCATCAGCGTAAAGAGACGCGCAGGTGACAACGCGGCTAGATAGGGCCGCACCACCAGCGGGCTTTCCGACTGGCCTACGAAAATATTGGCTGCCGATCCCAGCGCCTCGACTTTGCTGACGCCTGTAATCCATCCAATCGCCCCACCAGCCCAACGCACGATCCGCTGCATGATGCCGAGGTGGTACAGGATCGAAACCAGCGCGGCGAAAAACACGATGACCGGCAACGCGCCCAGCGCAAAGGTGTTGGACAGCGGGTTGTTGTCGGGTTGTCCGAACAAAAACGCGGTGCCCTGATCGGCATAGGATAGCAGCGCCGCCACCCCGTCCGACATACCTTGGATCGCGCTGCGGCCCCACGGCGTGCGCAAAACGAGAAACGCCAGCAGGGCTTGCAAAGCAAACGCCGCGCCGACCACGCGCAGCTTGATCCGGCGCTTGCCGACAGACAGCAGGAAGGCGATCGCAAGGATGACGACGATCCCCGCCAGATTGATCAATATCGGATTCACGTCGCTTGAGGCCTCCCCTTGATTGACCAGCGTAATCTGCGAACCGTCAGACAGCGCGAAGATCGAATTGCGAGCCTATGTCGCGGTTTGTTGCGGCGCAGTCAAATGGCTGCGAAGGCGCAACCCACGGGTCTTAAACCAGCCGCCGCATAACGGGCGCTTCCTTATCCACATCGCTGCGCACAGGTTTGCGCACAAACTCGTCCACAGGGCAGCACCTTTTCTTTTGCGAGCGAGCCAAATAAAGCCGCGCGATGGATCAGGACACCGCACCACCCGCCGCATCACCCGCCGCACCGCCCGCCAATGCGTCGCGCATCGCACCATCGCTATTCGTATTCGCGCTGATTTACGGCGGGATGACTGTTATTGCCGGGGTATTGGCTTTCAAGCAGATCGCGCTGGGACCGCTGGCCGTGGAATCGGGCATTTTCGCGTTCCTTGTGCTGGTGGTACTGTCGAGTACCATCGCGCAATTGCACGGGCGCAAGGCAGCGGATCGGCTGGTTTTGTGGGGCTTTGTCCCGCTGGCCATATCCATCGGCCTGATACTGCTGGTTTTGGGCCTACCCGTTTCACCCGATATGCCAGCTGAAAATTTACGTGCGTTCGAGACGGTCTTGTCCAGTACGCCGCGGATCATGGCGGCCGGGCCGGTCGCTTACGGTGTTTCGCTGCTGCTGAACGTCTGGATCTTCGACCGATTGCGCGGGTCAGGTGACAGCGAAGGCGGGCTGTGGCTGATGCTGCGCGGCGCGATTGCCAGCGCGATCAGTCAGGCGATCGATTCGGTGATCTTCATTACATTGGCATTTTACGGCGAATTTCCGATTGGCGATCTGATTATGGGACAGGCGCTGGCCAAGGTCGTACTGTCATTCGTGCTAGTCCCGTTTCTGATCGTGCTGGGCGTGAAATTCGGGCGCTGGCTGGATGCGCGCGCGGCATAGCTCGGCTCTTGTAAGCTATATGGCTGGACGGTAGCGTCGTCGGCACAGGAATGCCCGCCTCGGGCAATTTCGCTTCTGGAGCATTTTCATGGAAACTATCGGCGCCGATCTCAGCGTTATGCCGCGCACGCCGCTGGCCGATGATCATGTTGCCGCGATCCGCGAAAACGGCACGACACGTAATTATAACGCAGGCGATATCGTCGCCGATGTCGGCGATGCGATGGACCGGTTCGTCTATGTTCTGGAAGGCGAAATCGAAGTCGTCGATCCCTATAGCGGTGAACGTCTGCTCGAATCTTCGCTTGGCCCGACACAGTTTATGGGCGAGCTGGCATTCCTGAACGCGGGCAGCTTTACCTTGCCCATGCGCGCCGCAAAAACGACCCGCACGCTGGAAGTGCCGCGCGAGACGATGCTGGAATTGATGTCCAAAATTCCGGAGATGTCGGACCACATCATTACCGTGTTCCTTGCGCGGCGGCGATCGCAATATGAAAGCAGCCGCTCCTCGATTAAGCTGATCGGGGCCGATCGAGACGCCAATGTTCGTGAAGTGGCCAGTTTCCTATCGCGCAACCGCATTCCGTTTCAAACTTACGATCTGGACGCATCGGACGATGAAGCCGCGCGGCTGTGCGATTTATCGAACCACAAGCCATCGGTAATTTTTAACACCGACACGATTATCGAAGAGCCGACGCCGTACAAGATCGCCGGATTGCTGGGCCTTGACCTCAATATCTCCACCCGGCGCGCGTTCGATTTGCTGATCGTCGGCGGCGGTCCGGCGGGCGTTGCAGCAGCGGTTTACGCGGGAGCCGAGGGCCTCGACGCAATGGTCGTGGAAGATGTCGCCATCGGCGGACAAGCGGGCACATCCAGCCGGATCGAAAACTACATGGGCTTTCCTACCGGCATATCGGGAGCCGACCTCGTCTATCGCGGGCAAATACAGGCGATGAAATTCGGCACCAAATTTGTAATGCCACGGCGCGTCGAAAGCCTGACCCGCAAGGCCGATAATTCGTTCTGCGTCACGCTCGATCATGGCGACGAACTGTGCGCCAAAAGCGTGCTGGTTTCGACCGGCGTACAATATCGCAAGCTGCCGCTCGACCGGCTCGAAGAATTCGAGGGCAAGGGCATTTTTTACGCCGCGACTGAAATGGAAGCGCGCCTGTGCAAGAACAGGGACGCGGTGGTAATCGGCGGCGGCAATTCCGCAGGGCAAGCCGCGATGTTCCTGTCGCGCGAGGCTAACCATGTCCACATTCTGGTGCGCGGTGACAGTCTGGCCTCGTCCATGTCGTCCTATCTGTCGCGACGTCTGGAAGCGGACGACCGCATCACCATCCACTATAACAGCGAGGTCAAAGAGCTTCGCGGCGACGAATGGCTGGAGCAAATCGCAGTCGATGGCCCCAATGGCGTCGAAATGATGGATTGCGGTGCGCTGTTCGTCATGGTCGGGGCCGCGCCGAATATTGATTGGCTCAAGGGCATGGTGAAGCTGGACGACAAGGGCTTTGTCATCACCGGAGAGGAAGCGGGGCATTCATCGCCATACGGTACATCGGCTCCCGGTATTTTCGCAGTGGGTGATGTCCGGTCCGGCTCGGTCAAACGAGTGGCATCGTCGGTTGGTGAAGGCTCGGTCGTAGTATCGGCGATCTGGCAATATGTGTCGGATTTTGAAAGCGTCAGCGATCAGCGCGCGCTTCCTGTTTAAGTCTATACCTGTTTAGGTAATGCTCAGACTTTCATTACGCATTCCTGCGCCGCCCACCACTCGGCATAGGGCGTATTTTTAGCCAGATAGCGGTTGTAGTCCGGCGTGCCGTCATGCCACCAGACATCGCCGCGCTCACCCAAAGCGACCTTTGCCGTGTGGACCTGCGCGCGGGCCATACGTTCCGCTGCTTCGTCGCCGCTACGCTTAGCGGTCCCGACATCGCGCCGCGCATCCATCAGCAGATCGACCAGCCGCTGCCGCTCATCGTCGGGCAGATGCGGGTTGCTGGTGCGCCATAATCGTCCGCGCACCACGATATAACGACCGTCAGGCGTTCGCGGCACACCGGACTTCTCTAATTTATCGGAAATGCTAATCCGCCGCTTCGTGCGCTTTGCCGGTCTCGTGTCCAGCACCGTGTTCGCCGTTATCGGCGATCTGTCCAACATCGTCCGGCTTCACCAACTCCAGCTCGCGATTGGTCAGGATGCGCCCGTCATGGGCGGTCATGGAAACCGGCCCCAATGGCTGGCGATCCCGTTTATCGACCAGCACCGGGTCTTCGGGTGTGTTGGCGGCGTATTTTTGCCCCCACTGCCGCAAAGCGACCAGCGCCGGCAGCAAGTCGATGCCCTTCTCACTCAGCCGATATTCGACGCGCCTGCGATCATCAGGGCATGGTTGCCGGATGAAAATGCCGTGCTTCACCAGTTTCGCCAGCCGATTGGACAAGATATTACGCGCAATGCCCAGCTCGTTGAGGAATTCCTCGAAATGCTGAATGCCGTGAAAGCTCGCGCGCAGGATCATGAATGACCAGCGTTCGCCCATCACTTCCAGCGCTTCGGACAAGCCGAAGGCGGTCAAATCCCGCAATGGTTCGCGTAAATAGGGCATAATCTCTCCGGCCACGGCTTCTAACGGGAAATTGCGTAGCGGCAAATCTTTATGCGGACGCGCACCTTAGTGGGGCTAATTACAAAATACTGCGCGCGCTCAGATCGGCTTCCAGTTTCACAGCATCGGTAAAGTGATGCGTGTGCCAGCCCAACGCTGCCGCTGCGGCGATATTCTCGGCATTGTCATCGATGAAAAACATGGCTTGCGGCGGTAAGCCGAACCGCGCGGATGCCAACGCAAAGATGGCCGGATCAGGCTTGATCAGTTTCTCTTGGCCCGACACGACGATATCCTGAAATCTGTCGAAAATCGGCATGGTCGGACGAAACCGGGTCCAGAATTCCGCACCGAAATTGGTGATCGCAAACAGCGGCCAGCCCTTGGCGTCCAGCCGCTCGATCAATTCCAATGTGCCGGGAACGGGTCCGGGAATGCTATCGAGAAAATCACGCGCATAGATTTCGATCAAATGCGCATATTCGGGGAATTGTGCCGAGCGTGCAGCGACCATCTCGGCCAGCGGTACGCCAGCATCGGCTTGCCCATGCCACTCTTCAGTCACGACATTGGCAAGGAACCAGTCGAGCCGTTCCCGATCCTCGATCAGCGGCGCGAACAGATCGCGCAATTGCCAGCGCACAATGACACGCCCGACATCGAACACGATAGCTTTGATGGTTTGAGACATTATCGAATAGGTGCTGTCACCAGCCCGTCAGGCCGCAGCACATTCATGCAAATCGTTACGCGCAGTCCGGCCAAAACCGGCTGCGCAGGCAATTAGCCCTGACGTGCTTTGAAGCGACGATTCGTCTTGTTGATTACGTAAGTGCGACCACGGCGACGGATCACACGGCAATCGCGATGACGGTTTTTCAGCGACTTGAGGCTGTTACGGACTTTCATGTGTCTTCGCTTTTCTAAGAATTGTTACGCACCGCAGATGGTTCTGGCGGGCTGAAATTGCAAGGGCGTGCGGTTAAGGATGGACGCTGTCACTGTCAAGCGACAAGAGTCCCGATGCCGTGCGCATATCTGTCAGGAACCGCGTATCTCTGCCAGTTTCCGTTCCCATTGGACGGCGTGGGTAATAATCGTGTCGAGATCGTCATGGCGCGGCTCCCACGGCAGGGTCGCCCGAATGCGCGAAGGATCGGATACCAGCTCGCCTGAATCCCCGGCGCGGCGCGGCTCCATCCGCCGCTCGATCGTGTGGTTCGTCACGCGGTCCACCGCGTCCAGCACATCCAGCACGGAAAAGCCCCGCCCATAGCCGCAATTCATGGTCAGCGAGGTATCAGGCTGCGCAATCAGTTCTTCCAGTGCCAGCAAATGCGCCGCCACCAGATCGCTGACATGGATATAATCGCGCACCCCCGTCCCGTCCGCCGTGTCGTAATCCGTGCCGTAAACCGATACGCTTTCACGCTGACCAAGCGCAGCTTCGCACGCCACTTTGATAAGATGCGTCGCGCCTGCAGTCGATTGCCCGGTGCGCGCTTTCGGGTCCGCGCCGGCGACATTAAAATACCGCAGCACGCAATAATTGAGATCATACGCAGCGGCGGTGTCGGCCAGCATCTGCTCGGTCATCAGCTTGGACCAGCCATAAGGGTTGATCGGCACTGTCGGCGTCTGCTCGGTGACTTGCGGCACATCCGGCATTCCGTAAGTCGCTGCCGTCGAGCTGAAGATGAAATGCTTGATACCGCCTTCGACCGCCGCTTGCATCAGCGCGCGGCTTTTGACCGTGTTGTTCTCGTAATAATAAAGCGGTTTCTCGACCGATTCCGGAACCACGATGGAGCCGGCGAAATGCATAATGGCCAGCGTCCCGCGCTCTGCAAAAATGCGGGCGAGCAAGTCGCCGTCAGCGATGTCGCCTTCATACAATGGCACACCTTCAGGCAGCAGGAATTTGAACCCGGTCGATAGATTGTCGATCACGGCCACGTCCCAGCCTGCATCTTTCAGCGCCCATACCGCATGGCTGCCGATATAACCGGCGCCTCCGGTGACGAGAACGGGGACTTTGTCGGGTGATTTTGCATCGCGGGTCATGAGCGCAGCCGATACCAGCGATTGGTTACAATTCCGATAGCGCAAATGCTCAGGTCACAATTTCTCGGCACGGATCGGGTCAGCGCGCGTTATTTCGGCATGAGATAGCGGCGAGTTATGCGCCAGCGGACAGGAGCGAGATGATGAAAACGGCGAAACTGGCTTTAGTAGCGGCTCTTGCAGCGATGACGGCGGCGTGCGCAACCGCGCCCGGCCCCGTGGAAGTAACCCGCTTTTATGATAGCAGCCTCACTGCCACGCCGATGACTGGCAATGTGTTTGTGGAAAGCGGCGGCGCAAACACCGACACCTTATCGCTGGCCCCGTACAAGAATGCCGTTGCTGCCGAGCTGGTGGAACTGGGCTATCGTGAGACGGCTCGCGCAGAAGCCGAATACATCGCCACAGTGCGCGTCGAACGATACTCTGCAATGGAAGGCGAACGACGCGGCCCGGTTAGCGTTGGCGTCGGCGGCGGTACCGGCGGCTTTGGTTCAGGTGTGGGCGTTGGTATCGGCATCAATCTGGGCGGCGGCCCCAAGGAAGAGGTCGGGACCGAAATGTCGGTATCCATTGCTCCGGCTGCGGGCGGCAACAATTTGTGGGAAGGCCGTGCCGAATTTCTGGTGTCGCCAAAATCGCCCTTAGCCGACACGCAAGCCAATGCCGCCACGATCGCGGATGCTCTGTTCGCCGGATTTCCCGGCACCAATGGCGAGACGATCGAAGTCGCAGTGGAATAGCGATCTTGTGGATGCGACGCAGCCCGCATAGATGGCAGCGAACAAATCACTCTTAAGCAGCCGGGCCAACCGGCAAAGGACGCCGTAATCTTGAGTAATATCCATATCGATGCCAATTTCGACAGCGGCAACATCGAAGTGCTGTCGGTAGATGGCGCAACTGCGAAACTTGCCATTCGGGCCGACAAAGACTCTGAATTTAAACAGTGGTATCACTTTAGGGCATCCGGTGCGGACGGTCGCGAGTTGACGCTCAAGATCACAAATCTTGAGAATTCCGCTTACAAAGGCGGCTGGCCGAATTACAACTCCGTCGTCAGCGAAGACCGTGAGTATTGGTCGCGCGCCACGTCCTCCTACGATCCGGCCGAAGACAATGGCACCCTGACCATCCGCTATACGCCATCGGGCAGCATGGCGTGGTTTGCCTATTTCGCGCCCTATTCAATGGAGCGTCACCACGATTTGATTGCCGAAGCGGCATTGAGCGAAGGGGTGGAGCATCAGCGCATCGGCGAGACGCTTGACGGACAAGCGCTGGATTATCTGCGGTGCGGCACCGGCGAGAAACAAGTGTGGCTTTACGGGCGGCAGCATCCCGGTGAAACGCAGGCTGAATGGTGGATGGAAGGCGCGCTGGAAATGCTGACCGATCCGGCGGATAGCGTTGCGCGCGATTTGTTGCAGCGCTGCACGTTCCACATCGTCCCGAATTGCAACCCTGACGGTTCACGCCGAGGGCATCTGCGCACGAATGCGGCGGGGACGAACCTCAACCGCGAATGGGACAATCCGAGCGCGGATAAGTCGCCCGAAGTTCTCGCCATTCGCAACAAGATGGACGAAACCGGGATCGACTTTGCGATGGACGTGCATGGCGACGAGGCTATCCCGGCTGTGTTTGTGGCCGGATATGAAGGCATTCCCGACCTGACCGACGCGCATTTGGCCAGCTTCCGCTTGTATCGGAGCATTCTTGAACGACGCACGCCCGATTTTCAGACCAAACGCGGTTATCCTGAAGCCAAGCCCGGACAGGCCAATCTGTCGATGAGCACAACACAAGTCGCACACCGCTTTAAAGCAACGGCAATGACGCTGGAAATGCCGTACAAGGACAATGACGATCTGCCCGATCCAGACCAAAACTGGTCGCCGGAACGTTGCAAAATGCTGGCGCGCGATTGTCTGGCGACCTTGCGCGAATGGCTGAACGAGGAAGCGGCGGCTTAAGTCAGGCTGGCCGGACCGAACGCATGGGGCAGTAAGTCGGACAATTTAAGCCGGAGCGTTTCTTGGCTGCCGACGCATAGAATAATCGGGTCCGTACCTCCTAATGCGGCCAATTCATTCAAGACCTGACGGCAGCGACCGCACGGCGTGATCGGCTCGTCTGCGGGTCCGGTGACAGCAACCGCTTCCAGCCCGCCGCGTTGCCCCGCATCCATCGCCTTGGCGACCGCAACGGTTTCCGCGCATAAGGCCAAGCCATAGCTCGCATTCTCGATATTTGTGCCAGTGACAATGCTGCCATCGGCAAAGCGCAAAGCCGCTCCGACAGCAAAATCGGAATATGGCGCATAGGAATGCTCTGCCGCCGCCCGCGCCGCTGCGATCAAGTCATCATCGTTCATTATTGTCCCCGTCATGGTTGCACCACCACCCAGCCGATCGGCTCATCCGCCGCGTCGCTATGCAGCGCTTCGTTCGCCGTCCATAACAGCCAAGGGCGTCCGGCATAGGCAGGTTCGCGCCAATTGCTCGTCAGCCAAAGATTTCGCTCGATCTTGTGCGAAATGCCATATTCCCGCTCGAATTGCCGCGATGGTTTCAGAATGACTGGCTTGCCGGCATGGATTTCGATTTGATTGACCAGCGTCATCAGCTCGCTTTCCACCGCTGCGTCGCTGACCCGCTGCGGACATTCGCTGGCTGATTTCTCAAGCGCGATGACCGGCGGCAATAATCGGGTATCGCGCGGAACGATGGTGACGAAATTGGCTGATTGCGGATCGGCAGGAATACATGGGTCGAAGTGATGCACAACGCCTGTGCGCAAGTCCGCTTTACGCGCCGTGTCGATGTTGCGGGCAAAAGCTGCATCCAGTCCATCCCCGCCAAGGCTGGCATCGAGATAGGCAAATTCCGCCCCCATTGCACGAACCGTGCGGAAATTGACCTCGCCGGAGCCTTCCGAAACCAGCACGCCGGAACGGGGAAATTCGCCGGGGGCTGGCCGCCATGACTGCCCCCGCCACCATGCGATCCCCGCAGCGATCAATCCGGCGACTATTGCCATGAGGACAAATCGCACCAGCCAGCGGCGCGAGCCATGACGGGAACGGCCAGCGGTCCTGCGCGCCATGCTCATCCCTTGATATGCAACACGCAGATCAGCGTGAACAAGCGCCGCGCCGTGGCGAAATCGGTTTCGATCTTGCCTGCAAGCCGCTCGACCAGCAATTCGGACGCCTGATTATGCACGCCGCGCCGCGCCATATCGATCGTTTCGATTTCCGCCGGTGTCGCTTGGCGAATCGCTTGATAGTAGCTGTCGCAAATCGCAAAATAGTCGCGGATCGGACGACGAAACCGCGCCAGCCCGATCAACAGCGTTTCCAGCGGCGTTTTGTCCTCGTCATGGATGGCCAGATGCAGCCGCCCGTCGCGAACCGACAGATCGAGGCGGTAAGGCCCGTCATGCCCTGCTTCGCTACTGCGCACCGGGCGAAACACATTCTCCTCGATCAGATCGAAAATCGCAATCCGGCGCTCCTGTTCGATATCAGGATTGCGCCAGATAATCGTCTCTTCATCCAGTGCGATATGGACGATCCGATGCGTGTCGCCGATCGAGGGTGAGGATTCTGTCATAAGCCGGGATACGCTTTCGCAGATGCAATAGGCTTACCGCAAGGCCTTCTGCAATCATCCCCGCTATCCACAGGCAGCGTTGCCATCATGCACCTTGCCAGCGAGGCCGATTTCGGCGCAAGGATAGCGGCATGGCCGATACCGACCTTCTCTTTCGATCTTCTGATTCGTCTTCTGCTGCAGCGGGCGAAAATGCAGGCAATTCCGGCGTTCAGCCGCGCGTGTTGCCCTCGAACATAGAGGCAGAGGCCGCGTTCCTCGGCGCGGTTCTGATCGACAATCGCGTGGTCGAAGAATTGCAGATTGGCATCCGGCCTGCGCATTTCTTCGAACCGCTGCATCAACGGATTTTCGAGCGCATCCTGAAAGTGCTGGACCGCAATGCGGTGGCATCGCCGGTTACGCTGAAGCCGTATTTCGAAGCCGACGAAGCGCTAAAGCAATTGGGCGGGATCACTTATCTGGCGCAGTTGACCGCCGATGGTCAGGGCTTGCTGGCCCCGCGTGAGCTGGCGAGCCAGATTTACGATCTTGCACTGCTGCGGGAGCTAGTGTCGGTCGGACGCAATCTGGTCGAAGGCGCGCTCGATACTTCGGACGAAGTTGCGCCGATGGAAAAGATCGAACAGGCCGAAGCCGATCTGTTCAAAGTTGCCGAGGGCGCCGCGACCGGCAAGGAAGCCGAAAGTTTCGGACAAGCCACGCACAAGGCGCTGGGGCTGATCGAACGCGCGATCAATTCAGGCGGCAATGTTTCGGGCAAGACGACTGGCCTGACCAGCCTGAATGAACGGATCGGCGGGCTACACGATAGCGACCTTATCATTCTGGCCGGGCGTCCGGGCATGGGCAAAACCGCACTGGCCACGAATATCGCATTTAACTGCGCCGACAGGTTTCTGCGCGACAATGCCGACGGCATCGAAAACACGGTTGGCGCGGGCGTGGCATTCTTCAGCCTGGAAATGAGCGCCGATCAGCTTGCGACACGTATTCTGGCGGAGCAGGCGAAGATTTCCTCCGAAATGCTGCGCATGGGAAAAATCAGCCGCGAAGATTTTCAGCAGCTTTCTTTTGCCAGTCAGCGTCTGGCCGAATTGCCATTGTATATCGACGATACGCCGGCCTTGACGATTGCGGCCCTGCGAACGCGCGCGCGGCGTCTGAAAAGGCGGCATGATATCGGCGCGATCGTGGTCGATTATTTGCAGCTTTTGCAAGGATCGGGCCGCGCAAACGACAACCGCGTCAACGAAATTTCCGAGATTAGTCGGGGTCTGAAAACGCTGGCCAAAGAGCTCGAAGTCCCGGTCATCGCCTTGTCGCAGCTTTCCCGCGCAGTCGAACAGCGCGAGGATAAACGTCCGATGCTCTCGGATTTGCGCGAATCCGGTTCGATCGAGCAGGATGCTGACATGGTCTGGTTCGTCTATCGCGAAGACTATTATGTCGCCTCACGCGAACCCAAAGTGCCGCAGGCCGACGATGACAACAAAACGCACGAAGCACACGCGGCCTGGATGGCGGAAATGGAGCGGGTTCACGGGCTGGCCGAGCTAATAATCGCAAAACAACGCCACGGCGCGACCGGCAAGATACGCTTGCGATTCGAGCCGAAGATTACGCGCTTTTCCGATCTGGCAGATGAAGACCGGCGCGGCGGCTACGATTGACCGGCGCTAAAAATTAAGCCGCCTGCTGACCGTATAATCCACGATCGACACCATCAGCCAGCCCAAATTCCACCGCAGCCGGTTCCACAAGGTCGCCCGCTTTTTATGCGCCTCGCGCGTGATCGGCTCGGACGCGGCGATATGCTCATCGATGTAAGCGCGCATACGACGGGCAAGGTCCGCATCTTCGATCCTGAGCATCAATTCCAGATTCAGATACAGGCTACGCATATCGAAATTGGCGCTGCCGAAATAGACAATATCATCGACGATCAGCAGCTTGGTATGCAGCTTGCACGGGCTGAATTCCCAAATCTCCGCCCCTTTGCCGAGCAGATATTCATAAAGCGAACGCGTCGCTCCGATCGTGGTCGCGTTGTCCGACTTTCCGGCCATCACCAACCGGGCCTCGCCCGTGCTTGCGATCTTTCCGATCTGCTTCAACATTGTATTGGGCGGACTGAAATACGCCATCAGCATATCGAGCCGCTGGCCATGTTTCAGATCATCGCTGACCTTGGAGGCCCAGCTACTCAGCCCGTTGGTAGGTCCGCCGACCAGCCAGCACCATTGCCCGCCATCCCAGCGCCACTGGCGCACTGTGCGGCGAATTTCGCGAAATCGTGCGCGGGGTTGCCGGGTCCAGTCGTCCAGCTTGGCAAACCAGTCGATCAGCCCTTCAACGGCGTCTCCGGCCAGCAAAATCGCCAGATCATTCCAGCCGTTTTCTGCAGGCGGCGCGAAATAATCATCCTGAATGTTGAACCCGCCAAACATGGCTTTTTCATCGTCCGCAATGACGAGCTTTTGATGATTGCGAATGAGGTAACGATGCGTGCGGCGTTCGCTGAAATAGCGACACGTGGCTCCGGCATCGCGCAATGGCTGTAAGAAACGCATCGCTGGTTTCGGATCCGAACCGGTCGAGAATGACGGTGACCGCTACTCCGCGCGAAGCAGCATCGGCCAAGGCATCGCGCACCGCCGTGCTAACCTCGTCCTCGGTAAAGATGTAAAAGCACAGCTTCAATGACTGGCGCGCGTCGCCGATCAGTTTCAGCAGAGCATCGCGCCGGTCCCTTCCCGCAGGAATGAAAGTCAGGTCAAGCCCCTGCGCGGTGACGGAAAAGGGCGGTCCATCGCTGAACTGCGCAGTTGCGCACGCGTCATTATTGCCTGTCTCACCTGCCATGTCGCGCTTGCTAGGCAAGCCTTGTCAGCATTGCAAATCCTTGACTCACGCCCGCGTCCGGCTTAATTAGCGCGCTTTCCTGTCAATATCAGATTATCCCGGAGTGCTTTATGGCGCGCGTTACCGTTGAAGATTGCGTAGACAAGATCCCGAACCGTTTCGACCTTGTCCTGTTGGCTGCCGAGCGGGCGCGTGAAATTTCCGGCGGTGCGGAAATGACGATCGAGCGCGATCGTGATAAAAACCCGGTCGTCGCCCTGCGCGAAATCGCCGAGCAGACTGTGAAGCCGAAAGAGCTTCAGGAAAGCCTGATCACCAGCTTGCAGAAGATCCTGCCTGATGACGAGGAAGAAGCCGATGATATCGGTTCTTTGAGCCAGTCGGCCGAAGCGCTGCGGATTACGGCATCCGCCCCCACACGCTCCACATCGATCGGCGCGGATTACGACGGCTAAGCACTTGTCTTAACGACAGACCGAGAATTTGTTTCAGAATGGGCCGCCCCTTGTGGGTGGCCCTTTCTTTTTCGGGCCAATGCGCGTTAGTTTTTACAGCGCGTTAGTTTGCTCTTTATCGCAATTGCATCGTGTGACGCTATCGCAGGCTTGGAAGAGATAAAAAGGACACCGGAAACATGGCCGTTGTGGCTGTCTATAGCGTGAAAGGCGGCGTCGGGAAAACCTCGCTCGCGGCCAATCTCGCATGGTGTTCAGCAACCATCTCTTGCCGCCAGACTTTGTTGTGGGATCTGGATGCTGCGAGCGGCGCAGCCTATCTGCTTGGCCTCGATCCGAAGCGCAAGGAACAGGCTGATAGCATTTTTACCCGCAGCCGCGACCCGGAAAAAATCATCCGCAAGACTCAATATGCAAATCTGCACGTCCTCCCCGCCGATGAAAGCATTCGCTCATTGGACGCTCAGCTTGCCAAAATCGGTAAACGCAAAAGGCTGAGCAAGCTGACGCAGTCGCTGGCAAAAAACTATGATCGCATCCTGCTTGATTGTCCGCCTGTTCTGAACGAGATCAGTGCGCAGGTCATGCGCGCTTCGGACATTATCATCGTGCCGCTGCCACCCTCGCCCTTGTCATCGCGAGCCTTTGACATGGTGGTGAAAGAAGTGCGCAGCGTGGGGAAAAATCATCCGCCCATCCTGCCAGTTCTGTCGATGCTCGATATGCGGCGCAATCTTCACCGTGAGGCGCAAGCGGCCAATCCGGGATGGCCGGTCATTCCGATGGCCAGCGTGATGGAGCAAAGCGCCGTCCGACGTCAGCCGGTTGGTGCTTTTGCGCCGCGCACGCCCACCGCCCGCGCTTTGGCGCAGCTATGGACGGCGGTCGAGCGCAAGCTGGCAAAACGATAGACTGGATAGTGTGGCTTAGTCGGTGCCGCGCCCGGTCTTCTCCTGCAATTCGTCGATTTTCATCGATGCTTCGGCCTTGGTCAAATTTGGATCATAAGCGTCGGGCTGACTGGCTTCTTCGCTCAATGTTTTGAGATAGCTCGCCTGTGCGCCGGTCATTTTTTCATCGCCAGTCGTCCAGTTTTCCGGGTCTTTCTCGGCATTGGAAACAGGCTCGGATTTCGGGTGTGCGTTGGGTGTAGTGGATGACATAATAAAGCTCCTTTTGCCTTATCCAACAACTATGTTCTGCGAATGTTCCAGAAATTCACCCCTCTCGACCAAGCGGGTCACTATGCGGTATGTCGCCACCGGAGGGGTTATTCAAATGAGCGATATCGGCGAAGCCATCGGAACGGTCAGCGAAGGCACGTTGATCGCGCGAGCGATCGAGAAAGAAGGTGCGCGGGATGGCGTGGCTGCGCTTACCGACAAAGGCCACTTCCACGAGCAAGCCTGCCTTAATTGCGACACGGCGTTGATCGGCGCGCATTGCCACGCTTGCGGGCAGAAGCGACATTTGCATCGCACCATCGGCGCGTTTTTCCATGATCTGCTGCATGGCGCGCTGCATTTCGAAGGCAAAATCTGGAAAACATTGCCGATGCTGGCCATTAAACCCGGCCAGCTGACCGCACGCTATATTGCCGGAGAACGGGCTCGTTATGTATCGCCGATGGCGCTGTTTCTGTTTTCGGTTTTTGCCATGTTTGCCGTGTTTCAAATGCTTGGAATTTCGCCACCGACAGATTTGGAGTCGTCCATCAGCGTCTCTGAAGAAGACCGATCGAAATTCGCCACTACGATTTTGGAAGATACAGCTAACGAGCAGAAACTGCTGGTAGAAGAACTGGCGCAACTTGAACCGGGCACAGAGGAACACATCCGGGTTTCGACCAGCCTGAATAGCCTTGGTCGCGCGCGCGCCATTATCGGTGGTTTGGCCGACGAGGTCGCGGAAGGCTCGGAGCAGACGGGCACATCGACTTCCGACCAAGCAACGGTTGACGAAACAAAAGCGGCCACGAGTAACCCAGAAATCGTTCAGATCGAAGATGATGCCGCTCCCGCAAGCATCGATGGCATCAAACAGATTAGCGGAATTGGCTGGATCGATAAGGGCCTGGACAAGTGGAAAAATAACCCGAGCCTGATGGTCTATAAAATGCAAGCCAATAGCTACAAATTTTCTTGGCTGCTGATCCCGCTATCATTGCCATTCGTCTGGTTGCTTTTTGCATGGAAGCGCCAGTTCAAAGCCTATGATCACGCAATTTTCGTTACCTATTCACTGGCATTCATGTCGCTGCTGTTCATCGTGCTTTCAACGGTCGGAGTGGCTGGCACTCATGTGGCCGTGCCGATCGTTGCCGCGCTTATCATTGCGCCGGTCCACCTCTACAAACAGTTGCGCGGCGCTTATGGATTGTCGCGCTTCTCCACGATCTGGCGACTGTTCGTCCTGCTCGCGTTTGCGATACCGATCGTGCTGGCGCTGTTCGTGCAAATTTTGCTGACGCTGGGCGCATTTTAGGCCGATCAGTTCCTTGCCGCGCTTTCGGACCATATATGGCGGACACAAAAAGAGCGCATCCTTACATAAGAACACGCCCTAATTGTCGTTCATTTCAGCTTATTAGACAATCAGGCCGGAGCCGCATCACCTGCGCCGCCGAATTTTTTGCCCGCTTTCGGCACGGTCGAACCCTGCGCTGGCTTCACGGTAATCGGGCCGCGTGGCTCATCAGGTCGATCGATTTTACCATGCTCGATCAGATCCGCGATTTCCTGTCCGGTCAGCGTTTCGTATTCCAGCAAGGCTTGCGCCAATAGCTGCAATTGGTCCTCGTACTTGTTCAGCAGCTCGGTCGCGCGCTTATGCGCCCCTTCGACCAGATCGCGGATTTCGGCGTCGATCAGCTTGTTCGTTTCCGAACCGCCCATCGTGCGTTGCGTCTGGCCCATGCCGAGATAGCCTTCCTGGCTTGCCTCATATTGCAGCGGGCCAAGCTTATCCGACATACCCCATTTGGTGACCATGTTTCGCGCCAGATCGGTCGCATACTGAATGTCAGAAGAGGCACCGGATGACACTTTATCGTATCCGAATACAATCTCCTCTGCCACGCGCCCGCCCATCGAAACGGACAGGTTCGCGTGCATTTTGTCGCGGTGGTAGGAGTAATTGTCCCGCTCCGGCAGACGCATCACCATGCCCAGCGCACGGCCACGCGGAATGATTGTTGCCTTGTGGATCGGATCGGACGCTTTTTCATGAACCGCGACAATGGCATGGCCAGCCTCATGATAGGCGGTCATTTTCTTCTCTTCGTCGGTCATGACCATAGAGCGACGTTCTGCGCCCATCATGACCTTGTCCTTGGCGTCTTCAAATTCCTGCATCGCGACCAGACGCTTGTTGCGGCGCGCAGCCAACAACGCGGCTTCATTGACAAGGTTCGCCAGATCGGCACCGGAGAACCCGGGCGTTCCCCGCGCAATCGTGCGAGGATTAACGTCAGGCGCCAGCGGCACTTTCTTCATGTGCACGGCAAGGATTTTCTCGCGTCCTTCGATGTCTGGAACCGGCACCACGACCTGACGGTCGAAGCGGCCCGGACGCAATAGCGCAGGGTCAAGCACATCGGGTCGGTTCGTCGCGGCGATGATGATAATGCCCTCATTTGCCTCGAAGCCATCCATCTCGACCAAAAGCTGGTTCAGCGTCTGCTCGCGCTCGTCATTCGAATTGCCGAGACCATGGCCACGGCTTCGGCCTACGGCATCGATTTCGTCGATGAAGAGAATGCATGGCGCGTTCTTTTTAGCCTGTTCGAACATATCGCGGACGCGGCTGGCGCCGACGCCCACGAACATCTCGACGAAGTCCGAGCCGGAAATCGTGAAAAACGGCACCCCGGCTTCGCCTGCAATGGCCCGAGCAAGCAGTGTTTTACCTGTACCCGGCGAACCGACCAGCAGCGCGCCTTTCGGGATCGAGCCACCAAGCTTGGAAAAGCGTTGCGGATCTTTCAAAAATTCGACGATTTCTTCCAGCTCTTCGCGCGCTTCGTCGATACCGGCCACATCGGCAAAGGTTACTTTGCCTTGCTTTTCCGTCAGCATCTTGGCTTTGGATTTGCCGAAGCCCATAGCACCGCCTGCTCCGCCGCCTTTTTGCATCTGGCGCAGCGCAAAAAACGCGATCCCAAGGATCAGAATAAACGGCAGCGATTGCAGCAGAATATACAGCAGCACATTAGGTTCGTCAGGCGCTTGCCCAGAATAGCTCACGCCATTCTCATCAAGCAATTTCGTCAGATCGGTGTCGGTCGCCACCGGCACAGTCGAAAACAGCTCTTCATTCTTCAGCTTGCCGTAAATGCGATCAGGCGCAATCTGTACGCTTTCGACCGAGCCTTCGGCCACTTTCTCGCGGAAGTCGGAATAGCCCAATTGCTCGCCCGCAGGCTGCGAATCGTTGCCAAACAACGTCACGACGATCAGCAGGCCGAGAAATATCCCACCCCAGATCATCAGGCTTTTTATCCAGGGATTTGGGCCTTCGCTGCCCGGCTCGTTAGGATCGCGTTCGTCGCTCATCGTTCTATGATTCCTTTTCCGTCACCATATGTAAGCCAGCGATGGTGAATGACAAGTTTCCGAACGTGTGGCTTTTTCATCAATTTTTACGGTTACCGTATGCGGCGAGGAACACAGCGACGGCTCCTTCGATGCGCGCACGGTCGAGTTCAGGGGCAGTTTTGACGCCGAAACGCCGCTCAAGATCGCCAAATCCCTTGCACATCGAAACGAATTGTTCGGCGGCCAAAGCAGGCTCGGAAATGGTTAACTCGCCGCTTTCGACGAAGGATTCCAGCAATGCCGTTAGTCCCGCCATCATCCGCCGCGGTCCCGATTCCAGGAATGCGCGCCCGATTTCCGGGTCACGCTCGGTTTCGGCAGCGATGCGCCGCTCGAACTGGATCATTTTCGGGCGGGAGAGAAAGGCGACCATCGCTTCGCCCAGCGCCATCAGGCGATCACGCAAACTTCCTTGCTCCAAGGGTTCTAGCGACAGATAACCGCGCATCTGCTCGCATTCATGTTCCACCGCCGCCGACAACAGCGCACTTTTGCCGCCGAAGTGGCTGTAAATCGTGACTTTGGAGACATTGGCAGCGGCAGCAATCTGTTCGATCGATGCACCGGCATAGCCATGCTCGAAAAAAGCCCGGCTGGCCGCATCGATAATCAGATCGCGCTTGCCGGTGGTCGTATTTCCCGCCGTATCATCCAATAATTGGTCGCTTGACAAAGTGAACGCCTCCGTTCAGTTGAACGCTATCGTTCAGTAATGGGACTTGGGTCGATGATTCGCAACCCCGTATCAAAAGTGAAGTTCCTGTGATCTGGATCGCCATCCGGATGCTGACCGGCGACAAGCAGAAATTTTACGGGTTGCTGTTCGGCATCGCCTTTTCCACACTCCTGATTACGCAACAACTGGTCATCTTCGTCAATTTGATCGAGCGCGGGGCCAGCGGCGTTTACAACGTACCAACGGCGGATGTCTGGGTCATGGATTCGGTCAGCCGCACCACAGATGTGAATTTCGCCATGCCCTCCACCGCTTTGGATAAAGTGCGCGGTGTGGCAGGCGTGGAATGGGCCGTGCCGCATTTGCGCGCTTCGGCTTCGGTCCGCACGAAAGAAGGCGATCTGGAAGGCGTCAGCGTCATCGGAGTGGACGATGCGACGCTGATCGGTTTGCCCAAAAACATGATCGAGGGCTCCACGGACGTCCTCTCCAAACCCGATGCCGTCATCATCGACGATGTCGGCACGACGCGGATGTTTGGTGAGGCCAGCCCGATCGGTGAGCGGCTTGAATTGAACGATCAACGGGCGGTCATTCGCGGCATAGCGGACGCGGTCCCCAGCTTTACCAGCCAGGTGACGCTCTACACCAAATACAGTCAAGCGCTGCGCTATGTCCCCGGCACTCGCAACCGATTGAGCTTTGTGCTGGTCGGCGCAAGGGATGGGATGGCACCTGAAGAACTAACGCAGCGCATTACCGAACAAACCGGACTGCGCGCCCGCACCCGCGACGAATTTGCGCAGGACGGGGTAGATTTCATAATCGAGAATACGGGTATTCCCTTGAACTTCGGGATCACTGTGGCGCTGGGCTTTATCGTTGGCATCGCCATTGTCGGCCTGACGTTCAGCCTGTTTATCCGCGACAACATCAAGCAGTTCGGAGCCTTAAAGGCCATCGGCCTCACCAATGGCAAGATCGGACAAATGGTGGCGGCACAGGCGCTAATGGTCGGCATGGTCGGCTATGGGCTGGGCGTCCTTGGCACAGTCGGTTTCATCTACGCTTTTTCAAGCAATCCGACTTTCAAGGGATTCTACATTCCGTGGCAAATCCCGGTTATCTCGTTCGTGTCGATCCTGATCATCATCATTCTGACCGGCTGGCTGGCCTTGCGTAGCGTCATGAAAACTGAACCGGCGGCGGTGTTCCGGTGAGCACAGACCCAAAAACCATGCAGCAAGCCACGGAAAACAACGCCAATGGCGCGGCCATTTCCGTGCGCGACATTGCGCGTGACTTCGAGGCCGGTCAGCAGACCATTCGCGTGCTGCACGGCATCGATCTGGACGTGAAATCAGGCGAACTGACCTATCTTGTCGGAGAGTCCGGATCGGGCAAGACTACGCTCATTTCGATCATGTGCGGCATCCTGTTTCCGACCGAGGGGCAGGTGGAGGTTTTCGGCACGGATATTTATAGCCTGCCGGACAGCGATCTGGTGCGGTTCCGCCTGCAAAATATGGGTTTTATCTTTCAGCAATACAATCTCATCCCTGCCATCGATGCGGCGCATAACGCCGCCGTGCCGCTGATCGCGCAAGGTATGGATCGACGCGAAGCGCGGGATCAGGCGGTCGAGATGCTGGATAAGCTGAACATTGCGGATCAGGCGGACAAATTGCCGAACCAGCTTTCCGGAGGTCAGCAGCAGCGGGTCGCGATCGCGCGCGCGCTGGTCCATCGCCCGCGTCTGGTGGTGTGCGACGAGCCTACGGCTGCGCTGGATGCGAAATCGGGCCGGCGCGTGATGGATCTGCTGCGCGAAGTCGCGCTGTCCGAAGACCGCTCGGTCATGATCGTGACGCATGACAACCGCATTTTCGACCTCGCCGACCGCATCCTCGTGCTGGAAGACGGACGTATCACCCATGACGGCATCGAAATGCCAAACGATCATTAGGAAGCGACGAGAAACGCCATGGCTTTATCAATGAAAAATCTTAGCTTTTCGCGGCAAATTCTGCCCGTTCTGGCGGTGCTCGGTCTAATTCTGGCGGTCATTTACATCGTCACTGGCCTACCCGATCGCGAGTTGGTGGAGCCGGATCGCGAACCGCCGCGTGCCACGGGAGTGCTGGCGGACAACCCGCGTGTGGCAGGTGCGGGAATTGTCGAACCTTCAAGCGAGATCGTTTCCGTCGGCACGGCCCTGTCCGGCCTCATCACCGATTTCCGCGTGCGACCCGGAGACTTCGTGCAACGGGGACAACCGCTCTTCACCGTCGATGACCGGGCGGCGCGCGCCAGCCTGTCGGAAGCCAATGCGCAAATCGCCGAGGCACGCGCAGCCATCGCCGAAGCGCAAACCGGACAGGCTACCGCCAATCAGCAACTCAGCCTGTTCCGCAATGTCAGCGATCCCGCTGCTGTGAGCCAGTCCGAGGTCATTCGCGCCGAAGGTGAAGCCAATGCCGCGACACAGCGCCTGTCGCTGGCACGTGCGCGATTGGCGGCGGCACAAGCGAGAGCCAATTCGGTCAATACGGAAATCGGGCGGCTTACCGTTCGCGCTCCGATAACTGGCGAAATTCTGTCGGTCGACAAGCGCGTTGGCGAGTTCGTCAGTGCCGGAGGGCCACAAGGTTCCGGCAGTGAACCGATCCTGCAAATGGGCGAGACGCGCCCGCTGCATATCCGCATCGACATCGATGAAGAGCAGGCCGCGCGCATCAATGAAGGTGCCCCTGCAACCGTGTCACCACGCGGTGCCGCCGAGCGGCAGGTCAAGGCGCAATTCGTGCGCGTGGAACCTCTGGTCGTGCCGAAACGCTCGCTCACCAATAGCGCCGCCGAACGGGTCGATGTGCGAGTGATGCAAGTCATTTACGCCCTGCCCTTCGACGAAGACGGATTCCGCGTCGGGCAGCAGGTCGATGCGTTCATTCCTGCGCGCACGAGCGGAAACTGAACGTGAAACGCATCATATCTCTGCTCGCGCTGACGGTAAGCCTTTCCGCTTGTGTCGCAGGCCCGGCGCCAGAAATCGCAACGCCTGCGCCCGAATTGCCGCAAAGCTTCTTTTACGCGGGCAGTGCTGACACCGCAGCAGATGTGGCGCAGCTTTTGCCGGTCGATGATGCTGCATTTCAGCTTTTGTCCGAGCGGGTGCTGACTGCCTCTCCGACGCTTGGTGAAGCGCTGGCACGGATCGATGCAGCCCGTGCAGGAGCAGCGCGTGCCGGGGCCGAGCGGCTACCGAATATCGGCGCGGATGCCTCGGTGAGCGGGTCGCGCACTAACCCTGCACAATTCGGGGACGATCTGCCTTCCGGCATCAATTTCGACACCGAACAAGTTGCTTACGCAGCCAATCTGACTGCGCGATGGGATCCTGACATTTTCGGCCGATTGCGTGCACAGGAACGCGCGGCGCTGGCACGGATCGACGCCGCCACTGCCAATGCAGCAGGCGTTCGGATCGCATTGCTTGGAGAGCTGGCGGCGAGTGTAATCGACTGGCGCAGCCTGACCGCGCGCGAGCTGGCATTGCAGGAAGACTTGGAGGCCGCGCTCGATCTGGCACGGCTGGCCGGGGTGCGCGAGGAAGCAGGGCTTGCGCCCGGTTTCGATCGCGTGCGCGCCGAGACAACCGCAGCTGCTTCCCGCAGCCGTCTGGCCGCATTGGCCAGCGAACGCGCGCGCCTGATTGGGCGGATCGTGACGCTGACGGCTCTGCCGGCAAGCGAAGTTCGCGAGGCGCTTGATACCGCAGAAACCGCGCTGGAATTACGCGAACCGCCAGCGATGCTACCCTCGTTATTGCTGACCAACCGCCCGGATGTGCTGCGCGCTGCTGCCAATTTAGCCGCGCAGGATGCCGAGCTCGCCGCCGCTGCCCGCTCGCGCTTTCCGCAGTTCAACCTTAATGCGGTAATCGGCTTGCTGGCATTCTCGCCCGGCGATTTGTTTGATGAAGACAGCATTGTCGGATCGCTTGCTGCGGGGCTTGCCGCCCCCCTCCTCGACTTTGGCCGCATCGAAGCGGAAATCAATCTTGCCGCAGCCGAAAAGCGCGCCGCTTTCGCCGCTTACAGGCAGGCTGTGTTTACCGGATTGGGCGACACGGAAGCCGCTTATGGTCTGATCGCCGCTGCCGATGCCGAATACGCCGCAATCGTTGCTGAACGCGACAGCGCACAACGCGCAGCGCGGTTGGCCGACACACGCTATCGCGCCGGATTGGCCGATTTTCTGACAGTGCTGGAGGCTCGCCGTGTCGCCGATGCCAGCGCCGCAAGAGCCGCCATCGCGCTGGGCAGTGCTCGCCGCGCGCGCGTATTGTTATGGCAGGCAGTCGGCGGCTTGCCCTTGCAAGCCGATCCATCGAGCGGCACTGACGAAAATCAAAACGGCAGCAGCGATCCGTCCGAGTTGTAATACATATAGGTGCCGCCCACCAAAGCCGCGATCGACAGGATTGTCGCGACCAGCATCAGCAAGCCATCCTTCACCGTCAGAGCCAGCGCAAACGCCGCAATCGTCAGCATCGGGGCGGAGCTGGCAAAGGGAATAAACTCCAGCGGCGGCACGGTAATACACAACAGAATGATCGCAATCGCAGCAATCCGTTGCCACATCGGTCCGGTAAATTGCTGCATCCGGCCTTTGAACAATTTGTCCAGCTTGGCCGCCACGCCCTCCAGCTTTTCCGCGCCTTTCATCAGGCTATCGGATTTGATCGCGCGCTGTTCGATGAAATCGGGTATCCAGACATGATCGCCGCCGATCAGCAATTGTACGGCGATAAAGGCGATCAGCACGGCAAAAGCCGTCGGCACGCCGGGTATGCCCCCCAGCGGCGTTACTTCCAGCAGTGCCGGGATAAACATGAACGGTCCGAAACTGCGCTTGCCAAATTTGTCCAGCACATCACCGATGCGTACTTCAGATTTTTCATCTGCCAGCTCTTCCAAGCCTTCGACTGTTTCGGTCGCGCTTTTCGGTTCTTTCGACATGATCAGTCTCCCTGCGCGCCAGACAAGCGGGCGAAGAAAAACCTTTACGCCTCAATGGTTAACAAGGCAAAATTTCGTTTAAAGCGACGGTTGTTTATTTAACAAAGCAGAACGTTCGCAGCGGCACACCACCTCGTCGCGCTGGTTGATCGCTTCATGCAGAAACGTGACGATTCCCGCATCAGGGCGCGATTTGCTTTCCCGTTTCGACAAAACTTCGCTGGTTGCGCGCAGCGTATCGCCGAGGAACACCGGCTTGGGCATCACCAGCTTATCATAGCCCAAATTTGCGACCAGCGTGCCAAGCGTCGTGTCGCCCACCGTCAGCCCGACCATCAGCGCAAACGTATAAGTGCCATTGACCAGAATTTGCCCGAATTCGCTGGCCTTGGCCGCCTCCACATCCAGATGCAGCGGCTGCGGGTTATGCGTCATGGTCGTGAACAGCAGATTGTCGGTCTCGGTGACAGTCCGGCGAATTTCATGATCGATTTTCCGACCCTCGCTCCATTGATCGAAAAACAAGCCAGCCATGTTTATTCTCCGTCCGGGAAATAGCCGGGTATCGATTTCAATTCGAGGAATTCGTGGAAGCCTGCTTCGCCCCATTCGCGGCCATTTCCGCTGTGTTTGTAACCGCCGAATGCCGCGTGAAAATCATAGCCGCCATTGATGGAAACACGGCCTGCACGGATGCGTTTGGCGACCTTGCGCGCCTCGTCCTGATCATCGCCCATGACGTGACCGGCAAGCCCGTATTCCGTGTCGTTCGCGATGGCGATGGCGTCATCCATATCGGTGTAGCCAAGGATCGCGAGGACCGGCCCGAAGATTTCCTCGCGCGCTATCTCCATG
Source organism: uncultured Alphaproteobacteria bacterium (assembly GCA_963736595.1). Classification (GTDB taxonomy): domain Bacteria; phylum Pseudomonadota; class Alphaproteobacteria; order Sphingomonadales; family Sphingomonadaceae; genus Parapontixanthobacter. Next base: position 129,317 of record CAVTPG010000005.1, read on the forward strand.
TCATTTGTGACATCGGCAAAGACGGTGGGTTTCACGTAATGTCCAGTGTCGAGGCCTTCAGGTTTGCCAGTGCCTCCGGTGACCAAAGTGGCGCCTTCGGACACGCCGCTTTCGATGAGAGATTGGATCTTGTCCCATTGCGGTTTCGATACGACCGGGCCGATAGTTGCATTGCCATTTGGATCGCCAACCACGACCTTTTCGGCCGCTTCTTTGGCCGCAGCCTTGGCTTCCTCCATCCGGGCGTGTGGGACCAACATCCGGCTGGGCGCGGTGCAGGTCTGCCCCGAATTGCCCATCATGCTGGTCGTGCCCTTGGCGACGCTTTGCGCAAATACGCTATCGTCGAGGATGATGTTGGGGCTTTTGCCCCCCAGTTCCTGCGCCACGCGTTTGACAGTCGCGGCCGCATTGCGCGCCACTTCGATGCCAGCGCGGGTCGATCCGGTAAAGGACACCATGTCGATGTCTTCGTGGCCGGAGATCGCTTCGCCGACTGTTGGACCATCGCCAAAGACAAGGTTAAATACGCCCGCTGGCGTGCCGGCGGCGTGCATTATCTCGGTAAAAATTTGCGCGGAATACGGGGCGATTTCCGATGGCTTCAGCACCATCGTGCAACCCGCAGCGATGGCCGGAAAAACCTTGACCGCGATCTGATTGATCGGCCAGTTCCACGGGGTGATGAGGCCGCACACACCAATCGGTTCATGAACGTGCAGCGTCGTGTTGACCTGCTCTTCGAAAGTAAACTTCTCAAGGATTTCAATGGCGGTTTTGAGGTGCCCTGCGCCCAGATTGACGTGCGATCCACTGGCGAGCGACGTGGGCGCACCCATTTCCTCGGTCACCGCTTTGGCCAGATCTTCGCGCCGTTTTTCATACTCCGACTGGATGTTGCGCAGCAGGTCAAGGCGTTCTTCGCGAGTGGAAAATTGCCATGTTTCGAACGCCTTACGGGCGGCGGCTACGGCGCGATCAACATCCTGCGCGTTGCCCATGGCTATCGTGCCGGAAGCCGCTTCAGTCGCTGGATTTTCAACCTCCAGCGTGGCATCGCTCAATGGCTCGACAAAAGCACCGTCGATGTAGAATTTTGTGTAATCGCGCATGATTTCTCCTGTTCGCTATGCGATGTAGGAGCCGCAACAGAAGGGTGCAATCACTTGTCTCGTGCGGCCCACTTTTCCGCCAATTCTTGGCCATCCTGCGCGCTGTCGCGGATCGTACCGGGCGTACGGGAAAAGCGCGGAGCGGGTGCAGTATGCCAAACGCCATCGCGTTCGACATAAGCATCGCGGGCTTGCAAATGCGGGTGATCGCGCGCTTCATCCACCGGCAGAACCGGCGCAAAACAGGCATCGGTCCCCTCCAGCAATTCAGTCCACTCCGCCGCCGGCTTCGTCTTGAACAATTCCGCCAGTTTCACAGCGTAATTGTCCCAGTTTGCAGGATTCATCTGCCCGTCTGACAAAGCATCTTTTTCGCCAAGTTTCTCAAGCAGTTCGCTATAAAATTGCGGCTCGATCGCGCCCAGCGAAATGTGCTTTCCATCGGCGCATTCATAGGTGCGATAGAAATGCGCCGCGCCACCTAGGAGACCGGAACCGCGCGTCGTCGATAAATGCGGCAAGTGCCTGACACCAAAGAAGAAACTCATCAGGCTGGTCGCGCCATCGACAATCGCCGCGTCGATCACTTGCCCTTTGCCCGACCGCTCCCGCTCATACAACGCAGCCAGAATTCCCAGCGCGCAATATAGCGAGCCACCTCCGAAATCGCCGACCAGATTTTGCGGTGGAATTGGCGGTTCTCCGGGCTTTCCGACCGCATCCAGCGCGCCGGTAATCGCGATGTAATTAATGTCGTGACCCGCCGTATTGGCCAGCGGGCCTTCCTGTCCCCAGCCGGTCATGCGGGCATAGATCAAGCGCTCGTTTTGGCTGCACAAATCAGCGGGTCCAAGCCCCAGACGCTCCATCACGCCGGGCCGGAATCCTTCCAGCACAACATCGGCATTTTCCGCAGTTTTCCGGCAAAAATCACGGCCTTCCTCGCTGCGAATATCGACCGCAACGCGATGTCTCGCACGCTCCACAACCGGGTTCAAAGTGCTGGCCCCTTCCCGCTCGATCCGCAGGACTTCTGCGCCCATATCGGCGAGCAGCATTGCGCAATGGGGTCCGGGTCCGATGCCGACGAACTCGATCACCCGCAAGCCGGTTAGCGGGCCGTTGGAGGGCTTTTCGGACATCATAATCCTTTCAAATTACTGGACTTTCCGCGCCTGCAAAGCGTTAATTCCACAACGGCACTGAAACGGTCCTTAAACGCACCGAGACTAGGTCGAGTTGCTTTAAACGATCACACAGCGACCCAAATACCTTACCAAAATCAGGCGGCAGCTTTCGACCCGTGTTGGAAACCGGAAAGCCGCTCGGAAATGATCGCATCGGCCTCGGCCATGATCCGGTCGATCAATTCCTGACAAGTCGGAATGTCACTGATGAGGCCGGCCACCATGCCGCAGCTCCAGGCGCCTGCATCCATCTCGCCTTCCATCATGATCCGCGGATAGACACCCGCAACTTGCTCGATCACGTCCTCGAATTTCAAGTCGCTACCTTTTTCCTGCTCGATCCTGAGCAATTCCTCGACCGCATCGTTGGTCATTACCCGTTCGGTATTGCGCAGGGGCCGCATGACCAACCGGGTGTCCAGCTCGCTTGCTGCCACGATCGCCGCTTTCACGTTTTCGTGTACCGGCGCTTCTTTCGTCGCAATAAAGCGCGTGCCCATATTCATGCCGTCAGCGCCCATGGCCAACGCCGCGACCAGACTGCGCCCGTCGGCCATCCCGCCGCTGGCTACGAAGGGAATTTCCAGCTCGTCGGCAGCGCGCGGTAGCAGGATCATGTTGGGAATGTCGTCTTCGCCCGGATGCCCTCCGCATTCAAACCCATCGACCGACACCGCGTCGCACCCGATACTCTGCGCTTTTAGCGAATGCCGCACGCTGGTGCATTTGTGGATTACCTTGATCCCCGCATCTTTCAGGTAAGGCAGCACCTGCGCTGGATTGTTGCCCGCCGTCTCCACGACCTTCACCCCGCCCTCGATGATCGCCTTGATGATCGCGGGATAGTCGGGCGCATTGACCGTCGGCAGGAACGTGACATTCACCCCAAACGGCTTGTCGGTCATGTCCCGGCACTTCGCGATTTCATTCGCCAGATCTTCCGGTGTTTTCTGCGTCAGCCCGGTGATGATCCCCAGCCCGCCCGCATTGGAAACAGCCGCCGCCATCTCGGCAAAACCGACATAATGCATCCCGCCCTGAATGATGGGATGCTGGATGCCGAACATTTCGGTGATGGCGGTTTTCATGGACATAATCTCCCGGATGGAATGCTGGTTTTGTTGGGTGTTTTAGTAAATGCGCGCGGAAAAAATCAGATCGCCGGACTGCTCTTGTCGGCAAAGCGGCCATGTTTGCGAAAGCGCGTCATCCATTTGTCGAGGAACAGCGATAGCGGTTTTGGCGCAATACCAAGCTCTTTCATGCCGGGATGCTTGCCGCTTGCGACATCGCCATCTTTCAGCATCAACCACTGATCGGTGCTCATCGGTGTGCCAGGCAACATCGCGAAGAAGCCGGACGCGGGATCGGGCATTGGCAGGAAAGTGCGCTTGCGCCGCTGAGCAAAGGCGATCTTCTCGTTGATCTGCATCATGGTCAGCGTATCGGGACCGGCGATCTCGTAGATTTTGCCGCCGTGCTTAGCCGGATGTTCCAGCGCCACGGCCACCGCCTCCGCCGCGTCATCGACGTGGAGCAATTGCAACGGCGCATCGGGCGCAAATACCGGCAGGATCGGGAACGTCGCGATCAGCTTGGCAAACATATTGATGAAGTCA